>WBSG01000027.1:0-310744 GCA_008923285.1 Betaproteobacteria bacterium SCN2
GCGCCTATCCGCTGCAAACCCACGAGATGCTGTTCGACGCCCACAGCCACGCCTTCGCGGTGCTGTGGACCATAGGTGTTGAAGATACGTGCCACCTTGATTTCCAGCCTGTGCTGGCGGTGGTAATCAAAGAACAGGGTTTCCGCGCAGCGCTTTCCTTCGTCGTAGCAGGAGCGTATGCCGATGGGGTTGACGTGCCCCCAGTAGCTTTCGGTCTGCGGATGCACCTGCGGATCACCGTAAACCTCGCTGGTGGAAGCCTGCAGGATACGTACCTTGAGACGCTTGGCCAGGCCCAGCATGTTGATGGCGCCGTGGACCGAGGTTTTGGTGGTGGCCACGGGGTCGTGCTGGTAATGGATGGGCGAGGCCGGGCAGGCGAGGTTGTATATCTCGTCGACTTCCACGTACAGCGGAAAGGTAATGTCGTGGCGCATGAACTCAAAGCGCGGGTGACCATGCAGGTGGTCGATGTTGCGCTTGGTACCGGTGAAGAGGTTATCCACGCACAGCACTTCGTGGCCCTGCTCCAACAGTTTGTCGCACAGATGCGAACCGAGAAAGCCGGCACCGCCAGTGACCATGACGCGCTTTCTGCTTTCGTAATGCCTCATTTATTCATCAAATCATTTAACGTTAACGAACAGGGACTAGCAAGTAGCGGTCGGCAACCCAACAGAATTGGGGCGATCAAGTACTGCACAAATGGAGGCCATGAAGAAGTTTTTATAAGACTGCCATCTTCTTGATAACCGTCATTCCACTGCAATTTGGATAATGCCTAATCAGAAAGCCGGCCGCATAATCGACAAAAAAGGCATTCTCGTCATATCGCCTGCCAAGCAGATCCTCAATGGCACGAATGACGCCCCTGTTGTTATCCCAACCATACCCCAAGCTTCCATCAAGCCTGGCATACACGTTACCCATATTCGTGTCATGAAAAATCATGGTGCCGCCTAGCGCCAAATTTTTCACCCACACGTCAATTTCGGCCCTGGTATGGTCATAGAGATGGGACGTGTCGATAAAGACAAAGCCGGCCTTGGAGCTTAAATTGTTTTCATGGCACCATTCCTGGAAGCCGCGCTGACCGAACTCGACATCATCAGACTGAATAAAAGTCCAACGCCCCTTGTCATCGACTTCGATACCACCACAATCATTGATATCAACACTAAGCATTTTGACATCCAAATCTCTTGCAGCACACAGAAGAACTTTAGTGCTTTCCCCGCCTCTTGTACCCAATTCAACAAGATATTCTGGCCTCGCTTCCATGGCATGCCAATACAAAGAATTTAGATGATCGTAAATGTCATTCTTTCTGACCGGAGGCTTAAATCCACTGATATGGAAATCCTGTTTATATTCCCTCCCTTTCGAAAGCATGAAGCCGGCCCTTCGAATCAGCCTTGAAAATTTGATTCCCATACTTTTCCTGGTTATATATCAGCAATAAAGTTTGCCCACGTTGAGGGAACGTGCATGACCATTAAAAGTCCATTTTTTACAGCGAGGGCAGCCGTAAACGACCACATAAACTCACGGGAATTTGATAAGCGGTTTCGATTAATTTTCATTTCCATCAATTTTTTGGAATTGCCGATAAAAAAACTCATTCGAACAAATTTCAGCAAATATCCGTTCACTCAATTCAATATTTGCTTTCTTAGTTCTTTCCAGATTTTTTCTATTGAAAAGATAATTAATCTTACGATGCATTTTTATCCTCTTGAGCAAGTGCCCCCTGTCCATCCTGGTTATTGGAATTCGGAATCCAGCACCATGGTGATATATGACATCTCCGTAGATCCCAAACATGAGTGGATGCAGGTTGTATTGATTGCTCCTTGTAATGGGGTACCAATCAACCCCGGCCTGCTGAAGCTGACCTAGCAAGTTCCCACCCACATCAGTCACCATGCTCCCGCTCACTGTTTTCCACTGAAAGCCTGCTTTCCAATCACCTCTGATCCGTTTCCAGAATCCCACCGTTGTCAGGCAAAAGCACGGATGCGGCTGAACATCACCTTGATGCTCATCACGTCGTACTGCAATAAGCGGGAATTTAGCTAAGCGTGGTTCAACGTAGGAATGAACATCACCGATCGGAAAGGCGTCCCCGTCGAGGAATACCAGCCAGTCATCCGGGCCCTCGGCGGCCATGCACGCCATGTCCGCAAGCAGATTGAGCTTTACCGCGTGCGACTTGATGTCCTCGTCGCTGCAGTAAAAAAACTTCTCCCGCTGAAGGGTGATATCGATTCCATTGAGAAACGCATAAACCCGGTAGGGCCTGCCCATGTGGCGGCGCAACGCTTCGAACTGGATGTCTATCCATTGGTCGCTTTGCCAATGCACTGTCAGGACATGGATCATCTGACCGCACTCCTGGCGCAAACGCGTATCGGTTCTTTTGCCGACATTGTGTGTCCTCTAATAATGATTGTTCATGCCGGGCCCCGAAGTAAAGCAGCCCAATGCCTCCAATGTGTCTCCAGCACGGCTAATGCCGCACAAGCCGGGCGCACCTCAAGCCTGGTCATCAAGACAGTCCCTGCCAGACCGGGTTCATGATTCGTCCGGGAATAGTGTACCCTTGAAACCTGGATGCCGTGCAAAATGATATCTCAGGCCAGGGTTTTCGGTGTGCGGGAGCGGAAAATCAGGCCTGGCAACCAGGTGCCGCGGCATGCCCCATAATGCCGTCAGGCCGGGGCAAAGCAAGGCCGGGCGCCCAGTCGTCAGCGACCCAGGCGCCTTCTGATCGACTTGAGCATGCGCTTGAAGAATTTCTTGTGCGCCGGATTGGCATGCGGAAAGGGCGCTTCCGGAACCGGCTCGCCGAGGAAGGCACACAGCTTTTCCCAGCCGTCGCCGGCGGCCAGGTCCATGATCATGAAATCCGCCGGCCGGTCGGCGAAGTATTCCAGCACCTCACGATTGTGCCGCGCATAGCGCTGCAGCCAGATTTCCTCGTTGCCGACCGGGCTGCCCGCGCCCGCGCCGTAAATCCATTCGCGCACCGGACTGGTTCCCGTGCCGAAGCCCTTGACGGCGCTCTTGATCCATTGCTCGGGTGGCCTGATGGTCATGATGAACTTGCTGCCGGGAAAGGCCTGGTCCATTTCCCTGTACAGCAGCGGCCAGGGATTATCCTGAAACGCATCGTAGTGCTGCGCCGTCTCCAGTGCGCGCTGCAGGGCCACCCTGGAAACCTCGGGATCGCGGGCCCAGTTTCCGCCCGTCATCCGGTAGCCCAGCATTTCAAGCGCGGCGCCCATCGAGGTGGTGCCCGTCTTCTGGAAGCCGATGCAAAAAACCTTGGTCTTGTGTCCCATGCAAATTCATCCGGCCGCGCCGAAACCCCGTACCGCTTGATGATATAGTTGATGCGTTGTGAACCCTGATTCTTCGCAGACGCGGAATGCGCATTCTCCACATCGACAACATCATGATCCGGCGATATGGTAACACCAAGGTCGCCACCGGCAGGAAGCTGTTCAACGGGCTGATCCGCAACAACCACAAGGTGCTGGAATTCAGCGACCGCGACATCGCCCACTTCGAAGCCCCCCTCAACATCAAGCCGCTCGGCTTCAGTCGCTCGAACAAAAGGCTGATCGAAACCTGCGAGAATTTCCAGCCTGAACTGCTGCTGCTCGGCCACTGCGACATCATCAGGAACGAGACCCTGCTCGAAATCAAGCGCCTGCTGCCCGGCCTCAGAATCGCCTACCGCAACGTCGATCCGCTGTGGGACCCACCGGTGCTTGAGAAGATACGCTATCGCCTGCCGGTGGCGGATGCCGTTTTCATCACCACCGGCGGCGAGCCGCTGAAGCAGTTCCTCACCGGCCGCAACATCGTTTCCTACATGCCCAATCCCACCGACCCGTGCGTGGAGGATCAGGACAACGCCGCCAAGACACGCTTCGACCGCGACCTGATATTCTGCGGCGTGGGCAACACGAGCGACGACCGCTATCCCTTCGTCAAGCGGCTGCACGACACCCTCGACAGGGAATTGCGCTTCGACAGCTTCGGCATGCACGGGCACCCGGCGATCTGGGGGCGGGCCTACGACGATGCGCTGGCCGGCAGCAAGATGGGGCTCAACCTCAATCGCTTCGAGGGCTGGCACCTGTACTCGTCCGCACGCATTTCACAATTGATGGGCAACGGGGTGCTGACCTTCCTCAGCGACAGGAACGGGCTGCAGCGATTCTTCGGCGAGGAGTCCGCCGCCTATTTCGGCGACTTCGACGACCTCGTGCGCAAGATCCGGCTGTTCCAGGCAGACGACGGCCTGCGCAGCCAGACCGCGGCCAACGGCCAGGCGTTCTACCGCGAGCATTTCAGCGGCGAGCGCGTGGTGCAGTACATCATCGAGACCACCATGGGCATGCCCTACTCGCACGAATACCTCTGGCAAGACGAGTCGTACCGCTAGCGATGGGACTGACCGCCAAGATCCTGCGCCATGAGCGGCTGCGCCAACTCCTCGAGTTCAACAGGAATTACGCCAGGGGCATACGCGTCAAGTCGCCGCCGATCTTCATCCTTGGCTGCGGCCACAGCGGCACGTCGGTCCTGCTGAAAATGCTGAACATGCATCCGCACATTCACGCGATTCCATTCGAGAGCCGCGCCTATCTCAAGGCCGCCTGGAAGACGCGCATGGCGGAATTTCTGTGGCAGAAGAACACCATCGCCGCCGGCGTGGCCCGCTGGGTGCGGGACAATCGCGCCGGGGAAGCGTATTGGGGCCACCCGCGCGTCTTCCGCCTGCACTACGAAGAACTGGTCGGCAATTTCGACGCCGTCATGCCAAGAATCTGCGATTTCCTGGGCGAGCCCTACGATGCGTCGATGCGCAATTTTCACAAGCGCGACCTTACTCTGTTCCGCTCGCCGACGACGCAGCAGCCGCCTACCGCCGCCGGCAAGCATCATGCGCAGCTTCGCAACTGGCAGATCAACCAGCAATTGTTCAATGGCGCAGGGAAATGGAAACGGGAAATGACGGCAGATGAAAAAGCCTATTTCAAGCAGCATGCCGGACAGATGCTGATCGACTACGGCTATGCCGCCGACATGGAGTGGTAATCCGGCGCCGGCGCCTCAGAACATCCTGACATCAGTTGCGACCGCCCGGTCGCCCTGCCGGAATCCGCAGCAGCCCAGCACCCAGTCGGCCACCGACTCGACCTTCACCGCCTCCATGCAGGCCAGTTCGGGCTGGTAATTGCAGGTTTTCCGGTAGCAGTTGATGCAGGGGCCCGTCCATTGCACGGCCTGCACATGCGGGCCGATGGGCCGCACCCTTCTCGGGTCGGTAGCCCCGCAGATGACCAGCAGCGGCCTGCCCGCGCAGGAAGCGACATGGGCGGCGCCGGTGTCGTTGCCGACGATGCAGGCCGCGGCCTCCGCCAGCGGCACGATTTCAGGGATGCTGGTCAGCCCATTGAGGTTGACCACGCCCTCGCCGCCCTGCCCTGCAATGGCGGCGCAGTCTTCCACCTCGTCCGGACCGCCGATGATGGCGACCCTGCCCACGCCCGCCTCGCGCAGCATGCGCGCCAGCGCGGCGTAGCGCTCGACCCCCCAGCGCTTGAGCCAGCCTGCCTTCTGCGAGCCCGGCAGCAGCAGGACATATGCGCCGGCAACCAGTCCATGCTGCGCCATGAGCCCGGCCACCCTGTCGCGGCTGGCCTGCGAAACATGAAGACGGCCGTGCTGCGTGACGCGCGGCACGCCTGCCGCCCTCAAAGCCAGATCCGAATGCCAGCCGGGATAAGGCTCGGGCGGGCGCTCGGGCGCATGGGTGTAGGGGTAGCCGGGATTGTGGCCGACAATGGCCTTCAATTGCGGCGACAGCGGGCGCAGCAGCCCCAGCATGATGCGGCTGCGGTCGGTGGACTGCAGGTCGAAAATCAGGTCGTAATGCCCGGCGAGAACGGCTCGCATCCATTGCATGGCTGCGGCAAGGCGCCCCCTGGATCCGCGTACGTCGATGGCGAACACGCTGGAAAAGCGCGGATCGCCTTCGAACAGGCGGTCCCAGGGCTTCAGCGTATTGAGATGAATCTCGGCTGTCGGGAATGCGGCACGGATGTCCTCGATGAAGGTGGTCGCGCCCACCACATCGCCCATGGCGCTCCACTTGATGACCAGGATGCGCCGGACGCGTGCCGGATCTATCGGTTTAGCCACCTGACCGGGAACGCAGCCTCAGCCAGACCGACGCCAGGAAGAAGGTGAGGAAGAAGCCCAGCACCAGTTCCTGGGTTTCGGTCACGCGGATGTCGAAGGGTGACGGCAGGCGGATCCCCCACCAGTCCCTGACGCGCTCGGGCATCATCACCAGGGCGGAGAGCAGCCCGGTCCAGGCCAGCGGACGGCTGGGCCAGAACCAGTAGGCGGTGGTGCCGGGGTCGGTTTTCCTGCCGCGCGCATCCAGCACCCAGATGCGGATCGCGCCGATCAATGCCCACAATTCCAGCAGCAGCCTCGGCTTCTGGTCGAGCCAGGCGCTGGTGTTGTGCAGGTTGGTCTCGTTCTGGTCGTTGATGCGGACAAATACTTCCGGCGTGTCCCAGTAGAACAGCCATTGGCCCCAACTGATTTCCTCTCCCGCCATGTAGAAGGCGCCCAGCGTGACCATGGCGACCCATGCCCTGCTCGGAAAAGTCGGCAGGTGCTGCCACAGACGCAGGGACCTGAGGCCCAGCACAATGCCGGGCAGCAGCGCCAGCGGCGTCAGCAGCTCGACCAGGCCGGTTTCCTTCTGGCCCTGGATATAGAGGTCATGCGCCTCGGGCGAAACATAGCGCACGGCAAGCTGCAGCAACACAAAGCCCATCGGCAGCCAGAACCAGAGCGGAGACAAATCCTCGTTTGAATGGCTTTTCATGCCGGCTGGCTTTCTATGGCGGAGGTGAATGCGTCGAACAGCGGTCTCAGCAGCGCGCGCTTGGTCTTGAGCGAAGCCTGGTTGACCACCAGGCGCGAGCTGATGTCGGTGATGTGCTCGACCGCGACGAGGCCGTTGGCCTTGAGCGTGCCGCCGGTGGAGACCAGATCGACGATGGCGTCGGCCAGCCCCACCAGCGGCGCCAGTTCCATCGAACCGTAGAGCTTGATGAGGTCGACGTGCACGCCCTTGGAGGCGAAATGCTCACGCGCGGTGCTGACATACTTGGTGGCGACGCGGATGCGCGCGCCTTCCTTGACGCGGCCGGCATAGTCGAAGCCCTCGCGCACCGCCACCATCATCCTGCAGCGCGCGATCTTCAAATCCAGCGGCTGGTACAGGCCTTCGCCGCCGTGCTCGATCAGCACGTCGCGACCGGCAATGCCCATGTCGGCGCCGCCGTGCTGCACGTAGGTCGGCACGTCGGTGGCGCGCACGATGAGCAGGCGCACGTCTGCGCGGTTGGTCGGAATGATGAGCTTGCGCGAGGCTTCGGGGTCCTCTGCCGGCACGATGCCGGCCGCCGCCAGCAGCGGCCTGGTTTCCTCGAAGATGCGGCCTTTGGAAAGGGCGATGGTAATCATGTCGGTTTTTTCTGAGCGCACGCGATGCGGGCGTGCACGCCAAGTTTAATGGACACGCCGGATACGCGCGCCGAGCGCGGAAAGCTTGTCCTCGATATGCTCGTAGCCGCGGTCGAGATGATAGATGCGGTCAATCACCGTCTCGCCCTGCGCCACCAGGCCGGCCAGCACCAGGCA
Organism: Betaproteobacteria bacterium SCN2; assembly: GCA_008923285.1. Taxonomy (GTDB): domain Bacteria; phylum Pseudomonadota; class Gammaproteobacteria; order Burkholderiales; family Thiobacillaceae; genus UBA6918. Next base: position 7,741 of record WBSG01000027.1, read on the forward strand.
GGCCGAGGCGCGCAGGTCGGTGGCCATGACGATGGCGCCGTCCAGCCGCTCGACCCCGCGCACCAGCGCGGTATGGCCGGAAACCTCGATGTTGGCGCCCAGCCGGCGCAGTTCCTGCACGTGCATGAAGCGGTTCTCGAAAATGGTCTCGGTCACGCTCGCTGCGCCCTCGGCGATGGCGTTCATGGCCATGAACTGGGCCTGCATGTCGGTGGGAAAGGCCGGGTGCGGCGCAGTGCGGATGTCGACCGACTTCAGCCTGCCCTGGCGGCAGACCTCGATCCAGTCCGGACCCGTCTCGACACGAGCACCGGCCTCGCGCAGCTTGGCGATCACGGCATCCAGCGCATCGGGCTGGGTGTGCGTGGCCTTCACGCAGCCGCCGGCCATGGCGCCCGCGACCAGGAAGGTGCCGGTCTCGATGCGATCCGGCATGACGGCGTGCTCGGCACCGTGCAAAGCCGTCACCCCCTCGATGGTGATGACATCGGTGCCGGCGCCCTGGATTTTTGCACCCATGGCAGCGAGACAACGCGCGAGATCGACCACTTCCGGCTCGCGTGCGGCGTTTTCCAGCACCGTGATGCCCTCGGCCAGGCAGGCCGCCATCATCAGGTTCTCGGTGCCGGTGACGGTGACCGCATCCATGACGAAGCGTGTGCCCTTGAGTTTTTTCGCGCTGGCATGGATGTAGCCGTGCTCGATGTGGATTTCCGCACCCATGGCCTGCAGGCCCTTGATGTGCAGGTCGACCGGGCGCGAACCGATGGCGCAGCCGCCGGGCAGGCTGACCCGGGCCTCGCCGAAGCGCGCGAGCGTGGGGCCCAGCACCAGAATGGACGCACGCATGGTCTTGACCATGTCGTAGGGCGCCTCCAGCACGGGAATATCCCTGGCGTCGAGTTCGACACGGTCGTCATCGCGCGTAATGCGTATCCCCATGTGCGCGAGCAGCGCCAGCAGCGTGCTGATGTCCTTGAGGTTGGGTACGTTGCCGAGCCGCAGCGGCTCGGCTGAAAGCAGCGCCGCGGTCAGGATCGGCAGCGCGGCATTCTTGGCCCCGGAAATGCGCACTTCGCCGTTGAGCGTTGCACCGCCATGTATCGACAGTTTGTCCATTGTCTAGGGAAGGTTCAGCGGCTGGCCCAGTCTTCGGGGGTGTAGGTTTTCATCGACAGCGCGTGGATTTCCTCGCGCATGCGGTCACCCAGCGCCTTGTATACCAGCTGGTGCTGCTGCACCATGTTCTTGCCGCGGAATTCTCCGCTGACGATAACCGCTTCGAAGTGGTGGCCATCGCCCTTCACCTCGAGCTTTTCACAGGGCAACGCCGCTGCAATCCATCGTTCGATATCCTGTGGACTAACCATTTCAATACCTCAGTTTGTAGCCGTGCCTGAGCAGCAGCAGGGTAAACCCGGATATTGCCACAAAGCTGGCGCCGACGACCAGCAGGCTCAAGCCAGGCGCCACGTCGGAGTGGCCGAAGAAGCCCCAGCGGAAGCCGTCGATCATGTAGAACACCGGGTTCCAGTGCGAAAGCGCCTGCCAGAACGGCGGCAGGGAATGGATCGAATAGAACACCCCCGACAGGAAAGTCAGCGGCATGATGAGGAAGTTCTGGAATGCGGCAAGCTGGTCGAACTTGTCCGCCCACATGCCGGCAATGATGCCGAGCGCGGCGAGGATGCCGGTAGACAACACGGTCAGCGCCAGCAGCCAGACCGGATGCATCAGGGGCAAATCGGTGAACCACACCGTTGCCAGCCCCACGCCGACCCCCACCACCACGCCGCGGATGACCGAGGCCAGCAGATAGGCCGCACAGAACTCCAGGTAGGACAGCGGCGCGAGCAGCACGAACACGATATTGCCGGTGATCTTGGACTGGATGAGGCTGGACGAACTGTTGGCGAAGGCGTTCTGCAGCATGGACATCATGATGAGGCCAGGCACCAGGAAGGTGGTGTAGCTGATGCCGGGATAGACCTGCACCCGCTCTTCCAGCACATGGGAGAAGATCAGCAGGTAGAGCATGGCGGTGACGATGGGCGCCAGGATGGTCTGGAACGCCACTTTCCAGAAGCGCAGCAGTTCCTTGTAGAGCAGGGTCGAGAATCCGGTCATGCGTTCTGGATGATTTCGGTGAACACGTCTTCCAGGTCCGGCTCGATCAGCTGCATTTCCAGTACCCTGATTCCGGCTGTCCGCAGACCGGCCAGCAGCGTTTCCAGCTGGACGTATTCCTGGAAGCCATACAGCCAGCAACTGCTCTGCCCGCGCTTGAGCCCGAGCGAGGGCGGCGGCTCGCCGTCGAACTTCAGCTGGGCCTGGTGACCGTGGCGGCGCGACAGCAGGTTGCGCGTGCTGTCCAGCGCCACTAGGCGGCCCTGCTTGAGCATGGCGATGCGCTCGCACAGGGTCTCGGCCTCCTCCAGGTAGTGCGTCGTCAGCACCACGGTATGGCCTTCCTCGTTGAGGCTGCGGATGAACTGCCAAAGGGTCTGGCGCAGGTCCACGTCGACTCCCGCGGTGGGCTCGTCGAGCACGATCACCGGCGGCTTGTGCACCAGCGCCTGCGCCACCAGCACGCGCCGCTTCATGCCGCCCGACAGCGCGCGCATGTTCTTGTCGGCATGCGGCGTCAGGCCGAGGTTGTGCAGCACGTGCTCGATCCAGTCATCATTCCTGCGCATGCCGAAGTAGCCCGACTGCACGCGCAGCACTTCGCGTGCGGTGAAAAACGGGTCATAGACCAGTTCCTGCGGCACCACGCCGAGCGCACGACGCGATTGTTCGTATTCGCGTGCGACATCGAAGCCCATGACCTCGACCGTGCCCTGGGTCGGCCGGGCCAGGCCGGCGAGGATGTTGATCAGCGTGGTCTTGCCGGCGCCATTGGGTCCAAGCAGGCCGAAGAACTCGCCGCGGGAAACTTCGAGGTCGATGCCGTCCAGGGCACGGGCCTGCCGGTACTGCTTGACCAGGCCGGTCACCTTGAGCGCAGCGGTCATCCTAGAAACCACCGTTGGGCGTTCGAACGCACCACCGGATGCGTAGCGTTCTCACCCGATCGACGATCGTTGGCGAGGACGGGAAAATCAATGCCCATGGAATTCTTCCAGGAGCGGCAAGCGGTCAACTGTGGCTTCCTGGATCACAACTGATCGGCGATGCCATAAAGCGATGCCAGGTTGAGAAGGCTGGGCGGCAGGCCGGTGAGCTTGAGGCGACGCTGCCCGGCCTCCGCCTCGCGTTTGCAGGCCAGAATGAAGCCGAGCGCGGAAGAATCCACATTCGCGACCCCCGCGCAGTCAAGCGTATCGACGCCTTCGCGCAGCAGCGGCCGGATTTTTTCCAGCAGCCCGGGAACGGTGTCGAGCGTGGCATCGCCGCTCAGGCGGCAGAGATTTGCCTCCCGCTCGATCATGCTTGCGCAGCTGCCAGTCCCAGTGAAGCCGAGGGTTTGGGCTTGGCAGGCGCTTTCGGCTGGGGAGCGGATTTTTCCAGGCTGCGTGATTTCGCTTCAAGCATGGAGATCAGACCGTCGATGCCCGACTGGCGGATGGTGTTGGCGAAGGAGGCCCGATAATTGATCACCAGACTCACCGCGTCGATGGACACATCGTAAACCTTCCAGCCGAAGGCCGTCTTGTGCATGTCATAGTTGATGGGGATGGGCTTGCCGCCCGGCTGCTTCACTTCGGTCTGCACCGTGACTTCGGTCGCCCCCGGCGGCATCGAAAAAGGCTTGAACTCGATGCTCTGGTTGCTGAAGGCGGTGAGCGAAGAGGCATAGGTACGCACCAGCAACGAACGGAACTCCTTCACCAGGGTCTGCTTCTGCCTGGGACTGGCGGCATTCCAGTGCCTGCCGACGGCGAGCTGGGTCATGCGGTTGAAATCGAAATGCGGCAGCACCTTGGCTTCGACCAGATCGTAGACCTTCTGGACGTTGCCGCCCTGAATGTCCTTGTCCGCCTTGAGGATGGCCAGCACCTCATTGGTCGTGTTCCTGGCCAGCACATCGGGTGGGGGATCGGCCGCCCAGGCTGCCAGGGACAAAAGACCGGCGACGAGGCCTAATATGACACGCAACATGGATAACTCTCGAAATCTAGGGTTCTAATGCAGACTGCGGGAAACTACTTCTGTTCCCCGGTGAGCTTGCTGATCTGCGCCACATTCATGTTGTAATCGTTCACGGTGCGCAAATACTCGGTTTGCGCAAGCACGTAGCTCTTGATCGCTTCGGACAGCTTGTCGCCCTTTTCCAGGCCGGCGGCAAAATCCGCCATGGAAGCCACCACCCAGCGGCGCGCTGCCGCCGCGCCTTCCGCAAGGTCCTTTTGCGCAGCATAGTTCGCCCTGGCATTGGCGTAGGCTTCGCTCACCTCGAAAGGAATGCCCATCAGTGCGAACTGCTTTTTCTGGTTGAGCGCTTCGAGCTCGGCCTGGGCCTGGCTCACGCGGGCGGAGGCCACGCCGAAGGCCGCATCCCACTTGATGCCGACGACCGGAGTCAGGCCGCCGCCGTTGAACGGATCGGAAACATACGGATTGTCCAGCTGGTCGCGGCGCGACGCATAGCTGTAGGAGCCGACCACGCCGGCATAGACGTCCGGCATCCTGTCGGCCTTCTTGGCTGCCACCAGCGCGCGACGTGCCTTGAGGCCGGCTTCCAGTTGCTGCATCTCGGGCCGGTCGGTCAGCGCCCTGCCTTGCAGGTCGGCCAGTTCGGCAGCCGGGAAAGACACCGGCTCGAGCCTGTCATCCGCCACCGTCAGCGGTGCATTGAGTCCCAGGCCGGTCAGCACCCTGAGGCCGTCCAGGCTGATTTTTTCCACGGCGCGCGCCTGATGCACGTACTTGCCGATCACGCCCCTGGTCGCCTGCAGGGAAAACAGCTCGGCCTGGGTGACTTCGCCGGTTTCTTCCTTGAGCGCGCGTTCGGCGCGGCTGATCGAGCTGTCCACGCGGCCCTGCATGTCCTCCAGGAACAGACGGATGTCGCGCGCCGTGAGGTAGCCGTAGTAGGCGCGCTTGGTGTCGTACACGGTCTCGGCCTGGGTCTGGCGCACGTCGCCGCGCTTGATGTCGATATTGCCCTCGGCGGCCTTGCCGTAGGCCTCGACCTTGCCGAAGGTATAGAGCGGCTTGATCAGCGCGAACTCGATGTGGGTCCAGTCCGACAGTCCGTTCCAGTCGTCGCCGTCCCGGCGCGGGTTGGTGCCGTTGTAGGCACCGCCCTTGTAGAACCCGCCCTCCACGGCCGGTGCCAGGCCGATGAAGGCGTTGGCGCTGATGCGCCAGCCTTCGTTGCCTTTCACTTCAGCCAGCAGGCCGCGTGCGGCCTCAACCAGATGCTCGCGCTCCTTGATGCGCGGATCGGCGGAGAGGCTCATTTCCACGGCCTGTTGCAGGTTGACGGTCTGCGCCCCGGCATGGCCGGAAAACGCCAGGCCGGCGGCGACCAGAGCCAGTGCGAGCTTGTTATTGTGCGGTTTCATTGGGCGCTCCCTCTTGAGCCTTGCTAAACAGAAACTGTCCGATCAGGTTTTCCAGTACCACAGCGGACTGGGTCAGCCTGACCCGATCTCCATTCGCTAATTTTACGCTATCGCCGCCGGCTTCCAAGCCGATATATTGTTCGCCAAGCAGGCCCGAAGTCAGGATCGACGCCGACGTATCCTTGGGAAAAGCATAGCGCTTGTCCAGGCTGAGCAAGACCTCGGCTTCATAGGTTTGGTCATCGAAACTGATCCCCGTCACCCGGCCGACGACGACACCGGCGCTTTTTACCGGCGCCCTCACCTTGAGGCCGCCGATGTTGTCGAAATGCGCCGACACCTGATAGCTGTCGGCCATCCTCACGGAACTCATGTTGCCCACCTTGAGCGCCATAAACAGCAGGGCACCGATGCCCGCCACCACGAACAACCCGACCCACAGGTCCAGCCAAGCCTTGCTCATTCAGCTCACCCCCCGAAACATGAATGCCGTCAACACAAAATCCAGCGCCAGGATGACCAGGCTGGAAGTGACCACCGTGCGGGTGGTCGCGCGCGAAACGCCTTCCGCCGTCGGCGGCGCATCATAACCTTCGAACAGCGCGATCGCGGTAATGGCCACGCCGAACACCACGCTCTTGATCACGCCATTGAGGATATCTTCCTCGAAATCCACCTGGGCCTGCATCTGCGACCAGAAGCTGCCCTCGTCCACACCGATCAGCACCACGCCGACCAGATAGCCGCCGAAAATGCCCATGGCCGAGAACAGCGCCGCGAGCAGGGGCATGGACAGCACACCCGCCCAGAAGCGCGGCGCCACCACACGGGCCACCGGGTCGACCGCCATCATTTCCATGGCGGCGAGCTGTTCGGTCGCCTTCATCAGGCCGATTTCGGCGGTAATCGCCGAGCCGGCGCGGCTGGCAAACAGCAGTGCCGCCACCACCGGCCCCAGTTCGCGCACCAGCGACAGCGCTACCAGCACGCCCAGGGCCGATTCCGAACCATAGGTCTGCAATGTCTCGAAGCCCTGCAGCCCCAGCACCATGCCGACGAACAGGCCGGACACCAGGATGATGATCAGCGACAGCACGCCGGCAGAATAGATTTCCCGGATGATGAGGCCAAAACGCCTGAATGCCGTGCCCGAATGCAGCAGGGTGGCAAAGAAGAAGCGGGTGGCCAGGCCGATACGGGCGACCGCCTGCAGGGTGCGCCGCCCGAGCCGGGCAACCAGCCGCAACGGCGCGATCATGAGCCCAGCCTCAGGTCTTCGGCGTAGGAACGCGCCGGATAATGGAAAGGCACGGGCCCGTCCGGCTCGCCATGCACGAACTGGTGCACGAAAGGCAGGCCCGAACGGCGTATTTCCTCCGGCGTGCCTTCCGCCTCGATCACGCCTGCGGAGACGAAATAGACGTAATCGACGATTTTCAGCGACTCCTGCACGTCATGCGTCACGACGATGGAAGTCAGCCCCAGGGTGTCGGTCAGGCGGCGGATGAGATTGCCGATCACGCCCAGCGAAATCGGGTCGAGCCCGGCAAACGGCTCGTCGTACATGACCAGCGAAGGCTCCAGGGCGATCGAGCGGGCCAGCGCCACGCGCCGCGCCATGCCGCCGGAAAGCTCGGAAGGCATGAGGTCCGCGGCGCCGCGCAGGCCGACGGCATGCAGCTTCATCAGCACCAGGTCGCGGATGATCTCTTCCGGCAGGCGCGTGTGCTCGCGCATCTGGAATGCGATGTTGTCGAACACGCTCATGTCGGTAAAGAGCGCGCCGAACTGGAACAGCATGCCCATTTTGCGGCGCAATTCGTAGAGGCCGGCCGTATCGAGTTCGCCGACATTCTGCCCGGCGACGTGCACGCTGCCGCTGTTGGGTTTGATCTGGCCGCCGATCAGCCGCAGCAGGGTGGTTTTGCCGCAGCCGCTGCTGCCCATGATGGCGATGACCTGGCCGCGCCTGGCGGTCAGATTGATCCCCTTCAGAATCGGGCGTTCGTTGTAGCCGAACGTGACGTCCTGGATCTCCACCAGATTGTCCAAAGCCCTGGTCCTTATTTTGTTCAATTCAGTTGCAATTCTATCGGAAGCAAGCGCTGCCCGAACCCTAGACGCCAAGAACGTCCATCAATTCACGCACTTTGCCGAGCGCAGCCAGCGCCGCATCGCGCGAAATCACGTACAAGGGCACGCCGGTTCGCGCCGCCGCCTGCATGCGCCTGGCCAGCTCGCGCAGGTCCGGCTCGCCCTCCAGCCAGCAAATGTCGGCATCGGCCTCGCGCACGGCGCGATTGCCGAAGCGCGCTGCTTTCGGCACATCGTCCGCACTCCACTCCCCCGCCCCGCCCAGCACGAAGCGAAAGCCTTGCTGCGGCTCCTGCAGCCAGCCGGCCACTTCCTCGTCGCTGGCATTGCGCCAGTGCGCCATGGGCAGATAAGTGCAGCGAAACTGGGTGTTGTAGAAAGACAACTGCCAGTCTGCCGGCAAGCCGTCGGGGTAGAAGCAGCTCTCCCAGGCCGCATGGGTCCAGCCTACCGCGCCGAGATAAACAATGTAATTGCTCATGCCACCTGTCCATATGATTGTTCAGCCAAGCTCGCCCACCTTTCGGCAAGAACAAACAGCAACGGGGCGCTGGCGCCCCGTTGCTTCGGTCAGCCCCGCAGCCCCCGTTCAGGCCCTGCGCCAGCTCGTGCCCTGCGGCCCGTCTTCCAGGATGATGCCGGCCGCTTTCAATTCATCGCGGATACGATCGGCCCCCGCGAAATCCTTGGCCTTGCGCGCGGCCAGGCGCTGGTCAATCAGTGCCTTAATACGATCTTCAGACAAGCCTTCAACCATGCCGCTAGCGGCAAATGTATCTGCTGCTGCCTCTCGCGCAGCCATTGCACCCACTACAGCTGAGCGGCGGCCTTGGAGGAAGTCGTCCGGCCCCCGCTGAAGTAGACCAAGCACTCCGCCCAAGACTTTGAGCACCCCGGCCAATTGCGGATTACGGCTCTTATTCACTTCGTTGGCCAGGTCGAACAGCACCGCCATCGCCTCCGGCGTGCCGAAATCCTCGTCCATCGCCGCCCTGAAGCGCGCCGCCCAGGGATCGTTCCAGTCGAGTTCGACGGCGGCGGGCGGCACGTTCTTCAAGGCCGTGTACAGGCGGGTCAAGGCCCCCCGCGCGTCATCCAGGTGCGCATCCGAGTAATTGAGCGGGCTGCGGTAATGCGCGCGCAGGATGAAGAAGCGCACCACCTCGGGATCGAATTTCTCCAGCACCTTGCGGATGGTGAAGAAATTGCCCAGGCTCTTGGACATCTTCTCGTTGTCCACGCGCACGAAGCCGTTGTGCAGCCAGTAATTGACGAACTTGCACGCGTGCGCGCCCTCGGACTGGGCGATCTCGTTCTCATGGTGCGGGAACTGCAGGTCCTGGCCGCCGCCGTGGATGTCGAAATGCCGGCCCAAAAGCTTGCCGCTCATGGCCGAACATTCGATGTGCCAGCCCGGCCGGCCGGGTCCCCAGGGGCTTTCCCAGGCCGGCTCGCCGGGCTTGGCCGCCTTCCACAGCACGAAATCGAGCGGATCGCGCTTGCTGGCCTCCACCTCCACGCGCTCGCCGGCGCGCAGGTCGTCGAGCGACTTGCCGGACAGCCGGCCGTAGCGCTCGAAGCCGCGCACGCTGTAGTACACGTCGCCATTGGCGCCCTGGTAAGCCAGGCCGCGAGACTCCAGCGCCTGGATCATGGCCAGCATCTCGGCGACATACTCGGTCGCGCGCGGCTCGGCATCCGGGCGCAGCACGCCGAGCCTGGCCTCGTCCTCGTGCATGGCGGCGATGAAGCGGTCGGTCAGGGCCCTGGGGAGTTCGCCATTTTCCTGGGCGCGTTTGATGATCTTGTCGTCGATGTCCGTAATATTGCGTATGTAAGTAACTTGGTAGCCCGAGGCGCGCAGCCACCTGGCCACCATGTCGAACACCACGAACACCCGTGCATGCCCGAGGTGACAATAGTCGTACACCGTCATCCCGCACACGTACATGCGGACCTGTCCGGGCTGGATGGGCACGAAGTTCTCGTGACTGCGGCTTAGGGAGTTGTACAGCTTGAGCATGGGAACAAGACGGGCGGAAGGCTATCTGACGCAAAGCCCCCCATGGACACGGGGAGTTGTTAGAATTCGAAGTTGCTGACCAATGATTCGAGTTTATCACATGCCCAGTTTGCAAAGCTTTGCCCGCCTGCTTGCCATGGTGCTTTGCCTCTCCTTCGCGACAGGCGCCATGGCGGATAACGTTCAGGACATCAACCAGCTGTTTCGCAAGGGCGATCTGAGCACGGCGCTGACGCGGGCCAACCAGTTCCTGGCCAAGAACCCCAAGGATGCCCAGGTGCGCTTCCTGAAGGGGCTGATCCTGACCGACCTGGGCAAATCCGCCGAAGCCATCCAGGTCTTCACCGGCATTACCGAGGACTATCCCGAACTGCCCGAGCCCTACAACAATCTGGCCGTGCTGTACGCTGCCGAAGGCAAGTACGACGCCGCCAAGAATGCCCTGGAAATGGCCATCCGCACCCATCCGAGCTACGCCACTGCGCATGAAAACCTCGGCGACCTCTACGCCAGGATGGCTTCGCAGGCCTACGACAAGGCGCTGCAGATCGACAACAGCAACAAGACCGCACAAACCAAGCTGTCGCTCATCAAGGAAATGATGTCCGGCAAGCCTCAGCCCAAGGCAATCGCCTCCGCGGCAAACAACCGGGCCGCCGCGGCCCAGGCCGCCCCCGCCACGCCCAAACCCGCTGCTGCGCCGGCAGAGACCAAGCCCGCTCCGTCCGTGACGGCCGCGCCGGCAGCCGGTATCGTGGAAACGGTGCAGTCCTGGGCCAAGGCCTGGTCCAGCCAGGACGTCGACGGTTATCTCGCGCACTACGCAGCCGATTTCACGCCCGCGAACATGAGCCATGCGGCCTGGGCCGAACAACGGCGCGAACGCATCGTCAGCCCCAAAAGCATCCGCGTCATCGCGCGTGACATCGAGGTCAAGCGCATCTCGGCGAATCGCGCCGAAGCGCGCTTCAAGCAGTCCTATCAATCAGACAGCTTCAACTCCAACTCCAGCAAAACCCTGGAACTGGCGCTGATCGACGGCCGCTGGCTGATCGTGCGTGAAACCGGCCGTTGATCGCCAGGCGATGCTTGCCAGTCTGCGCCTTCTCCCCTTGATCGGACTGCTGGCCTTGCCGGCGCAGGCCGACATCGGCGAAGCCGATCGGCTGTTCAGCAGCAGCGTGCAGGAACTGCGCCAGAACCGGCTCGACCACGCCCTGCACTCCATCAACAGCCTGCTCGAACGCCACCCCAATTTCCGCCTGGCACAGCTGGTCAAGGGCGATCTGCTGCTTGCGCGTGCGCGTCCCCTGTCCACCCTCGGCAACGCGCCAGGCGCCCGCGAACAGCAGGACGAACTGCGCGAGGAAGCCAAGGCCCGCATCCAGGCGATCAGTAACCCCGTCGATGCCAGCCTGGTGCCGGAAGAACTGCTGCACGTGGAGACCGACACGCGCCATGTCATCGCGGTCGATGCCAGCCGCGCCAGGCTGTATGTGTTCGAGAACAGCGCCAATGGCATACGCCGCATCGCCGACTTTTACGTCACGGTCGGCAAATTCGGCATCGGCAAGAACAGGGAAGGCGACAAGCGCACGCCGGTGGGACTCTATACCATCACCAGCTTCAAGCCGGACAGCGAACTCGAGGAGTTGTACGGGATCGGCGCCTATCCGCTGAATTATCCCAACGAATGGGACAAGCGCAACGGCCGCAACGGCCACGGCATCTGGCTGCATGGCGTGCCGCGCAACACCTATGCGCGCCCGCCCAAGGCCAGCGACGGCTGCGTCGTGCTGTCCAATGACGACCTGAAGAATCTCGGCCGCTACATCCGCACCGGCCAGACCCCGGTGATCATCGCACCCAGCCTGACCTGGGTCGATGTCGATTCGCTCTCGACTGCGCGCGACGAACTCCAACTGGCCATCGACAACTGGCGCAAGGATTGGGAAAGCCGCGACACCGCCAGCCTGCTCGAACATTACTCGCCGGATTTTCAGGCCGGCGCCCAGCGCTTCCAGGCTTTCGCCGAATCCAAGCGCAGGGTGAACGCGAGCAAGAACTGGATCAAGGTCGACATTCAGCGCCTCAGCATCTATCGCCAACCCGGCGACAAGGACATGGCCATCGTCACCTTCGATCAGGATTACAAAAGCAGCAACCTGAACGACAAATCCAGAAAACGCCAGTACTGGCAGCGGGATAACGGCCGCTGGCGGATCATTCAAGAAACAATCCTGTAAACAAGAGAGGACAGACAATGGTCAAGCTTCACACATCGAAAGGCGTCATCACGCTGGAACTGGACGCCGAAAAGGCGCCCGTCACGGTCGAGAATTTCCTGCAGTACGTGCGCGACGGATTCTATGACAACACCATCTTCCACCGCGTCATCGACGGCTTCATGATCCAGGGCGGCGGTTTCGAGCCTGGCATGTCGCAAAAGCCGACGCGCGCCCCGATCAAGAACGAAGCCGCCAACGGCCTGGTGAACGACGCCTATACCATTGCCATGGCGCGCACTTCGGTGCCCGATTCCGCCACCGCGCAGTTCTTCATCAACGTGGCCAACAACAGCTTCCTCAACCACACCGCCCCCACCCCGCAAGGCTATGGCTACGCAGTATTCGGCAAGGTGGTCGAGGGCAGGGAAATCGTCGACGTCATCAAGAAAATCCGCACTGGCAACCGCGCCGGCCATCAGGATGTGCCGATGGAAGACATCGTCATTACCAAGGCGGAAATTGTCTGAACACGGCGCCATAAATCCGCTGCCGGTCTGCGTTGCGCGGCGCTCGCCCTGGCCGTTAGCCGACCGAGGCGATTTCTGACACCATGCCTGAATAAATGTCCGGTCGCACGCTTTTCATCGCCGACCTGCATCTGGCCGAAGAGCGCCCGCCAGCCAGCGGGCGCTTTTTGCATTTCCTGGAAACAGTCGCCGGCGGCGCCGATGCGCTCTACATCCTCGGCGACCTGTTCGAGTACTGGGTCGGCGACGACGATCTCGATGCGCCGGTCGCGCGCCAGGTCGCCGACAAGCTCCGGGCCCTGGCGGCAACCGGCACCGCGGTACATTTCATGCATGGCAACCGGGATTTCCTGCTGGCACAGCGCTATGCCGAGGAAAGCGGCATGATCCTGCTGGACGATCCGGTGGTCATCGACCTGTATGGCACGCGCACCCTGCTCACCCATGGCGACACCCTCTGCACCGACGATCTGGGCTACCAGCGCTTCCGCAGGCTGGTCCGCCAGCCGCTGGTGCGCTGCGCCCTGCGCTCGCTGCCGCTCGGCTGGCGCCATGCCATGGCCCGCTCGGCACGCGCCGGCAGCGAACGCGCCAAAGGCGGCAAGCCCCATGAAATCATGGACGTGAATGCGCAGGCCGTGGCGGATGCCTTCAGGCGCAGCGGCGCAATGCGCATGATCCACGGCCACACGCACCGGCCGGCGCGACACGTCGTGGCGGTCGGCAACGATGTCGGCGAACGCTGGGTACTGCCGGACTGGTACGGCGAAGGCGGTTATCTCGTCTGCAGCGCTGAGGGCTGCGAGTTGCTGCCCGCTCCTGCCTCGCCAATGTCCGGCAGCGCAAACGACTCGTAATTCCCGTCTGTTCCGGGAGCCGGCTTCAACTGGCGGACATCACCGCCCACGGGCCGGCACAGGCGAACTTCAGCGGGACTTCAACCGCCCAGACCCCTTGCCAGATCGTTGCGAATGTCGCGCACGGATTCCAGGCCCACCGCCACCCGCAGCAGTCCGTCGCCGATGCCGGCGAAGGCGCGCTGCTCGGGCGTCATGCGGCTTTGCGTGGTGGAGGGCGGATGCGTGATGGTCGACTTGGCATCGCCCAGGTTGGCAGTAATGGACAAAAGCTTGCAGTTGTCGACCACGCGCCAGGCCGCTTCCTGCCCGCCCTTGACCTCGAAGGCGACGATGCCGCCGCCGGTTTTCTGCTGGCGCATTGCCAGTTCGTGCTGGGGGTGCGAGGGCAGCCCGGGGTACCACACGCGCTCGACGCTGGGGTGGCCTTCCAGCCAGGTCGCCAGCTCCAGCGCGTTGCGCGAATGGGCCTCCATGCGCAGGCTGAGCGTTTCCAGGCCTTTCAGGATCACCCAGGCATTGAACGCGGACAGCGTCGAGCCGCCGGTGCGCAGGAAGGTGAACACCCCTTCCATCAGCGCCTTGCTGCCCAGCACCGCGCCGCCCAGCACCCTGCCCTGGCCGTCGAGGTATTTGGTGGCGGAATGGATGATGATGTCCGCGCCCAGTTCCAGCGGTTTCTGCAGGGCCGGCGAGCAGAAGCAGTTGTCCACCGCGAGCCAGGCGCCGGATTCCCTGGCGATGGCCGCCAGCGCCGCGATGTCGCTCACTTCGGTCAGCGGGTTGGAAGGCGACTCGACGAAGAACAGCCTGGTATTGGGCTTTACCGCCTTGCGCCACTCCTCCGGATCGGTGGGCGATACATAGGTCGTCTCGACGCCGAAGCGGCCAAGGATGTTGGAGAACAGCTGCACGGTGGAGCCGAAGATCGAGCGCGAGGCGACGATGTGCTCGCCCGCCTTCATCAGGCCCATCACGGTAGCGAGGATCGCCGCCATGCCCGAGGAGAAGGCGACGCAACGCTCCGCTCCTTCCAGCGCCGCGAGCCGGGTTTCCATCATGGTCACGGTGGGGTTGGTGAAACGTGCGTAGATGTTGCCCGGCTCCTCGCCCTTGAAGCGGGCGGCGGCCTGGGCCGCGCTGTTGAACATGAAGCTGGAGGTGAGGAACATCGCCTCGCTGTGCTCGTTGAACTGGCTGCGCAAGGTTCCGCTGCGCACCGCCAGGGTTTCCAGATCGTAGTTTTCGTCGCTCATGTGCTTTCCCAGATAAAAAAACCCGTTCGCGCGGGAACGGGTTCGCCACGCTTTAGCAGGATTTGTTTAATGCGCCCTGCAAGCTGTGTTCAACTCGGCGCAGTGTTGCAAGCTGTCTCAAATTTAAGCCGGGCGCCAACCCGAGTCAAGCACGCGCGCCCGACACGAGATTCAGGTCGAGTTGCTGGGTCTCGATCGCCTTCTGCTGGACGTCGCCGTTGCGCAGGGCCTCGATGTAGTCGAGATATTCCGGCGTCACGTCGCCTGTGATGTAGCGGCCGTCGAAGCAGGAAGTGTCGAAGTCGCGGATGGCGGGGTTCTCCGCCTTGACGTCCTCGACCAGCGCATCGATGTCCTGGTAGATCAGCGCATCGCTGCCGATCTCGCGCGCGATCTCCTCGTCGCTGCGGCCATAGGCCAGCAGTTCGGCACGCGTCGGCATGTCGATGCCGTAGACGTTGGGATAGCGCACCGGCGGCGCAGCGGAAGCGAAGAACACCCTGGCCGCGCCGGAGTCGCGCGCCATCTGCACGATCTCGCGGCTGGTGGTGCCGCGCACGATGGAGTCGTCCACCAGCAGCACGTTCTTGTCCTTGAATTCCTCGGCGATGGCGTTGAGCTTCTGGCGCACCGATTTCTTGCGCAGCGCCTGGCCCGGCATGATGAAGGTGCGGCCGATGTAGCGGTTCTTGATGAAGCCTTCGCGATACGGCACGCCCAGGTGATTGGCCAGTTGCAGGGCCGAGGGCCGGCTGGTGTCCGGGATCGGGATCACCACGTCGATTTTCAGGTGGCTGAACTCGCGCTTGATCTTTTCCGCCAGCGACACGCCCATGCGCAGGCGGGTCTTGTATACCGAAATGCCGTCCATCACAGAATCCGGCCGGGCAAGGTAGACGTACTCGAAAATGCAGGGATTCAGCGCCGAGGCGTTCGCGCACTGGCGGCTGTGCAGCCGCCGGTTCTCGTCGACGAACACCGCCTCGCCCGGCTGCACGTCGCGCAGGATCTTGAAGCCGAGCGCATCGATGGCCACGCTTTCCGAGGCGACGATGTATTCCGGCGGGTTGGCGTTCTCGTTCATGCCGATGACCAGCGGACGGATGCCGTGCGGATCGCGGAAGGCGAGCAGGCCATAGCCGGCAATGAGCGCCACCACGGCATAGGCGCCGCGGCAGCGCGCATGCACGCCGGAAACCGCGGAGAAGATGGTATTGAGGTCGAGGCGGCCGCCGCGGCCCTTGACCTGCAGCTCGTGCGCCAGCACGTTCAGCAGGACTTCGGAATCGGAGTTGGTGTTGACGTGGCGCAGGTCTTCTGCGAACAGGGCGCGCTTGAGCTCGTCGGTATTGGTCAGGTTGCCATTGTGGCCGAGTACGATGCCGAAAGGCGAGTTGACGTAGAAAGGCTGCGATTCCGCCGAACTCGAGGCCGAACCCGCAGTGGGATAGCGCACGTGCGCCACGCCGATGTTGCCCAGCAGATTGCGCATGTCGCGCGTGCGGAACACGTCGCGCGCCAGGCCCTGGCCCTTGTGCATGTGGAAGCGCGCACCCTCCGCGGTGACGATGCCGGCCGCATCCTGGCCGCGGTGCTGCAGCACCATCAGCCCGTCATAGAGCAGTTGATTGACTGATGTATTCGCGGCTACGCCGATGACTCCACACATGCTTCACCCGTTGAAATGAATATGTTCGGCCACCTTGGCGGGCAGCAAGGGCATCGCCTCCGTGGCCAGCCTCTCCAGTACTCCGGAAGATAGCGCATTTTTCCAGAAATCGGTCTGCGGCAAGACGGTCAGGCCCGCAACCAGGGTAAGCCCGACCAGGATCACCAGGCCGCGCAGCAGGCCAAACACGCCGCCTACCGCCTTGTCGGCGCCGCCGAGTCCGACCGCCCCCACAGCGCCCCTGACTACCCGCCCAAACAGCATGACGATGATCATGACGCCCAGGAAAACCACGACGAAACCGACGATGTTGCGCATGCCCTCGCTGTCCACGTCCATCGGCAGCAGGGGGGCAACCGCCGACGCACCCAGCTTCGCGGCAATGAACGCCACGATCCAGGACCCCAGCGAGAAGACCTCCGCGACCAGCCCGCGCAGCAGGCCGAGAACAATGGAAGCAATCAGGATCAGGGCGATTATCCAGTCGAAAGCGGTCATTTCTCGACAACCTTGCCGCCGGTTATGCCCGCCAGGGACAGCCTGGCCAGCAAGGCATCCGCCTCGGCCCTGTCGGAGAAAGAGCCCACGCGCACGCGCGTGCTGTCACCCGCCTGCTCGGTATAGGGCTTGAAACCGAGATCGGTCATGCGCGACTGCAGCCGCTCGGCGTTGGCCTTGTCGGCAAACACCCCCACCTGCACGGTATAAACAGCCGCAGCCGGACTGGAAATTTCCCGGGGCGCCGGCACGGGAGGTTTGGGGGTTTCGGGCGGTTTGGGCGCTTGAGCCGGCTTGGCCGGGGTTTCGGTGCGCTGCGGCGCTGCGCTTTCGGCGGGTGCGGGCGCAGGCTCGGGCTGGGCCGGTTCGAGCATGGCATTGGCCGGCGGCGGCGCGAATTCGATACCGCCCTGCACGGCAGGCTCGGCTGGCGGGGGCGGCATGTGCACCTCGAGTGGACCGGCTGGCGGCGGTTCGTCCTCCAGCACCAGAGGCAGGGCGATGACTGCGACGATGGCAAGCGCGACCGCGCCGATCAGCCGGCGGCGCGCCCGGCGTTTGTGGTCGTCATCAGCGACTGGTGGTGGCATCTGTCAAGGCTTCCGCTACGGTGTAAAACGACCCGAAGACGGTAATTCTATCACCTTCGACTGCGCGAAGTTTCGCTGCCCGCAGGGCAGAAAGCGGATCGCGAAAAACCTCGACCGCGGCTTCCGTCATGGCGCCGACATGCCCGGCCAGCGCTTCGCCGCTCTGTCCGCGCTCGCCGCCAAGACCGGCGACGAACCAG
The DNA here is from genome assembly GCA_008923285.1 of Betaproteobacteria bacterium SCN2. Lineage (GTDB taxonomy): Bacteria > Pseudomonadota > Gammaproteobacteria > Burkholderiales > Thiobacillaceae > UBA6918. The sequence continues at coordinate 25,193 of WBSG01000027.1, forward strand.
GCATCGAACGCATCCTTCAAGGCGCCCACGACGCCGTCCGCATCCTTGTCCGCCAGCATTGCGAAAACGGCATAGCGCTTGCCGCTGGCTGGCCGCGCCTGCAGATTGGACGCCAGCGCTCGCGCGGATTGCGGGTTGTGCGCGACGTCCAGCACGATCTCGACCGGACCGGGAATGCGCTGGAAGCGTCCGGGCAGACGCGCATCACCCAGGCCGGCATGGATCGCCGCCAGCGAAACCGGCAGCAGGGCCGGCAATGCCGACAGCGCTGCCAGCGCTGCAGCCGCATTGGCCAGTTGGAAATCGCCCGCCAGGGCGGGCAAGGGCAAGTCCGCCAGTTCGATCTCGCCCATGCGGAACCGCCAGCCATCGGCCACCTGCGCAAACGTGTAATCGGCGCCGGCCTGCAGCAGTTCCGCGCCGATCGCCCGTGCATGGCGCAGCAGGCTTTGCGGCGGATCCGCCTCGCCGCAGACGGCCGGCCTGCCGCTGCGGAAGATGCCGGCCTTCTCGAAACCGATGGCTTCGCGGGTGTCCCCCAGCCAGGCCTGGTGGTCGAGGTCGACCGTGGTCACGATGGCAGCCGCGGGCTCGAATACGTTGACTGCATCGAGCCGCCCACCCAGCCCCACTTCCAGGATTGCCGCGTCCACTCCGCCCTGCATGAATTGCCACATCGCACCGAGGGTGCCATGTTCGAAATAGGTGAGCGAAACGTCGCCGCGCGCATCTTCCACCGCCTGCAGGCCGGATGCGATTTCTGCGTCGCCCGCCTCGGCCCCGTCGATACGCACACGCTCGTTGTAGCGCAGCAGGTGCGGCGAGGTGTAAAGCCCGGTTTTATAGCCCTGCGCGCGCAGGATCGCTTCGAGATAGGCGCAGGTCGAGCCCTTGCCGTTGGTGCCGCCGACGACGATGACGGGAAAGGCCGGATGCAGGCCCATGGCATCGCGCACGCGAGCGACGCGCTCGAGGCCCAGTTCGATGGCCGACGGATGCGCCCGCTCCAGGCGGGTCAGCCAATCAGAAAGCGCAGAACCCATCGTTGAAGAGCGCGGTCCGGATGAAACCAGAAAACATGAACAGGGAGGTACGGGAGGATAAGGGAGCAAATAGTCTTACTCCCTTAGCTCCCTTAACCTCCCTGTTATTCAATTCGCTTTATTCTCACGCAGCCAGCGCCGGTCGACGCATCAGCATGGAGATGGTGGCGGCCAGTTCGCTGCGCATGTTGCGGCGGTCGACGATGCGGTCGATGGCGCCCTTCTCCAGCAGGAACTCCGAGCGCTGGAAGCCCTCGGGCAGGGTCTCGCGCACGGTCTGCTCGATCACGCGCGGGCCGGCGAAGCCGATCAGCGCGTTCGGCTCGGCGATGACGAGGTCGCCGAGCATGGCGAAGCTGGCCGACACGCCGCCCATGGTGGGATCGGTAAGCACGGAAATGAAGGGTAGGCGGTTGGCCGACAAATGCGTGAGCGCGGCCGAGGTCTTGGCCATCTGCATCAGCGAAATCAGGCCTTCCTGCATGCGCGCGCCGCCGCTGGCGGAAAAGCAGACGAAGGCGGAACGCGTTTCGATCGCCGCGTCGACGCCGCGCACGAAGCGCTCGCCGACCACCGAGCCCATCGAGCCGCCCATGAACTTGAATTCGAAGGCTGCCGCCACCACCGGCAGCGACTGGATCGCGCCCGCCATCACTACCAGCGCATCACTTTCTTCGGTGCTGCCTTGCGCCTCGGTGAGCCGGTCCGGATATTTCTTGCTGTCCTTGAACTTGAGCGGATCGATCGGCTTGATCTCGCCGCCGATCTCGCGCCTGCCTTCAGCATCGAGCAGCATGTCGAGGCGCGCGCGCGCGCCGATGCGATGGTGATGCGAGCATTTGGGGCAGACCTCGAGGTTGTTGTGGAGGTCGGCCTTGTACAGCACTTCATTGCAGGCCGGACATTTCGACCACAGCCCTTCGGGCACGGACTTCTTGGCCTCGCGGCGTGCCTTGATCTTGGGCGGCACGAGTTTCTGGAACCAGCTCATTGAACTCTCCTTGGTTCTGGCACCCTCTCCCTCTGGAGAGGACGGGGCAAGGGGCGAAATTGGCCCACTCTGCCCGGTTTATCTGGATGCGGCATCCACGCCACGACGCAGCGCTTCCACCAGGTATTTGACGCGGTTCACCACTTCGTTCTCGGGCGCATTTTCGATCTCGCCGACGATGCGGCTGCCGACCACGACGGCATCGGCGATGCGCGCGATGGCCTCGGCGGTCTGGGCGTCGCGAATGCCGAAACCCACGCCCACCGGCAGTGCGCAATGACTGCGGATCATGGCGATCTTCTTCGCCACGTCTTCGGTGTCGAGGTTGGCCGAGCCGGTCACGCCCTTGAGCGAGACGTAGTAGACGAAGCCGCCGGCCGCCTTGGCCACCTGCTCGATACGGGATTCGGGCGTAGTCGGCGAAAGCAGGAAAATGGGGTCGAGGCCATGCGACTTGAACACGTCCGCCACGCCTTGCGATTCCTCGGGCGGAATGTCCACCGTGAGCACGCCGTCCACGCCTGCTTCTTTCGCCGCCCTGGAGAAGGCCTCGTAGCCCATGCGCTCGACCGGGTTGGCGTAGCCCATCAGCACCACCGGCGTTTCGGCATTGGTCTTGCGGAACTCGGCGACCATGGCCAGCACGTCCTTCAGCCCCACCTTGTTCGCCAGGGCGCGCTCGGAGGCGCGCTGGATCACGGGACCGTCGGCCATGGGGTCGGAAAACGGCACGCCCAGTTCAATGATGTCCGCCCCCGCCTCCACCAGTGCGTGCATGATCAGCACGGTCAGCCCCTTGCCGGGGTCGCCTGCGGTGATGAAAGGGATCAGGGCTTTCTTGCCTTCGCGCTTGATCCTGTCGAAGGTGCTGCTAATGCGTGACATATTGCTCTTTACAGTTGAATGCCGGAAATCCTGGCCACGGTGTTGATGTCCTTGTCGCCGCGCCCGGAAAGATTGACCAGGATGATCTGGTCCTTCTTCATCGTGGGCGCGAGCTTCTTCGCCTGGGCCAGCGCGTGGGACGATTCCAGCGCGGGAATAATGCCTTCGAACCTGCACAGGTCGTGGAAGGCTTGCAGGGCCTCGTCGTCGTTGACGGCGATGTACTCGGCCTTGTGCGCATCCTTCAGCCAGGCATGCTCGGGGCCGACGCCGGGATAGTCGAGGCCGGCGGAAACCGAATGAGTTTCGATGATCTGGCCGTTCTCGTCCTGCATCAGATAGCTGCGGAAACCGTGCAGCACGCCCGGCGTGCCGGCCGTGAGCGAGGCCGCGTGCTTGCCGCTGTCGACGCCGCTGCCCCCGGCCTCCACGCCGATGAGCCTGACTTCGGGATGGGCGAGATAGGGATGGAAGATGCCGATGGCGTTGGAGCCGCCGCCGACGCAGGCCAACACGCAGTCGGGCTGGCGGCCGGCGAGTTCCTGCATCTGCTGGATCGCCTCGTTGCCGATCACGCACTGAAAATCGCGCACCAGCATGGGATAAGGGTGCGGGCCGGCAGCCGTGCCGAGGATGTAGAAGGTCGATTCGACGTTGGTGACCCAGTCGCGCATGGCTTCGTTCAGCGCATCCTTCAGCGTCTTCGAGCCGGACGATACCGGCACCACGGTGGCGCCCAGAAGCTTCATGCGGAACACGTTGGGCGCCTGGCGCTGCACGTCCTCCTCGCCCATGTAGACCACGCACTCCATGCCGTAGCGCGCGGCCACGGTGGCGGAAGCCACGCCGTGCTGGCCGGCGCCGGTTTCGGCGATGACGCGCTTCTTGCCCATGCGCCGCGCGAGCAGGGCCTGGCCGATGGTGTTGTTGATCTTGTGCGCGCCGGTATGGTTGAGGTCCTCGCGCTTGAGGTAGATCTGCGCGCCGCCGTACTGCTCGGACAGGCGTTTCGCGTGGTAAACCGGGCTGGGTCGGCCGACGTAGTGCCTGAGTTCGTATTCGTATTCGGCCATGAAGGCCGGGTCCTTGCGCGCCTTGTCGTATTCGACGCGCAGTTCCTCCAGCGCCGCCATCAGCGTTTCGGCCACGAAAATGCCGCCGTAGGGGCCGAAGTGGCCGCGGGAATCGGGAAGGTCGTTAAGGTTCATGAATTGAACTCAGTAAATTTTGCACAAAGAGGACAAGAGGACAGGAGGGCCACCAGATATCGGGTTTCCTCATTGTCCTCATGTCCTCCTTGTTCAAGGTTTAAATGTTTTCGCTGCACAGCGCACGTTTTCTATAAATGCCGCCACCCTGGCCGCGTCCTTGATGCCCGCGGCGGCTTCCACCCCGCTGCTGACATCGACCGCCCATGGCCGCACGGTCTGCACCGCGCGTCCGACATTCCCGGCGTCGAGTCCGCCGGACAGCACAATGGGTTTGGTCAGGCCGGCCGGGATCAGTTCCCAGTCGAAACGCTCGCCGGTACCGCCGGGCACGCCGGGCACATAGGCGTCCAGCAGCAAGGCGCGCGCATCGTCGTAATCCGCGCAGTATTTTACCAAATCGGTGCCTTCCCTCATGCGCACGGCCTTGAGATAGGGCCGGCCGTGGTGCCGGCACTGCTCCGGCGCTTCGCTGCCGTGGAACTGCAGCAGGTCGAGGGGCACCGCATCGAGCACCGCTTCGACGAAAGCCGGTTCGGCATCGACGAACAGCCCGACCGATTGCACGAAAGGCGGCAGTTGCGCCACCAGCGCGGCGGCCTGCGCGATCTCCAGATGGCGCGGGCTCCTGGCGTAGAACACGAAACCAAGCGCATCCGCGCCGGCCTTGCAGGCGGCTTGCAGGTCTTCGGCTCGGGTAATGCCGCAGATTTTTACGCGCACGGCCATGGGTTCCTGCCACTCTCGGGCAATTCAAAACGCGAAGGATACCGGATATGGGAGAGGTACAAGCCGTCGGCCATGAAAGTCGGCGCGGCGCGGGTGCGGTCCTTGTGCGCAAGCAGCTCGTCCATCCACTCGGGGCCTGCCTGCCCCGCGCCGACATGCACCAGGCAGCCCATGATGTTGCGCACCATGTGGTGGAGGAAGCCATCGGCGTGGAAATCGCACAGCAGAAAATCTCCCTGGCGGTTGATGCTTGCCTGCCTCAGCTCCTTTTCCGGCGACCTGGCCTGGCACTCGGCGGCACGGAAGGCGGAAAAATCGTGCCTGCCGAGGAGGCGTTCGGCGGCTGCCTGCATGGCCTCGGCCTCCAGCGGCCGGTGATGCCAGCCCAGCTTGCCCGCCATCAGTCCCGGCCGCACCGGGTGATTGAGCAGCACGTAGCGATAACCGCGCTCCTCGACGGCGAAGCGCGCGTGGAAGTCGTCGGCCACCTCCCTCGCCCAGAGCACCGCAACGCCATCCGGCAAATGCGTGTTGACCCCGCGCACCCACGCGGTGATGGGGCGCGCCGCAGCCACGTCGAAATGCGCAACCTGCAAGCTCGCGTGCACGCCGGTGTCGGTGCGTCCTGCGGCGGTCACGGCGAGCTTCTCGCCGGCAATCTCGGCCACGGCCTTTTCCAGATGATCCTGGATGCCGCAGCCGGAAGGCTGCGATTGCCAGCCGCAAAAACCGCGGCCGTCGTACTCGAGGCCGATGGCGATCCTCATGCCGCCGCCCTGGCCAGCACGAGGCCCAGCAGCGCGATGGCCGCAATCAGCACCAGCAGGTCCTTCCAGCCCGCCTGCGCGACGACCATGCGCATCTCCTCCGACCCCGTGCTCTTGGCCGCCGGCGCCTTCAATTCCGCCAGCCAGTTTCGGTTCCGCTCGGGCCGCTCGATCTGTTCGAGCGTCAGCGCCAGCCTCACCGCAAGCGCCCGCCGGTCAAGGCCCAGCGCGGCAAAGGGTTTTGCCAGCAGGTACAACCCGCCCGCCAGTTGCACGGGCGTGAACTCCGCCAGCAGCCGCGCCAGCACTGCCAGCATCAGCACCAGGCGCAGCATGCGAATCAGGCCTGCCTCCAGTCCTTCCCGGGTAGGGCTGTAATCCGATGGCCACAACAGCACGCCCGGCACGGTCCAGGCGTACAACGCGAGCAGTGCAAGCCAGAGCCAGCGCGCGCGCCACAGCAATCGCGCAAAGCCGCGCAAGGCGCTGGCATCGGCAAGCAGAACGAGCGCCGCGGCAGCCAGCCACGCCAACAGATGCACAGCAGCCAGCTCGATTGCGAGCGCGGCGATCAGCCAGCTGGAAATGGAAACCGCCGGGTGGAATGCCCGGCGGTTCTTGTCATGAGATGCCATAGGCGAAACTATGGCGATTTAGCCGTCAAATGGCAACTCAAAGACCGGCCATGATGCTCCGGGCATCGCTTTTCTGCTTTTCGTTGCCCTCGTTGATGACTTCCTGGAGGATTTCGCGCGCGCCTTCCTTGTCGCCCATTTCCAGATAGGCCCGGGCCAAGTCGAGCTTGGTGGCCACCTCGTCGAACTCGTCTTCCTCGTCAGCACCGACATCGCTCAAATCGAGGTCGAGGCCGGAGAAATCCATGCTGCCGGTTTTCGGCGCCTCTGCTGGCGGCGGAGCCGACGGCGCGGCGGCCGTTTCGGGGAGGTTCAGGTCGAAGCCGGAAAGGTCGAAGTCCAGGGACTGGTCCTTTTTTTCCTCGGCCGGCACGGGAGTCTCGGCCTTGAACTCCTCCTCGATCACCGGGAAGCTCAACTCCATTTCCTGGCTGGGCGGCTCGGCCGCGAATTCCGTCACCACATCCCGGATTTCCGGCGCTTCGGCTTCCGCCCTTGCGGCCAGCTCGGGCTCTGCCGGCTGCGCCGGCGATTCCGTCACCGGCGCAGCGGCAGCGGCCAGTACGGTGGCTGGGGCCGGCTGCGAGGCAGCACCGGTACCGCCATAGAGCGGATTGGCCGGGTCGATCGCACGTCCCATCTCGGCCGCCTTGTCCCAGACGGCGCCGGTCTGGCCGCCCAGTGCAGCATAAAGCTCGCCGGCCACCGCCTCGAAGGAGGTCACGTTCTTGCGGGCCGCGTAGATCTCCAGCAGCTTGAGCCGAATCTCGTGACGCTCCGGCGTCTTGGTCAGCGCCTCCTTGAGGATTTCCTCGGCCTGCGCATCGCGCCCGTAAGCCATGTACACGTCCGCCTCGGCGATCGGGTCGACATCATGGGTGTCGATCTCGGCCAGGCCGGCCTGACTGAAATCGGTAAGGAAAGACGTATCGCCGGTGTTCACCACGCCACCGGTCGCAACCGCGCCGGCCATGCCGGTGGGCTGCAGGTCGCCGCCGGTGATGATGCTGTCGCCCACTGTCTCGGCGGCCTTCTTCTTGCGCAAACGGCCGCCTGCGACCATCCACCACAGCAGGCCGCCCAGAATCACGATGGCCGCGCCGCCGGTCCAGTAGATCGGGTTTTCCAGGAATTCGTCGTACCAGTTGGCCTGCGGCTCCTCCACCACGGGCGGCGGCGCCTTCTTGACTTTCGGTGCAGCCGCGGCAGGCGGCTGCTCGGCGCCTTCGGCTGCGGGCGCAGCGGCTGCCTGCTGCGCGTTCAGTTCGGCGAGTTTCTGCATGTCCTGGATCTGTTTTTCCAGTTCGGCAGCCCGCTCCTCGGACTCCTTCAGCGTCTTTTCACGCGCCACCCTGTCTTCTTCTTCAGCCTGGGCCTTCTGCTCGGCCAGGGCCTTTTCCTGCGCGGCCTTCTCAGCCGCGGTCTGGTCGGCCCTGGGTGCAGGCGCCGGTGCTGCCTTCGACAGCTTCAGCACATCCTTGGCCGCGTCAGGGCTGGGCTGGGCTTGGTCCTCGACCTTGGGCGTGATCTTGCCGACCACGGTCTTACCCGTGGCTTCCTCCTGAACCGGCTGCGCCGCCACGCTCTCGGCCAGCTTGGCGCGATATGCCTGCCAGTCCGCGGACTGCAGGCTGATCTCGCGCCGGGCCGCCTGCGCGTCGAGCGACGCCATGGCTTCGGCGCTGGGTACGCGCAACTGCTGCCCCGCCTTCAGGCGATTCATGTTGTCGCCGGCAAAGGCGTTCGGATTCTCGCGGAACAGGCTTACCAGGGCCTGGTCCAGGCTGACGCTTGCCGGCCGCACACGATTGGCGATGCTGCTCAGGGTGTCGCCGCGCTTCACGCGCACGCTGCTTTCCTGCGCCGGAGCGGGCTCGGCTGCGGCCTGTGCGACAGGGGCCGGCTTCGGCGCGGGGGGCACGCCGTCGACGGTCACGAGCTTGGGCGCAGGTGCGGGAGGCTGTGTGGTTTCCGGGGCCTTGGCCGGCTCGGCCCTGGGCTGCACCGCCTTGGCTTCTGGCACGCTGATGGCCACCGGCGCGATTGTCTGGGGCACGGCGATGCCGGGCGGGTCGAGCAGCACGGTGTATTCGCGCAGCAGGCGACCGGAAGCCCAGTTGAGCTCGATCAGCATGTCCATGAAAGGATCGTTGACCGGCTTGCTGGAGGTGAGTTTCAGGACCGGACGGCCGTCGGCGCGCTGCTCGATATTGAATTGCAGGGTGGAAAGCACCGGCGCGAACTCGATTTGCGCGTCCTTGTAGGCCTCGCCGGAGGCCAGGCTGGCATTCAGGCTGTCGAGTTCGGCCTTGTCCGCCACCAGGAGTTCGATCTCGGCGGAAAGCGGCTGCCCCAGCGCAGACTTGACCGTCAGCTTGCCCAGCCCCGCTGCATGCACCCATATCGGCAGCGTCAACATGGCGCCAACGACAAGTCGGGCAGTAAGGCGGTGCAATTTCATCCTTCTTCCTCCAGGAGGGTTCTATCGTTTTGGGCGCAACAGGGCGCCATTCGCCCTCTTAATGACGGCGCAGCCGGGCAATACTTTAGCGATTACGCTCAGGAAACAAGGTTTTAGGCGCTCATTTCTCAAGCAGAATCCGCAACATGCGGCGCAGCGGCTCGGCCGCGCCCCATAGCAACTGGTCGCCCACGGTAAAGGCGGACAGATACTGCGGGCCCATGTTGAGCTTGCGCATGCGGCCGACCGGCACGGTCAGCGTGCCGGTGACGGCGGCCGGGGTCAACTGCTCCATGGTGATCTGGCGGTCGTTGGGTACCACCTTCACCCAGTCGTTGTGCGCGGCGACGATGCCGTGGATCTCGTCCAGCGGCACGTCCCTGGTCAGCTTGACGGTCAGCGCCTGGCTGTGGCAACGCATGGCGCCGATGCGCACGCACAGACCGTCAATGGGTACGGGATTATCGGAACGGCCAAGGATCTTGTTGGCTTCGACCTGGGCCTTCCACTCCTCTTTCGACTGGCCGGATTCCAGCGCCACGTCGATCCACGGGATCAGCGAGCCAGCGAGCGGCACCGGCCAGGCGTCCAGCGGATAGTCCTTGGAGCGGATGAAATCGGCGGTCTTTTTGTCAATCTCGAGGATGGCGGATGCAGGGTCGTCGAGCAGCGCCTTCACGTTGGCGTGCACCGCGCCCATCTGCTGGATCAGTTCGCGCATGTTGCGCGCGCCGGCGCCGGACGCCGCCTGATAGGTCTGCGGCGCGATCCATTCGACCAGGCCCTTGTCGAACAGGCCGCCAACCGCCATCAGCATCAGCGATACCGTGCAGTTGCCGCCGACGTAGGTTTTCACGCCCTTGGCCAGGCCGTCCTTGATGACGTTCTTGTTGACCGGGTCGAGGATGATGATGGCTTCATCTTTCATGCGCAGGGCGGAGGCAGCGTCGATCCAGTAGCCCTTCCAGCCCGCCGCGCGCAGCCCGGGATACACCTCCTTGGTGTAGTCGCCGCCCTGGCAGCTGATGATGGCGTCCATCGCCTTGAGTTCGTCGATGTTCGACGCATCCTTCAGCGGCGGCACGTCCTTGCCGATGTCCGGACCCTTGCCGCCGGGGTTGGAGGTGGTGAAGAACACCGGGTCGATGACCTCGAAATCCTTTTCTTCGCGCATGCGCTGCATCAGCACCGAGCCCACCATGCCGCGCCAGCCGATCAAGCCTACTTTCATCATTTTCAAAATCTCCTAAAAACCTTTTACCGCGGAGTTCGCAAAGTACGCGGAGCAAACCAGGTGCTTCACTCTGCGTCTTCCGCGAACTCCGCGGTTAATTAAAGTTGCTTCACCACCGCGTCGCCCATTTGGCTGCACGAAACCTTCTGCGTGCCTTCGGTAAAAATATCTGCCGTGCGCAGTCCCTGCGCCAGCACTTTCTTCACCGCATTTTCGATGCGCTGGGCCGCCGCTTCCTGGTTCAGCGTATAGCGCAGCATCATCGCCACAGAAAGGATGGTCGCCAGCGGGTTGGCGATATCCTTGCCGGCGATGTCGGGCGCGGAGCCGTGGATCGGCTCGTACATGCCCTTGTTGTTCTGGTCCAGCGAAGCCGAGGCCAGCATGCCGATGGAACCGGTGAGCATGGAGGCTTCGTCCGAGAGAATGTCGCCGAAGATGTTGCCGGTGACGATGACGTCGAACTGCCTGGGATTGCGCACCAGCTGCATCGCGGCGTTGTCGACGTACATGTGCGACAGCTCCACTTCCGGATAGTCTTTCGCGACTTCGAGCACCACTTCCTTCCACAGCTCGGAGCATTCCAGCACATTGGCCTTCTCCACCGAGCACAGCTTCTTGCCGCGCTTCATGGCGATGCCGAAAGCCACGTGCGCCACGCGGCGCACTTCCGACTCGGCATAGAGCATGGTGTTGAAGCCGACGCGTTCGCTCCCCCCATTTGGGCTCGGCCGTGTCTCGATGCCGCGCGGCTGGCCGAAATAAACATCGCCGGTCAACTCGCGCACGATCATGATGTCCAGCCCCGCCACCACTTCCGGGCGCAGGGTCGAGGCGCTCGCCAGTTCCGGATAGAGGAAGGCCGGGCGCAGGTTGGCGAACAGATTCATTTCCTTGCGGATGCGCAACAGGCCGCGCTCGGGACGCAGGGGGCGGTCGAGGACGTCATACCTGGGGCCGCCGACGGCGCCCAGCAGCACGGCATCCGCCGCCTTGGCCAATTCAAGCGTGGATGCCGGCAGCGGGTCGCCCGCGGCGTCATAACCGGCGCCGCCGATGGGCGCCTCTTCCATTTCCAGCTTCAAGCCGTCGCTGGACAGCGCCTTCATCACCTTCACCGCCTGGGCGACGATTTCGGGACCGATGCCGTCACCGGGCAAAACTGCAATCTTCATGTCAAATAATCACAATCAAATAAAATCATTAACAGAGAGGTAAAGGAGGATTGGGAGGAAAAGCCAAGAAATGTTTTACTCCCTTACCTCCCATACCTCCCTGTTCAAAAATCAGGCAAACAGCCACGGCGCTTCCGCCTTGCGCCGTTCTTCGTAGGCCTTGATCCTGTCGCTGTGCAACAGGGTCAGGCCGATGTCGTCGAGGCCGTTGAGCAGCCGGTATTTGCGGCCGGCGTCAACTTCAAAGGCGATCATTTCGCCGGTGGGCGTGGCCACGGTCTGCTTGTCCAGATCCACGGTGAGCGCGTAACCCTCGCTCGCCTCGCATTGCTTGAACAGCCGGTCGACGATGGCCGCGTCGAGCACGATGGGCAGGATGCCGTTCTTGAAGCAGTTGTTGTAGAAGATGTCGGCAAAGCTGGGGGCGATGATGGTGCGAAAACCGTAGTCCTCGAGCGCCCAGGGCGCATGCTCGCGGCTGGAGCCGCAACCGAAGTTCTCGCGCGCCAGCAGCACCGAGGCACCCTGGTAGCGCGGCTGATTCAGCACGAAATCGGGGTTGAGCGGGCGGTCGTGGTTCGACTTGCCCGGCTCGCCGACGTCGAGGTAGCGCCACTCGTCGAACAGGTTGGGGCCAAAGCCGCTGCGCTTGATCGACTTCAGGAACTGCTTGGGAATGATGGCGTCGGTATCGACGTTGGCACGGTCGAGCGGCACCGCCAGCCCGTCGAGCCTGGTAAACGGTTTCACTTACTTCGCCGCCTTCTCGATGGCCTCGCCACCCTTCTGGATGTCCTGACCCAGGCCTTCGACGGTGTTGCAGGCCGAGAGGCTCACCACGCCCATGAGGGCAAACAACGCAACAAGGTAACGCATGCTGATCTCCTTGGAAAAATCAACGACAACGAAATTCCCGTGCCGGGGCACAGGGGGACAGATCAATAAGACAGCGATTCCGGCTCAAAATTTTCTGACATCCACAAAATGTCCGGCGATCCCGGCCGCCGCCGCCATGGCCGGGCTCACCAGGTGCGTCCTGCCACCCGCGCCCTGCCGCCCTTCGAAATTGCGGTTGGAGGTCGAGGCGCAGCGCTCGCCCGGCTCCAGCCGGTCGGCGTTCATGGCCAGGCACATCGAGCAGCCAGGTTCGCGCCACTCGAAGCCGGCGTCGAGAAATATCCTGTCCAGGCCCTCTTCCTCGGCCTGCTGCTTCACCAGGCCGGAACCGGGCACCACCATCGCCAGTTTCACATTGGCGGCCTTGTGCTTGCCCTTGACCACCGCCGCCGCCTCGCGCAGGTCTTCGATGCGGGAATTGGTACAGGAGCCGATGAAGACCTTGTCGATCTCGATCTGCTCGATCGGCATGCCGGCCTGCAGGCCCATGTATTGCAGGGCGCGTTCCCAGTCGTGCCTTTTCACTTCGCTCGACGCATCGGCGGGGTTGGGCACCTTGCCGTCCACCGTCACCACCATTTCCGGCGAGGTACCCCAGGTCACCTGCGGCTTGATCTTCGCCGCGTCGAGCACGACTTCGGCGTCGAATTTCGCATCGGCATCGGACACCAGCGTCTTCCAGTAAGCCGCTGCCTGGTCGAACATCTCGCCCTTGGGCGCATAGGGACGGCCGCGGAAGTACTCGATGGTCTTCTCGTCCACCGCCACCATGCCAGCGCGCGCGCCCGCCTCGATGGCCATGTTGCACAGGGTCATGCGCCCTTCCATCGACAGCGAACGAATGGCCGAGCCGGCGAACTCCACGGCATAGCCGGTGCCGCCGGCGGTACCGATCTCGCCGATGATGGCAAGTGCCACGTCCTTGGCGGTGACGCCCTTGCCAAGCTCGCCCTCGACGCGGATGCGCATGGCCCTGGATTTCTTCTGCACCAGGCACTGGGTAGCGAGCACATGTTCCACTTCGGAGGTGCCGATGCCGTGCGCCAGCGCGCCGAACGCGCCGTGCGTGGAGGTGTGCGAATCGCCGCAGACCACGGTCATGCCGGGCAGGGTCAGGCCCTCTTCCGGGCCGATGACGTGCACGATGCCCTGGCGGATGTCGTTCATCTTGAATTCGGTGATGCCGAACTCGTCGCAGTTGGCGTCGAGGGTTTCCACCTGCAGGCGCGACACCGGGTCGGCGATTCCCTGGCTGCGGTCGGTGGTCGGCACGTTGTGGTCCGGCACCGCCACGGCGGAACTGGTGCGCCAGGGCTTGCGCCCGGCCAGCTTGAGGCCTTCGAAGGCCTGCGGGCTGGTGACTTCGTGCACCAGATGGCGGTCGATATAAAGCAAGGTGGTGCCGTCGGGCTCCACGTGCACTACGTGGGCATCCCACAGCTTGTCGTAAAGGGTACGTCCGGACATGGCAGCAAAAAGCTTTTAAAGAACAAAAGATTATAAGTCAGGCATTGACCGGCGGAAAGCGCCGCAAACGCACGAACAGGGCCAGAATCGCGCAGCCCGCTGCCAGGCTGAAAGTCCACTGCGCGCCCAGGCCTTCCCAGGCCCAGCCCGAATACAGCCCGCCCAGGGTGCCGCCGGCGCCGAAGGCGAGGCTGTTGTAGAGCCCCTGGCCGCGCGCCTGGTGGCGGCCCCTGAAATAACGATGGATCAGCGTCACCGCCGCGACATGATAGGCGCCGAAGGTGAAGGCGTGCAGCACCTGTGCCGCCACCACCATGGCCGGGCTGGCCACGCCCCAGGCGATCATGAGGAAGCGCAGGGTTGCCACGGCGAAGGTCAACAACAGCAGGCGCTCGAAATTCACCTGATGCAGGCGCGGCAGCCACAGGAACACGCCGATTTCCGCGATCACGCCGATCGCCCACAGCCAGCCCACGGCCGACTTGGCGTAGCCATGGTCGACGAGATAGATGGAATAGAAGGTGTAGTAAGGCCCGTGCGCCGCCGACATCAGGAAGCAGGCGGCCAGCAGCGTCCACACCTCGGGCCGGCGCACGATGTCCATGATAGGGGCATGGTCGTGCTCGTGCGGCGCGATCACCGCCTCCGGCATGACGCGCGCGAACAGCGCGATGCCGATGATGAAGCCGAGCACCGCCCACAGCAGGTCCGACACCGGCCGGTAGTCGAACCAGTAGCCCAGACCGACCACCACCGCGATGAAGCCGATCGAACCCCACATGCGGATGTAGCCGTAACGCGCCATGCGCTCGCCCAGGTGGGACAGCGTCATGGCCTCGACCAGCGGCAGCGAGGCGCTCCAGAAGAAGCTCATGCCGGCCATGACCACGAACATCCACCAGAACGAGGTACCGAAGAACACGCCGAGGTAGAACAGCAGGCTGCCGAGGGCGGCCAATTGCACGATGGCCACGCGCTTGCCGCTGCGGTCGGCCATGTGCCCCCAGATGTTGGGGGCGAAGATGCGCATCACCTGCAGCAGCGACATCAGGATGCCGATCTGGAAGGCGCTGAATTCGAGCGACTTGAGATACAGCCCCCAGAACGGGGACATGGCGCCGACGAAGGCGAAATAGAAGAAATAGAAGCCCGAGAGCCTCCAGTAGGGCACATCTTTCATGGAAACGAATTATCCCGGATGGCGGGCAGGCCCGAGCGGGGCCACCGAGGAATTATTTTTGGCGAATTATTTCTGCCGGCGGATTATTACTGCTTGCCCGGAATCACCGGCGTGCCGCTTTGCACGTCGCCGCACTGCGCGCGGTGGCGCAGCGCATGGTCCATGATGACGATGGCCATCAGCGCTTCGGCGATGGGCGTGGCGCGGATGCCGACGCAGGGATCGTGGCGGCCGTGGGTGACGACCTCGATGGGATTGCCGTGAAGGTCGATGGACTGCCCCGGCAGGCGGATGGAGGATGTCGGCTTGATGGCGATGTGCGCCACCACGTCCTGGCCCGAAGAAATGCCGCCCAGCACGCCGCCGGCATGGTTGGACAAAAAGCCCTGCGGCGTGATCTCGTCGCGGTGCTCGGTGCCCTTCTGCCGCGCGGCCTGCATGCCGTCGCCGATCTCCACGCCCTTCACGGCATTGAGCCCCATCAGCGCGTGCGCGAGGTCGGCGTCGAGCTTGTCGTACAGCGGCTCGCCCAAACCGACCGGCACGTTCTCGGCGACGACGGTAATTCTCGCGCCCACCGAGTCGCCGGATTTGCGCAATGCATCCATGTAGGACTCCAGCTCCGGCACGATGGAAGAATTCGGCGAGAAAAAGGCGTTGTTGCCGATCTCGTCCCAGGACTCGAAGGGAATGTCGATGGGGCCGAGCGCGCTCATGTAGCCGCGGATCACTACGCCGTATTTTTCCTTGAGCCATTTCCTGGCGATGGCGCCGGCGCCGACAATGGGCGCGGTCAGCCGCGCGGACGAACGCCCGCCGCCGCGGTAGTCGCGGAAGCCGTATTTCTGCGTGTAGGTGTAGTCGGCGTGGCCGGGACGGAAAGTCGCGGCGATGTTGCCGTAGTCCTTGCTGCGCTGGTCCTCGTTGCGGATCAGGAGCGCGATCGGGGTACCGGTGGTCCTGCCTTCGAACACGCCGGAAAGGATCTCGGCCGTGTCGGATTCCTGGCGCTGGGTGACGTGGCGCGAGGTGCCGGGCTTGCGGCGGTCGAGATCATGCTGGATGTCGGCCTCGGCCAGTTCCATTCCCGGCGGGCAGCCGTCGACCACGCAGCCGATGGCCGGGCCGTGGGATTCGCCGAAGACGGTGACGCAGAAAAGCTTGCCGAGTGTGCTGCCGGACATTGTGTTGAAGCCGATCGATTCAGATGCCCGATTCTAACAAACTCGAAAGCCCCTACGGCCGACTTCGCTTTCCCCGGAGCGAAAACTTGTGTTCAAATCCCCGCTCTGGAGACGGCAATACACAAGCAGACAATGCAAATCCCTGTCAGCGAACTGATCGTCAGGTACATGGAGCGGCTCGGCATCGAATGCATTTTCGGCATCCCGGGCTCGCACATCCTGCCGGTCTACGACGCGCTCTACGATTCGCCCATACGAACCGTGCTGGCCAAGCACGAGCAGGGTGCGGCCTTCATGGCCGGCGGCCATGCCCGCGTCACCGGCGGCGTCGGCGCCTGCATCACCACCGCCGGGCCGGGCGCGACCAACCTCGTCACTGCCATTGCCAGCGCCTATGCCGACCACCTGCCGGTGCTCGCCGTCACCGGCGAGGCGCCCACCTACATCTTCGGCAAGGGCGGCCTGCAGGAAAGCTCGGGCGAAGGCGGCGCCATCGATCAGGTCGCCCTGTTCGCCGGCATCACCCGCTACCACAAGCTGGTCGAGCGCACCGACTACCTCGCCACCGTGCTCAACCAGGCGGCCAAATTCCTGCTGTCGAAAACCCCCGGCCCGGTGGTGCTGAGCATCCCCTACAACATCCAGAAGGAGCTGGTGGATGACACCATCCTGGATGACATCGCCTTTGGCCGCAACGACGGCACATACGTGATCGCCGATGCCTACATCGCCCGGAGCGTGGAACTGCTGCGCGAGGCCAGGCGCCCGCTGATCATCGCCGGCTACGGCTGCCTCCGCTCAGGCGCGCAGCAGGCCCTGCGCAACATCAGCGAGCGCCTGAACATCGCGGTCACCAGCAGCCTCAAGGCCAAGGGCGCGGTCGACGAGCGTTCCGCCCTGGCCCTGGGCAGCCTCGGCGTCACCTCAGGCGGCCACGCCCTGCGCTATCTGGAGAGGGAGGCCGACCTGGTGCTGGTGCTGGGCGCCAGCTTCAACGAGCGCACCAGCTACGTCTGGGACAAGCACCTGCTGGCCGGCAAGAAGCTGATCCAGATCGACAACAGCGCCCAGCAGCTGGAAAAGGTCTTTCGCGCCGACCTCGCGGTACAGGCCGAACTGGGCGTCTACCTCAAGGCGCTCGATGCGGCCCTGCAGGCGCAGAACGTGGCGGCCAAGGCGCCGGTCGATGTCGCCGCCTTCATCGCGGCCTCGCAAAAGCAGAGCGACGACGCCGGACAGACCATCTTCGACGAGAAATTCGACCAGGTGCGCGCCTTCTACGGCTGGCTGGAACGGCAGTTCCCCGACGGCCTGGTCATGTTCGACGACAACATCGTCTTCGCGCAGAACTTCTACCGCGTTTCGCACCAGGACCGCTTCTACCCCAACACCGGCATCTCCTCGCTGGGCCATGCCATCCCCGCCGCCATCGGTGCCGGCTGCGCCACCCGGCAGCCCCTGTTCGCCGTGATCGGCGACGGCGGCTTCCACATGTGCGCCATGGAAATCATGACGGCGGTGAACTACAAGATCCCGCTCAACGTGGTGCTGTTCAACAACAACACCATGGGCCTCATCCGCAAGAACCAGCACCAGCATTACCGTGATCGCTTCATCGACTGCGACTTCAGCAACCCGGACTTCGCCCTGCTGGCCAAGTCCTTCGGCATCCGGCATGCACGGGTGGAAAGCGAGCAGGACCTGGGCAAACTGGCGGCGCTCGATTTCCATCACGACATCAACCTCATCGAGGTGATGATCGACCAGGATGCGTATCCCAACTATTCGTCCCGCCGCTGACGCATGAGCGGTTTCGTGACGACGCAGCTCGTTGCTTGCATCGAGCGCTACCAGAACCACATCCCCGCCCTGGCCGAGATCGGCCGGCAGCTGCAAAGCGGTGCCGACCCCCTCGCCCTCTACGAGCAATGCCATCCCCTGCTGGAACAGGCCATGTGGTCCGGCACGATGGATTTCCACGCATTGCTGGCCGACTACCAGGCTCTGTTCCGCGAGCAGGAAGCGCTCATTCAACAACGCGGCAACGACGGCCGCCACCACTTCATCCTCGGCATCCCCATCGCCGACCGCCCGCCGCACCTGCGCGCCTGTCTGGAAAGCATTCATCAGCTCTGCCGACTCTTCAACTACGGCGGCAATACCGATGGCGCGTGGGACAAGGTCGAGGTCGTCGTCGCCGAGGACAGCCGCTTCGAATCCAACATCCGCCGCGACATCGAACTGGTGGAGGAATACCGGCAGAAAGGCCTGCAGGTTCACCACTTCGGCCTGGACGAGCAGTACGAACTGCTGCACGCGCTGCCTGCCGGCACGCGCGAACGCCTGGGCCGCCTGCTCACCACCCAGACGCGGGACAAGTTCTACCTCAAGGGCCAGGCCGCCAACCGCAACCTCGCCTACCTCAAGTTCCTGCAGCTCACGCAGGACAAGGACCGCACGCTGTATTACCTGGTCGACAGCGACCAGCGCCTGTGCGTCAACCGGCAGACGGAAGACGGCGAAGAGGCGGTCTATGCGCTGAACTACTTCAGTGCCGCGGACAGGATTTTCCGCAGCGGCGACACCCTCATGCTCACCGGCAAGATGGTGGGCGACCCGCCGGTGTCGCCTTCGGTGATGGCGGCCAGCTTCCTCAACGATGTCAGCGCCTTCTTCACCCGCCTGGCTGGATTGAATGAAAGCCAGCCCTGCCAATTCCACGGCGCGCAGCAAAAGCCCGGCGACGCCGCCTATCACGACCTCGCCGGACTGTTCGGATACGAACACAAGCAGGCCGCATTCGATTACGCCTGCCGGCTCGAAGGCAGCCACGACCATGCCGCCTGTTTGCGTGACTTCAGCAGCCGCCTCAACGCCTTCTTCTTCGGCGAGCACCTCACGCGCAGGACCTGGTTCGACTATGGAAAAGGCTACAGCGTGCTCAGCCCCGCGCGCACCATCTACCCCGGCAACTACATCGTCAATTACGCGGGCCTGAAATACGTCATCCCCTTCGGCCACTTGCGCCTGAGAATGTCCGGCCCCACCTCAGGCCGTCTGATCGCCGCCGAGATCGGCCCGCGCTTCGCCTCGTTCAACATGCCCAACCTGCACCTGCGCACCACCGAGGCGGGACTGGAGGACGACTTCCGCCCCGGCGTGGAAGTCGGCCAGGAAAATGAACAGCAGCGTATCGACCTGTCCAACGAATTTGAGCGCCAGTTCTTCGGCGACCTGATGCTGTTTTCCACCGAAGAACTGGTGAAGCGCGCAAACGTGAACTGGCCCTTCCCTCGCGAAACCGTCGAGGCCGTGTTCGATCAGAAAGAAGCCGAGATGCTGACGCTGTACCGGCAAAAGCACGCAGCCATCGTGCAAAGGAACCGGCAACTGAACGAGCAGGTGTTCAAGGCCGGCCATTGGTGGCTGCATGCGCCCGAACTCGAAGCCGCATTGACCGAGGTGCGCGCCTTCATCGACAACATCGAGCGCAACTTCGGCGAGCACGCCACTGCATGGCAGCAGATTCAATCCAGCGAACACCGCGCCCGGCGCAAACAGCAGATCGTCGAGGCCCTGCTCGACTACCGGGCCGAGCGCGACGCCTGGGACAGCCTGTTCTAGGCAAACATCGCAAAACCGTCATCGCGAGCGAAGGGCGGCGGAAAGCGCCCCCCTACCGTCATCGCGAGGCCCGCAGGGCCGTGGCGATCCAGTTCAAGCAAGGCCCAGCATCCCCCTGGATTGCTTCGTCACTGCATTCCCCCGCAATGACGAGCGCTTGCCTAATCCACGGTTAGCGAATCCGCCGCCTGCTCGATGATCTGCCTGCGACATTCCCGGTAAACCTCGCGCGCCTCGTCCAGCACCGCATCCGGCACGGCGATATGCGCGTAATCGCTCCCGCCCCTGTCGATACTCCCGCGATGAATGCGCGGCGATGAGTCGCCCTTCAAGGGCTTGCCGGTGTGGCTGAAGGTCTGATACTGCTCGCTCAAGGACGAATCCAGTTCCAGCCACGCGGCGAGCCTCGGCAGCAGCAGCTCCGGCGTGCGCTGCCACAGCTCGGCATCGAAATAGAAATAGCCGCGGTTGCCCCTGGCGAAATTGACCCTGGCGAAATCGGCCAGCGCCCTGACCCGCTCGATGTAGTAGCGAGCCGCCTTCTCGGGCGAATCGAACAGATCGCCGCCATCATCCTTTTGCCGATACAAATGCACGATGCTCTGAATGGTGGGCTCAGGCTGACGCAGCGAGACCAGGATTTTCATGTCCGCCAGGCCCAGCTTGTCAGGCGCCAGGACATAGTCATTGTGCAGCAGCTTGTCGAACAGATACCGGCTGCCCGGCTTGAGCGCATCGCCTTCTACATAAGCGGCCAGCTGCCGGTCCAGCGCAGCGGCATCCTCATAGCTGATGTGCATTTCGTAATAGCCGTTGATCAGCGGATGCGAACCGAGAATATGCCCGGCTAGGCTGGTATAGGCCCGCATGTGGCTGAGCAGGAAAATCCTGTCGTGACACGGGGAGGAAGCGCTGTTGGAATGCATCCTGCTGTCCGTTGTGATCGCAAACGACACTGTGCTGGACAAGGCCCTCCGAAACCTTATTTGCCCACCGCCTCCACCCACGCCACTCCCCAGCCGACGCCGAACCCGGTGAGGTCGGTCATCACCGCGCCCAACCCGCCCTTGCAGGTACTGGCCGAGAGGTCCATGTGCACCCAGGGGGTGTCGTCGATGAAACGCGAGAGGAAGCGCGTGGCGAGGATGTGGTCGGCGGCGCCTTCCATGGTGCACTGCAGCACGTCGGCCACTTTTGAATCGAGCTGCGGGTCGTAGTCGGCGTCCATGGGGAAGCGGCAGACGCGCTCGCCGCTTTGCTGCGCGGCCTTCAATGCGGCTTCGGCGACGTTTTCGCGGTTGCTGAAAATGCCGCTGTAGCGGTCGCCCAGCGCGTAGTGCATGGAGCCGGTGAGGGTTGCGAAGTCGGCGATGGCGTCGGGCTTGGCGCGCGCGGCCATAGTCAATGTATCGGCCAGCACCATGCGGCCTTCGGCGTCGGTGTGCACGATCTCGATGGTGGTGCCGTTGAGCGAGCGGACGATCTCGTTCTGCCGGTAGGCCTGCGGGCTGATGTGGTTTTCCGCCAGCGCGACCCAGCCGTCGATCTGCAGCGGCAGCTTGAGCCTGGACGCCGCGGCCATGATGCCCAGCACCACGGCGGAGCCGTTCATGTCCTCGTGCATGCCGTGC
The DNA here is from genome assembly GCA_008923285.1 of Betaproteobacteria bacterium SCN2. Taxonomy (GTDB): domain Bacteria; phylum Pseudomonadota; class Gammaproteobacteria; order Burkholderiales; family Thiobacillaceae; genus UBA6918. The sequence continues at coordinate 46,304 of WBSG01000027.1, forward strand.
ATGTACTTGGCGGGTTTGAGGTTGTGGCCGCCGGTGTCGAAGCAGATGCCCTTGCCCACCAATGCGATTTTTTTCTTTTTCCCTTCCCCCTTCCCCCTTCCCCCTTCCCATTTCAGATGCACAATGGCCGCGTCCTTGGCCGGCGAGCCCTGCGCCACCGCGCAGAAGGCACCGGCGCCCATTTTCTTCAGCTTGTCGAAGCCGAGTTCTTCGAGCTTCCAGCCGTAGTCCTTCGCCAGCCTGGCGATGCGCTTGCGGTAGGCGCCGGGCGTGAGCTGGTTGGGCGGCAGGCTGGTGAGCGCGCGGGTCAGGGTATTGCCCTCGGCCACGGCCAGTTCGCGTGCGTAACCGCCCTTGGCCGTGACGCCGTGCACCGCGAGCTTTTGCAGGGCACCGGGCAGCTTGCCGCTTTTTTGCGTGGGCAGGGGCTGCGCGTTCACCGCCGCGCAATAGACGGCATCGCTCGCCGCCATTTGCTTGAAAGCATCCGGGCCATACAGCGCAAGCTGCAGCTCGCCGGGATGCTCGGCCAGCAGCGGCGCGAGCGCCTGGCGCAGCTGGGCATGGCGCGAGAACGTGTCGGCCGCGGCATCGAGCATGGCGTAGACGCGCAGGCCGGCGCCGGTTTCGATGGCGAGCGGCGATTTCGCCAGTTCTTCCGCCTTCATGTCCTTGCGCTTGAGCGCGGCGGCAAGGGCAGGTTTGCCGGGAACCTCCGCCAGGGTTTTTCCCTTCGGCATCAGCACCAGCGCATGGCCGGCGGCATCGAGGGTTTTTTGGGCGGCTTCGGGTTTCTTTTCAATGATCTGCAAGGACATGGGCGTTTGGGCGATTGTTCGTGAAATTGAATGGATGGAGCTTTTCCGCGATAATAGCGCGATTTTTCGCAAGCCTTTCTTAACCCTTCCCCCAGATATGTAAAGGGTCATCAATGAAACTGGAAGACAAGAAGCGCGTGCTCAGGGAGATGGTGGTTCACCGCCGTTTCGAAGAGCGCTGCTACCAAGCCTACATCGAGCGCAAGATCGGCGGCTTTCTGCACCTGTATCCCGGCCAGGAAGCCTGCTGCAACGGCGTGATGGAAGCTGCCCGCCCCGGCTACGACTACGTCATCACCGGCTATCGCGACCACGTGCACGCCATCAAGTGCGGCGCCGACCCCAAGGAAGTCATGGCCGAGCTGTATGGCAAGGAAACCGGCTCCTCCAAGGGCCGCGGCGGCTCCATGCATATTTTCGACGTGAAGCACCGCTTCATGGGCGGCTATGCGCTGGTCGGCGGCCCCTTCCCGCTCGCCGCCGGCATCGCCAAGGGCATCCAGATGAAGGGCGGCGACGAGATCGCCATCTGTTTCCTGGGCGACGCCGCCAACAACCAGGGCACTTTCCACGAAACCATGAACATGGCCGCGCTGTACAAGCTGCCGGTGCTGTTCGTGTGCGAGAACAACCTCTACGGCATCGGCACCGCCATCGAGCGCTCCACCGCCGTGGTGCACCAGCACAAGCGCGTCTGCGGCTACGACATGGAAGCCGCCGAAACCGACGGCCAGGACATCGAAAAGGTCTACGAGGCCGCCAAGGTCGCCGTCAACCACGTGCGCTCCGGCAAGGGCCCCTACTTCCTCGAACTGCTGACCTACCGCTATCGCGGCCATTCCATGTCCGATTCGCGTGGCTACCGCACGCGCGAGGAAGAGGAAATGTGGAAGCAGCGCGACCCCATCTACATCCTGCGCGACCGCCTGATCGCCGAGAAGGCCATGACCATGGCCGACTATGAGGCGATGGAAAAGGAAATTGACGCCTACATCGAGAACGAAGTCATCAAGTTCGCGGAAGAATCGCCCGAGCCCAAGGTGGAAGAACTCGAAAAGTATGTGTTCGCGGACCGCGAAAGCCAGATGCCCTGGATCACGGGCAAGGCCGCCTGAGGAGAATCAAACATGGCAGAAATAATGTATTGGGAAGCCATCCAGCGCGCCCATGATGAAGAAATGGCCCGCGATCCGCTGGTGATCTGCATGGGCGAGGACATCGGCGTGGCCGGCGGCACCTACAAGGCCACCAAGGGCCTGTACGAAAAATACGGTCCGCTGCGCGTGATCGACACCCCCATTTCCGAGAACAGCTACACCGGCCTCGGCATCGGCGCCTCCTTCCTCGGCGTGCGTCCGATCATCGAACTGATGTCGGTGAACTTCGCCTGGCTGGCCATGGACCAGATGTTCAACTCCGCGGCCAAGGTGCGCTACATGTCCGGCGGCCAACTCACCGCGCCCTGCGTGTTCCGCTCCGCCGGCGGCGCCGCGCACCAGCTCGGCGCGCAGCATTCGGCGCGCATGGAAAAGGTGTTCATGGGCATCGCCGGCCTGCGCGTGGTGACGCCGTCCAACCCCAGGCAAGCCTACGGCCTGCTGAAATCGGCCATCCGCTGCGACGATCCCGTCTACATCAACGAACACGAGCTGATGTACAACATGAAGGGCGACGTGCCCGACACCGAGTACTTCCACCCGCTGGAAGGCTCCGAAGTCACCCGCTCCGGCACCGACGTCACCCTGTTCGGCTACAACATCTCCGTGCACTGGAACCTCAAGGCCGCCGAGATCCTCGACAAGCAGTACGGCATTTCCGCCGAGGTGGTGGACCTGTACTCGCTGTCGCCGCTCGACCGCGAAGGCATCAGGAAGTCGGTATCCAAGACCCACCGCGCCGTCGTGGTGGGCGAGGAAGAAGCGCCGGTCGGCGTGTGTTCCGAAGTGATCAGCGTCATCAACGAGGAATGCTTCTTCGAACTCGACGCCGCCCCGGTGCGCGTGAATTCAGCCCTGGTGCCGCAGCCCTACAACCACACCCTGGAAAAGGCCGCGATTCCGAATGCGGAAGACGTGGTCGCGGCAGTTCTCAAGCTGTTTGGTAAAGCCTGATTAACCGCGGAGAGCACGGAGGACGCGGAGCGAAGCTGATAAACAGTTTTCTCCCGGTTTCCTCTGCGAACTCTGCGAACTCAGCGGTTAAAAGTTTTTAGGATTCGAGATGAGCCAACATTACGCCATCACCATGCCCCAGCTCTCGGACACCATGACCGAGGGCGTGGTGGTCACCTGGGAAAAGCAGCCGGGCGACCGCGTCGAGCGCGGCGACATCGTGGCCACGGTGGAAACCGACAAGGCCATCATGGACGTGGAAGTTTTCAAGGCCGGCTACCTGGCCGGCCCGCTCGCCGAAGTCGGTAGCACCATTCCCGTCGGCAGCGCACTGGGCTACATCACCGACACCGCCGGCGACATGGCGATCGCCGCCGGCGAGGTGGTGGAAGAGCAGGCCCAGACCGAAATGATCCCGCACCACGCGGGCACTCCCATCGTCATGCCGCAACTGTCGGACACCATGACCGAGGGCGTGATGGTGACCTGGGAAAAGCAGCCGGGCGACGCGATCAAGCGCGGCGACATCGTGGCCACGGTAGAAACCGACAAGGCCATCATGGACGTGGAAGTTTTCCAGGAAGGCTTTCTCTCCGGCCCCATCGCCGATGTCGGCTCGGTCATCGAAGTCGGCCACCCCATGGGCTTCATCGTCTCCGACCCCGCCAAGGTCAACACCACCGGCGTGACAATGGGCGCCGACCACAAGGTCAAGGAAACCCATTCCATGAAGGCCGGCGCGGGGGAAATCAAGCCGGCGCCCAAGGCTGCGCCGGCCAAGGCCAATGTGCCGGTCACCGCGCCCAGCGCCGCTTCGGTCAAGGTCGCCCCCGCTTCGCGCCCCGCCGGCCGCCAGGCCAGCCCCTATGCGCGCAAGCTCGCCGCGCAGAGCGGCGTCGATCTGGGCAAGCTCGCCGGCAGCGGCCCTGCCGGCGTGATCATCGCCGCTGACGTCGCGCGCGCGCGTCCGTCGATGAAGGAAGTCGCGCACAGCCTGCCACAGGTCGACGTGCCGGGCGAAGGCCGCAACATGACTTCGATGGAAAAGGCGGTAAGCCATGCCATGACGGCCTCGCTCACGCTGCCGACCTTCAACGCCACCATGAACATCGACACCAGCAAGCTCACCGCCGCCGCCAAGGCGCGCAAGGTGTCGGTGACGGTGGCCATCGCCAAGGCCTGCTCGGTGGCGATGCAGAACCATCCGCGCATGAACTGGGCCTACCAACCGGTGGACAAGCTGGTCGAGCGCAATGAACACAACTTCGGCGTCGCCGTGAAGTCCGACGACGGCGGCCTCGTCGTACCCATCCTGCACGGCATCGAGTCCAAGGGCCTGGATGGCCTGCAGGAAGCCTGGAACGACCTCGTGCCCAGAGCCCGCATCCGCAAGCTCAGCCCCGCCGAGTTCGCCAACCCCAGCTTCACCATCTCCAACATGGGGATGTTCGGCATCACCCATTTCACCGCGATCCCCACGCCCGGCATTTCGGCGATCCTGGCCATCGCCGCCAACGGCCCGCAGGGCACACCCTTCACCATCACCGCGGACCATCGCGTGCTGAACGGCGCCGACGTCGCGGGTTATCTGGTCGACCTCAAGAACGCCATCGAGAATCCTGAAGCCTGGCTTTCCGGCACGGCCGAGGAAGCGCCGCCCGTCTCGCCCATCCCCGAAGGCAACTGGGACTACCCGGTGATCGTGGTCGGCGGCGGCCCCGGCGGTGAAGACTGCGCGCGCGACCTCGCCGACCACGGCATCAAGGTCGCCATGGTGAACAACGAGCCCTTCCCCGGCGGCGAATGCCTGTGGCGCGGCTGCATCCCCTCCAAGGCCTGGCGCGCCGCCGCCGACGTCATTCGCAACCGCGCGCACGACGCGGAAATGGGCGTCACCGGCACCAGCAAGCCCAAGCTCGACTGGGCCCAGGTGGAGAAGCACCGCCGCTGGGTGCAGCAGAGCCGCGGCGAAATGGCGCTCAAGGCCGACAAGGGCATGAAGATCAACGTCATCGAGGGCTTCGGCGAATTCGTCGACGCGCACACGCTGAAGATCACCGCCCCCGACGGCGCGCTCAGCACGCTGACTTTCGGTGCGGCGGTGATCGCCACCGGCGCCCCCGCCTTCGTGCCGCCGATTGTCGGCGCGCGCGAAAACCTGGCGAGCGGCGGCGTGGTCACTTCGGACACCATCTGGAACCTGGCCAAGCCGCCGAAGAAGATGGCCATCGTCGGCGGCGGCGTGATCGGCGTCGAGATGGCGCAGATCTTCCGCGATTTCGGCTGCGAGATCCTCATGCTCGAGCGCAACGAGCGCATCCTCGCCGAAGTCGAAGAGGAAATCGCCAAGACCCTGATCGGCCTGCTGGAAAAGGAAATCAGCGTCGTCACCCATGCCGCCATCGACGGCATCTCCGGCAAGCCGGGCAGCATGAGCGTGGCCTACAAGAACGGCGCCGGCGAGGCCGCCGAGTTCAAGTGCGACGTGGTGCTGATGGCCACCGGCAAGCGCCCGGACACTTCCAAACTCAACCTCGACAAGGTCGGCGTCGAGCTCGACGGCGCGGCGATCAAGGTCAACGCGCGCTGCCAGACTTCGCAGCCGCATATCTATGCAGTCGGCGACGTCATCGGCGGCTACATGCTGGCGCACACCGCCGCGACGCAGGGTCGCGTGGCGGCCGACAACCTGCTCGGCCATGCGGCAACGTATGACCAGGACAAGGATTGCGCGGTGACCTTCTCGCGCCCGCAGGCCGGCTTCGTCGGTCTCACCGTGGCGCAGGCCAAGGCCAGGGGCATCGACGCGGTCGAGGCCAAGATGCCGATGAGCATCGACGCCAAGGCCATGATCACCGGCGAGACGGATGGCATGATCAAGCTGGTGGCGGACAAGGCCACGGGCCGCATCATCGGCGTGCACTTCCTCGCCGATCACACCGACACCCTGATCGGCACCGGCGTGATGATGGTGGCGGGCGAGATGACGCTGACGCAGGTCGCCAAGGCCATTTTCCCGCACCCGACGCAGACCGAGCTGTTCGGCGAGCTGGCGCGGCGCCTGCTGGCACGCATGCGCCGCACCGCCAAGGCCAGGGCCTGATGGCGAGGCTGTTCATCGTATGAGCCAATCCGCGCAGGCTGATATCAACAAGGTATTGGCCGCGCTGAAAGGCCTGCACCGCGCCTTTCCCGTCGAGCAGCGCCTGAAGACCCAGGCCTGCGACAGCACGCGCGAGACCTACCTCGCCGTGCTCTCGCGCTGGGTGCAGACATCCGCTGCCCCTTCCCCGGCCGGCTTCGACTCGGAAGCGCTCGACGAACTGCTGGCGCTGGACGCCCTCTACCTTACCGAGGACGAACAGGCCATCGGCGCCGCCCCCTTCTGCCCGGTCGAAACCGACATCAAGCTCAGCTTCCCGCACGAAACCCTGTACGCCCTGTCGGCGCTTGATGCGCTGGCGCTGCCCAGGCTGCTTGGCACGGCTGGCATCATTGAAACCCGCTGCCCGGCAAGCAACCAGCCGATTTCCCTGCAGATCGACGCGCAGGGCAATCCGCTGCCGGCAGACCTCGACGGGGCCCTGGTCGTCTTCATAAAAATCAGCGAACAGGTGCAGCATTATTCCCATGACGTGGCAATGGGAATTCGCTTCGTCCACCCCGCGCTGCGCGGGGAATTCGCACAATCGCTAAGCCTGGCGGAGGCTGCAGCCGTAGCGCACGCTTTTTATGCATTTCAGCGTAAAATGATTTCGGGAGCCTTCTAGGAGGCCTCCGCACCATCCCTCAAGCGGCCGTGCGGAGAATGTTTTGCAGGCTCCCGAGGGGACAACATCAAAAAATATAACGAACGGGCAACAGTGGCAGAGCATCCTGCAGACAGCGCGCTTGCGCAGCTCGAACTCACGCTGGAAAACCATCAGCAGTGGGCGGAGGCCCTTGTTGCCGGCATTCTTGCGAATCAGACGCCCGCCGATGAAAACCTCGTGCCTGGCGCACACATGCTGTGCGACTTCGGCAAGTGGTACTACAGCCAGACCCACTCCACAGTGCTGACCGAGCAGCCGCTGTTCACGACCCTTGAAAAAACCCACCGCGCCCTGCACGATGCCGCACGCAATCTGCTGATCGCGCCCGCCGGCGCAGAAAAAGCCGAGTCCTACCGCGAATTTTCGCGCGCGTCGAGCGACCTCGCCATGCACATCCGCAACCTGGTCCAGGCGCTGCTGACCAGCGAACTGACCACCGATGCGCTGACCGGCGTGCCCAACCGCCGCCAGATGGACGAGCAGCTCGAGGAGGCGATCTACGCCGCCACCAACGTGCTGCGCGAACCGGCCTGCCTGGCGCTGGCCGACCTCGACCGCTTCAAGCTCATCAACGACACCTACGGCCACGCCGTCGGCGACGAAGTGCTGAAAGCCTTCAGCCAGCTCCTGATCACCAGTATGCGCGACACCGACCGCATCTATCGCTACGGCGGCGAAGAGTTCCTCGTTTTCATGAACCACGTCGACCTCAAGCTGGCGGCAAGCATCCTCGACCGCCTGCGCGAAAAAATCTCGCGCTATCCGCTGCACATCGACGGGCTGCGCGAACCGCTCACCATCACCGTTTCTTTCGGCATCGCCCAGGTATGCCCGAGCGAATCGCTGCGCGGCCTGATCCGGCGCGCGGACGAAGCCCTGTACCAGGCCAAGAGCGACGGTCGCAACCGCGTCTGCATCGCACAGAAGATCGCTGCCTAGCACTCAACCGGACGCGGGCTGGCGCCTCCGCTCAGGTAAAATGGCGGGCTCGACCTTTTCAGCATCGCCGCCATGTCCTCGTTCCAAGACGAAATCCGCCGCCGCCGCACCTTCGCCATCATCTCGCACCCCGACGCCGGCAAGACCACGCTCACCGAAAAGCTGCTGTGGTACGGCGGCGCCATCCAGGTCGCGGGCGAGGTGCGCGCACGCAAGGCCTCGCGCCACGCCACCTCGGACTGGATGGAACTGGAAAAGCAGCGCGGCATTTCGGTGACCTCTTCGGTCATGCAGTTTCCCTATCGCGAGCACATCGTCAACCTGCTCGACACCCCCGGCCACGAGGATTTTTCCGAAGACACCTACCGCACCCTCACCGCGGTGGACTCGGCGGTAATGGTGATCGACTCGGTCAACGGCGTGGAAGCGCAGACCATCAAGCTGCTCAACGTGTGCCGCATGCGCGACACCCCCATCCTCACCTTCATCAACAAACTCGACCGCGAAGGCAAATCTCCCATTGAATTGCTGGACGAGATCGAGTCGGTGCTGGAAATGCAGTGCGCGCCCATGACCTGGCCCATCGGCATGGGCAAGCGCTTCCGCGGCGTCTATCACCTCTACGACGACAGCGTGCTGGTGTTCGACCCGCAGGCGGAAAAAGGCATTGGCGAAATCATCCGCGGGCTGGACAATTCCGAACTCGACGCGCGCATCGGCGAGCAGGCCGACGAACTGCGTCTGGAAGTGGAACTGGTGCGCGGCGCCTCGCATGCCTTCGAGCGCGAAGCCTATCTTACCGGCAGGCAGACCCCGGTGTTCTTCGGTTCCGCGGTCAACAACTTCGGCGTGCAGATGCTGCTCGACGCCATCGTCGACCTCTCGCCCGGCCCGCAGCCGCGCCCGACCGAATCAAGGCAAGTGCAGCCCGACGATGCCAGGTTCTCCGGCTTCGTGTTCAAGATCCAGGCCAACATGGACCCCAGGCACCGCGACCGCATCGCCTTCCTGCGCGTTTGCTCCGGCCGCTTCGACCGCGGCATGAAGATCAAACAGATATCCACCGGCAAGACACTGGCAGTCAACAACGCCATCACCTTCATGGCGCAGGACCGCAACACCGCGGAAGAGGCCTATGCCGGCGACATCATCGGCATTCCCAACCACGGCACCATCCGACTCGGTGATTCCTTTTCCGAAGGCGAAGCCTTGAAATTCACCGGCATTCCCTCGTTCGCGCCGGAACTGTTCCGCAAGGCGCGCATCAAGAACCCGCTCAAGATGAAGCAGCTGCAAAAGGGCCTGCAGCAACTGGCCGAGGAGGGCGCCACGCAGCTGTTCAAGCCGCTCGCCACCAACGATCTGATCCTCGGCGCAGTCGGCAGCCTGCAGTTCGACGTGGTTGCCCACCGCCTGGAAAACGAGTACGACGTCGACGTGGTGTTCGAGCCCTGCGAATACGCCACCGCGCGCTGGCTCAGGGGCAATGACGCCGACCTCAAGCAGTTGACGGACAAGTACGGCTACAACGTCGCGCTCGACGGCGCCGAGGAATACGTCTACCTCGCGCCCAACCGCGTCAACCTGCAGCTGACTCAGGAGCGTTTTCCTGACGTAAGATTCCTGGAAACCCGCGAAATCTACTAATCTGCAACACGTGGACAAGAATATTAAACAATGAGGCCAAGAGGACAGGAGGAAAACTTGTGCTGCTCTCCTCTTGTCCTCCTGTCCTCTTTGTGAAAATTTAACCCGATCATGTTCCCATACGCGCTGCTGCGCCCCGCCCTGTTCGCGCTCGATCCGGAAACCGCGCACGAACTCACCATCGCCGCGCTGGCCAAGGCCGGTTCGCTGGCGGGGCTTGCCTGCGGCAAGACCGCCGGCCGCGAGGTCGAGGTCATGGGCCTCAGATTCCCCAACCCGGTCGGTCTCGCCGCCGGCCTCGACAAGAACGGCGAAGCCATCGACGGCCTGGCCGCGCTCGGCTTCGGCTTCATCGAAATCGGCACCGTCACCCCGCGCCCGCAACCGGGCAACCCCAGGCCGCGCATGTTCCGCCTGCCGGAAGCCAGCGCCATCATCAACCGCATGGGCTTCAACAACCACGGCGTGGCCGCGCTGGTGGAGAACGTCAGGCGCGCAAAATACCAGGGCATCCTCGGCATCAACATCGGCAAGAATGCCGACACCCCGATCGAGCGCGCGGCCGACGATTACCTCGCCTGCCTCGATGCCGTGTATGCGCACGCGAGTTACGTCACCGTCAACATTTCCTCGCCCAACACCAAGAACCTGCGCGACCTGCAAAGCGCGGACGCGCTCGACAGCCTGCTGGCGCAGCTCAAGCAGCGTCAGGGCGAGCTTGCCCAGGCCCACGGCCGCCTTGTTCCGGTCGCGCTCAAGATCGCGCCCGACCTGGATCATGAGCAGATCGCCGCCATCGCCGACCTGCTGCGCCGCCACCGCATGGACGCGGTGATCGCCACCAACACCACGCTGGCGCGCGATCAGGTCGCGCACCTCGATCACGGCAACGAGGCCGGCGGCCTCTCCGGCGCGCCAGTGCGCGAAAAATCGACCACGGTCATCCGCGAGCTTGCCCGCCTCTTGCAGAATGAAGTGCCCATCATCGGCGTGGGCGGCATCCTCAGCGGCGCCGACGCGCGGGAAAAGATTTCCGCTGGCGCAAAGCTGGTTCAGGTCTACACTGGACTCATCTACCGCGGGCCGGGCCTGGTCCGCGAATGCATCGAGGCCTTGAAATAGGGAGCCATCAATAAACGCCACGCCAAAATCCGGCCTGCCCGCACTCACCCTGGGTGCGATCGGCGTGGTATTCGGCGACATCGGCACCAGCCCGCTGTATGCCGTCAAGGAAGTCTTCCACGAGAGCCACGGCATCGGCGTCAGCGAAGCCAACGTGCTGGGCATGCTGTCGCTGGTGTTCTGGGCGCTGACGCTGGTGGTGTCGCTCAAATACGTGCTGTTCATCATGCGCGCCGACAACCGCGGCGAGGGCGGCATCATGGCGCTGATTGCACTGGCCCAGCAGGCCACGCACAAGCGGCCGGAACTGAAATGGGCCTTCCTCACCCTGGGCGTGTTCGGCGCCGCGCTGTTCTACGGCGACGGCATCATCACCCCGGCCATCTCCGTGCTTTCCGCCGTCGAAGGCCTGGAGTTCGCCACCCCCGGCCTGCACGCCTTCATCATCCCCATTGCGCTCGCCATCCTGACCGGCCTGTTCGTCGTGCAGCGCTGGGGCACCGGCAACGTCGGGCGCTTCTTCGGCCCGGTCATGCTGGTCTGGTTTCTCGTGCTGGCGGCGCTGGGCGTCAAGGAAATCATCCACTACCCGCAGGTGCTGCGGGCACTCAATCCCGAGTACGCGGCAATGTTCTTCGTGCACAACCAGGTCGCAGGCTTCCTCGCCCTCGGTTCGGTGGTGCTGGTGGTGACCGGCGCCGAGGCGCTGTATGCGGACATGGGCCACTTCGGCAAAACGGCTATCCGCACCGCCTGGGTGAGCCTGACCCTGCCGGCGCTGCTGCTCAACTACTTCGGCCAGGGCGCGCTGGTGCTGCGCAATCCTGCCGCGATCGAAAACCCCTTCTACCTGCTGGCGCCGGAAGGCACGCTTTACCTGCTCATCGGGCTGGCCACCCTCGCCACCGTCATCGCCTCGCAGGCAGTCATTTCCGGAGCGTTTTCCATCACCCGCCAGGCCATCCAGCTGGGCTACCTGCCGCGCATGCGCGTCATCCACACGTCCAGCCGCGAAATCGGCCAGGTCTACATTCCCTTCATCAACACCATGCTGGCCATCGGCGTGGCCGGCCTCGTGCTGGGCCTGCAGAATTCCTCCAACCTCGCCGCCGCCTACGGCATCGCCGTCACCGGCACCATGACCATCGACACCCTGCTCGCTTCGCTGGTGGCGTATTCGCTGTGGAAGAAGAACCTGTGGGCGGTGCTCGCGCTGGGCGCCTTCTTCCTCGCCATCGACCTCGCCTTCTTCGCCGCCAACCTGCCCAAGATCCCGCATGGCGGCTGGTTCCCGCTGGTAATCGGCGCCATCGTCTTCGCCCTGCTCGCGACCTGGAAGAAAGGCCGCAGCCTGCTGCAGAAAAAGCAGTCCGACGAGACCCTGCTGCTCGAACCTTTCCTGGAAACCCTCATGGCGCACCCGCCGCTGCGCGTGCCCGGCACCGCGGTGTTCCTCACCACCAGCCGCGCCAGCGTGCCGCATGCGCTGCTGCACAACCTCATTCACAACAAGGTGCTGCACGAGCGCGTCATCTTCCTCACCGTCGTCACCGAGGAAGTGCCCTTCGTGCCCGACATCGACCAGATCGAACTGCACGAACTCGGCCACGGCGCCTGGCGCATGAGCCTGCGCTACGGCTTCAAGGACGAGCCCGACATCCCGCTGGCGCTGTCTCGCTGCGAGGCGCGCGGCCTGCCCTTCAGCATGATGGAGACCTCGTTCTTCCTCAACCGCGAGACCGTGCTGCCGGCCAAGCTGCCGGGCATGGCGCTGTGGCGCGAAAAGATGTTCGCCTGGATGAACCGCAGCGCCTCCACCGCCATGGAATTCTTCAAGCTGCCGCCCAATCGGGTGATCGAGCTGGGCACGCAGGTGGAGATCTAGCGCGCCTGATTGCCGTCGATATGTATAAGAATCGCGATTTTTTATGCATATCCCGGATGACATGTATAAAAACCGCACGCATCGATACGTCGGTTAAACGCAACAGTGCCCCCCGCCAATTCCATAGGCACCGCCATAACGTGCTACTTTCTAGCACGATCGTGCTAAATTCCAGCAATGTCTATTGCAAGCGCCCTCTTTAGCGACAGCCAGTCCAAGGTCCTGCGCTGGCTGTTCGGCCATCCTGAACGCAGCTTCCATCTGAGCGAGCTGCGCCGTCTGACCGGCCTGGCGAGCGCCTCCCTGCAGCGGGAACTGAACCGGCTGGCCAAGGCCGGGCTGATCAACAGCGAGCGGGCCGGCAACCTGCGCCGCTTTCAGGCCAACCCGCAAAGCCCGGTATTCGATGAGCTGAGCGCACTTGTGCGCAAGACCCTGGGCGTCGAGCCCATGCTGCGGGAAGCCCTGCATCCCCTGGAACCCCGCCTGCAAACTGCCTTCGTTTACGGTTCCGTGGCCAGGCAGACCGATACCGCACAAAGCGACATCGACCTCATGCTCGTCGGCAAGCAGTTGCGGCTGGCCGATGTGCTCGACCTGCTGGTGCCTCTGGAAGCCGAACTCGGCCGCAAGATCAATCCCACCTGCTACACGCCCGCCGAATTCGAACGCCGCCGCGCGGAGCCCGACTCCTTCGTCAATCGCGTGCTCGCGCAACCCCTCCTGCCGCTGATAGGAAACATCCATGAGCAAAGCCGCGCTGGATAACCTGGCGCGCATCGGGCAAATCAAGCCCGAAGGCCGCTTCACCAGCGCCTACAATGCCGCCCATGCCGCGGCCCTGGCCGCGCTGCGCTGGCACGGCTACCGCAGCGAAAACCGCTACACCGTCTTCCAGTTGGAGCACACGCTTGGCTGGCCGGCCGCACGCTGGCGCGTCCTCGACGCCGCGCACCGCAAGCGGAACCTGGCCGAGTACGAAGGCTTTCTGGAAGTGGAGGAATCCGACATCGCCGAATTGAGCGAGCTTGTGTCAGACTTGATCCAGGACGTGGCCGCGCTGACGAACCCATAAGCCGAAGAACCGGACAAGAACAACACAAGATGCCCGCCCCCACCGAACTCCACGACCTCGTCGCCCGCTTCCGCGAACAGCACGAAGATTACCGTCGCGGCGCCTACAACGAGACCCAGCTCCGGCGCGACTTCCTCGACCCGCTGTTTGCACTGCTGGGCTGGGATGTCGACAACCGCGCCGGCTACGCCGAATCCTTCCGCGAAGTCGTGCACGAGGACGCCGTGAAAGTCGGCGGCATGACCAAGGCGCCGGACTATTCCTTCCGCATCGGCGGGCGGCGCCTGTTCTTCCTGGAGGCCAAGAAGCCCGCCATCCACATCAAGGAAGAAATCCCGCCCGCCTACCAGTTGCGGCGCTATGCCTGGTCGGCCGGCCTGCAGCTGTCCATCCTCTCCGACTTCGAGGAGTTCGCGGTCTACGATGGCAGCATCAAGCCCAATCCGAAAGACAAGCCCGCCAAGGCGCGCGTGTTCTACTGCACTTATGAGGAATACGCCGATCGCTGGGACGAGATCGCCGCGCTGTTCTCCAAGGAGGCCGTGCTCAAGGGCGGCATCGACCGCTTCGTCAAGAAGCTGCCCGGCCGCCGCGGCACCGCCACCGTGGACGCCGAATTCCTCGCCCAGATCGAGCACTGGCGCGACCTGCTGGCGCGCAACATCGCGCTCCGCAACGACCTCGACGTGCACGCGCTCAACCATGCCGTGCAGGCCACCATAGACCGCATCGTCTTCCTGCGCATTTGCGAAGACCGCGGCATCGAGAACGAAGGGCGCCTGCTCGCGCTCACCAACGGCAGCGGCATCTACGCCCGGCTGACCCAGCTGTTCCGCGACGCCGACGACCGCTACAACTCCGGCCTGTTCCACTTCAGGAACGAAAAGAACCGCGCCGGCGAGCCCGACGCCTACACCCTCGAGCTTGCCATCGACGACAAGCCGCTCAAGGACATCATCCGCGGCCTGTACTACCCCGAGTCGCCCTACGAATTCGCCGTGCTGCCCGCCGACATCCTCGGCCAGGTGTACGAGCGCTTCCTCGGCAAGGTCATCCGCCTCACCGGCGGGGGACAAGCGAAGGTCGAGGAAAAACCCGAGGTCAAGAAGGCCGGCGGCGTCTACTACACCCCCACCTACATCGTCGACTACATCGTGCGCCAGACCGTGGGCCGCCTGCTGGAAGGCAAGAACCCGAAGCAGGCCGAAAGGCTGCGCATCTGCGACCCCGCCTGCGGCAGCGGCTCCTTCCTCATCGGCGCCTACCAGCACCTGCTCGACTGGCACCTCAAGTGGTATGCGGAAAACGACCCGCAAAAGCACGCCAGTGGCAAGAGCCCGAAGCTGCGCCAGAGCCACGACGGCTGGCGCCTGACCGTGGCCGAGCGCAAACGCATCCTCATCCACAACATCTACGGCGTGGACATCGACGCCCAGGCCGTGGAAGTGACGAAACTCTCATTGCTGCTGAAAGTGCTGGAAGGCGAAACCGGCGAGACGCTGGGCCTCGCGCAGATGAAGCTGTTCCACGAGCGCGCCCTGCCCAACCTCGACGCCAACATCCTGTGCGGCAACTCGCTGATCGGCACCGACTTCTACGACGGCCGCCTCGACCTCGACGAGGAAGAGCGCCGCCGCATCAACGCCTTCGACTGGGAAGCGGGATTTCCCGAAGTGTTCAAGGCCGGCGGCTTCGACGCGGTGATCGGGAATCCACCCTACATTCGCATCCAGACACTCAAGGAATGGGCGCCGCTGGAAGTGGAGCACTACAAGACCGCCTACCGCGCTGCCTCCAAAGGCAATTACGACATTTACGCCGTGTTCGTCGAGCGCGGGCTGCAACTGCTGAACAAACAGGGAAAACTCGGCTTCATCCTGCCGCACAAGTTCTTCAATGCCGAATACGGCGAACCCCTGCGCGGCCTCATCGCCGAAGGCAAGCACCTGGCAGGCGTCGTCCACTTCGGCCATCAGCAGGTGTTCGGGCAGGCCACGACCTACACCTGCCTTCTCTACCTCAACAAGGCCGCCACCGAAACCTGCCGCTTCATGCGCGTGAATGATCTTGATGCCTTTGCTGCAGGAGGCCCGGAAAATGACGCAAACGACATACCTGCAAAGCGCATCACCACATCGTCATGGAACTTTGCCGAGGGTGAGGCTGGCGCACTATTCGAGCGGCTGATGAGTGTGCCTACGAAACTGGACAACGTGGCGCACATTTTCGTGGGGCTGCAAACCAGCGCAGACAAGGTTTATGTGCTGCAAGCGCTCGGCCCGGCCATGTCTGGCAAATTGCCAGTGCGCGACGCGGAGGGCGACGAATGGAATCTGGAAGTTGGCCTCCTCAAACCCTTCCTCTCCAAAGTGAGCCTGCAATCCCACGCCCGCCCGCAGGCCGGGCACTGGCTACTGTTCCCCTACGATCTCGGCAGGGGCAAAGCCGAACTGATCCCCGTCGAGACAATGGCGCGCTATTACCCCGAGGCATGGCGCTATCTCCAGAGCAAGTCGGCCGTGTTGAAGAAGCGTGAAGGAGGCAAGTGGAATCATGCAACTTGGCATGGTTACATTTACAAGAAGAATCTCTTGGCCTTTGAATCTCAAAAGCTAGTTGTCCAGGTCATTTCCAAGACAGGCCGCTATGCCTTCGACGATGCCAGCAGCTACTTCACTGGCGGCGGCAATGGCCCCTACTATGGCGTGCGCTGGAAATATCCGGACGACCCGCACTCTCTGCTCTATCTCTCCGGCCTGTTAAATTCGCGCCTGCTGGACAATTGCCTGCATCGGATCAGCAGCCCGTTCCGTGGCGGATATTGGAGCTATGGCAAGCGCTTCATCGAGCAACTGCCCATCCGCCCCATCGACTTCTCCGACCCTGCCGACCGCGCCCGCCACGACAAGATGGTCAAGCTGGTCGAATCCATGCTCAAGCTGCACGAGCAGCTCGCCGCCGCGAATTCCGCGCACGACAAGACCCTGGTCCAGCGCCAGATCGACGCCACCGACCGCCAGATCGACGCGCTGGTGTACGAGCTTTACGGGCTGACCGAAGAGGAAATCCGCATCGTGGAAGGGGGCAATGCATGAAGACAACGAGCCCCGGCGGGGCATGCCAACCCAGGTTTAGGTGTTGCTTTTTAAACTGGATCGCCGCGCTTCGCTCGCGATGACGGCATTGCGGCGCTGCGCTGCATTGATCATCTAAACTGAAGCCAACAAGAACGGAAAAGGCCCAATCATGCTGATCGGCGTCCCCAAGGAAATCAAGAATCACGAATACCGCGTGGCGATGACGCCGGACGGCGTGCGCGCGCTGGTTGCGGCAGGCCATTCGGTGCGGGTGCAGGCCGGGGCCGGTGCGGCCATCGGCTTTGCCGATGCGGCCTACCGCGAGGCGGGGGCGGAGATCGCGGACTCGGCCGCCGAGGTCTGGCGTGCCGGACTGGTGGTCAAGGTGAAGGAGCCGCAGGCTTCGGAAGCGCCGCTTCTGCAAACGGGCCAGCTGCTGTTCTGCTACCTGCATCTGGCCGCCGAAGCGAAGCTCGCAAAAACCCTGATCGAGAAAAACGTCACCGCCATCGGCTACGAGACGGTGACCGAGGCCGGCGGCGGCTTTCCGCTGTTGCGGCCGATGTCGGAAATCGCCGGGCGCATGGCGCCGCAGATGGGGGCGCTGGGCCTGATGCTGCCCTACGGCGGCAATGGCACCCTGGTTGCGGGCGTGCCCGGGGTGTGGCCGGCGCGCATCACCGTCATCGGCGGCGGCTCGGTGGGCATGAACGCAGTGCGCGCAGCCGTCGGCCTGGGTGCGCAGGTGCGCCTGCTGGACCGCAGCGCCGAGAAACTGCGGCATGCCGAGGAGCTCTACGGCGCGCGCTGCGAGACCGCCTTCGCCACCGATGGCGAAGTGGCGCGCGCTGCGCGCGAGGCCGACATCGTCATCGGCGCGGCCATGGTGGCCGGACGCCGCGCGCCGCACATTCTCACGCGCGCGCATCTGCGCGCCATGCGTCCCGGCTCGGTGCTGGTGGATGTGTCCATCGACCAGGGCGGCATCGCCGAGACTTCGCGCCCGACCACGCACAGCGAACCGTTCTATTTGGAAGAAGGCATCGTGCATTACTGCGTGAGCAACATGCCCGGCGCGGTGGCGCGCACTGCGACGCTGGCGCTGACCCAGGCCACACTGCCCTTTGTCATGGCGCTGGCGAACCGGGGCATCGATGCCGCTGCAGAAGACCCGCACTTGGGCAAGGGCTTGCAGATACAGGGCGGGAAGATCGTCTACCCGGGCCTGGCCGAGGATATTGAAAAACCGCATTAGGGGTGCGTTTTCATCAAATCCCCCCCGTTGCCGCGGTTGAATCTCGCGCTTGCAAGCCGGATAATTCGGATAATTGTCTCTGCTAAGCAGCCGCCTTGGAAAACTATCTCCTTCTTCTCATCGGCACGGTGTTCGTGAACAACATCGTCATGTCCAAGGTGCTTGGCCTGTGCCCCTTCATGGGCGTGTCGAAGAAGCTGGAAACCTCGATTTCCATGGGGCTTGCCACCACCTTCGTGCTGACCCTGGCCTCGGGCACCTCCTACCTCATCAACGAGTACCTGCTCGGCACCGATCTTTTCTACCTGCGCACGCTGTCCTTCATCGTGGTCATCGCCGGCATCGTGCAGTTCACCGAGATGTTCATCCACAAGACCAGCCCGGTGCTGTACCAGGTGCTGGGCATCTACCTGCCGCTCATCACCACCAACTGCGCGGTGCTGGGCATTCCGCTGCTGAACGCGCAGGCGCAGCACAATTTCGTCGAGTCGCTGCTGTTCGGCGCCGGCGGCGCCATCGGCTTCACCCTGGTGCTGGTGCTGTTTGCCGGCATCCGCGAGCGCATGGAAGCGGCTGACGTGCCGAAAGTCTTCCAGGGCACCAGCATCGCCATGATCACCGCCGGGCTGATGAGCCTGGCCTTCATGGGCTTTTCCGGACTGGTCAAGATCTGATGCTGACCGCCATTCTCGTCATGGCGGGCATCGCCATCGCGCTGGGCGCGGTGCTGGGATTCGCTGCGCTCAGGTACAAGGTCGAGGGCGATCCGATGGTGGAGAGGATCGACGCCATCCTGCCGCAGACCCAGTGCGGACAGTGCGGTTATCCCGGCTGCCGGCCCTATGCCACCGCCATCGCCAAGGGCGAAGCCGACATCAACCTGTGCCCGCCCGGCGGCGAAGACGGCGTGAAGAAGCTGGCCGAACTGCTCGGTGTCGAGCCCAAACCGCTGGACGAGACCCACGGCGTGACCAAGCCCAAGTCCGTGGCCTACATCCAGGAGGACCTGTGCATCGGCTGCACCTTGTGCATCCAGGCCTGTCCGGTCGATGCCATCCTCGGCGCCGCCAAGCAGATGCACACCATCATCGCCTCGGAATGCACGGGCTGCGAGTTGTGCGTGGCGCCCTGCCCGGTGGACTGCATTTCCATGGTGCCGCTGCAGGAGGACCTCGGCAGCTGGAAATGGAAGTACCCGGTGTTCAGACTGAAACAGGTCGGCTGATGGAACTGCAGCGTTTCCCCGGCGGCGTCCATCCCGAAGAGCACAAGTCGCAGTCCGCCTCGCGCCCCATCCATGCCGCCTTCGTTCCGAGGAAGCTGGTGCTGCCCATGCGCCAGCACATCGGCCAGCCGGCCAAGCCCGTGGTCAAGGTCGGCGACCATGTCCTGAAAGGGCAGACGATCGCCGAGGCAGACGGCTATGTGTCGGTCGCCCTGCACGCGCCCTCTTCCGGCACGGTCACCGAGATCGGGCTGGCCAGCGTGCCGCATCCCTCCGGCCTGCCGGACCTGTGCATCACCATCGAGACCGACGGCAGGGACGAGTGGGCCGCGCGCACGCCCATCGACTGGCGCAACACCGATCCCGCCGCGCTGCGCGGCCATGTGCGCGACCTCGGCATCGCCGGCCTCGGCGGCGCGGTGTTCCCCAGTTCGATCAAGCTCGACCCGGCCGGCGGCCCGCCCATCCACACCCTGATCCTCAACGGCGGCGAGTGCGAGCCGTGGATCACCTGCGACGACCGCCTGATGCGCGAGCGCGCCGAGGACATCCTCGAAGGCGCGCGCATCATGCAGCACCTGCTCGGCGCGGAAAGGCTGATCGCCGGCATAGAGGACAACAAGCCCGAAGCCATCGCCGCCATGCAGGCAGCCGCGCAAAAGCTCGGCCTGACAATCGAAATCGCGGCCATGCCGACGATCTATCCTGGCGGCGGCGGCAAGCAGATCACCAAGACCCTGACCGGACTCGACACGCCTTCCGGCGGCCGCACCACCGACGTCGGCGTGCAGGTGTTCAACGTCGGCACCAGCTACGCGCTGGCGCGCGCCATCCTGCACGGCGAACCGCTGATCTCGCGCATCGTCACCATTACCGGCCACGTGCTGCGGCCGCAGAATTTCGAAGTGCTGATCGGCACGCCGATGAGCGAACTGCTGCTGCATGCGGGCGAGCGCGACGGCACCACCGGCATCATCATGGGCGGGCCGATGATGGGCTTCGACGTGCCCGACATGGACGTGCCGGTGGTCAAGGCCACCAACTGCGTGCTGGCGAAATCGAAGGAACTGTTCCCGCCCAAGCCGCGCGAACTGCCCTGCATCCGCTGCACCCAGTGCGTGCCGGTCTGCCCGGCCAAGCTGCAGCCGCAGCAGCTGTACTGGTTCGCGCGCGCCAAGGACCTGGGCCGCGCGCAGGAATACCATCTGTTCGACTGCATCGAGTGCGGCTGCTGCAGCTACGTGTGCCCCAGTCACATCCCGCTGGTGGACTACTACCGCTATGCCAAGAGCGAGATCTGGGCGCGCGAGAAGGAAAAGCGCCTCGCCGACACCGCGCGCGACCGCCATGAGTTCCGCCTGTTCAGGATGGAACGCGAGAAGAAGGAAAAGGCCGAACGCCTCGCCGCCAAGGCGCAGAGCAAGAAGGCCGAGGCGCCCGCGCTGAGCACGCCCGAACAGGATGCCAAGAAGAAGCTGATCCAGGAAGCGCTCGCCCGTGCCCAGGCCAAGAAGGCCGCGGTCGCGCCGAAGAACACCGACAACCTGCCGCCCGACAAGCAGGCCGAAATCGCCGAAATCGAGGCGCGGCGGGCTAAAATCGTCGAGATCGCCAAGCAGCCGGTCGAACCGGAGCAACATTGAGCCTTGAAAACTTCAGATGACAGAGACATCGGCAAAAGCGATTACAGGGAGGCTATGGGAGGACAAGGGAGGAATGATTTCTTGTTCCCTCCTCTTCCTCCCTTTCCTCCTTGTCAATAGGATTCTGTTTTCTCTGTGCCTCCGCGCCTCTGTGGCGAAAAACTTTGGATTGAACAAGCTTCCCGCATGACCGCATCCGCCCACATCCTGCAAAAAGGCAGCGTCACCCGCGTGATGCTGCTGGTGCTGGCCTGCCTTCTGCCCGGCGTGCTGGCCTATGCCTGGCAGTTCGGCTGGGGCATCGTCATCAACCTGGTCTGGGCCTCGCTCCTCGCGCTGGCGCTGGAAGCGCTGGCGCTCAGGCTGCGCGGCTATCCACTGAAGCCGTTCCTTTCCGACGGCAGCGCCATCGTCACCGCCTGGCTGCTGGCGCTGTCGCTGCCGCCGCTGGCGCCCTGGTGGCTCCTGCTGGTCGGCATGATCTTCGCCATCGGCGTGGCCAAGCACCTCTACGGCGGGCTCGGCCAGAACATTTTCAACCCGGCCATGGTCGGCTTCGCCGTGCTCATCATTTCCTTCCCGGTGCAGATGACGCAGTGGTCGGCGCCGCTGGCGCTGGCCGCGCATTCGCTGAGCTTCGGCGAAAGCCTGTCCTTCGTATTCGGCGGCACCCTGCCCGCCGGCGTGGCGCTCGACGCCGTGGTCTCGGCGACCCCGCTCGACACCGTGCGCACCGGCCTGTTGCAGCAGCACACGCTGGATGAAATCCATTCCGCCAGCCAGATTTTCGGCAGCATCGGCGGCGTCGGCAGCGAATGGGTGGCCGCCGCCTATCTGCTGGGCGGCATTGCCCTGTGGGCGCTGCGCATCGTGCCCTGGCAGGTGCCGGTGGCCTTCCTTGCCGGCATCTGGCTCACCGCCGGTTTCCTGCACTGGGCGGATGCCGGCCGCTACGCCGCGCCGTGGTTCCAGCTCGCCGCACCGAGCGCGATGCTGGGGGCGTTCTTCATCGCCACCGACCCGGTTTCCGGCGCCACCACGCCGCGCGGCCGCATCATCTTCGGCCTTGGCGCCGGCTTCCTCACCGTCATCATCCGCGTGTTCGGCGGCTACCCGGACGGCGTGGCCTTCGCCATCCTGCTCATGAACCTGTGCGTGCCGCTGATCGACGCCTATACCCAGCCGCCGGTATTCGGGGAGGCGAAAAAGAAATGAACCCGGTCCTGCAGAATGCCCTGCGTACCAGCGTGATCCTGTTCCTGTTCACCCTCATCGGCACGGCCCTGCTCGCCTATACATACCGCCACACCCACAGCATCATCGAAAAAAGCGCACAGGCAGAGAAGCTCGCGCTCATCAACCAGGTGCTGCCGAAACAGTTGTACGACAACGACCTGCTCGGTGCCTGGCGCGCACTGCCGGCCGACCCCCTGCTCGGCACGCGCAAGGCGTCCGGCATGTGGCTCGCCACCAGGGACGGCCAGCCCGCCGGCGTGGTGCTGGAAGCCGTGGCGCCCGAGGGCTACAGCGGCGACATCAGCCTCCTCATCGGCATCGATGCCAACGGGACGCTGACCGGGGTGCGCGTCACCCAGCACAGGGAAACGCCGGGGCTGGGCGACTACATCCAGCTGTCGAAGAGCCCCTGGGTGCTGCAGTTCGACGGCAAGTCCTATCACCCCGACCAGGACAGCCTGTGGCGGGTGAAGAAGGACGGCGGCGAATACGACTCGCGCGCCGGCGCCACCATCACCCCGCGCGCCATCGTCAAGGCGGTGCGCGAAGCGCTAAAATATTTCCAGTTGCATCGCGAAACGCTTTTGCGGCCGCAGGAGTCCGGACAGCCATGATCAGCAAAGAGGAATTCTCCACCCTCGCCAACAACGGCCTGTGGAAACAGAACCCTGGCGTGGTCCAGTTGCTGGGCCTGTGCCCGCTGCTCGCCATCAGCAACAACGTGGTCAATGCGCTGTCGCTGGGACTCGCCACCGTGTTCGTCATGGCCGCTTCCAGCCTGGCGGTGTCGGGCGTGCGCAATTTCGTGCCGCACGAAATCCGCATCCCGGTGTTCATCCTCATCATCGCCGCGCTGGTCACCATCATCGATCTCGCACTGAACGCCTTCGCCCATCCGCTGTACCTGGTGCTGGGCATTTTCATCCCGCTCATCACCACCAATTGCATCGTGCTGGCGCGCGCCGACGCCTACGCCTCCAAGAACCATCCCCTGCACAGCACGCTCGACGGCGCGCTGATGGGCATCGGCCTCACCCTGGTGCTGGTGATCCTGGGCGGCGCCCGTGAAATCGCCGGCCAGGGCACGCTGCTGTCCGGCATCGACCTCGCCCTGGGCCCGGCGACGAAGGACTGGGTCATCACCGTGCTGCCGGACTACAAGGGCTTCCTGCTCGCCATCCTGCCGCCCGGCGCCTTCATCGGCCTGGGCCTGCTGATCGCCGGCCGCAACTGGATCGACCAGCGTGCGCAGCGCCGCGCGCAGCAGGCCGCACGCACCGCCGTCGCGCAGCCGGCATGAAAATCCGCGGCAAGGCGCCGCGCAAGCCGCGCAACCCGCTGGTGGTGCTGGTCAGGCAGCGCAAGGCCGGCACGCATGCACCCACCACGAAAGTGAAGCGCTTGCGCGAAAAGCACAAGCTGTGCAAATCGCTCAAGCAGGAACAATGACAGAAAAACCCGAACAAGGACCAAAGGACAGGAGGGGGAACCAGGTTATATCCTCTTGTCCTCCTGTCCTCTTTGTCAGTTTTTTCTTGCCTGAATAATGAACAACGCCAAACGCGCCGAAATCTTCCGCCGCCTGCAGGCCATCGACCCGCATCCTCGCACTGAACTGGAATACGGCACGCCGTTCGAGCTGCTGGTCGCGGTGGTGCTGTCGGCGCAGGCCACCGACAAGGGCGTCAACCTCGCCACGCGCCGTCTGTTTCCGGTGGCCAGCACGCCGCAGAAGATCCTCGCGCTGGGCGAGGAGGGCCTGCGCGAATACGTGAAGACTATCGGCCTCTACCAGAGCAAGGCGAAACACATCATCCAGACCTGCCGTATCCTCATCGACGAGCACGGCGGCGAAGTGCCGGCCACGCGCGAGGAACTGGAGAAACTGCCGGGCGTGGGGCGCAAGACCGCCAACGTCATCCTCAACGTGGCCTTCGGCCAGCCGACCATGGCGGTCGACACCCACATCTTCCGCGTCTCCAACCGCACCGGCCTCGCGCCGGGCAAGACCCCGCTGGAAGTGGAGAAGAAGCTGGTGAAATATGTGCCGCAGGAATTCATGCAGCACGCGCACCACTGGCTGATCCTGCACGGCCGCTATACCTGCATCGCGCGCAAGCCGAAATGCAGCGAGTGCGTGATCGCCGACCTGTGCGACTACAAGGACAAGCATGTTTAACCCTAGCCGCGACCAGGTGCGCCAGTTCTTCTTCGGCGTGTGGCAGAAATACCAGAACAGGCTGCCGCTGGAAGGCGCGGAAACGCTGGCCCTGCCCATCCTGCTGCAGCACCCGGAGTACCACGCCATGCTCGACCAGCCCGAGCGTTATCTGGATCGCGACTACCCGCCGGAATTCGGCGAGACCAATCCCTTCCTGCACCTGGCCATGCATCTTTCCCTCGCCGAACAGGCTTCCATCGACCAGCCGCCCGGCATCCGCGAGCGCCTCGACCGCCTCACTTCAAGTCTGGGCGAACGCATGCAGGCGGAGCATGCCGCCATGGACTGCCTGGCGGAAATGATCTGGCAGGCGCAGCGTCACGGCGGCGCCTATGATGCCGCCGGCTATCTGACCTGCCTTGACGGAAAAATCCGCTAGGCCCGCGCAGGCGCGACACGAATGGCAAACGCCGATCTCCTCATGGCCAGGCTGCTGAAACGACTCCTGCTGCTGTCGATCCTGCTGCCCGGCATCGGCCTGGGCGCGGCGATCGAATCCCCGGACCTGGCGGAACCCGCCATCCGGATCGAGGAGCAGAACGGCATGCTGGTGATGGATGTCGCTTATCGCGTTCCGGTGCCGCCGCGCGCGGCCTGGGCGGTGCTGACCGACTTCGAGCACATGCCTGACTTCGTACCCAATCTCGCATCGAGCAAGGTGCTGCAGCGCAACGGCAAGATCGTCGTGGTGGAGCAGAAGGGCAGCATGCGTCTTGGCATGCTGCCGATCCATTACGAATCGACGCGGCAGATCGACATCGCGCCCTACCAGTCCATCCGCTCGCACACGCTGTCCGGCGACACGCGGCTGGAAAGCGTGATGGTGCTGACCCCGGCCGGCGGCGACACGCTGCTGTCCTACCACGCCACCGCGGCGTCCGACCTGCCGCTGCCGAACAGCCTGGTCGGCTCTTACCTGAGCGGCATGCTGGAAAGCCAGTTCAAGGCCATGCGCCAGGAAATGCTGCGACGCAGCCAGACAGCCGATCCCGCAATCGAGGACAGCCCGCCCCGGCCGGCGCCGCAAGCCGCAGCGGGCGCGCTCGCAAAAGCCGCGGCAGCGCCGCCGGTCAGGCCGGTGCCCGGCCAGGGCGGGCCTGAGGCGAAGAAAGCCCGCGCGCCAATAAAAAAACGGCCGGGATGACCGGCCGTTTTCGCTGGCGACAGCGCGCTCAATACTTCTGGCTCAAGCCCTTCTGCCGGGCAAAGAACGCAGCCAGGTCCTGCATGTCCTGATCCGAGAGCCCGGCGACCAGCCCGGCCATGATCGGATTCTTGCGCTTGCCGTTCTTGTAGTCCTTCAGCGATTGATACAGGTAGTCCTCGTACTGGCCGGCGAGCTTGGGAAAGCTGGCGGCAGGGCTATTGCCGTCCGGTCCGTGGCAGCCGGCACAGGTGGCAGACTTGGCCTTGCCGGCTTCCGCATTGCCGCCGGCCAGTGCCGGCGTGCCCGCAACAAGCGCGATCGAGAGGCTCAGCAGGGTAATCGTCTTGATCATGTTTTCTCCCCCGATGTTATTTGCTCGGTCCGCTGTAGGACGAGGCGTAGTAGGCGGCCAGGTGCTGCATGTCCTCTTCGGTGAGGCTCGCGGCAATGGCTTTCATGCTGGGATGGCTGCGCTCGCCGCTCTTGTACTGCTTGAGCGCAGCAACGAGATATTCCTCGTGCTGTCCACCCAGCTTGGGCACCTTGTAAGTAGCGGGATAAGCCGTCTTCCAGCCGGGAATGCCATGGCAACCGGCGCACATCGAGGTCTTGTCGCGACCCTTGATCGGATCGCCGCTGGCCTGGATCGGCAGGCTCAGCGCACAGGCGAGCGCTGCGACTACTGTCGTGATATGAGCTGCTTTCATCTTCCTCTCTCTCGGTGGTGGTGGGTGTTATAATTTTTTCAAGGCCTGCCCTTGTATTTTTACGCCTTGATTCTTGAGGCATTTTATGCCTGCGCCGCGTGGCACCGCAACCGACCCGGCAGGATATTGTCGGCGCCACGCAAAAAAATACCTTCCCAGCCCATTAAAAACGTTTATGCGGCTTGACGCCTCCGCCTGCCCCCTGTGGCTGTACAAGCTGCTGCCCTTCCTGCGCTGGTGGCCGCAGCTCAGCCGCGACTCGCTCAAGGCGGACGGCATCGCCGGACTGTCCGGCGCCGTCATCGTGCTGCCGCAGGCCGTGGCCTTCGCCATCATTGCCGGCCTGCCGCCCGAATACGGCCTGTATGCGGCGATGGTGCCGACCATCGTCGCCGCGCTGTTCGGCTCCAGCTGGCATCTGGTGTCCGGCCCCACCACCGCCATCTCCATCGTCGTGTTCGCCTCGGTCAGCCCGCTCGCGGAGCCCGGCAGCGCGGAATTCATCGGCCTAGTGCTCACCCTCACCTTCCTCGCCGGGCTGTTCCAACTGCTCATGGGCCTGGCGCGCATGGGCGCGCTGGTCAACTTCATTTCCCACACCGTCATCATCGGCTTTACCGCCGGCGCCGCCATCCTCATCGCCGCCAGCCAGATCAAGAACTTCTTCGGCCTCGACATTCCACGCGGCGCGCACTTCCACGAAGTCATCAGCTATACCGCGACGCACGCAGGCAACATCGATCCTTACGTCATGGCAACCGGGCTGGCGACCCTGCTGTCCGGCATCGCTGCGAAAAAATATCTGCCCAGACTGCCCTACATGATCATCGCCATGGTCGTGGGCAGCCTGTTCGCGGCAGCGCTGAACCATTTCTTCGGCGAGGACACGACCGGCATCGACACCGTGGGCGCGCTCAACGTCGGCCTGCCGCCGCTGTCCCTGCCCGATTTCTCGCTCGCCGCCCTCAACCAGACCCTGTTTCCCGCGCTCATCATCACCATCCTGTCGCTGACCGAAGCCGTGGCCATCGCCCGTTCGGTCGCCATCAAGTCGGGGCAGACCATCGACAGCAATCAGGAGTTCGTCGGCCAGGGCCTGTCCAACCTGGCCGGCAGCTTTTTCTCCGGCTATGCCAGCAGCGGCTCCTTCAACCGCAGCGGCGTAAATTTCAGCGCCGGCGCACGCACGCCGCTGGCCGCCGCATTCTCAGCGGTGTTCCTGCTGGTCATCGTGCTGCTGATCGCGCCGCTGGTCGCCTATCTCCCGGTTGCGGCGATGGCCGGGGTGCTGTTCCAGGTGGCGTGGGGGCTGATCGATTTCCACCACATCGGCGAGATCCTCAAGCGCCACCGCAAGGAATCGGTGGTGCTCGCCGTCACCTTCTTCGGCACCCTGGTGGACCTGGAAAAGGGCATATTCCTCGGCATCATCGTTTCGCTGATTTTCTACCTCTACCGCACCTCGCGCCCCAGCATCCGCATCATGGCGCCGATCGCCGCCGAGAAATTCAATCCCAACCGCAAGTTCGCCAACATCGGACCGGACGCACCCGGCTGCCCGCAGATGGAAATGGTGCGGGTGGAAGGCTCGGTCTTCTTCGGCGCCGTCGAGCACGTGAAGCAGGCGCTGAGGCAGATCGACGAATACGATGCGGCCAAGAAGCATGTCATGGTGTTTTCGCGCGCGGTCAACTTCATCGACCTCGCCGGCGCGGAAATGCTGGCAGGCGAGGCGCGACGCCGGCAGCGGCTGGGCGGCGGACTGTACCTCGTCGGCGTGCAGCCGGGCTTCTGCAACATGCTGCGCGAAGGCGGCCAGGCCGAGCAGATCGGCCGCGAAAACATCTTCTCGAACAAGGGCGAGGCCATCTCCAGCGTCTATCCCCGACTCGACAGCGATATCTGCCGCAACTGCAGCGCCCGCATCTTCACCGAATGCGACGCCGCGCTGCCCGACGGACAGCCACGCCAGAGCGCCGCAGAGCCGCCTGCCTAAAATCCTTGATAATTCCAGAAATGCTTGTGCCCGGGTCCATGATGTCCTATCAATGAAACTCACAAACCAAGAAAAATACAGGGGTCGGGGTGGGACTCACCGCTAAGCGACTGCATTTCCTGCCAGCCAGCCTGCGCGGTCGCCTCATGCTGTTGATGCTGTTTGCGGCCCTGCCGGGCTTCGTCTTGCTCACGGCAAACACTTTCCAGGAACGCAGGCACGCGAACCTCGCCGAACAGGAAAATCTCGCCCGGAACGCAGCGAACATCGCGCTCAAGGGGCGCGAGCGCATTGACGACACCCGCCGCCTGCTGGAAATGATCGCCGGATTTCCCTCCGTGCAGGGCCATGACATCGCGGAATGCAACCGAATCCTGCCCGGCGTGCGCGGCGCCTTCTCCATCTACGAAAACCTTGGCGTGGCCGCTCTCGACGGCAATCTGTGGTGCAGCGCCCTGCCGCTCGGCGCCCCGATCGTCTTGAAGGACCGTGACTGGTTCCGCGGCGCCCTTTCCAGCGGCGGCTTTTCCATCGGCAGCCACCAGGTCGGCCGCGTCACCCTGCGCCATTCAGTCAATTTCGCCCTGCCGGCCGCCGACGCGGAAGGCAGGGTAGCGGGTGTGGCGTTCGCTGCCCTCGGCAGCACATGGTTCAGGCAAGTCACCGAGCAGGTGAACCTGCCGCAGGGCGCCATCCTGCTGCTCACCGACATGCGGGGCACGATCATCGCGCGCCGTCCGCACGAGGAGGCCTACATAGGCAGGCCGGTTGCCCCGGACATGCTGCGGCCCATCGTCGATGGCGGCTGCCGCGGCATCGGCCACGGGGAGAGTCTCGACGGGCGCGAGCGCGTGTTCGCCTATGCCGCGTTCGAGGCTGGCCGCGCAGACTCCCCGTGCGTGCTGCTCGGCATGCCGCGCGAGGTGATGCTGGCGCCGGTCGAGGGAAATTTCCGCAAGGGTCTGCTGTTCATTTCCGCCGCCACCCTGCTGGTGCTGCTGCTGGCCTGGTTCAGCGCCAATGTGCTGATCTTGCGCCGGCTCGGCTGGCTGGGCCAGGTCATGGAACGTTTCGGCAGCGGCGAGCAGTGGGCGCGCGCCAGCATCAGGGGCGACGACGAAATCAGCCGGCTCGGCAGCCACTTCGACGCCATGGCCGAGCAGTTGTCCGCCCGGAATACCGAGCTTGCCCATGCCAACCAGGCGCTCAGGGCGCTGTCCGACGCCAATCGCGCCATCGTCGGAGCAGCCAGCGAATCCAGGCTGGCGGCCGATATCTGCCGAGCAGTCGTCGAGGGCGGCGGCTACCGCATGGCCTGGGTGGGCTACGTCGACGACGCCACCGGCCTGATACGCCCGGTGGCCATGGCCGGCCATGTGGACGGCTATCTCGATGCGATCCGCATCAGCACGAGCAGGGATGTGCCCGAAGGCCAGGGGGCCATCGGCACGGCCATCCGCACCGGGCAGGCAGTTGTCGTGCAGAGCATCGCGCAGAACCCTACTTTCGCCCCGTGGCGCGAAGCGGCGCTCTTGCGCGGCTACGCCTCCATGATTGCGCTGCCGCTCAAGCGCGACGGCCGCAGCTTCGGCAGCCTCAACATCTACTCGGCCGAGCCGGAGGCCTTCGACGCCGGCGCCGTGTCCCTGCTCACCGAAATCTCGGAAGACATGACCTACGGCCTGGAAACCCTGGCGGCACGCGTGGCCAGGCAAGCGGCGGAAGAAGCCAGCCGCATGAAGACGGAATTCCTCGCCAACATGTCGCACGAGCTGAGGACGCCGCTGACTGCCATCATCGGCTTTTCGGACATCCTGCGCGACGGCCTGGCCGGCCCGCTGAACCCGCAGCAGCAGGATTACGCCGGCGAGATCCTAGCCAGCGGCCAGCACCTGCTCGCGCTGATCAACGACATCCTCGACCTGACCAAGGTCGAGGCCGGACGCATGGCCCTGGAACTTACGCCGGCCAACGTACCCGCCCTGCTTTCCTCGAGTCTCGCCATCGTGCGCGAAAAGGCGCAGGCGCACCGCATCGCGCTCGAACTGGATACGGATCCCGCCGTGGATGGCGTGTTCCTGGACGAGCGCAAGTTCAAGCAGATGATCTACAACCTGCTGTCCAATGCAGTGAAGTTCACGCCGGATGGCGGCAAGGTGCGCCTGTCCGCGCGGCGAGTCATGCGCGACACCATCCCGGCCGACGCCCTGCCGCTGAAATACAGCCAGTACCTTGAAGTGTGCGTGAGCGACACCGGTCCGGGCATCAGCCCGGAAGACCAGAAGCAACTGTTCCAGAGCTTCGTCCAGCTCGACAGCGGCCTGTCGCGGCAGCATGAAGGCACGGGTCTCGGGCTCGCCCTGGTCAGGCGCATGGCGGAATTGCATGGCGGCGCCGTCGGCGTGGAAAGCCAGGTCGGCAAGGGTTCGAAATTCTGCTTCTGGCTGCCCTACCGCGATGCCGAAAGCGACCCTGCAGGCGACCCGCACGTGGTCGACGGCGCCGGCCTGGGGCAGAGCGCACCCGGACCCCTCGCGCTGATCGTGGAAGATGATCCCTACGCCGCCCGCCTGGTCGGCCTGCAGCTCGGTGAAGCCGGCTTCGGCTGCGTCATCGCCCCCACTGCCGAGGCTGCGCTGGAACAGCTCGACAGGATGCCGCCGCCCGACCTGATCACCCTGGACATCCTGCTGCCCGGCATGGACGGTTGGGAACTGCTTGCCGAGCTCAAGCGCAGACCGCAGTTGAGCAGCATTCCCGTGGTCATCATTTCCATCGTTTCCGAACGCGACAAGGGGCTCTCGCTGGGCGCAACCGGCGTGCTGCAAAAACCGTTCACCCAGGCAGAACTGCTTGCCGCCCTGGAAGCGGCGAGACCAGATGCCGGCAGCCTGCCGCTCAAGCTGCTCGCCATCGACGACGATCCCGCCGTGCTGGAACTTGTCTGCAACCATCTGGGCGGCAACGCCCTTGACATCCGCTGCGCGCACAGCGGCAGGCAGGGAGTGGAAATGGCCGAGGCCGATCCGCCCGATCTCATCCTGCTCGACCTCATGATGCCGGGCATGGATGGCTTCGAGGTGGCCGAAGCGCTGCGCCAGTGCGAACGGACTGCGCGCATCCCCATCCTCGTGCTTACCGCCAAGCTGCTGGCCAACGAAGACCGCGCCAGGCTGAACGGCAACGTCGAGCGCATCATGCAGAAATCGGATTTCAATCACACCCACTTCCTCACCGAAGTGCGCAGGGCGCTGGCGCGCAGAAGGGGCGACTGAGCATGGCGCACATCCTGGCCATCGAAGACAGCCCTGCCATCCGCAAGCTGCTGCATGCGATGCTGGAACAGGCCGGACATTCGATCGAAAGCGCCGGCGATGCGGAAACCGGACTTGCCCTGGCTTTCGCGGGCGGCTTCGATCTCGTGCTGATGGACATCCACCTGCCCGGCATGGACGGGCTCGCGGCCACCGCGGCGCTGAAGCAGCACCCGAAGACCCGCGGCATGCCGGTGCTGGCGCTCACCGCACTGGCCATGGAAAGCGACAAGGCGCGCATCCTGGAGGCCGGCTGCGACGCCTACATCGCCAAGCCCATCCTGCATCAGGATCTGCTGCAGGCCATATCCGCAGCCCTGTTTGCCAGGGCGGCCCGTGATGAGAAGTGAGACGAATGAACGGCCGACCGCAGCCTTGTTTGCCCAGCCTGCGCGATGGCCGCCGGAAAACCGTTCCGACAGACTAGGCTGGCGTGGCACAATCGGCCTGATCAGTTTTCAGGGATGCGAAATGGGAAACCGCCTGTCCAAGATCACCACCCGCACCGGCGATGACGGCAGCACCGGGCTTGCCGACAGGACTCGCGTGCGCAAGGACCATCCGCGCGTGGAGGCCATGGGCGATGTCGACGAACTCAACAGCCAGCTCGGCCTGCTACTGACCGAACCCCTGCCGGCAGACATTCGCGAACTGCTCATCCAGATCCAGCATCATCTCTTCGACCTCGGCGGGGAACTGGCCATGCCGGAATACAGCGGCATCACCGAGGCCAAGCTGGTCGTGCTGGACGAAGCGATCGAGCGCCACAATGCTGCCCTGCCGCCGCTGAAGGAGTTCGTCCTGCCCGGCGGCAGCCGCGCCTCGGCGCTGGCGCATGTCTGCCGCACCGTATGCAGAAGGGCGGAGCGTCGCGTGGTGAGCCTGGTGCTGAGCGATGCGGTATCGCCCTTGCAGTTGCACTATCTCAATCGCCTGTCGGACCTGCTGTTCGTGCTGGCGCGCGTGCTCAACCAGGGCAGCGAGCCGGGGCAATGGAAGAAGGGCGGTCGTTAGTTTTCAGTTTTCAGTCATCAGCATTTACTGATAACTGACGACTGATAACTGATTACTGCTACTGAATCGACTTCAGGATCAGCGGCACCAGCGGCTCGGGCAGCCGGATCTTGCCGGCCAGCGCGAACTCGTGTGCCTCCTTCGACATCTTCTGCCAGGTCTTGCGGATGATGCCGATCCACTTTTCCTCATCGTACTCCGGGTGCTGGCCGGCAAAGGCCAGAATGTAGTGCTCGATGAAGACGAGGTCGACCACGTCTTCCAGCAGCTGGGTATCGGGATTGACCTTGATCCCCTTCTTGCCGACCGCGGACTGCACGCGGGCGATGGTGTCGTCGTCGTAGCCGGCTTCCTTCATCAGGCGGCCGGCGGTTTCGGCGTGGTACTTGTAAAGGCCGGTGCGCCACTGCAGGTAGCCGGTGCGGTCCATGGGGTAATCGCTGCGTGGCACTTTCCAGCGCTCGATGTGCTGGGCGCGCACTGCCAGCTTCACCACCTCGGATGCGTCCGGCGCGAAGCGGTCGAGCATTTCGCTCATGCGCTGGGCGTAGATCAGCTCCTTGGGCATTTCCCTGCCATCGACCATTTCCTTGTTGGGGTCGGCGGCGTTCGCGGCATCGAACAGGGCGATGGCGCGCTCGAATCTCTGCTTGTCTGTCATGTCATGGCCTCACTAAAAACGGTCATCGCAGCCTTGCCGGGGCCGCGACCGGGAAAATGGCTTACAGCCGGACCAGGTTGTCGCGGTGGATCAGTTCAGGCTCGTCGACATATCCCAGCAGCGCCTCGATCTCCGCGCTGGGACGGCCGGCGATGCGACGCGCTTCGGCGGCGCTGTAGTTGACGAGGCCGCGCGCGACCTCCTGGCCGTGACCGTCGACGCAGGCAATGACCTCGCCGCGCTCGAACTCGCCCTGCACCAGCTTGACCCCCACCGGCAGCAGACTCTTGCCGCCCGCCGCCAGCGCCCTGGCGGCGCCGTCGTCCAGCACCAGCCGCCCGCGCATCTGCAGGTGATCCGCCATCCACTGCTTGCGCGCGGCGAGGGCGGCCTTGTCGGCAATCAACTGGGTGCCGATGAGTTCGCCCTGGGCCAGGCGCAGCAGCACGTTCGGCTCGCGCCCGGAAGCGATCAGGGTGTGGGCGCCGCTTCTCGCCGCACGTTTGGCGGCGAGGATCTTGGTCAGCATGCCGCCGGTGCCGACGCTGGAACCGGCGCCACCGGCCATGCGCTCCAGTTCCGGATCGCCGGCGCGCGCCTCGTGCACGATCTCGGCATCGGGGCTTTTTCTCGGGTCGGCCGTATACAGCCCCTGCTGGTCGGTCAGGATGACCAGGCAATCGGCTTCGATGAGGTTGGTGACCAGAGCGCCCAGCGTGTCGTTGTCGCCGAGCTTGATCTCGTCGGTGGACACGGTGTCGTTCTCGTTGATCACCGGCACCGCGCGCAGGCCCAGCAGGCTCACCAGCGTGCTGCGCGCATTGAGGTAGCGCGTGCGGTCGGCGAGGTCTTCGTGGGTCAGCAAGACCTGCGCGGCATGCAGCCCGTGCTGGCGGAAAACGCTTTCATAGGCCTGAACCAGCCCCATCTGGCCGACCGCCGCAGCCGCCTGCAGTTCGTGCAGCGCCTTCGGCCGCTTGCTCCAGCCCAGCCGCTGCAGGCCCTCGGCGATGGCGCCGCTGGAAACCAGCACCACCTGACGCCCCTCCTCCACCAGCTTCGCGATCTGCTCGGCCCATCGCGCCAGCGCCACGTGATCCAGTCCCCGGCCCTCGTTGGTCACCAGGCTGCTGCCGACCTTGACGACGATGCGCCGGGCCCTGGCCAGCGCAGAAACGCCTGTTTGCATCAGTATCCCCCGACGGATTGCTTGAGTTTGCGCACGGCCTCCTCGGGGCTCCATACCGCGATCCCCACATCGCAGAAAATGTCCTCGAACAGGGCCTTGTGGTAGGACAGCAGCGAACGCAGCTTGATGCTCTCCCAGGCCGCGCGCTTGTTCTCGGTCCATTTGCCGTCGGCCTGGCCGAAGCCGTATATCTTGCGCTCCATGGTTTCGCAGCGCAGGCCTTCGTAATTGACCGTGCGCGCCCCGCGCGGGCTTTCGATCACCACGGTGTAGCGCACCACCTTGTCGGTGCCGACCGTTATGGAAGCGCTATCGATCATGAATTTGTTGTTGGTCGCGGAAGACACCCGGAACGGCAGCAGATTCTCGTCCTTGGGGTAGGCCGGCAGGCTGGCCAGATTTTCCTCCCAGGGCGCTTCTTCTACATAATTCGTGTTGTGTACGATATCCGGGCTGGGCAGGGTGCTGCCGAGGCAGACCGCGGGCAGCGCGAGCAGGAGCATGGCCAGTAATTTCATGCCGCTCATTTTAACCCGCCTCCCGCCGCTTGCTGGCAATCATGCATGCCATGCCGGCATGTTTTTCATGCCCTCATCGCAAACCAAGGAGAACCTCATGAACAAGTTCCTGTTGCCCCTGCTGTTCGGGCTCGCCCCGGCGGCCGCGACGGCGGCCGACATCGTCCCGGTCAAGCAGATCGGCCTCGAACTCGCCGCCGAGATCGCCATGAAATCGGTCGAGGCCTGCCGCAAGGACGGCTACAACGTTTCCGCCGTGGTGCTGGATCGTGCCGGCAGGCTCCAGGCCGCCCTGCGCGACACCCTGGCCGCGCCCTACACGCTCGAAATCGCCGAGCGCAAGGCGGGCATGGCGCTCATGTCCGGCATTCCCAGCAGCGACTTCCGCAAGGCCCGCGCCGACATCCGCCCCGAGCTCAACCACATCGACGGCCTCATCGTCATGGAAGGCGCCCAGCCGATCCGCGCCGCCGGCAGCCTGATCGGCGCGGTCGGCGTGTCCGGCGCGCCCGGCGGCGACAAGGACGACGTCTGCGCCAGTGCCGCCCTGAAGGCCGTTGAGGAACGCCTGGAGTTCGCCGATTGAGCCCGCACGCCCTGTCCGGCCTGCTGTTGTATTGCCGCGCCGGTTTTGAAAAGGAATGCGCCCAGGACATCACCCAGGCCGCGGAAAACCTCGGCGTCACCGGCTGGTGCAAGGCGGTGCCCGATTCGGCCTGGGTGTCTTTCCAGCCGGCGCAGGCGGGGGATATCGCCCTGCTGCGCAAAAGGCTGGCATTCGCCGAGCTGTGCTTCGCAAGGCAGATGGTTTTTGCCACAGCACCTTTGAAGCTGGCGCCCGAAAATCGCCTGCCCCCGCTGCTGGAGGCCGCCGGGGCCCTGCCCGGCCCATACTCCGGCGTGTGGCTGGAAACCGCCGACACCAACGAGGCCAAGGAGCTTTCGGGCTTTTGCCGCAAGTTCGAGCCGCACCTGAAAAAGGCGCTGGACCAGGAAGGGTTGCTCAGGCCCGACCGCCCGCGCCTGCCGAGGCTGCACATCTTCTTTACCGATTCCGCGACCGCCCAGGTCGGCATCAGCCAGCCCGGCAATTCGAGCAATTGGGCGATGGGCATCCCGCGCCTGAAAATGCCCAGGGAAGCTCCTTCCCGCTCCACCCTCAAACTGGCCGAAGCGATCCTGGAAATGCTGGGCGAGCAGGAACGCGCCCAACTCAGGCCAGGGCGGCGTGCGGTCGACCTGGGCGCCTCGCCGGGCGGCTGGACCTGGCAATTGGTCAGCCGCGGCATGAAAGTCACCGCCGTCGACAACGGTCCGATCGACCTGGCCTTGATGGAAAGCGGCCTGGTCGAGCATCTGCGCACCGACGGTTTTACTTTCCGCCCGCGCCACCCGGTGGACTGGCTGATCTGCGATATGGTCGACAAGCCCGCGCGCGTCGTTGATCTGGTTGCGCGCTGGTTCGAACGCGGCGACTGCCGTGCCGCCATTTTCAACCTCAAGCTGCCCATGAAGCGCCGCTTCGAGGAAATCCAGCTGGCACGGTCCATATTGCAGGAGAGGCTGACCCGCCTGGAGGGCAGCCGGCGCATCCTGGCCCGCCAGCTTTACCATGACCGTGAGGAAGTCACTCTGGCCATCCTGCCAGCCGGCTGAAAACCGCCTTGTTGTCGGCGCGCAACAACTTCGGCATTAATTTTTAAATTATTGCCAGCCACTGGTTTTATTGATTGGATTTGCTAGAATTTTGCGGGTCGGTTGGACTTCAAAAATCCCTGACCGATTTCGGGATATCCACTACATTTTGCTTAAGGGAAGATAAATGAAATACTCCGTTCTGCTGGCCGCCCTGCTGGCCGTTTCCGTGACCGCTTGCGGCCAAAAAGAAGAAGCTGCTGCTCCTGCCGAAGCGCCTGCTGCCGAAGCGCCCGCTCCTGAGGCCGCTGCTCCTGCCGCCGACGCTGCCGCTGCTCCCGCCGAAGGCGCTGCCGCCACTGACGCTGCCGCTCCGGCTGACGCCGCTGCTGCTCCGGCTGACGCCGCTGCTGCCCCCGCTGGCGCCGCTCAGTAATACGGGCGTACAGCAAAAAAGCCGGTCGCAAGACCGGCTTTTTTTATTGGTCCGCAGCAAGAGCGGGCCTGATATTCTTCATCTCACCGCCAGCCACTTGCCGATGCGCCGGACCGCCGCCTGCAAGACCGGCAATGGCCGTGTGTAGGCAAGGCGCACGTACCTTTCCGGCATCACTTCGCCGAAATCGATGCCGGGCGTGATCGCCACGCCGATTTCCTCCAGCATTTCCGCGGCGAAGGCAAAACTGTCGCCGGCGAAGCGGCTGATATCCGCATACAGATAGAACGCACCCGCCGGCGCCGCCGGCAGGCCAAAGCCGAGTTCGCGCAATGCCGGCAGCAGGAAATCACGTCTCGCCTGCATCTCCCGCCGCCGCGACTCCAGTATCTCCATCGTTTCCTCCGAAAAGGCCGACAATGCCGCGAACTGCGCGGGCGTGGGCGGCGCCAGGAAGAGATTCTGCGCCAGCCGCTCGATGCCTGCCATCAGGCCGGCCGGCGCGGCCAGCCAACCCAGCCGCCAGCCGGTCATGTGGAAATACTTGGAAAAGCTGTTGATGACGACGACATCCTGCGTGTGCGCGAGGGCCGTTTGCGGCGAGCCTTCGTAAACCAGGCCGTGGTAGATCTCGTCGACGATCAGGCTGGCGCCGCGCGCGGCACACAGGGCGGCGATGGCGCGGATGTCCTCATCGCGCGCCAGCGTGCCGGTGGGGTTGGATGGCGAGGCAATGAGCACGGCTTTCGTTCTTCCGCTCCAATTCCGTTCCACCAGTTCGGTCGTCAACTGGAAAGCGCTTTCCGGGCCGACCGGAATGCGCACCGGCACGGCATCGATGAAGCTGGCGAAATGCCGGTTGCAGGGATAGCCGGGATCGGCCATGAGGATTTCGTCGCCGGCATCGAGCAGCGCGCCCAGCGCCAGCAGAAGCGCGCCCGATGCGCCGGGCGTCACCGCAATGCGCTCGTGCGGGACGGCAACGCCGTATCGCGTCCGGTAGAAATCGGCAATCGCCCCACGCAGTTCGGGCAGGCCCAGCGCCGGGGTGTAATGCACGTCGCCGCCCTCGATGGCGCGCATTGCCGCCTGCACGATCGGCCCAGGGGTGGGGAAATCCGGCTCGCCGACCTCCAGGTGGATGATGTCGCGTCCCTGCGCCTCCAGCGCCCTGGCGCGCGCCAGGATGTCCATGACATGGAAAGGCGCAATGGCTTGCGCGCGGCGGGAACTGCTCATTTATCCGAAAACCCTCTCAACAGGAAAAAAGCAAAAACAAATCAACTACGGAGAACGCGAAGTACGCGGCGAAAAAAATCCGGAAACTCCGAGCCCCCAGCGAACTCCGCGGCAAAAAAGCTTTTACTCCTCGACACCGTGTTCGGACAGGAAATCACGCACCCAGTGCTCGGGCTTGGCGCTGTGCCAGCGGCCCTTGAGTTCGCCGTCGACGAACAGCAGCACGGTGGGAAAGCCGCGCATGCCGTAATGACCGGCAAGCTTCATGTTGTGGCCTTCGTCGACTTCCACTTTCGCCAGCAGGAACTTGCCGCCGTAGGCGTGCGCGACCCGTTCGAGGATGGGCGTGAGCGCATTGCAGGGCGGGCACCAGTCGGCCCAGAAGTCGACCAGGATGGGAATGTTTTTCGAGGCGGCGATCACGGCCTCGTCGAAGGCTTCGTAGCTGGTGTTGAAAATCAGTTCTTCGGATTTCTTTGCCGTCAGATTCATCAATCAAATTCCTGTCGGATTATTCCTTGTCGGCCAGCAGCGGCTGCCCGGCCTGCAAATGCTCGAGGTCCACCGACTCGATCTGGCGGAAGCGCTTGCTGATCTTGTCGGAACTGATCTGCACGTCCTGCACGTCGTCGTTGGCCTGGCGGATGTGCGTGGCGAGCTTTTTCATGCGCTCCTCGAAGCGACCGAAGTCCTTGCCCAGGCGCGACAATTCTTCCTTGATGATGTGCACCTGGCGCCGCGTCTCCACGTCCTTGATCACTGCGCGTGCAGTGTTGAGCACCGCCATCAGCGTGGTCGGCGACACGATCCACACCCGCCGCTGCATGGCATAGTCGACAAGGTCGCCATGGTAGGCATGGATCTCGGCGAACACGGCCTCGGCCGGCACGAACATCACCGCACCGTCGCTGGTTTCGTGCTCGATGATGTACTTGGACGCGATGTCCTCGATGTGTTTCTTCACGTCGGCCTTGAAGGCACGCGTGGCCGCGGTTCGTTCGGATTCGGCGAGCGCGGAGTCGAACATCCTGTTGTAGTTTTCCAGCGGAAACTTGGAATCCACCGCCACCTTGCCGGTGGGCTCGGGCAGGGTCAGCAGGCAGTCGGCGCGGCTCTTGTTGGACAGCGTGGCCTGGAACTCATAGGCGCCCGGCGGCAGGATGTTGCGCACCAGGGCTTCCAGTTGCACTTCGCCGAAGGCGCCGCGCGAGCGCTTGTCGCCCAGTAGTTCCTGCAGCGTCACCACATTGGTGGTGAGGCCGTCGATCTTCTTCTGCGCTTCGTCGATGGTGGCGAGCCGCGCCATGACGTTGGCAAAGGTTTCGTTGGTCTTCTTGAAACCTTCGTCGAGGCGTTCGCTGACCTTGCCGGAAATTTCCGCCAGGCGTCCGTCCACCACGCCTGACAACCGCGCGATGGTGTCCTGGATCAGTTTCTGCTGTTCGCGCCCCTGGTCGGCGAATGTGCTGAGCGTCTTGTTGAGGAATTCCTGTTGCCCGGTCTTGAGCGCGTCGCTCGCCGCTGCCAGCGACTGCGTCTGTTCCAGGCGCAAGGCCTCCAGCGCCTGGCGCAGGCGCTCGGCGGTGTCGGTGAGCGCAGCCTGGGTGCGGTCGCTTTGCAGCGCCAATCCCTGGTGCAGGTCCTTGAGCATGGCCTGGTGCTGTGCACCCAGCGCCTTTTCCTGACCTGCCGCGAGTTCGGCCTGGTGGCGCAGCACCGCACCCAGGCGCACCAGTACCCACGCCGCCAGCACGACGACCAGCAGGGTGAGAACGATGAGCAGCATCTCGGTATTGGGCATGTGGCGATTATACTTGTCCGCCTATGCGACATTGTTTACGGCACACCGTTTTCCTGCTGCTGGCCTTCAGCCTCTCCGCCTGCAGCGCCGACAGCAACCAGCCCCTGGAAGGCTGGGTCACCGGCATTGCCGACGGCGACACCCTGACCGTGCTGGACGCCGCGCACAAAAGCCACAAGATCCGCCTGCTCGGCATCGACGCGCCGGAACGCGGCCAGGCCTTCGGCGAGAAATCCAGGCAATCGCTTGCCAGCCTGGCTTTTCGCCAAGCGGTCAGCGTGGATTGGCAGGGGCGTGACGCCTACGGCCGCATCCTCGGCCGCGTGCGCGTCGCCGCGCCTGATTGCCGGCAGAGCAATTGCCCGAAAACGCTGGACGCCAACCTGGAGCAAGTCAAGCGGGGCCTGGCCTGGTGGAACAAGAAATTCGCCGACACGCAGTTCCCTGGCGACGCCCGTGCCTACGAGGCGGCCGAGCGCCAGGCGCGCGCTGCAAGGGCGGGACTGTGGAGCGAGCGCAATCCCGTGCCGCCGTGGCGCTGGCGCTATGCAAACCGGGCCGGACAGGATAGAGTGAAACCATGACATCCACCGTCAGCTTTCCGCCAATCATGTGCCGCCGCATCGCCCTGATGCGGCGAGTTGCGCATGGGCCCGGCGTCAGCTAGCAGCAGCTGTTTTCCGCATCCGGGCCACGCCGCCACAAGCGCCGTGGCTTTTTTAATTCCTCATCGGGAATCGTCTTCCTCGCCGGGAAATGTCATGCCGAAGCACAGAAGAAACCTCACGGGCGCCTATCTCGGCGTCATCGCCATCTGGTCGACCACGCCGCTCGGCATCGTCTGGAGCGCCCAGGGCGTGCACTACACCTTCCCGCTGTTCGCGCGCATGGCCATCGGCCTCGTCGTCTGCCTGCTCTGGCTGGCCTTCACGCGCACGCGCTTTCCGCTCGACCAGGAATCGCGCCGCTCGTATTTCATCGCCGGTTTCAGCATCTGGGCCTCGATGATGTGCACCTACTGGGGCGCGCGCTTCATTCCCTCCGGACTGATTTCCGTGGTCTACGGCCTGAGTCCGATTGTCACCGGCCTGTTCGCCTGGATGTGGCTGCACGAGGAAGCGTTCAGCCCCTTGAAGATCGCCGGCATGCTGCTGGGGCTGCTCGGCTTGTCGCTGGTGTTCGGCGGCAGCATGCAACTGGGCGAGGCCGCGCACTGGGGCATCGCCGCGCTTTTGTGCGCCGTGGTGCTGCAGGCCTGGGGGCTGGTGGCGGTCAAGCGCATCCGGGCCGACATTCCTGCGGTGGCGCAGACGGCCGGCGCGCTTTTCGTGACCGTGCCGCTGGCCGGCCTGGGCCTGGCCGTGCTCGGTGACTGGCCGCAACAGGTGCCGCCGCGCGCTGCGCTGGCGACGCTGTATCTCGGCGTATTCGGCTCGGTGGCGGGGTTCTCGCTGTACTACTTCCTGATCAAGCACATCAGCGCCGGGCGCGTGGCGCTCGTCACCCTGATCACGCCGGTCACAGCGGTGCTTCTGGGCATGATCCTGAACGGCGAGCGCCTGAGCCTGAACGTGGCGGCCGGCTCGGCGCTGGTGCTGCTCGGGCTTGCCCTGTACGAATGGGGGCTGGTGGGCAGGAACGGGCGGTGGCGGCGCGGCGCGCGCTTGCCTGAATGAGCGGGACGCGCTAAGCCTGCGGCGCCAGCGGATCCTGGCGGAAGAAACGCTTCATCTGGTCGAAGACCGCGGGATATGTGGCGTGAAGCACTTCGGGCAATTCGAAGAAATATTCCGTGAGCACGGCGAAGAACTCGGCGGGATTCTCGGCGGCATAAGGGTCGATTGCGGTCTCCTCGCCGGCATCCACGCGCCGGCAGAAATCCTCGTAGGCGGAAACGAATGCGCCCGCCCACTCCTCCGTGCGCATGCCGGAATGCAGCCTTGGCAGCCCGTTCGCCGCGCCGTTGGCCATGTCGAGCTTGTGGGCGAATTCGTGGATCACCACGTTGTAGCCGTCGCACAGACCCGACCAGGCGACGTCCTGCAGGGACAGCACCACCGGTCCGCCCTCCCAGGCCTCGCCGCTCATGGGGTGGCGCACATGGTGCACCACGCCGGCTTCGTCCATCTCCTCGCGTTCGGGCACGAACTCGGCGGGATAAACGATGATTTCCTGCCAGGAACCGTAACCCTCGAGTCCCAGATTGAGCACCGGCAAGGCGGCCTGTACGGCGATGGCGGCAATGGCCGCGCCGTCGACCTCGGCGCCGGCCGCGGCGGAAAAGGTTTTTTCCTGGATGAGGCGTTCCGCCAACGCGCGCAGGCGGCTGCGCTCGGCTTCACCGAGATTGTCGAAAAGCGGCAGCGCCAGCGCCGTGTGCCAGTCGGCTTCGGCTACGCCGGGCGGCGTGCCCTTGCCGAACAGCCAGCCCAGCAGGCTCACACGGCCTCCGCCGGTCGGCGCGCTTACGCCGCCTCGCGCTGCGCGCGGCGGCGCTCGTGCTCCTGCAGATGGCGCTTGCGCAGGCGGATGGACTTGGGCGTGATCTCGACCAGTTCGTCGTCGTCGATGAACTCGACGGCGGATTCGAGCGTGAGCTTGATTGGCGGAGTCAGGCGCACGGCCTCGTCCGTTCCCGAGGCGCGCACGTTGGTGAGCTTCTTGCCCTTGATCGGGTTTACCACCAGGTCGTTGTCGCGGCTGTGGATGCCGATGATCATGCCTTCGTACAGCTTGTCGCCGGGCGAGACGAACATGCGGCCGCGGTCTTCCAGGTTCCACAGGGCGTAGGCCACTGCCTCGCCATGCTCCTGCGAGATCAGCACGCCATTGTGGCGGCCGGGCAGGTCGGCCTTGATCGGGCCGTATTCGTCGAACACGTGGGCCATGATGCCGGTGCCGCGCGTCATGGTCATGAATTCGGACTGGAAGCCGATCAGCCCGCGCGCGGGAATGTGGTACTCGATGCGCACGCGGCCGTTGCCGTCGGGCTGCATGTCCTGCAGGTCGCCGCGGCGGCGGCCGAGTTCTTCCATGACCGTGCCCTGATGGGCTTCCTCGACATCGATGGTGAGCAGTTCATACGGCTCCATCTTGACGCCGTCGATTTCCTTGAACACCACGCGCGGCTTCGCCACCGCCAGCTCGAAGCCTTCGCGGCGCATGTTTTCCAGCAGGATGGTGAGATGCAGTTCGCCGCGGCCGGAAACCAGGAATACATCGGCGTCGCCGGTATCCTCAACCTTCAGCGCGACGTTGGTCAGCAGTTCCTTGTTGAGGCGGTCGCGGATCTGGCGGCTGGTGACGAACTTGCCTTCGGTGCCGGCGAGCGGCGAGGTGTTGACCTGGAA
Source organism: Betaproteobacteria bacterium SCN2 (assembly GCA_008923285.1). Taxonomy (GTDB): domain Bacteria; phylum Pseudomonadota; class Gammaproteobacteria; order Burkholderiales; family Thiobacillaceae; genus UBA6918. The sequence continues at coordinate 89,377 of WBSG01000027.1, forward strand.
GTTCATGGTCAGCGTGGGCTCGTCCACCTTGAGCATGGGCAGGGGCGTCGGATTGTCGCGGTCGGTGATGGTGACGCCGATGCCGATGTCCTCGATGCCGTTGATGAGCACGATATCGCCTGCCTCGGCCTCGTCGACCAGGATGCGCTCCAGGCCCTGGAAGCCCAGCACCTGGTTGACACGCCCGGTCTTCACTTCGCCGTCGATGCCGGCGGCCACCACCACGGTCTGTCCGGGCTTGATGCGGCCGTTGCGGATGCGGCCCACGCCGATGCGACCAACGTAGGAGGAATAGTCGAGCGCCGCGATCTGCAGTTGCAGCGGCGCGTCCGGGCTGCCTTCAGGCGCCGGCACGTGCGAGAGGATGGTCTCGAACATCGGCACCATGTCGGCGGCGGCGCCGCCGGAAGACGGCGCATCCTTGATGTCGAGGCAGGCCCAGCCGTTCAGGCCCGAGGCGTAGACGATGGGAAAATCGAGCTGTTCGTCGGTCGCGCCGAGCTTGTCGAACAGGTCGAAGGTGGCATTGATGGCGTAGTCGGGGCGCGCGCCGGGGCGGTCGACCTTGTTCACCACCACGATGGGGCGCAGGCCCAGCGCCAGCGCCTTCTTGGTCACGAAGCGGGTCTGCGGCATGGGGCCTTCCACCGCGTCCACCAGCAGCACCACGCCGTCCACCATGCCCAGCACGCGCTCCACCTCGCCGCCGAAGTCGGCGTGCCCCGGCGTATCGACGATGTTGATATGGAACTCGCCATACTTGATGGCGGTGTTCTTGGCCAGGATGGTGATGCCGCGCTCTTTTTCGATGTCGCCGGAGTCCATCACCCGTTCATCAACCGCTTCGTTTTCACGGAAAGTGCCGGATTGTTTGAGCAGCTGGTCGACCAGCGTGGTCTTGCCGTGGTCGACGTGGGCGATGATGGCGATGTTGCGGAGCTTGCGGGACATGGATAGGGCCTGGCGTGGAAAGCCGGCTATTTTAGCAGATTTGAATATTATTCCTGGTACAGGGGGTGATCGCCCAGTCTGCGCTCGATTTCCGCGATCTGTGCAAGATAGGCCGGGCTGCCGACCGCGCCGAAGCGGCGCACGAAGGCAGCCTCCGGCATGTATTCAGGCAGGTCCGCGAAGCTGGGAACCAGCGCGGCGTCCTTGCCCAGACCGGCAAGATAGGCCTGGATCAGCGCGGCACGCCGGCCCGTGCCCAGTTCGCCCAGCCGCACGCCGGCCCGGTCATAGGCGATGTCGGTAAAGCTGAAGCCGGAACCGGATTTCGCGTCCTCTTCTTCCTTGGCGAGGCCCATGGCATTGGCCAGCCGGCTGCCGCCATTGGCGGACAGGGCGGCGGCGATCAGGAGGTGCTCTGCAGCGTCGCGCCGGCCATGCAGGGCCAGCAGAACGGGCGGCGCACGCCGCGTGCTGCGGCCGCGCCCTTCCAACAGTTGGTGCAGGCTGACGCCCGCGATGTAGGCGCCCAGCGCGGTGAAGGCGGCGCGATTCTCGGCTGCGGCATCGCCGCCGCGCTCGCGGGCAAAGCCGAACAGGCTGGCCATGACCTCGCGCACGGGCTGCTGGCTCTTGTCAGGGTAACGCGCCACGGTGCGGCGCAGATAATCTGCATAGATCAGCAGGCGCTGCTTTTCCTCGGCGCCGACCAGCACTTCCGCGCCCTTGCGCTCGATCAGGGTCAGCAGTTCCGGACGCCAGTGGAAATCCAGGCTGACGTGATCCTCACTCAGGCGGATGCCCTGCAGGGACTCCATGAGCGCAAGGTATGCCGGGTCCTGGCGCAGCCAGCGCTGTGCCACCCACAACACGCCGCGGCCGAGCACGGATGGCAGCGGCAGGCTGCCTGCATGCATGCTGCCCAGCACCAGGTTCCGTCCCTGCTGCTGCAATTCGGCGGAGAAATTGAGGTAGCCGCCGAAGGGATTGCGCGGCACCCGCAGGCTCACGTTCAGCAGTATCTCGTCAGGCTCGAGGTCGGCCGCCACGCCATGCACCGGCTTCACCACCACCGCATAATTCAGCAGGCGGTTCACCTCCTCGGCCGACAGGTCAAGGGTTTGCACCGTATCCGCAGTGCGCGCGCGCGGCACGCTTCTTTCGAACAGCTGCTTGGCCCATACCAGGTCCTCGCGCGTGATGCGCGCACCCGGCTCGGCGCGCGGCTCGCCATCCAGCACCGCCCAGGCCAGCGCGGACAGGCCGCCGGCCAGCAGGAGCAGGATGAGCAGCAGCTTGCGCACTAGCCTTCCTTGTTGCGCATGAAATCGGCGGTCTTGAAGAATGCCGCGTTCAGCTCGGCTTTCAGTTTCTCGTCGAGGCTGGCCTCATCCATGGCGCGCCGCATGCAGCCCATCCACTGGTCGCGCTCCGACTCGCCGATCGGGAATGGCATGTGGCGCCGGCGCAGGAAGGGATGGCCGAAGCGGTCGGTATACAGCGGCGGCCCGCCGGTCCAGCCGGAAAGGAACCAGTACAGCTTGTTGCGCGATTCGGTGAGATCCTGGGGATGCAGCTTGCGGATGCCGTAGTAGTCGGGATCCTCGTCCATCAGGTCGTAGAAGCGGTCGACGAGCCTGCGAATGGCTTCGTCGCCGCCGAGGCGGTCGTAATGGGTTTCCATCTTTCGATATCGATCAGTTGTTACGGCAGGAATATGCCATTTTGCCAAAAAAGCCTTTGCAAAGAGGGCACGAGGACAAGAGGCAAAACAATGCGAAGCTTACTCCTGTCCTCTTGTCCTCCTTGTTCAAAACTCACTCATAGAATTGCACGGCAAACAGGCCCTCGCTGTCCTGCCAGCCCTGTCTGAAGACAAACCCGGCCCGGGCAGCGAGCGCCTCGAATTCCTGCGGGGCGTATTTGTAGGAATTTTCCGTGTGCAGGCTTTCCCCGGCTTCGAACCTGACGGTCGCGCCGGCCACCTGCACCTGCTGGCGCATGCGGCTCACGAGGTGCATTTCGATGCGGCCGTCCTCGGCGTTGTAGAAGGCATGGTGCGCGAACGTCTCGAGCCTGAAATCCGCCCCCAGCTCGCGGTTCAGGCGCGCGAGCAGGTTGAGATTGAATGCCGCGGTCACCCCGGCAGCATCGTTGTAGGCGGCATGCAGGCGCGTGGCCTCCTTTTTCAGGTCGAAGCCGATGAGCAGCCCGCCGTCGGCCCCGGCCAGTGCGCGGAACTGTTTCAGCAGACCCACCGCCTCGTCCGGACCGGCGTTGCCGATGCTGGAGCCGGGGTAATACACCAGCCGCCTGCCGTTCTGGGGCAGGTGCGGCAACAGCGGAGCGAAGCCCTCGGCAGCGGTGAAATCGTGCTGAACCGCAACCACATCCAGGGCCGGAAGCTCGTCCGCCAAACGGCCGGTCGCCGCCAGCAGCGTTTCCCCGTCGATATCGACCGGCCAGTAGGCGGCCGCCTTGAGCGGTCCAAGCAACATGCGCGCCTTGGCGCAGCAGCCTGCCCCCGGCTCGATCATCAAGGCCACCGGCCCGATGCAGCGTGCGATCGAGTCGGCCTCGGTCAGCAACAGGGCGGTTTCCGCACGCGTCAGGTAATACTCCGGCTGCCGGCAAATCGCCTCGAACAGGCGCGAGCCCTCGCGATCGTAGAAATACTTGGGCGGGATGCGCTTGGGCTGCGCGGCCAACCCGGCCAGGACGACTTCCTTCAGCGTGTCGGCGGGGCTGCCGAGTGTAAGCAGGCGCATGGAAAGGCCATGGATTCGATTGTAGGGTCCTTATGCTAATTTGAATCCATGACTTTTCCCACCAACGGATACTCCGCGGCACACCTGGTTTCCCTGCTGCGCGAGGCGCGCGCCGACCTTGACGCCTTCGCCGCCTGCCTGCCTGAGCAGGCCTGGCTGGGCCCGCGCGCCGCGACCCTCAATCCGCCGCTGTGGGAATACGGCCACATCGTCTGGTTCCAGGAGCGCTGGTGCCTGCGCCAGCAGGACGATGGCAGCGTGTCGCCGCCGCGCCTGCCCAATGCCGATGCTCTGTACGACTCCTCGCAGGTCGCGCACGACACGCGCTGGGACCTGCCGCTGCCGGGCCGGGACGCGCTTGCCGATTTCAGCGCGGGCGTATTGCGGGACGTGGCGGACAAACTCGATGCCGCCCGGCCCGACGACCCGGTGTTCTATTTCGCCGAGCTGTCCCTCTATCACGAACGCATGCACCTGGAAGCATGGTGGATGATGGCGCAATGCCTGGGCTACCGGCCGCCCTTACTGCCGCCCCCGGCGAGCGATCTGCCCTTGCGCAGCCCGCGCCGCGACTTCGCCGCAGGCACGGTCGCATTGGGCGCTGACGACAGCCGCTTCCGTTTCGACAACGAAAAGCGCCTCCACCACGCAGACCTTTCGCCATTCGCCATCGACCTGCATCCCGTCAGCCAGGGCGCGTTCCTGGAATTCGTCGAAGCCGGCGGCTACGCCACGCCGCAGCACTGGTCGAGCGAAGGCCGGGCGTGGTTGGCGCAAAGCGGCGCCGGTCATCCGGTTTACTGGAGACAGGAAGTAAATGCCTGGCAAGTGCGTCGCTTCGACCGGTGGCAGCAGTTTGCACCCGGCGAGCCCATGCTGCACCTCAACCGCTTCGAGGCCGAAGCCTTTGCCGCCTGGCGCGGGGCGCGATTGCCGAGCGCGGCGGAATGGCAACGGGCGAGCCGGGAACGGGATTTCAACTGGGGCCACGGCTGGGAATGGTGCGCAGAGGCCTTCGCGCCCTACCCCGGCTTCGCGCCCGACCCCTACCGCGACTACTCCAGCCCCTGGTTTCACAGCCACTGGGAATTGCGCGGCGGCAGTCCTGTCACCCACGCACTGCTGAAGCGGCCGGGCTTTCGCAATTTCTACCTGCCCGAAAGGCGCGATGCCTTCACCGGATTGCGGTTGGCGTGGGATAACGGTTGAAGACCGAGAGCCAGATCAAGCCAGGAATCATCTACACAGAGGAATCAGAGAGAGCAGAGGAGAGCCAGAAATATCCGGATTTACTCTGTTGCCTCTGCTGCCTCAGTGTAAGCGATTTCGAAGTTCATCCCGCCACCGGCCGCACCTTCGAGGCAGCCAGCCTGGCGCGTGCGCGCGCCTCTTCCACGCTATCGGCATTGGCCACGGCCACGCCCATGCGGCGGCGGGTGAAGCTTTCCGGCTTGCCGAACAGGCGCAGGTCGGACTCCGGCACCCGCAGCGCTTCGTCTGCGCCTTCGAAGGCGATGCCCTGGGCTTCCATGCCGCCGTAGATCACCGCCGAGGCGCCCGGGCGGCGCAGGCTCACGTCGACCGGCAGGCCGAGGATGGCGCGCGCATGCAGTTCGAATTCGGACAGGCGCTGGCTGCACAAGGTCACCAGGCCGGTGTCGTGCGGGCGCGGGCTGACTTCGGAGAACCACACCTCGTCGCCCTTGATGAAGAGTTCCACGCCGAAGATGCCCAGGCCGCCGAGGCTGCCAGTGACCTTCTCTGCCATGTCGCGGGCACGCGCCAATGCCAGGGGCGACATCGGCTGCGGCTGCCAGGATTCGACGTAGTCGCCATGAACCTGAATGTGGCCGATGGGCTCGCAGAAATGCGTTTCTGTCTCCCCGTTCGCGCCGCGCGCGCGCACGGTGAGCTGGGTGATTTCGTAATCGAAGTTGACGAAGCCTTCGACGATGACGCGCCCGGCATCGACGCGGCTGCCGCTGGCGGCGTAGTTCCACGCGGCCTCCACTTCGTCCGGCCTGTCGACCTTGCTCTGGCCCTTGCCGGACGAGGACATCACCGGCTTGATCACGCAGGGATAGCCGATGCCGGCATCAATGGCCGCGCGCATCTCCTCCAGGCTCGACGCGAAGGCATAGGGTGAGGTCGGCAAGCCCAGTTCCTCCGCCGCCAGGCGGCGGATGCCTTCGCGGTTCATGGTCAACTGCGCGGCTCTGGCCGTGGGGATCACGGTCGCCAGGCCCTCGCGCTCGATGTTCACCAGCTCATCGGTGGCGATGGCTTCGATCTCGGGCACGACCAAATGCGGTTTTTCCTGTTCGATCAACGCACGCAGCGCCTGGGGGTCGGCCATGTTGATGACGTGGGCGCGGTGCGCCACCTGCTGGCCGGGGGCATTGGCGTAGCGGTCGACGGCGACCACTTCCACGCCCAGGCGCTGCAGCGCGATGATGACTTCCTTGCCGAGTTCGCCTGCGCCGAGCAGCATGACCCGGGTGGCGGATGGAGAGAGAGGCGTGCCGAGTTTCATGCGATCAATCCGGATGGAATGGAAGACTTGCGGATTCTAGCGCGGCGGCTCGGGCGTCGCCTTGAGGCCGAAACTCAATTGCTGCGTCGCCCCGATCACCTGCTGGCTGCTCAGGCCGGTCGTCTCGATGCGCACGCGGTGATACGTGCCATCGTGCACGATCAGCTTCACGGGCGCCTCTGCGCTGCCGTACGCGACGACGAAGGTCAGATTGCCCGACGGCACCTTGACGGTCAGGCCGCGCCGGGGCTCGGCGAGGTTTTTCCACTTTTGCGTCATGCCGAGGAATTCGCGCTTGCCGTTTTCGATTCGATAAACTTGGACATCGATGCCGAGGCTTTCCTTTTCGGGCCCCGCCTCGGGCAGGTAGAACTCGACATAGCCCCGGTGCCCTTCGTTGAAAGCGGTTTGCGGCTTGTCACCGCAGGCGGCGAGGCCGCACAGCAGAAAAATGGCAAGCAGCGCTGCTTGAAATCGGGAATGTCTCACTAAATCTGTCCCTTGTGGCTGTTCGATTGATGCAGGCCCGATTGTAGTCGGGCCTGCCAACCGGAACAAAACCAGAGTAAAATAGTCAACTTTTAAACCGTTTCAGTCTGTTTATGCGTCCCGCCCAGCTCATTCCCATACTCGAACGCGAATTCCTCAGCGCCGCCGAAGGCCACCACACCCCCGTGATGATGTGGGGCCCGCCCGGCGTCGGCAAGTCCCAGATGGTGGGCGAAGTCGCCGCCAGGCACGGCGTGCCGGTCATCGACATCCGCCTGTCGCAGATGGAGCCCTCCGACCTGCGCGGCATTCCCTTTCGCGTCGGCGAGCACGTGGACTGGGCGATTCCCTCCATCCTGCCCAACGCCGAGCGCCACGGCGACAGGGGCATCCTGTTCCTCGACGAGATCACCTCGGCGCCGCCTTCAGTGTCGGCCGCCGCCTACCAGCTGATTCTCGACCGTCGCCTCGGCGCGTACGAAGTGCCGCCGGGCTGGGCCATTTTCGCGGCAGGAAACAGGCAGGGCGACCGTGGCGTGACCTACGCCATGCCGGCGCCGCTCGCCAACCGCTTCTCCCACTTCGAAGTCGAAGCCAACCTCGACGACTGGTCGCAGTGGGCCTACGAGAACGGCATCGATGAGCGCCTGATCGGCTTTTTGCGCTTCCGCCCCGAACTCTTGTTCGACTTCGACCCGGCGCGCAATCCCACCGCCTTTCCCACGCCGCGTTCCTGGGAATTCGCCAGCCGCGCGCTGCAGAAGTTCGGCGATCAGCCCGATCTGCTCGGCCCTGCGCTCGCCGCCTGCGTGGGCCAGGCCGCCGGCATCGAGCTTTCGGCCTATCTCGCCAACCTCTCGCGCATGCCCGACCTCGACGCCATCGTCGAAGGCCGCCCGGCCGAAGTGCCGCGCGACACCGACCTGCAGTACGCCGTGGCCGCTGCGCTGGTGGCGCGCGCCATCCGCAACAAGAACGGCGCCAACATCCGGGAAATGCTCGGCCACATCCTCGACTACGCGGCGAAATTCCCGCTCAAGGAAATGGGCGTAATGCTGGTGTCCGACATCCACCGCAATGTCGGCCAGACCCTGTTCGGCGTGCCGCAGTTCGCCACCTGGGCGAATCAGGTCGCGGATATCGTGTTGTACGAATGATTTTGAACAAAGAGGACATGAGTACAGGAGGAAAACCAAAAAGCCTCTTGTCCTCTTGTCCTCATTGTTCATGATTTTGAATCATGGCCAACCTCAACCAGATCACCTTCGCCAACGACCCTGCCACGAAACTGGCAGCGGCGCGCACGCGCCTGATCCTGGACAAGCCCTTCCTCGGCGCCCTGGTGCTGCGGCTGCCCATGATCGAAGCCGGCCCGTGGTGCAAGACCACCGCCACGGACATGAAGAGCTTCTATTACAACCCCGCCTACATCGACAAGCTGTCCCTGTCGCAGGTGGAGTTCGTGCTGGCGCACGAGGCGCTGCACTGCGCGCTCACCCACTTCGTGCGGCGCGGCCACCGCATCCAGCGCAAATGGGACCTGGCCTGCGATTTCGCCATCAATCCCATCCTCATGAACGACGGCCTGCAGCCGCCGCCCGAGGCCGTGGTGCTGAACCAGTTCGAGAACATGAGCGCCGAGGAGATCTACCCCTGCCTCGACGACAGCCTCGACAACGAAACGCTCGACCAGCACCTCTACGACAACAACGCCGAGGGCAGCCAGAACGGCCAGAGCCAGGAGCCGCCGCCGGAGGATGCGCCGCAGGACCAGCAGGGTCAGTCGGGTGGCGGGCAGCAGCCGAAGAACGAGGAACCGCAACAGGACGAAGGCGGCGGCGCGCAGCCCAACCCCCAGCAGGGCAAGTCCGGACAGAAAGCCGGCGAGGACGACAAGCAGGACAGCCCGCCGGTGCCGCTCACCGCACAGGAGCGCGAGGAACTGGCGCAGAAGTGGCAGCAGCATCTGGCCAGCGCCGCCCAGCAGGCGCAGCAGGCCGGCAAGCTCGGCGGCGCCATGGCACGCATGGTCGACGCCTGGCTGGAGCCCAAGCTGCCCTGGAGAACTTTGCTGGCGCACTACTTCTTCGACCAGGCGCGCAACGACTACAACTACATGCGGCCTTCACGGCGCGAGGGCGACATGATCCTGCCTTCGCTGAAAAGCTCACAGTGCGACCTCGTCGTTGCCCTCGACACCTCGGGCTCCATCGGCGAGGAGGAACTGTCGGAGTTCCTCTCCGAGATCAACGCCATCAAGGGCGCGCTGCCGGTGCGCATCACGCTCCTGGCCTGTGATGCCAAGCTTGCCGAGGACGGTCCCTGGATATTCGAGCCGTGGGAGGAGTTCCGCCTGCCGCGAACCTTCGAGGGCGGCGGCGGCACCGACTTCGCGCCCGTGTTCGAATGGGTGGAAAATGAAAACCTGCGCCCCGACGCGCTGGTGTACTTTACCGATGCCGATGCCGAGTTTCCCGAGCAGCCGCCGAGCTACCCGGTGATCTGGCTGGTCAAGGGCAAGAAGCCCGTGCCCTGGGGCAAGCGCATCCAGTTGAATTAACCTATTGAACAAGGGGGACAAGAGGACAGGAGTAAACCTTGTTAACCGCGGAGTTCGCAGAGGACGCGGATTTTCATAATCATTCCTCCGCGAACTCCGCGGTTAAATTTGGGTTTTGTCTTATGGTTTCCCCTCCTGCCCTCATGTCCTCTTTGTAATTGATTTTGCTATGACTATCGGCGCCTCCGAACTTTCTTCCGAAGACAGCCTGCGCCTCAACGTGCTGATGATGGCCAATCCCGTGCAGGCGGTGCGCATCGACGAAAGTGCGATGACGCTGTATGCGCTCACCGAGAACGGCGAGGCGAAGGTCCAGTTGCATCCCAACTGCCGTGCCGACCAGTACATTGCCCGCGTCAAGGAATTCCTCGGCGGCCATGCCCTGGGCTCACCCGGCGGCTACCCGGTCTACCTGCAGCGCTGGACGCGCATGGGCCAGACTTCCGACAAGAACCTCGAGGCGCTGCTGCTGCTGGGCGAACCCGAGGCGGTGGTGGCGGTGGCGCACGCGCCGGGACTCACCGACGAGCTCGCACGCCGCGCCTGGTGGTGCCAGCCGACCATGGAAATCGCGCGCTGGATGCTGGAAAAGGACGAGGTCATCCAGGGCAGGATGGGCAAGGTGCTGGCCGACTTCCTCATCGAGCACCTGCCTTTTGAAGAAAGCCCGGACGCGCGCATGCACACCATCCGGCTCATTCTCTACGGCAAGCTTGCGGACGAGGCGACCACGGCCAAGCTCTGGCGCCAGGCCAAGGGCGTGCCCTACTACTTCATCGGCTTCCTCGAATTCATGCCCGAGTCGCTGCCGGCCGACCAGCCCGCCCGCGCCGATTACGAGGCAGCGAAAAAACAGCTCGGCCCGCTGGTCGATGCCGGCAACGGCTACGCCGAGCGCTTCCTGTCGTTGCTGTCGGCCAACGGCCAGACCTGGCTCAAGGCGGTCGCCGAAGTGCTGGTGCGGCCTTCCACCTCGCTGGTGGTCTACGCCCTGCTCGACGCCGTCAGCCGTTATTTCCACCCGATGGGCTACCCCATCCAGAGCGAGAATCTGGAAGAGCTGCTGGAAAACGCCGGCAGCATGAGCCGCGGCGAGATCGAGGCGCCGCCGGGCCTGCAGGCGCTGCTCGCCGCCGCGCCGCAATACCGCCAGGGCATCGAAGCCATGCTCGCGCTCTCCGGCCTCACCGGCAAGACCGCCGACCCCTGGCTGCTGCGCAATACCGCCGTGGGCGCGCTGATGCGGCGTAAAATCGAACCCCTGGTTTCGCCCATCAACATGGCCGTGCAAATCCTGAGAACACCCGTTCATGCTTGAAAGAACCTTTTACCAAGAGGACATGAGGGAAATTAATATGGGACATACTCCTGTCCTCTTGTCCTCCTTGTTCAAAGCAAACCCATGAAACTTTATCTCGATCCCGCCCAGTCCAAGGAAGTGCCGGCGCTGATCCGCAGCCCCAACAAGACGCGCAAGCGCTATCCCGAAGGCGTGGTGGAAACCGTGGCGAGCGAGGCCGAGGCGCTGGAACGTGCAGCAGATGGCCTGCATCCGGCCATCGTCATCGGCCCTTCGCGCTCGTCGGAAGGCTTTCGAATCTATTATCTGGTGAGGTGGCTCTGATGGAAGAGTTCAAAAGGAAACCCATCAACATCCCGGTCGTGTCCGCGGATCAGCAGGCGGACAGCGCCTTCGGCGCCTGCTCCGAAGCCGAGCCGTTCGCGCTCATGGTGCTGGGCGACAGCATGGAGCCCGAGTTCCATGACCGCGAGATCATCGTCATCGAGCCGGAAGGCCTGGCCCGCGACGGCTCCTTCGTCATCGCCTTCCACAACGAGGAATACACCTTCCGCCAGCTGGTCAAGCGCGATGCCGGCTGGGCGCTGCATGCCCTCAATCCGGCCTACCCCGACCACCCGGTCGCCGACCTGTCGTGCGTGAAGGGCGTGGTGATCTTGAAAAAGAAGCCGGGGCGCCGCAAATCAGTCAAATACTACATCGACCAGGAGAAGCATTAAATGCCGTACTTCGTCTACGAAATCCATCCCATGCGCATCGTCAAGAAGGCCGCCGAGTTCGACAAGTTCAAGGATGCCTCGGCGCATGCCAAGGAGTTGCGCGGCAAGCTCACCAGCACGGACAGCTACTCGATCAAGGTGATCTTCGCAGAGAACGAACTGCACGCCGAGGAAATGCTCGGCGAAGTGCGTGAAAAGCCGCCGACCACCGGCGAGGATTATTGAGAAGCCTCAGCCGCGAAAGTGAGCAGAAAAGATTTCACAGAGAGGTTCATGGAGTTAAGGGAGGAAGGCTTTTCTATTTTCATCCTCCCTTCCCTCCCCTTCCTCCCTGTCAATGCTTTTCTTTACGTCTTTCGTGGATAAATCAAGATGAGCGAATACAACGAAGACGCCTACCGCAATGCCCGCAAGTCGGTGAACCCCTCGCCCTGCGCCTTCGAAAAAGGCGTGCTGGCACGCTGCATTTCCTGCAGCAAGGCTGAAAAGCACCTGCTGGCGGAGCGCGAAACCATGAACTGCATCGACCCCGCCGCCCAGGTGCGCTGCACTGAGCTGAAAACCCTGCTGCGCGGCCATTCCGCCTTTGCCCTGAAGATTCCCCATGTCGGCGCCCAGTTGCCGCACGCCAAGGAACTGAAGATCCAGTGCGGCGGACTCAAGGGATTGCAGATGGCCTGTCATGGCAACGATGCCGTGGAAGACGTCTTTGCGCTGATCGAATCCGCGCTTTCGGCGCATGGCGCGCTGGAAGACTTCCCCTATTCCGATGTCGTGCAGGGCGTGGTGCATTTCGAGGCGCGCCGGCGCGGCTGACCATGCCGGCAGTGCAGTTTTCTTCCGGGCTTGAAAAGCTAGAATGAAAACAAATCTTCGCTGAACTGGAGGAGCGATGCGCAATTTCCACGAACTGGTCGAAGCGGTGCAGAAGAACTGCCATATTGCGGACGCGAACCACGCCCGCAACATGACCATGTGCACCTACCTGCTGGAAATGCGCGAATTTTTCCGCTGGGAAAACGAACTGCCGCTCTCCCAGCAGCCGCCGCGCGCCGAAATCGGCCCCTGGATGATCGCCCGCGAGTCCCTGTGGGAAACCCTGGAGGAAGACGATTTCGCCGCACTGCCCGTCAACGGCCGGCGCATCGACCCGTTCGAGAGTCGCGCCGTCAACGAGGCGCTGCTGCCCGAAGGCCTGGTCTACGGCGCCGGCATCGGCCGCTACCGCAAGCCGCATTTCTTCCTCGGCGAGCTCAAACGCAAGGAAGAGCGCGAAGGCCTCACCATCTACGTCACCGGCTGCGAGTACGCGCGCGATCTCTCCACCCTGCCTGCCGCCTACCAGGACGGCGCCATCTTCCTGCGCACCGACGCCTTGAAGCGTGCGCTATGGGAAAAAGTCGAGCTGTGGGGCCAGAAAAAGCCCGAGGGCGCCATGAAGGCGGCGCTGCAGTGTTACGGCTTCGAGCGCGACCCCGAGGCTGCGCTCGAGCGCATGACCGAGTCGGAAAGCGAAGCCGTCATCCTGCACGAAGTGGGCGAAGCACGCGCCGACAAATTGCTCGGCCCCGACTGGAAGAAAATGATCGCCGGCTTCACGCACAGGCACGCAGAACTGCTCGCACGCTCGGTACGCGACAACCTGGCGGATTGCCTGTCCACCCTGCCGACGCTGATCGAAAACGAAGCCTGGTGCAGCCTGCACTACTACATGGCCGAGCTAGACGGCTTGCGCCAGGTGCTGTTCCCGCGCCTGACCGAAGCCTACAAGTCGTGGCGCGACAGCGGCCGCATCGAGGCGTTTCAGGAAGCCATCGACGCTGGCCGGCAACACTGGCTCGACCAGGCCGGCATGCTGCTGGATATCTACCGTAACGATCCGAAAACGGCGCAGTCCCGGGTGCAGGAACTGCTCAAGCCCAACCCCTGCCCGCTGACGCTTTGAAACAATAACCGCCGAGTTCGCGGAGGCCGCAGAGCAAACCAGGCCCTACTTTGCGAACTTCGCGGGCAAGCGCCTTATGGGTTTGGATTTTTCGAGGCGTCGACTACGGCCTGATGTCGCCGAAATGGAACCTGAAGCCGCCGTTGGCGCGGTCCCGGAAATACAGTTCGAGTGAAACCTGCACGGTGCGAAAAGCCAGTTCGTCCCAGGGAATCTCGTTTTCGGCGAACAGGCGCACATCCAGGCTTTCGATGCCGGGCTTGTAATCGAGGTCGAGCAGACTGGCGCGGAACATGAAATACACCTGGTTGACGTGCGGCAGGTTGAACAGGGTGTAGAGCGATCCGACCTCGACGCGCGCGCCGGCCTCCTCCCAGGTTTCGCGCAGGGCGCCCTCGGCCGTGGTCTCGCCGTTCTCCATGAAACCGGCCGGCAGGGTCCACAGGCCGTATTTCGGCTCGATGGCGCGGCGGCACAGCAGAACCTTGTCTTCCCACTCGGGAATGCACCCCACCACCATCTTGGGGTTCTGGTAATGGATGGCGCCGCATACCGGGCACACATGGCGCGGCAGATGATCGCCCTCGGGCACGAGGAGCCGAACGGTACCGCCGCAATGACTGCAATATTTCATGATTACTCAAGCACTTTTGCCGCACGGTAACAAATTTCGCCAAAGCGCGCCAGCGGTGCATAATTAGACAGTTTCCAGGCCGTTTCCCGCATGTCCAAATCCCAGCAATCATCCGAGCAGAGCTTCGCCCCGCAACTGGGGGGCGACCGTTCGCAGCACACCGACCTCAAGGTGCTGACCGACATCGCCGCGTCGCTGTCGATGGACGTGGACGTCGAGCACCTGCTCGACAGTTTCCTCGGCACCATGGTGCGCCTGTCCAACGCCCACGCCGGCATCGTGCGCGTGCTCACCCCGGACGGCAAGGGCCTGCGCATCGTCGGCGCGGAGGGCCTGCCGCAGGAAGCGCTGACGGCCAACAGCGTGATGCCGCTGGAAACCGCGCTGTGCGGCCAGCCGGTCGGCGCCTCGATCAAGAACCTGCCCTACCTGTTCGAATGCAAGGGCAATACCGCCCAGGCCTTCGGCATGGAGGGCGGCTGGGTGGTGGCGCTGCCGCTCAAGTACAAGAATACCCTGCTCGGCGTGTACAACCTGTTCCTGAAAAAGGACCAGGCCATCCCCGAGGACGTCAGCCTGCTGTTCGCCTCCATCATCGAGCACCTGGGCATGGCCATGGAGAACGCGCGGCTCACGCGCGAGAACCTGCGCATCACCCTGATGAACGAGCGCCAGATGCTGGCCAACGAGATCCACGACTCGCTGGCGCAAACCCTGGCCTACATGAAAATGCGCCTCGCCATGCTGCGCGAGGCCGTCCACGGCGACAAGCCGGAACTCACCGAGAAGTATCTCGGCGACGTCGACTCCGCGCTGGAATCCGCCTATTCCGGCCTGCGCGAGTTGATCAGCCAGTTCCGCCACCGCATGGACCCGCGCGGCATCCTGCCCGCGCTGCAGGAACTGCTCGACGGCGTGAGCAAGAAGATCAACGCCAAGGTCAAGCTCGACAACCAGGCCAAGGACCTCACGCTCACCGCCGACCAGGAAGCGCAGGTCTACCGCATCGTGCAGGAGGCGCTCGCCAACATCTGCAAGCACTCCTACGCACGCATGGTGCAGGTGGTGCTGGAAGACACCGGCACGCATTACCGCATCAGCGTCATCGACGACGGCATCGGCCTCTATGCGGCCGGCCACACCGGGCCCGGCATGCACTTCGGCATGAACATCATGCGCGAGCGTGCCGAGCGCATCAAGGGCATGGTCGAAATCCGCAGCCGCGTGGGCGGCGGCACCCGCGTCACCCTGGTTTTCCCCCACGCCTTGCAGGGAACAATGAAATGAGCGAAAAGATCCGCGTCGTCATCGTCGACGACCACACCCTGTTCCGCGAGGGCCTCGCCGAACTGCTCGAACACTACGGCACCATCCATGTCTGCGGCATCACCGGCGACCCCAATCTCGTGCGCCAGCTCCTGAAGGAGCACCAGCCCGACGTCGTCCTGCTCGACCTGCATCTGCCGCCCACCGACGGCATCACCCTGATGCAGCAGCTGCGCGAGGAAGGCCTGTTCTTCACCACCCTCATCCTCACCGTGAGCGACGAGGAAGAAGACCTCGCCAGCGCCCTGCGCGCCGGCGCCCAGGGCTACCTGCTGAAGAACATGGAACCGTCCGAAGTGGTCGACGCCATCACGCGCGCCGACAAGGGCGAAACCGTCGTCGCACCGCAGATGACCGCCAAGCTCGTCACCCTGCTCGACAGCAAGAAGGGCAAGGCCACCTCGCTCATCAACCAGCTCACCGCACGCGAACGCGAAATCCTCGCCTACCTCGCCAAGGGCGACAGCAACAAGGCCATCGCCAAGGAACTCGGCATCAGCCATGACACGGTGAAGCTGCATGTGCGGAATATTCTGTCGAAGCTGAATCTGACTTCGCGGGTGGAAGCGGCGGTGTTTGCGGTGGAGCAGAGGCTGACGCCGCCGAGGCATTCGTAATCGCGCACTGGCTTTAGGGATGCCTACTTTTCGATAGCTGCTATGAATGAAATGGATTGGCAGTCACTCATAGATGCGTGGATAGCTGGTACCGATGCAGGCCCCAACAGTTTAGAGTACGAAAAGAATTGGTGGGCCATCAAAAAGGTTATGGACTGGACGTTTCAGAATAACCATGACCTGCTTTGGCAATTCATTCTACGCACATATCAACGAGAGCTAACTGATAGAACTCTAGATGTCTTAGCAGCCGGGCCTTTAGAAGATCTAATCTCAAAATATGGCTCGATTTATATTGATCGCATAGAGATACTCGCAAAAAAGGATGAGTGCTTTAATTATCTATTGGGCGGCGTCTGGCAGAATACAGCCAGCGATGATATCTGGGTCAGAGTACTGCAGTTGAGACGAGAAGTATGGTGACGCACCCAGCAACCCGTTAGCACAAACACTGTCTAAGAATTCTCGACCCGAGGCCGGGGGTAGCCCGGCGGCAAGTCACTTTTCTTGCTCCGCCAAGAAAAGTAACCAAAAGAAGGCGACCCGGCTATGCCGGCCTTCCGCTTCCCTTAGCCTGAAGCTTGCGGGCGGGCGGCACGCGTGAAGCGCCAATTAATTCTGTACTCGCCCCGCTTTGGTTTGTTTGCAGAAGTGAGCGGGGCTCAGACAGGCTGCGCCGCGTTGTTCCGCCCGCAAGCTCCAGGCTGCGGCGGCATAGACGGGGAACTTCAAAGGCCAAACCTTCACCCTCCCCCTAGCCCCCTCCCGTCAAGGGAGGGGGGGTGTTGTGTTTTTAACTCCCTCTCCCCTCGCGGGGTGAGACGGGGAATTCGCGGAGCATGCTCCGCACCCGTCGAACAGTTCCGGCGTGCAAGGGAGGGCTAGGGTGAGGGGGGGACTTTGCTTTTAAATCTCCCTCTGTGCTGCCTCGGGCGGGGGCTTGAATTGGGGGAAGTTGAGGCGAGCATGTCTGAGCACGTGGCCGCACGGGTGATTTTCCCGGGCGGGTCGTGCGAGTTTGCGAGCCGCCCAATTCAAGACGCCGACCGAGGTTTACCCCGCCGCGTTTTTTGGCGGGGCAGCACAGCGGGGCCGCCTTTCTTTGGTTCCTTTCTTTGGCGGAGCAAAGAAAGGAACTAGCTGCCGGGCTACCCCCGGCCACCGATCTTTGGCATTAGAAGATGGCTAATCTGGCCAGCGCTCTCAGCCAATCAAACAAAACCCTGGATTGCCACGCTGCGCTCGCAATGACAGCGTAGGCAGCCGCAGGCAACAAAAAGGGGACTCCGAAGAATCCCCTTTTATACCTGCCGTCTCCTGCATTGGGAGCGGCTGTTATCGCCCTCACACCCGGATGTAAGTCCACCCCTCCTTCATCTTGCTCACCACTTCGCCGATCACCGACGGCACCATCTGCGCCTCCTCGATCAGCGTGACTTTCTTGCCCTCGCGCTCGATGCGGGCCACGGCCTGGCCGCAGGCGATGAACTTGAGGTTGGCATGCTTGGCCGCCAGCGCGTCGATGCGCTGCTGGAACGGATCGTTGTAGCCCTCGCGCAGCAGGCTGAGGCCGTAGTTGTTGGCGACGATTTCCAGTTCGGCAGGCACGCCTTCCTTCCTGGCGTTGTCGAGGATCTGGTCGGCGTAGTCCAGCACCGCGGCCATGCGCTCGGGCTTGTCGCTGTCGAGGTGCAGGATGAAGCGGTTGCCGGCGGCGGCCTGCGGATGGCTGGCCTGCATGAACTCGCCTTTTTGCGCCAGCGCGGCGGGCAGGATGCTGCCGCCCATCGGGCGCAGGGTCCAGCCGAGCAGGCCGCCCAGGCCCAGCAGCAGCATGGCGGCCATGGCCTGCATGCTCCAGGCGCGCGCCTTGCTCCGTTGCACGGTCCGGCTCGGCTCGACGCCGTCATAGGCAAGCTTGACCATGGATTTGAGCTGGCGGATTTCGCAGCTGCGACGGGCCAGGTCCGGGTCATGCTTGATCGCCTCGAACACTTCGTCCATTTCGCCGGGGGTGAGTTGCTGGTCGACGAAGGCATTCAGGGTTTCGTCGGTGATCGGCATCCTCATTTCACTCTCCTGAGGCCTGCCGCCTGGACGGCCGGCCTGACGTCGGTCAACATTTCCTTGAGCGCTGCGCGCGCACGGGCGAGGCGGCTCATCACGGTGCCGGCGGGCACGCCGAGGATTTCCGCCACTTCGGCATAACTGCGGTCCTCCATGTCCACCAGGGTCAGCACCTGGCGCTGGCCCAGCGGCAGGCGGGCGATAGCCTTGCGCACCGTCTGTGCGGTCTGGCGGCCCGCCAGGTTCTGCTCGGGCGAAAGCTCCTCCGACTCCAGGCGCTCGGCCCAGTCGTCGATGTCTTCCAGTATCCCCGCCATCTTCTTGCGCAGGCAATCGCGCCAGCAGTTGTTGAGGATGACCATGAGCCAGCCTTCGAGCGCGCGCGGCTCCCTCAGCGGAGAAGACGTGGCCAGCGCGCGTGCCAGCGCTTCCTGCACCAGATCCTCGGCCATGTCGCGGTCGCCGCACCAGGCATAGGCGAGGCGGAACAGGCGCGTACGATGGCGCAGCACTTCCTGCTGGGTGCTTCTGCAGAACCAGACCATTTGTCTCCTCCGACACTTTGTAAGACGCGGCACGCGCCCGACTTATTCCATGGTTTGCCGATTCTGTTCCCGCTGCGGCTGCCCCGCAACGGTACATGTCGACCATGCCGCGAAGCCGCGGCAAAAAAACGGCCAAAGCAGCTATGATGGCGGCATCGTCCAGCACACACCCAGCGCCGATGATTTCCCCGTCCGCGAGCACTACCGACCCCGGCCACGCCCGGCGCCTGTTCTTCCTGTTCGGCCTGGCCTATTTCGCCCAGAGCTTCGCGCAGATGGGCGGGCTCATCGGCCAGCCGCTCAACTTCTACCTCAAGGTGGAACTGGGGCTTTCCGCCAGCGAGGTCTCCGAGTACCTCGCCATCGCCTCCATGCCCTGGGTGATCAAGCCGCTCTACGGCCTGGTCAGCGACTACCTGCCGCTGCTCGGCTACCGCCGCAAGACCTGGCTCATGCTGGTGAACCTGTTCGGCGCCGCCGGCTTCATGTGGCTGGCCGGGCTCGCCGAGCCGGCCTCGCTGATCGTCGCGCTCACGCTCACTGCCTTCGGCACTGCCGCGTCGGACGTCATCATCGACGCGCTGATGGTGGAAAAGGGCGCCGAGACCGGGCTCACCGCGCGCTTCCTCGGCACGCAATGGTTCTGGTTCAAGGTCGCCGCCGTCGTCACCGCGCTCGCCGGCGGCTTTCTCGCCAATACTTTCGAGCCGGCCACCGCGCTCCACATCGCTGCTACCGTCACCATGCTGGCGCCCATCGCCGTGCTCACGGCCAGCTACTTCCTGGTGCAGGAACAACCCCGCCGCATCGAACTGGCGGCGATGAAGCAGACCACGCAAAGCGTGTGGCTGGCGGTGCGCTCGCCGAAACTGCAACTGGCGGCGGTGTTCGTGACGCTGTGGTGCTTCAGCCCCGGTTTCGGCGCGCCGCTGTACTTCCACATGACCGACGTGCTGCGCTTCGACCAGCAGTTCATCGGCCAGCTTTCCGCCTTCACCGCAGCGGGCGGCGTCGTCGGCGCCTGGCTGTTCGGCCACGTGCTGGCCCGGCGCTCGGTCGCGGTGCAGGCCAATGTCGCCATCAGCGCGGCGATCCTCGCGGTGCTGGCCTATCTCGCGCTGGCCCAGCCAAGCAGCCATGCGGCAAGCATCGCCGCGCCGCTGCATGTCGCCGTCGGCACGCTGAACCAGATCGGCATGCTGATGATCCTGGCGGTGGCGGCGCGCGCCTGCCCGCCGCGCGCCGAGGGCTTCACCTTTGCCGTCATGATGTCGCTGTACAACGCCGCCGACCAGCTCTCTTCCGTGATCGGTTCGCGACTCTACGACGATTATTTCAACCAGTCGCTGGCCTCCCTGCTGTGGATCGCCGCCGCTTCGCTGGCGCTGTGCTACCTGCTGGTGCCCTTCCTCGGCCGCCAGCAGGGACACGCCGCGCCGCTGAAGCCGGTGGAGGAAGGCGCAGCCGGATAGCCGTGGCCGAGGAACGATTCCCGGCTTGCGGCGTCAAGACAGGAGCGTTTTCGCCGTTCTAGTCATTTATGGATACCAACACACCCCTCGCCGTCATGCTCGAATCCACCGTGCGCCAGGTCGGCCAGATCATCCTCGGCAAGGAGCGCGAAATCCGCCTGGCGCTGGCCTGCGTGCTGGCGCGCGGCCACCTGCTGATCGAAGACCTGCCGGGCATGGGCAAGACCACGCTGGCGCACGCGCTGGCGCAGACCCTGGGGCTGCAGTTCCACCGCATCCAGTTCACCGCCGACCTCTTGCCGGCCGACATCCTCGGCGTGTCGGTGTTCGACCGCGAGCGCAGCCAGTTCGTGTTCCATCCCGGCCCGATCTTCGCGCACCTGATCCTCGCCGACGAGGTGAACCGCGCCACGCCCAAGGCGCAGAGCGCGTTGCTCGAAGCAATGGAAGAGCACCAGGTCACCACCGAGGGCGAAACCCGCGCCCTGCCCGCGCCCTTCTTCGTCATCGCCACGCAGAACCCGACCCAGCAGGTCGGCACCTTCCCGCTGCCGGAATCCCAGCTCGACCGCTTCCTCATGCGCATCGCGCTCGGCTATCCCGATGCCCAGGCCGAGCGCATGCTGCTTGCCGGCGAGGACCGGCGCGAGATGATCGCGCACATGCAGCCGCTGCTCGACCCGGCCAGTTTGCTCGCGGCACAGCACAAGGTGTCCGAGGTATTCGTCGCCGAAGCCCTGCTCGACTACGTGCAGGCGCTGATCGCACGGTCGCGCGGCGGAAAGTTCGGCGCCGGCCTGTCGCCGCGTGCAGGCCTCGCCCTGGTGCACGCCAGCCGCGCCTGGGCTTTCCTTGCCGGGCGCAGCCAGGTGCTGCCCGAGGACGTGCAGGCGGTGCTGCCCGCCGTCGCCGGCCATCGCCTGCGCGGCCCCTCGGGCGAGGCCGATGCCGACGCGCTGGCGCAGGCCCTGCTGGCCAGCGTCGCGATTCCTTAAACCGCCGACGCAGCCGTGGCGACGCTCGCCAGCCGCCTGTTCCCCATGCTTTCCCGGCTCGTGCGCGGGCGCGGGCGCGAGACCGGTCCCGTCGTGCTCGACCGCCGCCGCATCTACATCCTGCCCACCCGCCTCGGCGTCTTCTTCGCAGTGTTCCTGCTGGCCATGCTGATCGGCTCGATCAACTACGGCCTCAGCCTCGGTTTCATCCTCACCTTCCTGCTCGGCGGCGTGGCGGTGGTCGGCATCCTGCATACCTACCGCAACCTGCAGGGCCTGAGCATTGCCGATGCCGGTGCGTCGCCCGCATTCGCCGGCGATGCCGCTTCCTTTCACCTGCAGTTCGAGGCGCCGGGCCCGCGCCTCGCCCTCGGCCTGCGCTGGCGCAAGGATGCCCCCGTAGCATTCGATGTCGAGACCGTGCAGCGCGTCAGCGTGCGCGTGCCGGCGCCGCAGCGCGGCCGCCTGCGGCCCGGGCGCTTCACGCTGTCCACGGTCTACCCGCTCGGCCTGTTCCGCGCCTGGTCCTACGTGGAATTCGATCATGCCGCCATCGTCTATCCCAGGCCGGGCGAGGCGCCGCCCGATTTCGCCCCGGCGGGCGAAGACGGTGCGGATGCACGGCCCGGAGCAGGCGAGGGCAGCGAGGATTTCGCCGGCCTGCGCGACTGGCAGCCGGGCGATTCGCCGCGCCAGGTGGCGTGGAAGGTAGCCGCACGCAGCGACCTGCTGGCCACCAAGCGCTTCAGCGACGTCGAGGGCAGCAGCGTGCTGCTCGACTGGAACATGCTCGCAGGCGCCGATGCCGAAGCGCGGCTGTCGCAACTAACGCGCCAGGTGCTGGATGCGGAGCAGGCAGGCCTGCGCTACGGCTTGCGCATGCCCGGCCATGACATCGCGCCGGGCAACGGCGCCGCGCATCGCCAGCGCTGCCTGGAGGCGCTGGCCCTGTTCGGATTGCCCGCGCATGCCTAGCCGCGCATCCTTCCCGCCCCTGCCTGCCGGGCACTGGCTGTTCGCCGGCATTACGCTGGTGCTCGCGCCGCATGCGCTGCATCTGCCGCCGTGGCTCAGCGCGATTGCCCTGGCCATGATCGCCTGGCGCTGGGCGGCCGCCGCCGGCAGGTTGCCGCTGCCCGGCAAGTGGATCCTGGTCCTGCTGCTCGCCGGTTCGGCGGCCGGCATCCTGTTCGAGTACCGCACCCTGTTCGGCCGCGATGCCGGCGTGGCCATGCTCACCCTCATGCTCGCGCTCAAGCTCCTGGAGATGCGCAGCTACCGCGACGCCATGCTCACGGTATTCCTCGGCTACTTTCTCGTCATCACCAATTTCTTCTACACCCAGGACATTCCGCTCGCGGTCTATCTTTTCGCCGTGGTACTGGTGCTCACCGGCGCGCTCATCGCGCTCAACCATCCGGCTTCGGCGAGGCGCTGGCGCGCACCGCTGCAACTTTCCGCGCTGCTGCTGGCGCAGGCGGTGCCGGTCATGCTGCTGCTGTTCGTGCTGTTCCCGCGCCTGGGCGGCCCGCTGTGGGGCTTGCCCAGCGATGCCTTCTCCGCGAAGAGCGGGCTTTCCGAAACCATTGCGCCCGGCTCCATCAGCGAACTGGTGCAATCCGACGCCATCGCCTTCCGCGCGCAGTTCGAAGGCGCGCCGCCCATGCCGTCGAGCCTCTACTGGCGCGCGCTGGTGCTGGAAAGCTTCGACGGCCGCACCTGGAGCCGCCTGCGCGGCAGGCACGGGCCTGAACCGACGCTGGAAACCACGGGCACGCCGATCGCCTACAGCCTCACCATCGAGCCGCACGACAAGCCCTGGATATTCGCGCTGGAAGTGCCCGATCCGCAGGCACTGCCGCCCGACAGCTTCCTCACCCGCAGCCTGCAACTCATGGCGAACACGCCCATGCAGCGGCTCACGCGCCTGAATCTTTCCGCCTACCTCGACCACCGGGTGGCCGCCGACGCCACGCTGCCCCAGCTGGGCCATGCGCTGCAGCTGCCTGAACAGGGCAACCCGCAGGCGCGGGAACTGGCGCTGCGCCTGCGCAGCGAGGCCGGCAACGACGCCGAAGTGGTGGCGCGCGCGCTGGCGCTGTTCCGCGAGCAGGGCTACAGCTACACCCTGACCCCGCCGCTGCTCGGCGAGAACAGCATCGACGAATTCCTCTTCGCCACGCGCAGCGGGTTCTGCGAGCACTACGCCAGCGCATTCACCTTCCTCATGCGCGCGGCCGGCGTGCCGGCGCGCATCGTCGCCGGTTACCAGGGCGGTGAATTCAACCCGGCCGGCGGCTACTTCATCGTGCGCCAGTCCGACGCCCACGCCTGGAGCGAAGTGTGGCTCGATGGCCGCGGCTGGGTGCGTGTCGACCCCACCGCCGCGGTTTCCGCGAGCCGCATCCAGAACGGCATCGCCTCCGCCCTGGCAGCCGGCGAGCCGCTGCCCTTCCTGTTGCGCACGGACATTGCATGGCTGAAACAGCTGCGCCAGCAATGGGACGCCGTCAGCACCTACTGGGATCTGTGGGTGCTGGGCTTCGACCAGGAACAGCAGATCGGCCTGTTCGCCCGGCTGGGGCTCGGCATCGTGTCCTGGCGCGAACTGGTCTGGGGGCTGGCCATCGGCCTCGGCGCGGTGCTTGGCCTGATTGCCGCCTTCACCCTGTGGCCGGGCAGGCGACCGGCGCCCGACAAGGTGCAGGCGCTGTATCTGCGGTTCTGCGCCAAGCTGGAAAAGGCCGGCCTGGCGAGGATGCCGTCGGAAGGCCCGCTCGATTTCGCGCAGCGCATCCGTTCGCTGCGGCCCGAGCTTGCCGATGACGCCGATGCGCTCGTGCAGCGCTACGTCGAGTTGCGCTACGGCGCCCACGCCTCCGGTGACATGCTGAAGTCGTTCGCCGCGCAGGTGCGCCGCTTCAAGGCCTGAGCCTGGCCGCAGCGGCTTCGCTGCGGCCAGGCAAGCCAGCGCCCGGTCGCCCAAGGTGGTCGCGGGCGAAGCATTCGGCTACCCCATATGCGCATGACTCATGCAAAATGCACCCATTGCGCAATACCCCGATTCGTCCGTTCCATGCACAACACCCTGCCCCTGCTCCAGACTACGGATTTTCCGCTGCTTAGCCGCGGCAGGCTGACCACGCTGCAGGTCAACCTCGGCTACCGCTGCAACCAGAGCTGCCTGCACTGCCACGTCAACGCCGGGCCGAACCGCAGCGAAATGATGGACGATGCCACGCTGGAACTCATTCCGCGGGTGCTGGCCGCGCGCAAACTCACCGCGCTAGACATCACCGGCGGCGCGCCGGAACTGCACCCGCGCTTCCGCTGGCTGGTCGAGCAGGCGCGCAAATCGGGCGCAAAGGTGATCGACCGCTGCAACCTCACCATCCTGTCCGAGCCGGGGCAGGAAGACCTGGCCGAATTCCTCGCTGCGCAGCGCGTGGAAATCATCGCCTCGCTGCCCTGCTATCTGGAGCAGAACGTCGACGGCCAGCGCGGCAAGGGCGTGTTCGAGCGCAGCATCGCCGGGCTGCGGCAACTCAACGCCCTGGGCTACGGCCAGGCCGGCAGCGGCCTCGAACTGCACCTGGTCTACAACCCGCAGGGGCCCAGCCTGCCGCCCGCGCAGGCCGCGCTGCAGGCCGCCTACAAGCGCGAACTGCAGTCGCGCCATGACATCGTCTTCAACCGGCTCTACACCCTGGCCAACATGCCCATCCTGCGCTTCGGCAGCACCCTGGTGTCCAGGGGCCAGTTCGCCGAATACATGCAGTTGCTGAAATCCAGCCACAACCCCGCCAACCTCGAGCAGGTCATGTGCCGCGAGCTCGTCAGCGTCGACTGGCGCGGGCGGCTCTACGACTGCGACTTCAACCAGATGCTGGACATCCCCGCCGCAGGCCCGGCCACGCTCGCCGGCCTGCTCGAGCAAGACATCTCCGGCCAGCCCATCCGCGTCGCCGACCACTGCTACGGCTGCACCGCCGGCCAGGGCAGCAGCTGCGGCGGCGCGCTCGACGGCTAGCTCAGACAGGAGCCATGCGCTTGAGGCACTGGAAGAAACCGCGCCGCTTCGAGCGCAACCTGATCGTGATCGGCGCCGGCGCCGGCGGCCTGGTGACGGCCTACGTCGCCGCCGCGCTCAAGGCCAGGGTCACGCTGGTCGAGAAGCACAAGATGGGCGGCGACTGCCTCAACACCGGCTGCGTGCCGTCGAAGGCGCTGATCCGCTCGGCCAGATTGCTCGCACAGATGGCGCGCGCGCAGGAATTCGGCATCCGCGAAGCCCGCGCCGATTTCGACTTTGCCGAGGTCATGCAGCGCGTGCAACGCACGGTGCAGGCGATCGAGCCGCACGATTCCATCGAGCGCTACGCTTCCCTTGGCGTGGAAGTGATCGAGGGCGCGGCGAGAATCGTTTCGCCGTGGGAAGTCGAAATCGCGCGCAAGGATGGCGGCAAGCAAAGACTGAGCACGCGCAGCATCGTCATCGCTGCGGGCAGTCGGCCTGTCGTCCCGGCCATCCCCGGCCTCGACAAAACCGGCTACCTGACCTCGGATACCGTCTGGAATCTGCGCGAGCTGCCGAGTCGTTTTCTGATACTGGGCGGCGGCGCCATCGGCTGCGAACTGGCGCAAGCCTTCGCGCGCCTGGGTTCCAGCGTGACGCTGGTCCAGCAGGGCGCGCGGCTTCTGCTTCGCGAAGACGCGGAGGTTTCCGAACTCGTCACCGGGCAATTCCGCGCTGAAGGCATCGAGGTACTGACCGACCACCGGGCCGCCAGATTCCTGGTCGAGAACGGCGAAAAATTCCTGCTCGCCGAGCACGCCGGGGGCGAGGTGAAAATCCCTTTCGACGCCGTACTGCTCGCCGTCGGCCGCGCCGCCAATCTGGAAGGCTACGGGCTGGAGGAACTGGGCGTGAAGACGGCGCGCACCATCGAGATCAACGCCTTCCTGCAGACCAATTACCCCAGCATCTACGCCGTGGGCGATGCCGCCGGGCCGTTCCAGTTCACGCACACGGCCGCGCACCAGGGCGGGTACGCAGCGGTGAATGCCCTGCTTAACGGCTTCTGGGCGCTGAAGGCGGATTATTCGGCGATCCCCTCGGCGACCTTCACCGACCCGGAAATCGCGCGCGTGGGACTCAACGAAGAGGAAGCCAGGGCGCAGGGCATCGCCCATGAAGTGAGCCGCTACGACCTCGCTGAACTCGACCGCGCCATCATCGACGGCGCAACCCGTGGCTTCGTCAAGGTGCTGACCGCGCCGAGGACGGACAGAATCCTCGGCGTCACCCTCGTCGGCGAGCATGCCGGCGAGTTCATCGCCGAATACGTGCTGGCGATGAAGCACGGCATCGGCCTCAACAAGATCCTCGGCACCCTGCACGCCTATCCGACCCTGGCCGAAGCCAACAAATACGCCGCCGGCGTCTGGAAAAAGGCGCACAAGCCAGAAATGCTGCTGCGCTGGATCGAGCGCTTCCACGCCTGGAGGCGTGGGTGAAGCGCCTGTTGCCGCTCATGGCGCTGCTGCCGGCCATGAGCGTGGCCGAGCCGCTATGGGTGGGCCGCTTCGTCGCGACGGACAACGGCCTGCCGCCGCCCTGGCGCATCGTGCGCTTCGACGACAATATTCCGCCAACCCGGTATCGCCTGCGCGAGTGGGACGGCGTGAACGGAGTCGAGGCCCATGCCGTGAAAAGCATGGCGATGCTGGCGCGGCCGCTCGATGTCGACCTGGCGAAAACGCCGGTGCTTTGCTGGCGCTGGCGCGTCGACGCTCCCTTGAAAAACGCCGACATCACGCGCAAGGCCGGCGACGACACGGCCGCCCACATCCACCTCAGCTTCGCCGCGCAACGGGGGCTGCGCATGAAGGAAGAATCGGCCCTCATGTACATCTGGGACAACCGCCATGCGATCGGCGCCTGGCAGGCCAATGTTCATTCCAGCCGCACGCGCATGCTGGTGCTACGCTCCGGCGCGGCCGATTCTGGGCATTGGCTGGAGGAGCGCCGCGACCTCGCCGCCGACTACCGTCAAGCCTTCGGCCAGGCGGCCGGCCGCCTGATCGGTCTCGGCATGGCCAGCGACACCGACAATACCGGCGAGGAGGCCCGCGCAGGCTTCGCCGATTTCCATTTCGTCGCCAAGAGCGAATCATGCTGAGCCGCCGCCCGGCCCTGTCCATCGTCATGCCGGCGCTGAACGAAGCGCAGCATATTTCCGCCCCGCTGCAGGCACTGCAGGCGTTCAGAAAAGAAGCTGTCGAAATCATCGTCGCCGACGGCGGCAGCGAGGACGGCACTGCGGCAGTGGCCGCAGCGCTGGCCGACAAGGTGATTGCCGCGCCGCGCGGACGCGCGCCGCAGATGAACGCGGGGGCAGCTGTCGCTGCCGGCGACGCCCTGCTGTTCCTGCACGCCGACACGCGCCTGCCCGGCAACGCCTGCACCCTCATCGCACAGGCTTTGCAGCACAACGACTGGGGCCGCTTCAATGTCTCGATCGAAGGCCGCTCGCGCTGGCTGCCGCTCGTCGCAGGGATGATGAACCTGCGCTCGCGTCTTTCCGGCATCGCCACCGGCGACCAGGCCATGTTCGTCACGCGCGCCGCGTTCGATGCGGTCGGCGGATTTCCCGAACAGCCGCTGATGGAGGACATCGAGCTGTCGCGGCGCCTCAAGCGCATCGGCAAGCCGGCCTGTCTGCGCGAGACCGTCTCGACTTCGGGCCGGCGCTGGGACCGCGACGGCGCCTGGCGCACGATCCTGCTCATGTGGCGGCTGCGCTTCGACTACTGGCGCGGCGAGCCGGCCTCCCGCCTCGCCCAGCGCTATTACCCCGACGCATGAAGCCCGTGCGCATCCTCATCTTCGCCAAGGCGCCGGTGCCGGGCAGCGTCAAGACGCGGCTGATTCCCGCACTCGGCGAAACCGGCGCGGCGCGACTCGCCTTGCGCATGTTCGAGTTCGCGCTGGAGCAGGCACGAAAGGCCGCAGTCGGTCCGGTGGAGTTGTGCATGAGCCCCGCACCCGAGGCGCCGCAATGGGCAGGCATCGAAATTCCTGCCGGCATCGAAACCAGCGACCAGGGCGAAGGCGACCTCGGCGAGCGCATGGCATGCGCTGCGCGCCGCACCATCGAGCGCGGCGAAGCCGTACTGCTCACCGGCACCGACTGTCCCGACCTCATCGCCGCGCGCCTTGCCGAAGCCGCGCGCCAGCTCGCCGTGCATGATGCCGTGCTGTATCCGGCGCTGGACGGCGGCTATCCGCTGCTCGGCCTCAACGCCTTCGATGCCGGCCTGTTCCGCGACATGCCCTGGAGCACCAATGTGGTCGCCCGGCTGAGCCTGGAACGCATGCGCGATTTGCGCTGGCGGGTTTGGACGGGCGAGACGCTGCGCGACATCGACGAGCCCGACGACCTCGGCCACCTGCCGTGGGCCTAGCGAATCGAACCGCCCTGCTTAAAGTTGACAATAAGGTATGAAATACCTATAAATGAGAAACGTTCTCACATAGGCCCCGGCTGACACATGACCGCACCCGCGCAAAGCTTCCCGCTCCACGGCCCGGGTTTGCGCGGCGCGCGCCGGCCGCGCGTAGCCATCGTCGGCCGCGACGGCAGCGGCAAGAGCAGCATCTTCCGCGCTGCCTCCAGCACCGCCAGTCGGCACGAGCGCCTCGCCGGCATCGGCCCGGCCTACGAGGAATGCGTGGTCGAGGTCGGCATCGACCAGATCTCCCTGGTTGCGCTCCCGGCCATCGACAGCTTCCACCAGCCCGATGAAGTCACTGCGGTGGTGCTGAAATATCTGCTGTGGGGCGACCGCTGGCCGCACATCGCGCGTCACGAAGCGCATCAGCCGGAAACCGCCTTCGCCGCGCCCGACCTGCTGCTGATGGTGATGGATGCCACCGCCCTGGAGCGCGATCTCGAGCTCGCGCTGGAACTCATGCAGCTGGGCAAGCCCATGGTGTTCGCGCTGAACCGCATGGACGAGGCACGCGCCAAGCGGCGCTTCATCAACGTGCGCGCGCTGTCGACCAAGCTCGGCGCGCCGGTGGTGCCGACAGTGGCGCACATGGGCATCGGCCTCGCCGATTTGTTCTCGTCGGCGGTGCGCACGGCGCGCGAGGCGAATTACCTGCGCAGGCACCAACCCGACTGCATGCCCAGCGCGCACATCCTCAAGCAGCTCGAGCCGATCGAAGCCATCGCCCGTGCCCCCGAGGTTGCCGCCGCCTTCGCCGCGCCCGCCTCCCTGCTCACCCTGCAACTCGCCGAGAACGACGGCTATTTCACCCAGGAGCTTGCCGCCCATTTTCCCGAACGGCATGCGGCGCTGCTGGCGGCGCGCGCTTCCGCCAACGTGCTGCTGCCACGCCTGCTTGCCGAGGAAATCCATGCCGACCGCCACCATCGCGCCGCGCTTTGCTACGAGTCTGTGAGCCATCCCGGCGGAGAAGGCGCGCCGCCAAGATGGCAGCGCTGGGCCGACGATCTGTTCCTGCACCCGCGCTGGGGGTTCGCCGGCACCCTGGCGGTGTTCGCGCTGGTGCTGTTCTTCGTGTTCGAGGTCAGCGCCCATCTCGACGGCCTCACCGTCGCGCGCATGATCGAATGGGCCGACCCCTGGCAGCCGACCGATCTCATGGGCGTGGTCGGCCGCGCCGTGCTCGACGGCTTCATCGGCCTCGCCGGCATCGTCATTCCCTACATGATTCCGCTGGTGCTGCTGCTGGTATGGCTGGAGGAATCGGGCATCATGCACCGCGTCGCCTTCGTGGTCGACCGCGGCTTCCATAAGCTGGGGCTGCACGGCGGCGTCGCCCTGCCCTTCCTCATGGGCCTGGGCTGCAACGTACCGGCGCTCGCCGCCACCGCCGCCGTCACCCAGGGCCGCGACCGCACGGTGGCTTCGCTGCTCATCACCTTCCTGCCGTGCTCGGCGCGCTCGGCCATCATCCTCGCAGTGGGCGGCAAGTATCTCGGCGGTTTCGGCGTGTTCGCGCTGTTCATGCTGGCGCCCGTGGTCGTCAGCCTGGTCGGCAAGCTGCTCAAGCGGCGCTATCCGGAAACGACGCCGGGCATGATCCAGGAAATCCCCGACTACGCGGTGCCCACGCTGCATGCCCTGCTCGCCAACACCTGGGAGCGCAGCCGCGACATCGTCACCATCGTGCTGCCGCTCCTGGTGGCGGGCAGCGTGGTGCTGGCGCTGTTGAGTTTTTACGGCGCCGACGCGTGGATCAACCTCGCCCTCACGCCTATGACGGCATGGTGGCTGGGGCTGCCGGTGGTGCTGGGCGTGCCCATCCTGTTCGGCGTGCTGCGCAAGGAGTTGTCGCTGCTGATGATTTTCCAGGCGCTGGGCACGCAGGAACTGGCCGGCGTGCTCGACAGCACGCAGATCGCCACTTTCCTCGCCTTCCTGATTTTCTACGTGCCCTGCGTGTCGACCTTCGCCATGATGCTCAAGCTGCTCGGACGGCGCGATGCGCTGTATTCGGTGGCGCTGTCCGTGGCCGTGGCGCTGGCGGTGGCCGCCGCGGTGCGCTGGCCGATGGAACTGGCCGGCTGGCTGTCCTAGCTCAACAGCACGACGAACCCGAACCCGCTGCGCCGTCGTCGAACGGCAGCCCGACGCCGCAGCCGGCGAAGATGCCGTAATGGCGCGAGAAGTCGCCGATGAAGTCGAAGTACGACGCAAAACGCGTGTCGGCGAGCATGCGCCAGGTGTTGCCGCACACCGGGAACACGCGGCCGGCCTCGATGGCGTGATGCTTGTCCAGTATGAATTTTGTCTCCTGGCCGGTGATGCCGCCGCGGTAGACCACGGCCTGGCCGTAGTCCTCGCATTCGGGCTCGAGGCCGTCGAGCTTGAACAAGCGATAAGTCGCTGAATAGAACTTCGCATTTCCCACCCTTGCCGCCAGCGCGGGATCGGTGATGGCGATGGGACGGTCCTCGATCAGGCGCGGATCGACGAAACCGCAGCGCCGCGCGAGGTACTGGAAATCGTTCCAGTACAGCGCGCCGCCCAGGCACTCGCCATACAGCACCGGATCGTTGCGCAGTTCGGCCGGCACGCGGCGGTCGGCGTAGATATCGGAGAAATACAGTTCGCCGCCGTCTTTCAGCAGCCGATGCACCTGGCGCAGCACGGCTTCCTTGTCCGGTGAAAGATTGATCACGCAGTTGGACACCACCACGTCGAAGCTGGCATCGGCCAGCTCCAGATCGTCGAGGCGCTCGATGTAGCCGAGCCTGAATTCGACGTTGTCACGGCTGAAGCCGAAGGTCTCGCAGTGATGCGCGCGGTGCGCCTCGGCGACCGCCAGTTGTTCCTCGGTCATGTCCACCCCCACGACGCGGCCGTTCTCGCCCACCAGCTGCGCCAGCGCGTAGACATCGCGGCCGGAACCGCAACCGAGGTCGAGCACTTTCAGGCCGTCGAGCAGGGTCGGGCAGACCAGTCCGCAGCCATAGTAGCGCGCCGTCACTTCGGGATGGATGCGTGCCAAGAGGGGTTTCAGCCATTCCGGCATCTGGCTCGCGTCGCAGCAGGCGGACGTGCGCAGGTCTGCCGTGCCCTTGAGCTGGTTGCCGTAATAATCCTTCACCACTTCATGCATGCTCGATTCCTCTTTACTTCGCGCCCTCGACCGGCCAGCCCTTCGCGCGCCATGCCACCATGCCGCCCTGGATGACCTGGGCATCGCTGAAACCGGCTTCGTCGAGCAATCGTGCGGCCTTGGCCGAGCGGCGGTCGGTGCGGCAGATGATGCGGACCGGGCGCGCCTTGTGGCTTTCCAATTCTGCCAGACGCGAGGGCAGCTCTTCCAGCGGCACATTGCGCGCGCCGCCGATATGCCCCTGCTCGCCGACGAATTCGGCCATGGAGCGCACATCCAGCACCAGCACGTCCTCGCCGGCATCGAGCTGCTTTTTCAACGTATCCACCGCCAGCATCGGCTTCTCGCGCAGCTTGCGCACCAGGCGCGGCAGGAAGGCCACGGCCGCCAGCAGGGCGAGGGCGATGGTGATGTTGCGGATCATGCCCTCGCCGCCCGCCAGCGCCTCGCGTCCGGCATAGCCCAGCCAGGTGTAGGCGATGGCGCCCGGCAGCATGAAGATCCAGCTGGCGATCACATAGGCGAGGAAGGGGATGCGGGTGAGGCCCAGCGCGTAGTTGAGCAGGTTGAAGGGAAACACCGGCACCAGGCGCACGAAGGCGATGAAGCGCCAGCCTTCCGAGCTCACCCCGTCGTTCAGCCGCGAAAGGCGCGGCCCGGCACGGCGCGACACCCAGTCGGCGCCGAGGTAGCGCGCGATGAGGAAGGCCAGCGCGGCGCCGATGGTGGCGCCGGTGAGGTTCCACAGCGTGCCCCACACCGGCCCGAACAGCGCGCCGCCGGCCAGGGTCAGCACCGAGCCGGGCAGGAACAGCACGGTGGCAAGCGCATAAATAGCCATGAACAGCAGCGGCCCGGCCGCGCCCGCGCCTTCGACCCAGGCCTGCAGCGCGGCGGGATCGAGACGGTCGCGATAGGCGATGGCGGCGGCGACCGCTGCCAGCAGCAGCAGGCCGGCGATGACGCGCAACACGGCCTTGCTCATTTGCGTGCCTCGCCGGAATAGTTGCGGCGGTTGATGGCGTAGTCCTTGATCTCGCCCTTGAACGGCAGCCACAGCATGCCGTCGAGGCGGTCCACTTCGCGCGGGTCGGTGAAATCGCGGATGCCGATGGTCATGCCGGTGTGCCCGGCCCGCGGCTGCTCGCGGTAGGTGCCGAACAGGCGGTCCCACCAGGTGAGGCAGAAGCCGAAATTGGAGTTGGTTTCATCATCTTCTATCGAATGGTGCACGCGATGCATGTCAG
Source organism: Betaproteobacteria bacterium SCN2 (assembly GCA_008923285.1). Lineage (GTDB taxonomy): Bacteria > Pseudomonadota > Gammaproteobacteria > Burkholderiales > Thiobacillaceae > UBA6918. Next base: position 122,199 of record WBSG01000027.1, read on the forward strand.
GCGTGACGACGACCCAGCGCAGGGCGCGGTCGAGTGCGGCAGGCATGCGGATGTTGCCGTGATTGAACATGGAGGTGGCGTTGAGCAGCACCTCGAAGATCACCACCGCCACCACCGGCGGACCGAGCACGACGATGGTGGCGAACTTGATCAGCATGGACAGGATGATCTCGAGGGGATGGAAGCGCGCGCCCGTGGTGAGGTCGTAGTCGAGATCCGCATGGTGCACGCGGTGCAGGCGCCACAGTGCCGGCACGGCGTGGACCATGACGTGCTGCAGCCAGATCACGAAATCCATGGCGATCACCGCCAGCGGCACCGCGATCCAGAACGGCACCTGGAAATGGTTGAGCAGGCCCCAGCCGCTTTCCGCGCTGAACGCCGCCAAGCCTACCGCGGCAAGCGGAAACAGCAGGCGAACGACCACGGTATTGAGCACCACCAGGCCGATGTTGCTGGCCCAGCGATAGGCTTTCGACACCAGCAGCGTGCGCCGGGGTGCGAGCACTTCCCACAGCGCGACCACGGCAAAGGTGCCGAGGAAAAACCCCAGCCTGATGGCAGGCTCATTGGCCTGCATGAACTGTTCGAAATTCATGTCCCTCTCCGCAAATTCTTATTTATTTCAGACTTCCACCGGCAGGCCGTGCGCCCGCCATTCCGCCACGCCTTCCTCGAAACGGATGGCGCGAAAACCTTTCTTGTTCAGCAGTTCCGCCGCCTCCACCGCCATCAGGCAGAAGGGGCCGCGGCAATAGGCGACGATGGGCTTGTCGCGCGGCAATTCGGACAGCCGCTTTTTCAACTCGTCGAGCGGCATGGACTGGGCGTAAGGGAGATGTCCGGCCTCGTATTCGCTCGGCGGCCGCACGTCCAGCACCATGACCTCGCCGTTCTTCGCCAGCCCCAGCAGTTCCTTGCCGCTCAGGGGCTTGAGTTCATGGGGGTGCTCGGTGAGCTTGTCCAGCGCCGCCTGCAGATCCAGCAGCCGCTCCTCGGCGAGTGAGCGGATCGACACCCAGAAATCGGCGACGGTATTGCCGGTCAGGCGGTAGTAGACGTTCTTGCCCTCCTTGCGCGCCTCGACCAGATGCGCCTGGCGCAACTCCTTGAGGTGCGCGCTGGCGAGCTTGAGCGAAATGCCGGCCTCCTCCGCCAGGCGCTCGACCGACTTTTCGCCCTGACACAGCAGGTCGATGAGTTCGAGACGCTTGGGGCTGCACACGGCCTTGCCGATGCGGGCGACCTGCGCATAAAGCAAATCTTTTACTTGCCTTCCTGTATTTTCCATCTCATACTCCAAAGAACGTTAGATTATTAGACAGTTTTTCCCTGTCAACGTCAAGCGATTTGCAAAGGAGAACGAAATGGGCATGTTCGCCATACTCGCCGGGCTGGCTACCGGCCTGGTGCTTGGGCTGTTCGGATCGGGCGGCTCGATCATCGCCCTGCCCGCCCTGCTCTATCTCTTGCACGTCGAACCGAAATCGGCCATCGCCATGAGCCTGGGCGTGGTGGCGGTCACCGCCACGGTGTCCGCCCTCGACAACTGGCGGCGCGGCCTGGTCGACGTCCGGGTTGCCCTGGTCTTCGGCCTGTTCGGCGTGGCCGGTACTTTTGCCGGCGCCCGACTGGGGCTGCTGACGCCGGTGGCCATCCAGCTCGGCCTGTTCGCACTGGTCATGTACGCCGCGGCCTGGCGCATGCTGAAGCCGGCCAGGCTGGCGGTCCCGGCCGCGGGCGTGGAGAACGTCGGCGGCGGTGCAGCGGCGATTGGCGGCTGCCATGACTTTTTCTCGCCCTGCATGGGCCACATCGCCCTGCACGGCATCGGCGTCGGTCTGCTCACCGGACTGGTCGGCGTCGGCGGCGGCTTCCTCATCGTGCCGGCACTGGTGCTGCTTTCCGGCATTCCCATGAAAACCGCGGTGGGCACCTCGCTCGCCATCGTCGCCGCCAAGTCCTATGCCGGGTTCGCCGGCTACATGGGCGGCGTGCCGATCGACTGGGCGTTGATGGGCGGCTTCACCGCCATCACCATCGCCGGCAGTTTCGTGGGTGCGCACTTTTCCACGCGCATCTCGCAGAATGCCCTGAAAAAGGCATTCGCCTGGTTTCTGGTGGCTGTTGCCAGCTATATTTTGTTCAACAACGTGATAGGAGCTTGATTGTGACAGTGAAGGTGCAGGTCATTTCCCAACAGCCGCCCGGCGGCCGCTGCAATCTGTACGCCGGCTACGCCGAGGCGCTCGCACGCCAGTTCGGCGTCGAGGCGGAAATCGTCTACAGCGAAACGCGCAACGCGCATGGCGAAGGCTTCCCCAGCTTGTGGCTCAACGGGGTCGCACTGCAGCCTGAAGACGGATTGATCCTGATGCCGGCAGACATCACCGCCGCGCTCGACGGCATGGGAATTTCGGGCGCCCAGGTGCAGGGACTGGCAGAGGCGCTGGACGCCCCGCTGGAACGCATGATGGAACAGGCTGGCAAGGGCGGCGGCTGAATCCAGGCTGAGCCGGCGAGTACTTGCCGGCGCTTGCGTTAAGGCGTTAAATCCGGGTGCCGCCCAACGACCCGCAACGGAAGCCATGCACCCGATCCTCACCTCCATAGGCCTGCTCACGCTGAGCAATGTCTTCATGACCTTCGCCTGGTACGCCCACCTGAAGGAAATGAACAACAAGCCGTGGATCGCCGCGGCGCTCGTAAGCTGGGGCATCGCGCTGTTCGAATACCTGTTGCAGGTGCCGGCCAACCGCATCGGCTACACGGTACTGTCAGTGGCGCAGCTGAAAATCCTGCAGGAGGTCATCACGCTCACGGTGTTCGTGCCGTTCGCGCTGCTGTACCTGAAGGAGCCCTTGAAGCTGGACTACCTGTGGGCGGCGCTGTGCATACTCGCCGCGGTGTATTTCATTTTCCGCGGCGAACTGGCAGGCGCGACTTAAGACTGGGCGAGGCGATCGTCCTCGCTGACGAACCATTTCAGCTTGTGGTGCAGGCTGACCACCTTGCCGACAATGATGAGCGTGGGCGGCTTCAATTGGGCCTCCGTCGCCAGTTCCGGCAGGGTCCCCAACGTGCCGATGACCACGCGCTGGTGCGGGGTGGTGCCCTGCTGCACGATGGCGGCCGGCGTCTGCGGCGAAAGGCCGTGCCTGACCAGTTCCTGCGACAGCACCGGCAGCCCCTGCAGTCCCATGTAGATGACGATGGTCTGGTTGGGCTTGGCCATCGCGTCCCAGTCGAGGTTGGGGGTGTCGTCCTTGAGGTGGCCGGTGACGAAGGTGACCGACTGCGCGTAGTCGCGATGGGTGAGCGGAATGCCGGCATAGGAGGCCACGCCGGCGGCCGCGGTAATGCCGGGCACGACCTGGAAGGCCACGCCGTGATCGACCAGGGTTTCGATCTCCTCGCCGCCGCGGCCGAAAATGAAGGGATCGCCGCCCTTGAGGCGCAGCACGCGCTTGCCTTCCTTGGCCAGGCGCACCAGCATCATGTTGATGTCTTCCTGCGGCACGGCGTGGTTCGCGCGCTTCTTGCCCACGTAGATGCGCTCGGCATCGCGCCGGCACATTTCCAGGATGGGATCGGAAACCAGGTTGTCGTGCACCACCACGTCAGCCTGCTGCATCAGGCGCAGCGCGCGGAAGGTGAGCAGGTCGGGGTTGCCGGGGCCGGCGCCGACGAGGTAAACCTCGCCCTGCGGCGCCTCGTCTTTTTCAGTGTCGAGGGTGCGCTGCAGCAGCTTGGCGGCATCGTCTTCCTTGCCCGAGAACACCAGCTCGGCGACCGGACCCTGCAGGACCTTTTCCCAAAAGATGCGACGCATGGGCCCATGCGAGAACTTGGCCTTGACCTGCTCGCGGAAGCTTTCCGCGAGATAGGCCAGACGCCCGTAGCTCGCCGGAATCAGCGTCTCCAGGCGCGCGCGCAGCAGCCGCGCCAGCACCGGCGAGGCGCCGCCGGTGCCGATCGCCACGATCATGGGCGAGCGGTCGAGGATCGCCGGCAGCACGAAGCTGCACAGCGCGGGCTTGTCGACCACGTTGACCGGCAGTTGGCGCGCACGTGCGGCCTCGAATACCTGCTGGTCGATGACGTCGTCCTCGGCCGCGCCGATGACCAGTTCCATGCCGTCAAGCAGAGCTGCGCCGAAGGCGGCGCGCTTGTGCACGATGCGATCCTGCTCCTTGATGTCGGCAAAGGCGGAAGCCAGCTCGCCCTCATGCGCCACATGTACAGTGGCGCCGGCATTCGCCAGCATGGCGGACTTGCGCGCGGCGGTTTCGCCGCCGCCGACGACGAGGCAGGACTTGCCGCGCAGATCGAGGAAGATGGGAAGGAAATTCATTTTTTTACAAGGAGGACAGGAGGACAAGAGGAAAACAAATCTCTTGTTCTCCTGTCCTCTTTGTTCAAGGTTTTCTTGCTGGAATCAACGGCTGCCGCAGCCGCCGGAACCGCAGCCGCCGGAACCACAGCCACCGCCACCGCCGTTGCCGCTGCTGGAACCGCAGCCGCCGCCACCGCCAACCGGGCCAGCGTCATTGGGGTTCATGAACACGAACAGCGGCTGGCCGTTTTCCTCGACGAAGTCGACGGTCACGCCATTGAGCAGGTCGGCGCTGTGCTCGTTGATGAGCAGGGTAATGCCTTCGACGACGACGCTCTGGTCGTTGTCGCGCTCGTTGTCCATGCCCATGGCGTATTCGATGGAGCCGTCAAAGGCGCGGCGCGCGGCAATGCGCAGTGCGAGCCCCTCGAAGGAAGCCTCGGGCGGAATGGCCGACTGGATCTGATGAACTGCGGCGGGAGTCAGGGTAAGCATGATTTCTCCTAATCAATAATTCAGGCAGCAGCCTGTTTAGTAACAGGCCCTGCGGATTTGCATTTTTCCACCAGAGCCAAAAAGCGTTTCACCCAGGAAAAGCGCCGGGTGGAACGAAGATGCGTATAGGACGCCAGCAGGTTTCGATAGACGAGGCCGTCGCGCTTGCCGTCGATGCCGAAGCCGCGCAGCACTTCGTATGCGTAGGTGAGGCCGTCCGGCAGATTCTCAAGGCTGGAGTAATGAAATTCGTGCGCGTGGATCTCGCTTTCCGGCGCCTCGCTGGCCCAGGGTCCGGCGCCGGTTTCCTTGAGCCGCACATAGCCGCGCCCCACGGGGCGATCGTGCATGACGATGTCGCCCGGAATAACGCCCGCCATCTCATGCGTCCTGCCCTTCCAGCTCATGCTGCGGGCAAGATACATGAGACCGCCGCACTCGGCATAGGTCGGCAGTCCGTTGTCGATGGCCTGCCTGATGTCGTTTCGCAGGCTGGCATTGGCTTCGAGTTCGGCCATGAAGGATTCAGGGAAGCCGCCGCCGATGATGAGGCCATCGATTTGCGGCAGGCTTGGGTCCCTCAGTGCATCGATCACCACCAGTTCCGCACCGCCGGCGGCAAGCGCATCGAGGTCGTCTTCGTAGTAGAAGCCGAAGGCGGCATCACGCACGATGCCCACGCGCAGCTTGCGCGACGGCTGCTCCGGCGCCGGCATGACCAGTTCGGATTTGGGCTGTTCCCGCGTCAGCGACAGCAGCCTGTCGAGGTCGACCTGTTCGGCCACCCGCCTGGCGATCTGGCTGATCTGTTCATGGGCCGCATCCGCCTCGTTGCTGGGAATGAGGCCTAGATGCCGCTCCAGGATCTGCATGCCAGGCTCGCGCTGCACCGCCCCGATCACCGGCACGTCGGTGTAGTGCTCGATCACCGCCCGCAGCTTGCTTTCGTGGCGGCCCCCGCCCAACTGGTTGAGGATCACGCCGGCGATGCGGATATCGCGGTCGAACGCCTGGTAGCCGAGGATGAGGGGGGCCACGCCGCGCGTCATGCCGCGCGCGTCGATCACCAGCACCACGGGAATATCGAGCAGCTTGGCCAGCGCTGCGTTGCTGTTGCTGCCGTCGAGGTCGAGCCCGTCATAAAGGCCCTTGTTGCCCTCGACCAGCGTGACATCCGCACCCTGCGCCCGGGTTTCGAACACCTCGCGCACCTCGTCCCGGCCCATCAGGTAGAAGTCGAGATTGTGGCAGGCACGCCGGCTAGCACGCGTGAGCCACATGGGATCGATGTAGTCCGGCCCCTTCTTGTAGGGCTGCACCTTCAGGCCGCGCTCGGTCAGCGCCGCGCACAGGCCGATGCTCAGGGTGGTTTTCCCCGAGGACTTGTGTGCGGCAGAGATCAGAAAGCGCGATTGCATCAATTCCTAATTCAATACAAAGAAAAACGTTTAACAAGGAGGGCAAGAGGACGGGAGGAAAACCTCATTGCTTTACTCTTGCCCTCATGTCCTCTTTGCAAAAGCTTTGGGTTTCAAACTCCAAAGGCAAACAAGGGCGCTTGCGCGCCCTTAGTCTTGCTTTCGGCACCGGGTCAGGCCGGCAGCCTCATTTCTTGGCGTGCGGATCAACCACATCATCCGCCAGGCTTTCCGGCAGGATGCGCAGCACCTTCACCGCGAACACCACCATGGCCAGGGCGATGGCGGTGCCGCCGATGCCCAGCATCCATTCCCAGTGGCTCGGCGTGTAAGCGTGAATCTCGCCGTCGAAGAAGCTGCTCTTCTCAATAAAGCCGGGGAACATCTCGAGCGGGAAGGCCTGGCCGCCGACGATGGTGACATACATCTGCGCCAGCGCACCGAGGACGATCATCACCGCCGAAGCCATGAGCATGGAACGACTGTTGCGGGTATTGGGCGCGACCAGCAGGATGAAGGGAACGAGATAGCCGATCACGACCTGGCCCAGCCAGAACAGGATGGTATAGATTCCGCCGTCCTGAAGGATGAAACGCTCGAAATCCCACTGCTTGGCGAAGTAGACGTTGGTCAGGTGGTAGACCAGGGTCATGTAGAACGAAGCGGCGATGAAGACCACCAGCATGTTCTTCAGTCGGCGCAGGACCTCGTCGCCCAGCGCACGCTGACCCCAGATGTAAGCGGGCATCAGCACCAGCACGTAGATCGCCGTGCCGTAGAGCAGCGAAAAGACGATGAACTTGGGCGCCAGCAACGCGGTGCCGAACGCCTGGCGTGCCACCAGGAAGCCGAAAATCAGGCCGGTACCGGTGGTGAGAATCAGGCGCCAGATGAAGGCGCCATAAGCGGCGAAGCCGTAGAAGGGTTTCGCCGTCTTGTCGAGCATGGTCCAGAGGTAGGCGGCAGTGAAGCCGAAGAAACCGCTGTACAGCACCACGTTCCAGGAGAACACCGAGGTGGGGTTCACTTCCCAAGCAGTGATGATGGCGCGGTCGGCGCGGCCGAGGTCGAGCATCAGCACGGCCAGGCCGCCGGCCAGCAAGGCGATGGCCAGCAGTGCCGACAGCGGCGCCAGCGGCTTGTAGGCCTTCTTGCCGAAAACGCCCGCCACCGAAGCGACGTTGAGCGCGCCGGAGGCGGCAACGACCAGGAACACGGCGAACACGTGCGGCAGGCCCCAGACGATCTGGTTGTTCATGCCGGTGATGACGTGGCCGTGGTGCTCCATGTTGTAGGCAGCAAACAGGCCGATCAGGATCAGGGCGCCAAGGCCGCCCAGCAGCGCCCAGTAACCTGCGCTATTGCCTTCGATTTCGCGATTGATGATTTGCATGGATCAGATTCCCGTATAGCGCACGCCGGTATTCAGGCCGAGGTCGGCGCGAATTTCCTTGCTGGCATAGGTGGCCAGACGCTGGGCGATTTCGCTGCCGGCGTCGTTCAGGTCGCCGAACAGGATGGCCTGTTCCGGGCAGGCCTGCGCACAGGCGGTGGTGTTTTCGCCGGCATCGATCTTGTGTACGCACAGGGTGCAGGATTCAACGCAGCCCTTGCCGCGCGGCATGTGCGCGAGTTGGGTGTCGTTGAGGTCCTCATGCACCAGCGAGCGGGCCTTGTACGGGCACGCCATCATGCAGTAGCGGCAGCCGATGCAGATGTGGCGGTCGACCAGCACGATGCCGTCGGCGCGCTTGAACGAGGCGCCGGTCGGACAAACGTCCACGCAGGGCGGTTCTTCACAGTGCTGGCACATCACGGGCAGCGAATGCTGCGCGCCGCTCTTCTTGTGGGTGAGTTCCACCTTGCGGATCCACTGTGCATCCTGCGGACCGGTCTTGCCAGACAGGCCATGCTCGGTATTGCAGGCCGTCACGCACTCGGTGCAGCCGCTGGCGCACTTGGTGGTGTCGATCAGCAGGCCCCAGCGGTTCTTGCTGCTGACGGCCTCTTCAGGCGCTCGGCTGTGGGCCATTTCCACCAGCATCAGCCCGGGCACCATGGCGGCGCCGGCTGTCGCCAGCGCACCACCCAGAAAGCGACGGCGGTATTGTTCGAAATTGTTCATTTGATCACCCCCGTGATGTCCTTGACCGAAAGGGGCGTATTCAGGCTGGGCGACTTGCCCTGCGAATGATGGCGCATGCTGGTTGCGGTTTGCGAACCGGCGCCGGACTGGGTCGAGACAATGGGATGCATGGCGCCATTGCCGGCAGGCTTGCTGGAGTGGCACTGGAAGCAGTCCACCTTCACCGCCGCATAGCTGTGGCAGCTCTGGCAGAAATTGTCCTTGCCCAGCACGCTGCGCTCGCCCTTTTCATTGGGTGTGGCATGGCATTCGATGCAGTTCTTCAAACTGTGCTGCTTGGTGCGGATGCCTTCATGCACGGTCTTGTCACGATGATGGTTGAGCACCTTCATGTGATTCTTGCGCATGTATTCCGTCGGTTCCACGCACTGTTCACCCTTCGCCTTCTGAATCACAGGCGCGGGCACACCCGCACCGTCAGCCGCCGTTGCCAGCGGTGACAGCGCGATCAGGGCGCCCAGGGCAGCAGATTTAAGCCAGCTTGCCAGCATCTTCGTCCCTTAGTCTGTTTTATTCGCCCATGCCCATCTGGATGTAGCCGGTCGGGCAGACATCCGCGCAGATGTGGCAGCCGATACACTTGGTGTAGTCGGTGTCGACATAACGGCCGGTGGCGCGCTCGTTCTTCTTGACGCGGAACACGGCGGTCTGCGGGCAGTACACCACGCAGTTGTCGCACTCGAAGCACAGGCCGCAGGACATGCAGCGCTTGGCTTCGGCAACCACTTCCTTCTCGGACAGCAGCTTCAGGCGCTCCTCGAAGTTGCCCAGGGCTTCTTCGGCGGTCAGGTGCACCATGTCGCGCTTGTTGCGGTCTTCGTACATGAAGTGGCCGAGGAACAGTTCGTTGGCCGGGATCACGTACTTGGCAGAACGGTCTTCGTAGTTGTGCACGGCATACTTGGCCTCGGAGGTACCCCAGTCCTGCTTGTGGTTGTACTCCTCGATGGTCAGGCCGGATTCGACCATCTTGCGCATCAGGTCAAAGCGGTGCGCGTCGACCTTGGGACGCTTGCCCAACTCGGTGGTGCCGCTGCGCAGGAAGGCGTCGATGCCGTCGGCGGCGATGGAGGCGTGGCCGATTGCGGTGGTCAGCAGGTGCGGCTTGATCACGTCGCCGCCCACGAAGATGTGCGGTTTGCCGGGGAAGCGGTAGTTGCCGTCCGGCTTGATCAGACCCTTGTTGTTGTTGAACTGCTCGAGTCCGTCGAAGTCGACGGCCTGGCCGATGGCGGACACGACCAGGTCGGCGGGCAGATCCTGCTCGGTGCCTTCCTTGATGATGGTCTCGCCTTTCACGACGTCGAACTCGGCGACGCGCAGCGCGGTGGCACGGCCATCGGCGCCGACGATGACGGCAATCGGGGTCACGCCGCCGATGATCTTGATGCCTTCTTCCAGGGCGTGCTCGATCTCGTGCTTGTTGGCGTTCATCTTGTCCATGGTGGCGCGGGAGACCAGCACCACCTCGGCGCCTTCGCGGGCGGAAATCTTGGCCACGTCATGGGCGGCATGACCGGCCAGCACGTTCTCGGGACGGTCCAGATCGGTCACGTTGGTGATGTTGCCGAGACGACGGGCAACGGTCGCCACGTCGATGGAGGTGTCGCCGCCGCCAATCACGACCACGCGGTCGCCGACATGCTGCAGACGGCCGTCGTTGAAGGCCTTCAGGAAAGCCATTGCGGTCACGCAGTTGGGCGCCTCGGCGCCGGGCACCGGCAGGGCACGGCCGCTCTGGGCGCCCATGGACATGAAGATGGCGTCGTATTCCTTTTCGAGGTCTTCGAATTTCACGTCGGAACCGACGCGAGTCTTCATCCTGGTTTCGACGCCCAGATCGAGGATGCGCTGGATTTCGCCGTCGAGGATGTGACGCGGGGTACGGAAACCGGGAATGCCGTAGCGCATCATGCCGCCCAGCAGTTCATGCTCGTCGAAAATGGTGCAGCTGTGGCCCTTGAGGGACAGCTGGTAGGCGGCCGCCAGGCCGGCGGGGCCGCCGCCGATGATGGCGACTTTTTTGCCGGAAGGCTGCACGTCGTCGGGACGCTTGAACGCCAGCTTGTTCTCGACAGCGTAGTCACCGAGGAAATGCTCGACGGAGTTGATGCCGACGTGGTCTTCAACCTGGTTGCGGTTGCAGCCGGATTCGCAGGGCGCCGGGCAGACGCGGCCCATCACCGAGGGGAAGGGGTTGGCTTCGGCGATGCGGCGGAAACCGTATTCCTGCCAGCTCATGCCTGCCGGCGGCTTCTCGATGCCGCGCACGATGTTGAGGTAGCCGCGAATATCTTCACCTGCCGGGCAGGAAGCCTGGCAGGGCGGGGAGGAAAGCATGTACTCGGGACACTTGTGAGTGTGGTCGGCGTCGAAAATCCATTCGCTGCCCTTGCGGTACTGGCTGGTTTCACCATCCTTGTACTTGCGGAAGGTAAGGCCTTTTTTCATGTCATCGGAAGTGGTCGACATTGCTGCTCTCCTAAAAAGATTCAGTCTGTTTATTGACAGTTATTCATCGCCAGCCGCGGTGGCTTCGGTTTCGGCTTCGTCAGCCTCCTCCTCGACCGGACCCGCACCCAGGCCGGGCAGTTCAATGGCAGTGCTTACAAGCTGGTGGACGCCGCCCACCATGCCCATGTTGTAACCGTAATACGGCAGAACCTTGGTGAATTGCGCCTTGCAGATGGCGCAGATCAGGGCAAGGAAGTTGACCTTCTTGCTGTCCACGACATCCTTGAACGCTTCCATGCGCGGTTGCGCGCCCTTGACGCGAACCTCCATGAGATCGTCGGTCAAGAGGCCACCGCCGCCACCGCAGCAGAATGTGGCTTCGTGCGTGGTGCCGGGCGCCATGTCCTGGAAGTTGTTGGCCACCATCTTGATGACCTCGCGCGGAATGATGAACTGCCCGCCGGGCATGTCGCCCATGCGCGAGGCGCGCGATACGTTGCAGGAATCATGGAACGTGATCACGCGGTGGTCGTTCTTGGACTTGTCGGCCTTGATCACGCCGCGCTTCAGCAGATCGTAGGTGAATTCACAGATGTGCGATGGCTGCGGAACACTGGGGTCGAGCTGGGCCTGCAGCTTGCGCGCGAACTCATCGTCCTCGGCGGCACCGGCGCCGACGCCGGTCAGCGTATTCCAGAAGCTGTAGGCGACGCGCCAGGCATGCCCGCACTCCCCGACCACGATGCGCTTGACGCCAAGCTCAAGGGCGGCATCACGGATGCGCAATGCGCCCTTGCGCATGTTCTCGTAGCTGCCGATGAAGAGGCCGAAGTTGCCGGCCTCGGAAGCCTTGGTGGACAGCGTCCAGCTGATGCCGGCGGCATGGAATACCTTGGCATAGCCGATCAGCGATTCCACGTGCGGCTCGGAGAAGAAGTCGGCGGATGGCGTCACCAGCAGCACTTCGGCGCCTTCGACGTCGAGCGGGAACTTGACCGGAATGCCGGTATCGTCGAGCACATCCTCTTCCAGCCCCTCGAGGGTGTCGAGAATCGCCGGTCCGGGCAGGCCGAGGTTATTGCCGATGCGGTGCAGCTTGCCGAGGATCTCGTTGCTGTACTTCTGGCCGATGCCGACGCTGTCGAGGATCTCGCGGCCGGCCATGGTGATTTCGGCGGTATCGATGCCGTAGGGGCAATACACCGAGCAGCGACGGCACTCGGAGCACTGGTAGTAGTAGCTGTACCAGTCGTCGAGAATTTCCTTGGACAGGTCCTTGGCGCCCACCAGCTTGGGGAAGTACTTGCCGGCGAAGGTGAAGTAGCGCCGATAGACCTGGCGCATCAGTTCCTGGCGCGCCACCGGCATGTTCTTCGGGTCCGAGGTGCCGATGTAGTAATGGCACTTGTCGGTACACGCGCCGCAATGCACGCAGGCATCCATGAAGACCTGCAGCGAGCGGTACTTCTTCAGCAGTTCGCCCATCTTGCCGATGGCGCGGTCATGCCAGTCCTCGACCAGTTCGCCGGGATAGCCCAGCGGCGCCTGAATCTTTTCGTTGGCATTGAACGACTTGATGCCCGCCATTGCGCCTTCGCGCAGTTTGGGGACGGTAATTTCGCCGGTCAGCTTGGCGACTTCAAAATCCGGTGCAGCAGCCACGCAAGTCTCCTGTCTTATTTCTCAAGCTGGGCAGCCCAGTCCGCCAGATGGCGGCGCTCGCGGGGATTGTCCACCTGGTTGCGGGTGGGACTGAAGAACACACCAGGCGCATGCAGCAGCTTGCTGATCGGAAAAATGATCATCAGCAGCGCAACCATCGCCAGATGTGCCAGCAGAATCGGGTCGCCCGGGACAGGCTGCGGGGAGAAACGCACCAGGCCCAGCGCAAACATCTTGAGCGCGACAATGTCGGTATGCTCGACGAAGGTCATCAGCACGCCGGAAACGCCGATGCCCATCAGCAGCGCCAGCATCAGGTGATCCGACAGCGTGGAAATGTAGCGCACGCGATCCACCAGGAAGCGGCGCGCCCACAGTCCGGCCAGGCCAGCCACCATCATGAAGGCGGCATATTTGCCGAAAGGCTGCATCGCGAGCAGCCAGCCAGGCACGTCAGCGACGAAATAGCGCAGATGGCGAACCAGCACGACCAACATGCCGAAATGGAACATCCAGCCGAAAATCCAGGTCCATTTGCTGGATTTGAACAGGCTTTCGAACAGCACGACCTCTTTGGCCATGCGGTAAGCCACTCCTGACGTCGTCATCGGCGCAGGCGTGGTGGGAATCTTCAAAGGCGCAGGACTGTTCTTGTATTGCAGGATTTTGCGCACCAGCCCCACGGTCAGCAGCAGGGTCGCAACGTAGAACAGCACTACATAAATTATGGAAAGCGTAGACATGCGTCAGTCGGTCTTCCGTTCGATGGACAGTCGAAACAAGCGGCAGCCCGGTCAGGGCCACCGCTTTCTTGCCACTTGCAAAGCTGGCGGTAAAGCCTGCTTAGATACAGCCGGTGGGCTTGGGCAGGCCGGCGATCTTGCACGCCTGCTTGCCGGGACCGTAGGGAAACAGGTCGTACAGGTACTTGCTGTTGCCCTTGTCCGGACCGAGCTTCTTGCCAATCGCCTTGGTCAGCACGCGCACGGCGGGAGCAATTTGATACTCGTCGTAGTACTCGCGCAGGAAGTTGATCACTTCCCAGTGCTGGTCGGTCAGCTCAATGCTTTCGCCTTTGGCCAGTTCCAATGCGACATCAGGGTTCCAGTCAGACAAATTGACCAGGAAACCTTCTTCATCGGTCTCGATAGAAACGCCGTTTACATCCATTGCCATGATTCGACTCCTCTAGAATGAATCAGTAAAAAACTTACAGCCAGGATTGCACGTTGTCGTGCCCTGCCACCAAATCCACAAAACCGCCGTAGTCAACCATGTTCACGCCATCCATGAGCCTGCTCTGGAGGCCGCGGGCATCCGCGTCGGCTTGCAGTACATACACCGGCATGCCGGCTGCTTTCAGACTGGCTTCGGTTGCGCTGTTCTTGACGGCAGCATAGACGCCGTCTTCGATCAGCAACACGGCGCCGCCGTCTTTCTTGGCCACACGCAACACGCTGGCCAGCGAGCCGGTGTCGAATGGGGATTTGTTCACAATATGCAGCATTTGAGTTCCCCTTAGAAGCTGATTACGACATCCTGCTGGGCCATCATGTCGCCCATTTCGGCGGCGGACATGATCTGGACATCAACCAGCAGATCATCTTCAGTCAAACCACGCGCTTCCATCGACTCGCGCTCCACGTACAGCTTTTCGATGTCGTAGCCTTCCAGCGCACGGTAGGTGGGCGAGAAGTTCTTCATTTCCACGCCATCGGTCTTCTGGCCCTTGACCAGCTGAAACACGCCGTCATCGACAAACGCCAGGCTCACGTCCTGGTCGAACGCCGCAGAAATCAGCACGACTTCCAGGCCTTCCAGGGCATAGACAGTACCGTAGGGGGCCTTGCGGTTCACGAACATGAACTTTTTAACCGCGCCGCCTTCTTCGAAATCCATATCGTCAGACATTTTCCTAATCCCTAAATCTGTCAGTCACCAAACACAACCAGGCGGTCGGACTGGATGCCGGCTTCAACCAGCTGGCCCAGACCGGAAATTCGGAAGCCGGGCGCAATGTTGCTGGCATCCTTGCCCTGGCGCTTGGCTTCGTTGTCGTCGAGCAGGCCGCGGCGCTGGGCAGCGGCAATGCAGATCACCAGATCGATGTTGTGCTGGGTACCCATTTCGGACCAGCGGTTGACGATGTGGCGGTCATCCTGCGGCGGAACTGTCAGACGGGTGCCGTTGTTGACGCCGTCGTGATAGAAGAACACGCGGGTAACTTCATGGCCCTTGGCAATGGCTGCCTTGGCAAACTGGTAAGCAGAATCGGTTGCCTGATGGGTGTAGGGACCCTCATTAACCATAATCGCGAATTTCATGCTTGATCCATGCAATATCTAGTTTTATTTAATGGCATGCCCGCAGGCCGGGGGCCGGCGGGCATGCTTACCTCCCAACTGATCCGCTTAGAAGCGAATGTGGTTGGAGGCGTTCAGGTTAACGCGAGAACCGCGCCAGTCATCAATGTGATACTTGGTGAAGGGCAGACCGGTCTTCTCGAAGAAACGGGGCCAACCAATACGGTCGATCCAGTCGATCATGCGCTCCCAGGGACGGCCGTCTTCCTTGTACACGCGCAGGATCTTCTTCACCACCTCGGCGGTCTCGGGCCAGCGCGGGGCGCTGTTGGGCAGACCGGCAGCCACCAGCTTGTGGAAGGTGGGCTTGGAGCGGGCGTTGGAGTTCTTGCCGCCAACCCAGATCGCGATCTTGGAATGCTCGGGATCGTTGATCTGCATCGGAGGGCAGGGCGGGTAGCAGGCGCCGCAGCAGATGCACTTCTTCTCATCCACTTCCAGCGAGGGCTTGCCGTTCACCAGGGCGGGACGGATCGCAGCCACCGGGCAGCGGGCCACGACAGCGGGGCGCTCGCAAACGTTGGCGACGAGGTCGTGGTTGATCTTCGGCGGCTTGGTGTGCTGCACGATGATCGCGATGTCAGCCTGGCCGCCGCAGTTGATTTCGCAGCAGGAGGTAGACAACTTCACGCGGTTGGGCATTTCGCACTTGATGAACTCGTCGTAGAGCTCGTCCATCAGCGCCTTCACCACGCCGGAGGCGTCGGTGCCGGGGATGTCGCAGTGCAGCCAGCCCTGGGTGTGGGCGATCATGGAAACAGAGTTGGCGGTGCCGCCAACCGGGTAGCCGGCGTCGTTGAGCGCCTTGATCAGGGGCTCGACCTTGGCTTCGTCGGCAACCATGTATTCGATGTTGGAACGGGCGGTGAAGCGCACGTAGCCGTCGCCGAACTTGTCGGCGATGTCGGACAACTCACGGATGGTGTAGGTGTCCATCTGGCGCTGAGTGCCGGCCTTGACGGTCCAGATCGCATCGCCGCTCTCGGCGCGGTGATACAGGACACCAGGCCTGGGGTGGGAGTGAAACACCCACTTGCCGTAGTTCTTCTTCATGACCGGATGCATGAAGGGCATCGGGTCGGGTGCGCCGCTTTCGATCGGGGGACGCAAATCAGCCATGTTAATAACCTCCAGTATTTACAAACAGCCGCACGGGAAACCCGTGCGGCGGATGACAGCTATTAAGCGCTCTTGCGCTCTTCCCACTTGGCGACTTCCTCTTCCCAGCCATCCATGCGGACATAGGGGTTGGAACGCGGCTGGGCGACCATGTTGGGGTCGATATCCAGGCCAATGCCCTCCAGGAAGTTGACCAGACCGATACGATCGATCATCTCGCCGGTACGCTCGTGCTCCAGCGCGTTTTCGGCGAAGAAGTCGAGGATGTTGCGGGCCAGGTCGTTCAGCTTTTCGAAATCATCATCGGACTCGAGCTTCATGAACGGAATCACCACGGTACCCATGGTGGCGCCGATCTTCAGCACGCCCTTGCCGCCGACCAGTATGGTCACGCCCTTGTCCTTGCCGGGCAGCAGGCCGCCGGGGATGACGTTCAGGCAGTGCATGCAGCGCACGCAGTTGTGGTTGTCGATTTCCATGCAGTCTTCGGCATCAACCTTGACCGCAACCACGCCTTCAGCCTTGCTCTCGCCGCCGATTTTCTTCAGCGACAGGGCCTTGGTCGGGCACATGTTGATGACCTGGTTGACCAGCTCGCCCTTGCCATTCTTGGCAACCCAGGCCTGCACCAGCTCTTCGTTCACCTGCATGTTGTCGCGCCAGGTGCCGATGGTGGCCATGTCGGAACGCTGGATGGAGTTCACGCAGTCGTTGCCGCAGCCGGAGAACTTGAACTTGAACTTGTAGGGCAGCGCCGGACGGTGCATGTCGTCCAGGTTGTTGTTGATGACGGTGCGCAGGGCGCGGGCCTCGTCAAAGCAGGACAGTTCGCAACGGGCAGCACCGACGCAGGACATGGAGGTGCGCAGCGCGGGGCCGGCACCACCAAGATCGAAGCCGTTTTCGTTCAGCTCGTCAAAGGCAGCCTGCACGTTCTCGGTCTTGATGCCCTGGAACATGATGTCGCCGGACTGGCCGTGGAAGGCAATCAGGCCGGAGCCGTGCTTTTCCCACACGTCGCACATCCAGCGCAGGGTCTTGGTGTCGTAGTGCATGCCAGCAGGCGGCTGGATGCGCAGGGTATGGAACTCGGCCGCTTCGGGATAGATGGGCTTTTCGTTCTCATCCTTGAGCTCGGTGAAACGGGGAATCACGCCGCCGCCATAACCGAACACGCCAACCGTGCCGCCCTTCCAGAAACCCTTCTTGGTCTTGTAGGACTCTTCCAGCTGACCCAGCAGGTCAACCATCATGTCGTTATCCTTGGCCAGACGCTTGAGGCCGGTCACAAAGCTGGGCCAGGGGCCGCTTTCCAGCTGGTCGAGCATGGGCGTGTCATACATTTTCTTAGCCATGTTTACTCTCCGTTTCAGAAGTCAAATAATCAAAACTCACATGTGAATTCACGGTCGTGGCCCGCCTTGACGGAACCGGGCGCGATCAACGCCCTGCTGCTCACAATAAATAATTGTGTTCACGCCATAAAAAACCGTGACCGGCAGTCTACCCTCCGGCCTTGCCATAACACCATTATCAGGAAGGGTTAATACAACCTACCCAAATGGGTTATATGGCACTCCCCCCTGTTCGGGCGGCTTTCCTCTTTGCGCGGCCGGTGCCACACTTCGGGAATCTTGAATATTAGCACTTGACGTTATTGAATTCCAGAAGCCCATACATATATACATGTATGGGCTGCCCAGCACACACCTAGCGAATTGATTCTTATAGAAAATGGACGAAATCGAGATCAAGAGCCTGGAAAAGTTCACCGCCTCGCCCTACCGGCAGGAAATCGAACTCCAGCACATCATCCACCGCGCGGATTACGTTACCCTGCGCGTGCGCATCCGTGAAATGAAGCGTTTCACCATTTTCGACATCGACCCGCACACGGCGAAAGTCTGGGGGCAGGCCATGCTGGACTGGGCCGCGCAGAACGAAGGCCAGGCGGGCGCCGCTGCCGAAGGAGAATCCAAATAGGCTGGCTATACGAAGACCATGCAGAGGCGAAGGACATCGACGTCTCTGCCGTGTCGGATATCCAATTCGAGTTGAAGGGGGACGCACTCCCCCTCGATCACGCCTGGCTGCTGTACCAGGCGCTGCTCACGCTCGCCCCTTGGCTCGGCGAAGAGGCCGGGCTGGGCATCCATCCGATCCAGGGCGCCGACACCGGCGGCGGCGAGATGATCCTCAACCGCCGCGCCAAGCTGGTGATCCGCTACCCGGCAGCCCGCCTGCCCGACCTGGAAAAACTGAGCGGGCAGTCGTTCAAGGTCAACCACCATACCCTCACCCTCGGCAAGAGCAAGGTCAAGGCCCTCACCCAGCACACGCCGCTGTATGCGCATACCGTATGCACCGGCAGCGAGGACGAACAGACCTTCACGCGAGACATCCTGCGCGAGCTCGACGCGATGGACATCACCACGCGTTTTATCTGCGGCAGGCCCCAAAAGTTCTTCGATGGTGAGAAAATAGCGACCGGCTACAGCCTGATGCTGCACGGCCTGCCCATCGAGCATGCCATCCGCGTGCAGCAGCAGGGTCTCGGCTTGCACCGCAAGCTGGGCTGCGGAATTTTCATCCCGCACAAATCCATCACCGCCGTCGGCGCAATCGACGCGGTCTGATTTTTTGTTTTTTTGTCCAACCAAACCACATAGGAGCATCAATCATGGGAGTCATGTACAACGGCGAAGAACTGGAAACCGGCGAAGAGGATTTCCTGCTGGAGCCCGTATACGATGACGAGATCTGCCCGATCCTCGCGGAAAAGGAAAAAATCACCCTGACCGACGACCACTGGTTCGTCATCAACTGGCTGCGCGATCAGTACAAGCAGCACGGCCAGACCCCCAACTTCCGCAACATGCTGATCGCGCTCAAGGAAGAAGACGACAGCAAGGACTGGAAAACCCTGCTCTACACGCTGTTCCCCAACCAGCCCGCTCGCCAGGCCGTGCGCGTCGCCGGCCTGCCCAAGCCTTACGGCAAGGGCGGCTACTGATCGGCTCGTCACCCGATCCGGGAAACTCGCCCGCCGTCTTGCCCCAAGGCGGCGGGCGATTTCTTTCTGAAGCAGACAGGAACACATGAGCTACACCACACTGATTTCCACGCAGGAACTGGCCACCCATCTGGGCGATCCCAACTGGGTCATTTTCGACTGCCGGTTCACGCTGACCGACCCCGAAGGCGGACGTCAGGCTTACGAAGCTGGACACATTCCGGGCGCGCGCTACGTGCATCTGGACAACGATCTGTGCAGCCCGATGGGCGAGAAGACCGGGCGCCATCCCCTGCCTGATCCCAGGATGCTGACGGAAAAACTGTGCAAATGGGGCGTGGGCATCAATCGTCAGGTCGTGGTCTACGATGACAGCTTCGGCTCCATCGCCGCACGCATGTGGTGGCTGTTGCGCTGGCTCGGCCACCCGGACGTGGCGTTGCTGGACGGCGGCTACCCCAAGTGGACGCGCGAAAAGCGCCCGATCGCCAAGGAAGCGCCCGTGGACATCCACAGCGCATCCTGCGCCTGCCTGCCCGAACGCAGCCAGTGGACCTCCGCCGAGGAGGTCATGCAGGCCATGCACGAAAACGCCAGCCGCCTGATCGATGCGCGCCCCGACCGCCGCTTTACCGGCGAATACGAACCCTTCGACCCGGTGCCTGGTCATATCCCGGGGTCGGTCAACTGGCCGTTCGAGGAAAACCTCGACATCGACGGCACCATGCTGCCGCCGGAAGCCTTGCGCGAACAATACCAGGCGCTGCTGCACGGCGCCGCGCCGCACGAAATCATTCATCTGTGCGGCTCCGGCGTCACCGCCTGCCTCAACGTGCTGGCCATGGAAGCGGCCGGCCTGCCGGGTTCGCGGCTTTACCCCGGGTCCTGGAGCGAATGGATCACCGATCCCTCGCGTCCGATTGCCACAGGAGAATGACATGAGCGGCATACGCGTAAAAACTTCATGGTTTCGCGAAGGCGAGGATGGCCACGGCCCCGAGGAACAGGCCTCGGCCTTCGCCGTGACCATCTGGAAACTGGCGGACAAGGCGGTCATCAACCTGTCCAACGCCGACTATGACATCATCACCCCGCAGCGCGGCTTCACCCTGCTGGCCGAACTCATCGCCTACATGGTGCACACGGTCGACCGCATGGTGCATGGACGCATCGTCGACGAGGAACGCGCCGAACTCGTCGGCGCCCTGGGCGTGAAAATGGCCGAGATCCTGGAAGACAACATCCACTCCGTCGTCGGCGACCACGACCACCCCTACGTCGAAGCCATCCTCGGCAAGTTCAACCAGCGCTGGGCCGACTACGCCGAATTCGACTTCGATCCGGAGAATCCCGATTTCGTGGTCAAGCGCTACCTCGCCAACTGCATCCGCGAAGTGATGGAAGCGCGCGACCAGTCCTGGATTGCCGACCAGATTATCGAGATCGAGGCGCCGGCCTTCATCAGCCCGATCAAGAAACAGATCGAGGCGTTTTATCCCAGGCACGAAGGTTGAGCTTGATCCGCCCGGACAGCCCCTTCCATCCCGACAACGGCGCCGCCTACCAGGCCTGGCGCGATGCCAAGCTGCGCGGCTATCCGCAGCGCGTCGAAGAACTGGTCGTGAAAGTCGCCGACCCCAAGGCGCTCACCGCAAAAGAACACGCCGCCCTGCTGGAACGCTGCCGCAAGACCAACATGGCGATCTACGCCGGGCCTGACCTCGGCGAAGACAAGGACATCCCGCGTCTGATGGGCCGGCAGTTCGGCCTGGAACGCCTCGACGCCAACCTGATGTCGGACGAGGACGACATCAGCACCCTGACCGTGGCGGAAAACGGCGAGAAGAAGGGCGATTTCATTCCCTACACCGACCGCCCCATCCGCTGGCACACCGACGGCTACTACAACCGCCCCGACCGCCAGATTCTCGGCATGATGCTGCACTGCGCAGCACCCGCAGCGGAAGGCGGCGCCAACGCCCTGCTCGACCACGAAATTCTCTACCTGCTGCTGCGCGACGAGAACCCGGCGCACATCCGCGCGCTGATGCAGGAAGATGCCATGTCCATTCCCCCGCGCATGGACGCCAATGGCGTCGCGCGTGCGGAGGAAACCGGCCCCGTGTTCTCCACGCTGCCCGGCGGCCAGCTGCACCTGCGCTACACGGCGCGCACGCGCTCCATCGCGTGGAAGCAGGACGCCGCCACGCAGGCCGCGGTTGCCGCCATCGACAAACTGCTGGGCCAGGATCTGCCGTGGAAATTCCAGCACAGGCTGGAAGCCGGCATGGGCCTTTTGTGCAACAACGTGCTGCATGACCGCACCGGCTTCGTCGACTCGCCCGGGCACAAGCGCATCATGTACCGGGCACGCTATTACGACCGCATCGGCCAGACCTGATCCGGAAACCGCGCATACCGCCATGTCCCAGCAGCTCGCCATTTCCCGCGCCGCCAAGCTGATCGGCATTTCGCGCGCGACCCTGCAAAAGCGCATCAAGGAGGGGGGGCTGCATTCCTTCGACGGCACCATCTCCACCGAAGAGCTGCTGCAGCTCTACCCCGACCTCAAGCTCGAGGATAGCGGCCTGTTCGAGCAGACCCGCAGGATCAAGGAAGAAGCCTTCCGCCGCCGCATCATGGACCGCACCCTGCCGGCCAAGGAAGTGCTGGCCGAGCGTCTGTTCGAACAGGGCATGGAGCTCAACGATCTCAAACTGCACCTGCAGCACTACCACACCCTGGTGGTCGGTCTGCAAAATCGGATTCGTGAACTGTCGGCAAGCCCGCCCGCAGCCGAGACTGCACTCGCACAGCTTGATCAGTGGCTGGAAAGCGAGCTGCAGCACGTGCTCGGCCAGGAGCAAAAGCCTGACTCGCTTGAAGTAATGGATGCTATGCTCAAAGTCATGTCGGCCCACGTCACCTTGCAGCCCTCCGGCCGGGATTTCTTCGTCGAGGGCAACGATACCCTGCTCGAAGCCGCGCTGAAGGCAGGGCTGGCGCTCAATTACGGCTGCAGCAGCGGCAATTGCGGCCTGTGCAAGGCACGCGTCATTTCCGGCCAGGTCATGAAGACCAGGCATTACGATTACGTCCTGTCCGACCCGGAAAAACAGCAGGGCTATACCCTGATGTGCAGCCACACGGCGGTGAGCGACGTGGTGCTGGAAGCGCTCGAGGCCAAATCCGCCACTGACATTCCCAAGCAGCAGTTGACCGCGCGCGTCAAATCCGTGACGCATCTGAGCGAAGACATGATGCTGCTGCACCTGCAGACGCCGCGCAGCCACCGCCTGCGCTTCCTCGCCGGGCAGAGCGCCACGCTGGGCCATGCATCGGCCGGCTCGGCGGAATTCCCCATCGCCAGTTGCCCCTGCAACGACCGCGACCTGCAGTTCCATGTCGAGCGCGGACTCGGCGGCGCCTTCGGCGAACGGGTGTGGAACGGCCTGAAGGCCGGCGAAAATGTCACGGTCTATGGTCCGTGGGGCGACTACCTCCTCAACGAGGACACCCAGAACGACGTGATCTTCGTCGCCTTCGACCGCGGCTTCGCGCCCATCAAGAGCTTGCTCGAACACAGCATGGCGCGCGAGTCGAACGAAGAAATGGGCCTGGTATGGGGCGCGTCATCCCCGGACGGCCACTACATGAACAACCTGTGCCGCGCCTGGGCCGATGCTCTCGAGAACTTCCATTACCTGCCGGTTTCCATGGCCAACCGCGATTCGACCGGGGCCGCCGTCGCCGGCGTGGTGGAAAAGCTGCTGGCCGATTTCCCCGGGGCACGCCAGGCGGATGTCTATCTGGCCGGACCTGAAATCTACCTCACGCCTGCCGTCGAGCAACTCGTCGCGGCAGGATTCCAGAAATCCCGACTCACCGCCATGGCGGTGTAAACCAAACTTGAAGGAACCGACATGTCAGACGACAAAACCAAAGAACTCGCCGCCAAGGAAATGAGCGTCGAGCAACGCATCCTGCGCGCCATGCGCAAGACCCTGGCCAGCGTGGTGCGCGACGCCACGCCGCGTCCCGGGACCTCGGGCTTTCTGTCCGACGATACCGTGGAGCAGATCAAGTCCTGCTTCGAACTGATCGCCACGCGCGAACGCGAACTGGGCGACGCGCTGGGCCTTGCCGAATCCCGGCCGGTTTACCCGGATCAGGAGCAAGGCGCCAAGCCCGTCCAGATCACCCGCAAGAAGACCGACAGCACCACGCACTGAACGCCGATTCGCGTTCAGGCCGCCTCGCGCGAAAGCACGTCGAACTCGACTCTCAGCCAGGATTCGTGGGTCTCGACCACGCTGCCAAGCCTGAGGTGGTAACGCGTACCGTCGTCCTGGCGCAAAAGCAGTTCGCCGCCGGCCTGGTATGCCGTCTGCGGCAGCAGCAGGTTGCTGGTCGCGCCCTGGCTGGCGCTGGCCAGGGGCAGGAAAAGCGCTGATGCCGTTTCCCTGCCCGAACCGGCTTTTTCCCATTCCACCTCCACACGCTTGGGATATCGGGAAAGCACTTCGGTGCCGAGCAG
The DNA here is from genome assembly GCA_008923285.1 of Betaproteobacteria bacterium SCN2. Lineage (GTDB taxonomy): Bacteria > Pseudomonadota > Gammaproteobacteria > Burkholderiales > Thiobacillaceae > UBA6918. Next base: position 145,742 of record WBSG01000027.1, read on the forward strand.
CCAGTGCATGCCTTCGGCCGCCTCCCAGCGCGCCGCGAGAATCTGCCAGGTAGCCCGGCCGTCCTCCCGGTCGACCGCAAGCAGACTGCCTGGCTCGATGGCGCGCTCGTCGTTCAGCACGAAGCCGATGCCCTTGCCGCTTTCATCCCGCAGGGTGATGAATTCGCAAGGCGGCGGAATGCGTCCGTGCTGCTCGAACAGGGCAAACACCTGCTCCGCGCCGAAGACGGCGCGCACCTCGCCAAAGCGCGGCCTGCGCGGGACGCCCCGGATGGCCCCGGCGCGACCGATCACCTTGGCCAGTTTTCTGCACACCACGGACTGCGGCGAATCCGGCACCCGGCTTGCGCGCTGCTCGAATGCCTGGATGACGCCGTGAAAATCGAGATAGCGCAATCGCCCGCCCGGCACCCAGCGGTCATCGATTCTTTCTGGTCCGCCTGTCGCAGTAAGATCGACCATGTGCGAATGCCGGCCATGCCGCAGTCCCGATTCCGGCACCGGCAGTTCGGGAATTTCATCCAGCAATTCCAGCGCGGTGCGGATTTCCGCCGCATCGAACGCATAAGGGTTGGCAAGATCGAACAACAGCGTCATGACGTACTCGCGCGCGCTGCTGGTTTCGCGGCCCCCGATGCTCACCTTGTCGAGCACCATGCCGGCGCTTTCCACCGCGCGGTAGATCTTGTGCAGTCTGCGCCAGGCCGATTCCGCAGGACGGCGGCCGCGAAGAAATTCCCAGCGCATGGCCAGCGAAAAATAGCGCAGGCTCCTGGCGGCTATCTGCGGCGCCAGCGCCAGCAGCTTCTCTGACTCTACATTGCTCCTCAACACGATGTTGAGGAAAGGCAGATAGGCGACGATCATCTGGTCCCAGAACAGATGGCATTCACGCCACAGGGCTTGCCGTGCGGCGTCGTTTCTCTCGTGGCTTTCGAGAAACTGCTCCACCAGCCTCGCCTGCAGCGGCAAGCCGGCCTCCTCGATCAGCAGCAGCACCCTGACACGGGTCAGTGCGTCGCCGCGAGTGTCGCCGTTGTATCGCTCCAGACCCTCCACCAGCGCATGGTGCCTGTCGTATTCGGAAACGCCGGGCAAGTCGTTCAGCCATTTTCGCGTCGCCTTCACCGAAACGAAGGGCGTGCTGCGCCGACGTTCACTCCTGCCCGTCAGCGATCTGATTTTTTCCAATAAGCCAAGCATTACGCTATGCGAACCGATTTCCTGTTTTGACCATGCGGGCGCAGGCAGCGGCAATCGACGCGGATGCCGACTATCCGTACAATACGCACCCGAGTTACACGGATATTATCCCACCCGGCTGCAGGCGGCGCCCGGAACAGCTGCATTACGGATACAAACGCGGCGCACTGAAATTTTTTCCGCCCTGCGGGGCAATGCCGCCGGATGATCATGTCTTTCCAGGCGCTTGCCCACCGGGCGGAGGCCGAGCTTCAGCCTGGTAATGACCAGAAACCGGCAAACTTGAATTATCTGGAAGCGTGGCAGAGTGGTTGAATGCACCGGTCTTGGCGCCAAGGAGCGGAGTGACTGCGCTAGTGCAGGCTAACTTGCGAAGCAAGTTAAGGGCGACAGCCCGGCCGGAACTAAAACCGGCAAACTTGAATTATTTGGAAGCGTGGCAGAGTGGTTGAATGCACCGGTCTTGAAAACCGGCAATGACGCAAGTCATTCGTGAGTTCGAATCTCACCGCTTCCGCCAGTCTTCGGCTTGCCGACGGATTCGGCACAGCCATCCGCCCCCAAGCGCCGCAAGTGGTGAGAGAATCCGGCTGTTTCCTTCTGTCCGCAAAATGTCGACTCAATCCACGCTCACCCCCGCCAACCACGACCGCGACAGCGCGGACAAGACCTATGTCTATCCCGTGGTGTCACGACGGGCGGGCGGCGTATCGGTCGGCATCAACCTCAATCCCAACAATGCCTGCAACTGGGCCTGCATCTACTGCCAGGTGCCCAACCTCGGCCGCGGCGCGGCACCGCCGGTCGACCTGGGCCTTCTGGAAACCGAACTGCGCGCGATGCTGAAGGACATCCTGCACGGCGACTTCATGCAGACCCGCGTGCCGGAAGGCGCGCGGCGGCTGAACGACATCGCGCTCTCCGGCAACGGCGAGCCGACCAGCGCCCGGGAATTCCCGCAGGTGATCGACCTCGTCGGCCGGGTCATGTCCGACTTCGGCCTCATCGGCAGGATCAAGCTGGTGCTCATCACCAACGGCAGCCTGGCCGACCGTCCGCGGGTGCAGCAAGGATTGAAAAAGATGGCCGCGCTCAACGGCGAGGTCTGGTTCAAGCTGGACAGCGGCACAGCTGGCGGACTGCGCCGTGTCAACCAGACCCGCACCTCCCCGGAAAAACATTTCGAGCGGCTGAAGCTTGCCGCCGCGCTGTGCCCGACCTGGCTGCAGAGCTGCGTGTTCGCGCTCGACGGCAGTCCGCCCGATGCGGCCGAACAAGCCGCCTACCTGGACGTCATCCGCCGCATCCATCAGGAGCGTATCCCCGTGCAGGGGGTGCTGCTGTATGGCCTGGCGCGCCCTTCGCTGCAGCCATCGGCGCCGCGCCTGGCCGCGTTGCCGGCGGCCTGGATGGAAAACTGGGCGGAGGCTATCCGCGAAGCAGGATTACCCGTTAAATTGACGCCATGATCTACGGAATCGGTGTCGACCTGGTGAAAGTGTCGCGGCTGGAACAGGGCCTGGCGCGCTTCGGCGAACATTACGCCGACCGCCTGCTCGCGCCCGAGGAACACCAGGAATTCTTCTCGGCAAGCGACCCTGCGCGCTTTCTCGCCAAGCGTTTCGCCGCCAAGGAAGCGTTCGCCAAGGCTGCCGGCACCGGCTTGCGTCACCCCCTACATCTGCGCGGCATTGCCGTCACCCACAGCGAACTCGGCCAGCCCGGTCTCCGTTTTGACGGCGAACTGGGCGACTGGCTGCGCCAGCGCGGCATCGCAGCCAGCCATCTTTCACTCAGCGATGAGCAGGACTATGTCATCGCCTATGTCGTGCTGGAGCAGGTCTGATGCTGGGGCCGCTGATGCTCGACGTGCGCGGCACTGCGCTCACCGACGACGACCGCAAGCGCCTGTCGCACCCGCTGGTGGGCGGTGTCATCCTGTTCGCGCGCAATTATGCAAGCCCGGCGCAACTGGCACAGCTCACCGCCGAAATCCATGCCCTGAAGTCGCCGCCGCTGCTGATCGCCGCCGACCAGGAAGGCGGCCGCGTGCAGCGTTTCCGCGAGGGTTTCACGCGCCTGCCGCCGATGCGGACGCTGGGGCGCATTTACGATGCGCACCCGCAGCAGGCCAGGAGCCTCGCGCGCGCGGCGGGTTACGTCATGGCCGCCGAACTGCGCGCGCATGGCGTCGACCTGAGCTTCGCCCCGGTGCTCGACCTCGACTACGGCATTTCCAGCGTCATCGGCGACCGCGCCTTCCACCATGATCCGCAAGCCGTCATTGACCTGTCCCACGCGCTCATGCTGGGCATGAAAGATGCCGGCATGGCCGCGTGCGGCAAGCACTTTCCGGGGCACGGCTTCATCGCCGCCGATTCTCATGTCGCAATCCCCGTGGACGAGCGCGATTACGCCGACATCGCCCTGCACGACCTGCTGCCTTTCAAGGCTCTGATCGACATGGGCCTGGCGGCGGTCATGCCGGCGCACGTGATCTACCCCAAAGTCGATGCCGCCCCCGCAGGTTTCTCCGCCTTCTGGCTGCGCAACGTGCTTCGCGGCGAACTGGATTTCCAGGGCATGGTGTTCAGCGACGACCTCACCATGGAAGGCGCCGCGGCGGCAGGCGACATCACGGCGCGCACCCTCGCCGCGCTCAAGGCGGGCTGCGACATGGCGCTGATCTGCAACCGCCCCGATCTGGCCGACGAGGTGCTGGGCCGGCTCGACTTCGAATGGTCTGCCGCCAGCCGGGCGCGCCTGGCGCGCCTGCACGGCGAACCGCACCCGCTTTCGCTGACGGCGCTGCGCGAACAGACTGCCTATGCCCGTTCGCGCCACGCCATTGCCGCACTGGGCATGGAAAGCGGCAACCTGGCGCTGGGCGCCGACCCGACCGATCGCGGCGGCAGGACCGCATGATGGAACATTTCCACGACCATTCCGGCGACAACATCACGCACCATCACCCGCACAGCCTGGGCCACCGCGCCTTCGGCTGGGCGCTCATGTTCACGCTGGGCTTTGCCGCCGTCGAGGCAATCGCCGGCCTGGCGGCCAATTCGCTGGCGCTGGTCGCCGACGCCGGGCACATGCTAACCGACAGCCTGTCGCTCGGCCTCGCCGCCTTGGCCGCCTGGCTGGCGCGCCGTCCGCCCTCTGCCAGCCATTCCTACGGCCTCGCCCGTGCCGAGGTCGTGGCCGCGCTCGTCAACAGCCTGATCATGCTGGCGCTGGTTGCCTTCATCGTGCATGAAGCCTGGCAGCGCTTTTCCGAACCGAGGCAGATACAGGGCACCATGGTATTCGTGGTGGCAGTGATCGGTCTCGGCGTCAACCTGGCCGTGGGCTGGCTGCTGATGCGCGGCGAGCAAAGCCTCAACCGCAGCGCCGCCCTGCTGCACGTCGCCGGCGATGCGCTGGGCTCGGTCGCCGCCTTGTCCGCCGGACTGGTCATCATGTTCACCGGTTGGACGCCGATCGACCCCATCCTCTCGGTGGTGATCTCGCTGCTAATCCTGGTCTCCACCCTCAACCTGCTGCGCAAGTCCCTGCACGTGCTGATGGAAGGCGTGCCCTCGCACATCGACCTCAACGCGGTCGGGCACAGATTGGCGCAACTGGAGCACGTCGAGCGCGTCCACGATCTGCACATCTGGACCCTGGCCAGCGGACAGGTCGCCCTGTCCGCCCACCTCGACGTGAAGGACCTCGATCACTGGCCGCAGATCCTGGCCAATGCGCAGGCCTTGCTGCAGAAGGATTTCGGCATCGGCCACATCACCCTGCAGCCCGAAATCCTCTCGCCCAAGCCCGTCACCCTTTATGCCCTGCTCCCCGACCTCCCCCCCCACGACGCCCCTCGCTGACTGCCGCGACTGCCCCCGCCTCGCCGGTTTCCTCGCTCAGGTCAAGGCCGACAATCCCGACTACTACTGCAAGCCGGTAATGCCATTCGGCGCCGAAAATCCGAGACTGCTCATCGTCGGCCTGGCGCCGGGCATGCATGGCGCGAACCGCAGCGGCCGCCCCTTCACCGGCGACCATGCCGGCATCCTGCTATACGAGACCCTGCATACATTCGGTTTCGCCAGCCGGCCGGTTTCCGTATCCGCCGACGATGGCCTGGAACTCATCGGCTGCCGCATCACCAACGCGGTCAAATGCCTGCCACCGGCGAACAAGCCGGAAACTGCTGAAATCAGGCAATGCAACCATCATCTCAAGGCCGAACTGGTCGCGCTCCGGCCGGGAACCGCCCTGCTCGCGCTCGGCAATGTCGCCCATGTCGCCGTGCTCATGGCGCTGGGACTGAAAGCCAAGGCTCATGCCTTCGCCCACGCCGCCGCCCACGACTTGCCGGGAAACCTGCGGCTGTACGATTCCTACCACTGCTCCCGCTACAATACCCAGACGAGGCGCCTCACGCCGGACATGTTCCGGTCAGTGTTCGCGCGCATCAAAAACGATCTAGGGGAATAGCCATGCCAGTCGTATCCATCAAGCTCGCCGGCAATCTCACGCGCGAGCAGAAAAAAGCCATCGCCGAGGAAGTTACCGCGACACTGGAAAAGCATGCCGACAAGCCGGCGCGCTACACCTTCATCTCGTTCGAGGAACTGCCCTACGAGAACTGGGCCATCGCCGGCGTGCTGCTGGACGAAGACGATTCATGATGTTGAATGTCGCGAATTAAAGAAAATCGAAAGGCTTTATTCCCACAGGGAGGTATGGGAGGGTCAGGGAGTAAAGCCATAAGGGTTGTTTCTCTCTTATCCTCCCTGTCAGTTGTTTGAATGTTTGACCTCAAAAGCTTCCTCGCCACCCTGCCCAACCTCCCCGGCGTTTACCGCATGATCGGGGCGGACGAGACCGTGCTCTACGTGGGCAAGGCGCGCGACCTGAAAAAGCGCGTCTCCAGCTATTTCAACAAGACCGGGCTGTCGCCGCGCATCCAGCTGATGGCGGCGCAGATCGCGCGCGTCGACATCACCGTCACACGCACCGAAGCCGAAGCGCTGCTGCTGGAAAACAACCTCATCAAGACGCTCAGCCCGCGCTACAACATCCTGTTCCGCGACGACAAGTCCTACCCTTATCTGATGATCTCCGGCCACGCTAGCCCGCGGCTGGCCTATTACCGAGGCACGCAGGACAGGAAAAGCCGTTACTTCGGCCCCTACCCCAATGCCTGGGCGGTGCGCGAAACCGTCAACCTGGTACAGCGCGTGTTCCGCCTGCGCACCTGCGAGGACAGCGTGTTCGCCAACCGCTCGCGCCCCTGCCTGCTTTACCAGATCAAGCGCTGCAGCGGACCCTGCGTCAACGCCATCAGCCCCGGGGACTACGCGGCCGACGTCAAGCGCGCGGTACTGTTCCTGGAAGGCAAGGAGGATGAGTTGCTGCAGGAGCTGACCGCGCGCATGCAGGCAGCAGCGGAAAAACTGGAATTCGAGCTCGCCGCCGCCTGCCGCAACCAGATCCAGAACATCGCCAAGGTACGCGAGCAGCAGGTCATCGAGGGCGGCAGCGAGCGCGACGTCGACATCATCGCGGCCATCATGGAACAGGGCGTATGGTGCGTGGCGCTGGCCATGGTCCGCGGCGGTCGTCATCTGGGCGACCGCCACTTCTTCCCCAGGAATACCGAGGCAGTCAGCGGCGCCGAGGTGCTGGAAGCCTTCATCGAGCAGCATTACCAGGACAAGCCCATCCCGCCCCGCATCATCGTCAACCAGCCGCTGAACGCCGCAGCCCTTGGCGAACTTCTGTCCGTCCAGGCCGGACACAGGGTGCGCGTGATTCACAGCCCCCAGGGCGAAGCCCGGGTGTGGCTGGCCATGGCCGAGAAAGGCGCGCAGGTGGCCATCGGCCAGCAGCAGGCGCAAAATGCCAGCCAGGAAGCGCGCCTCAACGCACTGCGCGAAGCGCTCGACATGCCGGGACTCAACCGCATCGAATGCTTCGACATCAGCCACACCATGGGCGAGGCCACCGTGGCTTCGTGCGTGGTGTACGACCAGGGCAAGATGCAGAACAGCGAATACCGCCGCTACAACATCAATGGCATCACCCCCGGCGACGATTACGCCGCCATGCGCGACGCGCTGACCCGGCGCTACAGGAAGCTGCAGGAAACGGGCGCGGAAGGCGAAAGCAAGCGCCCGGACCTGGTGCTGATCGATGGTGGCGCAGGCCAGCTCAATGTCGCCCGGGATGTCATGGCGGAGCTGGGAGTCTCCGACATCGAACTCATCGGCGTGGCCAAGGGACCGGAGCGCAAGGCCGGCCTGGAGGAGTTGCTATTCACCGACAGCCGCGCGCGCCACCTGCGGCCCGACGACCCCGCCCTGCACCTGATCCAGACCATCCGCGACGAAGCCCACCGCTTCGCCATCACCGGCCACCGCGCGCGGCGCGGCAAGGCGCGCACCCAATCGACCCTGGAAGACGTGCCCGGCATCGGGCCGACACGGCGCAAGGCGCTGCTCGAACGCTTCGGCGGCCTGCAGGGCGTGGCCGGGGCCAGCGTGGAAACGCTTGCCCAAGTGCCCGGCATCAGCCGAGAATTGGCACAACGCATCTATGACGCGCTCCACTGAGAAATCTCGATGAACCTCCCCAACTTCCTTACCTGGCTGCGCATCCTGTTCATTCCTCTGGTCATCGGCGTGTTCTACCTGCCCGCCGGCTGGCTCTCGCCGATGCAGACCAATCTGTTCGCCACGGCATTTTTCATCATTGCCGCCATTACCGACTGGCTGGACGGCTATCTCGCGCGCAAACTCGACCAGACCTCCGCCTTCGGCGCCTTCCTGGATCCTGTGGCCGACAAGCTCATGGTGGCGGCGGCGCTCATCGTGCTGGTGGAACTGGACCGCACGCATTCCGTGATCGCGCTCATCATCATCGGCCGCGAGATTGCCATCTCGGCGTTGCGCGAATGGATGGCCAAGGCCGGCAAGTCAGGCAGCGTGGCAGTGAGCTTCATCGGCAAGCTCAAGACCGCGTTGCAGATGATCGCCATCACTCTGCTGCTGTACTGGGAGCCGCTGGCGGGCCTCCCCATCCAGCTTCTGGGCCATATCCTGATCACCCTCGCCGCCCTGCTGACAATGGTTTCCATGTTCTACTACCTGCGCATGGCGGCAAAAACTTTGCGCGAATGACGCAAACGATGTTGACAGATGTTTCCGCTTTCACCATAATGCGCGGCTCCTAACGCGGGAATAGCTCAGTTGGTAGAGCGCAACCTTGCCAAGGTTGAGGTCGCGAGTTCGAGCCTCGTTTCCCGCTCCAGACATCCTGGGGAAAACGAAAGACAATCGCTTTCGTTTTCCCTTTTTCTTGCAAGCCCTCGCGGCGGGGTAGCAAAGTGGTTATGCAGCGGCCTGCAAAGCCGTCTACGCCGGTTCGATTCCGACCCCCGCCTCCATTTCCTGCCCCTGCCGTCTGCTAGAATTCCGGCTCGTTTCCCCCGTGATTCAGTGCCACGACCGATTCCGGCACGAAGGCGCGCCGCAGACAGTAGTGTTGCAAGACCAATGCGGAGCCGACAAGGCCAGAATCGGTCTGGACGCGAAATCGCAAGCCCGGGTGGTGAAATTGGTAAACACAGCGGACTTAAAATCCGCCGGGCCTGATAAGCCCTTACCGGTTCGATTCCGGTTCCGGGCACCAAATCCCGAGCACGCTTGGCCGTCTGGCATTTTCGCCGGTTCCCGGCTATAATCCCGGCGGTTAAATTAGTGCTGTTATATGGCATGGGCGGTTCGCCCATTTTTTATTTGTACGGCTGAAACATGGAACTGTCCTCGCTGCTCGAATCCACACTCACCGGACTAGGTTACGAGCTGGTGGCGTGGGAGCGCGCCGGGCGCGGGCTTTTGCGCGTATACATCGACAAGCCCGAGGGCATCACCGTCGACGACTGCGTCACGGTAAGCAACCACCTCACCCGGCTGTTCGCCGTGGAGAACGTGGATTACGACCGCCTCGAAGTATCGTCACCGGGGCTGGATCGGCCTCTCACCAAGGCGGCGGATTACAGCCGCTTTGCCGGCCAGATGGTGGACGTGAAGCTGCGCGTGCCGATGGACAAGCGCAAGAAGTTCAGCGGCAGGCTGCTGGGCCTTGAAGAAGACAAGGTCAGCCTGGACGTGGACGGAACCGTGATTTTGCTGGACTGGAACAATCTGGATTCGGTGCGCCTGAAGCCCGAGTTCTGAGCTGGAGGATTACACGATGAGCCGTGAAATGCTGATGCTGGTGGATGCGCTGGCGCGCGAGAAGAACGTTGCGCCCGAGGTCGTCTTCGGCGCACTGGAAATGGCACTGGCTTCTGCGACAAAAAAGCGCATCAAGGGCGATGCCGACGTGCGCGTCGAAATCGATCACGAAACCGGTGACTACAAGGCTTTCCGCCGCTGGCTCGTCGTTACCGAACAGGAACTGGAGTCCGAAGACAACCAGATCCTGCTGGTGGATGCGCAGTATGACCACCCCGACATCCAGGTCGGCGACTTCGTCGAGGAGCCGATCGAAGCCATGGAATTCGGCCGCATCGGCGCCCAGGCCGCCAAGCAGGTGATCCTGCAGAGAATCCGCGATGCCGAGCGCGAGCAGATCCTCAACGATTTCCTCGACCGCAAGGAGCATCTCGTCACCGGCGTAGTCAAGCGCATGGATCGCGGCAACGCCATCATCGAATCAGGCCGCATCGAGGGCTTTCTGCACCGCGACCAGATGATCGCGCGCGAGAACCTGCGCGTCGGCGACCGCGTGCGCGCCTATCTATCCAAGATCGAGCGCAGCGGCCGCGGACCGCAACTGGTGCTGTCGCGCACAGCGCCGGAGTTCATCATGAAGCTGTTCGAACTGGAAGTGCCGGAAATCGAGGAAGGCCTGATCGAGATCAAGGGCGCCGCGCGCGACCCCGGCCTGCGCGCCAAGATCGCCGTCAAGTCCAACGACCCGCGCATCGACCCCATCGGTACCTGCATCGGCTTGCGCGGCTCGCGCGTGACCTCGGTCACCAACGAACTCGCCGGCGAGCGCGTCGACATCATCCTGTGGTCGCCCGACCCCGCCCAGTTCGTCATCAACGCCCTGGCACCGGCCGAGGTCAGCCGCATCGTGGTGGACGAGGACAAGCACAGCATCGATGTGGTGGTGGAAGAGGACATGCTCGGCAAGGCGATCGGCTCCAACGGCCAGAACGTGCGCCTGGCCTCGGAACTCACCGGCTGGGAACTCAACATCATCACCGAGGAAGTCGCCTCCGAGAAAAAGGCCAAGGAAACCGAAGCCATCCTCGCCCTGTTCATGGAGAAACTCGACGTGGACGAGGAAGTGGCGCAGATCCTGGTGGACGAGGGCTTCTCCACGCTGGAGGAAGTGGCCTATGTGCCGATCACCGAAATGCAGGAAATCGAAGCCTTTGACGAGGAAATCATCGAAGAACTGAGAACCCGCGCACGCAATGCCCTGCTCACCGCGGCCATCGTCGGCGAGGAAAAGGTAGAGGCTTCGGCCGGCGACCTGTTGTCGCTGGATGGCATGGACCCCGAGACTGCGCGCCTTCTGGCTGCCAAGGGCGTGCACACGACCGAGGATCTGGCCGATCTGGCGGTGGACGACCTGGTGGAAATGACCGGGATGGACGAAGAGCGCGCCAAGCAGCTCATCATGGCCGCGCGTGCGCCCTGGTTTGCCGAATAGGCCGCGCCGCAAGACAGATACACAGATCGCCTTAACCCACAAGCAACAAGGACGGAAGCCGCTGCATGAATGTCGAACAATTTGCCAAGGAACTGAAGCTCTCGCCCGAGCTGCTGCTGGAGCAGCTCAAGTCGGCCGGCGTACACAAAACGGCCGCGGATGACGTCGTCACCGAGGCAGACAAGACCCAGTTGCTTGACTACCTGCGCAAGATGCACGGAGCCGAGGAAAAGCCCAAGACCAAGATCACGCTGACGCGCAAGCAGACTACCGAGATCAAGGCGGCCAGCACTACCGGAAAACCCCGCACCATCCAGGTTGAGGTGCGCAAGAAACGCACCTATGTGAAGCGCGATGCCGCCGCGGTCGAAGAGGTCGCCGCGGCCGCCGCCGAACCGCTGATCGAGGAGCAGATTGCCGCGCCCGAACCAGTCGTCGAACCCGCACCGCCCGTGGTCGAGCCCCAGCCGACTCCCAAGCCCATGCCCGAACCTGTGGCAGCCGAAGCGCCGGAGGAACAAGCGCCGGAGGAACAAGCGCCGACGGAACAGCCACCTGCGGAGCAGGCCGCGGCCGAAGAAGCCAAGCCCAAGCGCGTCGTCCGCAAAAGGGTTTCCGTGATCGACGATGCCGAGCGTCAGGTGCGCGAGGAAGAAGCACGCCGCCATCAGGCGCTGCTCGCCGCCCAAGCCGAAGACCAGCGCCTCCGCCAGGAACGCGAACTGCTCAGGAAGCAGGCAGAAGCCGCACGCGCCGCGGAAGCCGCCAAGGTTCCGGCCAAGGCCGAGCCCAGCGCCGCCACCCTGCACAAGCCGGCCAAGCCCGAAGGCGAGGTGAAGAAACCCGCCAAAAAGGAAAAGAGCAGTTGGGTCGAGGAAGCGCAGAAGAAACGCGGCCTCAGAACGCGCGGCGACAGCGGCGGAGACGGCTGGCGCGGCAAGAAGGCAGGCGGCAGGCACAGCAAGGCTGACGACGGCCAGCACCAGTTCATGGCGCCGACCGAGCCGGTCGTGCGTGAAGTGAGCGTGCCCGAAACCATCACCGTGGCCGAACTGGCCCACAAGATGTCGGTCAAGGCTGCCGAAGTCATCAAGACACTGATGAAGATGGGCTCCATGGTCACCATCAACCAGGTGCTGGACCAGGAGACCGCCATGATCGTGGTCGAGGAAATGGGTCACATCGCCAAGGCCGCCGCCATCGACACGCCCGAGGTCTTCCTCGAGGAAAGCGCCGCGGAAGTCGCTGCCGAACCGCGCGCCCCGGTGGTCACCGTCATGGGCCACGTCGACCACGGCAAGACCTCGCTGCTCGACTACATCCGCCGCGCCAAGGTGGCGGCGGGCGAAGCCGGCGGCATCACCCAGCACATCGGCGCCTACCACGTGGAAACGCCCAAGGGCATGATCACCTTCCTCGACACCCCCGGTCACGAAGCCTTTACCGCCATGCGTGCGCGCGGCGCCAAGGCCACCGACCTGGTGATCCTGGTGGTGGCGGCCGACGACGGCGTCATGCCCACCACCATCGAGGCCATTCACCACGCCAAGGCCGCCGGCCTGCCGGTGGTAGTCGCGGTGAACAAGATCGACAAGCCCGAGGCCAATCCCGAGCGCATCCGCCAGGAGCTCGCCGCGAATGAAATCGTGCCGGAGGAATGGGGCGGCGAATCCATGTTCGTGGACGTGTCAGCCAAATCCGGCCAGGGCATCGACAATCTGCTCGACGCCATCCTGCTGCAGTCCGAAGTACTGGAGCTCACTGCACCGAAGGAGGCGCCGGCCAAGGGTATCGTCATCGAAGCGCGCCTTGACAAGGGCAAGGGCCCGGTTGCCACGGTGCTGGTGCAGTCCGGGACCCTGAAACGCGGCGATATCCTGCTCGCAGGCCAGGCCTTCGGCCGCGTGCGCGCCATGCAGGACGAGAACGGCAAGACCATCAACGAAGCCGGCCCTTCCATTCCGGTGGAAATCCAGGGCCTGTCCGACGTGCCCAATGCCGGCGACGACGCGCTGGTGCTGCCTGACGAGAAGAAGGCGCGCGAGATCGCACTGTTCCGCCAAGGCAAGTATCGCGACGTCAAGCTGGCCAAGCAGCAGGCCGCCAAGCTCGAATCCATGTTCGAACAGATGGGCGAGGGCGAGGTCAAGACCTTGCCGCTCATCATCAAGGCCGACGTGCAAGGCTCCTATGAAGGCCTTTCCCACGCGCTGGCGCGCCTGTCGACGAGCGAAGTCAAGGTCAACGTCATCCACAGCGCCGTCGGCGGCATCACTGAGTCCGACGTCAACCTGGCGCTCGCCTCCAAGGCCGTGGTCATCGGCTTCAACGTGCGCGCCGATGCCAACGCCCGCAAGCTGGCCGAGGCCTCGGGCGTCGACATCCGCTACTACAACATCATCTACGAAATCGTCGATGACGTGAAAGCCGCGCTGTCCGGCATGCTCTCGCCCGAAAAACGCGAAAACCAGCTGGGCACAGTGGAAATCCGCCAGGTCATTTCCGTACCCAAGGTCGGCGTCATTGCTGGTTGCATGGTGCTGTCCGGCCTGGTCAAGCGCGGCAGCCGCGTGCGCCTGCTGCGCGACAACGTCGTGGTTTTTGACGGCGAACTCGACTCGCTGCGCCGCTTCAAGGACGATGTCAAGGAAGTCAAGGAAGGCTTCGAATGCGGTCTGTCGCTCAAGAATTTCAACGACATCAAGGAAGGTGACCAGCTGGAAATCTACGAAGTCGTGGAAGTGGCGCGAACTCTGTAAAAACCCGTGAAGGGGGAAGGGGCCGCGCCTTTGGCGCTCAAGGGGGAAGGGTAAAACCTTCACCCACACCCTTCCCCCTTTACCCTTCCCCCCTCACTAGACGATGCCAAAAGACTTTCCCCGCTCCCGCCGAGTTGCAGACGAAATCCAGCGCGAGCTGGCGGAAATAATTCGCCTCGAACTCAAGGATCCGCGCGTCGGCCTCATCACCGTAACCGGGGTGGAAGTCACTTCCGACCTGGAACACGCGAAGGTCTTCGTCACCAGCCTCAACCCGCAGGCCACGCACCAGGACGTTCTGGCGGGGCTCAAGCGCGCCGGCGGCTTCCTGCGCAGCCATCTTGCCCGCCGCATGAAACTGCGCCTGGTACCGCAGCTGACCTTCGCCTATGACGAGTCGGTGGAACAGGGCATGCACCTGTCTCAGCTCATCGATCAGGCCATCGCCGAAGATGCCAAGCATCCGAAAGACGAATAACGGCGGGCAAAAAAGCTTGATGACAGGGAGGTATTGGAGGTCATGGAGTAATACTTTGTTGTTCCCTCTCTTAACCTCCCCTACCCCCCTGTAAATGCCTTTAGCGTTTCTCTGCGTCTCTGCGCTTCTGCGTTCAACATGAATTCCCGCCTAAACATCGACGGCGTGCTGCTGCTCGACAAGCCGACCGGCTGGACATCCAACGCCGCCTTGCAAAAGGCCAAGCGGCTTTTTAACGCTGCCAAGGCCGGCCATACCGGCACGCTCGACCCCTTCGCTTCGGGCCTCTTGCCCATCTGCTTCGGTCAGGCCACCAAATTCTCAAGCCATGCGCTGCACGGCGACAAGACCTATCGCGCCGTGCTCAAGCTGGGCGTCACCACCACCACCGGCGATATCGAAGGCGAGGCCCTGGAGACGAAACCCGTGACGCTCGCCTTCGATGCGGTGCAGCATGTGCTGCCGGATTTCACCGGCCCACTGCTGCAAACACCGCCCATGTATTCGGCGCTCAAGCACCAGGGCCGGCCCCTGTACGAATACGCGCGCGCCGGCATCGAAATCGAGCGCAAGCCAAGGCCTGTGACCATTCACAGCCTGGCGGCGGAAAAACTGGATGGCGACGAACTGACTCTCAATGTGCGCTGTTCGGGCGGCACCTACATCCGCACGCTGGCCGAGGACATCGGCCGTGCGCTGGGCTGCGGCGCGCACCTCATCGCGTTGAGGCGGACTGCAAGCGGTGCATTTACCCTTGACAGGGCGATCAGCCTGGCGGCCTTGGAAAGCATGGACGAAAGTCGGCGCGCGGCCCTCCTGCTCGAGCCGGACAGCCTGGTCTGCCACCTGCCCCGCATCGATGTCGATGCGGAAGCGGCGCGGCAACTGATGCAAGGAAAACATCCGTACACGCCCACGAACTGCCCGAGCAGCGGCTTGGCTCGGATTTATTCGCCGCAGGGCTTCGTGGGGCTGGCAAACGCGGGGGAGAAGTTAGTCCCGTCGCGCCTGATGACGCCCCCCTAGCCCGCGCAGACCGCTATTTCTTCCTGGCTGGCTCGGCGGACGCCGCCGGCGCGCCCAGTTTTTCCAGATAGATCAGCGGCGAAGGCTGGGCGTTACCGGTCTGGAAACGCGCCGGAACCTGCTCGATCTGGATGATGCGAAAACCGTTGCGATACAGGTCGCCCAGGGTCGGGCGCAGGTTCATCTGCGAAATCTCGCACAACAGACGGGTCTTGGTATTCGGAAGCGTATAGTAGTGCTGGTTATCCTTGATCGAGGCATCGACTACGCAGACAGTGATCTCCGCCCCCAGGGCTGCCGTGGAAGGCGCCAGCAGGGCCAAGGCCAGCAGCGGCGTGAGCTGTTTTCTGATTCCGGACATGTAATTCCTCCGCAAAAACTCGAGTGGTCGGGCCGGGCGCGCATCGCCCGGGCAGCCGCAACGACTGCCGCCGCCCAAAGCAAATGCCACAGCCATTGCTGGCCGTGGCATTGCGTATTTTAATCAACGCCGCCGATCAGGCAGCAGGCAGGAACCCGGCTTAGAAGCTGAAGCCGATGCCCGCCTTGAGCACCCGCTCGCCGCTGCTAAAGCCGGCTCCCAGGTTGGCACTGACATTATCGCCAAGCCTGCCGGAGGCGCCCACGGCGACGGCATTGTAGCCGTCGAAGTTGGCGACGCCCACGCCCAAGCTGAAGCGCTTGCCGGGATCGACATCCGGCAACGCGGTCAGCGCGGCCACGGAAGCAACGCCCCTGCGCGCCACCTTGTCCTCATTGTTGAAGGCCAGCGAATCGACATAGCCCTTGGTCGCGGCGTCGTCCGGGTTGACCGGGGTGCCGACGTTAGTCACGCGGTTGCCGCCCATGTCTACCGTCTGGCCGGCGCCCACCGTCAGGCCGCCGTTGAGGGTTGCCATGCCGCCGAACGTGGCCGCGCCGGTGGTGCTCAGCGTGGCCGTTGCGATGTTGCCGCTGTTCGTGATGTCACCGGTGTTGGTGATGCCGTTGGTGGTCGTGGCGCCGGTGACCGCCAGTGTGCCACCCACCGCGGTGTTGCCGGTCGCAGAATCGACGCTGAAAGTAGTCGCGCCGCCCGAGCCGTTAGTGATGGTGAGGTCGCCACCGGCGGTGATAGCGCCGGTGGCGCCATCCAGAGCGATGGTGGTATTGGTGCCGTCGGTAACGTTCAGCGTGCCTGCCACGCCGCCGGTGGTGCCGCCCAGGGTGGCGACGCCGGCATTCGACAAGTTCAGGGTCTGGCCGTTGGTGCTGTCGGAAATGTTGACGCCGTTGTCGTCAATGGTCACCGTGGTCGATGCCGTGCCGCCGGTAATCACCGTCTGGGTCGCATCGATGGTGATGCCGTGCGCATTGCCCGCGCCGTCATCGTACATCAGCGAGGCCTGCGTGGAGTTCAGCACCAAATCGCTGTTAGCGGTGCCATCGGTGTAGCCCAGGGCCGCCTGCGTGGTATCCGCCGTCAGCGTGCCGTGGTTGGTCGCCGAACCGCCGGTGAGCGATGCGCTGGTGTTGTCGGTAATGTTCAACTGGCCGTAAGTATCGGTCTGCACGGTCGCACCGATGTTGTTCAGCGTGACGCTGGCAGTATCGGCGCCGTCGGCGAAATTCATCACCGTACCGGCTGCGGTGGTGCTGGTGCCGCCCGACTGCGTGCCGTTGTTGTAGGCCATGGATGCCTGGGTGGCGTCGTAGGTGGCGCCGCTAGTGGTGCCCACACCGTTGTCGAAGCCGACATCAGTCTGGGTGAGGGTGGCATCCATGCCGCTGATCACCGTGCCGTCGGAAATACCGGCCGTGTAATTGGTGGCGTTAGCGACGGAACCGGAGGTCACGGTGCCGTTGGTCCATTGCGTGCTGGCCTGGGTGGCGTTGTGCACGGTAGACGAAACCACGCCGGCGCCGTTGTCGTAGCTCACCGCCGCCTGGGTGACATCCAGGTCGGTGCGGCTGTTGACGGTGCCGTCGGTAAAGGAAGTATTGGCATTCATCGTCGACAGGTCCACGGTACCGCCCGCCGTACCGTTGCCGCCGTACAGATTGGCGCTGGCGTTGTCGGTGATGACGAGGGAGCCATTGTTCTGCGTGCCCAGCGAGGCGATGGTGGAATCCAGACTCAGGGTCGAGGTCGAGGTACCGGCCGCGTTGCCGCCCGTCAGGGTGGTGGTGTCGGCCACGGCATTGATGCTAAGGCCGCGATCGCCGGTGGAGGCGCCCGACAGCAGCGTCGCGTTGCCGGTATTCATGGTCAGCGTCGAGGCATTGGCTCCGCCAGAGCCGGCGTTCACCGTCGTGGTGGTATTGGTGACGTTGATACCGGCGGAGTTGCTGTTCAGGAAGCTGGCGTCCTGGCCCGACAGGTTGGCCGTGGCGGTATTGCCGCCGACCGTGCCGCTCATGGCGATGCCCGCGGTGGTGCCGGTGCCAGCGAGGTTGATGCCGTTGGTGCCGCCGGTGCCGGTCACACTCACGCCGTCGGTGGTGCCGGTGCCGGTGATGCCGGTGCCGGTCGCGCCGCCCGCTGCATAGGTGTTCACCGAGTTGGTGGTACCGTTAGTCATGCTCGCGCCGCCGCCGGTAGTGGTGACGGAAGCGGTGCCGTCGGACATGGTGGCGGTGGTGCCGTCGACCGAAACCACAGTGGAGCCGTTCACCAGGCGCGCCGAGGTGGCGTCCGTGATTACCGTGTTAGCGCCGGTCTGAATAGTGTTGCTGGTGCTGCCGGTGATGGTGTTGGTGATGCCTTCGATGGTGTTGGTCGAGGTCGCCAGATCACCGATGGTGACGGCGCTGGTGGTGCCCAGGGCATCGGTCGTGGCTTCGAACAGGGTCACCGTGGCGCTGCCCACGCCGGAACCGGAAACATCCAGGGTGGCGCCGCCCGTGTCACCGTCGGCCAGAGTCCACACCGAGGAATTGGTGCCGCCCGACAGGGTGGTCTGGGTGCCGTCGACCGTGAGGCCGTGTGTGTTGCCGGTAGTGCTGGTATAGGTCAGCGAAACGCTGCTGCCGTCAACGGACAGGTCGCCGCTCGAAACGCCGCCCCCCGGCACGGAAATCGCCGTCGCGCCGGTGGCGCCATTAACGCTGAAATAGGTCTGGCCGCCGTTGGTGACGGAAAAGTTGTCCTCGACCTCGGTCGGGCCCGAGAAGGTCGAGGTCGAGCTGACGTTGAAGTTGATGGCGGTCACGTCGGCCGTGGTGCCAGCCAGGGTGGCGTTGGTCAGGGTGGCGGTGGCAATGGTTGCGTTCTGGATGGTGCCGCCGCTCATGTTCAGGTTGCCGCCCCCGGTATTGATGGTGCCGCCGCCGGAAAGGATGTTGCCGCCGCCGGAATTGATGCTGCCACCGCTGGTGGTGATGTTGCCGCCATTGGTGCCGATGCTGCCGGCATTGGTGATGCCGGCGCTGTTGTTGTTGATGCCGTTGGTGGTGCTGGCGCCGGTCACGCTCAAGGTGCCGGTGCTGATGTTGCCGGTGTTGCTGATGCCGTTCGTCGTGGTGGCGCCGGTCACGCCCAGCGTAGTGCCGATGGTCACCGCGCCGGTGGTGTCCAGGGTCGCGGCGTCGATGTCGGTAGCGGTGGTGGTGCCGCCGAAGGTGGCATTGTTGATGGTGGCGCCCGTGATGCTGATCACGTCGGTGGATTCCACGACGCCCGGGGTTCCGCCGTTGTCGGTGACTTCAGTCACCGTGCCGCCAGCGATGTCCACGGCGTGGGCCGGCAGGGCGGCGAAGGCGCCGACGAGGGCCGCTGCCGCGAGCAGCTTCCTGGCCATGCCGCCGCCCTTGCCTTTGGCCCTGGCGTGCTCGGATGCGGCAACCCAAGTGTTGAGAGTTTGGTTCCAGACCAAGCGGTAAGCGCGATTCATCGTGTTGCTCCTTGTGTTAGGCGTTGTTATTGCTCGATTGTCGATTGGTGTTCTTGCTCGATATTTTGTCAAGGGTGCTAAGTTCTTGTTTTTCTCAAAGCGCTGCCTGGCATGTCTTCAATAGGCCTGGCATGTCTTCAATAGTTAGGTCAGCAGCAAGCTCTGAATGCCGCTCCGCTGGCGGCCTGGGAATTTGGTTGCTTAATCGAGGCCTCGCTTCTGGCGCCAGCGGCCTCATTTTTCCGCCGAGCTTAAACAGGGCGTATGCCCCTGTCAACAAAAGATGCGAGCGCGGGCGCCCCGGCTCCCCTCCCCGCCGGACATTTATGCAACGCCGCCCGGCCCGGCGGCGGCCGCGAATACGCCGGGGCATGGCCAAAACGCCGGGTAATGTGATATCTGTTTGAACCGCAAGTGTTTTTCGGGTATGATGTGCGGCTTCCATATGGAGCCGTCCAGTTGATGGTCGGTTTCATGAACGAAACCCAACAGGCCACCGGGTTTCGCGATTTCCGTAACCTGATCCAGGAGAAACACATGGCTGTCACCACCGCCGAAAAGGCGCAAATCGTCAAGGATTACCAGCGCGCGGCCGCCGACACCGGCTCCCCGGAAGTGCAAGTCGCCCTGCTCACCGCGCGCATCAACCAGTTGACCGACCATTTCAAGGCCAATGCCAAGGACCATCATTCCCGCCGCGGCCTGCTGAAGATGGTGAGCCGTCGCCGCAAGCTGCTGGACTACCTGAAGCGCACCAATCTGGAAAGCTACAAGGCACTGATCGAGCGCCTCGGCTTGCGTAAATAACGCAGCGCCTGCGCAAGTAATCGTCCACGCAACGGACAAAACCTTATCGCATCAAAAAACAGCCGCCCCGCCTGTACGCGGGGCGGTGTCGTTTAGAGGAAGAGGAAAAGCATGAAAGTCACCAAATCATTTCAGTACGGCCGCCACACCGTCACCCTGGAAACCGGCGAGATCGCCCGCCAGGCCGACGGCGCAGTGCTGGTCAACATGGACGACACCGTGGTGCTGGTCACCGTGGTCGCCAAGCGCGATGTCAAGCCTGGCCAGGACTTTTTCCCGCTGACCGTGGACTACATGGAAAAGACCTACGCCGCCGGCCGCATTCCCGGCGGCTATTTCAAGCGCGAAGGCAAGCCCACCGAGAAGGAAACCCTGACCTCGCGCCTGATCGACCGTCCCATCCGCCCGCTGTTTCCGGAAGGCTTCTTCAACGAAGTGCAGGTCATCGCGCACGTGCTGTCTTCCAATCCTGAAGTGGATTCCGACATCCCCGCCCTGATCGGCGCCTCCGCCGCGCTGTCCCTTTCCGGCGTGCCGTTCGACGGCCCCGTCGGCGCCGCGCGCGTCGGCTTCATCAACGGCGAATACGTGCTCAACCCCACCGGCCCTGAACTGAAGAATTCCGCGCTGGACCTGATCGTCGCCGGCACCGAAGCCGCCGTGCTGATGGTGGAATCCGAAGCCATGGAACTGCCGGAAGACATCATGCTGGGCGCAGTCGTGTTCGGCCACCAGCAGATGCAGGCCGCCATCAGCGCCATCAACGAACTGGCCGACGAAGCCGGCAAGGATCCCTGGGAATGGGAACCGCCCGCCACCAACACCGAACTCGTCGGCAAGATCGAGGCCCTGGCCAAGGCCGAACTCGAGCAAGCCTATTCCATCAAGCAGAAACAGGCGCGCACCGCCGCCGTGGATGCCATCCGCGACAAGGTCTTCAGCGAGTTCATCAGCGCCGACATGGACACCCTGGCGGTGAACGTGGTCAAGGACGAGTTCTTCAAGCTGGAAGCCAACGTCGTGCGCGGCCGCATCCTTTCGGGCCAGCCGCGCATCGACGGCCGCGATACCCGCACCGTGCGCCCCATCACCATCCGCACCGGCGTGCTGCCGCGCACCCACGGCTCCGCCTTGTTCACCCGCGGCGAAACCCAGGCGCTGGTCATCACCACGCTGGGCACCGGCCGTGACGAGCAGACCATCGAGTCGCTGATGGGCGAATACTCCGAGCGCTTCATGCTGCACTACAACATGCCTCCCTTCGCCACCGGCGAAACCGGCCGCGTGGGCAGCCCCAAGCGCCGTGAAATCGGCCACGGCCGCCTCGCCAAGCGCGCTCTGCTGGCCGCCCTGCCCTCCAAGGAGGAGTTCGGCTACACCCTGCGCGTGGTATCGGAAGTGACCGAGTCGAACGGCTCCTCCTCCATGGCCTCCGTGTGCGGCGGCTGCCTGTCCATGCTGGATGCCGGCGTGCCGATGAAGGCACACATCGCAGGCATCGCCATGGGCCTGATCAAGGAAGGCAACCGCTTCGCCGTGCTGACCGACATCCTTGGCGACGAGGACCACCTCGGCGACATGGACTTCAAGGTGGCCGGTTCCGAGAAGGGCGTCACCGCCCTGCAGATGGACATCAAGATCCAGGGCATCACCAAGGAAATCATGGATGCCGCGCTGAAACAGGCGAAGGAAGGCCGCATGCACATCCTCGGCCTGATGAAGGACGCCGTCGGCGGCGCGCGCGAGGAAATGTCCGCCTACGCCCCGCGCATCATCACCATGAAGATCAACCCGGAGAAAATCCGTGACGTGATCGGCAAGGGTGGCGCCGTGATCCGCGCGCTGACCGAGGAGACCGGCACGCAAATTGATATTGATGAGGACGGCAGCATCAAGATCGCCTGCACCAGCACCGAGTCGGGTGAAGCCGCCAAGAAGCGCATCGAGGAAATCACCGCCGAGGTGGAAGTCGGCGCCGTCTACGAAGGCACCGTGGTCAAGCTCCTCGACTTTGGCGCCATCGTCAACGTGCTGCCCGGCCGCGACGGCCTGCTGCACATTTCCCAGATCGCACACGAGCGCATCGCCACCGTGGCCGAGCATCTCAAGGAAGGCCAGCAAGTGCGCGTGAAAGTGCTGGAAGCCGACGAGAAAGGCCGCCTGCGCCTGTCGATGAAAGCGCTGACCGAGCCGCCCAAGAAGGAAGAGGCGCCTGCCGCGCCTGCTCCGGAGGGCGCTGCCGAGTAAGTTTTTCGGCATCCCGCCAGCAAAAAACCCGCGCATGGCGCGGGTTTTTTGTTTTTCCCCGGACGCGGCGGCAAGCCCTGCTATGTTTGAATAGTAAGCCCTTTTTTCGAACGTCCTCAACAGGAGCCCCGCATGAACAAACTTTACACGCTCGTCCTCATCGCCGCCTTCAGCACGACCACACTCGCCGCCAAGCCGGAAGACAAGAAGGCTACGCCGGCCACACCGGCAACGCAGGCTGCCCCCGCAACGCCGGCCATGCCGGCGACACCTGCTGCCACACCCGGCGCCAAGGCGACGCCTGCCACGCCGGCTGTCCCGGCCGCCGCCGCAACCCCTGCAACCCCGGCGACACCGGCAGCTGCGGACAAGTCCCGCAACGAGGGCAAGAAGGTCAAGGAGAAGAAGCCCAAAAAGCACGAGCGCAATGAAAATGCCGCCACGCCTGCCAGCCCGGCGGCGGAAGGGGCCCCCGCCACACCGGCGACACCAGCCAAGAAGTAAGCGCCCCCCATCAGCGAAAACGCCCTGCTCAGCAGGGCGTTCTTCAGCGGCTTGCGTTCAGAAGCTCAACCGCCGAACAGAGCCGACCACCATTTCTTGCGGTTGTTCGGCACCACTGCCGGCATGAGATTGACCGGGGCCTGCAGGCTCATGGTCCAGCCGGGAAAGATGTGCTGGCCGCTGGAGCCGCAGGATACGCCGAGATTGTGCGGATCGTAGATCTTGATGAAACTCGGCTTTTCCAGGTCATCCACATAGACGATGCCGCAGTAGTCTTCTTCATGCTCCTTGCGCAGCAGCTCGTCGATGTGGTGAATGAAGCGTTCGACATCCTCGGCATTGGCGGGCGCCTGCGGGACATCCTGGCCGACCGGATAGAGATACCAGCCGGCGCCGCGCTCCACTCTGCCCCAGAAAGCCGTCAACTGCTCCCAGGACAGCACGTTATAGAGCGTCCCCCAGTACTTGGCCTCGAAGGCAGTGGTCGCTTCCCGGGGAGCGTTCATCGTGCAGCCTTTTACTTGGCGACCTGCTTTTCCTTGATTTCCTCCAGCGTCTTGCAGTCGATGCAGAGGCTGGCGGTGGGGCGCGCCTGCAGGCGCTCGATGCCGATTTCCACGCCGCAGGAATCGCAATAGCCGTAGTCGCCGGCGTCGATCTTGGCCATGGTTTCGTCGATCTTCTTGATCAGCTTGCGCTCGCGATCGCGGTTCCTCAGTTCCAGGGCCATGTCGGACTCCTGGGTGGCGCGGTCGTTGGGATCGGCGAACACCGTGGCCTCGTCCTGCATGGAATGAATGGTGGTGTCGATGTCCTGGGAAAGCTCTGCTTTCCAGGCTTCGAGGATTTTGCGAAAATGCGCCAATTGCTTGGCGTTCATGTACTCCTCGCCCTTTTTGGCCTTGTAGGGTTCAAAGCGCTTCAAATGTTCGGTGGCCATATGTATTCCCGGTTGAACTGAACAAAATAAACCTGACTTAATAACAGATTTACCCCCCCAACGGCAACCCATTATTGATCTTGACTGACTATGTCCCTGCAAGCCCTGTTATTTGACGTGGACGGCACCCTCGCCGACACCGAGCGCGACGGCCACCGCCCTGCCTTCAATGCCGCCTTCCGTGAATTCGGCCTGGACTGGGACTGGGATGTTCCCCTCTACGGCAAACTGCTGGCGGTTACCGGCGGCAAGGAACGCATGAAACACTACGTGGACACCTTCCGTCCCGACTATGCAAAGCCGGTCGATTTCGACGACCTCGTGGCGGAACTGCACAAGGCCAAGACTCGCCATTACACTGCCATGCTGGCCGAGGGCAACGTGCCCATGCGCCCCGGCATCAAGCGCCTGCTGCGGGAAGCCATGGACGCCGGCCTGCGACTGGCGGTCGCCACCACCACCACGCCGGAAAACGTCACCGCCCTGCTGGAGCACAGCCTGGGCCGCGGCAGCAGCAAGTGGTTCGAAGTCATCGCCGCCGGCGACATCGTGCCGGCCAAGAAGCCCGCGCCCGACATCTATGTCTGGGCACTGGAGCAAATGAATCTGAAACCGAAAGCCTGCCTGGCGTTCGAGGATTCGGAAAACGGCATCCGCGCGAGCCGCGGCGCCGGGTTGACCACCCTCGTCACGGTCAACGACTACACCCGCGACCACGACTTCACCGGCGCCGCCGTGGTGCTCACCGACCTGGGCGAGCCCGACGCCCCCGCCACGGCCCTGTCAGGCGCCTGGCAGGGTCAGGGCTATGTCACGCTGGAAAGCTTGAAGGTTTTGCATCGCGGCTGAAAATCCGGCGCAGCCGAAAGGTAAAACCTTTTTTCACAGCGAGGAAGGGGAGGCAAAAGAGTTAAGACAAGAACGGGTTTTCCTCCCGTTCCCTCCCTTAACCTCCCTGTTTATTGTTTTGCGTCTTGGCGCCTCTGCGTCAGCTTTTGCTGTGGGTCTCGTACGCCTGCAGGGTGTTCTGCAGCAGCGAAGCCACGGTCATCGGCCCCACGCCGCCCGGCACCGGGGTGATCCACGCCGCGCGCTCGGCGGCCACCGCATATTCCACGTCACCGCAGATGCGGCCATCCGGCAGGCGGTTGATGCCGACGTCCGCCACCGTGGCGCCTTCCTTGATCCATTCGCCCTTGACCAGGTTCGGCCTCCCAACCGCCACCACCACGATGTCGGCCTGCAGGGCCAGCACCGGCAGGTTGCGGGTCTGGCTGTTGGCCGTGGTCACGGTGCAGCCTTCCATCAATAGTTCCAGCCCCATGGGCCGCCCCACGTGGTTGGAGGCGCCCACCACCAGCGCATTCATGCCGCGCATGTCGCTGTGCACGCTTTTCAGCAGCGTCATCACGCCCATGGGCGTGCAGGAGCGCAGCGTGGGCATGCGCACCGCGAGGCGGCCAATGTTGTAGGGGTGGAAGCCATCGACGTCCTTGTCAGGGTGGATGCGCTCGATCACCGTTTCCGGCTCGATCTGCTGCGGCAGGGGCATCTGCACCAGAATGCCATCCACTTCGGGGTCGTCGTTCAGCTTGTCGATCAACGCCAGCAAATCGGCCTGGCTGGTGGAGGCCGGCAGGTCGTGCGACACCGAGCGCACGTCGGCGCGTTCACAGGCGCGTTTCTTGTTGCGCACGTAAATGGCCGAAGCGGGATCGTCGCCGACCAGGATCACCGCCAGCGTGGGCTCGCGCCGGCCGGCAGCGACCAGCGCATCCACGCGCTGCCTGAGTTCGTCTACGATGCGTTCGGAGAGGGCTTTGCCGTCAAGAATTTGGGCAGTCATGGCGCAACACATTGGCCTCGATGGAAAAGGGGCATTTTCTCAAATAGTGTCACTTTCCCTCAAGCTGAAATTGACCCACAGGCATACATTCGGGCATAATTCGCGGTCTTTCGGGGCGTAGCGCAGTCCGGTAGCGCGCTTGCTTTGGGAGCAAGATGTCGGGGGTTCGAATCCCTCCGCCCCGACCACCGGATTGTTCGGT
Organism: Betaproteobacteria bacterium SCN2; assembly: GCA_008923285.1. Taxonomy (GTDB): domain Bacteria; phylum Pseudomonadota; class Gammaproteobacteria; order Burkholderiales; family Thiobacillaceae; genus UBA6918. Next base: position 171,349 of record WBSG01000027.1, read on the forward strand.
CCCGAAATAGTTGCCCGCAGCAGATCAAACTGCCCGTAGCTCAGCTGGATAGAGCATCGGCCTTCTAAGCCGAGGGTCACAGGTTCGACTCCTGTCGGGCAGGCCAGTTTGGCTGGAAAGTTTTTACGGTGGTGGCTGTAGCTCAGTTGGTAGAGTCCAGGATTGTGATTCCTGTTGTCGTGGGTTCGAGTCCCATCAGCCACCCCACCCCCAATTCCCCATTCCCCATTCCCCATTCCTACACACATAAACCACCACGCATGTCGTGGCTGATGGGCGAGAACCCAGCCGACCCCCGCCCCAAGGCGGCGCATGCCGCACCCAGCAGGTGCGCAATTCCTCCTTCATACAGTAGCAACTGCCGATATTCCGGGGCTGTTCATCTGGCACGCCGGTTGCTCGATGTAAAACCGGGCATGCCGTTCATGCGGGCTTGCCCGACAATCTGCCCCGATCATTCCAGCGACCCTTCGGGGCCGTCTTTTTGGAGATCATGCACAGGACCCATGCACAGAAAATGAACAACCGGCCATACAATTTCCAGCATCTCTTGGGCAGACAGCCCGGGGAAGCGGCCCGCCGCTTCGGGCCAACCAAGCCAACACTCGTCAGTTTGGCCTTGCAGACAGCGTCGACTTGCCCGCAGCAGCGCGCTCCGGACATGTACTCTCGCATCCATCCGAACGGCGCGGCGTGCCGCCAGCCGCAGGGCTTGCGCACTTCGGACATGCCATGACCTGGCTGCAACTCAAGGGCGACCCCGCCATCCGCCAGGGCCTGTTCAGCCAGTGCCGGATCGAATCCGACATGGACAGGAACATAGGCAGCGTTCTCGATGCTGTCGATCAACTCATGCGCGGACATGGCATCTTCCACGCCAAGCTGCATTTCTCCAGCAGTCGCGCAACCTTGTGGTCGGCCACCGACCCCATGCGCTACCGTGTGTACGTGCTGGAGGAAATCCTGTCGCCGGAAATCGGTCCCGCCTATCCCGCTATCGCCTATCCCAACGAAGCCTGCATCCCGCCCGAGCGTATCCGCCCCGTGCTGGAAAGACTGAAGGAACTGCGCCAGGTAGATGAGAACATGTACCTGCGCGCCGGTTCGCTCAACGTGGTGAACGGGCTGGTCGGGCTCAACTTCTCCTGCGACGGCTCGCACTACCTGCGGGTGGAGGAATTTCTCTCGCGTGACACCCGGTTCTGGTTCTAGCCGCGGCAGAACCGGCTCAGACGCGAATGATCTCGCCTTTCAGCGCATAGAGTATGGCGAGCACGTCCTTCTGCCTCGCCTCGTCGATCTTGTGCTTGTCGAGCGTCCCCATGATGTCATCCATCACGGCGAGGTATTCCTGCTCGCTGATGTTCATGCCCGTGTGCGCCGTGCGCATATCCCTGCCGCTGTACTTCTCCGGACCGCCGGAGCCCGCCGCGAAGAACTCGCGCGCCATTTTCTTGGCGTGCTCGATATCCTTTACGTTTTGAAAGCGGGTGCCCACCACGGAGTTGTTCAAGTGCGCGTCGATGACGTCGTCCACAATCCTGGAAATGCCCGGTGCGCCACCCAGGCGGTCATATAGCGAAGTGCTCATCATGCTGCTCCTCATCAAGTCGGGACACGATGCAGGGCGGCGCCCGTGCGCCGCGGCATGCAAGTATTGTGTGTAGCACATGGATGCCCGACTCGACAGCTGGATGACGGCCGGATAGGCGAATTTTTTGCAAACCCCGATAAAATCGGAATTGCCCTTATCGTTCACCGCCCAAACGGCTTACGCACACATGGACAAACCGCCCGGCAACCGCACCTGCCTGTATTCCACCGAGCAACTGGACGACATCGTCACCGGCATGGCGCACCAGGCCGCTGGCTTCCTGGTCGGCCGCTCGAAGGTGGCCATCGTCGGCGTACTCAGGCGCGGCGGTCCGCTCGCAGACCGGCTGCACCAGCGCCTGCAGGACGTCTACGGTCTGCGTGACTGCCTGCGCCTGGACCTGAAAATCCAGCGCTACGCCGACGACCTTACCCTGCTCTACCCGGAAACTCGCCTCACCGAGAATGCCGAACAGGCCGCGCTCGAGCTGGCAGGCTACACCGTGCTGGTGGTGGACGACGTCATGTACCGCGGCCACTCCATGCTGCGCGCCGTGGAGTACCTGGCGCGGAAGCAGCCGGCGGAAATGCGCACCGTGGTGCTGGTCGACCGCGGTGCCGCCAAGCTGCCGGTGCGCACCGACATCGTCGGCGTGCGTCTGGACGTGGCGCCGAGCGACGTCATCGAATGCAACGTGCCGCCTTACGAGGACGAATTCAGGATCGACCTTCTGCAACTGGATCGCACCGGAACGGTCTGAGCGGCAAATCCGTTCCCGCGAGAGGACGACATGAAGAAAAACCCTGACCCCATCCGCCGCAGGCTGCTGGGCACGATCGTCGCCGCCCCCCTGCTCTGGCCTGCCGCCGGCGCTGCCCAGCAAACCCGCCCCGCCACCCGCGCCATCCCCTCCAGCGGCGAGACCATTCCGCTCGTTGGATTAGGCAGCTGGATCACCTTCAACGTCGGCAGGGACCATGCCGCGCGCGACGCTTCCACAGAAGTCATGCGCAACTTTTTCCTGCACGGCGGCCAGCTCATCGACAGTTCGCCCATGTACGGCTCGGCGCAGGAGGTCATCGGTTACGGACTGAACAAGCTCGGCCGGCCGGCCAATCTGTTTTCCGCCGACAAGGTATGGATTTCCGGCGGCACTAAGGGCCCTGCGCAAATCGAGCAATCGCGCCGGCTGTGGGGCGTGCCGCGTTTCGATCTTTTGCAGGTGCACAACCTGCTTTCCTGGGAAGAACATTTGCCGACGCTGTTCGCCATGAAGGCTGCGGGACGCCTGCGCTACGTCGGCATCACCACTTCGCACGGCCGCCGCCACGGCGAACTGGAAAAAATCATGAACAGCCAGCCGCTGGATTTCGTGCAGCTCACCTACAACCTCCACGACCGCGAAGCCGAGCAGCGCCTGCTGCCGCTCGCGCGCGAACGCGGCATCGCCGTCATCGTCAACCGCCCCTTCCAGCAAGGCGCCCTGCTCGACCGCCTCATGCGCCATCGCCTGCCGGCGTGGGCGGCGGAAATCGACTGCACCAGCTGGGCGCAGTTCGCGCTCAAGTTCGCCACCTCACACCCGGCAGTCACCTGCGCCATCCCCGCCACCACCCGCGTCGACCATGTCGTCGAGAACATGCGAGCCGCCACCGGGCGCCTGCCGGACGCGGCCATGCGCGCGCGCATGGCCGCCCATGTCGAAAGGCTTTGATGAGCGAGTGGTGGACCTACGACCTGCGCGACCTGCTGCTGTTCTCGCCGCAGACCTACTACCGCCAGTTCGAACTGCACAACTTCGAGTGGTGGCCCTTGCCCATGCTTGGGCTGGCGCTGGGTTTTGCGCAGCTGTTGTCGCCAAGCCGTGGCGTCCCCAGGTCGAAGCGGCTTGCCCTCGCCACCCTGGCGCTGTGCTGGGTCTGGGTCGCCTGGGCCTTCCTCTGGCAGCGCTATAGCGCCATCAATCCGGCCGGCGGCTATTTCGCCCTCGCGTTCACGATCGAGGCGCTGCTTCTGCTTTGGCTGGCGATCACACATGGCGGACCGCGGGCTGAAGACGTGTCCGCAGTCCGCCGTTACACCGGTACGGGCATCTTGCTGTATGCGCTGTTGCTCCACCCCCTGGCCGGCCTCTTACAGGGCAGAAGCCTGGCCCAGGCGGAAATTCTCGGCATGGCCCCCGACCCGACGGCGCTGGCCGCGCTCGGCATTCTGCTGATGGCCTGCGGGCGCAATTTCTGGCTGTTCGCCCTGATCCCACTGCTGTGGTGCCTCATTTCCGGGGCCACCCTGTGGGCGATGCAAACCGCGGATTTCTTCGTTTCCCCGCTCCTTGCGCTGTTGGCGGTTGCATCCGCCGCAGCGGGCAAGCCATCGATCGTGCGCTGAATCGAACACGCATCGACGGCCCCTCCGCGCCGCAGCATGCAAGGCCGTGTTGCCGGCGAGCAAATCCATGCGGCGCGCATATGTATGTTTGGTACAGGCTGGTCTATAAACAGAGCCCCCCACCTCCGGCGCAAGCGAAGTGCCGGAATCATGGGCGCTTCGCAGCGCCAAAGGAGCCGAACATGGAATCCACCAGCCAGGGCCGCATCGTGCATGATTTCAACGTCGCCAACTACGTGGCCACCGACCCGTTGCCGCGCGACCAGTCGCAGAGCACGCGCCTGCATCAGCCCGAACAAATGCTGACCAGCATCGATCCGATCACCGGCCGCGACATCGAAGATCTGGAAGGACATCCATACCTCGTCGACGGCAATGTCACCATGTACTTCGAATCGGAAGAAACCCGCCAGCAGTACCTGGACACACCCATCGACCATCCCTTCCATCTGGTCGACAATCCGACCGACGAGGGCTACGACGAAGGCTGATTCACAAGGAGGACGTGGAGACAAGAGAGAAGCCTTTTTGACAATGTGTTTCCGTCTCGCTTCAATTCCTGTCCGCTTGTCCTCCTTGTGCAAAATTCGGTTTTTTCATCTACGGCTCAGCTTGTCGTTGACCTGCCGCGCATTTCCTTCTGCGCCAGCATGCGCAGGCCTTCCAGCGCGTGGTTGAGCGTGTCATGGTAGCTTTCGCGCGGGAACACGACATAGGCCGGCTGCCTGAACACCGGACTGTCCGGCACGAGCTGCAGGCAGCCGGTGTCGAGATGCTCGCGCACCAGCCGTTCGGGAAAATAGCCCGAACCGCCGTAGGCTAGCGCCTGCTGCATGGCGAGCCAGCCGATGTTGACGGTCATGGCCGGCGAGGCCACATCCGGGTAATGCTCGCTGAACTGCGCATGGAACTCCGGCCCCCAGTCGATGTGGATGTAGTCCTCGCCGGTCCAGCCGCTCTCGCGCGGCGAAGCCACCAGCAGCAGGGTCTCGTCGAACAGGTGTTCGATCACCAGCCCGGGGCGCGTCACCGGCGTGTACATCGCGCCGATGTCGACCGTGCCCTCGATCAGCCCCTGCATGATGTCCGCCTCGAAACCGATTTCCAGGCGCAGCGACACGTCCGGCGCGGCCTTGCGCATCCAGTTCACCCAGCGCGGCAGGAAGCCTTCCCAGAGGGCGATGCGCGCACTCATGGTCAGCACGTCGTGGTAGCCCTGCGGCAGGCCCACGTCGTGGCGCGCCTGCTCCAGCGTACGCACCAGGTTCTTGGCGTGGACCAGAAAACGCTTGCCCGCCGCAGTCAGTTCGGCGCCGTTGCGCCCGCGCACGAACAGCTTCGCGCCCAGCTGGCCTTCCAAAGTCTGCACACGCGCGCTGACGGTGGACTGCGTGACGTGCAGCTTGCCGGCAGCGGCAACGAAGTTCCCGGTGGCCGCCACGGCGAGGAAAGTGCGCGCAAGTTCGATATCCATGTCAAATTCCCCAAGCCAGGTAAGTAATATCGGTTTATTCGATATTAAATAGCAAAATTTATCGTTTTTCAAATAGTTAGGCCGGGCGTAGACTGCATTCAACCTGAACGAAAGGAGATGCAAAATGAACGCTCCCGCCTCCCTGAATACCCTGATGCCCCAGCGCGATGCCGAGGGTTACCTGGTCGAGCCGGCCGACTGGAACGAGGACATCGCCAAGGTCCTGGCCGCCGAGGAAGACATCGTAATGAGCGACGACCACTGGTCTGTCATCCGTTTCATGCGCGACTACTACGACGAACACCAGGTCGCCGCCGACGCCCGCTTCGTCATCAAGCACCTGGAAGAGCGCATCGGCAAGGATGCACGCAAGAAGCTGTTCGAGCTGTTCCCCTACGGACACGTCAAGCAGACTTGCAAGATTGCCGGCATGAAGCGCCCGCGTGCCTGGAGCACGGGCTGACCGAAACCCCTGATACACGACAAGCAGTTCTAACCGCAACCCATGCGCACGCCCAGCAGGCGGTCAGGCTTGCCTGCTGGTGTCTTTTTTGTGTGCCAAAACAAGGCTCTGCGGAATCCAACAAGACGACGAAGTGAGGGAAATACTTGATGGTGCGCAAACTTGCCTATTCGGTCTCCGAACGGGAGCACTGGATATCCGGCGCCGGCGGAGTACTCGGCATTTTTCTGGCCTGGTGGGTCAGCAAACTCACACTCGACGACCATACCGCCATCCTGGTCGCCTCCTCGATGGGTTCCACGGCCGTGCTGCTGTTCGCTGCCCCGCATGGCGCCATGTCGCAGCCCTGGGCGGTATTCGGCGGCCACCTGGTCTCGTCCATCATCGGCGTCACCTGCCTGCTCTGGATCCCGAACGACCCCATGTGGGCCGCCTCGCTGGCCGTGGGCCTCTCGATCACCGCGATGTACATCCTGCGCTGCTTGCATGCACCGGGCGGCGCCTCGGCGCTGGCCGCCGTGCTCGGCGGCGATACCGTGCTGGCCATGGGCTATGAATTCGTGCTGAGCCCAATCATGCTCAATGCGCTGATCATGCTGGCCGTGGCAATCGTGTACAACTATCCCTTCCTTTGGCGCCGCTACCCGCAGGCATGGGCCAGAAGGCAATCGCACCCCGGCGAAAAGGCCATGATCCCGCACAGCCGCCTGGTCTATGCACTGTCGCAGATCGATACCTTCGTCGACGTCACCGACGAGGACCTGCAGCGCATCTACGAACTCGCCATGCAGGACGAGCCCAAGGCCGCGGAGGCTTCCGGCAAACTGGCCGCGCAGTCTTCGCGTGCCTGAGCGCCGCCCGGCTCATCTGCCGCCTGTCGGCAAGCGTGCTCACTGCCCCGTATAACGAAAACACCGGGGGAGTGCAAAGGTGGTGGACGGCTACCGTGCTGGTTGTGGACGACGAAGCCGCGGTAGACGAGTTCATGTCGACCCTGCTCGAAGACCGGGGACTGGAAGTCACTGCCATGGATGGCCACAGTCACCGCGCGCGACATCTTCGCCGAGACCCCGCACTATCCGTGGTGCTTTATGCCGGCTATCGCGAAGCGCTTGACGACGATGCCATCAACAAGATCGGCGGGCGTGCCGTGGTGCGCAAGCCGGTGGATACCGAAGAACTGCATGCGCTCTTGAGCGCCCTGCTCACCGGGTGCGTCTGATGGCTCACGCGTGCATGCCCGCAGGCTTGGCATCGCCCGTGCCTTGCGGCCTGGGTGAAGACACGTCCCGAAAGCGCAGCATGTCCGCGACGCGCGCCGAGGCGCCCTCGTAGAAGCCGGTCGCCGGCACGAAATCTCGCGGGTTGTGGAAAGTGCCGAACAGCATGTCGTAAAGCGGCAGGTCGGCATAATTGCCCGCGTGCACCCCGCGCTGGTGATGGCGCGAATGGCTCTCCGGCCGCTGCACGATGTAGCCCAGCCAGCGCGGCGTGCGGATGTTGCTGTGCTGGAAAATGCTCATGAAAGTGGTGGACAGCAGCACGACGGTCGCCGCCTCGGCCGTGATGCCCACCATCAAGCTCAGGCACAGGCTGGAGAGCACGGTCCAGCCGACCATGTCGAGCGGGCTGAACCAGAACGCGCTATAGGAATCGAGCCGCTCGGAACTGTGGTGCATCTGATGGAAAGTCCGCCACAGCATGGGCGAGGCGTGCATCGTCCGATGCCAGGCGTAGATGCCGGCCTCGATCACCAGCAGCCCGATCAGCGCCCCGCCCCAGGTGCCGAGCGGCGAGAGATTGACCAGTTGATACTGCACGAGCCACTCCGTCCACACCAAGGGCAGGTAGGACGAAAGAAAGAAAAACATGCCAAAGGCGGCAAGCCCGCGCCACTTCCAGCCGGCTACTTTCGGCAGCGGCCGCCCGGGCGCAAGCGCCTCCCACAGCATGAGTCCGCCATAGAGGGCGAAGACGGCGAGTGAAATCGGGTCGAGCAAGAGTTCGATCGGGGTTGGCATGATGGACCTCCTTCTGCTTGAATTGAGGTTCCACTGTAGGCCAGCGGACCTTCAAGCACTCAAGCCATTTCGGCAAGGAACCGGACGATTCGGCCATGAAAGAGCCTGCCAAGCCCGTCAGCGTCGCCATCCTCGCCTTTCCCGAGGCCACCGCCTCGCTCGTCTACGGCCTGTACGACATCTTCCTGTCGGCCGGCCGCGACTGGGGCCTCATCGTCGACGGCCGTCCCGGACCCTCGCTCCTGCAGCCGCGCATCGTCGCGCGCAAGGCCGGGCCTTTGCAGGTCGCCAATGGCGTCACCCTCGTCGCCGAGGCGGCCTTCGACGAATTCGACATCCCCCACGTCGTGTGCGTGCCCGAAGTGGCGGTGCCGCCCGGCGCGCCGCTGGAAGGCCGCTTCACCGAAGAGGCCGCCTGGCTGCAGCGCTGCCACGCCAACGGCGCCACCCTCGCCACCGCATGTTCCGGCGCGCTGCTGCTGGGCGAGGCCGGCCTGCTCAAGGGACAGGAAGCGACCACGCACTGGGCCTACTGCGACATCCTCGCGCAACGCTATCCGGGCGTGACGGTGCGGCCGCAGCGCGCGCTGGTGGTATCGGGAGAAGGCCGCCTCGTCATGGCCGGCGGCGGCAGTTCCTGGCTCGACCTCGCGCTCTACCTCATCGCGCGCACCGCCGGCATCGAGCATGCCATGCATACCGCGCGCATCAATCTCATCGACTGGCATGAAATCGGCCAGCAGCCCTTTGCGCGGCTGGCGCGCTCGCGCCAGTCGGAAGACGCCGTCATCGCCCGCTGCCAGAGCTGGATCGCCGAGCACTACCACGAACCCGCACCGGTCGCCGCCATGGTGCGGCTGTCGGGCATCGCCGAGCGTTCCTTCAAGAGACGGTTTTTGCAGGCCACCGGCATGTCGCCGCTGGAATACGTGCACACGCTGAGACTGGAAGAAGCCAAGCAGATGCTGGAGGCAAGCGAGGAGTCCATCGAGGCCATCGCCAACGAAGTCGGCTACGAGGACGCCGGCTTCTTCAGCCGCCTGTTTCGCCGCAGCGTGGGCCTGCCGCCCGCGCAATACCGCAAGCGCTTCGGCGGCTTGCGCAAGGCATTGAAGGCGGACACGCAAAGCTGAGACCCCTCCACAGCTCCATTACAAACGGCAACCAAACAACAACCAGTTCAAAACAAGCCCGATACGATCGCCGCATAACCTGTGCATACGGGTGCGGATAGGCCGCAACCCGCAACCACATCGAGGAGATCGTCATGGAAACATTCGTCATTTTCCGCCTTCAAGGCTGGAAAACCCCGCAGGAACTCGAACTGGCCGCGCAGCGCTCGGCCAAAATCGGCAACGAGGAAATGCCCGACCGCGTGCGCTGGATCGGCACCTACGTGGTCACCGAGCCCGACGGCCAGCTGGGCACGGTCTGCATCTACCAGGCCACCAATCCCGAAGACCTGCGCGAGCATGCCGCCAAGGTCGGCATCCCGGCCGACGAAATCTCGCCGGCCGTCAACACCGTGCGCGTGCGGCCAGACCCCGACCTGGCGCAGAAAGCCGAAGCAGCCTAGTCTGTCGTCAATGAGGAATCCGCAGGCAAGACAGCCTGCGGGTTCCTCATGGCCCGTCCCTCGGTCAGCCGGGCCGCAATGCCTCAGTCCGCAATCTCCGGTTCGACCAGTTGCGCCAGCAACATGAGCGATTCCTGCCAGCCCAGATAACAGGCCTCGGCGGGAATCGCCTCGGGAATGCCTTCCTGCACCACGCTGAACTCGGTACCGCACGACACCGGCTTCAAGGTGACCGTCGTCATCATCTCCCCCGGCAGGCCGGGATCGTCGAAACTGTCGGTGATGCGGATACGCTCGTTCGGCACCAGCTCCACATATTTGCCGCCGAAGGAATGGGTCTTGCCCGTACTGAGGTTGGTGAACGACATTTTGTACGCACCGCCCACCCGCGCATCCAGCTCGTGCACCTTGCCGGTAAAGCCGTGCGGCGGCAGCCATTTGACCATGGCATCGGGATCGAGATAGGCGCGATAGATGCGCTCGGCGGGCGCGCGCAGTACGCGGTGGAGGCGGACAGTGTGAGTGGGCATGGTCAATCCTCCTTTCGGCGGGAGATCAGGGGTGTGAAATAGAAATTGATCTCACCAGCATAGACCGATCGGTGTCTGAAAAATTAAATGATGCTGACCCCTTTAGTTGTTCTTTAGTTTGTTCAATTCAGTCTGGCTTCTTTTTTCCATACAAAGTTACTGTAGTGCCAAGTCCAATCGAAATCCCCTTAATAATTGGGTTAACTATTTCAATGCCATCACTAAACATATATCGATGTTTAACCGTCGGGGCTTCTTTAAGAGGTTCAAGTTCTGACGTTTTCACTGATCCCTCCTCAAGGAATTTCAAATAATTGGATGATTGTTTATCGCAAAACCTCATCAAATTATTAATTACCTCTCTCCCTCTCTCCGCACTTGCGTAATGCAGGGTAAAACCATCCGGTAAATATTGATCGCCAAAAATTGGCTCTAGTCTTTTATTGATCTTGTCATGGCGCCCAAGCTCAGAGTCGGTAATTAGCGCAATCTTTATAGGCTTAGACTTATCAACGGCTCTGCTTATTTCAAGCGCCACTTTAAGCAAGCCAAGCATTTCGGGGTTTTCAGTTTCAGGGACGTTGTGGAATTCATATACATTTAATCTCCCATCACACTCAACAATAACCGCCTCCTCTTCTGAAACAAAACGACAATGAACAAAACAAGCTGCCGCAACTTCCTCATTGTTTATACTTTTTCTATTTGTATCCAATACCAAAACAGAGTCATATTTCATGAGTTCTTGCAGTCCGCTGATTGATACATGGCCCCCTGTTACCGTACACCGCGATTGGATTTTTGGCCCTTTAGGGCGAGCGTAATGTACAGCCCGATCCATGAATTCTGGTGTTATCGGATTTCCATCTTTACCGGTAAATATAATCTCTCCATCAGGCGTGATTGTGGCTTTTGCAGGCTTACTACCCTCCGGAAAATAGAATTCAATGCTGAGTTGAATTGGTTTAGACATACAACTTAAGCGACTCGATACCTCAACCGGCAATAAGTCTCCCGCGTCAGCGCCACGCTGACCACCCCCACCAGCGCACTGACCGCCAGCCAGAAGAACGCTGCGTGATAGGCGGCGGCATCGTAGATGCGCGCGCCTTCGAGCATGACGCCCTTCCAGTTCCTATCGAGTATCCAGCCCATGCCGCTTTGCTGGATGGCGGCGAAGCCGAGCACGGACATGTTGACCACGCCGGCAACGGTGCCGGAAGCGCCGGGGTGGTTGACCTCGCGCGCGAAGGCGAAGCCGATGATGAGGCTGCCGGCGGTGAAGCCGATGGCCGCGAACAGCAGGGTGCGCAGCGCCGGCGACAGTTCGCTGAAGTAGAGAAAAACCAGCCAGCACGATGCATTGACGATGGCGGCGCCCAGATAAGGCAGCTTGCGCCGGCCGATGCGGTCGGACAGCGCGCCCAGCAGCGGGCCGCCGATGGCGAAGCCGATGAGCATGGCAGTGGTGTAGCCCGCTGCGGCGCTGCGTTCCATGCCGTGCACCTGAACCAGATAGGGTACGCCCCACAGGCCGGCGAAGGTGAGCACGGGCGCGGCGATGAGGCCGCCGGCGAAGAACAGCGGCCAGGTCTCGCGCTGGGCGATGACGAGCTTCAGGCTGCGCGAGGCGCTCATGTCCTTGAAGGCCTCGGGATGGGCGTGGGTGGCGTAGCCGCGCTCGCCGGGATCGTCGCGCACCCACAGCCAGACCATGCCGGCGAGCAGCAGCGTCGCCGCCGCGCAGATCAGCATGGCCATGCGCCAGCCCATGCCGGCCACGGCTTCGGACAACGGCACGCCGGCGAGGATGCCGCCGAGGTTGCCGATGAGCAGGGATACGCCGGTCACGGTGGCAAAGCGGTTGGCGGGGAACCAGTGGCCGGCGAGCTTCATGCAGGCGACGAAGGCGACGGCGACCGAGGCGCCGACAAGGCCGCGACCGAGATAGGCGAGCCACAAGCTATCCGCCTGCGCGAACAGGAAGATGCCGAGTGCTGCGGCGAGCGCCGCCAATGCGCCCACGCGGCGCGGACCGATGGCGTCCGACATCAGCCCGCTGGGAATCTGCATGGCGGCGTAGGTGTAGAAGTAGATGGCGGAGAGGTTGCCGAGCAGGGTGGCGGCGATGTTGAAATCGCGCATCAGCTCGTCCACCATCACCGCCGGCGCGACGCGCTGGAAGAAACCGACGAAGTAGAGGCTGGCGAGCAGTCCCCAGGTCAGCCAGGCCAGCGTAACCGGCGGCAGGCGGCTGTCCTTCACGCCCCGCCCTGCAGCAAGAGCACGTGCAAGCGGCGCGGGCCGTGCGCGCCGAGCTGGATGGTCTGCTCGACGTCGGCGGTGCGCGAGGGGCCGGTGACGATGTTGGTGGCGCGCGGCATGGCGCCGCGCTCCTCGCGCAACAGCGCCCAGGCGTCTTCCATGCGCGGCAGGATTCTGTTTTCCGGCAGCACGCAGAGGAAATCATCGGGCAGGAAATTTAATGTGGTGGGGCTGTCGGGCCCAGCCAATAGTACGAGGCTGCCGGTTTCGGCGATGGCGCAGAAGGCGACGGCGAGGCTCACGCGGTCTTCACCCACTGCGCGGCGACGTTCTGCCTGAAAACCGTCCGGCCAGGTTATGCCCTCCAGCAGCGGATGCGGAGCAACGCACAAGCGCTGCGGCAGGTTTTGCCCGGCGAGGTAGTCGGCCACCGCCTGCGCGATATTTTCTTTCGAGGCGACTTCGGCCCAGGTGCCGACGACTTTTTCCAGTTTTTCGATGAAGCGCTCGCGCGGCGATGCTTCCCACTGCGGCTGCGGGCCGCGCGCGTGGGCTTCGATGCGTTGCAGGATCTCCGGCGCATCAGCGGCAGCTTCGTGCGCGAGGCTTCTGGAAATGCGGGCGAGGATGGCGGCGCGGCTGTCGCTCATGATCTTTTCCCCTGCTTCCATTGCGCCATGAAGGTGTCACCCTGCGGCGCCGGCAGGTCGCGCGCCGCGGTCCAGGCCTGCGCGAACAGCAAGCTGCGGAAGCGGCCCTTGCCGCCGGCGAGAAGATTCAGGAGCTTGATGACTATGCGCGTGGCCTGACGATACAACTCGGGCCGCCTGGCGAAAAAGGCCCAGGCCGCCAGCGCCCAGCGCGCGCGCGGCGGGGTGAGCCGTTGCGCGAATTCCTGGCGGCGATGCTCGCGCAGCAGCTTCGGCAACGGAATGGACATGGGGCAGACTTCCTCGCAGCGCCCGCACAGGGTGGAGGCGTTGGGCAGCGGCCTGCCCTCTTGCAGGCCCACCATCAAGGGCGTGAGCACCGCGCCCATCGGGCCGGGATAGACCCAGCCGTAGGCGTGGCCGCCGACCGCGCTGTATACCGGGCAATGGTTGAGGCAGGCGCCGCAGCGGATGCAGCGCAGCATCTCGTGGTAGTCGCCGCCCAGCATGCGGCTGCGGCCGTTGTCGACCAGCACCACGTGGAATTGCTCGGGGCCGTCCGGATCGTCCGCGCGGCGCGGGCCAGTGAAGAAGGTGGTGTAGGAGGTGATCTCCTGCCCGGTGGCGCTGCGCGCCAGCAACCGCAGCAGCACCGAAGTATCTTCCAGCGTCGGCACCACTTTCTCGATGCTGGCGAGCACGATGTGCATGCGCGGCAACGTGGCGGAAAGGTCGCCGTTGCCCTCGTTGGTGACGATGACGGTGGAGCCGGTTTCGGCGATGAGGAAGTTGGCGCCGGTGATGCCGACGTCGGCGGCGAGGAATTTCTCGCGCAGCACCTGGCGCGCTTCATCCACGATTTGCGGCACGGTTTGCAGTGGGCGCGTAAGTCCGGACTGGTGGTGCAGCTTCTCGAACAGCTCGGCAATCTGGCCGCGCGTCTTGTGCACCGCCGGCGCGATGATGTGGCTGGGCGGCTCGTGCGCGATCTGGATGATGTATTCGCCGAGGTCGGTCTCGACCACTTCGAAGCCGGCGGATTCGAGCGCGTCGTTGATGGCGATCTCCTCGCCCACCATGGACTTGCCCTTGGCGACCATTTTCGCGTTGGCCTGCTTGCAGATGTCCAGCACCGCGGCGCAGGCCTGTTCGGGGCTTTCCGCCCAGTGCACGCTGCCGCCGCTTGCCATTACCTGCTGCTCGAAGCGCAAAAGATAATGGTCGAGGTTGGCGAGGGTGTGGTCCTTGATGCGCTTGCCCGCCTCGCGCAGCGCCTGGAACTCGGGCAGGGAGTCGATGGCGGCGCGGCGCTTGTCGACGAAGCCGACGCCGGCCTTGGCCAGCGCCTGCTGCAAAGTCCTGTCGTGCAGGGCGCGATGGGCGTTGGCGGAGAAGGCGTGCGCAGTCGGCTTCATGGCTTGTCGGGCTCGCCGATGGCCGGGGCCTCGGTCATGCCGGCCAGCACTTCGGCCAGGTGGTACACGCGCACCGGGCTGCCCATGCGCTTCAGGCGCCCGGCGATGTTCATCAGGCAACCGATGTCGCCGGAGACCAGCAGGTCGGCGCCGCTGGCGGCGACCGCTTCGGCCTTGTCCGACACCATGCGCCCGGAAATGTCCGGGTACTTCACGCAGAAAGTGCCACCGAAGCCGCAGCAGGCCTCCGCGTCCTTGAGTTCGACCCGTTCGAGCCCGGACACTTTATCCAGCAGCGCGCGCGGCTGGGCGAGCACGCCCAACTCGCGCCGCGCCGAGCAGGCGTCATGCATCGCCACCTTGCCGGCAAAGCTCGCGTCGATGAAGTCATCGCCGCCGTGCTCGGCAAGGAAAGCGGAAAGCTCGCGCGTGCGCGCGGCCAGGGTTTCGGCCTTGGCCTGCCACAGCGGCTCGGCCTTGAAGAGTTCGGGATAGTGCGTGATCAGCATGCCGGCGCAGGAGCCGGAAGGCACGACGACGTGATCGTAAAAAGCCAGGGCGTCGATGAGCGGGCGCGCCAGTTCGCGCGCGGTGTTGAAGTCGCCGCTGTTGTAGGCCGGCTGGCCGCAGCAGGTCTGCGCCGGCGGCACCAAGACCTCCGCGCCCAGGCGCTCCAGCAGCTTGACTGCGGCAAAGCCGGCGCTGGGCCGGAACAGGTCCACAAGACAGGTGACGAACAGGGCGACGCGCATGGGCAGATCCGCAAAGGGCTTGGGGCTATGTTAGTGGAAGTCGGCGGCGCGGCAAACCCGGGCCAGCCGCCGATTCTTTCCCCGCCTCACGCGGCCCGCGTCACGGCCCCGGCGCCCGCGCAGCCTACAGCTTGCGCGCGTTGCAGCGGCCGGGGCGCGACCATTGGGCAGCCATGATGTCCGTGGCCGAGGAAGGCATGGCCAGAATCATGCTGCTCTCCAGCGTGTAGCGATCGATGACGATCTCGAGCACCGCCCGAGCGTCCGGCAGATCCTGGACATTGAGCGAGGAGGCGATGATCTTGACACTGTCCCGGCTGCTGAACAGGGTGAGCTTGGGAAACATGACGGCCTGGATGTTGTTGGGGTCGCTGTGGCTGGCAACTTCAGTAGCGGCGTCGATGCTGAAATAGGCCGGCTCGGCCGCCTTGCCATAGATCCCTTCCAGCACCGTTGAAGTGGCGCCCTGGTACTTGACGGGCTCGTCCCAATGGCAGGCGACCTCGACCGGCACGGCGAACGCCGGGGCCGTGAGGACGAACAGGGCGGCGATTGCGATTTTCCGGATCACGATGCGTTTCCTTTCTGTCTGGGTAACACTTGGATATTAGACGCGCAATGCGTCTGCGCAATCGCCGTCAGTCGGCCGCGAGCACGCCCAGCGCATCGGCGACACGGCGCTCAAGGCCTGCTGCTCGCAGTACATACTGTCCGGCGTCGAGGACAAGCGCTCCGTCAACGTTATCGGCGGGCTGGTGAGCGGGGTCCAGGGCCGGCGCACCGGCGAGGCGCTGCTGCCGCTGACGGTTTGACGGGAGAAATCATCATGGCCAGCCACTGCCCTGCGACTTCGACACCCTTCGCGACCAGGTGCGCGCCACTTACGAACGCATCGCCAGCCATCCCGAAGGCGACTTCCAGTTCCAGCGCACCCTGGGCTTATACGAACGGCAGGGCTTTCCCATCGGGCTGGCGCAAACTGAAACCGGGTTTGCGCCAGCCTCAGCCGAGCGTGGTATCCAGCACCATCATCAGCGCGAAGCCGGCCATGAGGCCGAGCGTGGCCGGAGTCTGGTGGCCGTTGCGATGGGTTTCCGGAATCACTTCGTGGCTGACGACGAAAATCATGGCGCCGGCGGCAAGCCCGAGGCCAATCGGATAGGCGAGCGCCAGCCCGCTGGCGAGGCCGATGCCGAGCAGCGCACCGGCGGGCTCCATCAGGCCGCTCAACGCGGCCACGCCCACCGCGCGCGACGGCGCGAGGCCGGCGGCTTTCAAGGCCATGGCCACGGCCAGGCCTTCCGGGATGTCCTGCAGTGCGATGGCCATGGTGAGCGGCAGCCCCACGCCAAGGTCGCCATTTGCAAACGATACGCCGATGGCCATGCCCTCGGGCAGGTTGTGCAGGGCGATGGCGAACACGAACAGCCAGACCCGCGAGACGCGGCCACAGCCGGCGCCGCAGGGTCCGCCGTGCTCGTGCTCGTGCGGGGTGAACTGGTCGAGCCCCAACATCAGGAGCACGCCGAGACCGAGGCCGGCAACGACGGTGAGCGCACCGATGGACGTGCTGCCGGTGATTGCCTCGCCGGCGGCAAGGCCGGGCAGGATGAGCGAGAAGGAACTCGCCGCCAGCATCATGCCGGCGGCGAGCCCCAGCATGGTGTCCTCGGTGCGGCTGGAGATGCTGCGCAGGAACAGCGCCGGCAAGGCGCCGAGCGCCGTGGCGGCGAAGCCGGCGATGCCGCCGAGCAAGCCCAGGCGCAGCGCGGCATCAGCCTCGCCCGCAGCCACGCGCCAGAGGCTGGTGGCGAGCAGCAGCGCGAGCGCCGCCAGCGCCAGCGCCAGGCCCAGCGCGGCGTAGGGGTGTTCCTGCGCATGGTTCGCCCAGGTCGCGCGCCAGCTCAGCGGCGCATCCCGATGCGCGAGCTCCATGTCCGCCCTTCCCTCTGCCGCTCGATCAGCAGTAGCCGAGCGGCACTTCCTCGTCTTCCGTTGCGGCGGCGCGTTCGGCCGCCACGTCCCGCCGCCAGGCCCTGAAAACGCTGTACAAGCTCAATGCCATGATGATTCTCCTTTCGTTTCGCTGCGCAGAATCGCTCTGCGCCAGCCGCTCTCGACACGATGTGTCCTGGATTCATTACACGGCATTCTTGATCATTTGTGAAATTGATTTAACGAAACAATCCGATAGTCATTAACAATGATTCAGACAGGTTGCCAGTAGCGGTGCGGATAGTCCCGATCGGCATCCTCGACCGGCAGGCGGTTCATGCCGCGTGCCGCAAAGAAGCCGTTGGCATCGGCCTGCGCCTTGACCAGCAGGCCGTCGAATCCGCCTGAGCTGGCGGCAGCCCGCGCCGCTTCGAGCAGGCGACCGCCGATGCCCTGGCGCTGTCTTGCCGGGTCGACGTAGATGCCGTGCAGCAACAGCCCGCGCCGACCCTGCGGCAGGTCGTGGGCCTCGGCCTCTTCCCAGGCGGCGACGCCGGCAATTTGGTGCATGGCGTCTTCCGCCACCACGATGTGCAGGAAGGCGAGGTCATGTTCGCCGTAGCGATAGCTCGGCAGGACGAGGCGCTTGACTCTTTCCGGCAGTTGCCAGGCCATCAGGGCGCGCTCGATGACGCCGTTGATCGCCGCCAGCTCGCCGGCTTGCGCAGGCCGTATCCGGACCACGCTCGCCGGCGCATCCATGGAAGCAGCCGGCCGGCTCATGACACATCCCAGGCCAGCGCTTCGAGTCCGGCGCCCAGCATGGCCATCGCCCGCATGAACTGGTGTCCGATATTTCCAGGCATGCCCGCTCTCCTAAAGATATTTGATGCGGCTGCGCAGGTCGTCGATGTCGGTCCCGACGTCGCACAGCGCGCCGCCCTCGGTGCCGACGACGACACCGACGCCCGAGACCGGGATGAGCGTGTCGATCTGGAAGCGCCCGCTGCTGCCGCGCAGGAAACATTCCTCGTCGAAGTACAGGCGGTCGCCTGCCGTGCCGACCGCATCGGATTCCAGGGTATCGAAGCCGACCAGGCGCGCGATGTCGTCGCGGCCGCCGATTTCGACCGGCTCGACGCTGCGCGTCTGGGCGTTGATCAGGATGGCTCTCATAAACGGGTTCTCCCAGGTTTGAGTTTCAGCCCCCTCCGGCGGAGGGGGCCGCTGGCTCAGGCAAGGTCGAAGCGATCCAGGTTCATCACCTTGGTCCAGGCCGCGACGAAATCCCTGACGAACTTCTCCTGCGCGTCGGCGCATGCGTAGACTTCGGCCAGGGCGCGCAACTGCGAGTTGGAGCCGAAGACCAGGTCGACGCGGGTGCCGGTCCACTTGCGCTCGCCGCTCGCGCGGTCGACCCCTTCGTACACCCCCGCCTCGTCCGCCACGGGTTTCCAGGCCGTCGCCATGTCGAGCAGGTTGACGAAGAAATCGTTGGACAGCGCGCCGGGGCGCCGGGTGAAGACGCCATGCGCCGACTGCCCGAAGTTGGCATTCATGGCGCGCATGCCGCCTACCAGCACGGTCATCTCGGGCGCGGTGAGCCTGAGCAGTTGCGCCTTGTCGAGCAACAGTTCCTCGGACGGCACCGAGTATTGCTTCTTCTGGTAGTTGCGGAAACCGTCTGCGATCGGTTCGAGCACGGCGAAGGACTCGACGTCGGTCTGTTCCTGCGAGGCATCCATGCGACCGGGCTCGAAGGGAACGCTGACGCTGACGCCTGCCTTGCCGGCGGCCGCCTCGACGCCGGCGCAACCCGCCAGCACGATCATGTCGGCCATCGAGATTCTCTTGCCGCCCGCCTCGCCGCCGTTGAACTCGCTGCGGATCGCTTCCAGCCTGGCGAGCACGCTGGCCAGCTGCTCGGGCTGATTGACTTCCCAGTCCTTCTGCGGCGCAAGCCGGATGCGCGCGCCATTGGCGCCGCCGCGCATGTCGGAGCCGCGGAAGGTCGACGCCGAAGCCCAGGCGGTCGACACCAGTTCCGTAGCGGACAGCCCGGATGCCAGGACCTTCGCCTTGAGCGCGGCGATGTCCTGGTCATCGACCAATGCGTGATCGACGGCGGGGATGGGGTCTTGCCAGATCAGCTCTTCGGCCGGTACTTCGGAGCCGAGGTAGCGGACGCGCGGCCCCATGTCGCGATGCGTCAGCTTGAACCAGGCGCGGGCGAAGGCATCGGCGAACTCATCCGGGTTCTCCATGAAGCGGCGCGAGATCTTTTCGTAGTCCGGGTCGAAGCGCAGCGCAAGGTCGGTGGTCAGCATGGTCGGCGCAATGCGCTTGGACTTGTCGTGCGCGTGCGGCACGGTGCCCGCGCCGGCGCCATGCTTTGGAATCCACTGGTGCGCGCCGGCCGGGCTCCTGGTCAGTTCCCATTCGTAGCCGAACAGGTTCCAGAAGAAGTTGTTGGTCCACCTCGTCGGCGTGGTGGTCCAGGTGACCTCCAGTCCGCTGGTGATCGTGTCAGCCGCCTTGCCGGTGCCGAAGCTGCTCTTCCAGCCCAGGCCCTGCTCCTCGATCGGTGCGGCCTCGGGTTCGGGGCCGACATGGGAGGCCGGGCCCGCGCCGTGGGTCTTGCCGAAGGTGTGACCGCCGGCGATGAGGGCGACCGTCTCTTCATCGTTCATGGCCATGCGCGCGAAGGTCTCGCGGATGTCCTTCGCGGCGGCGAGCGGGTCCGGATTTCCGCCAGGTCCTTCCGGGTTCACGTAGATGAGGCCCATCTGCACCGCGGCCAGCGGATTCTCCAGGTCGCGCTCGCCGGAATAGCGATCCTTGTCATCGAGCCACTTCTGCTCGTTTCCCCAGTAGACGTCGAGTTCCGGCGCCCAGATGTCCTCGCGTCCGCCGGCGAAGCCGAAGGTCTTGAAACCCATGGATTCCAGGGCGACGTTGCCGGTGAGGATGATGAGGTCGGCCCAGGAAATCTTGCGGCCATACTTCTGCTTGATCGGCCACAGCAGCCGGCGCGCCTTGTCGAGGTTAACGTTGTCGGGCCAGCTGTTGACGGGCGCGAAGCGCTGATTGCCGTGCCCGGCGCCGCCGCGGCCATCGCCGGTTCGATACGTGCCGGCGCTGTGCCAGGCCATGCGAATGAAGAAAGGTCCGTAATGGCCGAAGTCCGCCGGCCACCAGTCCTGGGAGTCGGTCATCAGCGCCCGCAGGTCGTCCTTCACGGCAGCGAGGTCGAGACGCTTGAATTCCTCGGCATAGTCGAAGTCTTTCCCCATCGGGCTGGACTGCGGGGAATGCTGGTGCAGGATTTCGAGCTTCAGCTGGTTCGGCCACCAGTCCCGGTTCGATGTGCCGCTGCCGGCCTTGTGTTGAAACGGACATTTGCTGTCGGACATGTTTCTGTCTCCTCTCGGGTTAAGGGCCCGCCTGGGTTTCGGGATGTTCCTATTCAAGCGCATGATTTAGACTAGGTCTAATATTTATTGACTAAGTTTCCGATAGCTTTTGACTAACCCATGACTCTCACCGAGCTCAAATACGTCCTGGCCGTCGCGCGCGAGAAGCATTTCGGCCGTGCGGCCGAGGCCTGCTTCGTGTCGCAGCCCACGCTGTCAGTCGCCATCAAGAAGCTGGAGGAGGAACTCGGCGTCACCCTGTTCGAACGCGGCGGCGGCGGCGAACTCGGCGTGACGCCTGCCGGCGAGCGCGTGGCGGAGCAGGCCGCGCTCATCTTCGAACTGGTGGACGGCATCAAGGACCTGGCCATGGTCGCCAAGGACGATCTGCAGGGGCCGTTGAAGCTTGGCGCCATCTACACCATCGCGCCTTATTTGCTGCCGGAACTGATCCCGCAACTGCACGAACGCGCGCCGCACATGCCGCTGCTGCTGGAAGAGAATTACACCCGCGTGCTGACGGAAAAACTCAAGAAGGGCGAACTCGACGCCATGATCATCGCCACCCCGGTGGAAGATCCGTCCATCCTGGCGCTGCCCCTGTACGAGGAACCCTTCGTCGTGGCCGTGCCTGCCGACCACGCCTGGAAGAAAAGAAAATCCATCGACAGCCTCGAACTGGAAGCCGAGAGGATGCTGCTGCTGGGCAGCGGCCACTGCTTCCGCGACCAGGTGCTGAAGGTCTGCCCCGCGCTCAACCGCTCGGCCAGCGACGGGCTGCAGAAAACCCTGGAAAGCAGTTCGCTGGAAACCATCCGCCACATGGTGGCCTCGGGCATGGGCACCACGGTGCTGCCCTGCACTGCCACGCGCCTGCATACCTCGTCCGACAGCCTGCTTGCCTACCGGCCGTTTTCCAAGCCCGCGCCCACGCGCGTGGTCAGCCTCGCCTGGCGCAAGAGCTTTCCGCGTCCGCGCGCCATCGAGGCGGTGCGCCAGGCGGTGCTGGCGGCGACCCTGCCCTGCGTGGAAAAGATCCGGCCCGGCAAGCGCTGACATTCAGCAGGTCTGAACCGGCTCAGGCCACCGCCACGCTTTTCACCTGGGCGATCACTTGGGCGCCCTTTTCGAGATTGAGCAGCCTTGCCGACTTGCGCGTGATGCGCGCGAGCAGCGGCGTTTCGCCCAGCGCCAGTTTCACCAGCACCTGGCCGGGCGCATCCGCGGCCAGTTCGACCACCTGCGCCGGCAGCAGATTGAGGATGCTGGTCTGCTGCGGCATGGCCAGCGCGAGGCTGACGTCGCGCGCGGCGACGCGTACGCGCAGCGGCGCGCCCAAACTGCCGTGCAGTCCCGCGAGTTCGAGTTCGACGCTGCCGCAGGCCACGCGTGTGAGCTGCAATTCGGCATCCTGGCCGACGACGATGGCATCGAGCACGGTCGCGGCGACATCGCGGTGCGCCAGCGGCAGGTCCAATCGCGTCATGCCCTCGGTCAGCGGTCCCTGGTAGGCGATGCGGCCATCGTCGATCAGCAGAAGATGGTCGGCGAGACGCGCTACTTCATCGAGGGCGTGGCTGACGTAGAGCACCGGCAGCGCCAGTTCGCGGTGCAGGCGCTCCAGATAGGGCAGGATCTCGGCGCGCGCGTTGGCGTCCAGCGCCGCCATCGGCTCGTCCATCAGCAGCAGGCGCGGGCACGACAGGAGCGCACGGCCGATGGCGACGCGCTGGCGCTGGCCGCCGGAGAGCTGGTGCGGCGCGCGCTCGATCAGGCTATCCAGTCCGAGCCAGCCGATGACGTCGTCGCGATTCAGCGTGCGCCCGGCCGCCGGCACCCGCTTCCAGCCATAGTCCAGGTTGCCGCGCACCGAGAGGTGGGGGAACAGGCTGGCTTCCTGAAACACGTAGCCGAGCGCGCGCCGGTGCGTGGGCAGGAAAGCTTTCTCGTCCTGCCAAACCTCGCCGTTGACGACAAGGCGCCCGTCGGCGCGCGCGAGGCCGGCGATAAGCCGCAGCAACGTGGTCTTGCCGGAGCCGGAAGGCCCGAACAGCGCGGTGACGCCCTGCCCGGGCATGCTGAACGCCGCATTCAGGTCGAAGGCGCCGAGCGTACTGCGGAAACGCGCCTCGATCAGGCTCATGCCGGTGTCCGCTGCCAGTGCCCGCCGCGCCTGCCCAGCATCAGCAGCACGATGAAGGAAAACGCCACCAGCCCGGCCGACAGCACATGCGCTTCGGCGTATTCCAGCGCTTCGACGTGGTCGTAGATCGCCACCGACAGCACGCGCGTCTCGCCCGGTATGTTGCCGCCCAGCATCAACACCACGCCGAACTCGCCGACGGTGTGGGCGAAGGTCAGCACGGCAGCGGTGACGAAGCCGGGGCGCGCGAGCGGCAGCGCCACGCTGAGGAAACGATCCCAGGATGACGCGCGCAAGGTCGCGGCCACTTCGAGCGGGCGCGCGCCGACGGCGGCGAAGGCATTGGCGAGCGGCTGCACCGCGAAGGGCAGCGAGAACACGACCGAGCCGACCACCAGGCCGGCGAAGGTGAAGGGCAGGGTTTGCAGTCCCATTGCCTGCATCCAGCCGCCGACCAGGCCCTTGGGCCCGAGCAGCACCAGCAGATAGAAACCGAGCACGGTGGGCGGCAGCACCAGCGGCAGCGACACCAGCGCGGTGACGGCCGCGCGCAGCCGCGCGCGGGTATGCGTCAGCCACCAGGCCAGCGGCGTGGCGATCAGCAGCAGCAGCAGCGTGGTCACCGTTGCCAGCTTGAGCGTGAGCAGGATGGTCGTATGGTCGATCGCGGGTGCCATGATTCAGATATCGTAGCCGTAACTGCGGATCAGCGCCTGCGCCTGCGGGGTTTTCAGGAATTCGAGCAGCGCGCGCGCGGCCGCGTTCTTTTCGCCGCGCTTCAACAGGGCCGCGTCCTGGCGGATCGGCGTGTAGAACGAAGTCGGCACCAGCCAGGCCGAGCCGCCGCTGAGCTTGCCGTCCTGCCACACTTGCGACAGCGCGACGAAGCCGATGTCGGCATTGCCGCTGGCGACGAACTGATGGGTCTGGCCGATGTTCTCGCCAGTGACGAATTTTCCCCTTGCCTGCACGGACAGTCCCAGCTTGTCCAGCACCTGCATGGCCGCCGCACCGTAGGGGGCGAGCCTGGCATTGGCCACGGCGAGCTTGTTATAGGCGCCGCTGCGCAGCACCGCAGCGCTGCCGTCGAGCTTCGCGCTATCGGCGCTCCACAGCACCAGCTTGCCGATGGCGTAGGTCTGCGTGCGGACGGCGTCGCCCTCGCGCGCCAGCCGCGCCGGCGTCTCTTCATCGGCGGCGAGCAGGACGTCGAAGGGCGCGCCGTGCTTGATCTGGGTGTAGAACTTGCCGGTGCTGCCGGAAGACAGCGCCAGGCTGTGACCGGTGGCTTTTTCGAACAAGGGCGCCAGCTGTTTCATCGGCGCGCTGAAGTTCGCCGCCACGGCGATGCTGGCCTGCCCTGCCTGGACGTTCGCAGCGAATGCCAGGACAGAAAGTGACAGGAATGACCTCAATGCACGCGCCACCACGGCTCCTGGCTGTTTCGTTATTTCCAGTATGTCATATCGATTTCGTCTTCGCCAGAGGCCAGGGCCAGGGGATTGCTTCAATCGTCGCGAAGATCAGCGGCCAGGTGCGTGCCCAGCGCAGCGAGTTCAGCTTCAGTGGCCTTGCGCGCACGCACCTCCAGGCGGCGATAGAGGACAATGACCTCCTCGGCCAGGGGCGTCAGCGCCGCGCCGCCGCCGTGCGCGCCCCCCTTGCTCGCCTCGACCAGCGGCGTTTTGAAACAGCGGTTCATGGTGTCGACCAGGTGCCAGGCGCGCTTGTAGCTCATGTTCATGCTGCGCCCGGCGGCGGCGATGGAACCGGTCTCGCGGATGGCTTCGAGCAGTTGCAGCTTGCCGGGGCCGAGGGCGATGGCCTCGCCGAGGATGAGACGGAAAGTCAGACGGGGTTTCATGCGGACATGATAACGCCAGCCAACCGGGGCAGAAACGCGCCCAGGCGGGGACTGCGCCGGTATCATTCGCCCATGGACATCGCCACCCTCATCCAGGCCGCACTCACGCTCTTCGCCATCGTCGACCCGGTCGGCGTGATCCCGATCTTCCTCATGGCCACGCGCGGCTTCTCGCGCGAACAGCAGCATCGCGCCGCCTGGATCTCGGCGCTGACGGTGTGGCTGGTGCTGGTGGGTTTCACCTTCATGGGCGACCCCATGCTGAAGTTCTTCGGCATTCGCATCGAGGCCTTTTCCGTCGCCGGCGGCCTGCTGCTGCTGATGCTGGCCTTGTCCATGCTGCAGGCGCACGTGAGCCCTCTGAAGCAGACGCCGGACGAGGCCATGGAGGCCGAGGAAAAGGAGGCCGTCGGCGCTGTACCCTTGGGCGTGCCGCTGCTGGCCGGGCCTGGCGCCATCACCCATGTCATCGTCGCCTCCGGTCAGGCACCGGGCGACATCGTGCACCAGGCTGCGCTGCTGATCCCGGTGTCGCTGGTGGCGCTGTCGGTGTGGATCGCCTTCCGCGCCGCGCCGGCCATCGCCAGACGCCTGGGCAAGACCGGCATCCACGTCGTCACCCGCTTGATGGGCCTCATCATCGCCGCCATATCCATCGAGATGATCGCACGCGGCCTCGCCGGCCTGTTTCCCGGACTTGTCGGATAGTTAGTCAATATCTATCGTGCAGTTTATTACAATCAATTAGACCTATCGTTATCCCGCCCGTAAAGTTGCATCCGTGGACAGCGCATCGCTGACCAGAAGAATGAAACCGCAATCCAACTTTGCTCAAGGAGAAACGACATGGCCGTTGACATCAAATCCCCCACCATCCAGAACCTGGAAGCTGCCTTCGCCGGCGAGTGCATGGCCCATGCCAAGTACCGCTACTTCGCCAGAATCTGCCGTGCCGCCGGCGACGAGGAAACCGCGAAGGTGTTCGAGGCCACCGCCGATCAGGAAATCCTGCACGCCTTCGGCCACGCCGAACTGCTTTTCGCGCAGGAAACCATGACCCCGGCCAAGTGCCTGCAGTACGCCATCGAGGGCGAAACCCACGAGTACGTGGAGATGTACCCCAAGTTCCGCCACGAGGCGATGGAAGAAGGCCATCACGCCGCGGTAAAGGAAATCGACGAGCAGATCGCCGAGTCCAAGGAGCACGCGGAAATGTTCCAGGGCGTGCTGGACAAGGCGGCCAAGCGCTTCGCCGCGCTGGCCAAGGTGGAAGAGAAGCACGCCAGCCACTACCAGGCGCAAAAAGACAAGATCGCAGCTTGAAGCTTGTTAACAGGGAGGCGCGGGAGGTTAAGGGAGTAAACCCTAGTGTTCTCCCTGCCCCCTCTCCTCTCTTAACCTCTTTGTGAATATTTTTGAAAGGAAACATCATGAAAGTTTGGCAATGCATCGTGTGCGGATACATTTATGACGAAGCCAAGGGCGATCCCGAGCACGGCATCATCGCCGGCACCCGCTGGGAAGACGTGCCGGCAGGCTGGGAATGCCCGGACTGCGGCGTGTCCAAGGCCGATTTCGAAATGGTCGAAGTCGAAGCCGCCTAAGGCATCAACACAGAGGGAACAGAGGCAGCAGAGGATGCTTCTGTTCCCCTCTGTTTCCTCTGCCGCCTCTGTGTAAACAAGACATACAAGGAAACCCATGGATCCCATCGTCATCATCGGTTCAGGTCTCGCCGGCTACAGCGTGCTGCGCGAATTCAGGAAACGCGACCAGGACACGCCGGTCACGCTGATCTGTGCGGACGACGGCCATTTCTATTCCAAGCCCAATCTGTCCAACGCGCTGGCTGCCGGCAAGTCGGCCGAACAGTTGGTGAGCACGCCGCGCGCGAAGATGGCGAGCGATCTCAAGGCCGAAATCGTCGCCCATGCCCGCGTCACCGCCATTGATGTCGCCGGCCGGAGAGTGCGCTGGGCCGGGGGCGAGACCGGCTATTCGAAGCTGATCCTGGCGCTGGGTGCCGACCCGATCCCGCACAGCCTCGCCGAGCCCGGTTCGGGCAAGGTGTTCGCGGTGAACGATTTGCAGGACTATGCGGCGTTTCGCGCCGCGCTCAGGCCCGAAAGCCGCGTGGCGATCCTCGGCGGCGGCCTCATCGGTTCGGAATTCGCCAACGACCTCGCTGCCGCGGGCTACGCGGTCGAAGTGGTGCACCTCGGCCCCTGGCCGCTGGAGCGGCTCATCCCCCAAGAGGTCGGGCGCGCGCTCGCCGACGCCCTGGCTGAAAAAGGCGTCACCTGGCATTTCGGCCATACCGCGAAGGCCATCGAAACCGCCGGCGAAGGAATCGCCCTCACCCTCGACGACGGCAGCCGGGTCGAGGCCGACATCGTGCTGTCCGCCATCGGCCTGCGCTCGCGCACGCAGCTGGCCGCCAGCGCCGGCCTCCAGGTCAACCGCGGCATCGTCGTCGACAAGACCCTGCAGACCTCGGCAGCGGATGTGTACGCCGTGGGCGACTGCGCCGAAGTCGACGGCCAGGTGCTGCCCTATGTCATGCCGCTGATGCAGCAGGCGCGCGCCCTTGCCGCCACCCTCGCGGGCGAGCGGACCGAACTGCGCTACCCGGCAATGCCAGTGGTGGTGAAGACCCCGGCCCTGCCGCTGGCGGTGTTGCCACCGGCACCCGGCACGGAGGGCAACTGGCGCGTGGACTGCAGCGATGCAGGCATCTGCGCGCTGTACCTCGATGCCGGGACGGTCCTGCAGGGTTTCGTTCTCGCCGGCAAGCAGGCCGCGCAGCGCAGCCAGTACGCCGCGAAGCTGGGGCAGCCGGTCTGATCGATTCACCCGCAAGGGACTCGGGCGGAACTTCCACAATACTGGCGGAGTCGGCTGGAGAGTCGTTTAGAATCGTTCCATCTTGAAACCCGCCCTGAACACTCTTCTCTTGTATGCGCTGCTTTGGCCCGTCGCGGGCCACGCGGCTTCCATCGAGCTGCCGAGGCAGGGCGAGTTCTGGCTCAAGCTCGACGCCCTGCCCCTGTCCGCGAGCGCGCCGCAGACGAATGCGCTGCGCTTCGACAGCCTCGCCGCACTCACCGAGCATGCGCTGCGTGAACGCCCCGAATCGCGCGCGGCCTGGCTCGCCATCCAGGCCGAAGCCGCGCGCCTCGGCGCCGCGCAAGCCAGCTACTGGCCGACGCTCAGCGCTCAGTTCAACTTCACCCAGAACAAGGGGCTGTCGAGCTCG
This sequence comes from Betaproteobacteria bacterium SCN2, assembly GCA_008923285.1. Lineage (GTDB taxonomy): Bacteria > Pseudomonadota > Gammaproteobacteria > Burkholderiales > Thiobacillaceae > UBA6918. The sequence goes on from WBSG01000027.1 coordinate 199,088, forward strand.
GGTTCGTCGGCGCCGGTGCTGCACCGCTACGGCCCCAGCCTGAGCCTCGCCTATGTGATTTACGACTTCGGCGCGCGCGCAGCCGACGTCGACGCCCGGCGCTACCAGCTCATTGCCAGCCTGCTCGACAGCAACCGCATCCTGCAGGACACCATCGCCGGGGTCGAGGCGGCCTATTTCTCGCTGCTGGCGGCGCGTGCGCTGGCAGACGCCCAGGTGCAGCAGGAAGCCGCGTTGCGGGCGAGCCTCGATGCGGTCGAGATGCGCCTGCGCGGCGGCCTGGCTTCGCGCGCCGACCAGCTGCGCGCGCGCGCGGCGCTGGCTGAAGCCACGCTCGCGCGCCAGACCGCCGAGCGCGACCACGCCAAGGCCGAGGCACAACTGAAGCAGGCGGCGGGCATCGCGCAGACGCAGGCACTGCAGCTCGGCTGGGAGCTGGCGCCGCCGGCAGCGCTCGACGCTTCCCTCCTGCTCGCCGACCTGCTGGCCGAAGCCGAGCGCCAGCGCCCCGACCTGCAGTCCCTGCAGGCCGCCGCCGCGCGCGCGCGCGCCGAAGCGGAACGCGCGCGCGCGGCGCGCTGGCCGAGCCTGTCGCTGGCGGCCAGTACCGGCCGCACCTTTTTCATCGAGGAAGACCGGCAGGCTTCGAACACCTACAACATCGGCGTGAACGTTTCGATCCCCCTGTTCGATGGCGGCCGCCTCGCCGCCGAGGCGCGCGCCGCCGAGCGTGACGCCGAGCGCCTGCAGGAAGAAGCCACCGCCCAGCGCGGCATGGTGGCGCTGGAGGTGACGCAGGCCTGGCACGACATGCAGCACGCCCAGGCGCAGCGCGAAGGCGTGGCGCTGCAGTTCGAGGCCGCCGACGAATCGGCCAGGGCCGCCGAAGCGCGCTACGCTGCCGGCGCCGGCAGCCTGCTCGAACTCCTGACGGCACAGGCCGATCTGGCGCGTGCGCGCCAGGTGCGGGCGCAGGCCGACAGCGACTGGCACCTGGCGTTTTCCCGCCTCGGCCACGCGCTCGGCCGGCTGCCGCTGACGACTTCACAAGGAAAACCATGAAGACACGCATCCTGCTCGCAATCGTCGTGCTGGCGCTCGCCGCCGGCGTGGTGTACCGCACCCAGTTCGGCCAGGAAGAAGGCAAGTCCGGCGGCGGCAGTGCACTCGAAGTGAAAACCGTCGCCGTCGAACTGCGCGATTTCCCGCGCGTGGTCGAATTGCCCGGCACCCTGGAAGCTGCGCAGCAGGTGGACATCCTCGCCCAGGTCAGCGGCACGCTGGCGAAGCAGCACGTGCAGGAAGGCGATGCGGTCAAGGCCGGCCAGGCGCTGTTCACCCTCGATGCGCGCCCCGCGCAGGCGCGCATCGCGCAAAGCCAGGCCACCCTTGCCGGCGCCCGCGCCGAAACCGCGGAAGCGGAAAAAAAGCTCGAGCGCCTCAAGCCGCTGATGGACTCGGGCTACATCAGCCGCCAGGAATACGACGATGCGCTGGTGGCGTACGAATCGGCGCGCGCGCGCGCCGGCACCGCAGGCGCGGAACTGGAGGCGGCACGCCTCGACGTGCAGTATGCGCTCATCCGCGCGCCGATCAGCGGGCGCGTCGGCCGCATCACGATACGTCCGGGCGTGCTGGTGCAGGCCGGCGGACCGGCCCTCACCACCATCCTCGCGCAAGCCACGCTCGACGTGCGCGCCTGGCTGTCCGAAGCCGACTGGGCCGCGGTCAATGCGGCGCGCGCAGCCGGCAGGGTAATGGCCGAGATCTACCCCGACAGCCTCGCGCATGCCGACCGCAGCACGCCGCTGGGGCAGGGGGAACTGGTGTTCGTCGACACGCGCATCGATGCAGCCACCGGCGCGGTGCCGATCAAGGTGCGCGTCAACGGCCAGCCTTCCGGCCTGCTCTCCGGGCAGGGCGTGCGCCTGCGCCTCATGCTCGGCGCCGAGGCCGCAAGCAAGGTGCTGCCGGAGGCGGCGCTGCAGCACGGCCAGACCGGCACCTACGTCTACGTCGTGCGCGACGGCATTGCCGACGTGCAGCCGGTCACGGTGAAGCACAGCCTCGACGGACAGCTCGCGGTCGAGGGCGAGCTGCAGGCCGGCGAGCGCGTCCTGGTCGAGGTGCCCAAGCGCCTGCGTGCCGGCGGCAAGGTCCGGATCGAGGGCGAGGCGCCCGCCGGGCAAAAGGCCCCGGGCAAGACCGCCCAGCCATGAGCCAGTAAAGAGCCAGTCGCATGAACCTTTCCCGCCCCTTCATCGAACGCCCGGTCGCCACCCTGATGCTGGCGCTGGCGATGGCGCTGTTCGGCATGCTGGCCTACCGGGAACTGCCGGTGAACGACCTGCCGCAGGTCGATTTCCCGACCCTGCGCATCACCGCCTCGCTGCCCGGCGCCAACCCCGAGACCATGGCCAACACCGTGGCCATGCCGCTGGAAAGACAACTGGCGACCGTGCCCGGCATCGAGTCGATGAGTTCGGTGTCCAACCAGGGCAGCACCTCCATCACCCTGCAGTTCGAACTCTCGCGCGACATCGACGCCGCCGCGCAGGACGTGCAGACCGCGGTCGCCCAGGCCCAGCGCAACCTGCCGGCCGGCATCGACCCGCCGCAGCTGAGAAAGATCAACCCGGCGGATTCGCCCATCCTGTTTCTTGCGCTGTCGTCCGACCGCCTGCCGCTGACTCAGCTCGACCACATCGCCGACTCGCGCGTGGCGCAGCGCATGTCCGGCATGAGCGGCGTCGCCCAGGTGCTGGTCTACGGCTCGCAGAAATACGCGCTGCGCATCTACCTCGATCCGGCCAAGCTCATGCAACGCGGGATCAGCTTCGCCGAGGTGGTCGAGGCGGTGCAGGCCGCCAACGCCAACCTGCCCTCGGGCACGCTCGACGGCGCCAGCCGCAGCTACTCGGTGAAGGCGCCGGTGGCGCTCGCCAACGCCGAGGATTTCGGCAACATCATCGTTGCCTACCAGGACGGCGCCGCGCTCAGGCTGAAGGACCTCGGCCGCACCGTGGACAGCGTCGAGAACGACAAGGTGCGCACCTGGTACAACGGCAAGCGCGGCATCGTGCTGGCGGTGCAGCGTCAGCCCGGCGCCAATACCGTCGAGGTCGTCGACCGCATCAAGGCGCTGCTGCCGCAGATCGAGGCCGACCTGCCGGACGGGGTGAAGCTGGAAACCTTCATCGACCGCTCGATCTTCGTCAAGGACTCGCTGCACGAGGTCAACTTCACCCTGCTGCTGGCGCTGGCGCTGGTGATCCTGGTGATCTTCGCCTTCCTGCACAACCTGCGCGCCACCCTCATCGCCGCGCTGGTATTGCCGAGTTCGCTGCTCGGCACCTTCGCCTTCATGTATCTCGCCGGCTACAGCCTCAACAATTTATCGCTCATGGCCATCATCCTCGCCATCGGCTTCGTCGTCGACGACGCGGTGGTGGTGATGGAGAACATCGCGCGCCACCTGGAAATGGGCAAGCCGCGCTACCAGGCCGCCATCGACGGCGTGCAGGAAATCGGCTTCACCGTGGTGTCGATGACGATCTCGCTCGCCGCCGTGTTCCTGCCCATCCTGTTCATGGGCGACATGATCGGCCGCCTGTTCCAGGAATTCGCCGTCAGCATCGGCGTCGCCGTGCTGCTCTCCGGCGTGGTGGCGCTGACCCTGACGCCCATGCTGTGCGCGCGCTGGCTGTCGCCCGAAACCATGAACAATCCGTTGTCGCGCGGCTTCGAGCGCGGCTTCCATGCCTTCCGCGATTTCTACGGCGACACCCTGCGCGCCAGCATGCGCCACCGCGGCGCCATGCTTCTGCTGTCGGTGGCGGTGCTGGGCGCCATGGTATGGCTGGCCGGCCAGGTCAAGCAGGGCTTCATCCCGCGCGTCGACTCCGGCCGCATCTTCGCCAGCATCCAGTACCCCGAAGGCATCCCCTTCGAGGAGCTTTCCCGCCGCCAGCAGCTGATCGCCGACATCGTGGCCAGGCACCCCGCGGTCGACGGACTGATGTCTTCGGCCGGACAGGGCGGCGGCGGCAGGACCGGCAGCAACATCGGCCGCCTGGTGATCCGCCTCGCCCCGCGCGACACGCGTATCGGCGCCGATGCGGTGATCGAGGAACTGCGCGAGGCCACGCGCAAGGTCGGCGGCGTCAGCATCACCTTCCAGAACCCGGCCTCCATCAACGTCGGCTCGCTCATCTCCAGCAGCGACTATCAGCTGACCCTGAAATCGACCGACTTCGACGCGCTCAAGACCGCCGCCGTCGAAGCGGAAAAGCGCCTCGACCGGATGCCCGAACTCACCGACGTGAACAGCGATCTGGAACTGCGCAACCCGGAATTGCGCGTAGTGCTCGACCCCATCCAGTCGGCGCGTCTCGGCATCGACTCGCAACAGGTCCAGCAGGTGCTGTACGACGCGCTCGGCGACCGCCGCATCAGCGAGATCTATGGCGTCGACGACCAATATACGGTGAACATGAAAATACTGCCCGAGGCGCAACTGGACCCGGCCATCCTCGGCCAGCTGCCGCTGCGCACGGCTTCGGGCGAACTGACGCGGCTCGACGCCGTGGCCAGGATCGAGTCCGGCGTCGGCCCGATCGCGGTCAACCGCTACGGCCAGCAGCTCGCCGTCACGTTGTCCTTCGGCCTGGCGCCCGGCATCTCGCTCGATGCCGGGCTCAACGCCGCGCTCGCCGCCGCCAACGAAGTGCTGCCCGCCGAGGTCAGCGCGGAACTCACCGGCGCGGCGCAGAAATTCCAGGAATCCACTGTCACCCTGCCATTGCTGCTGTTGTTCACCATCGTCGTCATCTACATGGTGCTGGCGGTGCTGTACGAGCACCTCGGCCATCCGCTCACCATCCTCACCGCGCTGCCGCTGGCGGGCTTCGGCGCGCTGCTGGTGCTGCTGCTGATGAACGAGGAACTCAACATCTTCAGCTTCGTCGGCCTCATCCTGCTGGTCGGCCTGGTGAAGAAGAACGGCATCATGATGATCGACTTCGCCCTCACCCGGCAGCGCGCCGGCATGAGCGCCGAGGACGCCATCGTCGAGGCCAGCCTCACGCGCCTGCGCCCGATCATGATGACCACCTTCGCCGCCATCTTCGCCACCCTGCCGATCGCCATCGGCTTCGGCGCCGGCGGCGAGGCGCGCCGGCCGCTGGGCATCGCCGTGGTCGGCGGTCTGGTGTTCTCGCAGTTCCTCACGCTCTACATCACGCCGACTTTCTACGTCAGCATGGCGCGCCTGGAGGACTGGATCAGGCGGAAGCGGGCATCCGCCGGGTAAGGCGCGCAAGCAGATGGATCGAACCCTGCAGGAAATCTACGACGGCTTCGCCGACACCTATGAAGCCAATCGCGGCCTGTTCGACATGCGCCCGGTATTCGACGACTTCTGGGCCAGGCTGGGCAAGCCGGCGGGCGATGCGCTCGATCTCGGCTGCGGCGCCGGCGAGCCGTTCGCGAAGCAGTTCATCGAGCGCGGCTGGCGCGTCACCGGCGTCGACTTCTCGCAGCGCATGCTGCAGCTGGCCGAGCGCTACGTGCCGGAAATGCAGCGCGTCCACGGCGACATGGACAAGGTGGATTTCCCGCCTGCCAGCTTCGATGCCGTCACCGCCGTCTACAGCCTGTTCCACCTGCCGCGCGAGCGCCATCCCGCGCTGTTCGCCAGCATCCGCCGCTGGCTGCGCCCGGGCGGAAAACTGCTGTTCACCTACGCCAGCCGCCATTACACCGGCAAGGACGAGTTCGACGGTCATATCGAGTTCATGGGCAGGCGGCTTTTCTACAGCCACGACACGCCCGTGCGCCTGCGCGAAATCCTGGCGCAGGCAGGTTTCAAGATTGAGGACGAGGCCCTGCGCGAGATCGGCGGCGAGACCTTCCTGTGGCTGACGGCGACGGCGGCCTAGCCTGGGTCAGCCCAGCGCGAAAGCCAGCACCAGGGGCATGACGATCAGCGCCGCGAGGTTGCCGAGCAGCACGATGGAGGCGACCTTTTCCGGCTCCTGCCTGTATTGCTCCGCCATCAGGTAGTTGAGCACGGCCGGCGGCAGCGCGCCGAACACCAGCAGGATGGACTGCTGCACCGGATCGAGATCGAGGAAAGGCAAGAGCGCCAGCACCATGAGGATGCCGGTCAGGGGCGCGACCACCCCGCTCCATGCGCCGATGTGCCAGTCCTTGAACGACACCTGGTTGAGCCGCACGCCGAGCGCGAACAGCAGCATGGGGATGGAGGCGTCGCCGAGCATCTTGATCGCGGTGTAGAGCGCATCCGGTAGCAGGGTGTTCGACAGGCTCACCGCCACGCCCAGCACCGTCGCCGCCATCACCGGCGTCTTCAAGAGCTGCAGCAGGTTCATGCGGTGCGCCAGCAGGTACGGCCCCATGGAAAAGTGCAGCACCATCTCCACCAGGAACAGGATGATCGCCGCGCCCAGGGCGGCATCGCCGAAAGCCAGCACGATGAGCGGGATGCCCATGTTGCCGGAGTTGTTGAACATCATCGGCGGCACGAAGGTCCTGGCGTCGACCTTGAGCACGCGCGCCACCGGCCACGCCAGCAGGCCGGAGCCGAGGATCACCAGTGCCCCGCCCAGTGCCAGTTGCGAATAATGCGCGAAATCGAAATCCTTCGACGCCAGCGCGGCGAACACCAGCGCCGGCACCAGCACGTCCATGCTGATCTGGTTGGTGACGCCGATGTCGGGCCGCTTGATCCTTCCATAGAGATAGCCGATGCCGATGATGGCAAAGACCGGGAAGACGATGGACAGGATGCGCAGGGCGAGCATCCGGGGATTTTAAACAGGATCGGGGATACTTAAGCCTTTGAACAACCACGAAGCTCCATGATCTTTCCCGTCTCCGGCGTCGAAACTTCGCTGTGGCTGCCGCCGCTGGCCGCCTTTGTCGTGTCCTACTTCACCTCGATGGTTGGGATTTCCGGCGCCTTCCTGCTCATGCCCTTCCAGATGAGTGTGCTGGGCTATGCCGGCCCGTCTGCCTCAGCCACCAATCTCGTGTTCAACCTCTACGCCACGCCCGGCGGCATCTGGCGCTACATGCGCGACGGCCGCATGGCCTGGCCGCTGGCGCGGCTCATCATCCTCGGCACTCTGCCCGGGGTGGTGGCCGGCTTCTACCTGCGCACCCTGGTGCTGCCGGACGCGGCGCGCTTCAGGATCTTCGTCGGCGCGATCATGCTGTATCTGACGTGGCGCCTGCTGTCCGCATTCGCGCCCTGGACGAAGCGCAGGCCCGCGCCCGCTTTCACAACTGCTGACAGCCTGCAGCTCGCGCGCAGCGACTGGCAGCGCATGGAATTCACGCTCGGCGCTCACACCTGCGGCTTCTCGGTGCCCGCCATGCTGGCGCTGAGTTTCATCGTCGGCATCATCGGCGGCACCTACGGCATCGGCGGCGGCGCCATCATCGCCCCCTTCTGCATCGCCGTCTTCCACTTGCCGGTGGCGGTCGTGGCCGGCGCGGCGCTCGCCGGCACCTTCGCCACCTCGGTCATCGGCGTCATCGTGTATTCGGTGCTGCCGTTGCCCGGCGGCGGCACCGCCGCGCCTGACTGGCTGCTCGGCAGCCTGTTCGGACTGGGTGGATTGGCGGGCATGTACCTCGGCGCGGCCACGCAAAAATACGTGCCGCAGCCGGCGCTGAAGCTGGGCTTGGGCCTGCTGCTCGCCGCGCTGGGCGCAGCCTACCTGATGCCCGCGCTTGCCTGAACCTGCGTCCGAATCCGGATCACTCGGCTGCGGCGTGGATGGTTATCAGGGAAATCTCCGGCGGCGCGAACAGGCGTATCGGCGGCCCCCAGGTGCCGGTTCCGCGGCTGACGTAAAGCCTGCGCCCGTCGGCCAGTTCGGTAAGCCCGGTATGGAATTTGTAGGCCATGCGCGTGAAATGCACGAAGGGATAGATCTGCCCGCCGTGGACGTGGCCCGACAACTGCAGGTCGAAGGGCGAGGCTTCAAGCACCCGCGGCTGGTGCTTGAGCAGGATGGTGAAGGCTTCCCCGCTCGCGGATGCGAGCGCCCTGGCCTCATCCTCGTCGGCCCGCTGCAAGGATTTCGCCACGCTGGGATCATCCACTCCGGCCAGCACGATCCCGCCCGCCCTCGCGGACTCGCCGCGCAGCAGGGTGAAGCCGGCATTGCGCATGAAGGCGAGCGAGTGTTCCAGCCCGGCATAGTATTCGTGGTTGCCGGTGACGGCATAGGCGCCGAGCGGCGGACGGTAGGCGTGGAAGCGCCGGGCCAGCGCGGCGAAATCGTCGCCTTCACCGTCGACGATGTCGCCGGTGGCCACGACGATGTCGGGCTGAAGTTCGCGCAGCCTCGGCATGACGCGATCAAGCAGGCGTTCTCCCTGCATGACGCCCAGGTGCAGGTCGGAGATCTGCGCAATGGTGACGCGCCCGGATGCGAGCTTGGGCGTGGGGATGTCGATTCTCTCGATGCGAATCTGCCGCGCTTCGAAGAAGCCGTAGACCAGCAGGGCCAGCGCAATCAGGGCGACGAGGCGCAGCGTCCACATCGGGTTCACCGGCCAGGCCAGGTTCAGCAGCCTGGAAAGGATGAAACCGAAGTCGAACAACAGCCCGATGCACATGAACAGGAACAGGTAGGCCATCCAGGTGTAGTTCGCCCAGGCGGCGATCACGGTCGGCCGGTGCCAGGCCTGTCTTTCCAGGAACCACACCAGCAGCGGGCTGCAGGTCAGCAGGATGCCGGCCACGCAAAGCCCGGCGGCCAGCGTCCAGCTATGCGGCAACGCGAACCACACCTTGCTGAGCAGGTAGAAATGCATGGTCCCGTACACCAGCAGAACCACGGCCAGGAAGCTCAGCATCGCCTGTCTCCGGCATGCGTCAGGTTCATGCCTGCCATACGCCGTAGCCCGCTTCGCGGAAATCGATCGCCAGTTCCACTTCCAGCTCGCGTGCATGCCGGTAGGAAAGCGGGTTGTAGAGTTCGTACAGTTCCGGCAGCAGGCGCAGGCCGTATTGCCGCACGTAGCGGTTGGATTGGATGCCGGCCTTGTGCTTGTCGAAACGCACATCGGGGTCGAGCCCCGTCATGCCCACGTAAATGCAGGGCTTGCCTGCGACGTGGCCCGGATTGGCCTTTTTGAACCGCCCTTCGTGCAGCACGTCTTTCGACAGTTCGACCACATAGACGTGGTAGTGATTGTAGCGGCCCATGGTGTTGTCCGTTCGTGCACAGAGTCATAGGGTACCGTGTCGCTCCCTGATGAAAAAGCGGCAGCTGGCCGGGCTTGCAATCGGCTTTGCCAAAAAGTAGACTAGTCAGTCTACCTATTGTCCCACGCGCCATGAATTCAGTAATCGAGACCCCCCAGGATGCCCGCCAGCGCCTGCTGGACGCGGCGTGCGAAGTCTTCCGCAACGAAGGCTACCGCGTCAGCATCGACCGCATCGCCCAGCGCGCGCAGGTGGCGCGGCAGACGCTGTACAACCATTTCCCCAGCAAGGAGGCCTTGTTCGCGGAAGTGGTGAACCATGCCATCGAGTCCATCCTGGTCACCCTGGACGGCGACACCGACGTGCGCGCCACCCTGCTCGCCTTCGGCAACGCCTACCGCGAAAAACTGCTCTCGCCGGAGGGGCTGGCGCTGTTCCGCACCATGGCAGCCGAGGCGCCGCGCTTTCCCGAACTGGCGAAACAGTTCTTCCGCCAGGGCCCGCTCGCCACGCGCAAACGGCTGGCCGCCTACCTCGAACGTGCCATGGAGCGCGGCGCGCTGCGGCGCGACGATCCCGATTTCGCCGCCGAAATGCTGACCGCCATGCTGGCGGATACCGACCGCCTGCGCGGCCTCATCAACCTTCAAACCGATTTGCTCAAGCCCGCCAAGACGACGCAGACAGTGGACTGCTTCCTGCGCGCCTTCGCTCCCGGAAAGGACCTGCAATGAAACGCTTCGCCCTGCTGCTCGCCCTGCCCCTCATCGCCGCCTGCGGCCCCGGCGACAAGGACGTGCCGGCCGGCCCCGGCGGTGGCATGGGCGCCATGCCGCCGCCGGAAGTGGAGATCGTCCAGGTCGGCCGCGGCTCGGCCACGCTCACCCCCGAACTGCCCGGCCGCGTAGAGGCCGTGCGCAGCGCCGAGGTGCGCGCCCGCGTCGAAGGCATCGTGGAAAAGCGTCTGTTCACCGAAGGCAGCGACGTCCGCGCGGGTCAGGCCCTGTTCCAGCTCGACAACCGCACCTACCGCACCGCGGCCAAGGCGGCCGAGGCCGACGTGTTCGTCAAGCGCCTGAAGCTCTCGCGCGTGGAATCGCTGCTGCCGATCAAGGCGGTGACCCAGCAGGAAGTCGACATCGCCCGTGCCGAACTGAAGCAGGCCGAGGCGCTGCTGGCACGCGCGGAGCTGGACCTGGAAAACACCACGGTGCCGGCGCCCATTTCCGGCCGCATCGGCCGCGCCCACATCACCGAAGGCGCGCTGGTCGGGCGCGGCGAGGCCACCCTGCTCGCCACCATCGAACAGCTGGAGCCGGTCAATGTGCTGTTCACCCAGCCCAATGCCGAGGTGCTGCGCATGAAGGCGGGAATGGCCGCCGGCACGCTGCAGAAATCCGACAGCCGCAACGTCGAGCTCATCCTGGAAAACGGCCAACCCTATCCGCACAAGGGCAAGCTGATTTTCAGCGACATGAGCGTGGACCCCGGCACCGGCGCCATCACCCTCAAGGCCGAGTTCCCCAATCCGCAGCGCCTGCTGCTGCCCGGCACCTTCGTGCGCGTGCGCGTGGCGCAGGCCGTTGCCGCGGATGTCATCATCATCCCCCAGCGCGCCGTGCTGTCCGGACCGCAGGGCCAGTTCGTCATGCTGGTCGGCGCCGAGAACAAGGTCGTGTCGCAGCCGGTGAAACTGGGCGCCATGGCCGGCGACCAGTTCGTGGTCGAGGATGGCCTCAAGGGCGGTGAGCGCCTGATCGTGACCGGCGTGCAGAAGGCGCGGCCGGGCACCGTGGTCAAGCCCGTTCCCGTGAAGCAGGCAGGCTGACATGGCACGCTTCTTCATCCACCGGCCCGTTTTCGCGTGGGTCATCGCCATCCTGATCATGCTGATCGGAGTGATCGCGCTGAAGAACCTGCCGGTCGCGCAGTACCCGCAGGTCGCGCCGCCGCAGGTCGCCTTCAACGTCACCTACCCTGGCGCCTCGGCCCAGGTAGTGGAAGACACGGTGGTCAAACTGATCGAGCAGGAGATGAACGGCATCGAACATCTTCTGTACATGGAAGCCTCTTCCGAACTGGGCGCGGGCACGCTGACGCTGACCTTCGAGCCGGGCACCAACGTCGACATCGCCTCAGTGGAGGCGCAAAACCGCTACAAGCGGGTGGAGTCGCGCCTGCCCGAGGAGGTGCGCCGCATCGGCGTGCCGGTGACCAAGCCGCAGCGCAACTACCTGATGTTCGTCGCCATCCATTCCAAGGATGGCCAGCGCAACTTCATCGATCTCGGCAGCTATGCCGCGACCAACGTGCTCGACCCCCTGCGTCGCGTGCCGGGCGTGGGCGAGGCCATCCTGTTCGGCAGCGAATACTCCATGCGCATCTGGCTGAAGCCCGAACAGCTGATCGCCTACGAGCTCACCCCGGCCGACGTCAAGCGCGCGCTGCAGGCGCAGAACGTGCAGCTCGCCACCGGCGAACTCAACCAGGCGCCCAGCGCGGCCGGCGCACAGGTCAACGCGGTGATCGTCACGCGCGGCCGGCTTTCCACGCCCGAGGAATTCGGCGACGTCGTGGTGCGCGCCCTGCCCAACGGCGCAACCGTCAAGGTCAAGGACGTGGCGCGCGTCGAACTGGGAGGTGACAGCTACGACCGCTACGCGCGCATGAACGGCCAGCCCATCGCCGCCATTGCAATCAGGGTCGCGCCCGGCGCCAACGCACTTGACGTGGCTACCGCCATCAAGGAGCGCATGACCGACCTCGCGCGCTTCTTCCCCGAGGGCGTCGACTGGGCCGTGCCTTACGATACTTCGCGCTTCGTCGAGATTTCCATTTTCGAGGTGGTGAAGACCCTGGGCGAGGCGATGATCCTGGTGTTCATCGTCATGTTCGTGTTCCTCGGCCACTGGCGCACCACGCTGATTCCCGCCGTAGTGGTGCCGGTCGCGCTGGCCGGCGCCACCGCCGGCCTGTATGCCTTCGGTTTCTCCATCAACGTGCTGACCCTGTTCGCCATGGTGCTCGCCATCGGCATCCTGGTGGACGACGCCATCGTGGTGGTGGAGAACGTCGAACGCATCATGCGCGAGGAACGATTGCCGGCCTTGCAGGCCACGATCAAGGCCATGGACCAGATCCTCGGCGCCATCCTCGGCATTTCCGTGGTGCTGTCGGCCGTGTTCATGCCCATGCTGTTCTTCGGTGGCTCGGTGGGCGCGATCTACCGCCAGTTCGCCGCCACCCTGATCCTGACCATGGCCTTCTCGGTGCTGATGGCGCTGTCGCTGACGCCGGCGATGTGCGCCACCCTGTTGAAACCGGGCCACGAGGACCAGGACGAGAAGCGCTGGTTCAACCGCTTCTTCCACAAGGTGACCAACAACTACCGCGGCCTCACTGGGCGCATCCTCGCCAGGAGCGGCCGCTGGTTCGTGATCTATCTCGCCATCGTCGCCGCCACCGGCTGGATGTTCAGCAAGCTGCCCGGCAGCTTCCTGCCGGACGAGGATCAGGGCTATTTCGTTTCCCTGGTGCAGTTGCCCGGCGGCGCCACCCAGGAGCGCACCGTCGAAGTGCTGTCGCAGGTCGAACAGTTCTACCTGAAGCAGCCGGAAGTCGAGCGCGTGATCGGCGTGGTCGGCTTCTCTTTCTTCGGTCGCGGCCAGAACGCCGCGCTCATCTTCACGCGGCTGAAGGACTGGGATGAACGCGCGCAGGAGGAAAACTCCGCGCAGAGCGTGATCGGCCGCGCCATGGGCACCTTCATGGGCATCAAGGAGGCCATGGTGTTCGCCGTGAATCCGCCGCCGATCCCGGAGCTCGGCGCCGTGGGCGGCTTCGACTTCCGCCTGCTCGACCGCACCGGACAGGGCCGCGAAGCCCTGATGGACGTGCGCAACCTGGTGCTGGGCATGGCAAGCCAGGATCAGCGCCTGGCCGGCGTGCGCCCGGAAGGCCAGGAACCCGGCCCGCAGGTCTATCTCGACATCGACCGCGAGAAGGCGCAGGCCCTGCAGATCGACATGGCCGAACTCAACGACACGCTCGCCTCGGCAATCGGCGTTTCCTACGTCAACGACTTCGTGCGCGCCGGCCGCATCCTGCGCGTGCAGATGCAGGCGGACGCCGACCTGCGCAAGACGCCGGAAGACCTGATGAAGCTGCCGGTGAGGAACCGCGCCGGCAAGATCGTGCTGCTGGGCGAGATCGCGCGGGCGCAGTGGACCGTCGGTCTGCCCAAGCTCGACCGCTACAACGGCAACCCCTCGCTGAAGATCGCCGGCGGGCCGGCGCCCGGCTATTCCACCGGCGACGCCATGCTGGCCATGGAGGACATCGCCGCGAAGCTGCCACAGGGCTTCGGCTTCGAATGGTCGAGCACCTCGTTTGAGGAGCGCCTGGCCGGCGCCCAGGCGCCGATCCTGTTCGCGCTGTCGCTGCTGGTGGTGTTCCTCGCGCTGGCAGCGCTGTATGAAAGCTGGACGATACCGGTCGCCGTCATCATGGCGGTGCCGCTGGGCATCCTCGGGGCAGTGCTGGCGGTGCTGATGCGCGACCTGTCCAACGACGTGTTCTTCAAGGTCGGCCTCATCGCGATCATCGGCCTCTCTGCCAAGAACGCCATCCTCATCATCGAGTTCGCGATCCAGCAGCTCAATGAAGGCAAGGAACTTGTCGCCGCCACCCTGGAAGCCTGCCGCATGCGTCTGCGTCCGATCCTGATGACCAGCTTCGCCTTCATGCTCGGCGTGATGCCGCTCGCCATCTCCAGCGGCGCCGGCGCCGCCAGCCGCCACGCAGTGGGCACCGGCGTGGTCGGCGGCATGTTCACCGCAACCGTGCTGGCGATTTTCTTCGTGCCGGTGTTCTTCGTGGTGGTGAGCAGGCTGTTCTCTGCCAAGCCGCGCAAGGAAATGAACCATGACTAAAAGCCGCTTGTCCCTTCCCGGCGTTGCCGCCGCCCGCCTCGGCACGTCGCTTGCCGCGCTGGCGCTGGTCGCAGGCTGTTCCCTCATTCCCGACTTCATGCGCCCGGCCGCGCCGGTGCCGGAAAAGTTCGCCGGCGCCGGCGAATCGGCGGCAAGCGCCGTGCCCGGATGGCAGGCGTATTTCGCCGATCCCGCGCTGCACACGCTGATCGAGGCCGCACTCGCCCACAACCGCGACATGCGCATCGCCCTGTCGCGGGTGGAGGAAGCACGCGCGCAGGCCGGCATCGCCCGCGCCAACCGCTTCCCCACGCTCGAGGGCCAGGCAGCGGCAAACCGCAGCCGTACGCCCGAGGATCTTTCCGGCACCGGCAGCGCGCGCACGACCAGCCGCTATGACCTGGGGCTCGGCATCACGTCGTTCGAGCTGGATTTCTGGGGCCGCGTGGCGGCGCTGAACGAAGCCGCTCGCGCGCAGTACCTTGCCAGCGAGGAAGCGGCAAGGAGCTTCCGCATCAGCCTGATCGGCGATGTCGCAGCCGCCTGGCTGCAGCTTGTCGAGCTGGCGGAGCGCGAACGCCTGGCGCTCGCCACCCTGAAAAGCCGCGAGGAAAGCCTGGAACTCATCCGCAAGCGGCGCGATGCCGGGCTCGCCACCGATCTCGATGCGCTCGCAGCTGAAAGCCTGGCCGAATCGGTGCGCGGCCAGTGGGCGGAAACCAGGCGCCAGCGCATGCAGACGGAAAACGGACTCGGGCTGCTGACCGGGATGGCGGTGCCGCTGCCGCCTGCGCCCGACGTTTCCGCGTACCCGGCCATAGCCGAGCTGACGCCCGGCCTGCCGTCGGAGACGCTGCTCAAGCGGCCGGACGTGCGCGCAGCCGAACAGCGCCTGCTTGCCGCCAACGCCAACATCGGCGCAGCGCGTGCCGCCTTCTTCCCGAGCATCGCCCTGACCGCCAATCTCGGCACAGCCAGCAGCGAACTGTCCGGCCTGTTCGGCGGCGGCAGCCAGGCCTGGCTGTTCCAGCCCGTGCTGCGGCTGCCGCTGTTCGACGCCGGGCGCAACCAGGCCAGCCTCGACCTGGCCGAAGCGCGCAAGGTGACGGCGGTGGCCGATTACGAGAAAACCATCCAGGAAGCCTTCCGCGAAGTGGCCGATGCGCTCGCTGCGCAAACCGCCTACCGGGAACAACTGGCCGCGCAGGAAGCCAACCTGAAAGCCAGCCGGACCCGGCTCGAGCGCGTGAAGGCGCGTGCGGACACCGGCATCGCCAATTATCTGGAAGTGCTGGACGCGAGCCGCGACGCCTTCGCCGCCGAGCAGGCCGTGGTCACCACCCGGCGCCTGATGCTCGGCGCCCGAGTCGCGCTGTTCCGCGCGCTGGGCGGCGGAGAACAGGACGCTATTCGCGTGGCGACAGGCGTGTGACGCCAGCAGTCAGCACATAGCGCATGGCGTCCTCCATGCTCATGTCGAGCGGCTCCAGCGCCGAGCGCGGCACCAGCACCGCGTAACCGCCAATCATGTAGCTCATGGGCAGATAGACCATGACGCTGTCGCTGCCCTGGAAATCGGCCGGCAACTGCTCGTCGGCCTGGGTGATGAAGCCGATCAGGCGCACGCCGGTATCGCCCAAGGCAACCGCGACCACCTGCTCGAAATCCTTCTTCCTGGCGGGCGAAAAATAATCCATCAGGTCGCGAAACGCGGCATAGATCGACTTCACCACCGGCAGGTGGTAAAACACGCGTTCGCCGCGCATGAACAGCTGCTTGATCGGCCCGGTATGCATGAGCATGCCGACCACGAACATGAGCAGCAGCGCCGCCGCGCCGCCCATGCCGGGAAAGTAGATGTCCCGCGGAATCAGGTTGCGCAGCAGGGTTTCCGCGGAAACCGCCATCCAGTAAAGCAGGTAGAGCGTAAGGACCACCGGCAGCACGGTGATGAGGCCGGTAAGAATGTATTTGCCGATGGTTTTCATCATCTCATTTTCCCCTCAATGGCAGCAGTATCCACTTAGCCCCCAAACCCAGAACTCCAAGGAAAACCGCAAGACAGAAGGACATGCGCCGGGCAATTTTCCGCCAAGCATCGTCGCGATGCCGGCATTAGAGCGGCTTCCGGTCTTATTGCAGGCGTTGATGGTAGCCACCGTTCCGAGATAACCACTTCACGAAATCATCGGCCTGCATGGGCCGTGCGATCAAATACCCTTGCGCCATGTCACATCCTGCATTCCTGAGGAAATCGTACGCCTCGGCGGTTTCCACGCCCTCGGCGATGACTTTCATTCCCATCTTGTGCGCCAACGATACCGCAGCCTCCACGATATGCACCGCACCCATATCATGCGGCAGACGACGCACGAATGACTGGTCGATTTTGATAAGCGAGATGGGGAGAAGATGAAGGTATTGCAAGGATGAATAGCCCGTTCCGAAATCGTCGATCGAGATGATCAGCCTCGACCCGGCCAGCCTCGCCAACTCATGGATAGTATGTTCCATGTCCGTCATCAACGCGGTTTCCGTGACTTCCAGTTCTATTACATCGCCCTTCAGACGGTGGTGGCCCAGCAGACGCAATATCAAATCGGCGAAGCCGGGCTGCAGCAGATTTCGCGGTGAGATATTCACCGCCACCGACACTTCAATCGAGGATTCTTGCCATTGCACGGCCTGCGCCATGGCTTTGTCCAGGGCCAATTCCCCTATCAGGTTGATCAGCGTGCTGTGCTCGGCTCGGGGAATGAAGTTTCCGGGCAAAATAATTCCCTTCTCTGGGTGCATCCAGCGCATCAGTGCCTCTACGCCAAGAACCTTGCCTGAACCCAGGTCGATCTTCGGCTGATAGTGAAGCATCAGCTGTCCCTGACCAATCGCCTCCTTCAGTTCGCCGAGAATGGCCAGGTTCTCCTGTTTTGCGGAAACGAGAGCAGGGCTGTACGCAACCTTGTCCTGCGCCTTCTCAAGCGCAACAGCCAACGCAACCTCAGCCATCTGCACCGACGACTCCGGCGCCCTCATCGGCTGATCGAACACATACCCCATCCTTATGTCCGCATGAATCTGGATGCCGTCGAAGAGAAACGGCATCTGAAAAGCATCGACCAGCTTGCCGACCAGCGCTTCCGCGTCCTCGCCGCATTGATCTATCAATACAGCGATCTGTGAAGATCCAAGCCGATAGGTGGACGCACCGCATGGCAAGGCACCTTCGACTCTTTGCGGAGCCTGTTGGATGATCTCCGATATGACCGTCTCGCCGAAGCTTGACCTCAGCTCGAGTTCGTTCTCGATGATGATGACAACCAAAACCGGCTGCCCTCTCTTGCCGCGGCCTTTTGCGAATGGCTGCAGGCTGTCGAGCAAGGCATTGCGATTCGGCAGCCGGGTGCCGAGATCGTGCCGGGAAACCCACTTGATGCGCTCGATATACGATCTCGCCGCGTCGCTGGCGACGCCGGAAAGAAAACCGATCAGGACGAAAAAGCCGGTTCGGTAGAGCCAGTTTGCCGTCTGCTGCATTTCCCCGGTGCCGACATCGATCGGCATGAACGGCCCCAGCACGAAGCCCCCCAGCAATCCGACCAGGATGCCGCCCTTGAATCCGAACACCAGGCCGGAAAGCAAAATGGGGATATACATCGAGTGCGAATACACGAATTTGATCCCGCCGGTCATGTACACAAGCACATAAACGCCGGCCACCATGAGAGCAAGCAGCAGCACCGATAACCTGCAAATAGCGCGTCGCCGCCGATCAAGCAGCTCCAGCACTCGCGACATCTCCATACCCCTCCCTCGTCGTGTTTAATGATTCGCCCGAATAACCTGCGATTGCCGGCAATCCGGCCATGCTAGACCATGAACTCCCGCTTGACCACGCCGACAATCACTTCTGGACAAACCTCGCGGACAATGTCGCCATCGCAATACCGCGCACCGCCTTGAATCAGCACAAAATAAAATGCACAGCCAGATACTCTACGAAGCGCAGGGCGCCAAGCATTTGCCGAATCGAGGAAAATTACTTCATCTGCAGAACGACGCTGCCTAGGCTTTGAGCCACGCTGAGCGAGAACACCACGACGAATATCAGGAGGATCAAGTTCTTGCGCTTCAGCAAGCCAACCGATGACACCAGCGTGTCGCCTAACACCAAAAAAATCGAGTACAAATTTCCGGGAATGTTCAAGCATGACGGACATGCCTGAAGCCAGGTTTCGCAGCATCTGGGAGAACGATTCCCTCTTCTAAACAAAATGAAACCGTAGGTTTTGCATCAGGGAAGCCACAGTGGAAAACCTTTCCCCATGATGAAATCCATGACACCAGCGTTACAAAAAATGGGGCTGTAATTATTCATTATCGCTCCTTGAGCCTAACGTTCGCTGCTCGACATTCGCCATCCGTTACATGCTGCGGAACTTCCACTCGACATTTCTGTAGTGGAAAATCAATCCTCCCGGTTAATATCAACCCGAATGATCGTACCGAGGTCGAGCGACTGCAGCGCACCGACGGCCGCCTCCCATCGCCCGGCTTCGCACAGGCCTCGCAGGGCGGCATCTTCGTAGGCATCTATGGCTGCCCGCAGGCAGGCCGTGCGAATGGTTTCAGCAAGCTGCAGGGTATCCATGGCAGACAACTCCGCTCCTCAGTATCGACAGAATTCGCGGCCCTGTCATTCCGCTCCGGCACTCAACGCCTCGTCGGGAAACTTGTAGCCGAAATACTCCAGTTCGAAGGCGAAGACATTCGCCACGACCTTCCTGGCTCTTTCACTGTAAAGCATTTCGACCCTGGCATCATTCGGCCGTATGCCGGATTTGAAATTGGGCAACAAGGATGGTTCCCACGGGACCGAGAGCCTCGCACACACTTTCTCCAGGTCGCCGGCCAGGTTTTCGTAGCGCACGACCTCATCGAGACAGAATTTTCCGTCGATGAGATATTTGTCCCTGTCGAGCGGAAGCTGCGAACCCTGCAGCAGCCACTGTTCGAACAGCGCCCGTTCCCGCGCCGGGTCGGCCAGTTGCACGGGATTGTTGGCCGCGCGGCGGACAAAATAGAATGCCGAAACGACCTTGTCGAACGGATTGCGCACGACACAGAACTTGAAATACTCCGCCCACGCCCCCTCGCCGATACCGCGCCGAATCAGCGCTGCCGGCATGTGGTTCCACCACCTGCAGTTCGATGGCATGTTAGGCCCCCTGAAACCGATTATGCCGGCCTCGGAAACGTATTCGTTGCGCCAGTGGCTCTGCGACCATTCGCCCTCCGGCATGCAGAACCGTTCGAAATAGGACTCGACGGAAGTGCCGCCCGTCTTCAAGGTCTTCGTGTAGATGAATTTGTGGCGATGGCTTACAAGCACTGCAATTACCCTTCTGCAAAAATCCTGCACTCAAGCGCGAGCCAACGTGGCTGCAGCAGCGTGTTCACGACCCGGCGTCAATCATACCAAGCTGTTGCGCGGGCGACTGCTGTCTGCTTCCAAATTCCGCAGCGCCTCGCAGCACTGCCGGCAAAACCGCGCCGCCTCGCGCCTGCCGACCACGCCATCCAGCGTGAAATCGGCAAGTCGCCGGCCAAAGACCCTGTGCGACAGCCAGCGGAACAGCCCGCGCATTTCGTTGAAGAAAAAGTATTCGTGATGATCGCTGGAAATGGCGAGGCGGCCGGCCGGAAACGCGCCGCGTGAGCGCAGGGCCGCCTCCAGCGGCGTGAACAGCATGTCGATTTCGAATACCTTGAGCGGCGGGCCGCAAAAAGTGGCGAAACAGGCCACCTGCCGGCCTTCAAGGCCGCCAACGGCATCCAGCCAGCGCGCCACCGGATAAGACAGATACAGCCACTTAGGCGTGCCCAGCAGCACCAGATCGAAGCCGGATACGTCATCGTTGACGAGCGGCCGGATCGCCTGCCGTGGCTGGAAATAATGGCGCTGCCAGATGCGGCGGAAGCGGCTGCTTGCCAGATACAGCGGTAACGCCGGCAGCAAGGGCAGGAGCGGAACGGGCAGCAGCCACTTGTTCCACTCGCACTCGGCGCGGATGGCCTCGTTCGTGACTTCGTGCCCGCAACTGCGCATCTCCTCGGCAAGCATCCTCGCCAGGCGCGCAGTATGCCCGCTGCGCGAATAATGGACGACGAGGACGCGCGCCAAGAACCGGCTTAATTCAGGGCGCTGGCCAGCAGGCGCCGATAGCGCGAAACCAGTTCGCCCTGACCGCCCAGCAGGTTGAACACGTCGAGCAGGGTCTTGCGGCCGATGTCGTCCTGGAAGCCGCGGTCACGGCGCACGATTTCGATGAGCTGCCCCATGCCCTCTTCAAAGCGGCCGGAGCCGATCATCAGGTTGGCGAGCTTGAGGCGGGCGTCGAGATTGCCGGCATCGGCCTCGATGGCGGCCGACAGCGTGCCTTCGTTCTCGCCGCCGGCGTTCATTTCCGCGAGCCTGATCTGCGCCGTCAGCTGCATGGTGCGTGCGTCCTTCGCCACCTCGTCGTTGCGGATGCTCGCCAGCAGCCGGCGCGCTTCCTCGATTTCGCCCTGGACAAGCATGATTTCGGCAGCATCCACCCTCACCCATTCGTTGCCGGGGTCGAGCTGCGAGGCCTGCGCCAGCAGTTGCAGGGCGCCGGCCTCGTCGCCCGCGCCGCGCTTCAGCTGCGCCTGTTGGCGCAGCTCCTCCGCGGGGCTCGGCATGATCTTGCCAAGCCATTCGCGCACCGCACTTTCCGGCAGCGCCCCGGAAAACTCGTCGACGATCTTGCCATTGACCACGGCCTTCACGTCCGGAATGCCGCGCACGCCGAACTGGGCCGAGAGTTCCTGGTTCTCGTCGGCGTTGACCTTGGCGAGCACGAACTTGCCGGCGTATTCGGCCGCGAGCTTTTCCAGAATGGGCTTCAGCGTCTTGCACGGGCCGCACCACGGCGCCCAGAAATCCACCACCACCGGCTGATTGAAGGAAGCCTGGATGACTTCTTGCTCAAAGTCGGCAAGGCCGACGTCTTTGTCGAATGCGGACATGGCTTAGACCTTCACGCAATTACAAAATCATTTAACAGGGAGGTGAAGAGAGGCTAGGGAGGAGATCATTTATCGCCTTACTCCCTTACCTCCTCTTCCTCCCTGTTCATTGCTTTCTTGAATTCAACCCGCTTTGCGTTCCTGCACCAGCACCCACGGCGCCACCACCACGCTCCACAGCGCGGGATCGCGCGCCAGCCAGTCGCGCGCCTGGTCGTCGCTGACCTTGCCCAGCTGATTGGCCTGCATCCAGCGGCCGACGGCGGCGCCGTCGTCCTGCGCCATGGCCAGCGCAACCGCCACCAGGTCGAGTTCGCCGGCCACGCGCAGCACCACGCCACGCGCGTGATGGCGCTGCATTTCGGCCCAGCTTGCCTTGGCGGTCTCGCCGTTGAGCTTGGCGCGGAGGATTTCGGTGGGTTCAGTCATCGCGAATCGCCAATTCCAAAAAATCTACACAGAGGTAACAGAGGCAGCAGAGGAAACCAAAAAACCAATAATCGGGGCATTCCTCTGTTCCCTCTGCTTCCTCTGTGTCAAAGGCTTTTGCGCCTTTTATATACGCTTAGCCAGTTCCTCAGCCCTGCCGATGTAGCTTCCAGGCGTCATGTCCTTGAGGCGTGACTTTTCCGCATCGGGAATGACCAGCCCGTCGATGAAGGCGTGCAGCGTCTCGCGGTTGATGCCGCCCTTGCCGCGCGTGAGCTCCTTCAGCTGTTCGTAGGGATTGGCCACGCCGTAGCGGCGCATCACGGTCTGGATGGGTTCGGCCAGCACTTCCCAGTTGGCATCGAGGTCGGCGGCAAGCGCGGCCGGGTTGGCCTCCAGCTTGTTGAGACCGCGCAGGCAGGACTCGTAGCCGAGCAGGGTGTAGCCCAGGCCCACGCCCATGTTGCGCAGCACGGTGGAATCGGTGAGGTCGCGCTGCCAGCGCGAAATCGGCAGCTTCTGCGCCATGTGCGTGAGCACGGCATTGGCCATGCCGAAGTTGCCCTCGGCATTTTCGAAATCGATCGGGTTGACCTTGTGCGGCATGGTCGAGGAACCGACCTCGCCCGCCTTGACCTTCTGCTTGAAGTAGCCCAGCGAGATGTAACCCCACACGTCGCGGCACAGATCCATGAGCATGGTGTTGGCGCGCACGTGGGCGTCGAACAGCTCGGCCATGTAGTCGTGCGGCTCGATCTGGATGGTGTAGGGATTGAAGCCGAGGCCGAGGCCGGTGACGAACTTCTCGGCGAAGGCTTCCCAGTCCACACCGGGATAGGCGGACAGGTGGGCATTGTAGTTGCCCACCGCGCCGTTGATCTTGCCCAGGTACTCGACCTCGGACAGTTGCAGGCGCGCGCGGCGCAGGCGATAGGCGACGTTGGCCATTTCCTTGCCCACCGTGGTGGGGCTGGCGGGCTGGCCGTGGGTGCGCGACAGCATCGGCAGCGCGGCGAGGTCGTGCGCCATGGCATGCAGCTTGTCGATGATGGCGGTCAGGCCGGTTGCCATGAGGGATTCCTGCGCACCCTTCAGCATCAGCGCGTGCGACAGGTTGTTGATGTCCTCCGAGGTGCAGGCGAAATGGAAGAACTCGGAGACTCGCTGGATTTCCTCATTCTGCTTGCAGCGTTCCTTGAGGAAATACTCCACCGCCTTGACGTCGTGGTTGGTGGTGGCTTCGATCTCCTTGACCCGCGCCGCGTCGTCCTCGGAAAAGTTTTCCACGATGCCGTCGAGGAAGGCGATGGCCGCCGCGGAGAATTCGGGCACTTCGGCGATGTTCGGATTGGCGGCCAGCGCCTTCAGCCATTCCACTTCCACCAGCACGCGATGCCGGATCAGGCCGAATTCGCTGAAATAGCGGCGCAGGGCGGAAATCTTGCGGCCATAGCGGCCATCGAGCGGGGAAAGCGCAGTGAGTGCGGAGAGTTCCATGCGGTTCTCGGAGTGTGCGGAAAAACCGCTATTTTACCGGAGATGCTGCACTTGGATGGCCCGGTCAGACCGGCCGGCGCTCGCGGAACGCCTGTGCGATGGTACCGAGGTCGACATATTCCAGCTCGCCCCCCAGCGGCACGCCGCGCGCCAGGCGCGAAACCCTGAGGCCCTTTTCGCGCAGGCGCTCGCCCAGCATGTGCGCGGTGGCCTCGCCCTCGGGCGTGAAATTGGTGGCCAGCACCACCTCCTCGACCACGCCGTCGAGCGCGCGGTTCAAGAGCTTGTCCAGGCTGATTTCGCGCGGGCCGACGCCATCCAGCGGGGAAAGCCTGCCCATCAGCACGAAATAGAGGCCGTTGAAGCTTTGCGTGGATTCCAGGGTGTTGAGGTCGGCGGGCATCTCCACCACGGCCAGCAGGCGCTTGTCCCGGCGCGGGTTGGCGCAGGTGGGACAAATTTCCGTCTCGGAAAAATTGTTGCACAACCGGCAATGCTGCAGGCTGGTAAGCGCGTGATCCAGGGTCGATGCCAGCTTCCCGGCGCCGGCGCGGTCGCGCTGCAAAAGATGATAGGCCATGCGCGCCGCCGACTTGGGCCCCACGCCGGGCAATGCGCGCAGGGCGTCGATCAGGGCGGCGAGTGCGCCGGGCTGTTTATCTGACATCTATCATCCACAAAAATACCAAACCACGCAGAACACGGGGAATGCAGGAATTTACCAGGGTTCCGGTTTATTCCGGCATCGAGCCCGGCGGCTCCTTGCCCGACAGTATCAGGTAGAAACCCAGCGCGACCAGCGCCATCCACAGCACCACGGCGCCCATGCCATAGCGCTCGGACAGCGCGCCCATGTTGAACATCACCACCAGCGCCGCCACCAGCACGCCATTGCCGGCCCAGAAGCGGATTTTTTCCGGGGCCATGTCAGAACGGCAGCTTCATGCCGGGGGGCAGCGGCATGCCCTGGGTGATCGCACCCATTTTCTCCTGGGTGGTGGCTTCGGCTTTGCGCACGGCGTCGTTCATCGCGGCGGCGATGAGATCCTCGAGCATTTCCTTGTCGTCCATCACGCCCGGGTCGATCTGCACGCGGCGCACGTCGTTGCGGCAGGTCATGGTGACCTTGACCATGCCGGCGCCGGCAACGCCCTCCACTTCGGTTTCGGCCAGCTGTTCCTGGGCCTTCTGCATGTTCTGCTGCATCAGCTGAACCTGCTTCATCATGTTGCCGATTCCGCCTTTCATCATTGCGATTCTCCTGAGGGTTGAATGCTTGCGGGGTCCACCCGCGCATCGAATTGTTCCACCAGATCCCGGATGAAGGGATCGGTCTCGATCGCCGCCACGGCTTCCGCCTGCTTCTCGGCCTTCGCGCGTGCGCGCACTGCGACCGGGCTCTGGCCGCCGGAAGCACCAACCTCGATGCTCACCTTGAGCCCGGTGCCGAATTTGTTCCTGAGCGCGGCTTCCAGCTTTTCCTGGTAGACCTTGTCGAGCAGGTGCCTGTGCATCTCGGCCAGCCCGAGCAGCATGACGCTGCCGTCGAAGGACTTGAGTTCGCACTGGTCGGCGAGCATGCGCGCCATGCCGCCGAGTCTGAGGTCGGCAACGATGGCGGGCCAGTCCTGGCCGGGCTGGGCTGGAACGGCCTGCGCCGTCCCGGTTTGTGCCGTCTCGGTTTGCGCCGGGCTGGCTGGCGCTGTGCGGACCGGCGGCGGGCTCGGCTCCGCCGCCAGCAACGCCTGCGGCGGCTCGGCCGCGGCCTGGGCAAGCTGCGCCCTGGGGATGGCCAGCGCCGTGGGCCTTGCCACCGACACTGGCTGCCGCGCCGTGTCCATAGCCGGCGAGAAGGCCAGCATGCGCAGCAGCGTCATGCTGAAGCCGGACAGTTCATCCGGCGCAAAAGGCAGGTCGCGACGGCCGTTGAGGGCGATCTGGTAATACAGTTGCACGGTCTCGGCATCGAGCTTCTGCGCGAATTCCTGCACGCGCGCAGCATCCTGCTCCTCGGCGAGCGCGCCCGCGGCGGCCTGCGCCAGGGCGATTCGCGTCAGCAGGCTGCCCAGGTCCTGCAGCGCCGCGCTCAAGGACAGGCCGCGCTCGGCAAGCAGGCGCGGCTGTATCAGCAGGGCATCGGCATCCTGGCGGGAAAGCGCGTCGAGAATGTCGAACAGGTATTCCTGGCCGACGGTGCCGAGCATGGCTTCCACTGCGGCAGATTCCAGCTTGCCGCTGCCATGGGCGATGGCCTGGTCGGTGAGCGACAGCGCATCGCGCATGCTGCCGTTGGCGGCGCGCGCAAGCAGACTGAGCGCAGCCGCCTCGACGGCGATGCCTTCCTCGCCCAGCACGTGGGCGAGGCGCTGCGTCACCTGCAACGGGGTCATGGGCTTGAGGTTGAACTGCAGGCAGCGCGAAAGCACGGTGACCGGGATCTTCTGCGGATCGGTGGTGGCGAGGATGAACTTGACGTGCTCGGGCGGCTCTTCCAGCGTCTTCAGCATGGAGTTGAAGGCCGGCTTCGACAGCATGTGCACTTCGTCGATGATGTAGACCTTGTAGCGGCCGACGGTAGGCGCGTACTGGGCGTTGTCGAGCACCTCGCGCATGTTGTCGACGCCGGTGTTGGACGCGGCGTCGAGCTCGAGCAGGTCGACGAAGCGGCCGGCGTCGATCTGCCTGCAGGCGCTGCACTCGCCGCAGGGCTCGGGGGTGACGCCGGTTTCGCAATTGAGGCACTTGGCGAGAATGCGCGCCAGAGTGGTCTTGCCCACGCCGCGGGTGCCTGTGAAGAGATAGGCGTGGTGCAAGCGGCCCTGAGTGAGGGCGTTCGACAGCGCCTGCACCACATGTTCCTGGCCGGTGAGGTCGGCGAAGCGCCTGGGGCGCCATTTGCGCGCCAGGGCCACCGCAGCTTGGGAAGATTCGCCGAACAGGTCAGTCATGAGGTCAGGGGCCTGGAACCGGGGGCCAGGCAATAACGGCGCGGGCGTGCTGAATGTGCTGGCAGCCAACCACCTGGCTCCTAGAGCCTAATTCCTACCCCCAAAAATTTAAGTGGCGAGCCTTGACCCCGGCACTGGTAACGATCCGCTGTGGCTGCTTCCTTCCGGACCTGACCAGGTTCACGGGGCTGCCATGCGGGGAGGCCCGCCACCGGTATTTTACCGCGTTATTGATCGTCCAGCGGCTCTTTCAAACGGCGATTGCGCACCGCGTCGGCGAGTTCGCGCAGCAGCGGCACGGTATCGTCCCAGCCGATGCAGGCATCGGTGATGGACATGCCGTATTCCAGCGGCTTGCCGGGGCACTGGTCCTGGCGCCCGGACTTGAGGTGGGATTCGATCATCAAGCCCATGATGCGCTGTTCGCCGCCGGCGATCTGACCCGCGACATTGCGCCCCACTTCGATCTGCTTTTCGTACTGCTTGCTGGAGTTGGCGTGCGACAGGTCGACCATCACTTCCTGGCGCAGGCCGGCTGCGGCCAGCTCCTTGCAGGCCGCGTCCACGCTGGCAGCGTCGTAATTGGGCTGCTTGCCGCCGCGCAGGATGACGTGGCAGTCCTCGTTGCCGGCAGTCTTGAATACCGCCACGTGGCCGGACTTGGTGACGGAAATGAAATGGTGGCGCGCGGCCGCGGCCTTTATGGCGTCGACGGCGATGCGGATGTTGCCGTCGGTGCCGTTCTTGAAGCCGATCGGGCAGGAGGTGCCGGACGCCAGTTGGCGGTGCGATTGCGATTCCGTGGTGCGCGCGCCGATGGCGCCCCAGGCCACGAGGTCGGCGATGTACTGCGGCGACACCAGGTCGAGGAACTCGGTCGCGGCCGGCAGGCCGAGTTCGTTGATGTCGAGCAGGATCTTGCGCGCCAGATGCAGGCCGGCGTTGATGTCGAAGCTCTCGTTCAGGTGCGGATCGTTGATGAGGCCCTTCCAGCCCACCGTGGTGCGTGGCTTTTCGAAATACACGCGCATGACGATGATGAGCTCGTGCTGCAGCTCGTCGGCGATGTTCTTCAGCCAGGTGGCGTATTCCAGCGCTGCCTTGGGGTCGTGGATGGAACAGGGGCCGACGATGACGACCAGACGGTCGTCGGCGCCGCGCAGCACGTCGTGGATCTGGTTGCGCGCGCGATACACGGTTTCCGTCACCCTGTCGCTGGCCGGCAGGTCGGCCATGAGGCGGGCCGGTTCGATGAGTTCGCCCACCTGTTCGATGCGGGTGTCGTCGGTTCTGTAATGCGTCATGTCAGTATCCTTTGTCGCCCCATAACAAAAAACCGCCAGGGGCGCTGGCGGTCTTTCGGGGATGTTTGCGAAGCTTGAGTCATTCCCTCCCGGCCGCCTTTGGCGTGGGATAAAAGAAGTAAAAAAAGCCGGCAAACGCTTTGTTCATGACGTGAATGCTATCAGACGCGCTTATCCCTAACAAGCTATCGACTTGATAGTCAAAGGCTTTCGTGGGCGCCGTCGCAGAACGGCGCATCCGCTGTCCACTTGCAGCCGCACAGGTAGACGGTCTGCTTCTCGGTGACGGTGAACTCCTTGGGCTCGAAGCCGGTGCCTTCATGCGAGCCGTCGCAGAAGGGCTGGCTTTTGGAGCGTCCGCAGGCGCACCAGTAATAGGTGCCGGGTTCCAGCTCCAGTTCGTAAGGGGCTTTTTGCGCGATGACGGGATCTTCCACGTTGTCTCCTGTTGGTTTAATGGTCGGGGTTGCGTGCCTGGGGCTTGAGGAAGGTAATCACGTTCGAGCCGGGGGCATTCTTGGTCGAACAACTGCCCTCGCCCACGCCCGCCGCGCGTTCGGCTTCATGCAGGATGTTGATGGCTTCGACGTAGAACTTGTCCTTCACCATCATCAGCGCGGTGAGATCGCCATCGTTGCGCGCCAGCACGTCAGCGCCGCCAGCCAGCAGCGCCTGACAGACGCCGGCTTCGCCGTAGCCTGCGGCCAGCATCAACGGGCGGATGCCGTAGGTGATCCTGACATTGGGATCGGCGCCGGCCGCAATCAGGCGCGAGACAATCTCGGGAAAACCGCGGTCCAGATCGGCGTTGAAGCACGCCTTCATCAGCGCGGTCCAGCCCAGCTCGTCCTTGGCGTCGACTTCGGCGCCGGCCGCCAGCAGGGCTTCCACCATGTCCAGGCTGCCGCCGTGGGCAGCGTTCATCAATGCCGTGGCGCCATAGGCATCGCGCGCGTTGACATCGGCGCCATTGGCGAGCAGGTCACGCACGCGCGCGACATCTCCGGCATTCACAGCTTCGATCAGTTGTTGGCTCATTACGTTCTCCTTGGGGGCGAGATGCCCAAATTACCTGAGCATTTTAGTCGGGTATAAACCTGCGCGCAAGCCTCCTCGGCCTCGCCGCCTCACGCGCGCCGCAAGGCTGCCCGCCGGCCGCGCTGCACGTCGACGCCCAGCAGCACCGCCAGGCCGACGAGGAAATACGCGCCCGTGAACAGCATGGCAAGGCGGTGGTCGCCACCGCTGGCCCAAACCGCCGCGCCATAGGTCATCGGACCGAGGATGGAAGAGAGTTTCACTGCCAGCCCCCACAGCCCGAAGAACTCGGCGCGCCGCGCAGCCGGGCTGAGATAGCCGATGAAGGCGCGCCCTGCCGACTGCGATGCGCCCAGGCACAGGCCTGCCAGGTTGGCCGCCAACCAGAAGCGTGAGGGTTCGACCGCGGTATACGCCAGCGCCACCATGGCCAGCCAGCCCAGCAGGGTGATGCCGACGGCGCGCTTGTGGCCGATGCGGTCCTGCACGTAGCCGAAGACCAGCGCGCCGATCGCGGCGGTGACGTTGACGAGCAGGATCAGCTGAATGGTCTGTCGCGTGTCGAAGCCCATGGCCTGCTGTGCGTAGATGGCGGCGAGCGCGATCACGGCCTGGATGCCGGCCTGATAGAACACGATGCAGACCAGGAAACGGAACAGGTCGTTGTACCGGCGCGCATGCCTGAGACTGTCGCCCACCTGCCGGAAAGCCTCGCGCGCGAACCCTGCCGCCAGCGGCCCGGGCTGGGCGCGCTCTTTCAGGAACAGGAAAGTCGGCAGCGCGCTCAGCGCGAACAGCGCGGCAGTGATGAACAGCACGCCGGGCACGAAATCGACGGCGCTGCCGCCGCCCGCCTGCACATGGTCGACATAGCCCAGCGCGACCGCCAGCACCAGCAGACCGCCGACATAGCCGAGCCCCCAGCCCCAGCCCGACACCTTGCCCAGCGCGCGGCCGCGCGCGAGTTCAGGCAGGAAGGCTGCGATCAGGTTCTCGCCGGTGCCGAAGAAGAAATTCGACAGCGCGACCAGCGCCATCGCCAGCGCCACCTGCCCCGGCGCCGCCCAGGCCAGCAGCACGGTGCCGGCTATGCAGCCGATGGTGGAGAGCAGCAGCAGTTTCTTCTTGGCGCCGTGCTGGTCGGCATAGGCGCCGAGCAGCGGGCCGGTGAGCATGATGGCGGCGTAGGACACTGCCAGCGCCGCGCTCCAGGCGAAGCTCGCCCACGGCGCGTTGCCGGCGATCACCGCGACGAAGAAGGCGTTGTAGAGCGCAGTGATGATGACCGTGGTGTAGCCGGAGTTGGCGAAGTCGTACATCGCCCACGCCCACACCTCGCGTTTCTTGACGCCCGGGTTGAGCGCGCCGGCTTTGCTTGCAGCCAAGGAATCAGCCGGCGGTGCCGCCCACGGTGAGACCGTCGATGCGCAGCGTCGGCTGTCCCACGCCGACCGGCACGCTCTGGCCTTCCTTGCCGCAGGTGCCGACACCGGAATCGAGCTGCATGTCGTTGCCGATCATCTCGATGCGGGTCAGCGCGTCGGGGCCGTTGCCGATCAGGGTCGCGCCCTTGACCGGATAGGTGACCTTGCCGTCCTCGATCATGTAGGCCTCGGCGGTGGAGAACACGAACTTGCCGCTGGTGATGTCGACCTGGCCACCGCCGAAGTTGACTGCGTACAGGCCGTTCTTCACCGAGCGGATGATTTCCTCTGGATCCTTGTCGCCGGCGAGCATGTAGGTGTTGGTCATGCGCGGCATGGGCAGGTGGGCGAAGGATTCGCGCCGGCCGTTGCCGGTCGCCGGCACGCCCATGAGGCGGGCGTTGAGGCTGTCCTGCATGTAGCCGGTGAGGATGCCGTCCTCGATCAGCACGGTGCGCTGGGTAGGGTTGCCCTCGTCGTCGACGTTGAGCGAGCCGCGGCGCAAGGGAATGGTGCCGTCGTCGATGACGGTGACGCCGGGCGAGGCCACGCGCTCGCCGATGCGGCCGGAGAAGGCGGAACTGCCCTTGCGGTTGAAATCGCCCTCGAGGCCATGGCCGACCGCTTCGTGCAGCAGGATACCGGGCCAGCCCGGCCCCAGCACCACCGGCATCACGCCGGCCGGCGCCGGACGTGCGGCGAGGTTGGTGATCGCCTGGTGCACGGCCTGGCGCGCGTATTCTTCCAGTTTCTCGTCGGTGAAATAGTCATAGCCGAAGCGTCCGCCGCCGCCGCCCGAGCCCTGCTCGCGGCGGCCGTTCTCCTCGGCGATGGCCTGGATCGACAGGCGCACCAGCGGCCGCACATCGGCCGCCATGTGGCCGTCGGAACGCGCCACGTAGATCACTTCGTATTCCGAAGCCAGGCTGGCGATGACCTGGATCACGCGCGGATCGAGCTTGCGTGCGATCGACTCGAATTTTTCCAGCAGCAGGATCTTCTTCGCGTCGTCGAGGCTGGCCAGCGGGTCGAGCGGTTGGTACAGGGCGCGGCCCTCGCCCTTTTTGTTCAATGCGTAGGCCTTGCCACCGCCGCTGCGGGCGATGGCGCGCGTGGCGTCGGCTGCCTGCGACAGCGCGTCGAGGCTGATCTCGTCGGAATAGGCGAAGGCGGTCCTCTCGCCCGAGACCGCGCGCACGCCCACGCCCTGGTCGATGTTGAAGCTGCCGGACTTGACCTGGCCTTCTTCCAGCGTCCACGCCTCGGAACGGCTGTACTGGAAATACAGGTCGGCGTAATCGAGATCGTGCGTCAGCAGCTTGCCGAACACGGGCGCAAGGCGGCTGCCGTCGAGATCGTTGGGCGCAAGCAGGGTGTCCTGCGCGACGCGGAACAACTGCTCGCTGCTTGCAATCGGGGAGGCGGCGTCGGTCGGCTTCATGTTCATTTCTTTTTCACGGGGGAACTGTTGTGTTCGACCAGGTCGACCTTCAGCTTGTCGCAGCCGATCATGCGGTGCCTGAGCGCCGGCAGGCTCTGCCTGAGACCCGCCTGGTAGGCCGGATTGATGTTGGCCACGACCACGCCGGAGCCGCGCGGCAGGCGGTCGAGCACGACGCCCCAGGGATCGACGATCATGGTGTCGCCGTGGGTCTCGCGGCCGGACAGGTGATAGCCGCCCTGCGCCGGCGCGATGACGTAGGCCTGGTTCTCGATCGCGCGCGCGCGCACCAGGGTTTCGAAGTGCGCCTTCCCGGTGGTGGCGGTGAACGCCGACGGCACCATGATCATGTCCACGTCCTTCATCGCCCGGAACAGTTCGGGGAAGCGCAGGTCGTAGCAGATCGACAGGCCGATGCGGCCGAAGGGCGTTTCCAGCACCACGATCCGCTCGCCGGGCTCGATGGTCTGCTCTTCGCGGTAATGCTCATTGCCGAGGTCGAGCCCGAACAGGTGAATCTTGTCGTAGCGCGCGGCCAGCTTGCCCTTGTCGTCATAGACCAGGCAGCTGTTGCGCACCTTGTCCGGCACGGAGGCCTCCAGCGGCACCGAGCCGCCCACCAGCCAGACGCCATGCCGCTTCGCCATGCGCGAGAGGAAGCTCTGGATCGGTCCCTTGCCCTCGGTCTCGCGCACCGCGACCTTGTCGGTATCCTTGATGCCCATGATGGCGAAGTACTCGGGCAGGGCCACCAGCTTCGCGCCGGCTACCACTGCCTGCTCGATCAGGCGTTCCGCTTCCGAGAGGTTGGCGGCGACATTGGGGCCGGAAGCCATCTGGATGGCGGCCACGCGCACGCTCCCCGGCTGGGCCGCAGCCTTTTTCGAAATGGCCTGCTTGGCAAGCGAACCCCTGGTGGAGGCGATCGAAGTGGTTTTCCTGACTGTCATGGTTATATTTCTTTATTCCTGTACCGATTTGGATTTTGCCAGTTTGGTGACGACCGGACTCTCCCAGGGGCCATCCACCATGTATTCGTAGGATATGGCTTCTTCGAAAGGATCTTTCAAGACTTTCTGCGCCACCAGCGCGCCGACGCCGGCAATCGGGCCGCCGAGCAGTGCGCCGGCCACCGCCACGCCTTCGGATATTTTGGGAAGGACCTTCACGCGCAGCTTGACCGACTCGTCCCTGAGCCTGGCCATGCCGGACATTTTCACGCTGGCGGCCGGGCCTTTCATCAGAAAATCGTTGGTATAGACCGTACCGTCTGCCACTTGCATGGTAGAGGAAATCTCGTCGAATGCGAACCCTTCGGAGAAGACGTCGCGGAAGTCGAGCGTGATGCGGCGCGGCAGCGACTGCAGGCTGGCAATGCCCAGCAGCTTGCCCGCGCCCGGCTCGACCTTGAGGAACTGTCCGTTCTTCGCCGTCAGCTTCAGCGTGCCGTCCAGTGTGTCGAAGTTGAAGTCGGCCGGCGAGCGCAGCCAGGTGACCTCTCCCTCCACCGTGGCCGCGCCTTTCCTGAGCGCGCCGGGGTAGCCAAAGCGGCCCAGCATCAGACCGGCATCCTTGATGTCGGCATTGACCTTCATGCGGGTTTCGCCCAGGCCGGTATCCTTCCAGATGCCGCTCATGCGGATCACGCTGTCGGCATGCAGCAGATTGAGCTGATCGATGGCCATGCCGGTGGGCACGCCATGCGCGACCACCTCCAGCCGCCCCATCGGACGGCTGCCGAACCTGAGTTCATCCACCTGCAGGTCCAGCGCGGGGAAGTTTGCCGCCTGCAGCCGCATTGCCGCGCCGCCGGTGCTTTCCGCGTAAGGCAGCGGGTCGGGCAGGATAAACTGCCTGAACTGCGCGGAAATGCGCGCTGCGCCGTCGCCTTCCGCACGCCGGTAGGTGATGCTGCCGGCCATCTCCCGGCCGCTCACCGACGTGCGCAACAGGTTGCCCCTGAGCCCGCCGGCGATGTTGATGTCATTGAACTGCCGCCCGAGCAATTCAACGCTGCCCAGGC
Source organism: Betaproteobacteria bacterium SCN2 (assembly GCA_008923285.1). GTDB lineage: Bacteria > Pseudomonadota > Gammaproteobacteria > Burkholderiales > Thiobacillaceae > UBA6918. The sequence goes on from WBSG01000027.1 coordinate 232,417, forward strand.
TCAGGTTGATGGCCGAGATCTCGGTCGTGTTGTCTCCCCTGCCCTGCGGCAGGATGTCGGCCCAGCCGCCCAGGTCGAAATTCTTCACGCTGCCCGCGATCTGCATGCCGGGCACGGCGGGCAGCTTTGCCCTGCCGCCGAAATTGAGTTCGCCGCGTTCCAGTCTGAAGCCGCCCGCCAGGGGTTTCGACAACCACACCGCGGTGGCGATGTTGCCATACTGCAATGCGGACTGCTTGCTGCCGTCGTCCAGGTTCTGCTGTTCGAAGACGAAGCGGGCCGGTTTTTCCGGCGTCTTTTCCAGCGGCGCAGGCAGGCGCGCATCCAGCCCGACCAGGTTCGATTCCAGCGAGAAGCGCGGCTTGCCGCGCCTGAGGATGAGTTCGCCTTTCCAGCCGGATTGCCCGGACAGGCGCCCGGCGATGCCCTTGCCGAACCAGGTCTCCAGCGCCGCCGCGCTGAACACGCCCTGGCCGCGCACGCGCACCTGTTCGTTTTCGGTTGCTGCGGTCAGCGCGGCCGGCCCGCCCAGCAGGCGCGCGCTGATTTTTTTCGCGCTGACCGACTGCTCGGTAAAGTCGAGCGTGCCGCTTACCTGTTCCATGCGCGGCATGTCCGGTCCGGGGTAGACGAGGTTGCGGTCGAACACCAGCCGTCCCGCCAGCGTGGTGTCGTCGCTGTGCCGCAGGGGCACCTTGATGTTCATCTGCAGGCTGAGGTCGCCATTGGCGGTCATCTCTTCCGTCAGGCCGTCGATCTTCTCGCTGACGGGGCTGAAATTGACGAAGCGAATGAATTCCTGCGCCGGGCCGGCAGCTGTGCCGCTCACCTCCAGCAACTCCTCCATCGCCTCCAGGTCCGGGATGACCGCCTCCACCTTGCTGAGGCGAGCGCCATAGATGCGCGCATCGTCGGAGCGGATTTCCATGCGTACGCCATCGAACAGCAGTTCACCCTCGATGTCGTCGATCTGCGGATAATCGGCAGCGTAACGGAGCTGGCCGCCGCGAATTTTGCCGGCCACGCGGAATATGCCTTCCGCCGGCGTGCTGAACGGGAAACGGGCCAGATCCCCCTGCAGCTTGAATGTGCCCTGTTCCGCCAGGCCGCGCAGGATGGCGGTTCTGAGCCATTCACGCGTGGGCTCGCCGATGGTCAGGGGCAGGTAGCGGTAGACGCTGGGCCCGTTCGCCCGTTCCACGCGCCCAGCCAGGTCCGCGTAGCCCGGACCCTTTGCAGCAAGCCGGTAGTGCCCGTAGAGGGTGGCGGCGAAATCGGCATTGGAAAGTGCGGCCTCGGCAATCTCGATGTCGTAGTTTTCGTCCTTCTTCTTTTTCCAGCCGCCGCGAACGTTGAGGATGTCGAAGCGGAACTGCGGCTCGGCAAACCATCCGGGGAAATCGAAACCGCTCGCCTTCCCGGCGATCGAGTAAGCGCCCTTCTCTTCATTGCCCGCCAGCATGCCGCTGAGGTTGCTCCCTCCCGGCCGCCCTTCCTTCGCCGCCCAGCCCAGGCCGGTAAAGCGCGCGTCCACGCTGAATTTTGCAGGCACGGGCAGGCTGCCCTGCCAGCGCGCGTCGAGGCTGTCGAAGCGGCCTTGCGGCGCCCAGTCGGCGATCCGCGCCTTCCATTCGTCCGCCAGCGGCAATGCATGGGCAAGCGCGGCGAGCTGGGTCAAGGACACGTGCGCTGCCGTGGCACGTTGCTCGCCTTCGCCCCAGCGATAGGAAAAATCGAAGGGGCTGGTGGAAACGCCCGCCCGGTCGGCAAGCGCCAGGCCGCGCGCATAGACCGCCTGCGGCTGTGCGCCGTTTTTCGCGGCCTTGCCGCGCGACCAGCCCAGATCGCCGGTTAGTCTGGCCAGGCTGACCGGCGCGGCCAGTTGCGGCGATTCCAGATAGAGGTCGGCCAGATTGAGTTTGAGGTCGCTGGACGACAGGCGCCCGTCGGCAAAGCCCAGTTTGACCTCGACGCCGCCATGTCCGCGCGCTGCAGCATAGGCCGGCGGCAGCCAGGGGCGCCACGCCGCCAGTTCCAGGGCGGGCACCTTGACGTTCAGCTGCCCGCGCCACTCCTCGATCCTGGACAGGCTGCGGCCATACAGCACGCCCTCGGCGGTCAGCGGCCTCGCCAGGCGGGCGGGCGGCGTCATCTCAAGCTGGACGGCATGGCGGGTGAGCAGGTTATGCATCTGCACCGATACGTCGCGCAGCACCAGCGGCTGGCCATCACGCATGTCGTCGATCCACGCCACGGTCACGCCCTGCATGCGCACCTCGCCCTGCCTGAGCAGCCAGTCGCTGAAGGACGTATCCGGACTGGCAGGGTCGACCGTGATGCCGCCGACGTGGATCAGGCCATCCTGCGCGCGGCGCACGGTCAGGCCGGGAGCGTCGACATGCAGCGCATGGAACCTCGGCTCCAGTGCAATCAGGGTGCGCCAGCCGAAGCTGCCTTCCATTTTCGAGAAATACAGCACCGGCCGCCCGCCCCTGGAGATGCGCACGCCTTCCAGGGCGAAGCGCGGGCGCGGGCCGCCCCACTCGCCATCGAGCGCGTCGATGCTGATGGAGTAGCCGGTCGCGGAAGACAGCAGTCCGGCAATGTCGTCCTTGTACTGTGGCAGGCTGGGAAACACCCACCAGTACAGCCAGGCCAGCACGAACAGCGGAATCGCGGCGAGCGTTCCCGCCAGCGCCCACAACCAGCGGCTGCGCAAGAAGGAAGGAAATTTGAAGCCGGCCATGTCTTTATTGTATTGCCTGAACATGACCGGAAACCGGCGCCTGCCGGGCTGGGCGCATTTTTATTCGCCCGCCTGCCAGCTGGCGAGCTGCCGGCGGTCGCGCTTGGTCGGCCGCCCCTTGATGTCGTGTGCCGGCTCCCTGGCCAGCCTGCGCCGGGCTGCCTGCTCCTCGCGCCGGGTTTTGCTCGCTGCCGTTTCCTCGTACAGGGTCTGTGCCACGCTGGCCGGGCCGCGCCTGTCGGAAAGCCCGCGCACGATGATTTCCCATTCCGTCTCGCCGGCGCGCACACGCAGGTTGTCGTTCACGCGAATCTCCCGCGCCGGCTTGCAGCGCTCGCCGTTCCAGTGCACCTTGCCGCTATCCACGGCCTGTGCCGCAAGCGAACGGGTCTTGAAGAACCTTGCGGCCCACAGCCATTTGTCCAGGCGCATACGAAAAAATCCAAGCTTGCTCTCTGCCGAAATTAATGGGAAAACCAGATACCGTCACCGATGAACAACCCTGGCCTTTTCTGTGACAATTCTGGCTGGGCAAGTTCATCACAGCACAATCACAGGAGCATCCATGACCCCGAAAATTCTCGCCTTTGCCGGCAGCACGCGCAATGGTTCATTCAATCGCCAGGCGCTGGATCATGCCGTGGCCGGCGCACGCGAGGCCGGGGCCGAAGTCACGCTCATCGACCTCAGGGACTACAGCCTGCCGCTCTACAACGGCGACCTGGAGGAAAGCCACGGCGTACCCGAAGCGGCGGTGCGCCTGAAGGAATTGTTCAAATCGCATCAGGGCCTGCTGCTCGCCTGCCCGGAATACAACAGCTCGATCACACCCTTGCTGAAAAACACGCTGGACTGGGTGTCGCGGGAACATGACGGCGAATCCGGCTTGGTGCCTTACGAGGGCAAGCTCGCCGCGCTGGTCGCCGCTTCGGCGGGCAATCTGGGCGGCCTGCGGGGATTGAGGCACGTGCGCGAAATCCTCACCACCCTGCAGGTGCTGGTGATCCCGAAACAGATGGGGCTGGCGCGGGCCGACAAGGAACTGGCCGACCCGGCCTCGACCCGGCTGAAAGGCCTGGCCGAAACCGGCCAGGCCCTCGCTGAGGCGATCCGCCGCTGGGGCTGAACCCGGCGCGGAGACTTACGAAACGGCCTGCTTCAGCTGTTCGAGGATGGCCGGGTTCTCCAGGGTGGACACGTCCTGGGTGATCTCCTCGCCCTTGGCGATGGCGCGCAGCAGGCGGCGCATGATCTTGCCGGAGCGGGTCTTGGGCAGGTTGTCGCCGAAGCGGATGTCGTCGGGCTTGGCGATCGGGCCGATTTCCTTGCCGACCCATTCGCGCAGTTCACTCACCAGCTTCTTGGCCTCTTCGCCCTCGGGACGCGCGCCCTTGCAGACAACGAAGGCGACCACGGCCTCGCCCTTCACGTCATGCGGCTTGCCGACCACGGCGGCTTCGGCCACGCGCGGATGCGCGACCAGGGCGGACTCGATTTCCATGGTGCCAAGGCGGTGGCCGGAGACGTTGAGCACGTCGTCGATGCGGCCCATGATCCAGAAATAGCCGTCGTCGTCCTGATGGGTGGAATCGCCGGCGAGGTACATCCTGCCGCCGAGTTCCTCGGGGAAATAGGTCTTCTTGAAGCGCTCGGGGTCGCCCCACAGGGTACGCAACTGCGAGGGGAAGGGGCGCTTGATGACGAGGAAGCCACCCTTGCCCTTCTCCGTTTCATGGCCGGCCTCGTCCACCACACCTGCCATGATGCCGGGCAGCGGCAGGGTGCAGGAGCCGGGCTTGGTCGGTACGGCGCCGGGCAGCGGGGAAATCATGTGCGAACCGGTCTCGGTCTGCCACCATGTATCGACGATGGGGCAGCGGCCCTGGCCGATATGCTCGTGGTACCACATCCAGGCTTCGGGGTTGATCGGCTCGCCCACCGTACCCAGCAGGCGCAGCGAAGACATATCGAACTTCGCCGGCAGGTCGGCGCCCAGCTTGATCAGCGAGCGGATCGCCGTCGGCGCGGTGTAGAAGGTGGTGACCTTGTGCTTTTGCACCATTTCCCAGAAGCGCCCGGCATGCGGGTAGGTGGGAATGCCTTCGAAGATGATTTCGGTCATGCCCAGCGACAGCGGACCATAGGCGACATAAGTGTGGCCGGTGATCCAGCCGACGTCGGCCGTGCACCAGAACACGTCGGTGTCGGGCTTGGCATCGAACACCCACTTCATGGACAGGGTCGCGCCCAGCAGGTAGCCGCCGGTGGAGTGCTGCACGCCCTTGGGCTTGCCGGTGGAGCCTGAGGTGTAAAGGATGAAGAGCGGATGCTCGGCATTGACCCAGGTCGGCTCGCACACGTCGGACTGCTTGTCGGCGAGTTCATGCCACCAAACATCGCGGCCTGCGGCCATGTTGATCGCGGCGCCGGAGCGCTTGTAGACCATGACCTTTTCCAGGCTGTCGCAACCGCCAAGGCCGATGGCCTCGTCCACCGCGGCCTTCAGTGGCACCCCCTTGCCGCCGCGCAGGGACTCGTCGGCGGTGACCACGACCTTGGCCTTGGCGTCGACGATGCGCTCGTGCAGGGACTTGGCGGAAAAGCCGCCGAACACCACGGAATGGATGGCACCGATGCGGGCGCAGGCCTGCATCGCCACCACCGCCTCGATGCTCATGGGCATGTAGATGACGACGCGGTCACCCATGACGACGCCGAGCGACTTCAGCGCATTGGCGAACCTGGAGACGCGCTTGAGCAAATCGTTGTAGGTCGAGGTCGCCACCGAGCCGTCGTCGGCTTCGAAAATCAGCGCGGTTTTCTCGCCCTTGCCCGCCTCGATGTGGCGCTCCAGGCAGTTGTACGAAACGTTGAGCTCGCCGTCGTGGAACCACTTGTAGAACGGCGCCTGGGACTCGTCCAGAACCTGGGTGAAGGGCTTGTGCCAGGCGATGTTTTCCTTCGCCAGCCGTCCCCAGAAGCCGGCGTAATCCGCCTTGGCCTCGTTCATCAGGGCCTCGTAGCCAGCCATGCCCGACACATTGGCCTGTGCGGCGAAATCGGCAGAGGGCTGGAACACGCGGGTTTCTTGCAACACGGAAGTTATGGCTGTCATTGTTGATCTCCTGGGTGGCCGGGACTGGATTGGGGGTATATTGGCAAAGGCCAAGAATACCAAACCCGTCCGACCCATGTCTGCCCCTTCGCTTGCTCCGCTCCGCTCCGCTTCGCGTTTCGCCTGCCGCCTGCTGGACAGTCAGCCCGCCCTGGAAAAGGAAACCCTGGCCGCCCTGGGGCAGCCCTTCACCCGCGAGGAGATGGAAGACTTCCTGTCCGCGCAGTTGCTGTCCGGGGAAAACGGACAGGACGACAGTCCTCTCAAACGTACCCTGCGCCTGCTGAGACACCGCGTCTGGCTGCGCACTGCCGCGCGCGACATCGCCGGACTCGCACCGCTGGAGGAAGTCACCGGCGCGTTTTCCGACCTGGCCGAACTCTGCCTCCGCACCGCGCAGGATTTCTACACGCACGAACTCGCCGCAAAGCATGGCCAGCCGCTCAATGCCGACGGTAGCCCGATGCAGCTCGTGGTCGTGGGCATGGGCAAGCTGGGCGGGCGCGAGCTCAACGTGTCCTCCGACATCGACCTCATCTATCTCTATCCGGACGAGGGCGAGACCGCAGGCCCTTCCCCCGTTTCCCATCATGAATTCTTCGTGCGTTTGGGCAGAAAACTCAGCGCAGCCATTTCCGAGAATACTGCCGACGGCTACGTGTTCCGCGTCGACCTGCGCCTCAGGCCCTGGGGCGACTCCGGCCCGCTGGCCATGAGCTACGCCATGCTGGAGGACTACCTCAGCCTGCACGGCCGCCCGTGGGAACGCTATGCCTGGATCAAGGGGCGTGCGCTGACCGGCACCCGCAACGGCGAACTCGACGCCATCGTGCGCCCCTTCGTGTTCCGCAAATACCTCGATTTCGGCGCCTACCAGTCGATCCGCGAACTGCACGCGCAGATCCGCGCCGAAGTGGCGCGAAAGGATCGCCAGGACAACATCAAGCTCGGCCCCGGCGGCATCCGCGAAATCGAGTTCGCCGCCCAGGTGTTCCAGCTCATTCGCGGCGGCCACGTGCCGGCCCTGCGCATGCGTCCGACCCAGGAAGTGCTGAAGACGCTCGCCGCCGAAAGGCTGCTGCCCGAGGACACCGTGGGCATCCTGCTTGCCGCCTACCGTTTCCTGCGCAAGCTCGAACACCGCCTGCAATACCTCGACGATGCGCAGACCCAGACCCTGCCTTCGGATCCGCAAAGCCAGGCGCTGATCGCGCAGGCCATGGGGTTCGGCGACTGGAACACGCTGCTTGCCGAACTCGACCGCCACCGCAGCAAGGTCGAGCAGCATTTCGACCAGGTGTTCGCCGCGCCGCAGACCGACCAGTCCACCCACCCCTTGCAGGCGCTGTGGCTCGACCCGGCCGATCAGGCCGAACGCCTGGCGGAACTGGGCTATCGGCATGCCGGGGACAGCGCCCAGCGCCTTGCGCACTTGCGCGAGCTGTCGCGGCACAAATTCACCGAATCCGCGCGCATCCGTGTCGACAGCCTGATGTCGCCGATCCTCGAACTCGCGGCACAGCAGGCGCATCCGGACGAAGCCCTGGGCCGGCTTGCCGACCTCATCGAGGCGGTGGCGCGGCGCCAGACCTATCTCGCCCTGCTCGCCGAATACCCCGCCGCGCTCAACCAGCTGGCGCGACTGTTTTCCGCCAGTCCCTGGGCCGCGCAACTGGTGACGCGACAGCCGCAGCTGCTGGACGAACTCATCGACCCGCGCCAGCTGTTCGCCGCGCCCGACTGGGGCGTGCTCGCGCAGCGGCTCACGCAGGCGCTGGATGAAGAAGCCGGCGACATGGAAGCGCAGATGGACCGCCTGCGCCGCTTCAAGCAGGTGCAGACGCTGCGCCTGCTGGCGCAGGACGTGGCCGGCAGGCTCAAGCTGGAGACCCTGTCCGACCACCTCGCCGCGCTCGCCGACCTGCTGCTGGCCGAGACCCTGCGGCGGGCCTGGTCCACGCTGCCCAGGCGCCACCTGGAAACGCCGCGCTTCGCCATCGTCGGCTACGGCAAGCTGGGCGGCAAGGAACTGGGCTACGCCTCCGACCTCGACCTCGTGTTCCTCTACGACGACGACACGCCCGACGCCGGGACGATTTATGCGCGGCTGGCGCAAAAGCTCAGCACCTGGTTAACGACAACCACCGGCGCCGGTCTGCTCTACGACACCGACCTGCGCCTGCGCCCGGACGGCGCCTCGGGCCTGCTGGTGAGCTCCATCGAATCCTTCGAGGACTACCAGCGCAGCCATGCCTGGACCTGGGAGCACCAGGCCATCACGCGTGCACGCTTCGTCTGCGGCGATGCCAGCGTCGGCGAGAAATTCGAGGCCATCCGCCACACCATCCTCACCCTGCCGCGCGAAGCCGCAAGGCTGAAGGAAGACGTGCTCGCCATGCGCCAGAAAATGCGCGACGGCCATCCCAACGACACGGAACTGTTCGACATCAAGCACGATGCCGGCGGCATCGTCGATGTCGAATTCGCCGTGCAGTACCTGGTCCTGCTCAACGCCAAGGACCAGCCTGACTTGCTCGACAACGTCGGCAACATTGCCCTGCTCAAGCGCTGCGGCGAACTTGGCCTGCTGCCTGCCGACATTGCCGAACCCGCCGCCGACGCCTACCGCGAACTGCGCCGCGCCCAGCATGCCGTCAAGCTGGCCGGAGCGGAGCATGCACGGCTCGAAAAAACGGCACTTGCCGGGGAACAGGCCGCCGTCATGCGCCTGTGGCAAACGGTTTTTGCCTGAGCGTGCCGGCCAAGCCTTTGATACAATTTCTTCTTTCCGATCAACACGAAGTTCTGGAGTTTTCACTATGTCGATGGCCGACCGCGACGGCGTCATCTGGTATGACGGCAAACTGGTGAACTGGCGCGATGCCACCACCCATGTGCTCACCCACACCCTGCATTACGGCATGGGCGTGTTCGAGGGCGTGCGCGCCTACCAGACCGACAAGGGTGCGGCGATTTTCCGCCTGCAGGAACACACCGAGCGGTTGTTCCGCTCGGCCCACATCCTCGGCATGAAAATGCCCTTCGACAAGGCCACGCTCTACGAAGCCCAGCGCACCGTGGTACGCGAAAACGGCCTCGACTCCGGCTACCTGCGCCCGATGGCCTTTTACGGCGCCGAGGCCATGGGCATCTCGGCCAGGAACCTCTCGGTGCACGTCATCGTCGCGGCCTGGCCGTGGGGCGCCTATCTCGGCAAGGAAGCGCTGGAGCGCGGCATCCGCGTGAAGACCAGTTCCTTCGCACGCCACCACTCCAACGTCACCATGTGCAAGGCCAAGGCCAACGGCAACTACATGAACTCCATCCTCGCGCACAAGGAAGCCGAGATGGACGGCTATGACGAAGCCCTGCTGCTCGACACCGACGGTTTCGTGTCCGAAGGCTCGGGCGAGAACATCTTCATCGTGCGCGACGGCAAGCTCTACACGCCCGACCCCAGTTCCGCCCTGGTCGGCCTTACCCGCGACACCATCATCCAGCTGGCGCAGGAAAACGGCATCGAGGTGATCGAGAAGCGCATCACCCGCGACGAGGTCTACATCGCCGACGAAGCCTTCTTCACCGGCACCGCTGCCGAAGTCACGCCGATCCGCGAACTCGACAACCGCACCATCGGCGAAGGCACGCGCGGCCCCATCACGGCCAAGCTGCAGGCCCTGTATTTCGATTGCGTGTACGGCCGCTCTCCGGCCCACGCCAACTGGCTTACCCCGGTCAAATAATTTCAAGGAGACGGCATGAGCGGCGAGCAGAGCAATACCCAGCGCATCATCGAGGTCGGCGAAAGCGACCTGCCGCTGCATTGCCCGCTGCCCGCGCATACAAGCTGGAATGCGCACCCGCGGGTATTCCTGCCAATCGAAAAAACCGGCGAGGCGCTGTGCCCCTACTGCGGCACCCTCTACAAGCTGCAGGGCGGCGCATGCGTCGGCCACTGACGCTCTCCGGGCGCAAGGCAAGCGCCGCACTGCCGGCATTTCCCGAATGAGCATGTTCAATACAGCCGACGAAGCCGAAGCCGCGTTCTACGCGGCTTTTTCATCCGCCGATCTTGAAACCATGAAGCGGGTATGGGCGGACTCCGCGCATGCGGTCTGCATCCACCCGATGTCCGCGCCGCTGTATGGCCATGCCGCCATCATTGAAAGCTGGTCGGCAATATTGCAAAAGGGCGGCGGCAGGATTTCGCACCAGACCCTGTACCGTCATGTCGAGGGCAATCTCGCCGTTCATGGCATCGAGGAGCGTCTGCTGCTGCCGCAGGGCGTGGAAGCGCGCATGCACGCCACCCATGTCTACCTGCGCGATGCCGCAGGCGGCTGGCAGCTGCTGGCGCACCACGCCAGCCCGCTACCGGTCCAGGACCAGCCGAAACCTGAAGCGGTACTGCACTGACCGACCCGCAGGCGGCATCGCCGGGCACGATGCGGCGGCCGGATTCACGGTACACTGGACACGCATTCAGCCAATGCCTGCCGCATGCCCGACGACCTGAAAAACATCATCTGCCGCTGGCTTCTGGACAGGGCCGACATCCCGTTGCTGGTGACGGATGCCGACGGGGCCGTGGTCCTGTCAAATGCCGGCGCGCAGTCACTGTTCGGCCGCTCCACTGAGCAATTCTCCGGGCTCCGGCTCGAAACCCTGATTGCCGATCTCCCCGATGGCAAGCGCCAGCCAAGCCTTGCCAGTCATGCCCCCACACCGTCATACGAAAGCGGCCGCAAAATCAGCGCAAGGCGGCTGGACGGCGGCGAGTTCCTCGCCAGACTACGCGCGAGTCCCCTGGAAGGCGGTCTCACCCTGGCGCTGTTCGAGGACCTGGCCGAGCATGAGCGCATCGAACAGGCGCTGTCGGAACAGGAATTGCAGTACCGCGCCATCATCGAGACGGCGGCGGACGGCTTCTGGATAGTCGCCGGCGACGGCCGCATTCTGGCCATCAACGACAGCTACGTCCGGCGCTCCGGCTACAGCCGCGACGAACTTCTGTCGATGCGGGTTTCCGACCTCGAAGCCATCGAGTCGCCCAGCGATGTCAGCGCGCATATCGAGAAAGTCCTGGCCAACGGCAGCGACCAGTTCGAGACATTGCACCGGACCAAGTCCGGCGAGGTATGGCCGGTGGAGATCTTCGTTTCCTACTGGGCCAACGCCGGCGGCCGTCTGTTCGTTTTCGCACGTGACATCACCGCCCGCAAGCTGACGCAGGAAGCCCTGAGAGAAAGCGAAGCGCGGTTTCGCGCCATCTTCGAGCATGCCGCGGTAGGCATCGCCCAGCTCGCGCCCGACGGACGCTGGCTGCGCATGAACGACAAGCTGTGCGAGATCGTCGGCTATCCCAGGGAAGAACTGCAGAAGCGAACCTTCCAGAGCATCACCCACCCCGACGATCTTGGCGCTGATCTCGACCTGGCGCGGCAGCTCCTGGCCGGAGAGATCGAGCACTACCAGATGGAAAAGCGTTACCTGCGCAAGGGCGGCGGCACTGTCTGGGTCAACCTCACCGCCACGGCAGTGCGGCATCCTGACGGCTCTGCGGATTACGCCATCGCCGCGGTGGAAGACATCAGCGAACGCAAGCGCGCCGAGGCCGCCCTCAAGGACCTGCAGCTGGAAATGGAGCAGCTCACCCGCCAACAGGCGGCAAGGCAGACCGTCACGGCCATCGCCCACGAGCTGAACCAGCCGCTCAGTGCCGTCGCTGCCTACGCCGAGGCGGCATTGAGCCTGCTGCGCGCCGGCAACCCGCAGCCTGAGCAGCTCCGGCATGCGCTGGAAGGCAGCGCCCAGCAGGCGCAGCGCGCCGGCAGTGTCGTGCGCGAACTTATGGCCTTCCTGAACAAGAATGAAATCGCCACCGAACCGCTCGACCTCAACGACCTTGTCCGCCGCGCGCTCGACCAGATCAACATGGACGGCCATGACGGCATCGCCATTCACCTCGAACTGGCAAACGGACTAGCGCCAGTCCGCGCCAACCGCCTGCAAGTTGAAAAGGTCCTCGTCAACATCATCAAGAACGGCATCGAGGCCATGCACGATGCCGCTGCCGGCAAGCGCTCAATCAGCCTGACGATACGCACCAGCGTCGAAGGAAGCATGGCCCGCGCCGCCGTATGCGATAGCGGGGCCGGCATCGCCACCGACACCCTGCATCGCATCTTCGACCCGTTCTTTACCACCAAGCCTGACGGACTGGGCATGGGCCTCGCCATCAGCCGCACCATCATCGAATCGCATGGCGGCCGCCTCTGGGCCGAATCCGTGCAGGACGCGGGGGCATGCTTCAATTTCACCCTGCCGTTCGCCGCATGAGCCGGGCCATCGTATTCATCGTTGACGACGATGCCGCGGTGCGCGACAGCCTCGGTCTGCTGTGCGAAACCGCAGGCCTCGAAGTCGAGCGCCATGACAGCGCAGAATCCTTCCTCTCGGCCTATCGGCCGCAACAGCCGGGATGCCTGGTGCTGGACGTGCGCATGGGCCCGATGAGCGGCCCCGAACTGCATGCCGAGCTGAGCCGCCGCGCCAGCCAGTTGCCGATCATCTACCTGACCGGCCATGGCGACATTCCGATGTCGGTGCGCGCGTTCAAGGCGGGCGCGGAGGATTTCCTGACCAAGCCCGTGAATGGCGCTGAACTGCTCGAACGTGTGCATGCCGCGCTGCAGAAAAGCCGCGAGATGTTCGACCGGCAGGCGAAACTTGCAGTTCGGCGCCAGCGCCTGGCGGATCTCACGCCGCGCGAACGCGAAGTGATGCTGCTTGCCCTTGCCGGCTACGCCAACAAGGCCATCGCATCGAAGATGGGCATCAGCCACCGCACCGTGGAAGCCCATCGCGCCAGAGTCCTGCAGAAAACCGGTGCCGCCACCATGGTCGAACTCGCCCGGATTGCCGAGGACTGCGAGCTTGTCCCCCGACCCTGAGTCTGCCCGTCAATCCCCGCGGATGAGCCTTCCGCCGGGCTAGGTATTCGCACGTATTTTTCCCTGCGCATACCGGTCTATATATTGCCATCCGAAGTGCCGCGGCCAGCCCGGCCCGGGGCAGGCGCAGGAAAAAGGACCTCTCATGCAGGATGAATCCATTCGCAATACGGATGACGACGCCCCCGGTTTCGAAGGCGATGAAGAGCCTGCCGCTGCGGGCACGACAGATTGCGGAGAGAACACGCAGGAGGAGATGCGCGACCTTACCCGGTCTTACCTGCAGGAGATCGGCCGTACGCCGCTGCTGAGCGCAGAGGCCGAATGCGCGCTCGCGACCCGTATGCGCGCCGGCGACTTCCAGGCGCGCCAGATGATGATCGAGCACAACCTCAGGATGGTGGTGAGCATCGCCAAGCACTACCTGAACCGCGGGGTCGACTTCCTCGATCTCATCGAGGAGGGCAATCTGGGGCTGATGCATGCCCTCGACAAGTACGAGCCGTCGCGCGGCTTCCGCTTCTCCACCTACGCCACCTGGTGGATCCGGCAAAACATCGAGCGGGCAATCATGAGCCAGTCACGCGCCGTCCGGCTCCCCATCCACATCGTCAAGGAACTCAACAGCTACAAGCGCGCGCTGCGCCACCTCGAAATGCACGGCATCACCAATGCGACAGCCGAGGACATCGCCTGCCTGACCGGCCATGCGCCGGAGGAAGTGAGGCGCATCCTCAACCTCGAAGAACGAACCGTCTCGCTGGATGCGCCCCTGGACATCGACCCGAACCTGACTGTCGCCGATGCCATCGCCGATGAAAATGCAACCTTGCCGGACGAGAGCATTCTTTCGCGTCAACTGGAAAGCAACCTCAGGGAATGGCTCGGCACGCTGACCGAGAAGCAGCGCACCGTCATCGAGCAGCGCTATGGCCTCAACAATCAGGCCGAGTCCACCCTGGAGGAAATCGCCCTGCACCTGAACATCACCCGGGAACGCGTGCGGCAAATCCAGGCCGATGCGCTGGCACGCCTGAGGGTGCTGCTGAAGCGCAGGGGCATAGGCATGGGAATGCTGATCTGACGCGCTATGCGGTCATGGAATAGCGCGGCGCTTCCTGCCTGGGCGCATTGAGGTAGGCGTCGAAGCTCATGGCGATGTTGCGCAGGAACAGGCGGCCCAGCGCGGTGACGCGGATTTCTTCCGCTTCCGCCTCGACCAGACCATCTGCCTGCAGCAGTTCGAGCCGGCGCAGGCTGTCAGCAAAGTAGTCGTCGAACTGGATGTCCCAGCGCGATTCGATCGCCGCCTTGGCAAGCGAAAGATCGCACATCAGCTCGGTGATGACGTCGCGGCGGATCTTGTCGTCGGTCGTCATGCGGTAGCCCTTGACCGTGGCCAGTCCCTGTTCGCCGATCAGCTTCTGGTAGGCGTCAGGGCGCTTCTCGTTCTGCGCGTAGATGTCCCCGGTCTGGCTGATGGAGGAAGCGCCGAAGGCATAGATGTCGGCATTGCGGTGCGTGGTGTAGCCCTGGAAATTGCGCCACAGGGTCTTTTCGCGCTGCGCCTTGACCAGCTCGTCGGCAGGCTTGGCGAAGTGATCCATGCCGATGTGCACATAACCCGCGCCTTCCAGGGTGTCGAGGATCAGCTCCTGCATGGCCATGCGCGTGGCGAAATCGGGCAGGTCCGACTGCACGATCAGCTTCTGGTGCTTCTTCAGCCAGGGCACGTGGGCGTAGCCGAACACCGCGAGGCGGTCCGGGTTCAGCCGCACGATTTCCGCCAGGGTCTTGCGGTAGCTGTCCAGGGTCTGGTGCGGCAGCCCGGTCATCAAATCGAGGTTGATGCTGGCAAAGCCCTCGGCGCGGAACCAGCCATAGACCTCCTCGATCAGCGACAGCGGCTGGATGCGGTTGACCGCCTGCTGCACCTTCGGATCGATGTCCTGCACGCCGAGGCTGGCGCGGTTGAAGCCGGACTCCCTCAGCGCCTGCACCTGCTCCAGCAGCAGGCCGCGCGGATCGACCTCGACCGAGACTTCGGCATCGGCGGCAAAATTGAAGCGGTTGCGGATGTGCAGGCCCAGCGCGCGAATGTCCTCGGCCTTGAGGAAGGTGGGCGTGCCGCCGCCCCAGTGCAGTTGCACCACGCGGCGCGCGGGGTCGGCTAGCGCGGCGACGGCGTCGATCTCGCGTTTCAGGTAATCGAGATACTCGGTGGCCTTGCCGTATTTCTGCGTGGCCACCATGTTGCAGCCGCAGTAGTAGCAGAGCGTGTCGCAGAACGGGATGTGCACGTACAACGACAGCGGCCGGGCGCTGTCCTGGCTTTCGATGATTTCCTGGCGCCACTGATTGATGCCGAAATCCTCGGCGAAATGCGGCGCCGGCGGGTAGGAGGTATAGCGCGGACCCGGCTGGCTGTACTTGGTCAACAGGGCGATATCGGGGTGCATGGCAGCGTACCTTATTTAAGACGTTTTAATCTTATTATTGGGAGCGGCTTTTGTCGAGTTTGTTCCGCACATGCCGGCCGCGCCCGATCCTGGTGGACAATGAACCATGGATCCAGATAGCTATATAGCACCGACCTGGCTGCCGGGCGGGCATTTGCAGACCCTGTACCCGACCCTGTTCCTGCGCGGGCCGCGGCTGGACTACCGGCGCGAGCGCTGGGAACTGGACGACGGCGACTTTCTCGATGCCGACTGGGCGGACGGCCCCGACGACGGCCCGCTGCTGGTGCTGTTCCACGGACTGGAGGGCAGTTCCGCCAGCCCCTATGCGCGCAGCCTCATGCGCGCGGCGACCCGACACGGCTGGCGCGGCGTGGTGGTGAATTTCCGCGGCTGCTCGGGCGAGCCGAACCGCCTGCCGCGCGCCTATTTCGCCGGCGACAGCGCGGAAATCGGCGGCGTGCTTGCACGCCTGCGCAGCCGTTTCCCGCGAGCCAGGCTGCATGCGGCGGGGATTTCCCTGGGCGGCAACGCCCTGCTGAAATGGCTGGGCGAGAGCGGCAGCGCGGCCGGGCAGTTCGTCGCCAGCGCCGCCGCGATATCCGCACCGCTCGACATGAATGCGGCCGGCGCCGCGCTCGACCGCGGCTTCAACCGCCGCGTCTACACCGCGCACTTCCTCGCCTCGCTGAAACGGAAATCGCTGGCCAAGGCCGCGCGCTTCCCCGGACTGCTCGACGCCGATGCGGTTCGCGCCGCCGCCACCTTCCGCGAATTCGACACCCTGGTCACGGCCCGGCTGCACGGTTTCCGCGATGCCGAAGACTACTGGACGCGCGCCTCGAGCAAGCCATTGCTGCGGCAGGTGCGGGTGCCGACGCTGGTGCTCAATGCGCAGAACGACCCCTTCCTGCCCGCCCAGGCATTGCCGCGCCCATACGAGGTGTCGGACAGCGTGTTTCTGCAGCAGCCGCAGACCGGCGGCCATGTCGGTTTCCCGGGCGGCGCGTTCCCCGGCCATATCGGCTGGCTGCCGCAGCGCGTGCTGGATTTTTTGGCCCGGCAATAAAAACCGCACGACTTATAATGGAATATTGTCAGCCCCGATCCTGAATCACATGCACATTCCCAAGGAAATCTTCAAGGCCTACGACATCCGCGGCATCGTCGGCAAAACCCTCACCCCGGAAATCGTCGAAGCCATCGGCCAGGCCATCGGCTCGGAAGCTTCCGCCCGCCAGCAGACCGCCATCTGCATCGGCCGCGACGGCCGCCTCTCCGGCCCGGAACTTTCGCAGGCTTTGGCGCGCGGCATCCAGAAGGCCGGCATCGACGTCATCGACCTCGGCATGGTGGCCACGCCGATGACCTACTTTGCCGCCTACGAACTGGGCACCAACTCGGCCGTCATGGTGACTGGCAGCCACAACCCGCCGGACTACAACGGCCTGAAAATGGTGCTCGGCGGCGAGACCCTGTCAGGCGAGACCATCCAGCAGTTAAGGCAGCGCCTGGAAGAAAACAATCTCACCAGCGGCCTGGGCGGCTACAAGACACACGACATCACCGAAGCCTATCTTTCCCGCATCGCCGGCGACATCAAGCTGGCGCGGCCGATGAAGATCATCGTCGACTGCGGCAACGGCGTGCCCGGCGCCTTCGCGCCGGCGCTCTACCGGCGCCTCGGCTGCACGGTGGAAGAGATGTATTGCGAGGTGGACGGCACCTTCCCCAACCACCACCCCGACCCCTCGGTGCCGAAGAACCTCGAAGACCTCATCGCGCGCCTGAAGACTTCCGACGCCGAACTCGGCTTCGCCTTCGACGGCGACGGCGACCGCCTCGGCGTGGTCACCAGGGATGGCAGCATCATCTTCCCCGACCGCCAGCTAATGCTGTTCGCCGACGACGTGCTCTCGCGCAATCCCGGCGCCGAAATCATCTTCGACGTGAAATCCACGCGCAACCTGTTCGACTGGATCCGCGCGCGCGGCGGCAGGCCGACCCTGTGGAAGACCGGCCACAGTTTCATCAAGGCCAAGATGAAGGAATCAGGCGCGCTGCTGGCGGGCGAAATGTCCGGCCACATCTTCTTCAAGGAGCGCTGGTACGGCTTCGACGACGGCCTCTATGCCGGCGCGCGCATGCTGGAATATCTGAGCAGGCAGGCCGACCCCAATGCCACGCTTAAGAGCCTGCCCGACACCGTCAACACGCCCGAACTTCAGATCAGGATGGCCGAGGGCGAGCATTACGCGCTGATGGAAAGGCTGCAGAAGACCGCGAAGTTCCCCGATGCCAGGGAAGTCATCACGCTGGACGGACTCAGGGTCGAATACGCCGACGGCTTCGGCCTCGCCCGCCCCTCCAATACCACGCCGGTGATCGTGCTGCGCTTCGAGGCCGACAGCGAAGCCGCAATCAAGCGCATCCAGGCGGATTTCCGCCGTGTCATCCTGGAACAGGCGCCGGATCTGGACCTGCCCTACTGACTGATGCCTGGCCGAGCCCGGCGGCGGCCTCGCCCCTGAGTTCGGCCAGCCAGTCTCGCCTCAACAGTTCGCCGACGTCCTGCGCAGCAACGGGGCTGCTGATCAGGTCGCCCTGCACCACGCGGCAGCCTAGCCGGCGCAGGCGTTCGAGCTGGCGCACGTTCTCCACACCTTCCGCCACGGAATCGAGATGCAGGCCCTGACACAGGGCCAGGATCGAGCGAATGAAGGCCTCGTTGATGATCGCCACCTCGATATCCTTGACGAAGTAGCGGTCGATTTTCAGGCAGTCGAGCGGAAAGCGCTTCAAGTGCGCGAGCGACGAGTAGCCGGTGCCGAAATCATCGATGGCGAGGGCCACGCCCAGTTGCTTCAGCGCCAGGATGCGGTTCACCGCCCGGTCGATGTCCTGCATGAATATGCCTTCGGTCAGTTCCAGCTGCAGAAATTGCGGCGCCAGGCCGGAAATTTCGAGGGCGGCGCGCACGTTGGCCACCAGCGTCTCGTGCCAGAACTCCTTGCCGGAAACGTTGACCGCGACGCCGAGTCCGTCATGCCCGGCAAGATGCCAGCCTTTTGCCTCGCAGCAGGCCTCGATCAGCAGCCTGCGCCCGACATTGACCACTTCGCCGGTCTCGTCCAGCAGTTCCAGGAAATCCGCCGGCCTGAGCAAGCCTCTTTGCGGATGTTGCCAGCGCAGCAGCGCCTCGAATGATTGAATGCGGCCAGTTTCGACATCCAGCTGCGGCTGGTAATGGAAAGCGAATTCGCCGCGCTGCAGGGCATAGTGCAGGTCGGTTTCCAGTTGCAGCCGCTCCTCGGCCAGGGCGTTCATCGCCTTGTCGTAGAGCTGGAAGCGGTTGCTGCCGCGCTTCTTGGCGTGGTGCATCGCGGTATCGGCGTTCTTGACCAGCGCCACGGCGTTTTCGCCATCATGCGGGTAAAGGCTGACGCCGATGCTGCAGGTGCTGAATATCTCGCGCTCGTCGATGCGATAAGGCTCGGCGAGCAGGGCGATGATCTTCTCCGCCGCCTGCAGGATGTTGCCGACCTTCCCCGCTTCGGTGATGACCACGACGAATTCGTCGCCGCCGACGCGTGCCACGATGTCTTCCCCGCGCACCGCGTTTCTCAGCCGCACCGCCACCTCGCAGATCAGGCTGTCGCCGCTGGTGTGGCCCAGGGTATCGTTGACCAGCTTGAAACGGTCAACGTCGATGAACAGCACCCCGGCCAGACTGCCGCGCCGATGCGCGCGCGCCAGCGCCTGCTCGATGCGATCCATGCACAGCATGCGATTGGGCAGGCCGGTCAATGCATCGTGGGTGGTCAGATGCTCGCGCTCGCGGCTGCTGCGGCCGGCGTAGCGAACGGCCGCCAGCGCGACAGCCAGTCCGAGCGCCAGGGCAGCGGCTGCCAGGAGATGCATCCAGAAACGCACATCCTTGTGCGCAGCGGCTGCATCCGTGCTGGCCGCCATGGCCAGTTTCTGGGTTTCCGCATCCAGTTGCGCGAGCACTCCGAGAATCGCGTTCTGGGCAGCCATGGCGGTCTCCAGCACTTGCGTCTTCCCGGCGGCGTCCGCATCGACGGGATCGGCAACCCAGTCCTGCATCGATACGACAGGCGTGGGCAGTCTTTCCAGCAGCGCCCGTTCCGCGGCGCCGAGCGGCATGCCCATGAACTCCGCCCTCGTCTTGACGAAGCTTTCCACATTGCGACCGTATGTCGCCCGCAGCTGGTCGCGCTCGAACAGGTTCCTGCTTTCGCCCATGCGGAACAGGTTGAGCGTCTGCTCGCGTGCGGAGAGCACCATGGACTTGACCAGGTTCTGCTTGCGCATGTGCACGTCGACGACGGTTTTGAGGTTGTCCGCCGTGACCGACAGCTGCCTGAGCCCGATACCGGTGACGAATAGAATCAGCAGCAGCTGAACGGCAAAACCGGCGAGCAGCGCGATGCGCCAGCCCGGTCCAGGCTGCAGCCGCGACCGGAAACGGCGCGGCGCCTTGTTTTTGATACCTGACATGGACGTTTTTCCTCCGGCCAGCCGTCCGAAAAGCGAGATTTGGCCTTTTTTCGTTATGTATGTTGTTTTAAGTATGCTTGTGGAAACGGGCTCGTATCCGCAAGCTAGCCAATACGGCAATTTCCGGGCAAAGTTTATCCCCAGGCCTGTATCCGGCCGCCCGGGCTGGCCGGCGGGCAGCGGGTCTGAAGCCCTGAAACAGCCTGAAATCCGCGGGTTTCCGTGCCGGGATGGGAAATTAATACCAGTGCCGCAGGGCGCCAACGCAGCGGGAACTTTTGCAGATGGACATCAAGACGAACTGCACCGTCTACCGACACGGACAGAAGCCCGAGGACATCGCGCTCGACGCAATCAGCGAGCATGTCCGCGACAGGGACAGTTTCATCTGGATCGACATCGCCGATGCCCGGCAGCCGGTGCTGTCAAGGCTGGGCGAGGAACTGGGCCTGCACGAGCTGGCGATCGAGGATGCGCTCACCACCCACCAGCGTCCCAAGCTCGAAGAATACGACGGCCATCTCTTCATCAGCGCAAGAACCGCGCAACTGCTGGAAAGCCACATATTCTTCGGTGAAGCGCATTTCTTCGTCGGCCCCAATTTCGTCGCGGCAGTCCGCCACGGCCCCGGCCTCAGCCTTGCACGCGTAAGCGAACGGCTCAAGGCCGCAAAAAATGCCGAGAAACCCGGCAGCCCGTTCGCGCTGTACCTGGTGCTGGACTTGATCGTCGACCACTATCGCCCGGTGCTGCAAAGCATTCATGGACGCTTCCTCGAACTCGAAAGCGTGCTGCTCACCGATGCCCTCGGCCGTGACGACCTGGAACGGCTCTACGGCGTGAAGCGCGAACTCAATTCCCTGCGCGATGCGGCCGAACCCATGCAGGACATCGTGCAGGACCTGATCCGCCTGCATCCGGAATTCGTTTCGAAGGAACTGAAGGCCTACTATCGCGACGTGCACGACCATGCCGTGCGCGTGACCGATGCCATCGACACCCTGCGCACCAGCGCCTCCGACGCCATGCAGTTCCACCTCGCCTCGCTCACCATCCGCCAGAACGAATCGGTGCAGAAGCTGGCCGGCTGGGGCGCGATCCTGGCCGTGCCCACAGTAATCTTCTCGCTCTATGGCATGAACTTCGACCGGATGCCGGAACTGCATCAGCCATGGGGATACCCGGCAGTTCTGGCCGTCAGCGCCGCAAGCATGGTCTGGCTCTACAGGCGTCTCAGAAAACGCGGCTGGATATAGCGGCCAGAAAAAACGTCGCCAACAACCGGGGCAGATAGCGCGAAGCACGGCGCCTGGATTCCGATTCCTGTCCCCTGTTTCTAATCCTTCCACAGCGCGCTGGCGTATTTGAGGCGCGTGCCGCCGGCTTCGGTTCGCTCCAGCCAGGCAAGATGCAGCGTGCCGGCCGCATCAAGCTGGATCACCGGGTCGCTCTGCACGCCCGGTCCGGAAGCGCCGGCAACGGCCGCATCGTCAGCGAATGCGCTGCCGTTCCAGTCGCTCAGCCAGAGATCAGCCGTGCCGTCGCGCTCGTCGTCCCACACCGCCACCACGCGGCCGTTCTGCGCGGCCGCCACGGCCGCGTGCCATTGCGCGATGTTGTCGCCGAAACTGTCCTGCACCTTGTGGTTCTTGCCGAAGGTACGGCCGCCATCATTGCTGAACGCGGCAAACACGTCATAGCCGGACAGGAAATCGCGCTTGTCCAGCCACACTGCAACCAGGCATGCCGGCCCGCACGCAGCCAGCGCCGGGCGCATGCTGCCCATGCCCGCGCCCAGATCGATGGTGCGAACCTGCGGCAGATCGATGAGCGGATAGGGCGCGGTGAATTTCCTGCCGTCCGCGCCGTGTGCGGCCAGCATCATGGTGTGCTTCTTGCGGCGGTCCTCCCATACGACCGTCACGCTGCCATCCGCGCTCACTGCCAGCGCCGGATAGGCCTGCTCGTCGACCGGCAGGGCGTCTTCCAGCGCCACGCTGTATCCGACCTTCAGCCCGCCGGCATCGAGCGTGAGGCGCGCGAGCATGATGCGCTTGTACTTGCCCGCGAGTTCCGCCCAGGCGGCATAGAGCGTGCGCGCGTCGGCGCGCGCAAGCGTCACGTGTGCGGCTTCCTGCCTGCTCAGCCTGATGGCTGCCTCGCTGTCGGCGGGCCTTGCCCAGACCGCGCCGTTTTCTTCCCAGGCGGCGACGAAGCGGCCCTTGCCCATGCCCTGCACCACGGGCTCGTAACATTCGTCCTTGCCGAGTGCGAGTGGCGCCGAGAAAGCCCTGGCCTTGTCTTCGCGCAGCGCCAGCCAGCAGCGTGGCTCGCCGTTGCGGTCGTCCTCCCAGGCCAGCGCGATGCGGCCTGCCGATTCCGCCAGGCCCTTGCGGTTGGCGGATTCCAGGTGATGGAAGACTTGCCTGTCCTTGACGGCCCCCACTTCGATGGCGGGCGAAAACTCCCAGCCGGCAAACGCCGGCATGGCCAGCAGCATCAGGATGGCAGCGCAGTGTTTCATTTCCTGGCCAGGAACTCGAGCAGGGTCTGCGTCTTGTAATGGCCTTCGATGACGTAGCGGTCGAAATCCTTGAAATCCTGCACTGTCTTGAAGCCGGGCGCCTTGAAGATCTCCTTGCCTTCCGGGGTCAGGTAGACGAACAGCGGCGTGGCGAAGGCCTTGAAGCGCGCGCCCAGTTCCGCCTCGGTGATGCGCTCGCCGCTCGGCAGCCTGAGGCGCTTGCCGCTTTCGGCATCGACGTACACCAGCACGAAATGCTCGGGGTAAATCTTCTTCAGTTCGGCGCTGGAGAAGCTCTGCTTGTTGGTGTGGTCGCACCAGGCGCAGCCGTAGCGGCCGAAATACAGAAAGATCGGCTTGCCGGTTTCCTGTGCGAGCTTGAGGCCCTTGTCGTAGCTGACGAAAGGGTAGTCCGGCGGCGGATCGGCCCAGGCGCCGGCAGCAGCGCCAAGCAGCAAGGCCGCGAGCAGGGTACGCAGGTTCAGGAAGTCGATCATGTCAATTGCCCGGGTCCAGGATGTTCACTATGTCAATTGTGATAAGTTCTGCATCAAGTGCAACCAGTACATTCCTGCCATGAGCCAGTACGACAACGCCCGCATCGGCATAGTTTCCATTTCCGACCGCGCCAGTTCCGGCGCATATGAAGACAAGGGCCTGCCCGCGCTGCGCGAGTGGCTCGAAGCCGCGCTGTTCAATCCGCTGGCATTCGACGCGCTGCTCATTCCCGACGAGCAGCCCGCCATCGAGGCGGCACTGAAGGAACTCGCCGACACCAGGGGCTGCTGCCTCATCCTCACCACCGGCGGCACCGGCCCGGCGCCGCGCGACGTCACGCCCGAAGCCACCCTGGCGGTCGCGGACAAACTCATGCCCGGCTTCGGCGAGGCCATGCGCGCGGTGTCGCTGAAGTACGTGCCCACCGCCATCCTCTCGCGCCAGGTCGGCGTGGTGCGCGGCAAAAGCCTCATCCTCAACCTGCCCGGCCAGCCGAAAGCGATTGCCGAGACCCTTGACGGCGTGTTCGCGGCGGTGCCCTACTGCATCGACCTCATCGGCGGCCCCTACCTGGAAACGCGCCCGGAAAAAATCCAGGCCTTCCGGCCCAAGTCCGCCATCCGCCAGAAACCCGAATAAAGGAGACAAGCCATGGTCGCCATGCTCGATGCCCTCTCCGGCGCCTTCCGCAGCCTGTTCTCGCTGCGCATGCTGTGGCTGATGATCTGGCCGGTGCTGGCCGCCATCGTGCTGTGGGCGGCGCTGGCCTTCGCGTTCTGGACGCCGCTGCAGAACGCCTGGCTGTGGCTGTACGAATATTTCGGCGTCGCACAGTGGATGACCGGCATCGAACCGGCCTGGATCGGCGCCGGGCTGCAGGTACTGCTGCATCTGATGCTGTTCGTGCCGCTGGTCATGCTCACCGCGCTGCTGCTGACCGCGATCTTCGGCATGGACGCCATGGTCAGGACCGTGAGCGAAGGCTTCTTCCCGCAACTGGAAAAACGCCATGGCGGCGGCATCATCGGCAGCGCGGCCAATGCCTTCATCGCCGTGGTGGTGTTTGTCGGGCTGTGGATCGTGACCTTGCCGTTGTGGCTGCTGGGCCCGGTGGGCGCGGTGATCCCCTTCATCGCCGCCGGCTATCTGAACCAGCGCCTGTTCCGCTACGACGCGCTTGCCATCCACGCCGACGCCGGCGAACTGAAAGCCGTGGTCGAAGGCAGTCGCGGCCAGCTGTGGGCGCTCGGCATCCTGCTCGCGCTGGTGCAGTTCGTGCCGCTGTTGAATTTCTTCGCCCCGGTCTTCACCGGCCTCGCCTTCATCCACTACTGCCTGGCCAAGCTGCGCGAGCGCCGCAGCGAGCAAGCGCTCACGGCGTAGCCGGCGCCGCGGGTGCCGCGGGTGCGGCTGCTCCCGCCTCCAGCGCATTGCGGCTCGCTCCCAGGCTCAGCTTGCTGGGCACGAACTTGTCCTTCGCCGTCTGCTCGCCGGGTACGGCGACGCTGAAGCGGTCAGGCTGCAGGCCAAATCCGGCAAGGGCATCGCGCATGACCTGCCCGCGCGCCTGCGCGAGCTTGACGAGTTCCGCGTCCTCGATCTTCGTGCGCTGGGTCAGGCGTTCCAGCAGTTCGGCATGGAAGGCGGAAGCCGGGCCCTCGTCGCGCGTCTTGAACTGGCGCCCAAGGCGCTCGACCAGCTGGCTTTCCAGCAACTGCGTGCCGACGCCGGCATCCTTGTCCCGGTAGCCCGCGCGCAGCTTCTGGTAGTCCTCCTTGCCGGCGGCTTTCGCGTAGCCGTCCTCCAGCCAGGTCTGTACCTTGTAGTTGTTGACGTCGACCGGTCCCGGCACCTCGCCGGCGCCAAGCCTGATGCCGGCGACGGCAGCGGCCTGGCGGCGCATGGATTGCTCCTGCAGGGCGCGGCGGTCGGCCACCGGGTCATAGCCCGGCTGCAGGGTCAGGGTCAGTGCGGGCCGCTTGGCCATGGCCTCGCTCACCGCCTTGAGCTTTTCCTGTTCCGGCGGCAGCAAGGCGCTGCTGCCGGGATCGAACTCGATGGCCTCGAGTTTTTCCGAACTGATGCCGAGCATGGAGCCGAGGGCGCGGAAGGGCGCGGTCACCAGCTTGGTCAGCACGTTGACGATGGCCTTCCACACGATCTTGCCGTAGCTGAACTCGGGGTCGTCGAGGCTGCCGGAAATCGGCAGGTCGATGTCGATGACGCCGTTGCTGTCCTGCAGGAGCGCGATGGCGAGGTCGAGCGGCAGCTTCATCGCGGTCGGGCTGTCCACGCGCTCGCCGAGTTTCAGCTTGTTGATGACGAACTTGTTCTCGCCCGCGAGCTGGCGATCCTTGATCTTGTATTGCAGATCGACCGACAGCCTGCCGGAATCGATCTTGCGCCCGGCGAACTTGCCCGAATACGGCGTCAGGTGGTTCATTTCCAGGTTGTGGAATGAAAGCGTGAGATCGGTGAAATCGGTGGCGCGGAAGGGCTGGATGGAACCGCGCACGCGCGCCGAGCCGTAGTCGTCGACGCTGCCGTCGAGTTCAACCTGCGCCGTGGTCGCCGGATCGGTCGACAGTCCGGTGATGACGCCGGACAGCGAATGCATGCGCGTGCCGAACTGCGGCGTGAGCGACAGGTCGGCGAACTCGGCATTGGCGTTGTCGATCTTCAGGCGTTCGATGGCGATGGGGAAGCCTTCGCCGCTTTCCTGGGCGGCGGGTTTGTCAGCCGCGGGTTTGGGCACTTCGGCCTTGGCAGCCGGGGATTTGGCTGCTTCTGCCGGTGCAGGCTGGCTGCGCAGGATGCGCTTCAGGTTGATGGTCTGGTCCTCGAAAATGATGACCTTGCCGAAAGGCTTGCTCGCCACCAGTTCGTTCATGTGCAGGCGGTCGGGGCCCAGGCTCAGCTTCAGATTGCCGGAGGCCAGTTTTTCCCAGCCGAGGAAGGCTTCGGCCGTGTCCTCTTCGATGATGGCGAGATCGTTGACGACGAAGCCGCCGCCGTAATTGAGCTTCATGCCCTTGCCGCCGCTGGCGAAACCGAGCTTCCCGCTGGTGGAGGCCGCACCCGACTTGAGCTCGAGGCGGGCGAACTGGTTGACGTAGGGTGCGAAGGGCTTGAGCGACAGTCCGGTCAGTTTCAGGTCGAGTTTGCCGCTCGCCTTGCCCGGCACGATGCTGCCGCTGGCGCTGAGCTTGCCGCCCTGGCGGACGTCGAGCGCCGCTTCCACGGGGATGGCCTGGTCGAGGTCGAGGCTGAGATCGTTCGCACTGGCGCGGCCATTGACGATGTCCAGCCGCATCGGTGACGGCGTGGACAGGTCGCTCACCGCGACCTGCACGCCCTCGACGCCGAGGCGCCCCAGCTTCAGTTTCATGGCGGACCCGGCTGCGCCCTGTTCGGCTGCCGCGGACGGCCGGGCGGGGCTGGCGCGCGTGGCCAGGATTTCGTTCCAGTTGAGGGTCTTGTCCTTGGCGATGGCCACTGCGGTTTTCACGCCGGCGACATCCAGCGCCTCGATGTCGAGCTGATTGGCGGCAAGGTCGAAGCTGGCATTGGACAAGCTGGTGCTGGCCAGCTCCGCAGCCGTCACGGTTCCTGAAGACAGCTTGACCGGGCCCAGCTTCGCATTCAGCGGCCCCAGCCTGATCGCCGGCGTGTCGGCGATCTCGCCTGACAGGGCGGCATCCAGCCCGAAGCCGGCGGCCTCGACACGCAGCGGGCGCACGTAGCCGTTGTCGGTGAAATTCGCCGACCAGTCCTCGACGCGGATGGACCGCACCGCCAGTTGCCACGGCGCAGCACGGGACGGGGCCGCGGCTTCGTCCTGCGGTTTGGATGCGGCCGGCAGGCCGTTGGCCACGGTAAAGAGCTTCTGCCAGTCCAGCGTGCCATCCGCCTCGCGCGTGGCCGAGAGCTTGCCGCTTTTCAGACTGACTTCGGCAACGTCGAGCTTTTGCGCATAGAGGTCGAGGTTGGCGTTGCCGACTTTCGCCTCGGCCAGTTCAAACACCGGGGCGCCGCCGCCCCTGGGCGCCAGCGCCAGGTTCTGCAGCACGACATTGGCGCCGTTGACCTGCACCCACGGCTTGTCCTGTCCGGACTTGTCCCTGACCAGCGCGAAACGGTAGCGCGTGCCCGCCGCCAGCACGCCGGAAGGCAGTTCGAAATTGCGCGGCGTCTTGATGACGTTGAGGAGGTTGGTGAGGCTCACGCCTTCCAGCCCGATCTCGCCATCCGATTTCACCGGGTTGAGCGACACGTCGCCCTTCCACTTGAGCGTGCCGCCCTGCTCGGGCAGCTTGGCCGCGATCAGGTAGCTGCCGCGGTCCTCGGGCAGCGTGGACAGGCCTTCCAGCTGCACGCCGAGCGGCTTCAGCTGAAGCTGGAAAGCCTCGCCGGCGCGATTGGCATCGACGTACTCGATGTCGCCCTTCTCGATCTTGATGCGGTCGATGAGCACGCGCGGCAGGGTGTCGCTGGGCGGCTCCTTGTCCTCGTTGAGCCTGGCGATGAGTTCCGCCCAGTTGAGCTGGCCGCCCTGCCTGACCACGAAATCGGCATACGGGCCGGACAGCTCCACGTCCTTCATGCGCCAGGCAAAGCGGAACAGGCCCAAGGTTTCCAGGTTGACGTAGAGGCGCTCGAAACCGGCCAGCGGCTGGCCGCTCTTTTCCGCAAGCTTCAACCCCTGCACGGTAGCTTCCAGCGTCAGGGGATTGAACTTGACCTCCTGTACCGTGAGCTGGCTGGCGAGCTTGTTCTCGCCCACCCAGGGCAGGATTTTCTTGGCCAGTGGATTGACCAGGAAAAAGCCGAACAGCACATAGCAACCGAACAGGCCGGCGAAGATCAGGAAAGGCAGGCTGAGCAGGATTTTCAGCAGGCGGGCAGGCATGGGATCCCCCGTTTTTGTTGTCCTTCCAGCTTAGTCGGCAAACGGTTCCTCATGCAAGCAAGGCAGCGCGCAGGCCGTTAATAAAAAATTAGGATTCTGTTAAGCATCATTTAGCAAACGGTTTTTTCCGCCCGGACTAGCATTTCGCATCGCTTGTCCAAGGAGGAGAAAACCATGCGTACCGCCCGTATCCTGGCCGGCTTCGGCCTGGCCGCCCTGCTCTCCGTCCCCGCCTCGGCTGCCGATAGCCAGAGCAGGGAGATGGTCGAACGCGGCCGCTACCTCATCGCCACCAGCGGCTGCAACGACTGCCACACGCCCGGCTACATGCAGAAGGACGGCCATGTGCCCGAATCCGAATGGCTGACCGGCGACAGCATGGGCTGGCAGGGGCCGTGGGGCACGACCTATGCCGCCAATCTGCGCCTTTCCATCGGCCAACTGACCGAGCGGCAATGGCTGGCGCGCGCGCGCGGCAGCTTTCGCCCGCCCATGCCCGGCCCCAGCCTGCACGCCATGACCGACGCCGACCTGAGGGCGATCTACCGCTATGTAAAGAGCCTGCCGATGAAAGGCGGCCCGGCGCCGACCTATGTGCCGCCGGGCGGCCCGGTCGCCACCCCTTATTTCGATTTCACGCCCAAGAACCTGCCCAGGCAGGCGGCGGCACAATGAACGGAGCGCATGCCATGAACGAAGCCCTCGAACCAGTCGCCCTGCGCGCCATGCTGGAATCCATGCTGCTGATCCGCGCTTACGAGGAAAAGGCCGCTGCCATGCAGGCCAGCGGCCAGGCGGCGGGCACCTGCACCTCGGTCGGCCAGGAGGCGGCGGCCGTCGGCGTGGTCGCCGCCCTCGGTGCGGACGATCTCATCCTCACCAACCATCGCAGCGCCGGCCACCTGCTCGCGCGCGGCGCCGATCCCGCGCGCCTCTACGCCGAGGTGCTGGGCAAATCCACGGGCTACTGCAAGGGCAAGAGCGGCTCGCTGCACATCTCGGCAAAGGAGCTCGGCGTGGTGCTCACCTCCACCATCGTCGGCGCCGAGCTGTCGCTCGCCGCCGGCGTGGGCCTCGCCGCGTCGATGCAGGAACGCGACAGCGTGGTGGCCTGTTTCTTCGGCGACGGCGCAGCCTGCGAGGGCTCCTTCCACGAATCGCTCAATCTCGCCGCGGTGTGGAAGCTGCCCATCCTCTACGTGTGCGAGAACAACCAGTGGCAGGCCTTCGTGCACCGCCGCGAGACCATGCCCATGGACCAGGTCAGCACCTGGGCCGCCGCGCACGGCATGCCGGTCGCCACGGTGGACGGCAACGACGTCGAGGCGGTGTATCGCGCGGCCCGAGAAGGCATCGCGCACATCAGGGCCACGGGCGAGCCGTATTTCCTCGAGACCTACACCTATCGCCAGCGCGGCCACTACGAGCCGGACGACCAGGGCTACGTCGACAAGGCCGAGCTCGCGGCATGGCTCGCCAGGGATCCGATCGATCGACTGCAGCAGAACAAGCAATTCAGCGTGGTGGAAATCCAGACCATCCAGAAGCGTGTGGCGGAGCGTATCGAGGCCGCCTGGGCCACCGCGGTCGCTGCGCCCTACCCGACGCACGCCGATCTCACCGCCGACGTCTATGCATAAGGAGCACGCAAGCATGCAAAACCTCACCATCAACGACGCCATCGGCCAGGCCATCGCCGAGGAAATGCGCCGCGACCCCAGCGTGATGATGTTCGGCGAAGGCGTCGCCACCAAGCGCCATGAGCTGCTGAATGAATTCGGCGCCAGGCGCATCCGCAACACGCCGCTCGCCGAAGGCATCATCGCCGGCGCCGCCGTGGGCGCTTCCACCATGGGCATGCGCCCGGTGATCGATCTGCTGTTCGCGCCCTTCATGACGCTGGCCATGGACGAGCTGGTCAACAGCGCCGGCAAGCTGCGCTACATGTCGGGTGGACAGTTCAGGTTCCCGCTGGTGGCGATGGCCATGACCGGCACCGGCTGGACCGTCGGCGCGCAGCACAACCACAACCTGGAGGCCTGGTTCGTGCACAGCCCCGGCCTCAAGGTGGTGATGCCCTCGACCGCCGCCGACTTCAAGGGCCTGATGAAATCCGCCATCCGCGACGACAACCCGGTGCTGTTCTTCATCGAAATGGCGATGGCTTACGAGACCGGCGAAGTGCCCGAAGGCGAGCATCTTGTGCCGCTGGGGAAAGCCGCCGTGCGCCGAGCCGGCAATGACTTAACGCTGATCTCCTACGGCAAATCCATGCGCGCCTGCGAAACTGCCGCCTCGCAGCTCGCCGAGAAAGGCGTGTTCGCCGAGGTCATCGACCTGCGTTCGCTGAAACCCCTGGACGAAGACGCCATCCTCGCTTCGGCGAGAAAGACCGGGCGCGTGGTCGTGGTGCACGAGGCCAACCGCATGTGCGGCGTCGGCGCCGAAATCGCCGCGATCCTCGCCGAGAAGGCGTTCGACTCGCTGAAGGCGCCGGTGCTGCGCATCACCAGCCCGGACGTGCCGGCGCCGTCGAGCTATCCGCTGGAGCTGGCGTTTGCGCCGCAGGCCGATGCCATCGTTGCGGCGGCCGAAAGCCTGCTGGCGCCCACCGCGATGACATCCAGACCTGTGCTGACCGCGAATGCCGGCTAGGCGTTGCCTTCGAGCCTGACCGGCCGTTCCACTGCCAACCTGAAGCGGCCGCGCCCGGTCTTCTCGATGCGCAGGAAAGGACAGCGCTCGGCCAGGCGCTTTTGCAGGAGAATCAGCCGCGCCTCCAGGTTGTCGCTGATGTCGGGCAGGCGCAGAGAAGCATCGAGCCGCAGTTCGCGGTTGGAGAACTCGCTGCGTCCCTGCGCATGGTCGCGCAGGAGTTTCCACAGAATGGCGCCGGCCACGCCCTTGATCAGGTACTCGCCGTCGACGAACACGCTGTTGTCGGCCGGATAGAGCTTCACCGCGACTTCCGTACCATCCGAAGCCGATGGCGCAGGCGCGCCGGGCTGTTCGTCCACGCTTTCGCCGTTGTGCTCGAAGGCCTGCATGGCGAAGCCGATCTGTCCCGCCAGCGCCATCAGCGCATCCTCGTCCTCGTAGGTGAAGCGCAGCTTCTGTTCGCTTTCCGCGTACAGCACGCCGAGCAGGCGGCCGCCGGCGACGATGGGCATCGCCAGCTGGCTGTGCGGTTCGGCCAGGCCCGGGAAGGGAATTTCCTTCTCGCAGTCCCCCAGTCTGTCGCGCAAGGCGCGGCTGTAGGCGTAGTCGCCGGTGAGATAGGCGATGCGGATGGGCGTCTGCTGCCCGGCGGCGACGCCGATCACGCCTTCACCGAGCATCACTTCCGAACCCACGCCGGATTCGGCATAGCCCAGGCTCGCCACAGTGTAGAGGCGTCCAGCCGCCGCATCGAACATCAGCACCATGGCATGCTCGATGCCGAAATGCCGGGCGAGCCCGGCCAGGAGTTCATCCAGCAGCGAGGAGAGGTCGGCGCATTTCGCCAGGCGCTGCACGCAGGCGCGCAGGGCGGGCATGCGATTCTCCGGCATCGGCTTGTCCTGCTGCGCATGGGGCTCGGTGCAATGGATGTCGAGCACGCGGTAGACGTCGGAACCGCGCAGCCTGAACACCTTGCTCATGCCGGTCTGCGAGGCCACGCCGGCCAGCCGCGCCTTCATGTATTCGAACAGCGGGCCCTCGGTCTCGGTGCGCAGGTATTGCAACGCCAACTGGTACTGCAGGCCGGTGACCGGCTCCATCACCTGGACCTGGGCGTAGGGGTTGGCCAGCACGTTCTCGCGCGTCTTGCTGAAGAACTGGAAGGACAGCGCCACGTGTTCGCTGTCCACGTAATGCACCTGGGAAAGGTAGGCCACGTTGGGCGTGCCATCCAGTGCACAGGTGGCGATCTGCGCCGGCAATGCACCCTCGAAACAGCGGCGGATGGATTCGAGCGTGATGCTCACGGTTTTTCGCCCAGCTTCTCGCCCGCCTTCGGCCCCGGCGTCTGGTCGAACATGGCCGTCGGCTCGAACACCACGGCCACTCC
Source organism: Betaproteobacteria bacterium SCN2 (assembly GCA_008923285.1). Classification (GTDB taxonomy): domain Bacteria; phylum Pseudomonadota; class Gammaproteobacteria; order Burkholderiales; family Thiobacillaceae; genus UBA6918. Next base: position 264,193 of record WBSG01000027.1, read on the forward strand.
ATGCTCGGACCCGGCGAGCAGCTGGCGCACGAAATCGCGCCGATAGCCGAGGGGCTCCAGCTCTGCGGCGAAGGAGTCCTGGTAGGCCGCCATCTCCGCCCTGTCTTCGTCCGACAGCGGCAGGATCTCGCGCACCCGGCCCTTGAACTGCAGGGTCTCGTGCGTCGTCGGCCGCGTTACCGCCACGGCGATGGCGCCGCAGTCGCGCAGGCATTGCAATAGCCGCGCCGAATGCGTGGTGCTGAGATATACGGTGAGCGTGAGGCGATCGGGCGCCACGCGGATGCCGAGCCCGCGCGCCAGGGCCGGCCGGTTGTGCGCGTCGCGCCCGGCGACGTTCATGGAGGTGTGACGCTGGACGAAGGCGGCATGGGCCTCGCTCAGCAGGGGAAGGTCAGCGGTCTGCGCCATCCTGTCTCCCTGCTGGTTCAGGCGCTCTCGGCCACTTCACGCACCAGCTTGAAAATCGCGCGGCTGGATTTGGGCGGTTTGTTGTTCGCCGCCTCATGCCGGGCATTGCGAATCAGCTGGCGGAACTGGGTCGCATCCGCCTGCGGGTATTCGTTGAGGAACAGGGTCAGCGCCTCGTCGTTCTCGATCAGGCGGTCGCGCCAGCGTTCGATGCGATGCAGCAGCGCCTTCTCCTCGTCCGACTCGCCGCGCCACGCAGCGAGCTGGCGCGCGATGGGCGCCTCGTCCACGCCGCGCATGAGGCGGCCGATGTACTGCAGTTGGCGGCGGATGGCGCCATGCTTGGTAAAGCGGCGGCACTCATCGACCGCGCGGCGCAGCTCGTCCGGCAGATCGAGCTTGTCCAGCTTGCTGGCCGGCAGTTTGACCAGTTCCTCGCCGAGGTCCTGCAGCGCAAGCATGGCCTCCTTGCGCTTGGTCTTGGAAACCGGCTGGATTTCCTCGTCCTCTTCGGGGGCTTGCTCTAAATCACGCATAGGTGGTTGGGGACAGTAGAATAGGCACTTATTTTATGCTTTCAGCGGCTGCAAGAGCCTAAAACAATGTCGAATTCGCATTTCAGCTACACCCAGGACAAGTTCAGGAAAATCGCCCGGCAGGTGCTGGATCACGCCAGGGCCGCCGGCGCCACCGCCGCCGACACCGAAGTGTCCGAAGGTTTCGGCCAGACCGTGACCGTTCGCAAGGGCGAGATCGAGACCGTCGAGTACAACAAGGACAAGGGGGTCGGCGTGACGGTTTACGTCGGCCAGCGCCGCGGCCATGCCAGCACCTCCGATTTGAGCGATGCCGCGCTCAAGGCCACGGTGGAAAAGGCCGCCACCATCGCCAAACACACCGCCGAGGACGAGGCCGCCGGCCTGCCCGAGCGCGAATGGCTATCCGCCGAACAGCCGGAACTCGACCTCTTCCATCCCTGGAGCCTGACGGTGGAAGAAGCCGCGGAACTCGCCAGGGCCTGCGAAAGCGCCGCCTTCAAGGTCGACCGCCGCATCGACAACTCGGAAGGCGCCAGCGTCTCGACCCAGGCCTCGCATTTCATCTACGCCAACTCGCTGGGCTTCACCGGCGGCTATGCCAGCACCCGCCAGGGCGTGTCCGCCGCGGTGATCGCCTCGGAAGCCGGCGCCATGCAGCGCGATTACTGGTACACCACGGCGCGCGACGCCGCCGACATGAAATCTCCCGAGCACGTCGGCCGCATCGCCGGCGAGCGCGCAGTGCGCAGGCTCAACGGCCGCCGCCTGACCACGCGCAACTGCCCGGTGGTGTTCGAGGCGCCCATCGCTTCCGGCCTCATCAGCAGCTTCGTCGGCGCGGTGTCCGGCGGCAGCCTGTACCGCAAGTCCTCCTTCCTGCTCGACAGCCTGGGCCAGGAAATCTTCTCGCCCATCGTCAGCCTGCGCGAGGACCCCTTCCTGAAAAAAGGCCTCGGTTCCTGCCCCTTCGACAACGAGGGCGTCAGGGTCAGCGCACGCGACGTGGTCAGGAACGGCGTGGTGCAGGGCTACTTCCTATCGAGCTATTCCGCTCGCAAGCTCGGCATGCAAAGCACCGGCAACGCCGGCGGCAGCCACAACCTGATCCTGCCGTGTTCGGAACCCGGCGGCGAACTCGACCTGCCGGCCATGCTGAAGAAAATGGGCGCCGGCCTGCTGGTCACCGAACTGCTGGGCCATGGCACCAACATGGTCACCGGCGACTACTCGCGCGGCGCCGCCGGCTTCTGGGTGGAGAACGGCGAGATCCAGTATCCGGTGGAAGAAATCACCATCGCCGGCAACCTCAAGGACATCTTCCGCGACATCCAGGCCATAGGTAGCGATGTCGAAGTGCGCGGCAGCAAGCTGACCGGCTCGATCCTGGTCGGCAACATGATGGTGGCGGGAGAGTAAAAAAACGTAAGGGGTAAAACATGAGGCTCAAGGCATCGACGGCGACACGGCTTCTCCAGCTTTGGCTGCTTTGCCTCGGCTTCGCCCTTGCCGCCTGCGACCGCGCCCCGCAACTGCCGCGCCTTGCCGGCGGCGACGTCATCCTCGCTTTCGGCGACAGCCTCACCCACGGCACCGGCACCTCGCGCGACAGCGCCTATCCGGCGGTATTGAGCGCGCTGACCGGCCACACCGTGGTCAATGCCGGCGTGCCGGGCGAAACCACGGCCGAGGGCCTGGCGCGTCTGCCCGAGGTGCTGGATGAGGTGCAGCCCAGGATCGTGCTGCTGTGCCTGGGCGGCAACGACATGCTGAGGCGGCATGACGCGAACGAAACCGAGGCCAACCTGCGCCGGATGATCCAGGCCATCCGCGCCAGCGGCGCCGGCGTGGTGCTGATCGGCGTGCCCTCCCCCACGCTGTTTTCCGGCCCGCCGGCTTTCTACGAAAAGCTCGCCGACGAATTCGCCCTGCCCTACGAGGGAGAGATTTTCGACGAGGTGCTGAAGACGCCGCGCCTCAAGGCCGATCCCATTCACGCCAACGCCGAAGGCTACAGGCTGGTGGCGGAACGTCTGGCCGAACTGCTCAAAGACGCCGGGGCCATCAAGTGAAGCGGCTGCTGGCCATCAGCAGCCTGATCGACAACCTCAACGAGCGTATCGGCCGCCTCGTCATGTGGGGCGTCCTCGCCGCCACCCTGGTCGCCAGCGGCAACGCGCTGGCCAAGCACTTCCTCGGCCAGGGCTCCAACGCCTGGCTGGAAGCGCAGTGGTACCTGTTCGGCGCGCTGTTCCTGCTGGGTGCCGGCTACACCCTCAAGCACAACGGCCACGTGCGCATCGACGTCCTCCATCAGCGCCTGTCCGACAGGACGCGGGCCTGGATCGACCTGTTCGGCTCGCTACTCTTCCTGCTGCCCTTCGCCGGCCTGCTCGCCTGGCTGTCATGGGCGCTGTTCGCCGAATCCTGGCGCATCCAGGAAATGTCGCCCGACGACGGCGGCCTTGTGCGCTGGCCGGTGAAATTGCTGCTGCCGCTCGGCTTCGGCCTGCTGTTTCTGCAGGGCGTGTCGGAAACCATCAAGCGCGTCGGCGTGCTGCGCGGCGTGCACCCGCCCGTTGAAGAAAAGCCGGTGGAGGAAGTTTGATCGAACTCCTCGCACCGCTCATGTTCGCGAGCCTGGTGGTGTTCTTGCTGCTGGGCTACCCGGTGGCCTTCTCGCTCGCCGCCAACGGCCTGCTGTTCGCCTTCATCGGCATCGAATTCGGGCTGTTCGATTTCGCCCTGCTGCAGGCGCTGCCGGAAAGAGTATTCGGCATCGCCGCCAACCAGACCCTGCTGGCGATCCCCTTCTTCACCTTCATGGGCCTGGTGCTGGAACGCTCGGGCATGGCCGAGGAACTGCTCGACACCCTGGGCCAGCTGTTCGGCCGCGTCCGCGGCGGGCTGGCCTATGCGGTGATCCTGGTCGGCGCGCTGCTCGCCGCGACCACCGGCGTGGTGGCGGCCTCGGTCATCGCCATGGGCCTGATTTCGCTGCCCATCATGCTGCGCTACGGCTACGACAAGCGTCTCGCCTCCGGCGTCATCGTCGCCTCCGGCACGCTGGCGCAGATCATTCCGCCCAGCCTCGTGCTCATCGTGCTGGCCGACCAGATGAACGTTTCGGTAGGCGACATGTACAGAGGCGCACTGCTGCCGGGTCTGGGACTGGTGCTGATGTTCATGCTGCTGGTGCTGGCGATTTCCCTCTTCAGGCCCGCCGCCGTGCCGGCGCTGCCGGCCTCCGCGCGCACGCTGTCGCCTTCGCAACTCAGCCTGCGCGTGTTCACCACGCTGATTCCGCCACTGGTGCTGATGTTCCTGGTGCTCGGCACCATCTTCCTCGGCATCGCCACGCCCACCGAAGGCGGCGCCATGGGCGCGGCCGGCGCGCTGCTGCTGGCGCTGGCGAAGGGGCGGCTGAAACTCGACATGCTCAGGCAGTCGATGGACGCCACGCTCAAGCTCACCAGCTTCGTGATCTTCATCCTCATCGGCTCCACCGTGTTCGCCCTCGCCTTCCGCGGGCTCAACGGCGACCTGTGGGTGGAGGGCCTGTTCGAGCACATGCCCGGAGGAGTCATCGGCTTCCTCATCGTGGTGAACCTGCTGGTGTTCCTGCTCGCCTTCTTCCTCGACTTCTTCGAGATCGCCTTCATCGTCGTGCCGCTCTTGATGCCGATCGCGCTCAAGCTCGGCATCGACCCGATCTGGTTCGGCGTCATGCTTGCGGTCAACATGCAGACTTCATTCATGCATCCGCCCTTCGGTTTCAGCCTGTTCTACCTCAGGAGCGTGGCTCCGCCCGAGATCAGTACCACCGACATCTACTGGGGCGCGATTCCCTTCCTCATGATCCAGCTGGTGATGGTGGCCATGGTCATCGCCTTCCCCGAACTGGTCGGCCACCATGCCGAGACCGCCTCCGGCGGCGTCATCGACATCCACATGGAATCGGACGGCTATGGCGACTATTTCCTGCCGCGCGAATGGCGCTGACTCGCCCCAGACTCTGAGAAAACAATGAAGGACCCGACATGAACCCAGCTGCCGTTTTCCAGGTCTCGCTTGCCGCTGCGCTGCTTGTTGCCGGCCTCCTCGGCATGGCGCCTGCCCGCGCCGACGACACGCTCTGGGCCAGGCTCGCCGAAGGCGGCAAGGTGGTGCTGATGCGCCATGCCGCCGTCGTCGAGGGCGGCGACTCGCTGCTGCGCGACCCTTCCTGCAAGGGCGAGCGCAATCTCTCCGACAAGGGCAGGCAGCAGGCGAAAGCGCTCGGCGAGCGTTTCCGCGCGCGCGACATTCCCGTCGAAACCGTGCACCACAGTCCCTATTGCCGCACCGCCGAAACGGCGAAGCTCGCCTTCGGCAAGGGCAGCGAAGCCGCCTATCTCACGCTGCTCGAAGCGCTCAGCGCGGAGGCGCAGGCAGCACAAACCGCGGCATTGAACCAAGTCATCGCTTCCCATGCCGGCAAGGGCAACCTGGTGCTGGTCACCCACGAACCCAACATCAACGCGGTGTCGTTCGAGATGGTGAAACCGGCCGACTTCATCGTCCTGCAGCCTAAAGGCGGCAGCGAGTTCGAGGAGATCGGCATCATCAAGTCGGGCGGGCCGGACTAGCCTCCATGCAGCAGCGCATCACCGGCTTCCATCTGGACGAGGAAAACCACTGGGTCGCGGAACTCGAATGCGGCCACTTCCAGCATACCCGCCACGACCCGCCCTGGGTCAGTCGGCCCTGGGCGGCGACGCCCGAGGGGCGCGCGTCCATGCTTGGCCATCTGCTCAAGTGCAAGAAGTGCGACGCAGGCGCGCCGCCCGACAAGCTTTAGCCTGCTGCGCGAAGCGGATGCATCAGGAATGGCAGGCGTGCGCGGGGCGTTTCTTCTTCACCCCGCCGGCTGACTTGGCGCCACCGTTCACCGGCAACGCCTTCTCCAGTCCTTCCAGGATCGGGCAATCGGGACGGTCGTCGCCATGGCACTGCTTGACCAGGGTTTCCAGCGTGCGCTTCATGTCGCGCATTTCGCGGATGCGCGCTTCGAGTTCCTCGATGTGCGCATGGGCGAGTTCCTTGACCTTGCGGCTGGGGCGGCGGCGGTCCTGCCACAGCGCCAGCAGCTGCGCGATCTGCTCGATGGAAAAACCCAGGTTGCGCGCCTGCCTGATGAAGCGCAGGCTATGCACGTCGCTGGCCGAATACGTGCGATAGCCGGACAGCGTGCGTCGCGCCTTGGGAATCAGGCCGATCCCCTCGTAGTAGCGCACCATTTTGGCGGACACGCCCGAGGCCTTTGCGGCTTCGCCTATGTTCATGGAAACGTCGTTCATGCGCGTTCTCCTTGTCGTCCGGCTGCCCTAGTCGTGCGCTGCCGCCGGTAAGGAATTGTAATCCGCCGCCGGTTCTGCGTGCTCGGTTTGCGACGTCATGGTTGCTGCGCTGGCCGGCCGCCAGCGCCTCAGCAGCAGGGCATTCGACACCACGCTGACGCTGCTGAAGGCCATGGCCGCACCGGCGATGACCGGACTCAGCAGGCCAAAGGCCGCCAGCGGAATGCCGACGATGTTGTAGATGAAGGCCCAGAACAGGTTCTGGCGAATTTTCCGGTAAGTGCGGCGCGAGATGTCGAGGGCATCGGCCACGAGCAGCGGATCGCCGCGCATGAGCGTGATGCCGGCCGCATGCATGGCGACGTCGGTGCCGGTGGACATGGCGATGCCGACATCGGCTGCGGCCAGCGCCGGCGCGTCGTTGATGCCGTCGCCGACCATGGCCACCACCGTTCCGTCCTCGCGGAACGCACGCACCGCTTCGGCCTTGTCCTCCGGCAGCACTTCGGCGCGCACAACGTCGATGCCGAGCGCATGCGCCACCGCCTCTGCGCTGCCGCGATTGTCGCCGGTCAGCATGGCGGTCTGCACGTTCTGCGCATGCAGGCGGGCGACTGCGTGCGCTGCCGCCGCCTTGGGCCGATCGCCGAAAGCCAGCAAACCGACCACATCCCGCCTGCCGTTTCGCTCGCGCGCAAGCCACGACACCGTGCGCCCTGACTGCTCGTGCCTTGCGGCCGCGGCTGCGAGCCCACCCAGGCTCGCACCCAGTTCCTGCATGAGCCGGCTGTTGCCAAGGTAGAGCGTAATGCCTTCCGCCGACGCCTGTGCGCCACGTCCCGGCAGCGCACGCAGGTCGGCCATCGCCGGCGCCGAAATGCTTCTGGCAGAAGCCGCCTGCAGCACCGCGCGCGCCAGCGGATGCTCGCTGCCCTGCTGGATGCCCGCTGCCAGCCGCAGCAGTTCGTAATGGTCGCCGTTCGCGGCCTCGCAGGCCATGAGCTCGGGCCTGCCTTCGGTGAGCGTGCCGGTCTTGTCGAAAGCCACGCGTTTCACGCGATGCGCGACCTCCAGCGCCTCGGCATCCTTGATGAGAATGCCGTGACGCGCGGCGACGCCGGTGCCGGCCATGATCGCGGCGGGCGTGGCAAGGCCGAGCGCGCATGGACAGGCGATCACCAGCACGGCCACCGCATTGAGCACCGCTTGTTCCCAGTCGCCGGTCGCCAGCCCCCAGCCGGCCAGGGTCATTATGGCGATTACGATCACCACCGGCACGAACACGGCGCTGACCTTGTCGACCAGTTTCTGGATCGGCGCCTTGGCAGCCTGGGCGCTTTCCACCATGCGGATGATGCGCGAGAGCATGGTCTCGGCGCCGATGGCGCGAGTCTCGACCAGCAGCAGGCCTTCGCTATTCACCGAGCCGCCGGTCACGCGGCTGCCCGGCTGCTTGGCCACCGGCAGGCTCTCGCCGGTGATGAGCGACTCGTCGACCTGGCTCCGGCCTTCGCGCACCTCGCCGTCCACCGGCACACGCTCGCCCGGGCGCACCACGACCAGGTCGCCGACCTTCAGCTCTGCAAGTGCAACCTCGACATCGCGGCCGTCTCGGCGCACGCGTGCCCGGGCAGGGCGCAGCGCGTTGAGCGCGCGGATGGCGTCCGTCGTCTGCCGCTTGGCCCGCGCTTCCAGCCACTTGCCCAGCAGCACGAGGGTGATGACGGCGGCGGAAGCCTCGAAGTACAAGTGCATGCCTTCATGGCCGGCATGGCGGATCAGCTGGTAGACCGACAGCCCGTAGGCCGCACTGGTACCGAGCGCGACCAGCAGGTCCATGTTGCCGGTGCGTGCCTTGAGCGCGCGCCAGCCAGCGCGATAGAAGCGCGCCCCGAGCCAGAACTGCACCGGCGTGGCGAGCACGAACTGCAGCCAGCCGGGCAGCATCCAGTGCTGGCCGAACAGCAGGCCGGCCATGGGCGCCACCAGCGGCAGGGTCAACAGCGTGGCCAGCGCTATCGGCCACCAGCCGGGCAGGCGCAGGCGGATTTCGCCATCAGATGATTCCTGCGGCGCACCGTCCTCGGGAATCGCCGCGGTGCCGTAGCCGGCGGCGGCGACTGCCCGCTCCAGTTCTTCCTGCGTGGTGTCGGCCGCCGCTGTCACCTCGGCGCGCTCGGTAGCGAGGTTGACGGAGGCCGCGGAAACACCCGGCACCTTGAGCAGCGCCTTCTCCACATGGGCCACGCACGAGGCGCAGGTCATGCCGGTGATGCCGAGGCGCAATGTGCGCGATGCCGCAGCCGCGGTCGCGTCTTGAAACGTAGTCTGTGCTGCGTTCATGTCGTTCTCCTTGATGGCGGTGGATGCCATGGTCAAGGTTCCTGCGATGGGAAGGTCAACCCCGGCACGCTCCTGCCATGACGATGCCGAGGCTAGACCTTCCTATGATAGGAAGGTCAAGCACAGTGTACGAAAAATATTCGCTTGACCTTCCCACGGTAGGAAAGCTCAAGCTGGTCTTCCCTCAACCAACAGAAGGAGTCATGAAATGTATGAACTGAAAGTGGAAAACATGAGCTGCGGACACTGCACGGCACGCGTCACCCAGGCGGTGAAATCGGTCGATCCCGAGGCCAGGATCGAAGTCGATCTGCCAGGCAGGCAAGTTCGCATCGAAAGCGCTTGCGAGCTCATCGAGATCGCTGCGGCGCTGGCCGAGGCAGGCTACCCTGGCCAGGCGGTTTCGGACACCAACTAAGGCCGAACGAGCCGGATTCCGGACAGCCGTGGTCCGGCTCACATCAAGTGTGGGCTAATTCACCCTGCCTACTTGAATCCGATATGACAGGCCGACTTTTTCCAGCAGCCTGATTTCGATTTTGAACTCCGGGTCGACGTATCTATCCCGTCCCGGGATGGCGAAGGCTGCTCCCAGGAGGTATTTCCTGTCCGGGTTGGCATCCACCAGTTTCACCGGCGCCTTGCCGAATCGGCACTCGGCGATGTCGTCGTCTGCCTTCATGATCAGCACGCCATGCTCAGGCAGCACGCGGTCGTAAACGCCGACCGGCTGGCGATTCTCGATCAGCAGGTAGCGTTTCTCGGTGAGCGGGATGCGTATGGCCAGCGTTTCCGCACTGCCGTCCGCAAGCGGCCCCAGCAGCACTTCGGTCGGCAAAGCGGGATCGAGCGTCTTCACTTTCTCTGCCGGCATCCAGCCCAAGCGCAGTTTAGTCCAGGAAGAAATCCCGGGCGGAGGCAAATGGCGGTGGTAGGAATGACAGGACATGGGGTCCCAGTAGCCCATGTTGATCAGCGCGTTCTCCCAGCCTTTGTCGATGGTCGGGTACTGCACCTGAAGATCGTGATCGTAGAGGCACGGCACCCTGCGCTTGCCGTCGACCACACCGCCCCAGACGTGCGCACTGTCGTGGAACAGGGTGCCCAGGTGCGCCGTGGAAGTGAAGATGGCCACGCCGTTTGGAACGAGCTGGCCGCGGCCTGTGGTCTTGAACGCCAGTTCCCGCTGCCAGCCAAGCATGCCGGGATAGCCGCACAGCCCCACCATGCCGTATTCCCGGAATTGCGCCCCCATGTAGATCACCACATAGTCGTAGCGCGAAAAATCATGCGACGCGTCGGCTGCATCGATGGCATGCTGGATCAGCTTGACCACGCGCGACTTGTCGACCTGAAGATTGACCGGCGAGATCGCATAATCGGAGATGCGCGCAGGCATCCTGTGCCATTCGGTGAAGTCGAACTCGGCGCACACTTTCCCGTAGGACATTTCCCGCACGAAGCGGTCCAGCTTGCCGAAGCGTTCGATGACCTGATTCTTCGAGACGGGACGCAATGTTCCCGGATAGTCGACAAGTATGACCAGCCCGCGGATTCTGGCACAGCCATCATCCGCCCTGACGCGCATGGCAGCCGGCAATAATCCCAGTGCAAGGGAACCGGCGAGGAATTGCCTTCTCGTAAACAGCCTGCTGCCCATGCTTTCCCCTTATCCGACAGACCACGCCCAGGCAGGCATCCGCGCCATTGCCGAACCGACTAGGAAGCCGCCGCCACCCGTCCCCTGCCCGCCTCCTTGGCCTCGTACATGGCCTCGTCGGCGCGGCGCATGAAATCGTCGATCGTTTCGCCCGGTATGTATTCACAGACGCCGTAGCTGCAGGAGATGGCGCCGACGGCTTTGAGCGGGCGGTTCGCCAGCATGCCCTGCAGACGTTCTGCCGTGTTCACCGCATCGCGCAACCCGGTTTCCGGGAGCAGCAGCATGAACTCGTCGCCGCCAACTCGGGCAAGATGCTCGGTGACGCGGACCTCGTTCTGGGTTTCGCGGCTCACGAAAACCAGCACCTGGTCACCAACAGCATGGCCGTAACTGTCGTTGATCAGCTTGAAGCGGTCGATGTCGAACATGATCAGGGACAACGGACGCCGGTAACGTTTGGCGCGCTGGGTCTCGTCGTGCAGCAGTTCGTAGAAATGCCGCCGGTTCCAGGTTTGCGTCAGTTCGTCGGTGTCGGCGGCATTGCGCAAATGCTCTTCCAGCCGGATGCGGTCGGTAATGTCGACGTTGACGATGAGGCCGCCGATGATTTCGCCGGCATCGTTGCGGATGGGCATGGCGGAATTGAGGATGATCTTGCGCGTGCCGTCGAAGCACTCGATCTCGATTTCCTCGTTCACGCTGGTTTCTCCCGCGCGGATGGCGCGCGACGCCGCCCATTCGTCGGCTTTGATCTGCTTGCCCGTGCTGCGCCACCAGCCCTTGTACTCGGCAAAGTCCGTAGCGCTGATGTAGCGCGAGCCGGCCCAGATTTTCCGACCTTCGGGATTGCCGTAGATGATGCTGCCGTCGCTGTCCATGATCCATACGCCAACCGGCAGGGCGCCGAGCACCAGGCCCAGCAATTCCGGCATCTGCATCACCGCAGGCATTTCTTTCTTCATCTTGTTCGCGCTTGTATCTGTTCCAGGCCGGTCGCCGGGGTTCCCTGTGCTTCGCTCAGCCGCCCGGCACAACCGGCGTCTTGTACGTATTCAAGCATACCAGCCCAGTTTCTGCATCACCCATCGCGCGGCAGCAGCAGGATCATGCGCTCCCCCCGCCGCGGCTCGACCATCATGTCCGTAACCGCGTCGCGCCAGGCTGCGTAATGCGGGGTCTGCTTGTGCAGGGCGGCATCATGCTCGCTCCGGTAGCTCTCGTAGAACATGAAGCGGGTCGGGTCTTCCGGATCCTGCAAGAAGTCGAAACGCAGGTTGCCGGGCTCGCGGACCGAGGCTTCGTGATTGAGCCGGCACACCTCGATGAAAGCCTCGACGCAATGCGGCTTGACGCGCATGTGGACCAGGGTAGTGTGCATGTTTCCCCCTCGCTAGTTGCCGATCGCTGCCTATTTAACGTAATAGAGAAAATTCTGGTAAGGCGCCTCGGCGATCTTGAACCACTGGATTTGCGCATCGCGGAAGGGCTTCCAGCTGTCGTACAGGGTCTTGAAGGCCGGGTTCTTGCCGGCCTCTTCGGCATATATCTCGAAGGCGGCGCGGCGTGCGGCAAGCATGACGTCCTTGGGATAGGCATGCAGTTTCACGCCCTGCTGCACCAGGCGCATCAGCGCCGGCGGGTTCTTGGCATCATAGTCGGCCAGCATGCGCGCATTGGCCTCGGCGCTGGCCGCCTGCAGCGCGGCCTGGTAGGGCTCGGGCAGGGCGTTCCACTTTTGCCGGTTGATCAGGAAGCTCAACTGCGGGCCCCCTTCCCACCAGCCTGGATAGTAGTAGTGCCGGGCGATGCGCTGGAAGCCCAGCTTCTCGTCGTCGTACGGTCCCACCCACTCCGCGGCGTCGAGCGCGCCGCGCTCCAGCGCAGGATAGACATCCGGCCCGGGCAGGGTCTGCGGCACGCCGCCCAGCTGCGCGATGATCTTGCCGCCCAGGCCAGGGATGCGCATTTTCAGGCCGCGCAGATCGGCCAGGGACCTGATTTCGCGGCGGAACCAGCCGCCCATCTGCGCGCCGGTGTTGCCGCCGGGGAACTGCACGATGTTGTATTCCTGATAAAGCCCGCGCAAAAGCTCGAGCCCGCCGCCCGAGTACATCCAGGCATTCTGCTGCCGCGCCGTAAATCCGAACGGCAGGGTGGTGTCGAAGGCGAAAGCCATGTTCTTGCCGACATAGTAGTAGCCGGCGGTATGTCCGGCCTCCACCGTGCCGGCCTGCACCGCATCCAGCACCTGCAGCCCCGGCACCAGTTCGCCGGGCGGGAAGACGCGGATCCTGAAGCGGCCGCCGGTGATCTGCGCCACCCGTTTGGCCATGGTTTCGGCAGCGCCGAAAATGGTGTCGAGGCTCTTGGGAAAACTGGAAGCGAGACGCCAGCTGATCTCGGGCAGGTCCCTGGCCACTGCCGCCGGCAAGGCGCCTGCGGCCAGGCCGGCGGCGGCGCCCTTGATGAAGTCTCGTCTGGACATCGTCTTCCCCTTTTTGTTTGGGGAATTATAAGGCTGCGAAGAAAAAGGGCGGCTTGCGCCGCCCTTGGGGTCGAATTGTTCGCCAGGCCGCCATTGCGAGGAGGCGAAGTCGACTTGGCAAACCAGCGGTTTTGTTGCGCCTCATTAACTGGATCGCCGCGCTGCGCTCGCGATGACGATTCAAACGCTTACGCCGCCTGGGAGTATTTCTCCTTCACGGCCCTGGCTTCCGCTGCCTCTTCCGGGCTGTAGGCCTTGCCGCTCCACAACATGTTGTAGGCAATTTCCTCGTTGCCATTCTCACAAAGCTCGAGCACTTGCTGGAACAGGGGCTGGAAGGTCTCGGAGCGGTGCGACTGCTCGTGCTGCTCGAAGGACTGCCAGAAGGTCACGATCAGCGCCTCCCTGCCCTTGAGGGGATCTTCCACCGCCTGGCCGATGGTGGAGCCTTCGTTGGAAATGGCGCCAGAGTTCAGCGCGACGAAACCGCCGACGAAGCCGGTGTCGGAGTGGTAGGTCTTGACGTTCTCGCACAGGAAGGCCACGCGCTCCTGCAGGTCGTCCACCGTGTACTCGGGCTTGAGGATGACGCGGTTAACGGTGACCACGCCGTCGGTGTTGAAGCCGGGAATCAGTCCGCTCATGTTCGTTCTCCTGTCAAAAATTAAGGATAAAAATCGCTTATTGACTCATAAGCGTTACAGCTATGTCTAATATAGATTCCCGAGTAAAAAAGTCAACTATTCCCGCCCCATGGGTAGGGTTACTGGCTCCGGTTTAATTTCATCTGCCCGGCTTGGTAGAATTCACCTTTCTGCAAACCCCTCAGGTCTCGATCCCATGTTTTCCCGCAAGCAAACCCTCGCCCTTACCGACCCCGAGCTGTGGGCCGCCATCCAGAACGAAGACAAGCGCCAGGAAGAACACATCGAGCTGATCGCCTCGGAGAACTACACCAGCCCGGCGGTCATGGAAGCCCAGGGTTCGCAGCTCACCAACAAGTACGCCGAGGGCTATCCCGGCAAGCGCTACTACGGCGGCTGCGAGAACGTCGACATCGTCGAGCAGCTGGCTATCGACCGCGTGAAGGCGCTGTTCGGCGCCGAAGCCGCCAACGTCCAGCCCAACTCCGGCTCGCAGGCCAACCAGGCCGTGTTCATGGCCTTCCTGAAACCCGGCGACACCATCATGGGCATGAGCCTCGCCGAAGGCGGCCACCTCACCCACGGCATGGCGCTCAACATGAGCGGCAAGTGGTTCAACGTCGTCGCCTACGGTCTCAACGACAAGGAAGAAATCGACTACGACGCCATGGAAGCCAAGGCGCGCGAGCACAAGCCGAAACTCATCATCGCCGGCGCTTCCGCCTATGCCCTGCGCATCGACTTCGAGCGCTTCGCCAAGATTGCGAAAGAGATCGGCGCCATCTTCATGGTGGACATGGCGCATTACGCCGGCCTCATCGCCGCCGGGGTTTATCCCAACCCCGTGCCGCACGCCGACATCGTCACCTCCACCACGCACAAGACCCTGCGCGGCCCGCGCGGCGGCATCGTGCTGATGAAGGCCGAACACGAGAAGGCCATCAACTCCGCCATCTTCCCCGGCCTGCAGGGCGGCCCGCTCGAGCACGTCATCGCCGGCAAGGCCGTGGCCTTCAAGGAAGCCGCCAGCAAGGAATTCAAGCACTACCAGGAACAGGTCTGCGCCAACGCCATCGTCATGTGCAAGGTGCTACAGGAGCGCGGCCTGCGCATCGTTTCCGGCCGCACCGAATCGCACGTGTTCCTGGTCGACCTGCAGCCCAAGAAGCTGACCGGAAAAGAGGCCGAAGCCCTGCTCGGCCGCGCCCACATCACGGTCAACAAGAACGCCATCCCCAACGACCCGCAGAAGCCCTTCGTCACCAGCGGCATCCGCATCGGCACCCCGGCCATGACCACGCGCGGCTTTAAGGAACTGGAAGCCGAACTGCTCGCCAACCTCATCGCCGACGTGCTCGACGCACCCAACGACGAAGCCGTGATCGAGCGCGTGAAGAGCGAAGTGGCGAAGCTGACTTCAAAATTCCCGGTGTATGGGAAATGACAGTAAAGGGGGAAGGGTGAAGGGGGAAGGGTATTGAAGCGCAATCACCGTTCCCTCAATGCCTGGCAGCAGGCGATGGAACTCGTGGTTGCCGTTTACCAGGCCACTTCAAAATTTCCCCAGAACGAACAATATGGATTGACCAGCCAACTGCGGCGTGCAGCGGTATCAGTTCCAGCCAATATCGCCGAAGGGGCTGCGCGAAATGGAAGCAAGGAATTTCTGCACTTCCTAGGCATTGCAAGCGGTTCATTGTCTGAACTGGATACACTAATCGACCTGTCCAGACAGCTTGGCTACCTGGAAAACACAGAGGAACTTAACGGGAAGATCGATGATGTAGGTGGGCTGGTAATGGGACTTGCGTCGTCCATACGCCGAAAACTCTAGACCCTTCCCCCTTCTCCCTTCCCCCTTCACCTATGAAATGTCCTTTCTGCGGCCACCTCGATACTCAGGTTATTGACTCGCGGGTAAACGAAGCCGGCGACACCATCCGCCGGCGGCGGCGCTGCGCGGCCTGCGAGAAACGCTTCACCACCTTCGAGACCGCCGACATCCGGCTGCCGCAGATCATCAAGAGCAATGGCTTGCGGGAAGAGTTCTCCGAGGCCAAGCTGTATGAGGGGTTTCGCCGCGCGCTGCACAAGCGCCCGGTGCCGACCGAACTTGTAGACGAATCCATCCTGCGCATCCGCCAGAAGCTGCTGAGCCTGGGCGAGCGCGAGATTCCCTCGCGCCAACTGGGCGAACTGGTGATGCTGGAGTTGAAGCGCCTGGACAAGGTGGCCTACATCCGCTTCGCTTCGGTATACAAGAGTTTCCAGGACGCTGATGATTTCCGCGACGCGCTGAAGGACTTGGAAAAAACGCCCGCGCCAGGCGTCGACGATCTGTTCAAGTAAACCGGAAAAACTTTCGGCGCGGGGACGTAGAGAAAGGCATTAACAGGGAGGCGAGAGGTTAAGGGGGTAAACCTGTATTTCCCCCCTGCCTCTCTGAGCCTCCCTGTAAATATTTTCTATTTTCTCTGCGGCTCCGCGCCTCTGCGTTCAATATAAAATTCAATCATGTCTTTCACGGCCGACGATCACGCATTCATGGCCCGCGCGCTGCAGCTGGCGGCGCGCGGGCTTTACAGCACCTCGCCCAACCCGCGCGTGGGCTGCGTCATCGTCAAGGATGAAAAAATCATCGGCGAGGGCTGGCACCAGAAGGCCGGCGAGCCGCATGCGGAAATCCACGCGCTGATGCAGGCCGGCATGGCATCGCAGGGCGCCACCGTCTACGTCAGCCTCGAGCCCTGCGCGCACCATGGCCGCACCCCGCCCTGCGCCGATGCGCTGGTCGGCGCGGGCGTGGCCAGGGTCATCGCCGCCGCCGAAGACCCCAATCCCAAGGTCGCCGGGCAGGGCCTCGCGCGCATCAAGGCCGCCGGCATCGCAACCGCCAGCGGCCTGATGGAAACCGAGGCGCGCGAACTCAACGCCGGCTTCTTCAAGCGCATGGTGCTCGGCCATCCGCTGGTGCGCATCAAGACCGCGTCCTCGCTCGACGGCCGGACCGCGCTGTCTTCCGGCGAATCGAAGTGGATCACAGGCGAGGCGGCGCGCGCCGACGTGCATAAGCTGCGCGCGCGTGCCTGCGCCATCCTCACCGGCATCGAAACCGTGCTGGCGGATAATCCGCAGATGAACGTGCGCAACATCGACACCGTGCGGCAGCCAATCAAGGTCATCGTCGATTCCGGCCTGCGCACGCCGGCGGACGCTGAGATACTCAAGGGCGCCAAGACCATCATCGCCTGCGCCGCGCCCGACGCAAAAAAAGCCGCGGCACTGGAAGCGGCCGGTGCGGAAATCCTCTGCCTGCCCGGCGCAGACGGCAAAGTGGACCTCTCCGCCCTGCTCTCGCGCCTCGCGCAAAAGGGCGTCAACGAAGTCATGACCGAGGCCGGACCAAGATTGAACGGCGCGCTCATCGCCGCCGGGCTCGCCGACGAATGGGTGCAGTACGTCGCGCCCTGTCTACTGGGGTCTGGCGCGCGGCCGCTGTTCGACCTGGCCGAACCCGCTTCCATGCAGCAGCGCCTCAACTGGAAGCTCGCCGACCAGCGCATGCTGGGCGCCGACTTGCGCCTGACCTGGCGCAAGGCCTAGGGAAAACGAATCGACCCTAAGCACTGGATCGTCGCCCGCCACGGCCTGCGGCCTCGCGGCTCAAGGCTAACACGCTCGCAATGACGCTTCCCCAAACTGTCATTGCGAGGAGGCGAAGCCGACGTGGCAATCCAGTCAAACAGGCATTTTCATTTCAGTGCGATAAATTTTCCTGGCCGTGTTCTCACTGACTTGAGGTAAAAAACTTTGGCGAATTTCAAGGACCACTTCTCCGAAGTCGCGGCGCGCTACGCCGAGTTTCGTCCGACCTATCCCGCAGAGCTCTTTGCCTGGCTGGCAAGCCTGTGCAAAGAGCATGAAGCAGCCTGGGATTGCGCCACCGGCAGCGGCCAGGCCGCCGCGGGCCTGGCCGCACATTTCCGGCAGATCATCGCCACCGACGCCAGCGCCGAGCAGATCGCCCATGCCGGCGCGCCCGGCAATGTGGTTTTTCGCGTGGCCACGGCCGAGGCGAGCGGGCTGGATGCACGCAGCGTCGACCTCGTCAGCGTCGCGCAGGCGGCGCACTGGTTCGAACTGCCGCGCTTTTTCGCCGAAGCGAATCGCGTGCTGAAACCCGGCGGCGTGCTGGCGCTGTGGGGCTACGGCCGCCTCGACCTGCCCGGCGGCATGGACGCAATCTTCCAGCGCTTCTATGGCAAGACCATCGGCCCCTGCTGGCCGCCGGAACGAAAGTGGATCGACGACGGTTACCGCTCGCTGGATTTTCCATTCGAGGAAATCGCCGCGCCCGCCTTCTTCATCAAAGTGGAATGGAACCTGGCACGGCTGCTGGACTACCTCTCGACCTGGTCGGCGGTGAAGCGTTACCGATCAGACAAAGGCGTCGATCCGCTGCCGGCGCTCATGGCCGAACTGCAGCCGCTGTGGGGCGATGCCGATGCCGCGATGCCGCTGCAGTGGCCGCTGTTCCTGCGCGTTGGACGAATGCAAGCGTAGCCAACGCCGGTCAATTCTTGTTTGCCGTTAGCGGCAAGCCAGGCGTGAAGAATAGGGACAGAACGAGTGCGTTAATGCTGTGATAATTTCCGAGGCTCAGAGTGGTTGGACAGTCAACGTTGACTGGACTCCATCGAAAGGAACGACCATGAAGCCAAATTATGTCGCCGTGGTGCTCGGCCTCGCAGTAGCGATGACGGGCGTGCCTTCGCATGCAGACGATCATGGCAAGGAGGCACCAAGCAATCATCGGATTGACACAGGCATGCAAGCCATCTCCAATGCCGCAACCATCGGGCAGCCGGGCCATGGCTGGCGCTACTTTGCCGATGCACGCAAAGGCAGAGCAGTCGCGATCAGCCCTGGCGGAGACTATTTCTACAGCCACGGTCAAGGTCCGACCCTCGTGTTCAAGGCAAGCGGAGTCCGCTGACCGCTCCATTGAGCAGACAGGCAATCAGCCATGCCGGCCGCCGGCCGCTCGTGTCGAACCTTGCATTTCAGTTTGACCGCCTGCAGCCGATGGGCTGTCACAGGAGGCGGTCAGCCTCGCTGCCTACGGTACGCATCGCAGCAACCCAGAGAGCGCTTGCTCTTCACCTAGGCGCGCACCAGGAAAGTTTCGAAATTTTCCGCCAGGTCCGCGCCCAGTTCTTGCAGCGGCCTTGCCCGTGGCGCGCTGCTGCGCAAGATTTCATTCGAACACCCTTGGCTGCGGAAAGCCTGCACGACGTAATGCTTCACGCCGAGGGCAACGAGTTCGTGTGCAATTTCCTCGACTTCATCGTCCGCGAGGAGCGCGGGATGCACGGTAGTGCGGATTTCGTGGGCGACGTTCGATGCCAGCAGCAGTTGCAGGCTTTCCCGCACCGGCGTTCCGCTGTCCTTCATGCCGGTGATGCGCGCGTATTCGGCAAACGGCGCCTTCACGTCCATGCCCACCCAGTCGGCGAAAGGCAAGGCTGCGGCCAGCCGCCTGGGGTACATGCCGCCGGTATGCAGGCCGATCTTGTAGCCGAGCGCACGCGCGGCGCGCATGGCTTGCGGCAGCCCCGCCTGCAAGGTCGGCTCGCCGCCGGAGAACACCACCGCGTCGAGCAGGCCCTGGCGCCGCTGCAGGAAATCCATGACCTCGCGCCAGGGAATTTCCCTGTCGCTGCGCGGCGCGATCAGCTCGGGGTTGTGGCAATAGCCGCAGCGCCAGGGGCAGCCCTGGCAGAACACCACCGCGGACAATTGCCCCGGCCAGTCGCTGGCTGAGAGCGGCGTGACGCCGCCGACCCTCAACACGGCATCAGCCCAGACGGCAGGCGCGCTCTTCAAAGAACTGCCGCTCGCGGTGCTCGCTCTTCTTGCCCTTGTTGAAGCTCGCCACCGGGCGGTGGTAGCCCATGACGCGGGTCCACACTTCGCAGCGGGTGCGCTCTTCCTCTTTCAGGACAGAGGCGTCGAGGGCTTGGGTGATCACGGACATATCAGACATATCAACCTCCTTGGTTAGGCAACAACAGCGCGTTTGCGCGACAGGGCCTCTTCGTCGCACTTGGGACAGAACTCGTGCTCGCCGGCGAGGTAGCCGTGTTTGGGGCAGATGGAAAACGTCGGCGTGATGGTGATGTAGGGCAGGCGGAAACGTTCCAGACTCCGCCGCACCAGCTTCTTGCACGCCTCCGCCGACGAGATGTGCTCGGACATGTACAGATGCAGCACCGTGCCGCCGGTGTACTTCCTTTGCAGATCGTCCTGACGCTCCAATGCCTCGAAGGCGTCATCGGTGAAGCCCACCGGCAGCTGCGAGGAGTTGGTGTAGTAGGGCGCGTCCTCGCTGCCGGCCTGCAGGATGCCGGGATAGCGCTTGGCGTCCTCCTTGGCGAAGCGGTAAGTGGTGCCCTCGGCCGGCGTGGCCTCCAGGTTGTAGAGGTGGCCGGTTTCCTCCTGGAAGCCGGCGATGCGGCCGCGGATGTGGTCGAGCAGGCGCAACGCGAATTCGTGGCCCCACACCGTGGTGATGTCGTGCTCGTCGTTCGTGAAGTTGCGGATCATCTCGTTGATGCCGTTCACGCCTATGGTCGAGAAGTGGTTGCGCAGCGTGCCGAGATAGCGCTTGGTGTAGGGGAACAAGCCGTCGTCCATCAGGCGCTGGATGACCTTGCGCTTGATTTCCAGGCCGTTCCGCGCCATGTCGAGCAGCGCATCCAGCCGGCGCAAGAGCGCGGCTTCGTCGCCTTTGTACTCAAAACCGAGGCGCGCGCAGTTGACCGTGACCACGCCGACAGAGCCCGTCTGCTCGGCCGAGCCGAACAGGCCGTTGCCGCGCTTCAACAGTTCTCTGAGATCGAGCTGCAATCGGCAGCACATGGAGCGGATGTGGTTGGGCTTCATCTCCGAATTGATGAAGTTCTGGAAATACGGCAGGCCATAGCGCGCGGTCATGGCGAACAGGCGCTCGGCATTTTCCGATTCCCAGGGGAAATCCGGCGTCATGTTGTAGGTGGGGATGGGGAAGGTGAACACGCGGCCCTTGGCATCGCCGGTGGTCATCACCTCGATGTAGGCGCGGTTGATCATGTCCATCTCGGCCTGCAGCTCGCCGTAGGCGAACGGCATCTCCTCGCCGGCGATCACCGGGATCTGCTCGCGCAAATCCTCCGGGCAGGTCCAGTCGAAGGTGAGGTTGGTGAACGGCGTCTGCGTGCCCCAGCGCGAAGGCACGTTGAGGTTGTAGATCAGTTCCTGGATGCACTGCTTCACCGCCTCGTAAGACATGTTGTCCTTGCGGATGAAGGGCGCCATGTAGGTATCGAAGGAGGAGAAGGCCTGCGCGCCGGCCCATTCGTTCTGCAGCGTGCCGAGGAAGTTGACGATCTGGCCGACCGCGGAAGACATGTGCCTGGGCGGGCCGGCTTCCACCTTGCCCGGCACGCCGTTCAAGCCTTCGTGCAACAGCGTGCGCAGCGACCAGCCGGCGCAGTAGCCGGCGAGCATGTCGAGGTCGTGGATGTGGATGGAGCCGTCGCGATGCGCCTCGCCCAGCTCGGGCGGGTAGACGTGGTTCAGCCAGTAATTGGCCACCACCTTGCCGGAGACGTTGAGGATCAGCCCGCCGAGCGAATAGCCCTGGTTGGCGTTGGCGTTCACGCGCCAGTCCTGGCGGGAAAGATATTCGTTGATCGAGGCTTCCACGTCGACCACGGTCTTGCGATCCTCGCGCAGCTTCTTGTGCGATTCGCGGTAGGCGATGTAGGCGCGCGCGGTCTGGAAATGGTTGGAGGCGATCAGCGTCTGCTCGACCACGTCCTGGATGCGCTCGATGTCGGGCGAGGCGTTCCTGAAGCTATGGATCAGCACCTTGGTCACCTGCCCGGTGAGCAGGTCGGCTTCATGCTCGCCATATTCACCGCTCGCCTGGCCGGCGCGCAGGATGGCCGATCGGATCTTGTTGGGGTCGAAGGCCACGCGGCGGCCGTCGCGCTTGATGACTTCACGGGGCAGAACTGCTAAAACAGAACTCATACCTGTCACCTCCATATCAACATTTTGTGCTCGGTGACTACGCAAGATACGACATCTTGTAGCGGTGTCAAGATGAATTTCAGGTTAGATTGTCCTGATATACTTAAACATGAGTATTTTTAACATGTTATGGAGACCAAGCCATGAGCACGATTCTGCAATTCCTGGGTAGCGACCACCGCGCATGCGACGATTTGTTCGCCCTGGCCGAGGAAGCCGCCGGCAACAAGAACTGGGACAGCGCGCGCGGCTTGTTCGGAAAATTCCAGGCCGCCATGGCGCACCACCTGGCGATGGAAGAAGAAGTGCTGTTCCCCGCCTTCGAGGAACGCACCGGCATGAGCGCCGGCCCCACCCAGGTCATGCGCATGGAACACGAACAGATGCGCGCGCTGATCGCGGACATGGCAGCGGCGGCGGCAGCCGGCAATGTGTCGGCCTACCTCGGCGCATCGGAAACCCTGAACATGCTCATGCAGCAGCACAACATCAAGGAAGAGAACATGCTCTACCCCATGGCCGACCGCGCGCTGGGCGCGGATGGCGAGGCGGTTCTCCATTCCATGCAAGCCGTCGGCCGCTAGGCGCATGGCCGACGAAATCCTCATCGACGCGCGCGGGCTGGAGCCGCCCGAGCCGCTGGAAAAAGTCATGCAGACGCTGGACCTGATGCGCCCCGGCCAGTCGATCCGCCTGCTGCTGCACCGCGAGCCCTTCCCGCTGTATGCAATCCTCGACGAGCGCGGCTATCGCCGTGACACCACCGCGCAGCCCGACGGCAGCTACGTCATCCTGATCCGGCAAAAAGGATGAGCGCACACGATGATCCGGCATAAGCACTCGAACCACGCAGCACACAGCGAAAAGCAAATCAAGTTGACCGCGGAGCTCGCGGAGGACGCGGAGTTTTGTTTGCTTTCCTCTGCGAACTCTGCGACCTCCGCGGTTAATCCTGTTTGTGTCCTGCTCCTGACAGCAGCCGCATGAACACCCAGCCCGGCCTCGCTTTCGAACAAGCCCCGCCGTTCTCGCTGCCGCTGCGCTTCTTTCTCACCGCGCCGCTGTTCCTCATCGCGGCCGGCATCCTCATCGCGCTCACCCCCGACGCCCTCGCCTCGCGCTGGACGCCGCAGGCGCTCGCCCTCACCCATGCCTTCACCCTCGGCTTTCTCGCCATGGTCATGCTGGGCGCGATGTTGCAGATGCTGCCGGTGGTGGCGGGCTCGCCCGTGCCCGCAACGCGCTTGGTCGCGCGCGCCAGCCACATCGCGCTCAGCCTCGGCACCGCCGCGCTGATGGCAGGCTTCCTGAGCGGTGCGGCCAGAGCCTATGCCGCCGGCGTCGTGCTGCTGCTGGCCGCGTTTGCCATCTTCATCGCCGCCGCCGCAGTCAGCCTGGTGCGTGCCGCCGCCAATGCCACCGCCAACGGCATGCGCTTCGCGGTGATGAGCCTCGTCTTCACCGTGGCGCTCGGCGCGGCGCTCGCGCTGCTGCGCGCAGGCTGGTGGAATGGGTCGTTGGAGGGCGCCAGCGCAGCGCACATCGGCTTCGGCCTGCTCGGCTGGATATTTCTGCTGGTAGCGGGCGTGGCCTGGCAGGTCGTGCCCATGTTCCAGATGACCCCGCCCTACCCGCCGCGCTTGAGCCGCTGGCTGGCCGGCGTCATGTTCGCGCTGCTGGCGTTGCGCGCGGCGGCGCCCCTGCTGCCGCACCCCGTCGTGATCCTGCTCGATGCCGGCCTCGCCGCCGGCGTGCTGATGTTCGCCTTCCACACCCTCGACCTGCAATCGCGCCGGCGCAGAAAACTGCCCGACATCACCCTCGACTACTGGCGCTTCGGCATGGCCAGCCTCATCGCCAGCGTGCTCGCCTGGATGCTTGCGCAGTTGTGGCCGGCGTGGGCCGACAGCAGCGCCTACCCCCTGCTGCTGGGCGTGCTGTTTCTATTCGGGTTTGCTGTGAGTGTGGTGGCCGGCATGCTCTACAAGATCGTGCCCTTCCTCGCCTGGTTCCACCTGCAGGCGCAGCTGCAGGCCAAGGCCGGCACCATCCCCAACATGAAGCAGATGATCGACGAGAAGAGCATGCGCCTGCAGTTCCGCCTGCACCTGGCCACCCTCGCCCTGCTCATCGCCGCCGTGGCCTGGCCGGCTGCCTTGCACGTTCCGGCCGGCATCGTGCTCGCGCTGTCCGCGCTGATGCTGCTGGGCAATTTGTCGTCAGCGCTGCGACGCTATCTGCAGCATGGCGGACAGCTGTCCTGAGGCGGCAGGCTCTTAGGCTTGCGGAGAAAACCGCTACTCGCGCGAAGAGTAAGTCGGCAGCGTGATCTTGAACGCCATCGCTGCCACGCGGACCAGCAGAACCGTCGCCATGCCGGCCCAAGTGGTGATGATGGCCGACACGCCAAGCGATTGCAGCCCGATCAGCGCGAGCGCCCCGATCCAGGCTGCCGTTGCGTAGAGTTCGCCGCGCACGAAAATGAGCGGCACATCGTTGCAGAGGATATCGCGCACCACCCCGCCGACCACGCCGGTGATCACCCCCAGCAGGCTCGCCGCCAGCCAGGGCGCGCCGGCCTGCAGCGAAATCTGCGTGCCGACCACGGTGAACAGTGCGAGGCCGATTGCGTCCGGAATGAGAAACAGGCGCGGAGGCAGGCGCAGGCCGCGCACCGCGAAGAAGATGATCAGCGTCATCGCCAGGGCCACGACCAGGTAGAGCTGATCGCTCAGCCAGAACACCGGCCGCTGCAGCAGGATGTCGCGCACCGTGCCGCCGCCGAGCGCCGTGGCCGTGCCCACCATCACCACTCCGATGAGGTCCATCTGCTTGCGCCCGGCATCGAGCACGCCGGTCAGGGCATTCACCGCCACCGCCGCCAGGCCGACCCAATAGAGTAGGTATTCCATAAATGGCTGTTCAGGGTGACGGGACTCGTTCAGAGAAAGAAAGTGTTTTTAGTATCCAAGAAAACATCGGAGACCGCATTAGTGGTCTGACCCTAATTATTCTCAATTATTCCTACCAATTATTTCTAACCTCTGCGAGGGGAAAAGACCCCGGTCGCATCATCAAAGTCAAGACAGCGCTCTGCGCCGAATGCTTGCCACAAGGTATCCAACAACGGTCGGATTGCGTCGTTAATGTCTACCGAATCTATGTCTTCGATCCACAAATCAGGCGGAATTAAGTGTGGACGGTCTGCCCTAGCGTAGCTAAAGCGGTGAAATGTCTCGCCTATGCCAAGCTCATAGCCTTTAACATTGAGGATGGCAACGCTAAGAACTGCAGGACCAGAGAAGCCCCAGTTTTTGGTAGATTCCAGGAATTTTTTGATCCAAAAATAGAAAAACTTGGACATATCAAGTGACCACACGATGGACTTCTCAACCCCAGTAGAAATCTCTCTGGTTGCGCCTCCTAGCTCGACAGCTTCTAGTGCCCCTGTCCGAAAAATATGGTTGTACGCGTAGTACTCATTATTATTGCGACCGCCAGGGTGTATCAGTAGACCATCAAAATTAAATGTAGAACTGCCACCCCCCCATTCGCGCCCAAGAAACTCCGTATACGTTTTTGAGTAGATACTCCTGAGGTCAACAGTCTTACGCCCAGCCAATCCTGAAACGGGTACTAGGTGTACAACCCAATGTGGGCCAGCCGTGAGCGGCAGTGCCGTTCTTCGTTCAGCGATCAACTTAAGTCGATCTGAGATGAAATGTCGAGCGCGTTCAGCAAGCGTAGCTGTGCGATCAAATGCACTACGCAGTTGATCAAACGACATATCTGTGATGCTAGTGCCATTACGCATAACAAATCGCCTATTGTGGTTTGTGCGTATGCAATGAGGGCCATCGTACGAGGAAGGCACTCTAAGCACGATACAGTAGCCCCCTGGAACATCGACGTGGCAAATCTTTAGTCCCTGAATCCGCGGCTCGATACCTGCGTCAAGGACCTGTGCAATCCTCCTCATTGCCGCATCCGGATGCTCACCAGAAATCGGTGAGATGCAGCTGGCAGCTCCTGATTTCTCTTCGATGCCATATACAAGATCGCCCCCATCTGTATTACCGAGAGAGGCCACGTCCTTGCAGATTTCATGCTTATCTTTGTCTGAATGCCCTGGCAGGTCGCGTTTAAACTCTAGGCTCTGAGATTCCGGGCATCTGTCGTCACAAATCTTCTGCAGGAGACTAGCATCAACTTGGTCTAGCGACTGAAGTAACAATTTACTTATTCCATTATTAAGTAAAGAGAATTAAAGGGGCCAAGCTCGATTTTTTGGAAGCATCAGTCTGGTGACCAAATTTGTTCAATCACCACCTAGCCCATTCGACTTTACCCTGATTCACTCATAATCAAAATCCTCCCGATAATCATCCGGATTGATCCCCTCCGCCCGCAGCGGCTCGACCAGCCGATAACGCGTGACCTTGGCGGATGAGGTGATGTAGCCCTTGATGACGAGTTCGCGGGTGACCGGGCTTTTTGCTTCCCTGGCCAGTTGTTCGATGACGCGGGTGGTCTTGCGCCGTGCCAGCATGCGGAACAGGGCGGGCACGTGGGACAGCAGGCGCTGCAGCAGGGCTTCGGCATCGGGGGTCCATTCGCCCTGCTTGGGCAGCTCGGGCACGAAGCCCCACTCGTCCTCGGTGAGCGCGCGCCACAGCACGATGGCGTGGCCGTCGGCGTCGCTGACGCAGGCGATCTCTTCCAGTTCCGGGGTGCGCATGGGTTCGTAGCGCGAAACGGCGCCGCCGGCCAGCAGGGCCTGGTAAGCCTCGTTGACCTTGAGCACGGAGAGGCGGATGGAAATTCTGGACTCGACGGCGGCCACCTGCATGAGGCGGATCGCCACGTTGCCGGAATCGATGTCGAGGTAGCCCTCGCCGCGGCGCGCTTCGGCAAAGCCCATGACATCGCGCCACAGCCTGGCTGCACGCTCCACATCCGTTACCGGCACGACAAGATGGCTGACCCCGAAAAACATGGCATTCCCTACAAAGATTGATCGAGCGGGAATGGTATCAGAGCGCGCGCGGGATGCTTTTCTCCCCGGCCTTGCCCGCCCTGCCGGGGCAAGCCTGCATGACGGCCTCGGCCTGCGCCAGCAGGCCGCTCAACAATTTGCGGGTGCGCGGCGAGCCGGCGCTGTCCTCGCCCATCCAGCTGACGAAGGCGGCGAGGTAGATGGCGGTCGTGGCGGTTTCCAGCACGGCGCGCATCACGCCGGCGTCTTGCAGCCCGGCGCCTTCGCGCATCCATTGCACGGTGCGGCTGATGCGCATGAGCGCGGGGATCTGGATGTGCAGGTGGCCGGGTTCGAGCTTGGACTGGATCATCTGCCGGCTGACTTCGCGATGGGCTTCCTGCGCATCCAGCCAGGCCATGATGAGGCGGAACAGTCTTTCGCGCGGGCTGAGTTGCGCGAGTTCGCCGCTGTCGGCGAGTTGCAGCACGGCGTCGTCGGCGCGCTCGAACCAGGCGTCGATGAGTTCGTCCTTTTCGCGGAAGCAGCAGCGCACGTCATCGAGGCCGATGCCGAGGGCCGCTGCCACCTGATGCAGGCGCACGGCCTCCCACGAGCTTTGCTCGGCCAGCTCGACCGCCGTGTCGACGATGCGGCGCGCGAGTTCGCTGGTTTGGGTGGCGGGCATGATGATCCCCCGGTCTGGGTATACGGTTCATCATAGTGCAGGGGGTTAGGGATTTGCTGGGCCTGGCCTGGCTTGACTGGATCGCCACGGCCCTGCGGGCCTCGCGATGACGATGCGGGGTTGTTGCGAGGAGGTAGAGCCGACGCGGCAATCCAGTCGAATATCGGCTTGGCTTAGCCCCCTGCCACGCACTACTTGCCGGGGCGTTTGAGTTCTGCGCTCTTCCAGCGTCTTTCGATGGCGCCGGAGGCGGCCGCTTTCAGCAGCTTCTTGAAGGTCGGGCATTCCGCATGGCTGGGGGCGGGGCAGGCTGCCGCGTGCCGCAGCCCGTGGCTCATCGCTTTCAACCGCTTGATCAGCGCGTCGATTTCGTCGGCCTTGTTCAGCAGCAACTGCCGGTCGATGTTGGGCTCGCCGCCGGGCGTGAACATGGCGCGGATTTCGTCCAGGGATAAGCCGGCGGCCTGCCCTAGCGAAATCAAGGCCAGTTGATCCAGCACGCCGTCTGCGAACCTGCGCCGGATGCCCTGCCGGCCGGTCGAGGCGATGAGGCCTTTTTTCTCGTAGTAGCGCAGCGTCGAGGCCGGCACTCCGGTGCGTTTGGCGACTTCGGCGATATCCATCCCATGACCCCTTGACTTGAAGTTGACTTCAACTTTTATAGTGGACTCAAGCTGTTCAACCGTCAACTTAAAAGGAGGTCATATGACTCAGTTACTGCAAGACATCGCCCACGTCGCACTCATCGGCATCGGGGCCACCGCCGTCATGGACGCGTGGCTGATGTTCCTCAAGCGCATGGGCGTGCAGACGCTCAACTTCGCGTTCATCGGGCGCTGGGTGGGACACCTGTTCCGCGGCCGCTTCGCGCACGCAGCCATCGGCAAGGCGCCGCCGATCCCCGGCGAGCTCGCGCTGGGCTGGCTGACCCACTATGCCGTCGGCATCGCCTTCGCGGGCCTGCTCGTGGGCATCACCGGCATCGGCTGGACGCACAACCCCAGCTTGTTGCCGGCGGTGCTGCTGGGCATGGGCACGGTCGCGGCGCCGCTTTTCGTGATGCAGCCGGCCATGGGCTCGGGCTTCGCCGCCTCCAGGACGCCGACGCCTTTAAAGAACTGCCTGCGCAGCGTGGTCAACCACAGCGTGTTTGGCCTGGGCCTCTATCTGACCGCTTTCCTCGCCGCATGGTTGGCGCGCTGAGGCCGGCGTCTTGCCGAAAGCAACCCCCATCAGGAGAAACCAAATGAAAAAACTTGCCGTCATCTATCACAGCGGCCATGGGCACACGCAGCACATCGCCGGCCATGTCCTCGAAGGCGCCCGCAGCGTGCCGGACACCGAGGCCCGCCTGCTGAAGGCGGAAGACCTTACCAGGGCGCCCGATGAGTTGCTCCAGTACGAGGGCTACATCCTCGGCTCGCCGACTTACCTCGGCAGCGTCTCGGGCACTTTCAAGACCTTCATGGACGCCACCGGGCGGCTGTGGCGCAGCCAGCAACTCAAGGGCAGGCTGGCCGCGGGGTTCACGGTGTCGTCGCTGCCGTCCGGCGACAAGCAGTCGACGCTGATGTCGATGTTCGTCTTCTGCATGCAGCACGGCATGCTCTGGGTGGGCAACCCCATCCTGCCCGAGCAGCACCTCGGCGTTCCCTACGACGAAGCCGCCAACCGGCTCGGCTCCTGGTCTGGCCTGATGGCCCAGGCCGGCCACTCGGCGGCGGCCGATTCGTTTCCGATTGGCGACATCAAGACGGCCAGGATGTTCGGACAGAACTTTGCCCAAACCCTGCATCGTGTATCCGTCACCTGCGAAAACGCGGAGGCATTTGCATGATTCCGCAGAAATACGGACCGCAGCTGTTCAACCTGATCCTGTCCGGGCTGATGTCTCTGCTGGTCTCGGGCATTTCCACGTTTCACGCCATCGGCCTGGCATCGAACCTCGCAAGCATCTGGCTCACGGCATGGCTGGCCGCGTGGCTTTTCGCGTATCCGGCCGTACTGATGGTTGCCCCGATTACGCGGAAGGCAGTTCAATTGCTCACGGCCGAGGACTGAGTCGGAGTTTATCCGGTGTGAATTCGCTCTCTGCGGGAGAACTTGACGTTGGGCCTTGCCGGGCGGGACTTGCCTTCCCCGCCGCACCGCGCCAGCAACAGCTTAGTGCGTCTGCCCCGCCTGCGGCGGCGAGCTGTCCCAGACGTGCGGCCGCTTCATGCCGGCGAGCTTGCAGGCCTGCCAGACGTAGCCGTAAATGAAGGTGTTGAACAGTTCGTTCTGCGCGTCATCGCCCAGGCGCCGGGAAATGTGCTTGATCAGGAAGCGCACGTCCGGCGCCTCGTGATGCGCTTCGTAGTAACTGCGCATGAGATGGATGACTTCCCAGTGCGCCTCGGTGAGGCGGATGTTTTCACGCCGCGCGATGTACTCGGCGAAGTTTTCGTTCCACTCGTCCGGCTCGACCAGGTACCCGGCCTCGTCCAGTTTCGGCAGATTGAATGCAGCGTCCATGGTTCGACTCCTACTCGGGCGAATAACTTGCGGAATCCGGCCTGGCGCGCCGGGACCGCCGGATCGTCAGGCCAGGGCGGGCACGATTCCCAGCGTGACCAGCACCACCCAGGCGATGAGGCCGAGCGCCGTCACGGTGTAGGCGATGTCGAAGGCGACCAGGCCTTCCTCGACCTTGAGGATGCTCTTCACCCCGCGGAATATCAGCACGACCGATCCTGCCACGCCCAGCAGCACCATGGCGACGATCAGCGCGAACTGGTTGGAAAACAGTACCAGCGCCGACAGCCACAGCGGAACCGGCGCGACGGCGGCGAGCAGAAAGGCGTCATACTGGCTGCTGTCGATGCCCTTGCTGCCGGCCACCGACTTGATCGCCCAGGCCATCAGCGGCACCGTGGCCAGTTCCGCCAGCAGGAAGAGCAGCGCCGCGATGCTCCATGCCTGGCTGGAAACGTGCGGAAACATCACCGCGCCCACATGACGCCCGGCATACTCCAGCATCAGCGGCGGGATCAGCGAAAACGGCAGCACCAGCAGGAGATACAGCCTGAGAACCGAGGGCTGGGATTGCGCCAGCCCTTGCCATCCCTCCCGCGAAGAGAGAAACAGCTTGTGAAACTGAAGGATATTCATGATGAACCTCCTTGTTCGCAGAAACACTGCCACGGCCCGTGGCAAAGGCAGCCTGGCCGGCAGATCGCGCGCCGGCCGCGTGGCCATGACTTTTTATATCACACTGTGATATAAAAGCAAGAAAAACCTGAAAGCGACCCCCAGCCATGGCCAAGCGCCCGCCCAGCAAGGAAGACCTCGAGACACTGTCCAATTTCCGTTACCAGCTTCGCCGCTTCCTGCGCTTCAGCGAGGAAGTGACGCGCCGACATGGCGTCACCCACCTGCAATACCAGTTGCTGCTGCATGTCTGCGGACTGCCGGGGCGCGACTGGGCCACGGTGGGCGAGCTGGCCGAGCGCCTGCAGTCGCACCACCACGGCGCGGTGTCGCTGATCTCGCGCTGCGAAAAGCTGGGTCTGGTGGAGCGTCAGGCGGGGCGCAGGGACAGGCGCGAGGTCGAGGTGCACCTGACGCCCCAGGGGCGCAAGCTGCTGAACGTTCTGGCGGGCGAGCATCGCGACGAACTGCTGCACATGCAGGGCGTCTTCCTCGTGCCGGGCGCGGACGAACTCAAGCCGGAAAAGGCGAAGCGCAAGGCCTGACGCCCCGGCGGCCGGCGATCAGTGCCCGTGCGCCGGCGGCGTGAAGGGTGCGAAGCCGGGGAAGCGCGATCTGGCATAGCCGGAATGGCACACCGCGCAGCTTTCGACCAGGCGCGAATAATGGAAGGCGGCCAGTTCATGGTCGCGCGCTTCGGCGGCAAGCGCTAGCTTTTCCGCGCGCGCGTGGAATTCGGCGTCCAGCTGCTTGAAGCCGGCGGGCAGCGCGTGCTCGAGTTCGTGCTTCTGCGCGGCGGTGAGCTGCTTGTTCATGATGTAGCTGGAACGGATCATGGCGGCGGTGTCGTGCAGGGTTTTCCAGTCGGCGGTGGCGAGCGCGACGGCCAGGGTTTGCGTGCCGCGCGCGACTTCGCGCATTTCCTGCTGCAGAAGGCCGCGCACTGGCGGCGACAGGTGCAGGTCGGCGGCCGGCTGTTCGGCATGGGCGGCGGGGAGGGTCAGCAGCAGGGCGGCGACTGTGGCGAATAGAGGTTTGCGCATAGGGTTTCCCTTTCTGTAAAACGAATGCCGATGGCATTCGACTGGATTGCCACGGCGGCTTTGCCGCCTCGCAATGACGTCAAAGAAGTAAATGCCGTTTTACTAAGCTGCCGCGCTACGCTCGCAATGACACCTCATCGTCATCGCGAGGCCCGCAGCGCCGTGGCGATCCAGTCAGACATGGCCCAGCAAAATCCGGGAACGCTCGCCATGACGGCCTAGGCGCGGCGAACCAGCGGCTTCTGCTCTGCCGGCAGCAGATCGGCCAGGGTGTAGCGGTCGAGCGTGGACAGGAAGGCGCGGCCGGCTTCGGCCAGAACGGGCTTCAAGGCACAGCCCGGCATCAGGCGGCAGGTCACCTCGCCGGGGCGGAAGCATTCCGCCAGTTCGAAGCCGCTTTCCATGTCGCGCACCACGTCGCCGATCCTGATGCGTTCCGGGGTACGGGCAAGACGAAAGCCGCCGCCCTTGCCGCGCACGGTTTCGATGTAGCCCCTGAGGCCGAGCTGGTGCACCACGCGGGTGAGGTGGTGGCGCGAAATGTCATATTCCTCGGCGATGGCACCGACGGTGGCCAGGCTGTCGGGGTGCGAGCCCAGGTAGATCAGCACTCTCAGCGAATAATCGGTGAAGCGGGTCAGCTGCATGCTTAATATGTAGATTAGAAATAAATTATCTTGCCAAGGCTTATTTTACTGTGATTATAATATGTTTCCTATTTACATGTTTAAAGGAGAAGCCATGAATTCGCACCCCCACCTGCACCTGCGCCAGGACATGATCTACCCCTTCGACGCGCGCGGCATCGCCAAGCGCTTCCGCCACGCCGCCATTTTCGGCGCGCTGGACGCGTTGAACTCCGGCGAGCGCATGCGCTTCGTCAACGACCACGATCCCCTGCCGCTGCTGGATCAGCTGCGCAACCGCTATGGCGATGCCGTGGCGATCGAATACCTGCAGCGCGACCCGGGCGCGATCGTGATCGATTTCATCCGCAACTGATACTTGAAGCCGAACCCCAGGATCGCCACAGCCCTGCGGACCCCGCGATGACGCCTTCCAGCGCCGTCATCGCGGGCGAAGCGCGGCAATCCAGCCCTGATTAAAGTGGCACAATGCCATGCACGGGTTTTGCCTGGCCGTTGCTGACTGGATCGCCCCGGCCCGCCAAAAATCAAGGCGGGCCTCGCGACGACGGCATGGCAAGGCAGCAGCCCATTGAAGCCCAGCCAACACACATCGAACGAATAAACGCATGCTGCCGGCACTGGTGTTCCTCTCCCTGGCGATTTTCGCCGCGGCGCTGTTGTGGTCGCCGCATGCCGGCCGCGCCGCCTACCTGCACCTGATGCTGGCCGCAGGCGCAATGCCGCTGATCTTCGGCGCCATGAGCCATTTCATCCCGGTGCTGACGCGCACCCGCGAAGCCGAACGCGTCATCGGCCTCGTTCCGGTCGTGGCGCTGGCCGGCGGCGCACTGGCGGTGGTGGCATTCAGCGCGGGTGGTTTCAGCTGGGGCTGGCAGGCCGGTGCGGTGCTGGCCATGGCCGCATCCGTTGCGCTGTTCGTCTGGAGCCGCAAGCGGCGCGCCGCCATGCTGGGCAGCCCGCACGCTTGCCTCGCCTGGTACGAGGCGGCGCTCGCCTGTCTGTTCGCGGCGCTGCTGGCCATGCTTGCTGCAGGTTTGTGGCCGCAGCATTTTCTGCAGCTGCGCCGCTTCCACCTGCATCTCAACACGCTGGGCTTCATCGGCCTCACCGCCGTGGGCACGCTCGCGGTACTGATGCCGACCGTGATCGGCCGTCCGGATGTGCTTGCCGCACAGCGGCTGCGCCGCGACCTGCCCTGGGCGTTCGCCGGCACGCTGCTGGTCGCCGCAGGCTCGGCAGGGTTTGCGCCGCTCGCCTGGCTGGGCGCCGCTTTTTGGGCAATCGTGCTGTTGCGGCTAGGCGTCGCATGGCTGCGACTGTATCGGGGAGAAATCTTCGCCCGGCATGGCGCAGCGCCCCTGCTGGCCACGGCCCTGGCAGGCCTGGCATTGAGCCTGGCGGCCGGCGCCGCAAGCGCCGCCATTGTCAGCGGCGGCTGGAATCTGCCTGACCCGACTGCGGTGTTCATTGCCGGTTTTCTTTTGCCGCTGGTGTCGGGCGCGGCCAGCCAGCTCTTGCCGGTGTGGCTGCGCCCTGGCGTGCAGAACGCCTGGCATGGCGACATGCGCAGGCGGCTCGGCCGCCACCACGGCGTGCGCGCGCTGCTGTTCTTCGCGGGCGGCATCGCCGCGGGACTTGGCCAGCCATGGGGCCTGCTGCTGAGTGCGGCGACCCTGGTCTGGTTCCTGCTGCAGGCGGCGGCTTCCCTGTTCCTGACTCGACAAGGCAATCCATCATGAGCCATCCGGCATTTTTCGACCAAGTGAAGTCCATCACCCTGCGCGACCCGCTCGCGCAGGTCCTCGGTGCGGCCAGCGACGGTCTGCTGCACTACGGCTACCTCGACGCAGTGAAGCTCGCCGGCCATTCCTGCCCCACAGTGGCGGGCGCGTACCTGATGACGCTGAAGGCGCTGGAAAAACTCTACCCGGACAGCGTGCCGGAACGCGGCAACGTCCGCGTCGAATTCGGCGCGGCGCAGGCAGACGGCGTTACCGGCGTCATCGCCAACGTCGCGAGCCTGCTCACCGGCGCGGCCGGCGAAGGCGGCTTCAAGGGTCTGGGCGGAAAGTTCAGCCGCCGCGGCTTGTTGCAGTTCGGCATCGGCGGCGGCATCGAAACAAGATTCACGCGCATGGATACCGGCGCTGCCGTGAACGTCTCCTACCATCCCGAAAACGTGCCCCCGCCGCCGGAACTGCCGGCGCTGATGCAGAAGCTGCTTGCGGGCGAAGCCAGCGCGGACGAACGCGCGCAATTCGCCACGCTGTGGCAGATGCGGGTGAAGCGCATCCTCATCGACCACTTCGACGACCCCCGTCTGGCAGTCATCGCCGAAGCCTGAGAAGGCCGCGCCGCATCCCGCGCGGGATGCATTTTCATCCCTGGCCGACACCCGCCCCGAAACCGCTTCCGACGTCCAGGCCCCCTCGCCTGGGGTCTCACCATGTCCTCCGGCCCGGATATGGTCTTTACAACATATGGTCTTTAAGCCATAATCCAGCCCGATCCAGAATCCGCATGGCACGCAATATGGCAAAGAAACCGACAGACGAGGGGGCAGCCCGCAACGCCGAGCGCTACCAGCTCGTGTCGATCGATGCCGCGCCGCTGGTCACCCTGAAGGATCTGCGCAAGCGCGCGCAGCAAACCCAGGAGGACCTCGCCGTGGCCCTTGCCGTGGGACAGGACACGATTTCCCGGCTCGAAAAGCGCAGCGACATGCTGCTTTCCACCTTGCGCCAGTATGTCGAGAGCGTGGGCGGTCGGCTGGCGCTGGTGGCGACTTTTCCGGACCAGCCGCCGGTCATCATCAACCCCGTCGGCAGCAAGAAAAGGAAAGCCAAGAAGCGCCGCCGCAGCCAGACCGAAGCCGGGCGCGACGAACCTTGAACCGTTTCGAGACATGATCCAGACCCCCTACTACCTGATCGACAAGTCGGCGCTGCTGCGCAACCTGCAGATCGTCGACCGTGTGCGCGAGCACTCGGGCGCCAAGGTCCTGCTGGCGCTGAAATGCTTCGCCGGCTGGTCGGTGTTCGATCTCATGCGGCAGCACATGGACGGGACCACGTCGTCCTCGCTGTACGAGGTCAGGCTCGGGCGCGAGAAATTCGGCGGCGAAACCCACGCCTACAGCGTCGCCTTTGCCGACCACGAAATCGGCGAAGTCGTCGCCAACTGCGACAAGATCATATTCAACTCGATCAGCCAGATGCAGCGCTTCGAGCGTTTCGCCGGCAGCAAGCCCGTTGGCCTGCGCCTCAATCCCGGCGTCAGCTGCGCGGCGTTCGACCTGGCCGATCCGGCGCGCGCCCACAGCCGTCTGGGCGAATCCGATCCGGCGCGGCTGCTGTCGGTCATCGACCGTCTCGACGGCGTGATGATCCACAACAACTGCGAGAACAGGGACTTCGACCGCTTCGACGCCCTGCTCGATGAAGTCGAGCAGGGCTACGGCGACATCCTGAAGCGGCTGAACTGGATCAGCCTCGGCGGCGGCATCAGCTTCACCGCACCCGGCTACCCGCTGGAGCGCTTCTGCGAGCGCCTGCGCCGCTTCGCGGAAACCTACGGCGTGCAGGTTTACCTGGAGCCGGGTGAAACGGTGGTGCGCCATACCACGACGCTGGAAGTCAGCGTCCTCGACATCGGCTTCAACGGCAAGAACCTGGCGATCGTCGACAGCTCGACCGAGGCGCACATGCTCGATCTGCTGATCTACCGCGAAACCGCGCCGATCGGCGACGGCAAGGGCGAGCACAGCTATCAGATCTGCGGCAAGACCTGCCTCGCCGGGGACATTTTCGGCGAAGCCCGCTTCGACCGCCCGCTGCAGATCGGCGACCGCATTTCGATCGGCGATGCCGGCGGCTACACCATGGTCAAGAAGAACTGGTTCAACGGCATCCACATGCCCGCCATCGCGCTGCGCGAGCCGGACGGCAGCGTGCATGTGGTGCGCGAGTTTTCCTTCGACGATTACGTCAGCAGCCTGTCCTGAACCGGGGCATGCAAACTTGAGTAAAGGAGATGATCCAATGAAACGTAATGTCCTGATTATCGGTGCAGGCGGCGTGGCTCACGTGGCCGCGCACAAGTGCGCCCAGAACAATGCGCTGCTTGGCGACATCAACATCGCGTCGCGCACCCTCGGCAAGTGCCAGGCCATCATCGATTCGATCAGGCAAAAGGGCAGCATGCAGCAGCCCGGCCACCTGCAGGCCCACGCCCTCGACGCCATGGATGTCGACGCGACCAGCCGCCTGATCGAGGCCACCGGCAGCCGCATCGTGATCAACGTCGGCTCGCCGTTTCTCAACATGTCGGTGCTTTCCGCCTGCATCAGGACTGGCGCCGCCTACCTCGATACCGCCATCCACGAGGACCCGCGCAAGGTGTGCGAGCCCCCGCCCTGGTACGCCAACTACGAATGGAAGCGGCGCCAGGAGTGCAAGGACGCGCGCGTGACCGCGGTGCTCGGCGTCGGCTTCGACCCGGGCGTGGTCAACGCCTATGCGCGCTACGCCATGGACACCCGCTTCGACCGCGTCGATTCCATCGACATCATCGACATCAATGCCGGCAGCCACGGGCGCTACTTCGCCACCAACTTCGATCCGGAAATCAATTTCCGCGAATTCGTCTCGACCGCGTGGTCGTGGGAAAACGGCGAATGGAAGGCGAACGCGATGTTCGAGCATCGCAAGGACTGGGACATGCCGATGGTCGGCAAGCAGACGACCTACCTGGCCGGACATGACGAGCTCCATTCCATGTCGCACCATCTCGGCGTGCCCAACATCCGCTTCTGGATGGGCTTCAGCGAGCACTACATCAACGTCTTCAGCGTGCTGAAAAACCTCGGCCTGCTGTCCGAGCAGCCCGTTCGCACCGCCAGGGGACAGGAAGTGGTGCCGCTGGAAGTCGTCAAGGCCGTTCTGCCCGACCCCGCCTCGCTCGCGCCGGGCTACACCGGCAAGACCTGCATCGGCGACCTCGTCAGAGGCGTGAAGAACGGCAGGCCGACCGAAGCCCTGCTCTACAACATCTGCGACCACAAGTCCTGCTTCGAGGAAGTCGGCAGCCAGGCCATTTCCTACACCGCCGGCGTGCCGGTGGTGGCGGCGGCCATGCTGATTGCCGATGGCAGCTGGGACATCGGCGCGATGGCCAACGTCGAGGAGCTTGATCCGGCGCCCTTCATCGCACTGATGAACCGCATGGGCCTGGTGACGCGCATCAGGGATGCCGAGGGCGACCGCGTCCTCGATCCGCAAGAAGACGCCGCCCAAGTTCCCGAGGCCAGGCTTTCCGCCGCCGCGCGCTGACAGCCAGTTTCCGATCGCCAGCCGGGCAGGCCTTCAATCGAGCGCCCTGCCCTCGCCCGCCTCTTCATAGGTGCGGCCGTCGCGGATGTGGTAGATGCGCCTGAAGGTGGGAATGATCTTCTCGTCGTGAGTAACCACGATGATGGCGGTCTGGTACTGCCGCGCCATGTCGTTGAGAATGCGCACCACGGCCAGTGCGCGCTGGCTGTCGAGCGGCGCGGTCGGCTCATCGGCGAGCATCACCGGCGGCTGGTTGGCAAGCGCGCGCGCAATGGCGACGCGCTGCTGTTCGCCGCCTGACAGTTCGGACGGCTGCGCGCGGGCGCGGTGGCCGACGTCCAGGGCTTCGAGCAGTTCCTGCGCGCGTTGTCTCGCCGCGCCGTTGGCGCGCCCGGCAAGCATGGGCAGCAGGGCGACGTTGTCGGTGACGTCGAGGAAGGGGATGAGATACGGCGCCTGGAAGATGAAGCCGATGCGGTCGCGCCGCAATGCGCGCAGATCCCTGATCTTCCAGCCGTGGTCGTAGATGGTGTCGTCGCCCAGGGTCATGCGACCGCCGCTCGGTTCGATCACCGCGCCCAGGCATTTCAGCAGCGTGCTCTTGCCCGAACCGGAAGGGCCGATGAGACCGACCACCTCGCCCGGCGCCACGGTCATGTTCACGTCCTTCAGCGCATCGACCGCGGTGTCGCCGCTGCCGTAGCGCTTGCTCAGGCCTTCGATGCTGATGCCGAGTGTTTCCTTCATGTCAGCCGCCGATCGCTTCGGCAGGATCGACCTTGAGCGCAGCCCGGATCGCCAGCGTGCTGGCGATGGCACAGATCAGCATGATGGCGGCGAAGCCGCGCGCCGCATCCCCGGGCTCCAGCAGCACGTACTTGGGGAACACCGGCGCCCACAGGGTCGCAGCAGTCTTGCCGACGACGAAGCCGATGAGCCCCAGGCCCAGCGCCTGCTGCAGGATCATGCCTGCAATGGTGCGGTTTCTGGTGCCGATGAGTTTGAGCACGGCGATCTCGCGGATCTTCCCCAGCGTCATGGTGTAGATGATGAAGGCGACGATGGCGGCGCTGACCACGGCAAGGATGACCAGGAACATGGCGATCTGTTTGGCCGAGGTGGCGATGAGCTTGGCGACGAGGATTTCCTCCATCTGTTCCACGGTATGGGCCTCGAGGTGCTTCCAGCGCCGGATTTCCTGCGCCACGGCTTCCGGCGACTCGCCTGCCTTGACCTGCACCAGCACGGCATTGACATGGCGATTGCTGGTCTGCGAGGCCTCGACCGCCTCCGCCAGGCCCGGCACGCCGGGCCGGTTGAAGGCGGGGTTGGCATTAGTGCGCGCGCGCTCGTTGAGGATGGCGTCGTTGTCCTTCAGGAACTGCGCTTCCTGCGCGTCCTTCAGGGGAATGAACACCATGGGGTCGCCGCCGGAAGAGACCATGCGCCGGGTAAGGCCCACCACGGTGTAGTCGTCGCGGCGGATGCGGATGTTGTCCCCAACCTTGAAGCCGGTCTTGATGTCGGCGACGGCCTCGTAATGGCCGCGCGTGATGCGCCGCCCCGCCACCAGATAGCCCGGCTCGCCCGGCTGCCCCGGCTCGAAGCCGACAACCATGGCGCGCACGTCGGTTTCGCCGCCGCCCTCATCGGTCTTGCGCACCTGCATGGTGAAGTAGGTGGCGTTGGCCGCGCGCGCGACGCCGGGCATGCCGAGCAGAGCACGATAAACATCGTCGTGCAGGCTGGAAGATTCGGCATAGGGGCCGAGGGTATCCTGCTGCACTACCCACAGGTCGGCGCCGCTGTTGGCAAGCAATGCCTTGCCGTCGTCGACCATGCCGCGGTAGATGCCCGCCATGGACAGGGTGACGCCGATGAGCAAGCCGAGGCCGAGGCCGGTGAGGACGTACTTGCCCCAGGCATGCAGAATGTCGCGGCCGGCGAGGCTGATCATTTGCCGAGACTTTCCACGACCTTGATATTGCTGTCCGCGGCAAGCTCCTTCTCGCTGTAGGCCACCACCTTGTCGCCGGCCTCGAGTCCGACGAGCACCTGCACGCGGCCATCGAGTCCCGCTTCGCCCAGACGCACCGGCACGAATTGCGGCGCGTCGTCCTCCAGCTTCCATACGCCGGCCACGCCGCCCTGGCGACGGATGCTGGCATTGGGCAGCACCAGCGCGGATTCGACCTTGCCGCGCTTGAGCGTGACTTCGGCCAGCTCGCCGATGGTCTGCCCCGGCGGCAAGGCGTCGAAGGCAACCTGCGCGATGCGTTCTTCGGTGACGCTGTCGGAGAGCGGTTCGACGCGCGCCACTTTGCCGGCAAGCACCTGCAACGGGTTGGAGCGCAGCACGATTTCTGCCTTCAGCCCTTCGGCAAGACCGGTCGAACGGCCTTGGTCGAAGCGCGTCTTCACCCACAAGCTGGCGGGGTCCGCCAGCCTCAGCACCGCCTGGCCCGCGACCACGGTGGTGCCGGGCTCTGCATCACGCGAGATCACCACGCCGTCGGCCGGCGAGACGAGGCGCAGGTTCTGCTGCTGCCGCGTCATGCCCTCGCGTTCCGCCGAAAGACGCGCCATGTCCTGGCGCGCGGCAGCGAGGTTGGCTTCGGCGGCCTTCAACGCCGCTGCGGCCGAGGCTTGTTCCTGCAATTTGGCCTCGACCACGCTGGCGCTGATGAAATTCTTCTCGCCCAGATCGACATAGCGTTTGGCATTAGCGGCGGCGAGCGCATGGCGCGCCTGCGCGTCGTGCACCTGCGCTTCAGCCGAGGCCATTGCGCTGGCGGCACGCCGCACCGAGGCCAGCAGGGCTGCCGCCCTGTCGTTGAGGTCGACCGGGTCCATTTCCGCCAGCAGCTGCCCGGCCTCGACCATGTCGCCGACGTCGACCAGCACGTTCTGCACGCGGCCCGCCGCGGTCGGGCCGATCAAATAGCTGCGCCTGGCTTCCACCGTGCCGATGCCGAACAGATCGGGCTCGACCTCGCCTTGCGCAACCTCGACGACAGTCACGCGCACCGGCGCCAGCGGGCCGGAGCGCGCCACCACCATGGCGAATGCAGCCGCCACGACCAGGCCGAACACGCCCAGCGCCGCTCTTTTGGAGAGCACGGATGTCAGTTTCATGATTTCGCCTCGATTGCCTGCAGGTAGAGCTTGAGCACGCGCCTGGCCTCCTCCTGCATTTTTGTCGAACTCCCATTCAGCATGGACTGGATGGCCAGGCCCTGGATCGCGCCAATGAACAGCATGGCCGCCGCAGACTTGTCCAGGCCTTGCACGACCTGGCCCTGCTTTTCCGCTTCGCCCAGGCATTCGATCAGCAGCTTGCGATAGCGCGCCAGCATGTTGCGCACGCCTGCCTTCAATGGCGTGTCCTCTGACCGGCGCAGGTGCTGGAAGATCAGGCGCGGCACGCCGGGATGGGCGGCAATGAACTTCACATGCGCCATGAACATCGCACCCAGCCCTGCGAGCGGCGTGTCGGCGCGCTGGGCGGCGGCCTCCAGCCGGGCGAACAGGCGCGACTGCACCCAGTCCAGCACCGCCAGCCAGATCGCACCCTTGCTGGGGAAGTGTTTGAAAACCGCGCCCTGCGAAAGATTCAGCCTGTCGGCGATGTCGGCCGTGGTGATGTCGGCGGGATTGCCCTGTGCGGCAAGATCCAGCACGGCCTCGATGATTTCCGTCTGGCGCGTTTCGCTCGGCTGGCGTGTACGTGGACCTGGGGTTGCCATGATCTACAAGTAAGTGTTCAATTACTTACCAATCTAGCAGGTCGACGGGAAATTGGAAAGCTTTCAGGCACGGACCCTCTGAGCCAGGTAATTTCCGGCAAAAACAACCTGAGCTTGCCTGCGCTTGGGCGGCGTGCGGATACAATACAGGGATCAGCATGGCCCCCGCGCTGCGGAGTCCGGCGGGCCGACAACCAAACAGAAGGACCACAATGAAACGCGTGGATGATTTTCGCCTGCGCTTCCCCGGCAAGGGCAGCAAGCAGGAATTTGTGCCGATCATGATCGGCGGCATGGGGGTGGACATTTCCACCGCCGAACTGGCGCTGGAAGCCGCGCGCCTGGGGGGCATCGGCCATATTTCCGACGCCATGGTGCAGACGGTGTCCGACCGCCGCTTCAAGACCCGCCACGTCAAGGACAAGCTGCAGCAGTACAAGTACAACGTCACCAACACCGAAAAGGCCGAGGTGCAGTTCGACCTGGGGCGGCTGGCGGAGGCGACGCTGATGCACATCGGCAAAACCATGGAAGCCAAGCGCGGCGACGGCCTGATCTTCGTCAACTGCATGGAAAAGCTGACCATGAACGGCGCGCGCGAGACCCTGCGCGTGCGGCTCAACTCGGCGCTGGACGCGGGCATCGACGGCATCACCCTGTCCGCCGGCCTGCACCTGGGCTCGTTCGCGCTGATGCAGGACCACCCGCGCTTCCGTGACGCCAAACTCGGCATCATCGTGTCATCGGCGCGCGCGCTGCAGCTGTTCCTGCGCAAGAATGCGCGCCTCGATCGCCTGCCGGACTACGTCATCGTCGAAGGCCCGCTCGCCGGCGGCCACCTGGGCTTCGGCCTGGAGGACTGGATGAAGTACGACCTCGCCACCCTCGTCGGCGAGGTGCTGGCCTATCTGAAGTCAGAGCACCTCGACATCCCGGTCATCGCCGCCGGCGGCATTTTCACCGGCAGCGACGCGGTGAATTTCATGGAACTGGGAGCGGCCGGCGTGCAGGTGGCCACGCGCTTTACCGTCACCCGCGAGTGCGGCCTGCCGGACAAGGTCAAGCAGGAATACTTCAAGGCGCGCGAGGAGGACATCGAAGTCAACGGCACTTCGCCCACCGGCTACCCCATGCGCATGTTGAAGGGCAGCCCCGGCATCGGCGACGGCATCCGCCCGAACTGCGAGGCTTACGGCTACTTGCTGGACGACAAGGGGCACTGCGCCTACATCGATGCCTACAACCGCGAAGTCGCGCTGCACCCGGACGCGAAGAAGATTACCGTCATGGACAAGACCTGTCTGTGCACGCAGATGCGCAACTTCGACGTGTGGACCTGCGGCCAGACCACCTACAGACTCAAGGACACCACGCGCAAGGCGGCCGACGGCAGCTATGAGCTGCTCTCCGCGGAGCACGTGTTCCGCGACTATCAATACAGCACCGACAACAAGATTCTGCTGCCGGCCTAGCCCGCCATCAGGCGGCGGGCGGCGTAGGCCAGCGGCTGCGGCAAGCGCCGCAGCACCGCATCTGGATCGAGCGCATCAAGCAGGTTCTTCACCACCAGGCCGAGTTCGGTATCGCCCTCGCTCACCAGGCGGCGGCTGAAGAACAGGGTGTCGGGATCCTCACGGCGCGACATCAGCAGCGCGAAGTCGCGCGCGCTGGCGCTGATGCTGAGCTCGGGCGCGCCGCCGTCGGCGGCAAAGCCGCGCGGCGTGACCTTGAAGCGAAACGTCAGACCCAGGTCCTTCACGCGGATGGCGTAGCGCCGTCCGACCAGCGGCTGCCAGTCGAGCTGCAGCAGCGCCGGCCACAGCACGCGATTGGCCAGCAGGCAGAAGACCAGGCTGGGCGGCTGCGCCGGCAGGCGGGCAACCAGCCTGCTGACGGGAACGGGCACGGCAAGGTTCGGCATCATGGCTCCTTCGATCTATGCATCAGCGCACGGCATCGGCCCAGTTGTTGGGCGTCTCGTACAGGCGCACGCGCTCCAGGCGCAACTGGTTGCCGTAGGTGTCGAGATAGGCGGCGTCGAGCAGGCGAAAGGCTTCGGCGGCGAGGTTCTCCGCCGTGGGCACCACCGGCAGCACCACGGTCTTGTGCCCGGGCAGGCTGGCCAGGAACTGCACCAGCTCGCGGTCGCCCGCATACACCAGGAAGGCGTGGTCCCACTGGTCGACCAGCACGCGCCTGGCGATGTGCTTCACTTCGGAGAAGTCCATCACCATGCCCTGCTCGGATGCGCCTTCGGTGTCGATGATCTTGCCTGACAGCGTGATTTCGACGGCGTAGCGATGGCCGTGCAGGTGGCGGCACTGGCTGACGTGGTTGGGGATGCGGTGGCCGGCGTCGAATTCGAGCCGGCGCGTGATCAGCATGCGTGTTCCTTCGCGCATTCCTGCCCCGCGCGGCCATGCCAGTAGCCGTCCACCGGCTTGCCGGGCATGTAGCGGGCGAGCGCATCGGCCGCGACACGCTCGCCGGCAATCGCCGCCTGGAAGGCTTCCACCACCTTGCCCATGTGGCGCGCCTGCGGCGACAGGCGCAGCGTCGCCACGTCCAGCGCGCGCAGCGAATCCAGTTCGCCGAGCAGGCTGTAGACGCCGGCGGACTGGGTCTGGATGCCGTTGAGGGTGAGGAAGGGCTCGCCCTCGCGCGTGGACAGCAGCAGGCCGTCGGGATGGTCGAGGCAGCGGAACTGGCAATCGTCCTTGGGCAGGTTGTAGTGGCGCGCGGTGAAGCAGCGCGCGGAATAGGCGAGCGGCAGCTTGCCGTAGGCGAACACTTCGGTCTCGATGCCGGCCGGCGCGCGCGCGAGCAGCGCGGCGAGCGTGTCGCGCGACATTTCCACCGGCGGCAGCCAGCGCTTCGCGCCCACATCGGCCAGTACGCCGAGCGTCTCGTGGTTGTAGACATTGAGCGTGTAGCCGGCGACGAAGGGCAGGCCCTCCTTGACCAGCAGGCGCACCGCGCCCCATTCGTTGGCCTCGACCAGGAAGCGGCCGTTGCCGGCGAGCCTACGCACGACCTTGAGCTCCGGCTCCGCCTCGATGAGGATCTGCGAGGAAAGCACCACTTCCTTGCCGGCGGCGGCGAGCCGGTCGGCGAGTTCCAGCCAGTCCGGCAGGCGCATCTGGTGGCGGCGGAAGCACACGGTTTCGCCCAGATAGACGCGCGCCACCGGCCAGCTCGCGGCCGCCTCGTAGAACGCCAGGATGTCTTCGCGCGGCCAGTAGTACTGCAGGGGACCCAGACTCAAATTCATGTGCATCTCACTTCCAGGGACGATGGTAGGCGCCGAGCGTATGGCTCTGCCCTTCTGACAATTTGTTGAGTTCGGCATGCCAGCCGGGCATGGCCTTGAAGCCGTCGGCGTTCTGCTTCACCGCATCGATCGCCGCGCGCCAGACTCTGGTCACCTGCGCCACGTAGGCGGGGCTACGCTGGCGGCCTTCGATCTTGATGGCGGCGATGCCCATGGCCAGCATCTCGGGCAGCAGGTCGAGGGTATTGAGGCTGGTCGGCTCCTCGATGGCGTAATAGGTTTCGCCGGCGACTTCGAAGCGGCCCTTGCACAAGGTCGGATAGCCGGCCTTTTCGTCCTTGCCGTAGCGGTCGAGCAGCACGCCGTTGAGGCGCGACTCCAGGCCCGTCGGCGTTTCCTTCCACTGCACCGCCTTCGCCGGCGAACAGACGCCGGCCGAGTTGGGCGATTCG
Source organism: Betaproteobacteria bacterium SCN2 (assembly GCA_008923285.1). Taxonomy (GTDB): domain Bacteria; phylum Pseudomonadota; class Gammaproteobacteria; order Burkholderiales; family Thiobacillaceae; genus UBA6918. Next base: position 309,034 of record WBSG01000027.1, read on the forward strand.
CCGGTGCAGTAGGAGGACAGCAGGCAGCGCCCTTCTACCATCACGCACAGGCCGCCGAAGCCGAACAGCTCGATCTCGACCTCGGTGTTCTTCACCACATTCTCCACCTGCGGCAGCGACAGCACGCGCGGCAGCACCGCGCGCTGGATGCCATAGTGCTCGCGGTAGAAGTTGATCGCCTCGTAGCTGGTGGCCGAACCCTGCACCGACAGATGCAGGCGCAGCCGGGGATGGTTCTTCACCGCATAGCGCATGAGGCCTGCGTCGGCGACGATCACTGCATCCATGCCGAGCCTCGCCGCGCTGTCGATGGCCTGGGTCCAGCGCGGCCAGTTATCCGGCTGCGGATAGGTGTTGAGCGCGAGCAGCACGCGGCGCCCGCGATCGTGCGCGTAGCGCAGGCCCTCGGCCGCCTGCGCCTCGTCGAAGTTGAGGCCGGGGAAGGCGCGCGCGTTGGTGTTGTCGCGAAACCCCATGTACACGGCGTCGGCGCCATGGTCGACGGCGGCCTTGAGCGACATCAGGTTGCCGGCGGGGCAGACCAGATCAAGCGGCACAGGCTTCCTCCCGGTGTTTTCCGGCGCGCGCGCCCTGGCGCGTGCCGCGCCGTTCGAGCTCCTGCGCGATGCCGTTCAGCACATCCCATTTCTTCGCGCACCAGTCCGGCGCCAGCAGGATGTCGGGCGCGGCGGTGCCGGTGACGCGGTGGAACACCACCTCCCACGGCGTGCGCTCGATGAGGTCGGCGGCGATGCGCGTGTATTCGGCCTCAGCCAGCGGCGTGTAATCGCCGGATTTCCATTCGATTGCCAGCCGCGTGTGCTTCACCACGTGCAGCGGATGCAGCTTGAGTCCGTCGACGCCGAGTTCGAGCACGCGCTCGAGGCTGGCGTGGCTGTGCGATTCGTCCTCGCCGGGCAGGCCGACGATGAGGTGGCAGCAGACGGGAATGCCGCGTTCACGCGCGGCCTGCGCGGCTTCGGCGTATTCGGCGAAGCCGTGGCCGCGGTTGACCCGCGCCAGGGTTTCGTCGAAGGCGGACTGCAGGCCGAGCTCCAGCCACACTTCGTGGCCGCGCTGTTTGTATTCGGACAGCAGGTCCAGCACCGGCGGCGGCACGCAGTCCGGGCGCGTGCCGATCGACAGACCGATCACGCCCGCTTCGGCCAGCGCCTCGTCATACAGCGCGCGCAGTTCGTCGACGTGTGCATAGGTGTTGGTGTAGGCCTGGAAATAGGCGAGGAAGCGGCGCGCGCCGGTTCTCCTTGAGATGCGCGAGCGCGCGCGCTCGAACTGGCCCGAGAGCGATGCCGGCTCGCGCGCGCCCGGCGCAAAGGACTTGTTGTTGCAGAAGCTGCAGCCGCCGATGCCCTTGCTGCCGTCGCGGTTGGGACAGGTGAAGCCGGCGTCGAGGGCGACCTTGTGCACGCGCTCGCCATGCTTTTGCAGCATGGCCTGCCCGAAGGTATGGATGCGCTCGGCGAACATGGTCACGACAATCCCACAAGCCTTAAATGGTTATAACAAGACCGTGTTATCTTAAATTAGCCCGAATGCTGTCGTCCATCATTAAATTCAAATCAAAAGGCAAAAATCAAAAAACAAAATTCAAAAATGAAACCCGGTGAGCAGGGGCTTTGCCTTTTGCCTTTTGCCTTTTGCCTTTTGCCTTTTGCCTTTTGCCTTTTGCCTTTTGCCTTTTGCCTTTTGC
>WBSG01000027.1:310751-566818 GCA_008923285.1 Betaproteobacteria bacterium SCN2
TTTGCCTTTTGCCTTTTGCCTTTTGCCTTTTGCCTTTTGCCTTTTGCCTTTTGCCTTTTGCCTTTTGCTTTCCCTGCTAGCCCTGCCTGCGGCTGCGGTCGGCCCACACCGCCGCCTCCACGCGCGAGCGCAGGTTGAGTTTCTTCAGCAGGTGCTTGACGTGGACTTTCACCGTGCCTTCGGCGATGTCGAGCTCCTTGGCGATGAGCTTGTTGCTCATGCCGTCGGCGATGAGCTCGAGGATGCGGCTTTCCTGCTCGGTGAGGCCCGCTTCCGAAGGCTTCTTCGGCCGGCCGATGTCGCGCAGCGAGGCGGCCAGCAGCTGGGTCAGGCGCGGGGTGATGGTGATCTCGCCGCGCGCCGCCTGGGCGAGGTGCGCGGTCAGGTCCTCGGGCTCCATGTCCTTCAGCAGGTAGCCGTCGGCGCCGGCCTGCAGGGCGGCGACGAGGTCGTCGGCGTGGTCGGACACGGTGAGCATGACCACGCGCGCATCGAGCCCCGCCGCCTTGACCGCTTTCAGCACTTCGACGCCGCTCATGTCCTTCATGTTGAGATCGAGCAGCACCAGGTCCGGATCGAGCTCGCGCGCGAGGCGGATGCCGTCCGCCCCGTTCGCCGCCTCGCCGACGAACTTCAGCTCGGGCAGGGTCTGGATCAGCTGGATCACGCCCTTGCGGAACAGGGGATGGTCATCGACGATGAGGATGGTCTGGATGTCTTCCGGATTCATGTGGGCTCAGCTTGCGGTATCGGTTTGCGCAGTCGCCGGCTCGCGCCGGCCTGCCGGCATGAAGTTTAGCGTGACGCGGGTGCCGGCGGTCGCCGGTTGCTCCACGGCCAGCACGCCGCCGAGGTTCTTGGCGCGCTCTTCCATGATCTTCATGCCGTAGTGGTGGGCGCCGGCGGTTTTGCGGATGCCGACGCCGTCGTCTTCGATGATTGCCGCAACCGAGCCGTTGCCGGTGCATTCCACTTTCACCGTCGCGCGGCTGGCCTGGGCATGGTTGATGACATTGGACAGCGCTTCGCGCACGATCTGCAGGGTGTGGATCTCCTCGTTGGCCGACAGCGTGCAGCCGGCCAGGTGCACTTCCAGCGCGACCGGAATGCCGCCGCGGTTGGAAAACTCGGCCACCGCGTTTTGCAGCGCCGCCGCCAGGCCGCCGCCTTCGATGCGCATGCGGAAAGTGGTGAGCAGCTCGCGCAGCTGGCGGTAGGCGCTGTTCAGCCCTTCGCGCAATTCGGCAAGAATCTGCCCGGCCTCGCTGCCGCCGCTGTCCACATAAGGCTTGAGACGGCTGACCTGGATTTTCATGTAGGCGAGCGACTGCGCCAGCGAGTCGTGCAGCTCGCGCGCGATCGCCGCGCGCTCCTCCAGCAGCGACAGACGATGGCTCTGCTCGGCGCGCTGGGCGGTGCCGATGGCGATGCCGATATGGCGCGACAGCGCTTCCAGCAGCTGCGTCTGCCAGGGCGCCAGCGTCACGCCCGGCGGCATTTCCAGCTGCAGCACGCCGTAGGTATGCTCGGCGTCCTTGAGCGGCAGCGACAGCAGGCGCCTGCCGCTGCGCAGCTGGTTGACGGACTGGCTCTTGTGCGCCATGCATTGCTCGCAGCTCATCAGCCCGCACACGTCGACGTCCCCGCGCGCCGGTTCCAGCGTGCTGGCGATGATGCCGGCGCGCCGCTCGCCGGTTTCCACCAGGCAGGCGATGCCGTGGCCGACACCCAGCACGTTTTCCAGGTCCTTGAGCAGGATGGCATAGGTGTCGTGCGCGACCGGCCCGCTGTAGAGGCGGGCGATGGAGTGATAGAGCAGTTCCAGCGAACGGTTGGCGATGGTGAGCTCGGCGGTCTTTTCCTCGACCCTCGCCTCAAGGTTCTGATAAAGCTTGGAGAGGTCCTCCGCCATGAGGTTGAAGGCCTGGCCCAGCCGCCCGATCTCGTCCTCGCCCTCCAGATCGGTGCGCGCGGACAGGTTGCCGCGGCGGATCTGGTCGGTCAGCGCCAGCAGCTCGCGCAGCGGATGCACCAGGATGTTGTTGACGAGCCAGATCGACAGCGCCACCACCAGCAGGGTCGCGATCACCGACACGCCGAGAATGACGCGCATCACCAGGATCTTGGCCTCGGTGGCCGCCTCGATGTCCTTGACCAGGGTATTGATGTGGTCGACGAAGTCCGGAATGCGGTCCAGCACGCTCATGCCCGACGGCGCGGGCGGGGACGACAGGCCGGGCCTGATCTCGGTGCGCCAGCGGATTTCGATCTGCGCATAGGCCAGGTTGAGTTCGGCCGTCCTGTCGTCCGGCAGCAGCGCCCGGATGGAAGGCGCATGCAGGTCGCTCTCGAAGCGGGCCATGGCCTGGCGCAGGCTTTCCTGCTCCGCCGCACCGCGCTGGTAGAGGGAAGCCATGCGCCAGCTCTGCATGCGCAGGCTGCCCGCCACGTTGATGGCCTCGCCGCTGCCCTGGGTGGTTTCCGCCACCATCCACGACGTCGACATGCTGACCACGGCAAGCAGGGTGATGGCGGCGAACATGCCGCCCAGCCGTATCAGCAGGGAGTTGCGCAGTTTGTTCCTCAGCACGCGGCTCAATGTTTTCTCCAGGCGGCAGGCGGGCGGCAAGTGTCGCGCCTCTGCGGCTAAAAGGGTATACCACTTTTCCGCTGGCGACCCGCCCGGCCTTGCCCGGCGCCGATAAAATCCCCGCCGAATCAAGGCGTTCCCGACTACCCCCTCTACCACCTAAGTGGTAGAGAGCCGGCTTGCGCGCCCCAAACCCCCTCTGGCGACGGGCCCTTTGTCAGAGTAAAAAGACATTGCAATCCTCTTCTCATCGTTACAAGGGTGGGCAAATGACAACGCAACAATCCAAGGCCTGGTCGGTCGTCATCATGAGCACGCTGGCGTTCACCGTGTGTTTCATGGCATGGATGATGTTTGCCGTCATCGGCGTCCCCATCAAGGCGCAACTGGGCCTCAACGAAACCGAGTTCGGCATCCTCATCGCCACGCCGGTGCTCACCGGCTCGCTGATCCGCGTGCCGCTGGGCATGTGGACCGACAAGTTCGGCGGCCGCATCGTGTTCTTCATCCTGATGCTGACCACAGTGCTGCCGATCTGGATGATCTCCTGGGCCACGGAATACTGGCACTTCCTGGTGACCGGCCTGTTCGTCGGCATGGCGGGCGGCTCCTTCACCGTCGGCATCGCCTACTGCGCGCGCTGGTTCCCCAAGAAGCAGCAGGGCCTCGCCATGGGCATCTTCGGCGCCGGCAACACCGGGGCCGCCGTCACCAAGCTGGTCGCGCCCATCATCGTGGTCGGCTACGGCTGGACCATGGTGCCCAAGGTCTATGCGGTGCTGATGCTGGTGACCGCCATCCTGTTCTGGTTCTTCACCTACAGCGACCCGGCGCACAAGGTCGGCAAGCACGTCACCATCCGCGAGCAGCTCGCCGCCTTCAAGGACCCGCGCGTGTGGCGCTACAGCCAGTACTACTCCATCGTGTTCGGCGGCTATGTCGCGCTGGCGCTGTGGATGACCAAGTACTACGTCAGCGAATACGGCTTCGACCTCAAGACCGCGGCCTTCCTCGCCGCCGCCTTCAGCATCCCCGGCGGCATGCTGCGCGCCATCGGCGGCTGGTTCTCGGACAAGTTCGGCGCCCACACCATCACCTGGTGGGTGCTGTGGATTTCCCTGGTCTGCCTGTTCTTCCTGTCCTATCCGCAGAGCAGCATCACCATCCAGACCGTGACCGGCCCCTACACCTTCCATCTCGGCCTCAACGTGACGGTGTTCACCGTGCTCCTGTTCACCCTCGGCGTGGTGTTCGCCATCGGCAAGGCCTCGGTGTTCAAGTACATCTCCGACGACTACCCGCACAACATCGGCGTGATCTCCGGCGTCGTCGGCCTCGCCGGCGGGCTCGGCGGCTTCCTCATGCCGATCATGTTCGGCGCCCTGGTCGACCTCACCGGCATCCGCTCCTCCGCCTTCATGCTCATGTTCGGCGTGGTCTGGGTGTCGCTGATGTGGATGTACTGGACGGAAGTGAGGCCCATGGATGCGGCGCGCGAGCTGAAGCGGATGAAGCGCGCGGACCTCATGGAATGAAACGGCAGCTGGATAACTGAAAAAAGGAAACGACATGGCCACCAACATCAAGGAATGGAATCCGGAAGACCAGCAGTTCTGGGAATCGACCGGCAAGTCCATCGCCTACCGCAACCTGTGGATCTCGGTGCCGAGCCTATTGAACGGCTTCGCCATCTGGCTGATGTGGGGCATCATCACCGTGCAGATGCTGAACCTCGGCTTCCCCTTCAGCAAGGAAGAGATGTTCACGCTCACCGCGATCTCCGGCCTGGCCGGCGCCACCCTGCGCATCCCCTCCTCCTTCTTCATCCGCATCGCCGGCGGGCGCAACACCATCTTCCTGACCACCGCGCTGCTGATGATCCCGGCCATCGGCACCGGCATTGCGTTGCAGGACAAGGAAACGCCGCTGTGGGTGTTCCAGCTGCTGGCGCTCTTGTCCGGCATCGGCGGCGGCAACTTCGCCTGCTCGATGTCCAACATCTCCACTTTCTTCCCCAAGCGCCTGCAGGGTACGGCGCTCGGCATCAACGCCGGACTGGGCAACTTCGGCGTCACCACCATGCAGATCCTGATCCCGCTGGTGATGACCGCCGGCATCTTCGGCGCGCTCGCCGGCGGCGCGATGGAACTGGTGAAGGACAGCGGCTGGATACTGGGCAAGATCGTGGCCGGCACGCCTACCTACATCCAGAACGCCGGCTTCGTCTGGCTGCTGCTCCTGGTGCCGCTCGCCTTCCTCGGTTTCTTCGGCATGAACAACCTGCTGACAGTGACGCCCAACATCGGCTCCACCCTCAGCGCCTTCGCCAAGATCCTTTGGCTGTACGGCCTCGCTTTCGTCACCGCGGGCGTCGGCCTGTATCTCTACCTGCCCGCCCCCACCGGCCTGGGCCTGCTCAACATGTGGGTGGCGCTGCCGCTGATCATGGTCGTCACCCTGATGGTGATGAAGCTCGCCGCCTTCGGCGAGATGAAGGGCAACATCGCCAAGCAGTTCGAGATTTTCAGGAACAAGCACACCTGGTCGATGACCGCGCTCTATGTGGTCACCTTCGGTTCCTTCATCGGCTTCTCGATGGCGTTGCCGCTGTCGATCACGGTGATCTTCGGCGACACCCATGTGTTCGATGCCGCGACCAACGCCTGGGTGCATGCCAAGAACCCGAACGCACCGTCCGCGCTGCAGTATGCCTGGATCGGCCCCTTCGTCGGCGCGTTGATCCGTCCGGTGGGTGGCTGGATCTCGGACAAGGTCGGCGGTTCCATCGTCACCCAGATCATTTCCGCGGCGATGGTCGCCGCCTCCGCCTACGCCGGTTACCTGATGATGCAGGCCTACCAGTCGGCGACGCCGGAAATCTACTTCACCCAGTTTCTCATCACTTTCGTCGTGCTGTTCGCCGCCAGCGGCATCGGCAACGGCTCCACCTTCCGCACCGTGGGTGTGGTGTTCGACCGCGTGCAGGCCGGTCCGGTGCTGGGCTGGACCTCGGCGGTGGCGGCCTACGGTTCCTTCATCGCACCGGTGGTGATCGGCGAGCAGATCAAGGCCGGCACCCCGCAGTACGCCATGTACGGATTCGCCGTGTTCTACGCCGTGTGCCTGGTGCTGAACTGGTGGTTCTACCTGCGCAAGAACGCCTACATCAAAAATCCGTGACCGGACAACAGCAAGGAGCAGAGCAATGAGTCACTTCCTCGACAGACTGACGTTCTTCAAGAAGAACATAAGCGAGTTCTCCAACGGCCACGGCGTCGTCAGCAACGAAGACCGCAGCTGGGAGAACGCCTACCGCAGCCGCTGGCAGCAGGACAAGATCGTCCGCTCGACCCACGGCGTGAACTGTACCGGCTCGTGCAGCTGGCGCATCTACGTCAAGAACGGTCTGATCACCTGGGAAATCCAGCAGACCGACTACCCGCGCACCCGCCCCGACCTGCCCAACCACGAACCGCGCGGCTGCCCGCGCGGCGCCAGCTATTCCTGGTACGTGTACTCGGCGCAGCGCGTGAAATACCCGCTGATCCGCGGACGTTTGATGGAAATGTGGCGCGAGGCGCGCAAGACCATGGGCCCGGTGGAAGCGTGGAAATCGATCACCAGCGACCCGACCAAGGCCAAACGCTACAAGTCGGTGCGCGGACAGGGCGGCTTCGTGCGCGCCGGCTGGGACGAGGTCACCGAGATCATCGCCGCCGCCAACGTGCACACCATCAAGGAATACGGCCCTGACCGCATTTATGGCTTTTCACCCATTCCGGCCATGTCGATGGTGAGCTATGCAGCGGGGTCGCGCTACATGTCGCTGATCGGCGGCGTGTGCGGCTCCTTCTACGACTGGTACTGCGACCTGCCGCCTTCCTCCCCGCAGGTGTGGGGCGAGCAGACCGACGTGCCGGAATCGGCCGACTGGTACAACTCCACGTATTTAATGGTGTGGGGCTCGAACGTGCCGCAGACGCGCACCCCCGACGCCCACTTCTACACCGAGGTGCGCTACAAGGGCACCAAGACCGTGGCGGTGTCCAGTGACTTCGGCGAGATGGTGAAGTTCGGCGACATCTGGCTCGCGCCCAAGCAGGGCACCGATGCCGCGCTCGCCCTCGCCATGGGCCACGTCATCCTGTCCGAGTTCCACAACAAGGGCAGGAGCGAATACTTCGACGGCTACTGCCGCCAGTACAACGACCACCCCATGCTGGTGATGCTGAGGGAACAGGACGGCAAGCTGGTCGCCGACCGTTTCCTGCGCGCCTCCGACCTCACCGGCAACCTCGGCCAGGACAACAACCCCGAGTGGAAGACGGTGGTCTACGACGAGAACACCGGTTACCTGGTCGCGCCCAACGGCTCGGTCGGTTTCCGCTGGGGCCAGTCCGGCGCCTGGAACCTGGAGATGCGCGACGGCTACTCCAATAAAGAGGTGAAGCCGCAGCTGACCCTGCTCGGCAGCCACGACGAAATCGCCGAGGTGGCCATGCCCTACTTCGGCGGCGACGACCACGACGAGCTGCTGGTGCGCAACATGCCGGTCAAGGTCATCAGCGTGGGCGGCAAGGATGTGCGCATCGCCACGGTCTACGACCTGATGCTGGCGAACTACGGCGTCGACCGCGGCCTCGGCGGCCCCAACATCCCGGCGAGCTACGACGACGACGTGCCCTACACCCCGGCCTGGGCCGAGAAGCATTGCGGCGTGCCGCGCGCCGACATTATCACCGTGGCGCGCGAGTTCGCCGACAACGCCGACAAGACCCACGGCAAGTCCATGGTCATCCTCGGCGCCGCGCTCAACCACTGGTACCACAACGACATGATCTACCGCGGCATCATGAACCTGCTCATGATGTGCGGCTGCATCGGCCAGTCCGGCGGCGGCTGGGCGCACTACGTCGGCCAGGAGAAGCTGCGTCCGCAGACCGGCTGGGCGCCGCTCGCCTTCGCCCTCGACTGGCACCGCCCCTCGCGGCAGATGAACTCGACCTCCTTCTTCTATGCCCACACCAGCCAGTGGCGTCATGAAAAGCTGTCGGCCGCGGAGATTCTTTCGCCCACGGCCGACAAGTCGAACGCCGACTACCGCCTGATCGACTTCAACGTGCGCGCCGAGCGCATGGGCTGGCTGCCCTCGGCCCCGCAGCTCGAGACCAACCCGCTGGAAATCACCAAGGCCGCGGATGCCGCCGGCATCGACCCGGTGAAATACGCGGTCGAGCAGATCAAGAGCGGCGCGCTGAAATTCTCCTGCGAGGACCCGGACAACCCGAAGAACTTCCCGCGCAACCTGTTCGTCTGGCGCTCCAACCTGCTGGGCTCCTCGGGCAAGGGCCACGAGTACTTCCTCAAGTATTTCCTCGGCACCCAGAACGCGGTGATGGGCCCCGACCTCGGCGAACTCGGCGAGGCCAAGCCCAAGGAAGTGGTGTGGCACGACAAGGGCGCGGAAGGCAAGCTCGATCTGCTGACCACGCTCGATTTCCGCATGTCGACCACCTGCCTGTATTCCGACATCGTGCTGCCGTCGGCCACCTGGTACGAGAAGGACGACCTCAATACCTCGGACATGCACCCCTTCATCCATCCGCTGAGTGAGGCGGTGCAGCCGCTGTGGGAATCGAAGTCGGACTGGGAGATCTACAAGTTCATCGCCAAGAAGTTCTCCGAGCTTGCCGCCACCCATCTCGGCATCCAGAAGGACCTGGTGCTGACCCCGCTGATGCACGACACCCCGTCCGAGCTGGGCCAGAGCATGGCGGTGCGCGACTGGAAGAAGGGCGAGGTCGACCCCATCCCCGGCAAGACCATGCCGAGCATGACCGTGGTGATCCGCGACTACGGCGACACCTACAAGAAGTTCACCTCGCTCGGCCCCCTGATGACCAAGGTCGGCAACGGCGGCAAGGGCATCAGCTGGAACACCGAGGACGAGGTGCACCAGCTCGCCGAGCTCAACTACACCGTCACCGAGGAAGGCATCAGCAAGGGCCTGCCCAGGATCGACTCGGCCATCGACGCCTGCGAGACCATCCTCATGCTGGCGCCGGAAACCAACGGCCAGGTGGCGGTGAAGGCGTGGGACGCGCTGTCCAAGATCACCGGCCGCGACCACACCCACCTCGCCATCCCGCGCGAGGATGACAAGATCCGCTTCCGCGACGTCGTCGCGCAGCCGCGCAAGATCATTTCCTCGCCGACCTGGTCCGGGCTGGAATCGGAGCACGTGTCCTACAACGCCGGCTACACCAACGTGCACGAGCTGATTCCCTGGCGCACCCTCACCGGCCGCCAGCAGTTCTACCAGGATCACCAGTGGATGCTGGACTTCGGCGAGGGCCAGTGCGTGTACAAGCCGCCGGTCGACACCAAGACCATCGCGCCGATGCTCGGCAAGAAGCCGAACGGGCATCATGAACTGGTCTTGAACTGGATCACCCCGCACCAGAAGTGGGGCATCCACAGCACCTACACCGACAACCTGCGCATGCTCACCCTGTCGCGCGGCGGCCCCCACGTCTGGGTGTCGGAATCGGAAGCCAAGGAAGCCGGGCTGGTCGACAACGACTGGGTCGAGGTGTTCAACGTCAACGGCACGCTGACGGCACGCGTGGTGGTCAGCCAGCGCGTGCCGCGCGGCATGTGCCTGATGTACCACGCCCAGGAAAAGATCATCAACGTGCCCGGCGCCGAAACCAGCGGCTTCAGGGGCGGCATCCACAACTCGGTGACGCGCACCATCACCAAGCCCACGCACATGATCGGCGGCTACGCGCAGCAGGCCTACGGCTTCAACTACTACGGCACCGTCGGCTCCAACCGCGACGAGTACGTGATCGTGCGCAAGATGAAGAAGGTGGACTGGATGGAAGGTCCGCTGGTGGAAAGAACATGAAGATCGTGAAGGTTTTGCGGTGGGACTCCCTCCTCCACCCGTTGCCCGCACATCCCCTCAGGGGCGGGCTTTTTTATACCAAGGCCAGCGGGCAAGCGCCCGCTGACCCGACAAGGAGAACATGATGAAAGTACGCGCCCAGATCGCCATGGTGCTGAACCTGGACAAGTGCATCGGCTGCCACACCTGCTCGATCACCTGCAAGAACGTGTGGACCTCGCGCGAAGGCATGGAATACGTGTGGTTCAACAACGTCGAGTCCAAGCCCGGCATCGGCTACCCCAAGCAGTGGGAAAACCAGGATGTCTGGAACGGCGGCTGGAAGCGCCGTGAAGATGGCAAGATCGAGCCGCGCCAGGGCAGCAAGGTGAAGATCCTCGCCAACATCTTCGGCAACCCCAACCTGCCCGAGATCGACGACTACTACGAGCCCTTCACCTACGACTACCAGCACCTGCAGAAGGCGCCGCTGTCGGAGACGCCGCCGACCGCGCGCCCCGTTTCCGCCATCACCGGCGAGAAGATGGACAAGATCCACTGGGGCCCGAACTGGGAAGACGACCTCGGCGGCGAGTTCTCTTCCAGAAGCCGCGACAAGAACTTCGACAACGTGCAGAAGGAAATGCACGCCACCTTCGAAAACACCTTCCTCATGTACCTGCCAAGGCTGTGCGAGCACTGCCTCAACCCGACCTGCGTCGCCTCCTGCCCCTCGGGCTCGATCTACAAGCGCGAGGAAGACGGCATCGTGCTGGTCGACCAGGACAAGTGCCGCGGCTGGAGGATGTGCATCTCCGGCTGCCCGTACAAGAAGATCTACTACAACTGGAAGACCGGCAAGGCCGAGAAGTGCATCTTCTGCTACCCGCGCATCGAGGCGGGCCAGCCGACGGTGTGCTCGGAATCCTGCGTCGGCCGCATCCGCTACCTCGGCGTGATCCTGTACGACGCCGACCGCATCGAAGAAGCCGCCAGCGTCGCCGACGAGAAGGAACTCTACGAAGCGCAGCTGAAGATCTTCCTCGACCCGTCCGACCCCGAGGTCATCGCCGCCGCGCGCGCCGAGGGCATTCCCGAGGCCTGGCTCGACGCCGCGGTGAAGTCGCCGGTGTACAAGATGGCCATCGACTGGAAGATCGCCTTCCCGCTGCACCCGGAATACCGCACCCTGCCGATGGTCTGGTACGTGCCGCCGCTGTCGCCGATCCAGTCCGCGGCCGAGTCCGGCAAGATGGGCATGAACGGCATCATCCCGGACACCGCCAGTCTGCGCATTCCCGTCACCTATCTCGCCAACCTGCTCACCGGCGGCAAGGAACAGCCGGTGGTCAGCGCGCTCGACCGCATGCTGGCGATGCGCGCCTACATGCGCGGCAAGTCGGTGGAGGGAAAACCCAACATCGCCGCGCTCGAGCAGGTGGGGCTGACCTCGGCGCAGGCCGACGAGATGTACCGTTACCTCGCCATCGCCAACTACGAGGACCGCTTCGTCATCCCCAGCACCCACCGCGAGGAAGTCATCAACACCTTCGAGGAGAAATCCAGCTGCGGCTTCAGCTTCGGCAACGGCTGCTCGGACGGCGTGTCGCCCAATACGACACTGTTCGGCAACCGCAAGAACGCCGTGCCGGTGGATCTTTCACAGTTGCACGCCAAGAAGAAGACGGGTTAAGGAGAATAGCGATGAAAACCTTCAAGGTCCTGTCCCTGATGCTGATGTATCCGGAATCCGACTGGCTGGCGGCATTGCCGGACATGCACGCCGCGCTGGTCGAGGAAGCGCCGGCCAACGGCAACGCCGCCGGCCGCCTGGCGCCGCTGTTCAGTCTGCTGAGCGACACCAGGCTGATCGAGCTGCAGGAGAACTACGTCGCCACCTTCGACCGCAATCCCTCGCACTCGCTGCACCTGTTCGAGCACATCCACGGCGAATCGCGCGACCGCGGCTCGGCCATGATCAACCTTCTGGAAGAGTACTGGAAGCACGACTTCGACGCTTCCGCGTCCGAGCTGCCCGACTACGTGCCGCTGTTCCTCGAATTCCTCTCGCTCCTGCCGAAGGAGGAGGCGCTGCCGCTGCTGGGCGACGCCGTGCACGTGCTGGCGCTGATCGGCCGGAAACTGGACAAGAACGGCAGCCCCTACGCCGCCGCCTTCCAGGTGCTGGAAGCGCTGTCGCCGGTGGAAGCGCAGGAGCTGACCGAGCCGCCGGTGCGCGACATGGACGAGGCCATGGAAATGTTCGGCCCCACCCTCGACGGCACCGAACCGCTGCTCAACCCGGCTCCGCAAATCGCCGTCGTGCAGATGCCGGCTTCGCGCCGCCAGGCCGCCGCAACGCATTGATCAAAGGAGTACGAAATGTCCTACTCGCAATATCTCCTGTTCGGGCTCTACCCCTACATCGCCCTGTCGATATTCCTGCTCGGCAGCCTCATCCGCTTCGATCGCGAGCAGTACACCTGGAAGAGCGACTCCTCGCAGCTTTTGAAGCGCGGCCAGCTGCGGCTGGGCAGCAACCTGTTCCACATCGGCGTGCTGTTTCTGTTCTTCGGCCACTTCTTCGGCATGCTCACGCCGCACGCGGTGTACGAACCCTTCATCAGCACCAGCGCCAAGCAGCTGCTGGCCATGGTCTCGGGCGGCATCGCCGGCCTGCTCGCCTTCATCGGCCTTACCCTGCTGCTGCACCGGCGCCTGACCGAGCCGCGCATCCGCGCAACCTCGAAGTTCAGCGACATCTTCATCCTGCTGCTGTTGTGGCTGCAGTTGTTGCTGGGTCTGGCCACCATCCCGCTCTCGGCCCAGCACCTCGACGGCAGCATGATGGTGCGGCTGGCCGAGTGGGCGCAGCGCATCGTCACCTTCCGCGGCGGCGCGGTCGAACTGCTGGACGGCGCCGGCTGGATCTTCAAGACCCACCTGTTCCTCGGCATGACCATCTTCCTCGTGTTCCCGTTCACCCGACTGGTACACGTATGGAGCGGGTTCGCCGCCACCACCTATGCCGCCCGCGCCTGGCAGCTGGTCCGGCCCCGCAGCTAACGATTGAGAGGAGACTGACATGACACACGTTGTCGTTCTTGGCGCAGGCATCGCCGGCGTCCCCGCAGCCTACGCACTGAAATCCCGCCTGGGCTCGCAGGACAAGGTGACCGTGGTTTCCGACCGGGACTATTTCCACTTCGTCCCGTCCAACCCCTGGGTGGCGATGGGCTGGCGCGATCCGGCCGACATCGCCTTCCCCATCGAGCCCTATCTCAACGAACGCGGCATCCAGTTCGTCCGCAGCGCGCTCAAGAGCCTAGCGCCGGAAAGGAACCAGGTCGCCCTGGAAAACGGTCAGACCCTGGACTACGACTTCCTGCTCATCGCCACCGGCGTGGAAGGCGATTTCGCGGGCATTCCCGGACTCGCCGCCCACACCCAGTCGGTGCTGAATCTCGACCAGGCCGAGCGGGCGCTGGCCGCCTACAAGGATTTCGTCAAGAAGCCCGGCCCCATCGTGATCGGCGCGGCACAGGGATCCAGCATCCTCGGCCCGGTTTATGAATATGCGTTTCTGGTCGATGCCGACCTCAAGCGCCGCAACATCCGCGGCCGCGTGCCCATCACCCTGGTGACGCCCGAACCCTGGCCCGGGCATCTCGGCCTCGGCGCCAGCGGCGGCCCCAATCGCGAAGCCGTCGAGGCGGCGCTGGCCGACAACAACATTCGCATCATCGCCAACGCACGCACGCTCAAGATCGAGCCCGACGCGATCCATATCGCCGAGCTGGACGAGGCCGGCAACGAAAAGCTCCGGCACGCGCTGCCCTTCGCCTATTCGGTCTACTGGCCCGCGTTCCGCGGCGCGGCCGGCGTGCGCGATGCGCGCGCCCTGGTCAACGAGAAGGGCCTGGTGGAGGTGGACGAGCACATGCGCAGCCGCGACTTCGCCAATGTCTACGCGACCGGCACCTGCGTCGCGCACGGCATGGTCGACAGGACGCCGCTCGATGTCGGCGCCCCCGACTCGGTGTATTCGATCCAGAAGGAAACCGAAACGGCGGTGGGCAACATCGTCGCCAGCCTGCGCGGCGAATCGCTGTCCAGCAACATTCCGCAGCGGGCGCGCTGGCTGGCCGACATGGGCGAGACCGGCGCCGCCTACGTGTCCGGCCCGCAGGTGCCGCTCAGGGACATCAACTGGATGCGCCAGGGGCGCTGGGTGCATCTGGCCAAGGTCGACTTCGAGAAATACTTCATCAACCGCATACGCCTGAAGCCCATCACCCAGGCGCCCTCCGCCGCGTCCAGGATCGCCGACATCATGAGCCTGATCCTGGCGCAAAAGCTTGAAAGCCAGTCGACCATTGCCGGCGCTGCCCAGCTGGGCGCGAAGCTGCTCGAACTGCACGTGGACAAGGACACCCATTTCGAACTGCGGGCGCTGGCGAAATCGCTCGGCCGCGACCCGGCCCTGCTGGCAAGCGAGCTGATGTCGGCGGCCATCGTCGAGGCGAAATCCTACCTCAGCGAGCCGGCGGTGGACGCGCTCGAACTGGCGCGCAGGGAACTGCTGGTGGCCGAGCTGCCGGAACGCCAACCCGGCGTAGAGTTCCACGGCGGCGGCACCTGAGCCGCGCAAGGAATGCTTTACCCGCAATACGAAGGAGAAAGACTGCATGACCGTTGAAATCGACATGCCCGAACTGGATGCCGAAGGCTACCTGGTCGAGCCCATGGACTGGAACGATGACGTCGCCAGGGCGCTGGCGCGCGCCGAGAACATCGAGCTCGGCGACGACCACTGGGACGTCATCCGCTTCATGCGCGCCTATTACGAGGAGCACCAGGTGGCGGCGGATGCCCGCTTCGTCATCAAGCACCTCGCCAACCGCGTCGGCGCCGAGGCGCAGAAGCTGCTGTTCGTGCTGTTTCCCTACGGCTATGTGAAGCAGGCCTGCAAGATCGCCGGCATGAGGCGCCCGCGCGCCTGGAGCACGGGCTAGGAGGCGGTCATCGGGCCGAAACGAGCGAGCCTGAAGTCTTCATTGGTTTTCAACTGAAAGATCTTGAACAAAGAGGACAGGAGGAGACTCCGATTCGGCGGTGGCCAGGTTTGCCTCACGCCTGACCTCTTGTCCTCTTCAAAAAACTTCCTCCGCCGCCCGGGTTTCCCGGGCACACGGACAAGCCATGCCGAGTTTGCGTATCGCGGATCGATGACCGCTTTACTGGCGCTTACACCAGGGCCGGCCTGACCCCGGTCAGCAGGTAGTCGATCAGCTCCTTCACCGAACGGATGGCGTTGCCGAAGGGCAGGCTTTCGCTGCCCCTGAAGAACAGGCCCTTCTTGATGTCGCCCTTCAGCGCGGCGGCGAGCTGGGTGTCGATGCAGAACTGCCCGGCCCTGGCGATGCCGTCGCGCAAGCCGCACTGGATCAGGCAGTGCAGCCCGCTGGTGCAGCGGTCGCGATCCGACTTGGCGCAGGCCTGCAGCTTGTGCTCGCGCCTGAGGTAGTTGGCGAGCCAGGGCGTCTTCACCGCGCGTGCCGGCAGCCCGGCCACGCTCATGAAGGTGACGATGTCCTCGGGCTTCGCCTCGACCAGCACCTTCTTGAAATCGGCATGGGCGTCGCCCTCCTCGGTAACGGCGAAGGGCGTGCCGAGCTGCACGGCGCTGGCGCCCAGCGACAGCAGCTCGATGAATTTCTCGTGCATGTTGACGCCGCCGGCGACGATCAGCGGAATGCGCTCGCGCTCGATGCCCAGTTCCCTGAACAGTTCGAACACGTCCTCGAGCACGCCCTTGAAGTCGAAGCGCGCATCGCCGACATCCTCGATTCTGGTGGCGCCGAGGTGGCCGCCGGCATAGCGCGGATGCTCGATGACGATGGCGTCGGGCAGGCGGCCGCTGCTGCCGAATTTTCTCAGGCGCATCCATTTCTTCAGCAGCACGGACACGCCGCGCGCGTCCGAGAGAATCGGGACCAACGCGACCTCGGGATGGCCTTCCGCCATGTCCGGCAGGTCCAGCGGCAGGCCCGCGCCCATGACGATGGCCTCGGCGCCGGACTCGCAGGCCTGGCGCACGTAGGCGGCATGTTCGGTCACCGCCTTCATGACGTTGACGGCGACGAGACCGTTGCCCTGGGCGGTTTCCCGCGCCATCCTGATTTCGCGGTCAAGTGCGACCAGGTTAATGGCGTCCAGCGTTTCCTTGTTGCGGCTCTTGCCCGCCTGCTCGAGGAGGTCGGGATGATGGTGGCGAAGGTCGATGCTGGCAATGGTGCCGACTGCGCCGGCCCTGGCCACGGCGCCGGCCAGGCGGTGGGCGGACACGCCCACGCCCATGCCGCCCTGCACGACGGGCAACAGGGTCTTCCCCTTGACGGAGAACTTTGGATATTCATCCGGGTGCATGGCGCTTCCTCCAGCCAGTAGCATCAGAAAATCATCCTAACACGACCCTGATATCTTTATATATTCCGTCAGCATGGCTACTTATATATATGGTCCGGAATGCCGGCGGGGTTCTCCGCACCCGCCGAAAGGCCTAAAATGGCGCTCTTGTCAGCACCACGCTCTTTAAGGAACCTCTGGTTAAGCACTCCATGAACCGCGTTTACACGAAAAATGCTCAGCTGCAAGGCGCGCGACGAAGGTCGTATTCGACATACGAAGCCGAGGAGCGCAACGCCGCAGATGGGCATTTTTCGTGCAAACCCTTCGGGGCGCGACTTTCCGGGCGGTCTGCTTTGTCGCGCTGCTTGCAAAGGGATCACCATTCGCTGCGCACCGCTTCGCGCATCCCATCCCGGAAAACCGCGCCGCGGTCATGCGGGGCTTAACCAGAGGTTCCTCAATGTTTACCGGAATCATCCAGGCAGTCGGCACAATCCACGAATACGAGGCGCGCGGTGCTGACGCGCGCATGGTCATCGATGCCGGCGGGCTGGACCTCGCCGACGTGGCCGTGGGCGACAGCATCGCGGTGAACGGCGTGTGCCTCACCGCCGTCGCGCTCGGCCCCGCCCGCTTCACGGTAGACGTGTCCGCCGAAACCCTGCGCTGCACCGAAGGCTTCGCCCCGGGCGCAGAGGTCAATCTGGAAAAGGCCATGCGCCCGATCGATCGCCTGGGCGGCCACATCGTCTCCGGCCATGTCGACGGCGTCGGCACGGTGGCGCGCTTCGAGCCGGTGGGCGAATCGCACCTGCTGGCGGTCGACGCCCCCGCCGAACTCGCGCGCTACATCGCGGCCAAGGGCTCAATCACGGTGCAGGGCGTGTCCCTCACCGTGAACCAGGTCGAGGACGTGCGCTTCTTCATCAACCTGATTCCGCACACCCTGGCCATGACCACGCTGAAGCATCTCAAGCCCGGCAGCCGCGCGAACCTGGAAATCGACATGGTCGCGCGCTACGTGGAGCGCCTGACGCAGTTCATGAACCCCCTGGACAAAGATTGAAAATGAGCCTCGCACCCATTACCGAAATCATCGAAGAACTCAAGGCCGGCCGCATGGTCGTGCTGGTGGACGAGGAAGATCGCGAAAACGAAGGCGACCTGGTCATGGCCGCCGAGCACGTCACGCCTGACGCCATCAACTTCATGGCCAAGTACGGCCGCGGCCTCATCTGCCTCACGCTGACCGACGCGCGCTGCCGCCAGCTCGGCCTGAAGCAGATGGTTTCCGACAACCAGACCCCGCACGGCACCGCCTTCACGGTGTCCATCGAAGCGGCCGAGGGCGTGACCACCGGCATTTCCGCGCAGGACCGCGCCGTCACCATCCAGGCCGCAGTGGCGAAAGACGCCAAGCCTGCCGACATCATCCAGCCGGGCCACATCTTCCCGCTGCGCGCCCAGCCCGGCGGCGTGCTCATGCGCGCCGGCCACACCGAAGCCGGCTGCGACCTGGCGGGACTCGCCGGCCTCGAACCGGCCTCGGTGATCTGCGAGATCCTCAAGGACGACGGCACCATGGCGCGCCTGCCCGACCTCATCCCCTTCGCGCAGCAGCATGGCCTCAAGATCGGCGCCATCGCCGACCTCATCCAGTACCGCAGCAAGAACGAGAGCCTGGTCGAGCGCGTGGCCGACCGCCTGATCCAGACGGTGTACGGCGCCTTTCGTCTGCTCGCCTACCGCGACAACAACCGCGAGCTGCATCTCGCCCTGGTCAAGGGCACCATCCACGCCGACCAGGAAACCCTGGTGCGCGTGCACGAGCCCCTGAGCGTCATGGACTTCCTCGACGTCACCGGCGGCAGCCATTCCTGGCCCATCATCGGCGCGATGGAACGCATCGCCGAGTCGCAGTCCGGCGTGATCGTACTCTTGCACCGCCCGGAAACCGCCGATGCGCTGTTCAACCGCGTCCACCCGCGCGCGCAAGCCTCAAGCCAGAAGAAGGTCGACCTGCGCGACTACGGCATCGGCGCACAGATTCTCAAGGACATCGGCGTGGGCAAGATGCGCCTGCTGTCCAACCCGTTGAAGATGCCCGCCATGGACGGCTTCGGCCTCGAAGTCACGGGCTATGTCGAACACAGCTGAAAGAAGGAAGAACACGCATGGGCACCAACACCGGCTTTAACGAACTCGACCCGGCCTACCAGGGCAAGGGCCTCAGGATCGGCATCACCATGAGCCGCTTCAACACCGACATCTGCGAAGGCCTGCTCTCCGCCTGCGAGCGCGAGCTGATCCGGCTCGGCGTGGCCAAGGACGACATCCTGCTGGTCACCGTGCCCGGCGCGCTCGAGCATCCCATCGCGCTGAAGAAGCTGGCGCAAGGCGGCAAGTTCGATGCGCTCATCGCCATCGGCTCCATCGTGCGCGGCGAGACCTATCATTTCGAAGTCGTCTCCAACGAGTCCGCGCGCGGCATCACCGACGTGCAGCTGCAAACCGGCGTACCCGTCGCCAATGCCGTGCTCACCCTGGAAAACGACGACCAGGGCTATGCGCGCATGAGCGAAAAGGGCACCGACGCGGCGCGCGTGGCGATCGAGATGGCCAACCTGATGAAGCGCATATGAACTCTGCCGCCAAGTCCGGCGGGACAAACAAAGCCGGCGGAAAAAAGCCGGGCGCCGGCTCGCGCAGCCTGTCGCGCGAATTCGCCCTGCGCGCGCTCTACGCACAGCAGCTCTCCGCCCAGGACGAAGTCGAGGTGGCCGCGCACGTGCGCGAGGACGCGGATTTCGCCAAGGCCAACATGGCCTATTTCGAGGCGCTGTTCCACGGCGTGCTGACCGAAATCGCCGACCTCGAACTCAAGCTCGCCCCGCATCTCGACCGCCCCGTCGGCGAACTTTCGCCCATCGAACGCGGCATCCTGCTCATCGGCGCGCACGAACTGGCCAACTGCCCCGACGTGCCCTACCGCGTTGCCATCAACGAGGCGGTCGAACTGGCCAAGAAATACGGCGGCACCGACGGCCACAAATACGTCAACGGCGTGCTCGACAAGCTGGCCAGGCTGATGCGGCCGGATGAATTCCAGAGAAAAGCCTGAACAAGGAGGACAAGAGGACAGGAGAAAAACATTCTTGTCGTTACCTCTTGTCCTCATGTCCTCTTTGTAAATCGCTTCCCAATGCCCGGCGAATTCGACCTCATCGCGAAGTACTTCACCCGCCCCACGCCCGACGCGGTGCTGGGGGTGGGCGATGACTGCGCGCTGATCGCGCCGACGCCAGGCATGCAGCTGGCCATTTCCACCGACATGCTGATCGCGGGGCGCCACTTCAGCCCTTCCGACGGCCCCGGCACCATCGGCCACAAGGCGATGGCGGTCAACCTCTCCGACCTTGCCGCCATGGGTGCTGCGCCGCGCTTCGCGCTCTTGTCCATCGCCCTGCCCGAGGCCGACGAGAAATTTCTCAAGGGTTTTGCCGGCGGCTTCTTCGGCCTCGCGCAAAAATACGGCGTCAGCGTGATCGGCGGCGACACCACGCGCAGCGGCCTGCTCACGCTCAATGTCACGGTCATCGGCGAAGTGCCGCCGGAGTCGGCGCTGCGCCGCGATGCCGCCAAGTCCGGCGACGACATCTGGGTGTCCGGCACGCTGGGCGACGCCGCGGCCGCGCTCGCCCACCACCAGGGCAGGCTGCGCCTGGAAACCGCGCAGGCGGTGCAATGCTTTCCGCGCCTGTTCGTGCCCGCGCCGCGCATCGAACTCGGCCTCGCCCTGCGCGGGCTGGCGCATGCCGCCATCGACGTCTCCGACGGCTTCGCCGCCGATCTCGGCCATATCCTTGAACGCTCCAGCCAGGTTGATGCCGAACTCGGCGCGGAAGTCTGGTTCGACCAGCTGCCGCTGTCGGAGGCGCTCGCGCCGCTGGCCAGTGATGCGGCCGCGCAGGACTGCATCCTCGCCGGCGGCGACGACTACGAACTGGTGTTCACCGCGCCGGCCGAAAAGCGCGAGGACATCGCCGGCCTCGCCGACAAGCTCGACCTGCGCCTGACCCGCGTCGGCCAGATACAGCCGCAGCCAGGCCTGCGCCTGTTCAATCACGGTGAACCAATGCCGCTCGCGCGCGCGGGCTTCGACCACTTTCAGACATGACCCGCAGCAGGCAGCCAGTCAAGCTGGCACCCTCTGGATCGCCACGGCCCTGCGGGCTTGGCGATGACGTCATTGCGAGGGCGGCGCAGCAACGACGCGGCAACCCAGTCGTGCGCATCACCGCCTTGCCTGCATGACTCAGCCCACACTCAATTTCCTCGTCGCCCATCCCGCGCACTTCATCGCGCTGGGCTTCGGTTCCGGGCTCGCGCCGAAGGCGCCGGGCACCTTCGGCACGCTGGCCGCGCTGCCGCTTTACTGGCTGCTGCTGCAAGCCGGCCTTGGACTGCCTGCGCTGCTCGCCGTCATCGCCGCCGGCTTCGTCCTGGGCATCTGGGCCTGCGCGGTCACCGGTAGCAACCTCGGCGTCAGCGACCACGGCGGCATCGTCTGGGACGAGATCATCGCCATGTGGCTGGTGCTGTCCTTCACGCCGGCCGGTTGGCTTTGGTGGCTGGCCGCCTTTGGCTTGTTCCGCTTTTTCGATATCCTGAAACCCTGGCCCATCCGCTTTTTCGACACGCGTCTGAAAAGCGGCTTCGGCGTCATGTTCGATGACCTGCTCGCGGCGCTCTACGCGCTGCTCTTGATCAAAGGCTGGCAATGGCTCGCGTGAGCGACGAAGAACTCCTGCAACTGGCCCACATCCTCGGGCAGAAACTTCACGCCAAGGGCTGGATGCTGGCGAGCGCCGAGTCCTGCACCGGCGGCTGGGTGGCGCAGATCGTCACCGCCATCCCCGGCTCGTCGACCTGGTTCGACCGCGGCTTCGTCACCTATTCCAACCGCGCCAAAGAGGACATGCTGGGCGTGAACCCCGCCACCCTGGAAGCGCACGGCGCGGTGTCGGAAGAAACCGTGAAGGAAATGGCCGGCGGCGCCCTCACCCGTAGCCAGGCGCACATCAGCGTGGCGCTGTCCGGCGTCGCCGGCCCCGGCGGCGGCACGCCGAAGAAACCCGTCGGCACCGTGTGCATCGGCTGGGCCACGCTGGAAGGCGAGCCGCTGTCGACCACCTGCCGCCTCTCCGGCGACCGCGAGGAAATCCGCTCGCGCGCCGTGGCCGCCGCATTGCGCGGATTGATCGAACTGATCGATTAGCAATTCGGAACCAAGCGACGCAAGCAATCCCGAGAAGCAAATTCTTCCTCACAAGGAGGACATGAGGACAAGAGGAAATTCGAATCCTGCGAGTATCCGTTTACCCTCGTCTTACCCCTGTCCTCTTGTCCTCTTTGTTCAAAGCTTTTCTGCGTCTCTGCATTCGTTTTGTCGCCTGAATCCGCCTAGCGGAACGCCCAGCCCGCGAACGGCTCGATCTCGTCGCGATTCAGCAGCATCAACTGGTAGGCCTGCGGACTCAGGACATGCCCCTGCGTGGTGTCCACGCCCAGGCGCTGCAGCACGTAGCCGATCAGCGCGCGGCGCACTTCCACTTCGACCGCATCGCCGGCCGCACCGTAATCCAGCAGCAGGCTCGCCCGCTTCTGCGCGTCCAGCCCGGCATGCGGCGCGAGCTTCAGCGTCACCGTTTCCACCCAGTCCTCGTCGTACTCGGCGCTCGACTCCGCCGGCGCATCGAGGCACTCCGCATCGAGGAAGCGCGACAGCACGAAATCGCGGAAATCGTAGGTGTCCGTGCTGTAGGCGCGCACGTGCCAGCGCAGGCCGGTATCGACCAGCGCATGCGGCTCGATGATGCGACTGTCGGGACTGTCGCGATCGGACAGCGAGCGGTAGCGCACTTTCAGCCTGCTGGCGCCGTGGATGGCGCGCGTGATCTGCGCCAGCACCGGCGCAGTCGGCAGTCGCGCCGGCAGCGGCAACGCAGCCGTGGACAGGCCGTAGATCGATGCCGCACCGTAGGGCCCGCCGGCCACGGCGAGGTTGGCGGCGATCATCGGCAGCACGGCGGCGGGATTCAGATCGGCGAAGGCCGGGCTGAAGTCCGCCGCGGGCACGAAGCCGAACACGCTCTGGGTGTAGACCAGGTTGCCGGGGACGAGATCGGAATAGAGCTTGAGGTCCTTGGTCGCCGCGGGGTCGGAAATGCCGAAGGCTCGCGCCACGTCGCTGCGCGACACCACCCCGGTGTAATAGGCCATGACTTCAATGTATTGCAGGCGCTGGCGGGTCGCCCACTTCACGTCCAGGCGCATCTTTTCTCTGGAAGCCATCCCTCGGACTCTTTAAGTCATTGATTTGACGATTATAGTAGTCCTTGTCGCAAACATGATACAAATTATCACATGGTATTTTTTAGTTACGTGATATTTTTTATTGACATGTATAAAAGTATCGCCTAAATTGTCGACATGGACTGCAACAACAGCCCGCCCGACAACCCAACCGCAATCAGGAGACAGACATGGCAACATCCCAGGAAGACAAGATGAAGGCGCTCAGCGCCGCGCTCGGCCAGATCGAGAAGCAGTTCGGCAAGGGTTCGGTCATGCGCCTTGGCGACCACGCCGAGAACCAGGACCTGCAAGTCGTCTCCACCGGCAGCCTCGGCCTCGACATCGCCCTGGGCGTAGGCGGCCTGCCACGCGGCCGCGTGGTCGAGATCTACGGCCCGGAATCCTCCGGCAAGACCACGCTCACCCTGCAGGTCATAGCCGAAATGCAGAAGCTGGGCGGCACCGCCGCCTTCATCGACGCCGAGCACGCGCTCGACCCGGTCTACGCCAAGAAACTGGGCGTCGACATCGACAACCTGCTGATTTCCCAGCCCGACACCGGCGAACAGGCGCTGGAAATCGCCGACATGCTGGTGCGTTCCGGCTCGGTCGACGTGGTGGTGGTCGACTCGGTCGCCGCCCTCACCCCCAAGGCCGAGATCGAGGGCGAGATGGGCGATTCGCACATGGGCCTGCAAGCGCGCCTGATGAGCCAAGCCCTGCGCAAGCTCACCGCCAACATCAAGCGCACCAACACCCTGGTCATCTTCATCAACCAGATCCGCATGAAGATCGGCGTCATGTTCGGCAACCCGGAAACCACCACCGGCGGCAACGCGCTCAAGTTCTACGCCTCGGTGCGCCTCGACATCCGCCGCGTGGGCGGCATCAAGAAGGGCGACGAGATCATCGGCAACGAAACCAAGGTCAAGGTGGTGAAGAACAAGGTCTCGCCCCCCTTCAAGGAAGCCTTCTTCGACATCCTCTACGGCGAGGGCATCTCGCGCGAGGGCGAGATCATCGAACTGGGCGTGATCAACAAGATCGTCGACAAGTCCGGCGCCTGGTACGCCTACGGCGGCGAGAAGATCGGCCAAGGCAAGGACAACGCGCGCGAATTCCTCAAGGAGAATCCTGCCATCGCCCAGGAAATCGAGGCCAAGGTGCGCGCCGCGGTCGGCATCCACAACCCCGCGCCGGCCAGCGCTGACGCGGACGCGGAAGAAGCCGTCGCCTGAATGCCTGACCCTCCCCCTCCCTTGACGGGAGCGGGAAGGCGCTGAGGCCCACGCACACCAGGAGCGTACCCTTCACACCTTGAAAATATAATCCATTGGATTAGAATAAAGCCGTGCTGACCATCGCCGAGGTCCCCGAATACATCCGGCGCGCCGAAAAGCTTCTGACCGAGGCGGAACGCCGCGAAATTCTGGACTATCTGGCCGCCAATCCCAAGGCGGGCGACATCATGGAAGGCACGGGCGGTGTAAGAAAACTTCGCTGGGGCCGGCAAAGCCGGGGCAAAAGCGGGGGCGTCAGGATCATCTACTATTTTCATTCCGATCTGATGCCACTGTACCTGCTGACAATGTTTGCCAAGAACGAGCGCGCCAACCTCAGCAGGGCGGAACGCAATGAACTGGCCGGGCTGGTAGATATGCTGGTTGCGGCATGGCTGGACAGGTGAATCGAATGAGCGCATTCCAAAGCATCAAGCAGGGCTTGATCGAGGCAGTCGGGCACGCAAAAGGCAAGCAGGCGGGCATCAGGGAATATCAACCCTATGAGGTCAACGTGGCCGAACTGCGGAAGCGGCTGGGACTGACCCAGCAGCAATTCGCCGCCTGTTTCGGATTTTCTGTCGCCACCCTGCGCCACTGGGAACGCGGCGACAGAAAGCCGCAAGGCGCATCGCTGGTGCTCCTGAACCTGATCGATCGCGAACCCAAGGCCGTCATGCGGGCGCTGGCCGCCTGAGCAAGGCCCCCTTGCCATCCGGCTCCCACAGAAGCACTCCTGCTCCCCCGGAGCAGCGCGTGGCAAGGCAACATGAAAGGTTAAGCCGCAGCATGCCCAAAGAAAAGAAACCGCCCGTGCTGCGCGAGCAGGCGCTCGCCTGCCTGGCCCGGCGCGAGCACAGCCGCACCGAACTCGCACGCAAGCTCGCGCAGTCCGGCCACGTCGAAGAAGACATCGCCGCCCTGCTCGACGACTTCGAGGCCAGGAACTGGCTCTCCGACCGCCGCTTCGCCGAAAGCTACGTCGCCGACCACCGCGCCAGGAGCGGTCCGCTCAAGCTCGCCTTCGAACTTCGCCAGCGTGGCGTGGCCGACAGCCTCATCGAAGAAGTGCTGGCGCAAACCCGCGACAGCGAACTGGAGCGCGCACGCGAAGTCTGGCGCAAGAAATTCGGCACCCCCGCTGCCAGCGCGCAGGAGAAGGCGAAGCAGATGCGGTTCCTGCAGGGGCGGGGGTTTTCGATGGAAACGATCCGGCTGGCATTAAAAGCGACCCAAAGCGATGGTTGAAACCGTGCACGTCAAACAGCGCTATTCAGGCTTGTTTGCAGCAGGGTAACGATAAATCCAGCCGTAGGCATCCCTTGCCACCGTATGGCCACCAGGCGCCAGGCGCTCGGCAAACTCCATGTCCCGCTCATATCCACGGCTGATGAAAATCAGTTGGCAAGCCTTCAAGGCGGGCTTGTTTTCAACCATGTCGATACCATAAAAACCGCCGAGATTATGGAACACAAGCTCGCATTCGGCATTTGTCCGGTGCTCTTTCGCTAGAGGAAATTGAGCGACATGCCCAGAAACAAACGTTCCCATCTGCCACGCACGCACAGGCGTTATCAATAGCAAGCTCGCCAACGCACACACGGCAAGCCGTGCAGAAAATGCCTCGCCCAGTTCCCGGTCACGCAAAGCAACGACGGCGAGAAAAGGCAGTGTGAACCATGCGGGGTGAAAATAGCGGTACCCCCAGCCGTGTCCCTGGCTGAAGGGGATAAAAAAATATGCAAGGAAGACGGATACTGCCGAGGCGGCAAGCAGGCGCAAATAAATTGTCTCTGTCCGCCTGATGGCGACAATTGCCAGAATCACCAGCAATGGAACAGCCCATAGCCACAGCTTGAAGAAGCCGCCGATCCGCATGTTCAGAATTCGGGCATCGGGGAGTGTAAAAAACTGAAAATAGCCGGCCAGGCTGGCAAGAAAAGGCTTGGTCTGAGCTGCCGCCACAGGTGCCGCATCCAGTAGCGGCTGCATGTGGGAAACGGATTTGACATCACGCGTCAAAAGTATCCAACCAAGCCCCAGCAGCAATGAGAAAGGCAAGTAACCGGCCAGCAACAACGCGATGCGTTTCAGCCTTTCCTCCCCATAAAACGCATACCAAAGCAGCCAGGGAAGCGCGAATGCCAAATGGGGCAACGGATTATGCAGGCACAAGGCAAAGCCCCCGATGAGACCCGCCACGAAAAAACGGCGCGAAGTAGGCTTGACCAGGCATAGCGCGAACATGCTGTTCAGCAGCAAATGCGCCGGCATGGAATAGAAGCTCATCCCGTTCAGGGTGAATGCCGGGGATGCAACGGCAAGCAGAATGATCCATCCCTGCTGATCCGGCGAGAACCCGAGGCGAATTGCCAGCCGATGCAAGGTAATTACCGAGAGCGCCACCAAGACCGGATTGCAAAGCCAGGCAACATCCGCGAAAGCAAACGGCGTCAGCAGCAAGGCAAAGCCTGGCCAGTAAACCGAAGCCACCTTCCCCGTTTCCCAATTGATTACGAAAAAATTTGAGTGATACGATTTTTCGAACAGGTAATTGAGGGTATCGAGGGGGTACTGCCCAACCAATGAACCGCCAGCAAACACGTGTGCCTGAAACCAGGGTGAGTACTCATCCATGGTGACCGGCCATTTCTGATAAATGAAGTAACTGGCGAAAGCCAGCGACAGCCCCAGAAAAACGGCAACGCGCACAGGGTGCGCGGCAAGCCAGCGCAGCAGGCTTTCAATCCACGCATAGTGTCTGAATGGATAAAAAACCAATGCCAGAATCGAGGCAGTCAGCAGCGCAACGGGCTTGTCGTGTCCATTCAAGAACATCGAAAACTGCCAGCCGTCCCGATAAAGGATCGGAATGAGGTTGTGAACCACCAGCGTGAAAAGCAGCGCAATAATCAGCAGAGGGGGAGCTGTCCTCACGCCACGCACAACAGAAGAGAGCCAGCTCATTTCCGGCCCTTTACCGGCGAACTAGACTTACGGCTCATTACGACGGACTCAAGCAATCCTGCATAGCGTTCTGCGACCTTCTCCCAAGACCAGTTCGCTTGCGCATATGCGGAAGCAGAAAGGCCCATTGACTGCAATTGATTTGGATCAGCAACGATTTCTGCAAGCCGTCGCGTCCACAATCTCACCGTATCGTCCGAACCAACTTTTTCCACAAACAGGAATGCACGCGCATCAGGGCAGCCTTCTGACGTCTCCTCCCCCACCATGGCAGGCGTTCCGCAAGCCATGGCCTCCTGTACGACCAGCGGAAAACCTTCGCCCACGCTGGGCAACACAAGCAAATCAGCGGCGCGGTAATATCTCGCCAGTTCCGGCCCGGACACACCACGCACCACGATTACATTTGGCAATCCCCAATGACTTGGGTCAATCGGGCCATGCCCTGCAAACACCCAAAGATCCTCCGGAAAAGCCTGAGCCAGTTCATGCAGGATATTCAGGCCCTTCTTCTCTACGAAACGGCCTGCAAACAAAAAAACATGTTTCCCTGCTTCGCGCCTTGCCGCAATTACAGGCTCACTCGCAAATTCGCCTCCAGGATTGAAAATTTCCGTATCAACACCGTTTGGCCAATAAACGGCTGGGGACTTGAAGCGACAGAAACGGCCGAATTCGTCCATGACGGCAGGACTGATAAACACCACCTGCTGTGCCGTTGATAACACAAACCTGCCCAACGTCCGGTTGGCCAGCACATGAAGTTTTCTGATGAAGGCCGAGTGATAAGGCACACTTCCGACATGCTGGGTAACAACCACAGGAATCCCACGCAAGCTTGCAAACAACCATGCGAACGCATTGCCAAAGTAGAGCACGTCATGCAAATGGACTAAATCCGCCTTACCGATTTCACGCCAAAGCACGACAAGCGAAGTCGGGGACCATATTGGCCATGGCACGCCAAAGTATTTGTCCATACCGTTCCATGCAGCCGCAGGGATGAACTGCACAGTGTCTGGAAAGCCGTCAGGCAATGCCCCATTTCTGGTGGCGGCCCATTTGATTGTCCAGCCATGGCTGTTTGCCAACCGCCGTGACAACTCAGCAGCAACCTTCTCGATGCCACCCAAATGTCCAGGGTAATAATGAGTCACCAAGACAAGATGGCGAGTCATGGCAGAAAAACCCCTACATCTTTCATAGTCGATGGCATCTTGGAGCAAGTACCTACTAAATCAACCAACATTTCACGCGTATCATCCGTCGAGCCGTCGTCGACCACGACGATCTCGTCAACCGGACGTGTCTGCTGCAGCACGGAAGCCAACGCCTGTGCCAATTGCTCGCGCCGATCGCAGATCGGGATGACTACGCTGACGCTTGGCTTGGACATATATCCAATCATTACTGCCAGATTGCTGACCGATAAACCGATAGATATTGTGGCACCACCACTTCAGGCGCCCATAAGCGCAAAGCCCGTTCCCTTGCGGCACGCCCAAGTTCAGCCTGGCGAGCGGCATCGATCAAAATCCATTCCAGGCCTTGTGCCATGTCAGACACATCAAAGGCCTTTGCCAAATAGCCTGTTTCCAGATGCACTACCGCATCAGACAAACCCGTACAATTAAAAGCCACCACCGGACAACCGCAGGCTTGGGCCTCCGTGGCTGTCTGTGGGAGATTTTCTTGACGCGACGGCACCACAGCCACATCGGCTGAGTTGTAAAGCAAGGCAAGCGTGGCATCGTCATGCACATGGCCCATCCAGCGGATCGGAAATGGGAGTTGAGGCGGGCTTTTCGGCTCGCCCTGGCCAAACACGACGCACATCATGTCAGATGCGTTCATCGAGCCGGCAAGTGTGCCAAGAGCGTCGGTCAGGAGATCATAGCCCTTGCGCGGGTCCCTGCCGCCGCCCATCGCGCCAAACAGGATAATCTTGCGGTCTGGCGGCAAGCCAAGCGCGCTGCGGCACAAGGCACGATCAAGCGGCCGGTAGGTTTCGGTATCCAGTGCGTTGGGAATCACCGATATGAACCAGTGCCTGAAAATTGCGCTGTCACGGGCACAATCAGCCAGCCACCTGCTGGGCGCGACGATATGCATCGGCTTCTTCCACGATTTCACCTTGCGGAGCCAGCTTAGCCGGTCAAGATCGGGGCCGCGTGACAAGACAGAGCGGTTCGACTTTCCATAGCCAGAGCGCCAGCGCGCATCCGGGCTATCGATGGTGTAATGCTCCATGCCGCAAAAAGGCCACATGTCATGCAGAGTCCACACCATCGGCTTGCGAATCCTGCCGATATCCTCGATTGAGAGCGCCTCCATCCCCACCCAGTGTAAATTCACCACGTCGGCACCCGAGGCATTGATCTCCCTTGCCCAGCGCGAGGGCAGCCAGTTGCCAGAATGCAGATTCACGTTATCGTTCTTCTGCATGCGGCAGACAAGCCCCCCCAAGGCCGGGCGCAACATCGCACTTGCTCTTGCAAAACCGCCGCAAGGCCCGCGAACCGTCCAGTTATCGGACTTCTTCAGGCGCACCTTCATGCCTGAGTCGATATCCTGGTTAAGCAAGGATTGATGCAGCCGATAGGCCGCACGGGCAGCCCCACCCCCGATGTCCGAATATGAAACGTGCAGCACCGATGCCATCGTCAGGCTCTGCGCCTAATGAACGATGCGGCAGCCCCTGCAAAATTGAGCGTCGGACCGAACAGCCTGGACAAACTCTCTGCCGAACGTGCGCGCGCAAGGGAGAGCGCGCCGACACGTTCGAATACTTGGGCATGCCTGGCCCCTTCCACGACACCCAGATAACGCAAGCCGAGGGCCCCCATGACCCGAGGGAACGTATGCCTCAAATGGAAAGTAGACGGCAGGTGACAGTGTATGAACGGATGAAAGCAGTTGGCAAAAATGGCAATTCCGCCTTCACGTACCGCACCTGACAACTGTGCGGCAAGGCCCACCGGGTCTTCCACATGCTCCAGAACGTCCTGGGCGATGATTGCATCGTAACCATCTCCAATATCGGGGGTGAATTCCACATGAGGCTCCGATTTGATGCGCTCCCTGGCAACACCAGTTGGATATGGCTCGATGATCGCGATGCGCGTATCCGGAATGGCATGTGCTATCGTCAACGCCAGGCTGCCAAAGCCGCCGCCAAAATCCGCAATTTTATGCACGCCGGTCCGAGCCAGGTATTTTGCGATCGCCAAGCGGTGCCCGGCCGAAACAGGATCGACCTGAGTGAATATTCCGTTCATCAGCCATATCGGATGCGTGTAAAACTCCCTGACAGGTTGCCCTGTCAATGGCAGACTGTTATCCAGGCCATAGCTTTGCCACACCCGATCCATCTCATCCCAGACCCATTCAACCGAAGGCAAATCTCCCGGCAAGGCAGCCAGATAATCAATCTCTTTTTGTGAGAGCCAAACAAGCGGCATTTCGTAGCCCCAGACCATCATTGCCGGCATCATCGATGTCCAGCCATGACTGGCGCCAGGCTTTTGACATACCTGGCAAGCCTTTGCATAAACGTCCTTCGCATGCCACCATAAAAAATCTTCACCCTTTGCACGGCAAGGGCAGACTCTTCAATGACCTCAGGGAAATTTTCAACACAAGCCCCTAGTTGTTTAGTTGAGAAATCCTCCGTAAGCCCGCAATTCACGCCCGAGCCATCATTGCCGATGTTGCATACGAAGGAACGAGCCGGGTTCAAGCATAGCCCGTGATTCTCAAAGATACTGGCATACCAGAAAATTGCCCAAGTATTCAGCGCGCCATTTCTGTTTGCCATTACCTGCGCCAAAAAATCATGTGCGCCATCCAAATTGAACCTGGCTATTTCCTCGCTTCTCCACGTATCGATCAAACGTGCAGGATCTTTACTGAAATGCCGCCACCGATTTGACCATGTAGCCCACCCCCAGCAGTTCATCACCCTCCAGAGGAAAGCTTCGCCAAGCCCTTCCGGGTCGATTGGGTAATTCCACCCGCTGATATGCCACACGCGAGGTTCATTTTCATATCGTTCCAATGCTGCATTCATGAAGGACAGGAAGTTTGGCGCAGTCACGATATCGTCTTCAAGAACAATTACACGGCCATTTTTATCGCAGACCTCACTCACCCCATCGACAATGTTCTTCGCCAGCCCGAAATTGGTCTCTCGTTCGACGATCTTGATACTGCGAAACCCAGAAGCCGCATGTATGATTTCACGCACCTCGCGGACTTTATCTTCATCACTCTCCCTGCATGCTGCATCTGCATATATGACCAAGTCGCTGTGACTGGCAAGCTTGTTTGCGGCCAAGGCATCGAGCGTCAGTCTCGTGTGCTCAGGACGAGCATAGGCAAACAGAACGACAGGAGCCAGCGTCTTCCCCGCCTCAAACATCAGCCCGGCTTCCTTTTAGAATTGCGACGACATTTTGATAAGCGAATATTTCGCAAAACACAGGGTTATAAGTGTCGATTTGAATCATCCCATCAGGCAATAGCCTGTAAAGATCATAGTTTGAAAGCAAATCCCAGAAGTCTTTGAAATAGGTTCTGCTCGACACATTCATTTCGTTAAACTCAAAATGAATTGCCTCCACTTTTCCGTCCTTTATGTAGTCATATATGCCTTTTAATACGCCAAACTCATTTCCTTCAGTATCGACTTTAAGTAGATCAATCTTTTCCAAATTCTTGCTTCTAGCAAAACCAAGCAAATCTATGATTTTCACTCTGTGTTCAATGGAGGCGGCTTTGTGAATGTTTTCGATCACGCCTCGATAAATGGATGCATGGGACGAGCCATCCTGTTCCATATAGTCGAACAATGAGATTTCACCCTCTGCTTCCCCAACTGCCGCATTGATCGGAAAGAATCCAGGGTGGTCGATAGCCTTTTCTAGAGTCTTGTAGGTTTTGGGATGCGGTTCAAAGGCATATACAGTGGCCTGTGGGCAAACCCGCAAAACCTTGCGCGAATAGTCACCCACGTTTGCACCCACATCAAACACAACACCACCTGGTTTTCTGCCGAGATATTTCTGAAGAAAACGTTCCTCGCCGCTCGCCCTGTGGCTTTCATAATTCAGGACCCCCATGCCACACAGACCAAGCCTGTAGAGCAATTTGTTTAGTCTGAAAAAGACCCGCTTGGCAAACAGTGCCCTGTATGCCCTCAAGATCATATCCAAGATGGAGCCCTCAAAGCTTGAATCGCCATAATGATAGCGGCAGCAAGGATTTGCTCTTCATCCAGAACACAGGACGTGTTCTGAGATTGAAAAAATCGAAAACATAGGCCGCCGCGATCTGCGACAAAAGCGTTCCGATTGCTGCTCCTTGCACACCCCATTCGGGAATGAATAGAAGATTGGCCAGGATATTTATAAACGCGCCAGCCAATGTTCTGGCGAAAAGCAGTTTTTGCAGTCCCTCAACCAAATACCATCGGCCACTAACTACCCCCATGGAGGCAAATAACCCGGTCCAGACATGCAACGCCAACACAGACCCTGCACCACGATAGCTTTCCCCATAGAGCCAAGCCATGAGCCAATCAGCCAGCAAGGTCATCAATATTGCCACTGCGATAGCGAGCAAAGTCATCCAGTCATAGAGTTTCTGCAGCCTTTGATAGTAGAGTGCCTCGCTTTGCTTCTTTGCTTCGACAATCGCCGGAAAAACCGAAGCAGCAACGGCCACCGGAATGAAATACCAGACTTCGCTGATCCCAACCGCTGCGCTATATAGACCAACCGCTTCATCCCCCAGCATCTGCCCCAGCATGATCTGGTCGATCCGCATATAAATCATGACCGCCAACCCAGACAAAATCAGCGGCCAGCTATCCTCGAGCAAAGTTCTTGCACGCGCACAGCGCACGCGCCAAAACTTTATACTACCGCCGCGCCATGCGTACACCGCCAAGAGGGCAAATGCCACAACAACAGTCTCTGCGAAGATAACCCACACGAACATCATGAGAGATGCCTGCTGAAGGATAAGCATGACTTTCACGCCAGCAAATGCCAAATAGGTGCCGTGTTCCACCCACACAGAATATTTAGACTGCACTTGGGACTCAAACCAATACTTGACCACATCGGCAGATTTGAAAACCATGGCAAACGCTAGGATTGAAACCATCAGCTTGGCTAGGTCATCATTAGGCCTGATGAAAAAGATGGATGTCGCCGCCAATCCAAAGGCCATCAAACCACCGGCGAATTGCAGCACGAAAGTGGTGCCAAGTATCGTGCTGGCATCTTTGGGCGAATTGACCAGATCCCGGACAACAACATTGTTCAGGCCAAAACTGGCTACCGCAGTAAAGAGCGCAGCAAAAGCGATTGCGTAATTAAGCAGCCCGAACTCCTCAGGGCCTAAATAGCGCGCCAACCACACACTGACCAACAGCCCAACAGCCATGCGGACAACGTTTCCGCCAAGCAGCCAGCCAGTGTTGGACATCGCTTTCAGCAGGTGCGGGCGGTGTTCGATTCGAGCCCGAAGACCGGCAGGGATGAATTTAAGCCAGGAAGGATTCACGATGACGCGAGGCCCCCTAGTCGAAAGACCATCGTGCGTTTTTCCCGGAAAGCTGCCGGATGAGGTCCGCCAGGCGATGTGCGATTTTCTGCGGAAACAGGTTCAGCACGGAGATGACTGCAATCCTGAGCATTTCGTGCAGCCTGACCGACATCGGCGGCACGATGCCGAGATCGCGATCGATGGCGGCGATTTCCCGGCTGACCCGGCGGGCGGTGTCGAGCCGGAACGAAATGCCACCCATGGGGGCACGGGTCACGTCGACGGGAATGAATACGGGTGCCTGTTCCCTGATGGCCCGCAGCAGGAAGTGCGAATCCGATGCGATGGGAAAGCGCAGGTCGAACGGCTGCGTGCCGTCGAAGAGGCGCCTGTGCTGGAAGGTTGCGCCGTGCGGCGGCAGGGCCGGCCGACCGATGTCCCATTTCCCCTGCATCTGCGGCCATGGCAGGCCGATGGTTTCGATCGGCGTGCGCCCGGCGGGGCTCAGCAGTATCTGGCGGCCATAAACAATGCTGACAGCGGAGCCGAGTGCTGCAAGCTGTCCGACGCACTCGGCGATGACATTCGGCGATGCCAGCTCATCCCCCGCGCCAAGAAAGATGAGCCACTCGCCCCGTGCCAGCTTCGCTCCCTTGTTGAAGGCGTCGTAGATGCCGCGGTCCGGCTCGCTGATCCAGCGGGCAATCACATCGCCGCTGTCGCGCAGCAGGTCCTGGGTGCCGTTGTCCGAATTGCCGTCCACCACGATCCATTCGAAATCGCGGCTCGTCTGTTCGCGCAGCGAGCGGATGGTGTGCGGCAGTTGCGCCGCTGCATTGAAGGTGGCGGTGATGACGGAAATTCGCGGGGATGCTTCCGTCACTCGAGGTGCTCCTCGCGCAGCATGTTGAACAGGAACGAGGCGAATATCGCATTCACGCCCAGCAGCATGATGGTGGTGGCGACGAAGGCGAGATGCACGGTGTTTTCCATGTCGCCGAAGCCGCTGGCCAGCCATTCGGCCAGTAGCCAGGCGTCGGCGGCCAGCCCGGCAGCGGCGAACAGGCCGCCGATGATCAATCCGCGCTCCAGGGTGAACCAGTCCAGCATGCGCCCGAACGCGGAGCGTTGCCTGATCGGCTTGCGTCCGGCGTTGATGAGCCGCGCCAGCAGGGCGAAGCCGATGATGTTCGCGCCCAGCAGCGTGAACAGGCTGGCCAGCGCCAGGAAATGGATGCCGAAGCTGAAGCCGCCGATCTGCGCGGGGCCGGATGCCAGCGCCGCCATGCCGGCCATACCGAAAAGAAACAGCAGGCCGCCGGGGATGAGATAGAGCCAGTCCGGCGCGTAGGTGAGGATGAAGCGCAGGTGGCGCCAGCCGTCGCGGAAGGAGCGCAGGTGCGGCGGACGGTCGCGCTTGTCGGGATAGAGCCGGGTCGGAATCTCGGTGATGCGCAGGCCGGCGTGCGCCGCGCTCACCACCATCTCGGTGGCGAACTCCATGCCCGCCGTGCGCACGTTCATGCGCTCGAAGGCGTCGCGGGTGAAGGCGCGCATGCCGCAGTGGAAGTCGTTGATCGGAATCCGGTACATCACGCGCGCCAGCGTGGACAGCACGGGGTTGCCGAGGTAGCGGTGCAGCGGCGGCATGGCGCCCGGCTCGATGCCGCCCTTGAAGCGGTTGCCCATGACGAGGTCGTAGCCTTCCTCGATCTTGCGCACGAAATCGCCGAGCGCGGCCCAGTCGTAGGAGTCGTCGGCGTCGGCCATGATGACGATGCGCCCGCGCGCCGACGTGATGCCCGCCAGCAGCGCCGCGCCGTAGCCCTTGCGCGGCTCGTGCACGACGCGCGCGCCGAGCGATTCGGCAATCTCGACCGAGCGGTCGGTGGAGCCGTTGTCCGCCACCACCACTTCGCCGGCAACGCCCAGCTCGGCGAAGGCGCGCTGGATCTTTTCGATGCACAGGCCGAGGGTCTTTTCCTCGTTGAGGCAGGGCATGACGGCGGAAACCCGCAATTCCCGGCCGGACATGCTCACGATATTCGGGGCGCGCGCCTGCATTGCCTGCTACCGCTCTGCCCGCAGCCTGGCGATGTAGGACATGAATGCCTCTTCCAGCGATGCGCCCTGCGGCTGCACTTCAAGAACCTCGTGTCCGGCCTGCCTGGCGGCATCCAGCACCGCCCACAGGTTTTCATGCCCGACCAGCTGCGACCATCTGCCCTCGCCGTCGGCGGCGAAACCGGAAACGGCGGCCGCGCCCCGGGTCCGCACCAGCATCCTGCGGCCGACGTCGCCGAGCAGTTCGTCGGGCGAGCTGATGGTGCGCAACTGGCCCTGGTGGATGATGCCGAAGCGGTCGGCCAGGCGCTCGACGTCGTGCAGGATGTGCGAGCAGAAGAAGACCGTGCCGCCCTGCGCCTTGTACTCGCCGAGCACCTCGCCGACCAGGCGGCGGCCCACCGGGTCCAGGCCCGACAGCGGCTCGTCCAGCACCAGCAGCCGCGGCCTGCAGGCCAGCGCGTGGGCGAGCGCGGTGCGCTGGGTCATACCCTTGGAGAAGGTGCGGATGCGCTTCTTCGCCACATGGGCGATGTCGAAGCGCTCGAGCCAGCGCATGCAGTGGCCGTCCAGCCCGTCGACCGGCACGCCGTGCATGCGCGCGCCGGCCCTGAGGAATTCCAGTGGCGTGAGGTAATCGTAGAGGTAGAGGTTTTCCGGCACGTAGCCGACGCCCTTGCGCGAAGCATGGTCCGCCACGCCCTTGCCGAATATTTCGATGCGTCCCGCGTCGGCCAGGCTCAGGCCCATCATGATCTTGATGGTGCTGGTCTTGCCGGCGCCGTTGGGCCCGACGAAACCGAAGGCTTCGCCCTCCGCCACCGCCAGCGACACGCCGCGCACCGCCTCGACGGTGCGAAAGCGCTTGTCGCGATAGCGCTTGTGCAGATTTTCTATGTGGATTGCAGTGCTCATCGTGGCAGCATCACCCTGTTCTTCGGTCTAAGCAGCACGGGCTGGCCCTTTTCGTCGAGGCCGTAGCCGATGCCCAGCGGGTCTTGCGGCAGGTGCTGCAGTTCGCCCGACGCAACCAGTTCGTCCAGGCTCGCCGGCGCCCGCCCGTGGCGTGCGGCGAACTTCGCAGCCGCTTCGCGCAGGTCGATCAGCCCCTGCAACCGGTCGATGCGCACCTGCAGGCTGGCTTTCAGCTTCTGGCTGCGCGAGTTCTGCTGCATGGCGCGGATCAGGTTGATCGCCAGTTGCGGGTCTTCGCCCTTTTCGCGCCAGAGCGCGGCCATCCCGATCACGCCTTCCTGCTCTTTCTGGTCGAGGCGATCCGCGACGCGCAGCAGGATTTCGGCGCCGCCGTTTGCATCGCGTTCGAAATAATAGCGGTTGAAGGCATGGAAGAACCCCGGCAGGAAATCCCAGCTGCGCGCATCCATGGCGCGCGACTCGATGAACTGGGTCGGCTCGACCAGCCCGTTCCAGGGCAGCACGGCCTGCGCGATGTAGTAGTTGTCCTCGTGCGCCGGGTTGAGCGTGGAGGCGCTCTTCTGCACTTCGGACAATACGCGCAGCGTGGTCTGGTCCTGTTCGTTGATGGTCAGCACCAGGGCGCGGAACGTCTCGATGTTGGCGGCCAGGTAGCGGTCGCCCATGGCCAGGAACACCTGCAGTTCCGGCGGCAGTGCGACTTCCAGGGTTTCGGGACCCAGGTCGACCGGCGTCTTGTTGACCTGGACGATGCCGGCCGCATACACCAGCAGCGCCACGCCGGCAGCCAGGACGATGCGCAGGGAGGAAGCGAAGCGCACGCCCATCAGTTGAACTGGCGCCGACGGAACAGCCACACGGACAGCGCCAGCATCAGGCCGATGTAGCCCAGCGCCATGAGGAATACGCCCGCCAGGAAGCCCGTGTCCGGCTGGTGCGCGTAAAGCGGGTAGTAACGGATATCGAGGCGCGAGAGGTCGGGCAGCGTCCAGCGCAGCACCTCGAACACCGGCATGAGCGAACTCTTGAGCGCTTCGTCCTTGCCGCCCATTTGCGTCAGATATTCCATGGCCGGACCGAGGCTGCGCGCGGCGACGGCGAAGGCCAGGCCCACCAGCAGGGGCAGGAAGGGCGTGGACGACAGCACGGCGATCAACATGCCGAAGCTGGCCACCACGGCCAGGTCCAGCACCAGCGCCGCCAGCGCCAGCAGGAAGGGGCCCTTCAGGCTGACGGGATTGCCCTGGTCGTAGTTGAGCCCCGACAGCAGGGTGGTGGCCGCGAGCAGCGCGCCCAGCAGGGCGATGACCAGCACGGTCAGCACCAGCAGGCCCAGGTAGCGGCCGAACAGAAAATGGCTGCGCGGCAGCGGATAGGTCAGGCTGACGAAGATCGTGCGCCGCTCGATCTCGCGGCCGACGAATTCGTAGGCCCAGAACAGCACCAGGATGAGGCCGACGGCGCGCACGAAGGAGAAGCCGACGTCGAGCGTCACCGTCGCCGGCTGGCGCGGCGAGAAGGTGCCGGCCAGGTAGGCCGCGCCCATCATCAGCACGCCGATGGCCAGCAGGCTTTGCAGGACGTGGCTGCGCAGGCCGGACCGCAGGGTGATCAGAAAATGCTGGTACATGGTCTCGTTCCGCTCAATCAGTTCTTGCGCAAGGTTTCACAGGCGTAAAGATACACGCCGCCGGAAAAAAACGGCGCATGCCACGCGGCCAGCGCATGGGGTTCGTGGCGCTTGTCCAGAATCACGTAGTCTAGCCCAGGATCGGCGCAGGCCCGCCGCAGGGCCGGCAGCGTGCCCGGCACGATGTCCGAGAGCGCATCCGTCTGCCGGCGCAGCATCTCTTCGCGCGTCGGGAACTTCATCCTCGCCAGCGAGCCGGCCAGGGGATAGACGTTCTGGTAGCGCCGGTAGATTTCCATCGCCAGCGGACGCGAGAATATCAGCCCGGCCGATTGCTGGCGCGAAAAATAGCTCGACCTGCCCAGCAGCAGCCAGGTCTGCTCCCATCCGCCCAGCCAGTACACCGTGGCATCGACGGGAATGTGGCGGTTGAAAGGCGTCTGCTGCCACAGGCTGCCGCCTTCGAGCAGCTTCAGCTGCGGGCTGCGCGCATCCCAGCTCCTGCCGTAGCCGAGGAACAGCACGCCGGCCAGCAGGAGCCCGAGCGCGGCCGGCCGTTTCCACTGCCACGCCAGCCAGGCCAGCAGGGCAATCGCCAGGGTCAGGGCCGACTCGCCGGCATTGAGCGCATCGCGCCAGACGAATACGGTGCGCGCAGCATTGAGTTCGCTGCCCGGCAGCACGGCGAGATAGGCGGTGCTCGCGCCCACGGCCACCCAGACCAGCCCCAGGGCGACCGCCGCGGCCAGCGCTGCTTCCAGCACGCGTTCGGCGACGCGGCCCATATGCGCGCGCTGCCAGTACAACAGGGCCACCAGCAGCAGGATCAGGCTGCCGCTGTAGTCGCGCAGGAACCAGGCCGCCCACAGCCCGAGCACGACGAAGCGGGCGGGCCGCCACAACTGCACCGAGACGATGGCGACCGCCGCCCAGCCGAACACGTACATCAGCCAGAGCGTGCGCCAGGTCTGCATCTGCAGCACCAGCACGCTGTGCAGCCAGTCGCCGAAGACGAGCGCGACCAGCCAGCCGGCAAGGCCGGTCGCGCAGGCCGCCAGGAACAGGCGCCGCTGCCAGGTTTCGCCGGCCAGCCAGGCCGCCCACAGCAGGGCGGCTGCATGGAAGCCGAGGGTGTTGTAATTTCGCGCGACCCACTCTGACGGAAACAGGAAATAGCTGGTGCGCTTGTGCAGCAGGTCGAACCACTGCGCATCCATGGCCTGCAACAGCCGCCCGAACATGGGCGCCTCGAACAGCGCCAGCGCGCAGGCCGCCAGCGCGCCGGCAAGCACGCCCCAGGCCCACTGCCGGGTGAAGCGCAGTTCGTAGAAGAACACGAGCATCGCACCGGCGAGGGCCATGATCGGATGCATGGCCATGCCCGCGAGCCAGCAGGCCAGCGCCAGCCAGCGCCGCTGTTGCAGCCACAGCGCGCAGGCCAGCAGGGTCAACGCGTTGGCCCACAGCCGCGGCACGGCGAACGGCTCGGCGACCTCGAAAATCTCGCTGCCGCCGTATTTGATCGGCATGACCGCGAGCAGGAACAGGAACAGCCAGCGCGCGCCGCCCTGCCAGATCGAGGACAGCCGCCACGCGGCGAAGCACCACGCCAGCGCGCCAGACAAGGTGAGCAGCAAGGCCGCCTGGCCGAGTCCCGTGCCTTGTGCCAG
Organism: Betaproteobacteria bacterium SCN2; assembly: GCA_008923285.1. GTDB lineage: Bacteria > Pseudomonadota > Gammaproteobacteria > Burkholderiales > Thiobacillaceae > UBA6918. The sequence continues at coordinate 350,098 of WBSG01000027.1, forward strand.
GCCGGCGTAGAAAAAACTGTACAGCGTGTAGTCGTCCTGCGAGCCGAACAGGAAATAGACATCCCGCGCGAAATGCTCGGGATGGAGGTGCTTCAGCGCCTGCAGCGCATACAGCACGGCATCGTGGCGGATGCCTTCATAAGGATGATGCAGCAGCCACAGCAGCACGAACAGGGCGAACAGCAACGGGCCGCGCCATTGCCCGGCCTTCAAGCGGTCCATACCCAAGCTGCCCATGCGTTCACACCCAGCGAGTTCTCCCCATAAAAAACCCCTCCACGAGGGAGGGGTTCTGCGTCAGGCCGCAGTGCGATCAGGTCGAACCGCCACCGCTCGGGCAACCGGAAGTGGTGTCGCTGAGGTTGTCGACATAGCCGGTCGAAGTGTTGACTTCGGTGGTGCCGCAGGCGCGGACGCCGCCGCCTTCGGTGGTGCCGCCGTAGACGTACTTGCCCTTGGTGCTGCCGGTCTGCACGGCCCCTGCCGTGGTGCTGCAGAAATAGGAAGCGCCGACGTTGGCGGAGGTGTTGAAGGTGAACGACGTGGCCACCATCGGGCAAGCGGCATTGTCAATTGGCGTCGCATCACCTGTGGTCGTAGGGGCGATCGTGCCGCTGACGGCAGCGCCGGAAAGAACGGACATCAGCGCAAACAAAGCGATTTTTTTCATGGTCAGGGCTCCCTTATCAGTTGCTGTTGGCAGACACGGCAGTCAGGAAGTTGCGGGCGTCAGCCTGCGCAGCCTTGTCCTGGCCTTTTTTCTGGTATTCGGTGAACTGGGGGATGGCGATGGCGGCGAGGATGCCGATAATGGCCACCACGATCATCAGTTCGATCAGGGTAAAACCTTTTTGCAGAGATTTCATGGACGTCTCCAGTGTGTTAACAAAATCAATCAAGACAGGGCCGGCACAGGTCAGAGGCCTTGCAGGCTATTACGAGCAGTTAGCGTGCCAACTTTAGCCACCTTAACACTTTTTTTCACAAAGCCGCATGAAAGCTTGATGTCAGGCGCGTTTCCCGCAGTGGTCCGAATGCACAAGCTGCCGAAAAACGTCAGCAGCTGCCGCTATCGGTCACTGGGAATTGGCAACGACTGCGGACAGGAAATTGCGTGCGTCGGACTGCGCCGACTTGTCTTGTCCCCTGGCCACGTATTGCGTGTAGGACGGAATCGCCACCGCCGCCAGAATGCCGATGATCGCCACGACGATCATCAGTTCGATCAAGGTAAAGCCTGTTTGCCTGAACATCCCCGAATCCTCCAGAATTGGCCAGCATGTCCGTAAGCCCAAAACGGGACCGCTCTTTGCCACACCATTGACATATATCTGCCGCCGATCTGATTTACGCGGCACGCTGGTTCCCGTTACACGGCAAAATGCCACGATTCAAACTAATGAGCAAATCCCATACCAACTTGTTGAAGATCGAGAAACACCCTGGCCGGTCAGCCCGTACCGGTTTTCGGCCTGGCCGCTGCGCAGGATGAGGCTGCCCGCCCGTCTGCCCGGAACCGAATTCGGCCGCTACCTGCTGGTCGGCGGGGTGGCCTTCGTCGCCGACTTCCTCGCATTGTGGGCGCTGGTCTCGCTGGCCGGCCTGCACTATCTGCCCGCCACGGCGCTGGCCTTCGTGCTGGGGGTGTGGGTCAATTACCGGCTGTCGATCCGCTGGGTGTTCATCTATCGCGCCATCAGGCTGAGCAGTGTCGAATTTGTCATCTTCCTGACGGTCGGCATTGTCGGGCTGGGCGTGAGCCTGGGCGCCATGTCGCTGTTCGCCGGCTGGCTCGGCATGCACTACCTGCTGGCCAAGGCCTTGGCCACGATGCTGACCTTGCTGGTAAATTTCGGCGGACGCAAGCTGCTGCTGTTCACCCGCTGGAACGACACACCCGCAGCCGTTTCCGAAGAACCCTGAAAAAACCTTACCGGCCAATGAACTCCCAAGACAGAAAAACCGCCGTGATCATCGGCGCCGGCCCGGCCGGACTGACCGCCGCCCTCGAACTGCTGCGCCGCAGCAATGTGCATCCGATCATCCTCGAAGCCGACGACTGCGTGGGCGGCATTTCGCGCACGGTCAACTACAAGGGCAACCGCATCGACATCGGCGGCCACCGCTTTTTCTCCAAATCGGACTGGGTCATGGACTGGTGGCGCGAGATCCTGCCGGTCGAGGCCGAGACGGGGCAGCCGCTGGCGATCTCCTACCAGAACCAGACCCGCACGGTGACCGGCGACGGCAGCCGCGGCGACCAGGTGCTGATGGTGCGCGGGCGGCTGTCGCGCATCTACTATTTGCGCAAGTTCTTCGACTATCCGCTCAAGCTCACGCCGGCGACGCTGGCCAACCTCGGCATCGTGCGCGTCATCCGCGTCGGCAGCAGCTACGTGTGGGCGCGGCTGTTCCCGCGCAAGCCGGAGAAGAGCCTCGAGGATTTCCTCGTCAACCGCTTCGGCCGCCAGCTCTACCTGACCTTCTTCAAGGACTACACGGAAAAGGTGTGGGGCGTGCCCTGCCAGGAAATCAGCGCCGAATGGGGCGCCCAGCGCATCAAGGGCCTGAGCATCAGCAAGGCGGTGATGCACGCGCTCGGCAAGCTGTTCAAGGGCAAGGGCGATGTCGGGCAGAAGAACACCAACACCTCGCTCATCGAGCAGTTCCTCTATCCCAGGTTCGGCCCCGGCCAGATGTGGGAAGCCGTGGCCGAACAGGTGCAGGCGAAAGGCGGCGAGTTGCATTACCGCCACCAGGTGCGCGGGCTGAACCTGGCAAACGGCGAAATCCGCTCGGTGCGCGCGCACGATCTCGCCAGCGGCCGCGACATCGACGTCGCCTGCGACTACGTGATTTCCACCATGCCGGTGCGCGACCTGGTGCGCGGCATGGGCGACGCGGTGCCGGCCGAAGTGCGCGAGGTCGCGCTCAAGCTGCCCTATCGCGACTTCATCACCGTCGGCCTGCTGGTCGACAGGATGCGGCCCAACCCGCAGTCGCGCTCGACCCAGCCCAACCACATGCCGCCGGACAACTGGATCTACATCCAGGAGTCGGACGTCAAGGTCGGCCGCCTGCAGATTTTCAACAACTGGAGCCCCGGCATGGTGGCCGATGCCAACCAGATATGGATGGGGCTGGAATATTTCTGCAACGAGGGCGACGCGCTCTGGGAAATGAGCGATGCCGCCCTGCAACAACTGGCGCGCGAGGAAATGGCGAGGATGAACCTGATCGATCCCGCGGACGTGAGGGACAGCATCGTGATCCGCATGCCCAAGGCCTATCCGGCCTATTTCGGAGCTTACGAGAAGTTCGACGTGGTGAAGGGGTTTCTGGACGGCATCGGCAACCTGTTCCCGGTCGGCCGCAATGGCATGCACCGCTACAACAACCAGGACCACTCCATGCTGACCGCCAGGCTGGCCGTGGACAACATCATCGCCGGCATCACCGACAAGTCCAACATCTGGCAGGTGAACATCGACGACGACTACCACGAGGAAAAGAAGCCGGCCTGAGTTCGCCGGCCACGCAATGAAAAACGGCCTGCATTGCTGCAGGCCGTTCGCATTTGGTGGGTCGGGCGAGATTCGAACTCGCGACCAACGGATTAAAAGGCAACGGCATTTATCTTAGTGGCTTAAAAATCAACATCTTGCATCACCTGCTTTTTTGAAATAAAGCCCTACGATATGCCCAAAAATATCATTACGACTAATAGCAGTTACGTTATGGCTACGCCCCCCAGAACCCACCATCTCACGACAAAAATTAGGGTATTCTTGCAGAATGCCTTTTACCGATTACTTGCCCCAGGACTTCCTCGACATGTATGAAGTCCATAACTACCGCCACGCTGCGGAAGTGCTTGCTACGGGATGCCCAGATGAGTTCAATGAATTAATTGGCGCATTAATGAACTTTCGCCTGACCAAGGCAGACATTCTGGAAAAAGGCGGCAACGAATCAAAGATACCTAAGCGAGTCGCCTCCTTATTTCGTCCACTCGGCTGGTATGAAACACGCATTAGGGGAGATCTTGTAGTTACTATTGAAACCCACACCAATGAGGGTCTTCAAAAAGCCGAAACTAGGCTGGATGACTTCATGGACGGGCACAAGGTCGATTTCGTTAAAAACCGAGTCGCTTTCGATCTAGAGTGGAACAGCAAAGATCAAACATTCGATCGAGATTTATACGCATTTCGAGCTTTTCATGAAGCAGGGGTTATAAGTGCGGCTGTGCTTTTAACTCGAAGTGCAGAACTTAACAATGTTTTCAAAGAGCTTGGAGTCATGGCGAAATATGGGGCCAGTACCACCTGGATGGGAAAACTTCTTTACCGCCTAAAGGCAGGAAGAAACGGTGGTTGCCCTGTCCTGGTGCTGGGCATCACCCCAAAACTAATTGAGGATTGAGTGCAATGATTTCCCCTGCTGATGATCTTTTGAGCAAAGTAGGAAAACAGCGTTTCCACACTGTGCTTGCTGATCCACCTTGGCAATTCCAGAACAAGACCGGGAAGGTAGCCCCTGAGCATAAACGCCTGAACCGATATGGCACTATGACTCTAGATTCTATCTGCAGCCTGCCCGTATCCGGCATCTGCGCTGAACCTGCTCATCTTTATCTATGGGTTCCCAATGCACTGTTACCAGAGGGTTTACAGGTTATGGCCGCATGGGGATTCCAATACAAATCAAATATTGTCTGGCACAAGGTGCGTAAAGACGGTGGGCCTGATGGACGCGGAGTAGGTTTCTATTTCCGCAACACAACTGAGCTCATTCTGTTTGGTGTGCGTGGAAAAAACGCAAGAACTCTTGCACCAGGCCGTAGCCAGGTCAACATTATAAAATCCATGAAGCGCGAGCATTCAAGAAAGCCTGATGAGCAGTATGAGATTATTCAGGCGTGTAGCCCCGGCCCGTATATTGAGCTATTCGCACGTGGACCTAGGCCAGGGTGGGTTGTATGGGGTAACCAGTCTGAGAAATATTCTCCGACATGGTCAACATACGCAAACCACTCCCAAGCGCATCTGAACCAGAATAACCCTTAAACAAAATCACGTTATCCACATATCCACGCCGCCCGAAGCCCCGCCCGCGCGCCTGTCTCGCAGGCGAAGGCGGGGGCGCGAAGCGCGGCGGGGTGGGTATGTGGGTAACGTTCTAGGGGTTGTTCAAGTCCCCTTCATGCCTTATGCTGTTAAATCAGCCTAAGGAGCACACCATGAAAGAACTCACTGATGCCGAGCTTGTCACCCTGATCGACAAGGCCATCATGAAGTTTCGCGGTAACGGCGACGAGCTGGAGAACGCCATTGGTGCCTTCATGCTCGGCCGCAAGATGGGCTGGCGTCCCCTCTTTCTCATCCATAGCCCCAAGAGCATCAAGAAATACGAAGCGATCCTGAGCATCGACTTTCGCGAAGTCATGCCCGAAGTCGGCCCCAAGGCCAAGAACTCTGTCGCCTGGAAGGTCGCCCAGACTGTTACCAACTTCTGGAAGCTAGTGAAGGGCGAAACCCCCAACGTCAAAACCGACGACTGGAAGCACATCTAGCAAGGGGGACTTGACACCCCCTTCCTCGTTGCCTAACCTTAGGGGTAACTGAATGCCCCTTAGGTGATTTGGCATGGACGATTCGCAGGACAACAAGGACGGACAACAGCACGGCGCCGGCGAGGTGCGGGCAACTGCACGCGGCGCGGCGGCGCTGACCGCATCCCCCCGTATAGTAACTACGGGGGGAAACAATGAACCGAAGCCCCTAACCAGCCCTGAAAGGGTCGAACTTCTATCCGATGGAAACGGACGGGTCTATATCCGCACCGTGCCTGATGAATCTGTCGTCCAGGGCGTAGCGCATATCGACTGGCTAGCCTTCACCGCCACACCGCCCGATGGGGAATCTCCTGTCTGGCTAATCAATGCCCTTAAAACCTTCCTACCCCTCAAGGCCATCATTCCAACGGGCAAGGGCTGGAACGGCTACAGGGAACGTCATACCCTGGTCAGCCTGAACGAAACCGATATCGGCCTCATGGCCTTCGGGGGAACCAGCCAACGCGGCAGCCTTCACGTCGAGCTTAACGCACAGGGCTGTTCCCTCGTCACCAGCTGGCAAGTACTCCAATCTTGGGGTGAAGAAAACAAGGCCACGATTACGCGCGTCGATCTGGCCCATGATGACCTTCATGGGCAGGAGCTGACAGTCGCCACGGCCTTGGAGTGGCATCAGACCGGGGCCTTCAACTTCAACGCCCGTCCAGCCAAGGCAAGGCTGATAGACGACTTGGGTACCGGTGACGGCAAGACGCTCTACATAGGTAACCGCGCCAACGGGAAGATGCTCCGCATCTACGAGAAGGGCAAGCAGCTGGGCGACCCTGCCAGCCCTTGGGTGCGCGTCGAGGCCGAGCTGCGCAACAAGAGCCGCATCATCCCCTGGGCAACCCTCACCCGCCCAGGCAACTACCTGGCAGGCGCATACCCCTGCCTCGCCTACCTTTCTGCCATACAGTCCAAGATCGAGACCATCCGGAAGGCCGTCAACATCTCCTATGAGTCCTCAGTGGAACACACCCGTCAGACGGGGGGAAAGCTGCTCAACCTGATGATGATTCAAAACGACGAAGACGCCGAAGCGGTTATCAATCAATTACGCCGTGAGGGCTACCCCAGAAGGCTCGCAGCCTATGCCGCCCATCTGCCCAACGCCCTGCCCGACCCATCCCCATGAACACCCTCGACTTGTTCGCCGCTGCCGAGCTGCTCCATATCCACCCCGTCACCCTGAGAAACAAGGCGCGTGCGGGTGAAATACCTGGCGCAAAGATCGGCAAGTCATGGGTTTTCTTGGAAGTTGATCTGATCGAACATATCCGTTCACAATATGCACCGCGGGTGATGCAGGGTGAACAGAAGGAGAAATCTCTATGTCACTCTACAAACGCAAAGACTCGTCTTACTGGTGGGTCAAGCTCCACCACCTGGGCAAGACGATACAAAGAAGCACTGGGACTGAAGACAAGCTGAAGGCGCAGGAATACCACGACAGGCTGAAGGCCTCACTGTGGGAACAGGCGCGACTAGGGACGAAGCCCCGATACTTCTGGAATGACGCGGCAGGCCGCTGGCTGGAAGAAACCTCCGACAAGCGCACCCACCGCGAAGATGTGCGGAAGCTGCTTTGGCTTCATGCCCACCTGGGCGAGCGCTACCTGGACGAGATCACGCTCGACGTTATCGACTCCATCCGGGCGGCAAGGCTCAAGGAGGGCACGAAGACCACGGCTAACCGCTACCTGGCACTGGTGCGGGCAATTCTCAGACGGGCAAGAGACGAATGGGAATGGCTCGACAAGGTGCCGAAGGTAAAGCTTTACAAGGAGTCTGATGGGCGCGAGCGCTCCATCACGCCAGAACAGGCCAAAAAGCTCTTAGCCGAGCTGCAGCCCCACCAGCGTGACATGGTGCTCTTTACCCTGATGACAGGCCTAAGGCAGGCGAACGTGTTGGGCTTGGAGTGGTCACGGGTTGATCTTGAACGTGGACATGCCTGGATTGATTCTGGCACGTCCAAGAACAAACGCCCGATCTCGGTGCCATTGAACAAGGACGCTATCGAGATACTCAGCCGCCAAGTGGGCAAGCATCCAGAACGGGTGTTTACTTACAGGGGCAAACCCATCAAGAACGCCAACACGCGGGCATGGCGTGAGACATTGAAGCGGGTGGGTATTGAAGACTTTCGCTGGCATGACTTGCGCCACACCTGGGCGACGTGGCATCGACGGGCAGGAACCCCTACCCATGAGCTGCAGCGCCTGGGCGGCTGGAGAACGGCCTCGATGGTGGACCGCTACGCCCACCTTGCAGCCGATCACTTAGCCGAGTCCGCATCACGCCTGGGCGGTTTGGTCGCTGGCTACGATTTGGCTACGGACTGCCAGAAATGAAAAGGGCTCGCATCGCTGCAAGCCCTTGTATTTGGTGGGTCGGGCGAGATTCGAACTCGCGACCAACGGATTAAAAGTCCGCTGCTCTACCGGCTGAGCTACCGACCCCTTGCCGCACGTGAAACCACCGTGCAGCAAAGCGCAAAATTATACCGGAATAAATGATCCCGTCAAAGCCGAAAGAGCATCAAATTGCATCAAATCGTCAAACCGCTTCCAGCTTGCGCATGCCCGCAGGCAGCAGCTTGAGGTCGACCAGGGCGGTGATGAAGGCCTTGAAAAAGGTAGCCTCGCCTTCGTACACCATCTTGTAGTACTGCACCTTCATGGTCACCGCGCTGCCGAGCACGATGGCGATGAAGGTGAGGATGGAGCCGAGCGCCAGGGTGGAGAAGCCGGTGACGGCCTGGCCGATGGTGCAGCCCATGGCCAGCACGCCGCCGAAGCCCATGAGGATCGCGCCGATGAAGTGATTGACGAAATCGCGGAAGGAGGCGAACCACTCGATGCGGAAGCTCCTCGACAGCAGCGCCCACAGCAGCGAGCCGGCGATGACGCCGGCCAAGGCCATGATGCCGAAGGTCAGCAGGGTGTTGTCGAAGCCCTTCATGGCGTAGCCCAGGGTCTGGCCCATGGGATTGATGAAGGTGAAGGACTGCGCGGCGAGCGCGGCGGTGGAAGCGGGCTTGACCGCTTCGGCCGGGGCATAGAGATCCCAGTCCTGCGCATACGCCTGCATGGCGAGGATGTCGCCGTCAGCGTCGATCTTGATGTTGCTGGTGACGTACCAGGCCGCCAGGATGGCGAGACCGACCACGAGCCCGCCGAGGATGTTGTCGAAGCTGCCGCGGAAATCGGCCGACTTGAAGGCCCACAACAGCAGCACGACGCCGATGATGGCGCCCATGACCAGGCGGCCGGTGGCGACGTTCTCGCCGAACAGCATGGCGCCGAGGTCCTGGTTGGTGGACAGCGCGACCGCGGCGGGGTTGGTCCAGGAATAGAAAAGCACCGAATACAGGGTCTTGTCGCTGCCCGGGAAGGGATTGATCATGTAGTAGGCGATGACGGCGATGATGAGCAGCACCATGACGGACTTGATGTTGCCGCCGCCGATGCGGATCAGGGTCTTGTTGCCGCAGCCGGAGGCGAGCGTCATGCCGATGCCGAACAGCACGCCGCCGAGCACGTTCTCCAGCCAGACGAGGTTGCTCTGGCGGTAGGGCGGGAAGGTGTTGGTGACGTTGACCAGGCCGGCGGCTTCGAGGCCCATCACGCCCAGCACGCCGACGGCGATGGCGAATACCCACGCGCGCATGCGGCCGGTGTCGCCCATGTTGACCCAGTCGGAGACCGCGCCCATGGTGCAGAAATTGGTCTTGTTGACCACCGCGCCCATGACCAGGGCGATGGCGAAGGTCGACCAAAGGAAAAACGATTGCGCACTGGCAAAGTCTTGGTAGGTCATCTCAGTTGCCTCCTTGTAGTGTGCGGAATGTAACCGCGGCTATTCTGATGAAAAGCGGAATTCTAATGGTTTTGTCCGAAATGCCAACTGAACATTAAATACCATGCGGCGACCGGCGCAAAGCCCGGACGGCCCAGTTTGGCTCAGGCCTGCCGCGCGTAGCGGGTCGGGTCGGCCAGGCCTGCGGCACGGAAGCCCTCGCGCCGCAACCGGCAGGAATCGCAGCGCCCGCAGGCAAGGCCTTCGCCGGTGGCCTGGTAGCAGGAGACGGTCTGGCCGTAGTCGACGCCAAGCGTCGTGCCCAGCTGGATGATTTCCGCCTTGCTCAGGCTGATGAGGGGCGCATGCACATGGAAGCCGCCCTGCTCCACGCCGGCCCTGGTCGCCAGGCTGGCCAGTTTCTCGAAAGCCTCGATGAATTCCGGACGGCAGTCTGGATAGCCGGAGTAGTCCACGGCGTTGACGCCGATGAAGATGTCGCTCGCCCCCAGCACTTCGGCCCAGGCCAGCGCATAGGCCAGCATGACAGTGTTGCGGGCGGGCACGTAGGTAATCGGAATGCCTTCGGTGGGCGCTTCCGGCACGTCGATGGCCGTGTCGGTCAGGGCGGAGCCGCCCAACTGGCCGAGATCGATGCGCACCACGCGATGCTCGGCCGCGCCGAGGCTTGCGGCTACGCGGCTGGCCGCCTGCAGCTCGGCCACGTGGCGCTGGCCGTAATCGAAGGACAGCGCATGGCAGGCGTAACCACGGGAATTGGCGACGGCGAGCGTGGTCGCCGAGTCGAGTCCGCCGGACAGCAGCACGACCGCCCGTTTCATCGGGCGCGTTCCTCGCCGCCGAGCCTCATTCGGGCGCATTCCTCGCCGCCGTGCTTCATCGGGCGCGTTCCTCGCCCCACAAGTGCTTGTGCAACTGGATCTGCAGGCGCGCGCCGACCTTGTCGGCGAGCATCCAGTCGGCCAGGCTGCGGGCATCGAGGCTGCCATGCACCGGCGAGAACAAGACCGGCACTTCTCGCGGGAAATCGTCGCGCCGCATTACCGCCAGCGCCCATTCGTAATCCTCGCGGTCGGCCAGCACGAACTTGATCTCGTCGTTGCGGTTGAGCACCGAGAGGTTTTCCCAGTGGTTGCGGTCTGATTCTCCGGAGCCTGGCGGCTTGATGTCCATGATGCGCGACACGCGCGGATCGACCCCGGCCACGGCGAGCGCGCCGCTGGTTTCCAGCGAGACGTCGTAGCCGGCATTGCACAGCGCTTCCAGCAGCACGAGGCAGTGTTTCTGCGCGAGCGGTTCGCCGCCGGTGACGGTCACATATTGCGTGCCGAAACCCGCGACCGTGTCGAGGATGTCGGCGATTTTCCAGGTTTCGCCGCCGGTGAAGCTGTAGGTCGTGTCGCACCAGCCGCAGCGCAACGGGCAGCCGGACAGGCGGATGAACACCGTGGGCAGCCCGGTGCGCGAAGTCTCGCCCTGCAGCGAAAAGAAAATCTCCGTCAGGCGGAGTTCAAGCTGGGTATCCAATTGGTTCGGCGGGCTTATTTGAGCAGTTCCAGGCGCTTGGCGGCGATGGCGGCCGCATTGGTGCCGGGATATTTGGCGACGATTTCCTGAAAGTTCTTTTTGGCCGCAGGCGTGTCCTTCAGCTCCATCTGTGAACTGGCGATGTTGAGCAGGGCATCCGGCACCTTGGGGCTTTGCGGATAGGCGCTCAGCAGTTTCGTCTGTTGTTCGATCGCGCGCTTGTAATCCTTCTTCGCATAGGAGGCGTAGCCGCTCCAGTACTGGGCATTAGCTGCCAGCCCGCTGTCGGGATAGGTCTTGATAAAGGCATCAAAGCCGGCGATGGCCTTGTCGTAATTGCCGGCCTTGAACTGGTCCAGCGCCTCTTCATAGGCCCTGGATTCGGCCAGCGTGTCCGCCGCGGCCGGCTGCGCAGGGGTCATTTCCTTCGCCTGCCTGCGCAGGTCCTCGATGCGCTTGTCGAGATCGAGATAAAGATCGCTCTGGCGCTTGCTCAGCGACTCGAACTTGTGCTCAAGCATCTCGTTCTGGCCGCGCAGGCGCGACACCTCGGCCTTGAGCGCCTCGATGTCCTTGAGCAGGGTGAAGGCCGCATTGCCCGGCAGCGTGGCCGCCGGCGCAGCGACGGCCTGGGCTGCGTCCGGCTGCCGCTGGGGGGCCTGCTGGGCAGACGCGCCCCCCGCTGCCAGCGCCGCCACGGGGAGCAGCAGCGACGGCAGCCAGCGCAGATTCATGCTGCAGCTCATTCGTCGCCGTACACGATGTCGGCGCGGCGGTTCTCCGCATAGTCAGCCTCGGTGGTACCGGTGCTGCGCGGCTTTTCCTCGCCGAAGCTGACCGCTTCCATCTGGCCGTCCTGCACGCCGTTCACCGCAAGCGCCTTGCGTACGGCTTCCGCGCGCTTCTGGCCGAGCGCGAGGTTGTATTCGCGGCTGCCGCGTTCGTCGGCGTTGCCCTGGATGGTGACGCGGGCATTGCGGTTGTTGTTGAGATAGGCGGCATGCGCATCGACCATGGGCCGATACTCGTCCTTGACCACGTACTTGTCGAAATCGAAATACACGCTGCGCTTGGAAAGGATGTTCGCCGGGTCCTTGCGCGGATCACCCTGTCCCATCGTCGCGCCCGAGACCGACTGCCCGCTGGTGCCCGAGGTCGCCGCCGAGCTGTCGGCTGCCGTCGCGGCCGGCTTGGCAGTGCTGCGGTCTTCGATGGCCGCCTCCTTGTCATCGACACCCATGGTTTGACATCCCGCCAGGGCCCCCAGAACCAGCATCGGCAAAAGAATACGCTTCATCATCAGTCTCCTTGTTTAATAACAACGCACTACTTCAGAACCGCCGGGCGCCCGCAAATGAAGGGCCCGGCATGGCAAAACCGGTTTCACGGCCCCCAGTCCGGCTCGCGCGCGTCGATGCCGGATTCGGAAAGCTTGGCCCGGGTGCGGCCATCCAGGCTCACCGTGCCCAGCACGCCGCGGCCGTTCACCAGAGTGGCGTAGAGCAGCAGCTGGCCGTTGGGCGCGAAGCTCGGCGATTCGTCGTGGGCGGTATCGGTCAGCACCCGCTCCTGGCCTGTCGCCAGTTCGTGCAGCACCACCCTGAAGCGGCCCTCGTCACGACGGACATAGGCCATGTATTTGCCGTCCGGGCTGATGTCGGGCGAAACGCTGTAGCCGCCCGAGAACGTGACGCGCCTGGCCTCGCCGCCCCTGGATGACACACGATAGATCTGCGGCGAACCGCCGCGGTCGGAAGTGAAGTAGACCCACTGCCCGTCCGGCGACCATACCGGCTCGGTATCGATGGCATCGCTGCGGGTCAGGCGCGTCTCTCCTCTGCCGTCGGCATTGATGAGGTAGACCTGCGAAACGGCATCGCGGGTCAGCGTCAGCGCCAGGCGCTTGCCGTCCGGCGACCAAGACGGCGCCGAGTTGGAGCCCTTGAACGCAGCCAGGGTGCGGCGACTGCCGTCGCGCAAGCTTTGCACGTAGACGATGGGTTTCTTGTTCTCGAACGAGACATAGGCCATGCGCTGGCCGTCGGGCGAGAAGGCCGGCGAGATGATCGGCTCGCGCGAGCGCACCACCGTCTGCCAGTTCTGGCCGTCCGCGTCGGCCACGCGCAGTTCGTATTGCGTGCCGCGCTTCTGCACGTAGGCGATGCGCGAGCTGAACATGCCGGGGATGCCGGTGAGCTTTTCGTAGATGATGTCGGCGATCTTGTGCGCCGCGGCGCGCCACTGTTCGGGGCCGATATTGAAGCTGAGCCCGGCCAGCTGGGTCTGCCTGACCGCATCCATGAGCCGGAAGCGCACCTCGAAGCGCCCGCCCGGCAGGCTGACGACCTGGCCGATGACGATGGCGTCGGCGCCCTTGCCGCGCCACACGCCGTAGTCGATCTGCGCCGGTTCGACCGGCTGTTGGCTGCCTGCGGTTGCCACCAGGGCGATCTGGCCCGAGCGCAGCAGGTCCTGGCCGATGATGCTGGTGAGTTCGGGCGTCGGCGCATTCGGCGCGGACTGGAACGGGATCAGCGCGACGGGGATGCGGCTGGCAGCACCGCCGGTCACCTGGATTTCCAGCGCGGCATGCGCGCGCGCTGCGAAAAGGCAGATTGCCAGCGGTAACAGAACACGGAAGAACAAGTGCGTCAGGGAACGCAACGCATACCCCCTGCTTATTGACGACAAACGCTTTGAGTTTATCACAGGGAAAAGTTCACCCTGTTTCGAAAGCCGCGCCTGGCCTTTATTCGCGCGCCCTGTGCCGGATGTCGAGATCGCGGAATCTCTCCGCCGCTGCCCTGTCGGCCGGCAGCGGCAGTGGTGAGGATTTCTCGATGCCGCGCAGCACCGCCTGGTCGAAGGCGGCATTGCCGCTGCTCCTGGCGAGCGTGATCTTCGCGATCTCGCCAGAAGGCAGCACGCTCAGCCTGAAGTGGACCTGCGGATTGCCGGGCAGGTTGTCCGGCAGGCGCGTGTTGTCGCGGATCTTGGCGCTGATCAGGTCCTGGTGGCGCGCAACCAGCTTGTCGGTTTCGGAGGCACGCTGCGCCGCGGCCGCCCTCGCCTTGAGCTGGCTGGACTCGGCCGCAAGCGATTGTTCCAGCGACTGACGCACAAGATCGTCCTGTTCACGCTGCAAGTCAGCGCGGCGCTTCGCTTCCGCGATTTTTGCCTGTTCTTCGGCGCGCCGCTTTTTTTCGGCTGCCTCTTCGGCCTGCTGACGCTTGAGTTGCTCGGCCTCGAGTTTCTTCTTTTTTTCCAGCGCGATCTCGGCGGCCTTGTCGTCGGGCGCCGGCTGCGGCCTGGCCTCGGGCGGCGGCGGCGCAGGCTTGGGCACGGGTGTCGGTTGGGGCGCGGGGCGCGAAGGCGCCGGCAGCGACTGCCAGATGTCGGCCATCACCGGCTGCGGATCGTGGATCTGCCAGGACACGCCGACCACCAGCAGCACGACGAAAAAGCCGTGCACGCCCGCCGCCAGCAGGCCGGCCGTCACCTCGTCGCGAGACAGCGCAAGGCTCATTGCGCGGGTTTTGCGAGCAGGCCGATTCTTTGCACCTGCGCGGACTGCAGCACCGACATGACGTTCATGACTTTTTCATAGCGCACGCTCTTGTCTGCGGAAATCACCACCGGCTGGTCGGGGCGTGCGGCGAGGATGCGCTTGACCTCGGCGGACAGGCTGTCGGGCGCGACCGGCGATTCGAGGTTGTCGCCGGCGCGGTCGCGCAGCACGAGCTGGCCGTCGGCCTTGATCATCACTTCCAGCGGCTGGTTGGGGGTGGCGGCAGCCTTGCTCACGCTGGGCAGTTCGACCTGGCCGGGGTTGATGAAGGGCGCGGTGATCATGAACACCACCAGCAGCACCAGCATGACGTCGATCAGCGGCACGACGTTGATGCTTGCAACCTGTTTGCGGACGCGTGCCATGGTTTCTAGCCGGCCGACCTGGCGGCCTGTCGCTGCAGGATGTTGGAGAACTCTTCGATGAAGGTTTCCATGCGGTTGGACAGGCGATCGACATCCGAGGTGTAGCGGTTGTAGGCGACCACTGCGGGAATCGCCGCGAACAGGCCCATGGCGGTGGCGATCAGCGCCTCGGCGATGCCGGGCGCCACCTGCGCCAGCGTGGCCTGGGCGACCGAGGCCAGGTTCTGGAAAGCCAGCATGATGCCCCACACCGTGCCGAACAGGCCGACGTAGGGCGATACCGAACCGACCGTAGCAAGGAAGGACAGGTGCGATTCGAGGCCGTCCATTTCGCGCTGGTAGGCGGCGCGCATGGCACGGCGCGCGCCGTCCATGATGACGTTGACCGAGGCGCCGGCCTGGCGCCGCAGCTTGAGGAATTCGCTGTAGCCCGCTTCGAAGATGCGTTCGAGTTCGCCCGCTGCCTCGCGGTCCTGGCTTACGCGCTGGTACAGGATGTTGACATCGGCGCCGGCCCAGAACTCCTTCTCGAAGCCGTCGGTATTCTCCGCCGCGCGCTTCAGCGCAAACAGCTTGATGAAGATGTGCCACCACGACATGAACGAGGCCAGCAGCAGCAGGCCCATGACGATCTTGACCGGAATGCTGGCCTGCAGGATCAGGTGCATCAGCGAGAGGTTCTGCGAAATTTCCAAGATTCGATTCCCTTATTGCGCATTCAGCGCGGCGAGCACGTCCGCCGGTATTCTGGCGGGCTTGAAGGTTTTTTCGTGCACCCAGACCAGGATGACGCGTGCCGCAAGCAGGAGTTCCTCGCCGCGCAGCACGCGCTGGTCCATGCTCAGGCTGGTCCGGGTCTGCTCGGCGAGCGTCGCCTCGACGACCAGACTGTCGTTGAAGCGCGCCGGCACCAGGTAGTCGGCCTCGACCCGCCGCACCACAAACACGCCGCGATGGCTGGCGATCAGCTCGGGCTGCTCGAAGCCGTGGCTGCGCAGCCACTCGGAGCGCGCGCGTTCGAGGAACTTGAGATAGTTGGCGTAATACACCACGCCGTAGGCGTCGGTGTCTTCCCAGTAAACCCTGACCGGCCAGCGGAAAGCTGCCGCGCGTTCCCGTGTCGTCATTGCTTCTCGAACAGTTCGGGTGCTGCAGCCGATACGGCAAACCCCAGGTGGCGGTAGGCATGCGGCGTGGCGATGCGGCCGCGCGGCGTGCGCTGCAGGAAGCCCTGCTGGATGAGGTAGGGCTCGAGCACGTCCTCGATGGTGTCGCGCTCCTCTCCGATTGCTGCGGCGAGGTTGTCCAGTCCCACCGGTCCGCCGGAGAACTTCTCGATCACGGCGAGCAAAAGCTTCCTGTCCATCATGTCGAAACCGGCATGGTCGACGTCGAGCATGGACAGCGCGGCATCAGCCACCTCGCGCGTGGCCACGCCGTCGGCACGCACCTCGGCGAAGTCGCGCACGCGGCGCAGCAGCCGGTTGGCGATCCTCGGCGTGCCGCGCGAACGCTTGGCGATTTCCAGCGCGCCCTCGCTTTCCATGCGCATGTTGAGCAGGCCCGCCGAGCGCACGACGATCTGCGCCAGTTCGGACGGCGTATAGAACTCCAGGCGCGCGACGATGCCGAAGCGGTCGCGCAGCGGATTGGTCAGCATGCCGGCGCGCGTGGTGGCGCCGACCAGGGTGAAGGGCGGCAGGTCGAGCTTGACCGAGCGCGCGGCCGGGCCTTCGCCGATCATGATGTCGATCTGGAAATCTTCCAGCGCCGGATACAGCACTTCTTCGACGACAGGGGAAAGCCGATGGATCTCGTCGATGAACAGCACGTCGTGCGGCTCGAGATTGGTCAACAGCGCGGCGAGGTCGCCGGCGCGCTCCAGCACCGGGCCGGAAGTCTGGCGAAGATTCACGCCCATCTCGCGCGCGATGATGTGGGCGAGCGTGGTCTTGCCCAGCCCCGGCGGGCCGAACAGCAGCACGTGATCCAGGGCTTCGGCGCGCTTCCTCGCCGCCTCGATGAAAATGGACAACTGGCCGCGCGCCTTTTCCTGGCCGATGTATTCAGCCAGTTCGCGCGGCCTGAGCGCGCGTTCGAACTGTTCTTCCTGCGGGCTGGCGGTGTCGGGGGCGATGAGGCGGTCGGTTTCGATCATGCCGCTATCTTAACCCTTCGACAACAGCTTGAGGGCCTGGCGGATCGCATCCGACACCGGCAGCTCGACCGGCACCTGCTTGAGGACATGCTCGGCCTCCTTGTCGTTGTAGCCCAGGGCCAAGAGGGCCTGGCGCACGTCGTGGCGGCTGTCCGATGCGCCCGCCGCCGGCAGGGTGACGGCGGCGAAGTCGAGCTTGCCTTTCAGCTCCAGCAGCAGGCGTTCGGCGGTCTTCTTGCCAATGCCCGGCGTCTTCACCAGGCGGCCGCTCTCCTGCGCCGCCACGGCCGAAGCCAGGTCTTCCACGGAAAGACCGGACAGCACCGACAGCGCGGTCTTGGCGCCGATGCCGGAGACCTTGATGAGTTCGCGGAAGGCGCGGCGTTCGCCCTCGGAGCCGAAGCCGAACAGCAGGTGCGCATCCTCGCGGATGGCGAGATGGGTGTAGAGCGACACCTTCTCGCCCAGAGCCGGCAGGTTGTAGAAGGTGGTCATGGACACATCGACCTCGTAGCCCACCCCGCCCACGTCCACGACGATCTGCGGTGGGTGCTTCTCGACCAGCGTGCCGGTGAGTCTTCCTATCATTTCCAGCTTTCCGTCATCAATATCAAGGCCAGCATGATGGCATGCAAATGTGCTGAAAGCAGCGTCAGCCTGATCGCGGGGGCGAGCAATCGCGGCTGTCTGCAATTCTGCATCAACTGCCGCGCAGCCCCAATCGACGGCAGCATGCCGGCCAGGCCCAACAGCGCCCACAGCGGCAAGACGCCCGCCGCAACCACTGCAGCGAGCGCTGCGGCGGCAGCCAGCGCGATCAGCGCATACACTCCGGCCGACTGCTCGGGCGCGAGCCGCACCACCCAGTGGCGCTTGCCGGCCAGCGCATCGGCTTCGCGGTCGGGAAACTGGTTGATGAACAGGATGTTGGCGGCGAGCAGCGCGAAGGGCAACCCGGCAAGCCAGGGCAGCGGGGCGAAGCTTGCGCGCTGGACAAAGTCCGCGCCCGCCACGATCAGCAGGAAACCGGCCGCCACGCACAGCTCGCCGAAGCCGCGCGCGTTGAGTTTAATCGGCACAGCCGAGTAGCTCCAGCCGATGGCAAGCCCCGCCAGCCCGACCCAGAACAAGCCTGCACCGCTTCGCGCGACCAGCCACAGCCCGCCCGCGACGACCAGGGCGAACAGCAGCAGGCCAAAGACCAGGGTCTGCCGGGCCGAAAGCACGTCGTTCTGGATGAAGCGCGAGCCGCCGGTATAGGGATAGATGCGCCCGTCGTTGGCCGCGTCGGCGCCATTCAGGTGATCGTAATAATCGTTCAGCACATTGATGCCGGCATGCGCGAGCAGGGCCAACAGCAGGGTCATGGCAGCCGTGCCGGCATTGAATGGCACGCCGCTGTAGAAGGCGATGGCAAAACCCAGCAGGCAGCCAGCCAGGGTAAGGGTCAGGAAAGCCGGCCGCGTCGCCAGCGCATAGCGCAGGGCCGGGTTGCGCAATCGCGCCGGGCTGGGTTCCAGCGGCAGACTGGCCGGCGCGCTCACACCAGGCGGCCGCCGCGCACGCGGTAGCCTGAAGTGGACAGGCCGCCGAGCGCGCCGGCGTGCGCGTGGCAGATGGCGCAGGCCAGGGCGTCGGCGGCGTCGGCCTGCGGCACGGCCGGCAGGTTGAGCAGGCGCTTGACCATTTCCTGCACCTGCTCCTTGGCCGCCTTGCCGTGGCCCACGACCGACTGCTTGACCTGCAGCGCGGTGTATTCGGCGACCGGGAGCTTCTGGTTGACTGCGGCTGAAATCGCCGCGCCGCGCGCCTGGCCCAGCAGCAGGGTGGATTGCGGGTTGACGTTGACGAAGACGATTTCCACCGCGCACACGTCGGGACGGTGGCAGCCGATGATTTCGCTGAGGCCGGAGAACAGCACGCCGAGGCGTTCGGGCAGTTCGCCCTGGCCGCTTTTGATGACCCCGCTGGTGACGTAGGACAGCTTCTGCCCCGACTTCTCGATCAGACCGAAGCCGGTGAGTCTGAGGCCGGGATCAATGCCGAGGATGCGCAACGCGGCAGCTAGTCCGGAAGAACGGCGTTGGTATAGACCTCCTGCACGTCGTCGAGCGACTCCAGCGCATCGAGGATTTTCTGCATCTTCACCGCGTCGTCGCCGGCAAGTTCGGTCTCGGACTCGGGCTTCATGGTGATCTCGGCAAGCGCGGGCTTGAAGCCGGCCTTTTCCAGGGCCTCCTTCACCGTCTCGAATTCCCTGGGATCGGGCGAAGTGACGACTTCGATGGAGCCGTCCTCGTTGCTGATGACGTCCTCGGCGCCGGCTTCCAGCGCGGCTTCCATCACTGCGTCCTCGGATGCGCCGGGCTCCAGCACGATCTGGCCGCAATGCTTGAACTGGAAAGCCACGCAGCCGTCGGTGCCCATGTTGCCGCCGTGCTTGGAGAAGGCATGGCGCACGTCGGCCACGGTGCGGGTCTTGTTGTCGGTCAGGCAGTCGACCATCACTGCGGCGCCGCCGATGCCGTAACCCTCGTAGCGCACTTCCTCGTAGCTCACGCCTTCCAGCTGGCCGGTGCCGCGCTTGATGGCGTTGTCGATGTTGTCCTTGGGCATGGACTCGGCCTTGGCCTTGTCGATGGCGAGGCGCAGGCGCGGGTTCATGTCAGGGTCACCGCCGCCCATTTTGGCCGCGACGGTGATTTCCTTGATAAGCTTGGTGAAAATCTTGCCCCGCTTGGCGTCCTGGCGGCCCTTGCGGTGCTGGATGTTGGCCCATTTGCTGTGTCCAGCCATATTCCCTTCCCTGCCTGCTGCTGCGATAAAAAATTAATGGCAAATTCTAGCACTTCGATCCCGCGCCACGACAGATTGAGGCTGGGTATCGACCTCGGCGGCACCAAGATCGAACTCATCGCACTGGACGGCGATGGCCGCGAGCTGCTGCGCCGCCGCATCGCCACGCCCCAGAACGACTATCCCGGCACGGTCGAGGCCACGGCAAAGCTCATCAAGGAAGCCGAAGCCGAGCTGGGCCAGGCAGGCACGGTCGGCATCGGCACCCCGGGGGCGCTGTCGCGCGCCACGGGCCTCATGAAAAACTGCAACTCCACCTGCCTGATCGGCATGCCCTTCAAGCAGGATCTGGAAGCCGCGCTGGAACGCGAAATCCGCATGAGCAACGACGCCAACTGCTTTACCCTGTCGGAAGCTACCGACGGCGCGGCGGCCGGCGCCGGCGTGGTGTTCGGGGTGATCCTCGGCACCGGCGTCGGCGGCGGCATCGTGGTGAACGGCCGCGTGCTCGACGGCGTCAATGCCATTGCCGGCGAGTGGGGCCACAATCCCCTGCCCTTTTTCCAGTTCCGCCACGCGCAGTTGGACCATGTTGAAACCGGCACCCATCCTGCGACCGGGGAGCGCGTCGTGCACCCGTGGCCGTCCGAACGTGAATTCCAGGGACCGCAGTGCTATTGCGGCAAGAAGGGCTGCATCGAGGCTTATCTTTCGGGGCCTGCACTGGCGGCCGACCACGTGCGCTATGGCGGCGAGGACCTGCCCGCGCACGAAATCGCCCAGCTGGCCAACGCCGGCTATGGCCCCTGCAGCAAGACCCTGGCGCGTTACGAAGAGCGGCTGGCGCGCGCGCTCGCCGGAATCATCAACATCCTTGACCCCGATGTCATCGTGCTCGGCGGCGGCCTGTCCAATATCGCCCGCCTGTACGACAACGTGCCGAAGCTGTGGCCGCGCTATGTGTTCTCCGACCGCATCGACACCAAACTCGTGCCGCCGAAGTTCGGCGACTCCAGCGGCGTCAGAGGCGCAGCGTGGTTGTGGAACGCGTAATCAGTTGCAGAAAACACCATAAAAAACTTAACAGGGAGGTTCAGAGAGGGATGGGAGTCACCCTTTTTACTCCTGCGCCTCCCTTAACCTCCCTGTAACCAACTTTGAATTCAGTGCAGCTTGATCCGCGCCCGCGTCGGCGTGCTGATGAAGTGGGCATAGGTCGTGAGCGCAGTCTTGACCCAGCCGTGCAGCGCGATCTCGTGCATCTTGTGCAATGACCAGTACACCAGCCGCGCCATCACGCCTTCGATCATGATGCTGCCGCCGGTGAGCGTGCCCATCAGGTTGCCCACGGGCGAGAAGCGTCCCAGCGCCACCAGCGAACCGTAGTCGCGATAGACGTATTCCGGCAGCGGCTTGCCCTTCAGGCGCCGGCACACCGACTTCACCAGCATCGAGGCCTGCTGGTGTGCGGCCTGCGCGCGCGGCGGCACCAGGCCGCCGTCGGGCATGGGGCAGGCGGCGCAGTCGCCGAAGGCGAAGATGTTGTCGTCGCGCGTGGTCTGCAGCGTGGGCCGCACCACCAGTTGATTGACGCGGTTGGTTTCCAGGCCGGCGATGTCCTTGAGGAAATCCGGCGCCTTGATGCCGGCCGACCACACCATCATGCTGGCCGGTATGAACTTGCCGTCGGCCGTGACCATGCCGTTCTCGCGCACCTCGACGATTCTTTCCCGCGTGTGCATCTCCACGCCCAGCTCGGCGAGGCGCTCGGCGGCGGCGTTCGACAGCCGTGGCGGCAGACCCGGCAGGATGCGGTCGGAAGCTTCGACGATCAGCAATTTCAGGCTCTTGTCGGGTTCGATGTTTTCCATGCCGTAGGCCGACAGTTCGCGCGTGGTGTCGTGCAGCTCGGCGGCAAGCTCCACGCCGGTGGCGCCGGCGCCGACAATGCCGACGGTAAGCTGGCCGGGCGCGACCGGCTCGGTCTGGGTATGGGCGCGCAGGCAGGCGTTGATGTGGCGGCGATGGAACTCGCGCGCCTGCTCGGGGGTGTCGAGCATGATGCAGTGCTCCTTCACCCCCGGCACGCCGAAATCGTTGCCGACCGAACCGACGGCGATGATCAGGGTGTCGTAATGAAAGTTGCGGCGCGGAATGACTTCCACGCCCTCGTCGTCGAGTGTCGGCGCGACGCTGACTTGCTGGCGTTCGCGGTCGAGTCCGTCCATGCGGCCCAGCCTGAAAGTGAAGCCGTGCCAGTGCCCCTGCGCCAGGTACTCCAGGCGCTCGGCGTAGGAATCGAGGCTGCCGGCAGCGACCTCGTACAGGAGCGGCTTCCAGATGTGCGAGGGCGAGGCGTCGATCAGGGTAATGCGCGCGCGCTGCTTCCTGCCCAGCCTGTCGCCCAGCCGGGTGGCCAGTTCCAGTCCGCCGGCGCCGCCGCCGACGATGACGATTTCATGCAAGCGCCGTTCCACGGTCTCGAACTTCTCCGAATTGCGGTAGCCGCAATCATACCTTTAATATTAGAAAACGCTTCTATTTCAGTCCTGCCGGGACATGCCGCCCTGCCAGCAGATGCGCGCAGCGCATTTCCGCGCGTCCGATCCCGTGTCATACTGAGCAGCGAGGGGCGCCGTGTTCACCAGCCCCCGGGATCGACATTAGCGGAGATATCAACACATGGGAACCATGTTCGACAGGGAATGGCTGACCGGCTTTTACACGCGCTGGAACAGCACCCCGGAAATGACCGGGCCGCTCGGCCAGGCCAAATTCAACTCCCTCATCGCCTTCGGCTACAAGGACGAAGAGCATCCGCGCATCGCCTTCAAGGTCGAAGACGGCAGGATCGTCAAGGCCACGCTCGCGCATGCCGCCGATACCAGCAACTTCGACTGGGACCTGCGCGCCTCGCCCGAGCAGTGGGAGGCCTGGCGCAAGCAGCCGCTGACCATCATCAGCCTCGGCCCGGCCGTGGCCCAGGGCAAGCTGCAGTTCAAGGCCGGCGACTATCGCGCCATGATCCGCCAGATGCAGCTGGCCAAGCCTTTCCTGCACCTGTTCACCATTCTCTAGCATCCGCCCGCCTCGCAACGGGGCACGCCATATGCTCGACGCCGGCAAAACGGGGCTATGATTCTCTGAAATGAAGGAGAAAAACCCATGGCCGAGCCGCTGCTGATCGCCAAGAACGACAAGACCGAACTCCACATCCTGCCGCAGATGGCCAACCGCCACGGCCTCATCACCGGCGCCACCGGCACCGGCAAGACCGTGACGCTGCAGACCCTGGCCGAACATTTCTCCCGCATCGGCGTGCCCTGCTTCATGTCCGACGTGAAGGGCGATCTCTCCGGCATCTCGCAGCCCGGCGGCAGCAATGCCAAGGTTGCCGAGCGGGTGGAGAAACTCAAGCTCGAAGGCTTCGAATACCACGGCTACCCCGTCACGCTGTGGGATCCGTTCGGCGAAATGGGCCATCCGGTGCGCGCCACCATCTCCGACATGGGCCCGCTGCTGCTGTCGCGCATGCTCGACCTCAACGAAACCCAGACCGGCGTGTTGAACCTGGTGTTCAAGGTGGCGGACGACAACGGCCTGCTGCTGCTGGACCTGAAGGACCTGCGCGCCATGCTCGCCTTCGTCGGCGAAAACGCCAGGGAGTTCACCACCGAGTACGGCAATGTCTCCGCCGCCTCCATCGGCGCCATCCAGAGAGGCCTGCTGGCGCTGGAATCGCAGGGCGGCGAGAAGATTTTCGGCGAGCCCATGCTCAACATCGAAGATCTCATGCAAAGCCTGCGCGGCAAGGGCGTCATCAACATCCTCTCCGCCGACAGGCTGATGCAGTCGCCGAAGATGTACGCCACCCTGCTGTTGTGGCTGCTGTCGGAACTGTTCGAGAACCTGCCGGAAGCCGGCGACCTCGACAAGCCGAAACTGGTGTTCTTCTTCGACGAGGCGCACCTGCTCTTCACCGATGCGCCCGACGCGCTGGTGGAAAAGATCGAGCAGGTGGTGCGCCTGATCCGTTCCAAGGGCGTGGGCGTGTACTTCGTCACCCAGAATCCGGCCGACGTGCCGGACAAGGTTTTATCCCAGCTCGGCAATCGCGTGCAGCACGCGCTGCGCGCCTTCAGCCCGCGCGACCAGAAAGCAGTGAGAACTGCCGCGCAGACCATGCGCGACAACCCGGAACTGAATGAAGAAGCCGCCATCACCGAACTCGGCGTGGGCGAGGCGCTGGTGTCCTTCCTCGACGAGAAGGGCCGCCCCGGCATCGTCGAGCGCGCCTTCATCGTGCCGCCCACCGGCCAGATCGGGCCCATCACCCCCGAGCAACGGCAGAAGCTGATCGACAACTCGCTGGTGGCCGGCGTGTACGAAAAGGCCCGCGACCGCGAATCGGCCTACGAAATGCTCAAGGCGCGCACCGAACAGGCGGCGGAAAATGCGCCCCGGACGGCCCCGCAAGCAGACGATGCGCCGGCCGGCGGCGGCATTCTCGGCAGCCTCGGCGGCATGCTGGGGGGCAACGGCCGCCGCCAGGGCGTGGTCGAAGCCATGGTGAAAAGCGCCGCGCGCACCGTCGGCAACCAGCTCGGCCGCCAGATCCTGCGCGGCGTGCTGGGCGGCATCCTCGGAGGCAAGAAGTAATGCGCTGGCAAGGCAGGCGCCGCAGCGACAACGTGGAAGACCGGCGCGGCCTGCCGGTCGGCGGCAGGGGTTTGGCCTTCGGCGGCATCGGCACCCTCGTCATCGCGCTCATCGCCATGTACTTCGGCGTCGATCCCGGCCTCGTCCTCAATCAGGTCGCCACGCCCCCCGCGGCCGAGCAGCCGGCCGACCCCGGCACGCGCAGCGCGGAAGAAAACCGGCTGGCGGAGTTTTCCTCGGTGGTGCTGGCCGATACCGAGGATGTCTGGCACCCGCTGTTCCAGGCGGCCGGCAGCCAGTACCGGGAACCGAAAATGGTGCTGTTCACCGGCGCCGTGCAATCGGCCTGCGGCCATGCCCAGGCGGCGATGGGCCCCTTCTATTGCCCCGGCGACCACAAGCTGTATCTCGACCTTTCCTTCTTCAGCGACCTGCATGCGCGCTACGGCGCCCCGGGCGACTTCTCGCAGGCCTACGTGATCGCGCACGAGGTCGGCCACCATGTGCAGAACCTGATGGGCCTGCTGGAAAAGACCCATGCCGCCAAGGCCCGCAGCAGCGAGGCCGAAGCCAACGCCATCCAGGTGCGCGTGGAACTGCAGGCGGACTGCTACGCCGGCGTCTGGGCCCACCGTGCCCATGCGTCGAAGCAGATCCTGGAACAGGGCGACATCGACGAGGCCCTGGCCGCTGCGGCCGGCGTGGGCGACGACCGCCTGCAGCAGCAGGCGCGCGGCTACGTGGTGCCGGAATCCTTCACCCACGGCAGTTCCGAGCAGCGCAAGCGCTGGTTCATGATCGGCGCGCAATCGGGCGACCCCGGCCAGTGCAACACCTTCAAGGCGGCGAAACTCTAATCGCCTGACTCCCGCGACCCAACGCCACACATCGGGCAAGATCATGCAGGAACATCTGAAGCAGCTTCTTTTCCGGCTGTTGTCGCAGCCGACCGCTCCCTTCCGCGAGCAGCGCGTGATCGCGCTGGCCACGGCCGTGCTGAAGGATGCCGGCGCGCCCTTCTTCGCCGACCCCGCCGGCAACCTCGTCGTCGGCGCCAGTTCGAAAACCGACATGCTGCGCCTGCTGCGCGAGACTTCGCGGGAGCCTGTGCGGGTGTTCATCGCGCACATGGATCACCCCGGCTTTCACGGCATGCGCTGGATCGCGCCAAACGTGCTGCGCGTGCAGTGGCATGGCGGCTCGCCGGTCAAGCATCTGCAGGGCAGCCGCGTCTGGCTGGCGAACGACGACGGCTACGGGGGCGTTGGCGTCATGCGCAATGCCAGGCTGAAAAAGCACGGCTGGTCCATCGACGCCGCCGAAGTGCATGTGGAGTGCGCATTGCCCCGCCCGCGCCCGCAGGCAAACCGCCTGTACGGCGGCTTCGATTTCCGCAGGCCGGTGTGGAAAGGCGGTTCGCGGCTTTACACCCGTGCGGCGGACGATCTCGTCGGCGTGTTCTGCATCCTTGCCGCCGCTTTGGAAATTTTCACAAAGCCGGCCAGGATACGGCCGCCCTTCCTCGGCCTGCTCACGCGCGCCGAGGAAGTCGGCTTCGTCGGCGCGCTGGCGCACTTCGAACTGGGCTGGCTGCAGCAGGCCCGGCGCCCGCTGGTGTGTGTGAGCCTGGAGGCCTCGCGCACGCTGCCCGGCGCCGTCGTCGGCAAGGGACCCATCGTGCGCCTCGGCGACCGGCGCACGCCCTTCGACGCGGCGTATTCACAGGTGCTCACCCGGCTGGCAGAAGAAGTGCTGCCGGGCCGACACCAGCGCCGCATCATGGACGGCGGCAGTTGCGAGGGGTCGGCCGCGACGGCCTACGGCTTTCCGACCATCGCCATGGCGGTGCCGCTCGGCAACTACCACAACCAGGGACTGGAGGGCGGGCCGGACTGCCGCGGCGCGCACGGCCCGGCGCCGGAATTCGTCCACCTCGGCGACATCGAAGGGCAGTACGCCCTGTGCCTGGCGCTGATGCGCAAGGGCTTGCCCTGGCACAATCCCTGGCAGGACGTGCGGGAAAGGCTGCAGAAGAACCTGCGCGACTATCGCGCCCTGCTCTAGCGCGGCCAGAGCCGCCGCGGCCGCACTCCGGCTTCGGGATCGTCGCTGGCGTAGTTCACCATGCCCATCATCGCGCGCACCACACCGTAGCTCAGCCAGATGAGGAAGCGCCGGTAAAGCGGCATGTTCTTCAGGGATTCCGGCAGGACGCGCACTGCGCCGCGGTCGATTTCCTGCTGCATGCTCGCGCGCAATCCAGCGGCGAAACCGCGATCGTAGACCACGACGTTCGCTTCGCGCGACAGCACCAGGCTGAATGGATCGAGGTTGGATGAACCCACCGTCGCCCAGATGCCGTCGACGACAGCCGTCTTCGCGTGCAGTACGCTGGTGTGGTATTCGTGGATTTCCACGCCAGCGCGCAAAAGCCGCCCGTAGAAGGCCTGCTTGGCATAGTTCGCCAGCGGATGGTCGGTACGCCCCTGCACCAGCACCACCACGCGCACGCCGCGCTCCGCTGCCGCGATCAGGGCGTGGCGAAGGCGGGTGCCCGGGAGGAAGTAGGCATTGGCGATCACGATTTCACGCCGCGCCTTGCCGATCGCGCGCAGATAGGCATGCTCGATGTCGCGCCGATGGCCCAGGTTGTCGCGCAGCAGGAAGCGGGCCCGCACCCTGCCGGCCGGCGCCACGACGATGCGACGGCGATGATCGCGGCTGCGGGCATTGCGCAACTGCGACCACGACACCAGGTTCCACAGTCGGCGCATGGTCGCGTGGAGCGCAGCGACCAGCGGTCCCTCGACCGCGACCGCGTAGTCATACTGCGGCGGCAGATCCGGCGACTCTGCATCGTCGACGATGTTGATGCCGCCGACGAACCCCACCGTGGCATCCACCAGCGCGAGCTTGCGGTGCAGGCGCCGCAGGCGGTAGCGCCTGAGTCGCCAGCGCGAGACCTCGGGTCGGTAGACCAGAACGCGCACCCCGGCCTCGCGCATCGACTGCAGCAAGCCTTGCGGCATCGGCTGCGAGCCGAAGCCGTCGATCAGCAGGTGGGTATCGACACCGCGCCGCGCCGCGCGCATCAGGGCCTCGGCGATGCGCCGGCCGGCGGCGTCTTCGCGGTAGATGTAGGTCTCCAGGTGGATGCGTTCGCGCGCCTGATCGAATGCCGCCTCCAGCGCCGGAAAGAATTCCGCGCCATTCTTCAGCAGGGTGATGCGGTTGCCGGAAAGATAGCCCTTCATCAGCCTAGAAACCGCAACAGGGCGCGCCAGAGGCTGCATTCGGACGAGTGGCTGGCGCGAAGCGACACCGCGGCAGGCCAATGCCTGCCAGGAAGAGGAACAAGCCTGATGCCCGGATGGGCCGTGCCTGCGGGCGTGCAGCGCTGCCTCTGCTCGGACAGTCTTTATCGGAGACGCAATGTCCTGGGTTCACTAAGCCTCTGCAATTCAGGAAAGCGGCCAACTGCGGCTTCTAGGTTTCCGGCAGCAGGGCCGCCGTCAGCGCGGCGTGGTCGGACAACTTGTGCCAAACCGGTCCGGCATGGATGTGGCAGGTTTTCACGCGCAGGCCGCGCACGTAGATGCGGTCAAGCGAAAACAGCGGCATCATCGAAGGATAGCTGCGTGCATGGCGACCATGCTGCAATTCGAACACCTCCCTCAGTCCCAGCTCGGCCGCCAGATGGCCGGTGGCGCGCATGCGCCAGTCGTTGAAGTCGCCGGCCAGCACCAGCGGCGCGGTCTGCGGCACGCTCTGGCGGATGCGCTCGACTATCATGCGCACCTGGCGGTTGCGGCCGCCCTCGGTGAGGGCAAGGTGCACATTGATGCAGTGCAGCGGCTCATGCCAGCCGATCGGATGTATCTCGCAGTGCAGCATGCCGCGCGACTCCATGAAATGGCTGGAAATGTCCAGGTTCTCCCATTTCAGGATGGGATAACGCGAGAGGATGGCATTGCCGTGATGGCCCTCGTCGTACACCGCGTTCTTGCCGTAGGCGAAGTCGGTCCACAGCGTGTCGGCGAGGAATTCGAGCTGGGGCTTTTCCGGCCAGTGCGGGAAGCGCTCGGCACGCCCTTCGTGCAATCCCTGCACTTCCTGCAGGAAGGCGAGGTCGACGTTGAGGCTGTGCAGCCTGTCGCGCATCTCGTGGATGGTCAGCCGGCGGTTGAAATGCGACATCCCCTTGTGGATGTTGTAGCTGGCGACGTGGATCTCGGTTGCGGCACTCATCATGGATTCATGCTAGCGCGGAACTTTGCCGTCCGCCAACCTGCGTATCGCCTCGGCATTGCTGTGCGAAAAGCACCGGCCGGCCGCTTCCGCGGCCGGCAGCCACTGGCTGCCGATATGCTCGCGCGGCGCCAGCACGGCCTCCAGCGGCGAAGGGACTTCCAGCCCGAACACATGCTCGGTGTTGTGCGCCACTTCGGGCGGATAGCGGTGCCGGTAACAGTCGTAGATCTCGTACACGTTGCTGTAGCCCCAGTCACTGAGCCTGTAGGCGTGCACGTCGAGCCCGGTTTCCTCGCGCACTTCGCGCGCCGCCGTTTCGGCCAGCGACTCGCCCGGCTCCTGCGAGCCGGTGACCGACTGCCACCAGCCCGGATGGTCGGCACGCTCCAGCAGCAGCACCTGATGATCCGGGGTATGGATCACCACTAGGACGGAGATAGGGATTTTAAAAACCATTCGGCATGAACAGGGAGGATAAGGGAGGAACGGGAGGAATTATTTGCTTTACTCCCTGAACCTCCCCTACCTCTCTGTTAAAGATCAGGCGGCTTGCGTGGGGTTGCGCAAACGGATGTGCAGTTCGCGCAGCTGCTTCTCGTCCACGGCATTGGGCGCCTCGGTCATCAGGCAGTTGGCGCGCTGGGTCTTGGGGAAGGCGATGACGTCGCGGATCGACTCCGCACCGGCGACCAGCGTGACCAGGCGATCGAGGCCGAAGGCCAGGCCGCCGTGCGGGGGCGCACCGTATTGCAGGGCGTCGAGCAGGAAGCCGAACTTGGCGCGCTGCTCTTCCGGGCTGATGGCCAGGGCCTTGAACACCTTTTCCTGCACCGCTTCGCTGTGGATGCGGATCGAGCCGCCGCCGACTTCCCAGCCGTTGATCACCATGTCGTAGGCGCGCGACAAACACTTGCCGGGATCGCTTTCCAGCATTTCCTCGTGGCCGGGCTTGGGCGCGGTGAAGGGGTGGTGCAGCGCGACCCAGCGCTTGGCTTCCTCGTCGTATTCGAACATGGGGAAATCCACCACCCACAGCGGCGCCCAGGCCGTATCGGTGAGGTAGCCTTTTTCATGGCCGACCTTGGCGCGCAGGGCGCCGAGCGCATCGTTCACCACCTTGATCGAATCCGCGCCGAAGAAAATCAGGTCGCCGTTTCGTGCACCGGTGCGTTCCATCACCGCCTTGAGCGACGCTTCGGACAGGTTCTTGACAATGGGCGACTGCAGGCCGGTTTCGTTCAGCTGCGTCACGTCATTGACCTTGATGTAGGCAAGGCCCTTGGCGCCGTAGATTTTCACGAACTCCGTGTAGCCGTCGATCTCGCCGCGGGTGAGCGAGGCGCCGCCGGGCACGCGCATGGCGGCCACGCGGCCGCCCGAATTCGCCGGGCCGGAAAAGACCTTGAACGCCACGTCCTGCATGGCGTCGGTCACTTCGGTGAGTTCCAGCGTCACGCGCATGTCGGGCTTGTCGGAGCCGTACTTGGCCATGGCGGTATGCCAGTCCATGCGCGGGAAGGGATTGGGCAGGTCGATGCCGGCGGCTTTCTTGTAGGTCTCGCGGATCATGCCCTCGACCAGGTTCATGACGTCGTCTTCCTCGATGAAGGACATCTCCAGGTCCACTTGCGTGAACTCGGGCTGGCGGTCGGCGCGCAGGTCTTCGTCACGGAAGCACTTGGTGATCTGGAAGTAGCGGTCGTAGCCCGCCACCATAAGCAGCTGCTTGAACAGCTGCGGCGACTGCGGCAGGGCGTAGAACATGCCGTCGTGCACGCGCGAGGGCACCAGGTAGTCGCGCGCGCCTTCCGGCGTGGAACGCGTCAGCATGGGCGTTTCCACTTCCATGAAGGCCTGCGTGTCGAGATAGTCGCGCATCACCTTGGCCATGCGGTATCTGAGCGCCATGTTCTTCTGCATCGGCTCGCGGCGCAGGTCGAGGTAGCGGTAGGTCAGGCGCGTGTTCTCGTTGATGTTGTCGTCGTCGATGAGGAAGGGCGGCGTGGCCGCGGCGTTCAGCACCTCGATCTGTTTCGCCAGCACCTCGATCTCACCGGTGGCGAGGTTGGCGTTGGCGGTGCCCTCGGGGCGGGCGCGCACCTTGCCGGTGATGCGCAGCACGAACTCGTTGCGCACGGCCTCGGCATGCCTGAAGTCTTCGCCCATGTCCGGATCGCACACGATCTGCACCAGGCCGTAGCGGTCCCTGAGGTCGATGAAGATCACCCCGCCGTGGTCGCGGCGGCGGTGCGCCCAGCCGCAGAAGGTGACGGTTTGGCCGATGTGCGCGGCGTTGACTTCGCCGCAGGTATGAGTACGCATCATGTTGTCTATCTATCCAGTTTATTGATTGCCGGCAAAGCGCGAACGCAGTTTATCGGGTTTTGCGCCCCCGTCGGTCGCCACGCCCATGGAGACGATGATCTTCAGCGCCATGTCCACGCTCATGTCGAGTTCGATGGTCTCGCTTTTCTTGACGAAGAAGTAAAACCCGTTGACCGGACTCGGCGCCGTGGGGATGAATACCGCCACATGCTCGTCCGCAAGCATTCTGGACGCCGTCTCGGGCAGCTTGGTCTGGAACGCGATCGACCAGGCCTCGGGGTGCGGATAGCGCACCAGCAGCACCTTTCTGAACGCGTGGCTATCGCTCGCCAGCAGCGTGTCGGACACCTGCTTGACGCTGTTGTAGATGGTCTTCACCACCGGGATGCGCAGCAGGAAGCCTTCCCAGAAATCCACCAGGCGCTGGCCGATGATGTTGGCCGCGGCGAGGCCGGTGACGAAGATCACTACCAGGGTGAGGATGACGCCCATGCCCGGGACGCGGAACCCCAGCCAGGCCTGCGGCAGCCAGTTCTCGGGCAGCAGTTGCAGGCTCTGGTCCATGGTGCCGATGAGCAGGTCCAGCACCCACAGGGTGATGACCAGGGGCACCCAGATCAGCAATCCGGTAATGAAATATCGCTTCATGAACAAGCAGCTTCAAACAATAGGGGCGGCATGAAAGCCGCCCTCTGTCGTCCGCTCCCGGCGCGCGTCAGGAACAGGCGCCGCAGCCGCCGCTGCCGCAGGCGGGCGCCGGCACTTCCTCCTTCTTCTCGGCCGGCTTGGCGCCGCCCTTGAAGTCGGTGGCGTACCAGCCGCTGCCCTTGAGGGCGAAGCCGGCCGCGGTGATCTGCTTGGCGAAGCTGTCCGCACCGCACTTGGGGCAGGTGCTCAGCGGAGCATCGGACATTTTCTGCATCACGTCCTCGGCATGGCCGCAGGCGGAACAGGCATAGGCATAAATCGGCATGATTTACTCCTGAAACGAGTTGAATTGCCGTCGATTTTACACCAGAAATCCTTTTATAAGCATTGGCTTATACGGCCCGGCCGGCATTTTTCGCCGGTCGCTACCAGGCCAGGCGCAGGCTGCCGTAGGCACGGCGCGCGAAGACGTTCTCGCGGCGGAACTCCTGGTAGTCGTCGCCCACGTTCTGCACGCCCAGCGCCCATTCCGCCTCCATGCCGTCCAGCCTGAACTGCCGCGCCAGGCGCAGGTCAGCGCGGGTGTAGCGGCTGGTGTGGTCGCCCTCGGTCAGCCACATCATGCGGTCGGTATGGTAGACGGCGGCAGACAGGCTGAACCCGCCGCCGATGCGCCAGTTGGCCAGCACGCTGGTGGTCCAGTCCGGTGCGGACTCCGGCATGTCGTCGTCGGCGGTGTCATGGCTGGCATCGACGTGGGCGAAGGACTGCGCCAGGTGCAGCGAGAAGTCCGGGTGCGGTTTCCAGGTGAGCTGGGCATCGAGGCCGGTGACGTCGAGCGTGCCGCGGTTGAGGTACTGGAAATACTTGTCGTTGTAGGACTCGCCCGCGCCGAAGCTGCGCAGCAGCCGGTAGCTCGTCTGCCCGATATAGTCGGTGACGTGGTCGCGGTACAGCCTGAGGTCGAGTTGCGCGCCCCATTCCGGCCACAGCCCCAGGTAACCCATTTCCACCGAAGTGTTGGTTTCCGGGTCCAGGCCCCCGGATGGGATCACGTACTGGTCGACCATCTCCCCCGCCAGATTGCGGAAACCGTGGTTGCCGTCGTGCTCGTAGAATGTCGGCGAGCGGGTCGCGCGCGAAACCGCCCAGCGCAGGGTATGCCGGGGGTTGATCCGGTAGCTCACCGCCAGGCGCGGGGAGACCTCGAAGCCGGTGAAATAGTGATGGCCGGCCTGGGCGCCGCCCTGCACCAGCCAGTTCGTTCCCGCCTGCCACTCGGCATGGGCGTACAGGCTGGCCAGCGTGCCGTTCTGCCTGTCGCGGGTGCCGTAGAAGCCCAGGCTGCGCACGGCCTCATGGCGCAGTTCCCCGCCCCACGCCAGCCGCAGGGCCGGTGCCAGCCTGTGCGTGGAGGAAAAATCGAGCTGGGTGCGCCATTGTTCGAGATCCGGATGGACGGCGATGTCCGCGGAATAGTTGCGCGAGGCGAAGGGCGCAACGAAGTTTGCCTGGCCGTTGTCGTTGTAGCTGTGGCTGAACTGCACGTTCCAGCCCTCGTCCGCGCTCAGCACGCGCGCAAAGCGCAGTTGTACATGTCCGTCGAGGGGCTCGGACGAGCGGCTTTCCTCCGCATGACGCTCGCTGCCCCCGTTCCAGTTGCCGCCGGTCAGGCCGATCTGCGCGGAAAGCTCGTCGGTGTTTGTCAGCTGGTAATCCCAGCGGCCGTTGAAAAAACGCGTGTAGGTACGCTCGTAATAATCCGTGCGCCTGTCATTGGTGCGGTCGAAGTAGGTTTTCTCGAAGCGGTCGCGATGCTGGCTGGACAGGGTCAAGCGGTAGCGCAGCCTATCTTCGCCGCCGCCGTAGCGCAGCACGGCGCCGGCCATGTTCTGTTCGCCCGCCATCACGCTCGCCAGCCTGCCGCGGGTCTGGGTGGGATCCCTGGAAACGATGTTGATGATGGCGAAAAAGGCGTTTGCGCCGTATACCGCGGCGTTGGGGCCGCGCACCACCTCGATGCGCTCGATGTCCTCCACCGCCAGCGGCAGGGTGCCCCAGTCGACGGCGCCGTAATGCGGGCTGTAGATCGAGCGGCCGTCCACCAGCACCTGGAAGCGGCGCGAGTAGGCATCAGCGAAGCCGTGGTAGCCGACGGCATAGGTGTTTTCGCGGGTATAGGCCACGGAGAAACCGGGCACCAGGCGCAATAGATCGGGGATGTCCTGATAGCCGGAAGCGCGGATCATGTCCTGGTCGATCACGGTCACCGACGAAGGGGTGTCCTGCAGCGGCTGGGCCATCCTGGACACGGTCAGCACCACCGGCAGTTCGTCGAGGAAATCGCTTTCCGTGAGCGCGGCCGCATGCACCGGCAACGCCAGTGCACACACGCCCGCCAGGAGCCCCCGAAGTCCCTTCATCCTGCCCTGTTATCCTTGTGAGTCGAATTCCCGCAGGGGAATCGCCGTCCTCGACGGGATGCTACATCCCTTCAGCCCATCCTACCAGTCAAGGCCCAGGCCCACCCAGGCGCGCCTGTCGAACAGGTTGTCGGGGCGGAACTCGGCATAGCGCTCGCCGCCGAGATTCTGCCCCACCAGCGACAGTTCCAGCCGGTGGCCCTGCCATTGCCAGCGCCGCGCCAGCCGCGCATCGACACGCGTGTACTCCGCCGCATCGTCGCCGTCATCCAGCCATTTCATGTAGCCCACCCGATAGAGCCCGGCGCTCGCCTCCCAGCCATCGGCCAGGCGCCAGATGCCCAGTGCCGAAAAATTGTGACGCGGGGCCGACAGGCCGATATCCTCGTCATTGGAGTCGATGTGCACCCGCGCATAGTTCAGGATCAGGTCGATGTTCTCGCGCGGCTGCCAGTGCAACTGGACATCCGCGCCACGTATGTCTGCATGGGTCATGTTGTCGGCCTGGTATGTCCGGCCCGGTCCCGGATCGAGATCCCTGCCGCCCACCACCTTGCGCACCCGGTCGCTGAACAGGCGTGCGTCGATGCGCAGGTTCAGTGCGCGCACGTGGCCGACATAGCCCAGTTCGCGCGACAGCACCTTTTCCGGCTGCAAGTCGTCTGCCGGCACATACATCTGCGAAAGGAACACGCCCGTGCTGGAGTAGTAGCGCACATCGCCCTCCATCTCGAAGAAGGTCGGCGAGCGGTATGCCTGGCTGACCGACGCGCGCAGCGAATGGTCCGGCGCGATGGCGTAATTCACCGCAAGGCGCGGCGAAAGGTCGATGCCGCTATAGTAATGATGTTCGGCCATGATCCCGCCGTTGACGGTCCAGTCCGGCGAGGGCGTCCACTCGATGTTGCCGAACAGCCGGTAGAGGGTGCCGCTGCGCCTGTCCTTGCCACGGATGTAATCCGGCGCATCGACCCCTTCCCAGCGCGCCTCGGCGCCCCATACCAGGCGGGCGCTGTCGTTCAGTCCGGTGATCATCTGGAACTCGACATCCTCGCGCCACTGGGTCTGCCCAAGATCGAAGGGAATGTCGACGAACATGGCCGGCGGCGGCCCCGGGATCAGCGGATAGCCGCTGACGGTGAAGCCGTCGTCGGTGTAGTGGCGGATGTGATAGAACTGCAGCGACCACTCGGTGTCCGGGTCGACCACGCGCTTGAACCTGGCCTGGAAATGCTCGCTGCCGACGTCGAGCTCGCGTATCGGCTCGAACGGGTCGCCGGCCCGGCCCTGCCGCCAGTCGCCGCGGCTGGCGGCGAAGTTGACCGTGAGTTCGTCGCTGGCGGAAAGGCGATAGTCGCCCCTGAAGTCGACATGGCGCGTGGTGGTCTTTTCCGCCTGCGCGTCGAAGCGGTCGCGCCGCTGCTCGGACAGCGACAGCCGGTAGCGGAAATCGTCGCTGCCGCCGCCATGGCGCATCAGCACGCCGCCGTTGCCCTGCTCGCCCGCCTGCGCGGAAACATGCAGGCCCGCGGCCTGCGCCGGATCGCGGGTAATGATGTTGATGACGCCGAAGAAGGCGTTGGCGCCGTAGGTTGCGGCATTGGGTCCGCGCACCACCTCAATGCGCTCGACATCCTCGATCGCGAGCGGCAGCGAGGCCCAGGGCACCTGGCCGAAGCCCGGCAGGTAGACCGAGCGCCCGTCGATCAGCACCTGCATGCGGCGCGAGTGGGCATCGGCCATGCCGTGGTAGCCCACCCCCCAGGAATTGTCGCGGGTGTAGGCCACGTTGAAACCGGGCACCAGGCGCAACAAGTCGGGAATGTCGCGAAAACCGGAGGCGCGGATCATGTCCCGGTCGATCACGGTGACGGCCGCGGGCGAGCGCGACAGCGGCTGGGAAAGGCGCGAAGCGGAAAGCACCACCGGCAGTTCGCCGAGGAAATCGGTTTCCGTGAGCGTGGCGGCGTGCACCGGCATGGCCAGTGCAGCCAAGGCCAAGGCCAACCCCAAACTCCGCAGTTTCATTATTCGTATTTGCTGGGGTGCCGGCGCGTCAGAACGGGATGTCGTCCTCGAGGTCGTCGAAGGAGCTTCCCGCCGGTGCGCGGGCCGGTGCTGCGGAACCGCCGGAACTCGGGCGGCTGGCGGCGCGCGGTGCGCTGTCCATGTCGGCCGAGCCCCCGCTCATGCCGCGTCCGCCCAGCATCTGCATGCGGTCGCCGCGGATCTCGGTGGTGTAGCGGTCGTTGCCTTCCTTGTCCTGCCATTTGCGGGTGCGGATCGAGCCCTCGACATAGACCTGGCTGCCCTTCTTCAGATACTGGCCGCAGATTTCGGCGGTCTTGCCGAAGAAGGAAACACGGTGCCATTCGGTGGCTTCCTGCATTTCGCCGCTGCGGTCCTTGTACTTGTCGGTGGTGGCGATGGACAGATTCGCCACCGCGTCGCCCGAGGGCAGGTAGCGCACTTCCGGGTCGGCGCCGAGATTGCCGATGAGTATGACCTTGTTGATCGATGCCATTTAAATTTCCCCTTTGATCAATTGCAGGGCGGCCGCTTCGTCCCAGCCGCTTTTCGCCACCTTCAGGACAGCCATGCCTTCATCGGCCATGACCGCCACTTCCCTTACCCCGGAAAGCGCTGCCAGTTCGCTTTTCAGCAGCGCCGCACTGGCCTCGTCCAGGCCTTCCACCTTGTACATGCAGGTACGCACCGCCGGCGGCGTGCGCATGCCCCAGGTCGCCAGCAGCCAGATGCCCATCAGCACGCCGCAGAAGCCGAACAACTCGGCAAAGCCGTATTTCTGGGCAAGCCAGCCGCCAGCGGCGCCGCCGGCAAACAGGCCCAGCGCCTGGGCGGTATTGTAAACCCCCATGGCCGTCCCCTTGGCGCTCGCCGGCGCCAGCTTGGAAATCAGCGAAGGCAGGCTGGCCTCGAGGATGTTGAAGGCAATGAAGTAAGCCAGCAGCGCGACGCCCAGCCAGAACAGCGAGTGCTGCACGCTCATCAGGCTCATCTGCGCCACCAGCATCAGCGCCACCGAGCCGATGAAGATGGGTTTCAGCTTGTCGCGCTTCTCGCCGACGATGATGGCCGGCACCATGAACACGAAGGACAGCAGCAGCACCGACAGGTAGACCCACCAGTGCTGGTCGGCAGGCAGGCCGGCGCCCTGCGCCAGCATTACCGGCACTGCCACGAACATGGCCATCTGCGCCGCGTGCAGGGCGAAAATGCCGTAATTGAGGCGCAACAGCTGGCCATCGCGCAGCACGTCCGAGAGCCGCGCCGGATTGGCCTCGGCGTCGCCGTGGAAATGCGCCGGAGGCGGGTCGGGCACGTAGCTCAGGATCACCCAGATCGCCAGCACCGCCAGGATGCCGGTGAGCGCGAAAATGCCCGGCACGCCGATGGCGCGATCGAGCACCGGCCCCAGCACCAGCGACAGGGCGAAGGTCAGGCCGATGCTCATGCCGATCACGGCCATGGCCTTGGTGCGGTGCTCTTCCCGCGTCATGTCGGCCAGCATCGCCGTGACCGCGGCGGAAATCGCCCCGGCACCCTGGATCACGCGGCCCGCGATCACCCAATAGATGTTGGTGGCGAAGGCGGCGACGAAACTGCCCACGGCGAACACCACCAGCCCGAACACGATCACCTTCTTGCGGCCAATGCGGTCGGACAGCATGCCGAAGGGCAGTTGAAAGAGGCCCTGGGTCAGGCCGTAGATGCCGAGCGCCATGCCCACCAGGAAGTGGTCGTTCCCGCCCGGCAGGGTCGGGGCGTAGAGGGCGAACACCGGCAGGATCAGGAACATGCCGAGCATGCGCAGCGCGAAAATCGACGCCAGGCCAATGGTGGCGCGCTTTTCGACGGAGGTCAGTTTATCGGGATTTTCCAAGGGCAAAACCGGGGGCGCGAAGCAGATGCGAAATGCCGTATATTAACAGGTTGCCCAAGCTCCTTTTAGCCGTCCAAATGGAATACATCCGCGTGCGGGGCGCCCGCACCCATAACCTCAAGAACATCAGCCTCGACATCCCGCGAAACCGGCTCGTGGTCATTACTGGCCTGTCCGGTTCGGGCAAGTCCTCGCTCGCCTTCGACACACTCTACGCCGAGGGCCAGCGCCGCTACGTCGAGTCGCTGTCGGCCTACGCGCGCCAGTTCCTGCAGATGATGGAAAAGCCCGATGTCGACCTGATCGAGGGTCTGTCGCCGGCCATTTCCATCGAGCAGAAGGCCACCAGCCACAACCCGCGCTCGACCGTGGGCACCGTCACCGAGATCCACGACTACCTGCGCCTGCTGTTCGCGCGCGCCGGCGAGCCGCGCTGCCCCGAACACGAAATTCCGCTCGCCGCGATGACCGTGTCGCAGATGGTCGACCAGGTGCTGTCCCTGCCGGAAGATACCAAGCTCATGATCCTTGCGCCCCTGGTCGTGGGCCGCAAGGGCGAGAACCTCGACCTGTTCGCAGAGCTGCAGGCGCAGGGCTTCGTGCGCGTCAGGGTGGATGGCAAGGTCTATGAAATCTCCGAAGTGCCCAAGCTCGACAAGAACAAGAAGCACACCATCGAAGTGGTGGTGGACCGCCTCAAGGTGCGCACGGATGCCAAGCAGCGCCTGGCCGAATCCTTCGAGACCGCCCTGCGCCATGCCGATGGCCGCGCCCTGGCGGTGGAAATGGATTCCGCCGGGGAGCACCTGTTCTCCGCCAAGTTCGCCTGCCCGGTATGCGACTATGCCCTGCCCGAGTTGGAACCCAGATTATTTTCCTTCAACAACCCCATGGGCGCCTGCCCGCATTGCGACGGCCTCGGCGCGGTAACTTTCTTCGACCCCGAGCGCGTGGTGTCCTTCCCGCACCTGTCGCTGGCCGCCGGCGCCATCAAGGGCTGGGACCGGCGCAACCATTTCTATTACCAGATGCTGCAAAGCCTGGCCCTGCACTACGGCTTCGACCTCGACAAGCCCTTCGAGGAACTGCCCGAGCGCGTGCAGGACGTCATCCTCAATGGCTCCGGCAAGGAAGTCATCCCCTTCAAGCACCTGGGCGAAAAAGGCGGCTTCACCACGCGCAAGCATGCCTTCGAAGGCATCGTGAAGAACATGGAGCGGCGCTACAAGGAAACCGACTCGCTCGCCGTGCGCGAGGAACTGGCGAAATATCTCAACACCCGCCCCTGCCCGAAGTGCGAGGGCTCAAGGCTGCGCGAAGAAGCGCGCAACGTGTTCATCGGCGGCGAGACCCTGCACGCCATCAGCGGCTGGCCGCTGAAGAACGCGCGCGCCTTTTTCGACGGCCTGGCACTGTCCGGCCACCGCGCCCAGGTGGCGGAACGCATCGTCAAGGAAATCAACGCGCGCCTCGGCTTCCTGGTCAACGTCGGGCTGGATTACCTGTCGCTCAACCGCTCGGCCGACACCCTGTCCGGCGGCGAGGCGCAAAGGATCAGACTGGCCTCGCAGATCGGCTCCGGCCTCACCGGCGTCATGTACGTGCTGGACGAGCCATCGATCGGCCTGCACCAGCGCGACAACGACCGCCTGCTCGACACCCTGAAGCACCTGCGCGACCTCGGCAACTCGGTGCTGGTGGTGGAGCACGACGAAGACGCCATCCGCAGCGCGGACTACGTGGTCGACATGGGCCCCGGCGCAGGCGAGCACGGCGGCGAAGTGGTGGCCTACGGCACCCCGGTGGAAGTACAGGACAATCCGGCCTCGCTCACCGGCAAGTACCTTTCCGGCAAGAAGCAGATCGCGGTGCCGAAAAAGCGCCGCAAGGCCGACCCGGAAAGAATGCTGCGGCTCAACGGCGCCAGCGGCAACAACCTGAAGAACGTCAGCCTGGAACTGCCGATCGGCCTGTTCGTGTGCATTACCGGCGTGTCCGGCTCTGGCAAGTCCACGCTCATCAATGACACCCTGTACAACGCCGTGGCGCGCCACCTGTACGGCTCGACCGAGGAGCCCGCACCCTATGCCGACATCGAAGGCCTGGAGTTCTTCGACAAGGTCATCAATGTCGACCAGTCGCCCATCGGCCGCACGCCGCGCTCCAACCCGGCTACTTATACCGGTCTGTTCACGCCCATCCGTGAATTGTTTGCCGGCGTGCCGGAAGCGCGCACCCGCGGCTACGGCCCGGGGCGCTTCTCCTTCAACGTCAAGGGCGGCCGCTGCGAAGCCTGCCAGGGCGACGGCGTGATCAAGGTGGAAATGCATTTCCTGCCCGACATCTACGTGCCCTGCGACGTCTGCCACGGCCTGCGCTACAACCGCGAAACCCTGGAAATCCAGTACAAGGGCAAAACCATCCATGATGTGCTCGACTTCACCGTGGAAGAAGCGCTGGAGTTCTTCGCCGCAGTACCCGCGGTGGCCAAGAAGCTGCAGACCCTGATGGATGTCGGCCTGGGCTACGTGCAACTCGGCCAGTCCGCCACCACGCTGTCCGGCGGCGAGGCGCAGCGCGTCAAGCTGTCGCTGGAATTGTCGAAGCGCGACACCGGCCGCACACTCTACATCCTCGACGAGCCCACCACCGGCCTGCATTTTGCCGACATCGAACTGCTGCTGAAGGTGCTGCACCG
The DNA here is from genome assembly GCA_008923285.1 of Betaproteobacteria bacterium SCN2. GTDB lineage: Bacteria > Pseudomonadota > Gammaproteobacteria > Burkholderiales > Thiobacillaceae > UBA6918. Next base: position 390,862 of record WBSG01000027.1, read on the forward strand.
CCTCACCGACCAGGGCAACAGCGTGGTCGTGATCGAGCACAACCTCGATGTCGTCAAGACCGCCGACTGGCTCATCGATCTCGGCCCCGAGGGCGGCGCGGGCGGCGGCCAGATCATCGCCGCCGGCACGCCGGAAGACGTCGCCGCCAACCCGGCCAGCCACACCGGACGCTACCTCGCGCCGATGTTCCGCAGCAGCAAGTAGGCCGGCTTTCATCCGGGTTGTTTTCGTGCGGCGGAATGAATGCGCAGTGAAGACAGGCGTCGACGAAGCCCCACGGCGGGATTGCCCCGGTTCCGGACCGGGCCGGACAGTTTTCGAGCCCGCCGCACTCATTCCGGCGCGAAACGCGACCACACGGCATCGCGCCCCCAGCGCATGCTTCGGGGCAGGCCACAAAGACCGCCATGACGCTGCACACCGCGCCACGAAGGCCCGTCAAACAGAAAGCCTCCAATCCCCCGTCTGCAAAGCGGTTGTTATCCAGGCCCAAGCGCGTATAACAGGTGTTTCCCCATATAGAGGTACGAATCATGCAGATCAGAACACACAGAAATGGCGGCAATGCCTCACTCGATGAAGTGGCAGACGCCTGGAAAAAAGAGGAGCATGATTTCCCCTTGAGCGAATCCGCCCTCGACACGCAAACCATTGCGCTGGTAAGGCGCCTGCAAGCCGCGGACAAGAAAGCAGGACCCATCGTCCCGAACCCGCTGAACATGCATTGACGCGCCAGCCCGCCGAAAAACGGCGGAAAAGCGAATGACGAAGCCGCCCGACCGGGCGGCTTTTTCGTTGCGCCGCCACTGTCTTGCGGCGATCCCGCTCGAACAAGGCCCAGCCCCCTAATTCCCCACTTTGAAAACAGTTGTTATTCACGCCCCGGCAGCTATAAAACGAATCTGCATGAAAGGAGGTGATGACCATGCAAATCAGGACACGCCGAAACGGCGGCGACGCTTCGCTGCAGGCGGTCGCCGAGGCCTGGAAGCGAGAGGAACACGACTTCCACTGGAGCGAATCCAAGTCGGACGAGCATGCCGTTGCGCTTGCCAAGCGGATACTGGCCGAAGAACGGAAAGAAGGGCCCGCCCACCCCAACCCGCTGAACGTTCATTAATCCCGGCTTCACGCTGGACAGCGGGGGGATATCGAATGATCAAAAGCCGCCCAATCGGGCGGCTTTTTTTGCATTGAAGAATCCAGGCAAACCCATTCGCAGCCGTTCCTTTTAACCCGGCCTTTATAATCGCTCGGAAACCCATCACGCCACAGGAAAAACCATGCCCAAATCCACCTCTCTCACCTCGGCCACCAGCGCCATCTGGGGCAAGCATGTCAGCGTGCCCGACGCGCCCGCAGGCTTTACCGTGCGCACCACTTTCCCCAGCAACCCCGACGGCGTGGAGGTGATGCTGGAACAATGGGAAGCCGGCAGCGCCGAGCCGCCGCATTCCCACCCCGGCGATGACATGACCGTGGTCGTCGAAGGGAAAATGGCGGTGCAGTTTTTCATCCGGACAGACAGCGGCCTGGTCGCCGACGGCGCCCCGCTGATCCTGAACAAGGGTGACACCGGCTACATCCGGGGCGGACGCATCCATGACGCCAAATACATCGAGCCCTGCAAGCTGGTTTACGTGCACGACAAGGCGTTTGGCTTTGTGGAGGAAAACTGAACGCCGGCTGCCGAATGAATGCCCTGCCTGATTTGCAGCAGCGCCTTTGACGCGCTATGAATCAAGGTGTGCCGTCCACTTTGTCCACATCGAACCCAGGAGACCCGCCATGATTGCGCACCGGAATGCACTCGTCTTCGCCTTCGCGGCAGCGGCGCTGGCCGTGGCGGGGTGCGAAAGGATCGTCACCGGCGAAGCCGTGCAAACCCTCGCCGTCAGCGAAAACGAAACCGGCGGCTACGGCCCGGTCACCCTTTCCCTGACGCCGGACATGGCGCCAGTCGCGATCAACTTCCATGCCCGCCACGGCGACGATCCGTCCGAGTTCAACAAGTGGAACGGCTACCGCGCCCTGCTGAGCCGCAACGGCCAGGCCGTCGCTTCAAGCCAGTTCAACCTTAACCACACCGGTTCGGTCGATTCGCCGCAAGGCTCGCGCTACCTGCTGCAGAACATGCTGATGCTGAATCCGAGCGAGGCCGGTGACTATGAGCTCGTCATCACACCGACCAGGCCGGCCGAAATGAAGCTCTACGAGACGCAGGTCGAAGTCCGCCGCAACGTGCAGGACAGCTACGCGGTCTACCCGGAGCAGCCCGCCAGTCAGCGCACGCTCGCCCAGTGAGCCAGGCTGCCGGGTGGCGGCCGCCCACAGGCTTGCCGGAAAAAAGCCGCCTCGGCGTCTTTCAATAGCGCGAATACACCCGCGGCTTGCCGTCCTTGCCCAGCAGGATCACGTCGTACGCATCCTTGTGGCCGCCCTGCTCCATGCCGGGCGAGCCGATCGGCATGCCCGGCACCGTCAGCCCGCGCGCCTGCGGTTTCTCCTTCAGCAGGCGCTTGATGTCCTTTGCCGGCACGTGGCCCTCGATCACATAGCCGCCCACCTCGGCGGTATGGCAGGAATCGTAACCCTGCGGAATGCCCAGGCGGATCTTGTGCTGCACCACGTCGTGCGTGTCGTGGCCGCGCACCGCAAAGCCGTTGGCCTCGAGATGGTCGATCCACTTGCTGCAGCAGCCGCAGGTCGGACTCTTGTAGACGTCGACGACCGGCGCCGGCGGCCCGGCCCAGACGGCGGGGGCAAGCAGGCCTGCGATCATGGCCTGGTAAATTCTGCGCTTCATGCCAAGTCCTTTTCTTTCACGTTCTCAGAGTTCTACTCCTCACAAGGACACGGCCTCGCATGATTTGGTTCCGGCTCGAGCGGCGGCGACAAAGGCAAAAATCCGGATTGGACGGATTTTTTGCCTCCGCGCCGCCATGCAGCCGGAGCAGCTTCGTCGAGCCCAGGCATTCCGGGCCTAGGCGCTCCGGGTCAGCATGAGCTGGGCCGGCATCGGCGCAGGGAAGCCGGCATCGGCCAAAGCCTCGCGGATGACGCGGTTGCCGTCAAAGTACACCTGCCAGTAATGGTCGGTATGGCAGAAGGGACGCACGGCGAGCACCGGGCCGACCAGGTTGAATTCGAGAATGTCGACTTCCACCACCGGTTCGGCCACGACATTCGGGATCGCCTGCAGTTTCTCCCGCAGCAGCTGCATGGCAGCGACATGATCGGCGCCGCCCGCAAGCTGGCACTTGAGTTCGACGCGGCGAAACGGGTTGGTACTGAAATTCTGGATGGTGTCGCTGAATATCTTGCTGTTGCCGACGATGGTGAACACGTTGTCGGGGGTATCAAGCCCCGTGGCGAACAGCCCGATCTCCTTGACGGTGCCGGTAACCCCGCCCGCAGTGATGAAATCGCCCACCTTGAACGGTTTCAGCACGATGAGGAACGCACCCGCCGCAAAGTTGGACAGCAAGCCGCCCCAGGCCGCGCCGATGGCGATGCCGATGCCGGCGACCAGGGCGGCGAAGGTCGTGGTCTGCACGCCGAAGTAGCCCAGGATGGCGACCACCAGCACGATGTTGAGCGTGACCGCGACGAAGCTGCCGATGTAGCGCATCAGGGTGGGGTCGACCTTCTGTTGCGCCAGCACGCGCTGCAGCATGCGCCCGGCCAGGCCGATCAGCCAGCGGCCGATTATCCAGAAAGCGATGGCGGCGAGTATCTTGACCCCGATTTCGGTGGCATAGGCGGCGATCAGGTCGGAATACTGGGATACATCCTTTTCCATGCGTGGCTCCTTGTACATTGCGATACGTGCGTGCGGCCCGAAACCGGGCCATGGTTCAAGATTAGGCCATCAGCTCACAAAAGCACGGATTTCGGCGTGATGTGCCTTGTGTCCATCGGCCTTGACCGGCCATCCAGCGGGCATGTTGCAACTTGGCCCCCATGATGAAAAGGCTGCTTCGGCGTTATAAATGCGCTTCTCGCGCATTCCTCGCCCGGCTTCGTTTATGCTATTGGCCGGTTCCCTCATCCGACCCATCATGCGTTCCCTGCTCCTGCTCCTTTTGCTCCCCGTGCTCGCAGCCTGCGGCAAGGGCGACGGCCAGCCGGCCGCGCCCACCGCCGCAGCCAGCGCCAAACCGGCACTGAGCGTCAGCCTCGTCACTCCGCAGCAAGTCGAATGGCCGCAGGCACTGCAGGCCAACGGCAACATCGCCGCCTGGCAGGAAGCGGTGATCGGCCCCGAGATCGGCAACCTGCGCCTCACCGAGGTGCGGGTGAACGTAGGCGACCGCGTGGCGAAGGGCCAGGTGCTGGCGCGCATCGCCAGCGACACGGTGGCCGCCGATCTCGCACAATCCAGGGCTGCGGTGGCGGAAGCGGAAGCGCTGCTGGCCGAGGCCATCGCCAACGGCGACCGTGCGCGCAAGTATCAGCAGACCGGATTCTTGAGCGCGCAGCAGATCAACCAGTACCTGACCGCCGAAAAGACGGCACATGCGCGCCTGAACGCGGCGCGCGCGAAGCTGCAGGCGGACGAGGTGCGCATGGCGCAAACCTACGTGCGCGCGCCCGATGCCGGAGTGATTTCGGCGCGCGCCGCCACGGTGGGTTCGCTGGCGCAGCCAGGCATGGAACTGTTTCGCCTGATCCGCGGCGGGCGCCTGGAATGGCGTGCCGAGGTGAGCGCCTCCGAGCTTGGCAAGATCAGGCCCGGCGTCACCGCCGTGCTGATCGCGCCGAACGGCGCACGCGTAGAAGGCCGCGTGCGCATGGTCGCGCCCACGGTGGACCCGCAGACGCTCAACGGCATCGTCTACGTCGACCTGCCGGCCGAAGCCGGCGGCACACTGCGCGCCGGCAGCTTCGCGCGCGGCGAATTCGAGCTGGGCCGCGCCCCGGCGCTGGCCCTGCCGCAGTCGGCGGTGCTGCTGCGCGAAGGCTTTTCCTACGTGTTCCGTCTGGAAGGCAAGGATCGCGTGGCGCAGACCAAGGTGACGGTGGGCCGCCGGCTGGGCGAGCAGATCGAGATCACCACCGGCCTCGCCGCCGACGCGCAGGTGGTGGCAAGCGGCGCGGGCTTCCTGGCCGATGGCGACATCGTGCGCGTGGTCAGCGCGCCCGCTGCCCCGGGGCCGCGATAAACGCGCCGCGCCCGCAGGCAAACCCGCATGCCCGCCATGAACGTCTCCTCCTGGTCGATCAAGAACCCGATCCCGACGATCCTGCTCTTCATCATGCTCACGCTGGGCGGCCTGTGGTCGTTCCAGTCCATGAAGATCCAGCAGTTCCCCGACATCGACCTGCCGACGGTGACGGTGACCGCGACGCTGCCGGGGGCGGCGCCATCGCAAATGGAAACCGAGGTCGCGCGCAAGATCGAGAACTCGGTCGCCACGCTGCAGGGCATCAAGCACATCTACACCAAGATCCAGGACGGCACCGCCACCGTGACCGTGGAGTTCCGACTGGAAAAGCCCACGCAGGAAGCGGTCGATGACGTGCGCGACGCGGTAGCGCGCATTCGCGCCGACCTGCCGGGCGAGCTGCGCGACCCGGTGATCTCCAAGGCCAACCTGGCCGGTTCGCCCATCCTCACCTACACCGTGGCGTCCAGCCGCATGGACGACGAGGCGCTGTCCTGGTTCGTCGACAACACCGTGGCCAAGCGCATGCTCAGCGTGTACGGCGTGGGCGCGGTAGCGCGCGTCGGCGGCGCAAGCCGCGAAGTGCGGGTGGAGCTCGACCCCGCGCGACTGCTGGCGCTGAATGCGACCGCCGCCGACATTTCGCGGCAGTTGCGCCAGGTCCAGCAGGAAGCCTCGGGCGGACGCGCCGACGTCGGCGGCGCCGAACAGACCGTGCGCACCATCGCCACCGTGCAGTCGGCCGAGGAGCTGGCGGCGATGGATATCGCCCTCTCCGACGGTCGCCGCGTGCGGCTCGACCAGCTCGCCAGCGTCTCCGACACCGTGGCCGAGCGGCGGCAGGCGGCGCTGCTCAACGGCAAGCCCGTGGTCGGCTTCGAGATCACGCGCAGCCGCGGCGCCAGCGAGATCGACGTGGCCGAGGGCGTGCGCGCCGAACTGGAAAAGCTGAAGGCGGCGCATACTGACATCACCATCACCGAGGCCTTCAACTTCGTCGACCCTGTGCAGGAGAACTTCGATGGCTCCATGGCGCTGATGTATGAAGGCGCGATCCTCGCCGTGCTGGTCGTATGGCTGTTCCTGCGCGACTGGCGCGCAACGCTGATTTCCGCCACCGCGCTGCCGCTGTCGATGATCCCGGCCTTCGCCGCCATGCACCTGATGGGCTTCACCGTCAACGTCGTCACCCTGCTCTCCATGTCGCTGGTGGTAGGCATTCTGGTGGACGACGCCATCGTCGAGATCGAGAACATCATCCGGCATTTGCGGATGGGCAAGACGCCCTACCAGGCAGCGATGGAAGCGGCCAACGAAATCGGCATGGCGGTGATCGCCACCACCTTCACGCTAATCGCGGTGTTCCTGCCAACCGCCTTCATGAGCGGGGTGCCGGGCAAGTTCTTCGTGCAGTTCGGCTGGACCGCGGCGATCGCGGTGTTCTTCTCGCTGGTAGTGGCGCGCATGCTGACGCCGATGATGGCCGCCTATTTCCTCAAGAAGCCGAAGAAGGAGCACGGCGAGCCGTTCTGGATGGTGCGCTACCTCAAATGGGCAGCATGGTGCCTCAAGCACCGCGTCATGACCCTGGCCGCGGCCGCGGCATTCTTCGTCGGCTCGTTCGCGCTGGTGCCGCTCCTGCCCACCGGCTTCATTCCGCCGGACGATTTGTCGCAGACCCAGGTGTATCTGTCGCTGCCGCCCGGCAGCACTTTCGAGCAGACGCTTGCCACCGCCGAAGAAGCGCGCAAGATCGTGCAGCAGAACCCGTATGTGAAGCTGGTTTACACCGCAGTAGGCGGCGGCGCCTCGGGCTCCGACCCCTTCATGCCGCGCGGCGCCTCCGAGGTGCGCAAGGCGACGCTGACCATCAACCTCATCCACCGTTCCGAGCGCGGCGGCGTGAAGAAACAGGAAGTCGAACGCCAGCTGCGCGAGGCGCTGACCGTGCTGCCGGGCGCGCGCGTCAACGTCGGCTTCGGCGGCTCGAGCGAAAAGTACGTGCTGGTGCTGGTGAGCGAGAACGGCGCGGCCCTGGCCGAGCATGCGCTGAAAGTGGAGCGCGAACTGCGCACCATTCCCGGCATCGGCAACGTCACCACCAGCGCGAGCCTGGTGCGTCCGGAACTGGTGATCCGTCCCGACTTTGCCCACGCCGCCGAACTGGGCGTGACCTCGGCCGCGATCGCCGACACCCTGCGCATCGCCACCGCCGGCGACTACGACCAGGACCTGCCCAAGCTCAATCTGTCGCAGCGCCAGGTGCCCATCGTGGTCAAGCTGCCGCCCGGCGCACGCGCAGACATGTCATTGCTGGAACGCATGACCGTGCCCGGCAAGGACGGGCCGGTGCCGATCGGCAACGTCGCCTCGATCGGCATCGACAGCGGGCCGGCAGAGATCGACCGCTACGACCGCCTGCGCAACATCAACTTCGAGATCGAGCTGAACCAGCAGCCGCTGGGCGAGGTGGAGAAGCTGGCCACTTCGCTGCCCAGCATCATGAACCTGCCGCCCGGCATCACCCAGACAACGATCGGCGATGCCGAGGCGATGAACGAACTGTTCGCGAGCTTCGGCCTGGCCATGCTCACCGGCGTGCTGTGCATCTACATCGTGCTGGTGCTGCTGTTCAAGGATTTCGTGCAGCCGGTCAGCATTCTGGCCGCACTGGTGCTGTCGATCCCCGGCGCCTTCCTGGCACTGTTCCTCACGCACACAGCGCTGTCGATGCCATCGATGATCGGCCTCATCATGCTGATGGGCATTGCCACCAAGAACTCGATCCTGCTCATCGACTACGTGATCATGGCGCGCCGCGACCACGGGCTCACGCGCCGGGATGCGCTGCTGGACGCCTGCCGCAAGCGCGCGCGGCCGATCGTGATGACCACGGTGGCGATGGGCGCCGGCATGCTGCCGATTGCGATCGGCCTGGGCACCGACCCGAGCTTTCGCGCGCCCATGGCCATCGTCGTCATCGGCGGCCTCATCACCTCGACCTTCCTGAGCCTGCTGGTGATCCCGGTGGTGTTCACCTACGTCGACGATCTGGTCGGCCTGAGCCGCCGTTTCCTCCATCGCGGCCCGCACGCGACCGCAGGTTCCGATGCACGCTAGCCCTTGATCTCGCCCATGGCGCTCTGCAGGTAGTTCTGCAGGCCCAGTTGCTCGATGAGCTGCTGCTGGGTTTCGAGGTAATCGATATGCTCTTCGGTGTCTTCGAGAATGTCGGCGAGAATTTCGCGCGAGACGTAGTCCTTGATCGATTCGCAGTAGGCGATGGCCTCGACGTAGAGCTTGTGTCCGCCCTGCTCCAGCTTCAGATCGCCGGCAATGCACTCGGGCACATTCTCGCCGATCAGCAGTTTGCCGAGATCCTGCAGGTTGGGCAGGCCTTCAAGGAAGAGGATGCGCTCGATCAGCTTGTCGGCGTGGTGCATCTCCTCGATGGATTCCTCGTACTCGTGCTTGCCCAGTGCAGCGAGGCCCCAGTTCTTGTACATGCGCGCATGCAGGAAGTACTGGTTGATGGCGGTGAGTTCCACCGTCAGGGCCTTGTTCAGATACTGGATGACTTTCTTGTCGCCTTTCATGGTTCTCTCCTCGTGAATTGAAAAGAACCCGCGTGGATGCCGGTGGCTGAAAAAATTTGGCTAAAGGGCGCCGCGGATGTCGGCCTTTATTCTAGGCAAAATGCCATTGCCCGGCCAAATCAAAATGCCACTAAACCACAAGCAGGAAATGGTTTTCACCCGTCACACATCGGTCCACATGCGCATGAGGTTGTGGTAGCAGCTGGTCAGCCGCACCGAAACATCGTCGTCGCCGTGCTGTTCCCGATGTGCGAGGATGGACATGTCCAGTTCGAACAGCAATTCTCGCTGCTGCGGCTCGCGCACCATGCTTTCCAGCCAGGAGAAGCAGGCCAGCCGCGCGCCGCGCGTGACCGGCTCGACGCGGTGCACGCTATAGGAGGGGTAGAGGATCAGGTCGCCCGCCGGCAGCTTGACCGGGCGCCCGGCAAAGCCGTCCTCAATCACCAGTTCTCCGCCATCGTATTCGTCAGGCTCGGCCAGGAATAAAGTGAAGGACAGGTCGGTGCGCACGTGCTGGGCGCTGGCCGGATGCGTGCGGATGGCATTGTCGACGTGATTGCCGAAGGCGTTGGCCTCGCCGCCGTAGCGGTTGAACAGCGGCGGATAGATGCGCTTGGGCAAGGCGGCGGCGAAAAACAGCGCGCTCTTGCTCAGCGCTTCCAGCACGATGGCGCGCAGCTCCCTGGCTTCCGCCCCATCTTCCGGCAGCTGGCGGTTGTGCTTGACCTTGGCCGCCTGGGTGCCGGCGGTAAGCCTGCCGTCGGCCCACTGCGCCGTGTCCAGCAACTGCCGGCAGCGTGCCAGCCGCCCTGCGTCCAGCACCTTCGGGATATGAAACAGCATGTCTTTCCTCAAGGAAGTGCAGGGGCGGACATGCCCCTGCGCATCGCTAGAACTTCAGCTCCCCGGTCAGGATGGCCTGGCGCCCGGCACCGGGCACGACGAAGCCGCCCTGGTCGTAGATCGCGTCGTACCACACCTCGTCGAACAGGTTGCGGATGTTGAGGCGCAGCGCCCAGTTCTTCTGTTCGTAGGCCACCATGGCATCCCAGCGCGCATAGGCCGGCGCGGTGTTGGGGTGAAACTTGCCGTTGAGCGTTGGCACCGGGCCGGCACTGCTGGGGTTGTAGCCGTAGCGCTCGCCCTTGGCTTCGACGCCGCCGCCGATCTTCCAGCCGCCGGGGAGCTTGTAGGTGGTCCACAGATTGAAGGTATAGGGCGGCGTGTTGCGCGGACGCTTGCCCTTGTACTCGGGGTTGGCCACGGTGCCGTTCGACTGCTCGGCAACTTCGAGGATCTCGGCATCCATCAGCGCGACGCCGGCGAAGACTTCCCAGTTGTCGGTGAGGCGGCCGGCCGCTTCCAGTTCGATGCCGTCGGTGCGGCGCTTCTTGGTCAGCACGGAAGCGGTGGACTCGAGGTCGGTGTTGCGCTCCCATTCCTTTTCCGCGCGGAACAGCGCACCGCGCAGGGCGAGGTCGCCGTCGAAGAACAGGAACTTGGCGCCCAGCTCGTACACCTGGCTGCGCTCGGGCGGCTGCGGTTCCAGCGTCAGCTGGTAAAGGTCGGCGGTGGGGCTGAAGGAGTCGCTCCAACTCAGGTAGTAGTGCTGTTCTTCCCGCGGCTGCCAGGACAGCGCGGCGCGGTAGCTCCATTCGCCGTAGCGCAGGCTGGGCGAGGTCGTGCTGGAATACTCGGCGTCGAGCTCATCGCGGCGCACGCCCAGAGTTGCCTTCCAGAACGGCATGAACTCGACCGTGTCCTGCACATAGGCCGCGTAGGAATCGCCCTTGAACTTGACCGGCGAGGCCGTGGTCGAGCCGACATAGGGCTTGTAATAGCCGCCCAGGTCCTGCAGGCCGATCCGGTAGCTGTCCTCGTGCAGGTATTCCACCCCGGCGAGGAATTCGTGCTTCATGCCGAGCGCGCGAAACCTGGTGTTGAAGTCCGACTGCAGGGTGAGCGTTTCATAGTCCATCATCCGCGTCTTCGGGCTGTTGCCGTCGGCATCAGGGGGGGTGATGCTGGAGGGTGCCGAGGCCCAGTAGCTGCGCTCGTAGTCGGCGTAGCGGATGGCGGTGCGCAGTTCGCTCACCGGCGAGAAGCGGTGCGTCCAGGTGCCGGTGGTGATGTGGGTATCGCTGTCATCGAAGTTGCGGTCGATGCCCCAGAAATACTCGACCGGGAAATTCTTGTTCGGCTTTCTGATGGACGAGTCGAACGAGAAGCCGTAGTCGGGAATGTCGCGCGTGCGCGTATAGACATGGCTCAGCACGAACTCGTTGTCGGTGCGCAGGCCGGTGGCGATGCTGGCCGCAATGCCGCGCCGGTGAATTTCCGGCTCGTCGCCGGTCACCGGATTGCTGCGCCAGCTGCCTTCGTCGCGGTTCATCAGGTTGACGCGCATCGCGGTGCTGTCGCCCAGGCGCTTGTTGAGATCGGCGGTGATTTCCTGGTAGCCCTCCGTGCCAAGGCTGCCAGTGAACCTGTACTGGTCCTTTCTCAGCGGCACCTTGCTCACCTGGTTGATGACGCCGCCGGCCTGGCCGCGGCCGAACAGCATGGCGGCGGAGCCGCGCAGCACATCGACCTGCTCAAGGTTGAAGGTCTCGCGGTTGTATTGCGCGGTATCGCGGATGCCGTCGAGATACGTATCCCCGAATGTGTAGAAGCCGCGCAGCATCATGTTGTCGCCCGAGCGACCGCCCTCGGCGGCGTTGAAGGTGAGGCCGGACACGTTGCGCAGCGCCTCGCGCAGGCTGCCGACCTGCTGTTCTTCCATCAGCTTGTTGGTGACGGTGGTCACCGCCTGGGGAATATCATGCGGGTCCTGCAGCACCTTGCCGACACGCGTTTTGGTGGCCTGATAGCCGTCCTGCGTCTCGGCTTCCTGCTGCTCCTTCACTTCCACGGTCGCCAGCGTGGCTTCCTTCGCGGCCGTTTCCGCGGCCATCGCGGACGGCATCATGGTCATGCCGAACAGCATGGCGCCCAGCGGCAGCAGGGCGACTGGTGGCGCCTTGGCGGCGGCTGGCTTGCGGCATCGGTATTTCTTTCGGCTCATGCATTTACTCCCTATAAGTCGGTAACGAAACTGGCTGGCTACCTGACCAAGCAGGAATTGCTGGCTTTTAAAGAAATCAACAGGACTGGCAGAGAGCGATTGCGCCCTCATCCGGATATCCGGCGCTGGCGCCGGCGCACGACATCGCACGCCGGCTTGCCGCGCATCAGAACTTGTAGCTCACGCCCACTTCGAAATTGCGCTCCGCACCGGGGAAGATCCCGTCAGGATTGCGGCTGGCGATGTATTTCTTGTCGAGCAGGTTGCGCACGGTGCCGAATACGTCGAGTTGCTTGTTGACGGCGTAATGCGCGCTCAGGTCGAGGGTCGTATAAGCGGGGATTTCGCCGCGGCGGCCGTCAGTGCTTTCGGTCCTGGTGTTCTCCGCATCCACGAACTGGCTGGACACGTGATAGGCGCTGAGGCTGGTCTTGAGGCCGCCCGCCTTGTAGTTCAGCGACAGGTTTGCAGTCAGCTCGGGGGCGTAAGGCAGGCGATTGCCGTTGCGGTCGATGCCGCCGACGATCTTGGTGCTGTTGTACTTGGCGGTCGGCACCCAGGTCGCGTTCGCGCCCACGCTCCAGCCGCCGCCGAGTTCGTAGTCAACCGCGCCTTCCAGGCCCTGATGCAGGGTCTCGCCGGCATTGGTCACCGTTGCGCTCAAGCCGCCCGATTCGGATTGCGGCACGATCTGGTTGTCGAAGTCCATGTGGAAGGCAGTGGCTTCGTAGGCAAGGCGGCTAAGCTTGCCGCGCACGCCAATTTCGAAGTTGGTGGAACGTTCGGCATCGAGCTCCTGGTCGGTGCCGTCGGCACTGATCGCCGTCGCCACCATGGCCGGCGAGAAGCCCTTGTAGGCGCCGGCGAAGAGCTGCGCCTGCGGCGTCAGTTGCCAGGTCAGGCCGAGTCCGGGCATGACCTCGGTGTTGCTGGACTCGCCGGAATCCCCATTCAACTCGTTTTTCCGCTCCTGATCATAGGTTTCGATGCGCAGGCCGGGCGTGATCGCCACGCGGTCGTTGATGACGAAGCGGTTCTGGCCATAGAAGGCGATGCCGCGGGCCTTCTGCGTATCGTCGCCGGTCAGCGTGCCGGACCGCGCGTTTTCATTGGTGGTCGAGCGCACGGTCTTGTTGCTCAGGTGATCGCTGTGCAGGCGGATGCCGACTTCCGCCTCGTTGCTGATGCCGAACGCCTTGTGATTGATGAACAGGCGCGAATCGATGCCCATCATCTCGAACGCGCGATTGCGCCCGGACATGCAGTAGGACGCGCCACCGCAGGCGACGAAGGTGGTGCCGTCGGCCGAACGGCTCGCAATGTCACGACGCCAGTAGTCGCGGTTGAGATGGCTCCAGTACAGCAGGGTGTTGAGCCTCATGTCTTCGTTGATCTGAAGCTCGTGGTTGATGTCGAACGAAAAGCGGTCGGTCAGGAAATAGTCGTTGGGCGCCGGATTCTTGGTGGGATTGCTGCGGTATTCGTTGGGCCTCAGGCCGACATAGGAAGTATTGATCTCATTGTCGTAGTAGGTGAACTTGGCGCTGACCCACTGGTTGTCGCCCAGCGCCATGCCGCCCTTCATCACCACGTCGTTCATGTCGAAGCCGTTGTTGCGGAAACCGTCGCCCTGCGCGGTCACCAGGCTGATGCCGCCCATTGCATCGCCCGAGGGGCTGCGGCCGCCGGCATCCAGGCCCAGCAGATGGTAACCGTGGGAGCCCGCCTTGGCGGTAAGCTTGACGCCGTCTTCGGGATCCTTGGTCTTGTAGTTGATGACGCCGCCGATGGTGGTCGGGCCATAGCGCAGGCCGGCAGCGCCCTTGAGCACCTCGATGCTCTCCATGCGCTCGATGCGCGGGCTGTAATACGATTCATTGGCAAGGAACAGGCCCGGGGCCACCGGCACACCGTCTTCCAGCATCAGCAATTTCTGGCTGCGATTGGGGTTGAGGCCGCGCATGCCGATGTTGGGAATGAAGCCATAGCCTTCTTCCTCGCGCACCACCACGCCCGGTACGCTCTTGAGTGCATCCTGCACGGACAAGGGCTGCAGGAGTTCGAGCTCCTCCTTGTCGATGATTGCGACCGAACCCGGCTGCCTGGCGACTGCCTGCTCGTCTTCGCCGACCACGTCGATGCGCGGCAGTTCGATCTCGGCGGCGAGGGGCTGCAGCGGGAAGGCAAGCGCAGCGGTAAGCGCGAGCGCCAGTTTGGTTTTGTTCATGCGACGCACATTGCGCGGCGGCGTATGGGTACGGCTTTTCATCGTGTTCTCCTTGCTTTGAAATTGTCTGGCTGGCTTGGCGCAAGGATTGCGATTGGCTGGCTGGTTTTAGTCGATCAAGTCGCCTACTTGGTCAGAATCAGTTTGTTGTCCTTGGTCTGGCGCAGGGTGTAGACCTGGCCCGCATGCAGAATCTGCACCTGGCGGCCGCCGCGGAAGAGGTCGCGGCTGTCGACGGCGGGAATGGTCGCGGACTGGCCTGCTGCAAACTTGACCGCGGGTGCCGGCTTGTCCGTCGGGCTCACCGGCTTTCCCCGGTTGCCGCTGCGCGCGGATCGGTGACGAAGCCGAGCTTGCTCAATCCTGCGCGCGCGGCATCGGCCATGATCTGGGCGACATGCCTGTAGGCCAGCTCGCCATCGGCGCGGATGTGGATTTCCGGCTGCGGCGTCTGCTGCGATGCCGCCTGCATTTTCCCGCGCCAGGCATCGGCATCGACCTTTTCCGCATTCCAGTACACCGCGCCGTCGGCCTGGATGGACAGCTGCACGGTCTGCGGCCGCGGTGAATCGGGCAGGCTCGCCGCCCTGGGCAGGTCGACCTTGACCGCGTGCGTCAGGAGCGGCGCGGTGATGATGAAGATGACCAGCAGCACCAGCATGACGTCGATCAACGGGATCATGTTGATCTCGGCCACGTCCTTGGTCGCACCGCCCGCACTGAGTCCGCCGAAGGCCATTTACGCCTCCCTCATCTTGAGCGCCAGCGGCTGGCCTGACGCGTCGGGGACGTTCACCCGCGCCCCCGTCGACATGAAGGCAAAGAGGTCGTGCGCGAAGCCGTCGAGCTCATTCAGCACCATGCGGTTGGCGCGGTTGAAGAAGTTGTAGGCGAGCACGGCGGGAATCGCCACGGCCAGGCCGAGCGCGGTCATGATGAGCGCCTCGCCCACCGGGCCGGCGACCTGGTCGAGGCTGCCGGAGCCGCTCATGCCGATGTTGACCAGGGCGTGGTAGATGCCCCACACGGTGCCGAACAGGCCGACGAAGGGCGCGGAGGACGCAATGGAGGCGAGCATGGTGTGGCCGTACTCCAGGCGCGCGGTGTCCTGCTCGATGGCGCGGCGCAGCGCGCGGGTGAGGAACTCGTCGGCCGAGCCGGACTCGATCAGGCGGCTGCCGGTCTTGTTGCGGTACTGCTCGGCCGCCTTCAGGCCGTGGTGGGTCAGGTGCGAGAACGGATCATGCACGCCGGCGGCCTGGATGTGCTCGGCCACCGAGGCCAGGCCCGGCGCATCCCAGAAGCGCGCAAGGAACAGGCGTGCGCTTTGCTTCATGCGCCAGTTGGCAATCGTCTTGCTGACGATGAGATACCAGGTGATGACCGACATGGCCAAGAGCACGACCAGCAGGAACCTGGCCAGGCTGTCTGTCTGGGCGATGAAATGGGCGAAGCCCAGCTGGACCTGAGCGGATGCGGGTTCCATGATTTAACTCCCTAAGGTGAAATGGATGGGCACGACGACCCAGGCTGCGACCGCCTGGCTGCCCTGGCGCGCCGGCACGAAGCGCCAGGCCTGCACGGCATTCATGGCCGACCGGTCGAGGCGCGGATGGCCGCTGCTGCGTCTGAGTTCGAGCTTGCCGACGCGGCCGTCGGCGTTGACGAAGACGCGCAGCTGCACCGTGCCCTGCTCGCCCAGCCGCCTGGACAGGCTGGGGTAGGACGGCCTGGGGTTGTCGAGATAGTTGGCATCGAAACGCGGCTCGACCAGCGGCGGCGGCGGGGCCGGCCGCGACGCTTCGGCCGCTGCCGCAGGGGCTGCCGGCTGCGGCTCAGGCTCAGCCACCGGTTTCGGCAGCTCCGCCAGCACAGGCGTCTGCTCGGCCGGCGCGGCTTTCGGCTGCGCCACGGCCAGCACCTGCGGCTTGGGTTGCGGCTTGACCACGGGCCTGGGCGGCTGCGGCCTCGGCTCCGGCCTCCTCGCTTCTTCGGGCATTTCAATCAGGCTGACCGTGAGCGCACGCGGGGGCGCGACCGCCTCGTCGACCTGCTGCATCGTCACCACGGCCAGCAGCACGCCGGCGTGGCCCAGCAGCACGGCCGCCAGCAGCACGGGCGAGTGGCGCGAAACAGGCAAGTGATTCGCTGCGGAAATCGGCATCGAATTTGGTCGGCCTTCAGGGCTGGCTGCCCCAGTTGGCGTATTCGGTCAGGCCTTCCAGACACTCGCCCAGGCACTTGCATTCCTCCGAGAGCGCCGAGCCAAGCGTCTCATCCTGGCCCAGGCAGGCAAACAGCATGCAGGCCACGGCACAGGAACGTCGCGATCCGGTTTCCATGGCATTGCGCAAATGATGGATGGCGCCAGCCATCAGTTCGTTGTGGTCACTGATGCGCGCGGTATGATTGGACAATTGATTCATGACACCCCCGTTCAAGTCAGCACAAAATGGTTCGCTGGCTTGCCCGGAAGGGCTGGCTGGCATGCACCACGACGCGGCGCAGATTCCGATGATGCATCCGCAGAAACCCGTTCTGCGGATGGGAACAGCTCGTTAAAACCCGCAGTTCAGGAACTGCGTTGCAGATTCAGACCGCGCGAGGACAGGCTTCGCAGGCACAGTTTTCACGCGCCTCTTTCAATACCTCCCGCGCACAGCCGGCACACTTGCCGCACTGGGAACTGACGCCCAACTGTTCGCGCAAATCGCGCATGCGGCTGGCTCCCTGCGCGACGGCCTGATGGATGTCGCGATCGGTCACTTGACGGCAGATGCACACGTACATTCGGTTCACCTCACTTGGTAAGAATGAGCTTGTCGTTGCGGGTCAGGCTCAGGGTATAGACTTGCCCCTTGAAACTGATTCGAACCTTATCCTGGCTGGCAAACAGCTGCTCCGCCGGAATGGGCTCGGCTGGCCGCAGCGGCGCGGCGCATATCTCCGATCTGGACAGGCTTAGCTCTTTCATCCCGCTTTAAATGTTAATGAGAACGGTTCTTATTATAATTAATGGAAACGCCTTGTCAACAGCTTTTTGTTGTCGCCCCCGACACCTGACTGCACACTTGCGCACATGAAACCCCAATCCGCATTCCTGCACGAAGCCTTGCAAATTGCCTTGACTGCCGCCAACCCGTTGGCACTCGTTCCCGCGCACTTGCCCGCCCCGCCCAAGGGCCGCACTCTCGTGGTCGGCGGCGGCAAGGCGGCAGCCTCGATGGCGAAGGCAGTCGAGGACAACTGGCCCGCGGAGGCGCCCCTCTCCGGCCTCGTCGTCACACGCTACCGGCACGGCCTGCCGCTTCAGCGCATCGAGGTGGTCGAGGCGAGCCACCCCTTACCGGACGGTCGCGGCGAGCAGGCGGCCGCCCGCATGCTGGAAGCGATCGCTCAGCTTGGCGCGGACGATCTCCTGCTGGTGCTGGTTTCGGGCGGAGGGTCCAGCCTGCTCGCCTTGCCGGTGGAGGGCGTGACGCTGAAGGAACTGCGCACGGTCACCAAGGCGCTGCTCGCCTGTGGCGCAGCCATCCAGGAAATCAACACGGTGCGCAAGCACTTGACGCGCTTTTCCGGCGGGCAGGTTGCCGCACTCAGCAAGGCCCCCGTGTGCGCGCTGATCCTCTCGGACGTGGTGGGCGACGACCCGAGCTACATTGCCTCGGGGCCCTGCGCGCCCGACCCCGACACCTTTGCCGATGCCCATGCGCTTTTGCAGCGCTACCGGATCGAGCCGCCGCCCGCCGTGGCCGCATACTTGCGGCGCGGGCTTGACGGCGAAATTGCCGACACGCCCAAACCGGGGGCGCCAGAATTCGACCGCACGCAAAACCGCATCATCGGCTGCGCCCGTTCGGTTCTGGCCATGGCCCAGTCATGGCTCGAACAACAGGGCGTGCACGTGCTCAACCTGGGTGAAATCGAGGGCGAATCCAGCCGCGTTGCACGGCTGCATGCCGAATTGATCGCGGACAGGCTGAAGACCATGCAACGGCCTTTTGCACTGCTGTCGGGTGGTGAAACGACGGTAACAGTGAAGAACACGAATGGCCGCGGCGGCCGCAACACAGAGTACCTGCTGGCCCTGGGCCTGGCGCTCGATGAAGCCGCCCGTGCCTGGGCTATCGCCTGCGACACGGACGGCATCGACGGCACCGAGGACAATGCCGGCGCGATCTGGACCCCGGACAGCTTGAGGCGGGCCAGGTCAGCGGGGCTCGATGCGGCGGCGATGCTCGATGCAAATGACGCCTACGGATTCTTCGGCACGCTGCATGACCTGGTCGTCACCGGACCGACCCGTACCAACGTCAACGATTTCAGACTGGTGCTGCTGACCTAGTTCGGCTTGTAAATCTGCACCACATCGCCAAGCTTGAGGCCAAGCCTTTCCGCCGCATTGCCGCGATTGATGGCGAGCTCCAGCAGCCCGACGCTGTTGCCGAACCAGAACCCCTCACCCTTGCCCACCGCGCCGAAGGTGGCGGCATGACGAAACTCTGCGCCTGCCGCGACGATGCGAGTGGCTTGTGGAAGGCCTGCCGCACGCTGGCCGGTCCAGGCATTGCCGTAGTGGTCGATGTAGATGACGCGCGGCAGGTCGCCGGCATCGAACTCGACATCCAGCCTGGATACGGTTTCCAGCTTGTCGTCCGGGAATTCGCCCCTGGCAATGAGCGCGGCGATGACTGCAAAGATGTCGCGCCCATGAAACGTGGCTGATGTCGACTCAGGCTGCCAGTTGATGCGCCACACCCTGGCGTCGGCATTGCGCGCGGCGGCGATGGACAGCAATCCATTGTCGGGTCCCACGAACCAGTGTCCGCCGGCCGCCACGACCACGCCATGCCGTTCAGTGCCGACACCGGGATCCACGACGCACATGAACACCGTGCCCGGCGGAAAACCGGGCGCGAAGGCCGCGATCAGGTGCGCGCCAGCATGCGCATTGTAGTCGGGCGCCTCGTGCAGCAAATCCACCACCAGTTGTGCCGGCGCGAACTCGTGGATGCGTGCCTTGACCTGGCCGACATAAGGGTCGCGCGTGCCGAAATCGCTGAACAGAACAATCATGCCGTCTCCTGATGCTTTTGAATGACTATGCGGCAGAGGCCACAGCTTGGCAAGCGAGCAAAATAAAAAAAGCCGGGGTTACCCGGCTTCTTTATCGCACAAGCAGAAACTTACTCGGCCTCGGCGGCTTGGGCAGCTCCACCTTCGGGACGATCGACCAGTTCGACCAGCGCCATGGGGGCGTTGTCGCCGACGCGATAACCGAACTTGAGGATGCGGGTGTAGCCACCGGGGCGGGCTTTGTAGCGCGGGCCGAGTTCATTGAACAGCTTCAGCACCATATCGCGATCACGCAGGCGATCGAACGCAAGGCGATGGTTGGCCACGGTAGGTTCCTTGCCCAAGGTGATCAGCGGCTCGATGAAACGGCGCAGTTCCTTGGCCTTGGGCAGAGTGGTCTTGATGGCTTCATGCTGAATCAGCGAGTTGCACATGTTGCGGAACATGGCCAGCCGGTGGCTGGTGGTGCGATTCAGTTTACGGTTGGATTGACGATGACGCATGGCTGGTTCCTTTCAAAAAGCTTTTATTCTTTGGCCAAGGCAGTTGCCACACCGCCCCGCACTTTATTTTTACAGTTGGTTCAGGGTTTTTCGAGCCCGGCCGGCGGCCAGTTCTCGAGTTTCATGCCCAAGCTGAGGCCCTTGGAGGCGAGCACTTCCTTGATTTCGTTCAAGGACTTGCGGCCCAGGTTGGGGGTCTTGAGCAATTCGGTCTCGGTACGCTGGATCAGGTCACCGATGTAGTAAATATTCTCGGCCTTGAGGCAGTTGGCCGAGCGCACGGTCAGCTCGAGATCATCGACAGGGCGCAACAGGATCGGGTCGACCTGCGGCGCGCGCGCAGCTTCACCGGCGGCGGCTTCGGTACCCTTGAGGTCGGCGAACACGGACAACTGATCGACCAGGATGCGAGCGGCAGTACGCACGGCTTCCTCGGGATCGACAATGCCGTTGGTCTCGATGTCAATGATCAGGCGGTCGAGGTCGGTGCGCTGCTCGACACGTGCGTTTTCGACCGCATAAGCGACACGGCGCACGGGGCTGAAGGACGCATCCACCAGAATGGAACTGACGCCACGTGTATCGGGATCGATCTTGCGTGCGGGCACGGGCTGGTAGCCACGACCGGCTTCGACCTTGATTTCCATTTCAATCTTGCCACCCTTGGTCAGGTGGGCAATCACATGATCGGGATTGACGATTTCCACATCATGGCCGATCTCGATATCCGCTGCAGTCACCACGCCCTCGCCGCTCTTGGCAAGCTTGAGCAAGGCGGCGCCTTTGCCGTGCAGCTTGAAGGCAATACCCTTGAGGTTGAGGAGGATATCGACGACGTCTTCCTGGACGCCTTCGATCGTCGAATATTCGTGCACCACGCCCGTGATCTTTACTTCGGTCGGCGCATAGCCGACCATGGACGACAGCAGGATGCGGCGCAGGGCATTGCCCAGGGTGTGCCCGTAGCCACGCTCGAACGGCTCCATGACAACCTTGGCATGAAGCGGGGTCACACGATCGACTTCAACAATACTGGGTTTGAGAAATTCCGCTGCGGCTTGCATGTAGACAGTATCCTTTAAACGCTGTGACCTGAAACGATGACCTGGGTCTCGTTAATTACTTGGAATACAGTTCGACCACCAGGGACTCATTGATGGTGGGCGGCAGTTCAGCACGCTGCGGGGCAGCCTTGTAAGTGCCCTTCAGGCCCTTGATGTCCACTTCCACCCACTCGGGGAATCCGCGCGACTCGGCCGCTTCGGTAGCACCCTTGATGCGCAGGTGATTCTTGGCACGCTCGGCCACTTCGATGACGTCGCCTGCCTTGACCTGATAGGAAGGAATATTGACGCGCTTGCCGTTGACCATAATTCCGTTGTGGCGCACGACCTGACGCGCTTCAGTGCGAGAAGCGCCAAAACCCATGCGGAAGCAAACGGTGTCGAGGCGGCTTTCGAGCAGGGCCAACAGGTTCTCGCCGGTTACGCCCTTGCGAGCTTCGGCCTTCCTGTACACCAGTCGAAACTGGCGCTCGAGTACGCCGTAGATACGGCGGATCTTCTGCTTTTCACGCAGCTGCGTGCCATAGCCGGAGAGGCGCTGGCCGCTCTTCTGGCCATGCTGACCAGGGGCGTAGCTGCGGCGCTCGATCGCGCATTTTTCGGTGTAGCACTTCTCGCCCTTGAGGAAGAGTTTTTCACCCTCACGGCGGCACTGACGACATTTAGCATCCAGGTTACGGGCCATATCAAACCTCTAAATTAAATGCGGCGCTTCTTGGACGGACGGCAGCCGTTGTGCGGCACCGGAGTCACGTCAGAAATCGCGGTAATCTTGAAACCAAGGGCGTTGAGCGCACGCACGGAGGACTCGCGGCCGGGACCGGGGCCCTTGATGCGGACTTCCAGGTTCTTGACGCCGTATTCCTGCGCAGCCTTGCCGGCAGTTTCTGCGGCAACCTGGGCGGCAAACGGTGTGGACTTGCGCGAACCCTTGAAGCCGGCGCCGCCCGAAGTCGCCCAAGACAGGGCATTGCCCTGGCGATCGGTAATGGTAATGATGGTGTTGTTGAAGGAGGCATGCACGTGAGCGATGCCTTCGGCAACGCTCTTCTTTACCTTCTTGCGAACACGGGTAGCAGCGGATTTGGTCGCCATCTAGCTTTCCTTATTTCTTGATAGCCTTGCGCGGGCCCTTGCGGGTGCGCGCATTGGTACGGGTACGCTGGCCACGGACGGGCAAGCCCTTGCGATGGCGCTGACCACGGTAGCAGCCAAGGTCCATCAGGCGCTTGATGTTCATGGTCACTTCGCGGCGCAGGTCGCCCTCGACGGTAAACTTGGACACGCCATCACGCAGCTTTTCCATCTCTGCGTCGGTCAGGTCCTTCATTTTCGCGTTGGTCGGCACGCCAGCGGCTTCGCAAATCTTGCGGGCCGTGGTGCGACCGATGCCATAAATGGCGGTCAGCGCGATTTCCGCGTGTTGGTGGTTGGGTATGTTTACCCCTGCAATACGGGCCATTCGGCGTTACTCCGTACAGAAAACTGAAAATTATACCACGTCAAACGGGCCAGCCGGAAGCCGGTCCGTCGGACACTTATCCCTGGCGCTGCTTGTGGCGCGGATCGTCACAGATCACACGGACCACGCCCTTGCGGCGCACAATCTTGCACTTACGGCAGATTTTCTTCACTGAAGCCTGAACTCGCATGTTCGCTCTCCTAACAACCGGTTACCCGGTTTTATCACTTCGCCCTGAATACGATCCGGCCCTTGGTCAGATCGTAAGGCGTCAATTCAACAGTTACCTTGTCACCCGGCAGGATGCGTATGTAGTGCATGCGCATCTTGCCGGAAATATGGCCCAACACGATATGGCCATTTTCAAGCTTTATCCGGAAGGTCGCATTGGGGAGGTTTTCGACCACCTCACCCTGCATCTGGATGACATCTTCCTTCGACATCAGCGACCAGCCAGCCCGCCTTTGAAGTTGGCTTTCTTCAACAGGCTCTCATACTGGTGGGACATGACATAGGCCTGCACCTGAGCCATGAAATCCATCACCACCACCACAATAATCAGCAAGGATGTGCCGCCGAAGTAAAACGGCACATTCCACTTGGCAATCAGCACTTCCGGCAGCAGGCATACCAGCGTCACGTACACGGCGCCGACCAGGGTCAGTCGCGTCATGACCTTGTCGATGTAGCGTGCGGTCTGGTCGCCGGGACGAATGCCGGGAACGAAAGCGCCGCTCTTCTTCAGGTTGTCTGCCGTTTCCCGGGGGTTGAACACCAGGGCGGTATAGAAAAAACAGAAGAAGATAATTGCCACTGCATATATCAGCATGTACACGGGCTGGCCCGGGGACAGCACGGCACTGATGTCGCGCAACCAGTACATGCTCGGGTCGGATCCAAACCAGCCTGTCAACGTCGCCGGAAACAGCACGATGCTGGAGGCAAAGATCGGCGGGATCACGCCCGAAATATTCAACTTGAGGGGCAAATGCGAACTCTGCCCACCCATCACCATCTTGCCAACCTGGCGCTTGGCATAATTCACCAGTATCTTGCGCTGACCGCGCTCGACGAACACCACAAACGCCACCACTGCAATCGCGCCAGCAAACAGCAGCAGCACCAGCGGAATCGAGAATGCGCCAGTACGCGTCAATTCCAGAGTGCCCGCAATGGCACTCGGCAGGCCTGCGACAATGCCGGCGAAAATAATGAGCGAAATGCCGTTGCCGATGCCGCGTTCGGTAATCTGCTCACCCACCCACATCAGGTACATGGTGCCGGCCGTCAGCGTAGTAATCGCTATGACGCGGAAACCCATGCCCGGGTCGATCACGACCCCCTGGCTCTCCAGTGCGATCGAGATACCGAGCGACTGGAACAACGCCAGAAACACCGTGCCGTAACGGGTGTACTGGGTGATCTTGCGACGCCCCGCCTCGCCTTCCTTCTTCAACGCTTCCAGCTGTGGCGATACCGCGGCCATCATCTGGACGATAATCGATGCCGAGATGTACGGCATGATGCCCAGGGCGAACACCGAGGCGCGGGACAGCGCACCACCGGAGAACATGTCAAACATGCCCAATATGCCCCCGGACTGCGAGTCGAACAGCTGCTTGAGCTGTTCGGGATCAATGCCCGGGACCGGGATGTAAGAACCGATCCGGTAAACAACTAACGCGCCCAGCAGAAACCACAGCCGGCGCTTGAGATCGCCGAACTTGCTGCCCGATGCCAATGATGCCGGAGTCGCCAAGGCGTTTCCTTAAAAAACTTATTCGCCGATCGAACCGCCGGCAGCCTCAATGGCCGCGCGTGCACCCTTGGTAACGGCGATGCCCTTCAGCCTGACGGCCTTGTCAAGCTTGCCGGACAGAATGACCTTCGCGGTTTTTGCCAGGGCAGGCACTACGCCGGCCTGCTTCAGCACCAGCAGATCGATCTCGTCAACGGCGATCCTGCCAAGGTCGGACAAGCGCACTTCGGCAGTGTCCCCGGCGGTCAGCGAGACAAAGCCGCGCTTGGGCAAACGGCGATGCAGGGGCATCTGGCCGCCTTCAAAGCCGATCTTCTTGTAACCGCCGGAACGCGAATGCTGGCCCTTGTGGCCACGACCTGCAGTCTTGCCCAGGCCGGAACCAATGCCGCGACCCACACGCTTCTTGCTGTGCTTGGCGCCGTCGCCGGGTTTGAGATTATTCAGTTCCATTTAGCAACCCTCGCACTTAACGAGAAAATTGACCTTGTTGATCATGCCGCGGTTGGCCGGAGTGTCCAGCACTTCAACGGTGTGGTGCATGCGGCGCAGGCCCAGGCCGCGCACGCAATCCCTGTGGTTCTTCTTGGTGCCGATGATGCTCTTGACCAGCGTCACTTTGAGTTTCTTGTCGCTCATGGCTTACCCCTGAATTTCTTCAACGGACTTGCCGCGCTTGGCAGCAATTTCCGAAGGCGTGGACATCTGCATCAGGCCATTGATGGTCGCACGCACCACGTTGTAGGGATTGGTGGAACCGAGGCACTTGGCCAGCACGTTCTGAACACCCATCACTTCAAACACGGCACGCATGGCGCCACCGGCGATGATGCCCGTACCCTCGGAGGCGGGCTGGATCAGCACCACAGAAGCGCCGTGCCTGCCAACTACCTGATGATGGAAGGAGCCGTTCTTGAGGCTGATCTTGGCCAGATTGCGGCGCGCCTCTTCCATGGCCTTCTGCACGGCCACGGGAACCTCCTTGGCCTTGCCCTTGCCCATGCCGATGCCGCCATCGCCGTCACCGACCACGGTCAGCGCGGCAAAGCCGAGCACGCGGCCGCCTTTCACCGTCTTTGAAACCCGGTTGACCGAGATCATTTTTTCGCGCAGGCCGTCGCCGCGCTCTTCAGTGTTTTCGTTACGAGCCATTGTCTGTCAGCCTCGTTAAAAGACCAGGCCGTTTTCGCGCGCGGCTTCCGCCAGCGCCTTTACACGGCCATGAAATTTAAAACCGGAACGGTCGAATGCAACCTTCTCGATGCCGGCCGCCTTGGCTTTTTCGGCCAGACGCTTTCCGACAAGCGCGGCAGCGGTAACGTTGCCGCCGTTCGGTGCCTGCGCGCGAACATCCTTTTCCAGGGTGGAAGCGGAAGCCAGCACCTTGCCGCCATCGGCGGAAATGATCTGCGCATAGATATGGCCGTTGGTGCGGTGCACCGACAGGCGGACTGCCTTGACGGCCGCGATTTTGGCGCGGGTTTTGCGCGCGCGGCGGACTCGTGCTTCTTGGGTATTCATCGTCTGCGTTCCTTAGCGGCTATTACTTCTTCTTGGTCTCTTTCAAGACCACGACTTCATTGGCGTAGCGCACGCCCTTGCCCTTGTAGGGCTCAGGGGGCCGGTAGCCGCGCACATCCGCAGCAACCTGGCCAACCTTCTGGCGATCGATGCCCTTGATCACAATCTCGGTCTGAGTCGGAGTCTCAACCTTTACGCCATCGGGCATTTTGTGCACCACAGGGTGGGAGAAACCCAGCGAGAGGTTGACGCTATCACCTTGAGCCTGGGCACGATAACCCACGCCAACCAGATTCAGCTTCTTCTCAAAACCCTTGGAAACGCCAGTCACCATATTGTTCAGCAGGGCACGCAGCGTGCCGGCCATGGCATTCGCTTGAATGCTGCCGTCGGCAGGCGCAAAGGTGATTACATCGCTTTCGAGGTTCACCTTCACATTGGCCGGCGCCTTCTGCACCAGGGTGCCGAGCGGCCCCTTGACAGTAATCATTTCGCCAAAAGTGATTTCAACGCCTTTGGGCAACTGGATGGGATTGTTAGCTACACGTGACATGTCATTTCCCCCCTTACGCAACCAGGCACAGCACTTCGCCGCCAACACCCTGGGCGCGCGCCATGTGATCGGTCATCACGCCACGGGAAGTGGAAACGATCGCCACGCCCAGGCCATTCATGACCTTGGGCAGTTCCTGCGAGCCCTTGTAAACACGCAAGCCAGGCGTGCTGACGCGCTCGATCTTTTCGATCACCGGGCGGCCCGCATAGTATTTCAACTGGATCTGCAACTCAGGCTTGCTTTCGCCCTTGACTGCAAAATCCTCGATATAACCTTCGTCCTTCAGCACCTTGGCGATAGACACCTTGACCTTGGAGGAAGGCATGTTGACACTCACCTTCTCCATGGCCTGGGCATTGCGGATGCGAGTCAGCATATCGGCAATGGGATCACTCATGCTCATTTTCAGTTTCTCCCTTACCAGCTGGCCTTGACGATGCCCGGAATCTCACCGCGCATGGCATACTCGCGCAGCTTGCTGCGCGACAGTCCGAACTTGCTGAAAACGCCGCGCGGACGGCCGGTAACCTGGCAGCGGTTGCGCTGGCGGCAGGGGCTCGAATTGCGCGGCAGCTTTTGCAGCGCAAGACGGGCTTCCATGCGCTCTTCGTCTGACAGCCCGGCATTGTCGATGACCGCCTTCAATTCGGCGCGCTTGGCAGCGTACTTCTTCACCATCTTGGCGCGCTTGGTTTCGCGGTTGATCAGAGATAATTTAGCCATCTCTACCTCAGTTCTTGAACGGAAATTTGAAAGCGGAAAGCAGGGCCTTGGCCTCGTCGTCCGTTTTCGCAGTGGTGGTGATGGTGATATTCATGCCCCGCAGCGCATCGATCTTGTCATACTCGATCTCCGGGAAAATGATCTGCTCACGCACACCCATGTTGTAGTTGCCGCGACCGTCGAAAGAACGTCCATTGATGCCGCGGAAGTCACGAACGCGCGGCAGCGCAACGCTGACAAGGCGGTCAAGGAACTCGAACATGCGAGCCTTGCGCAGGGTCACCTTGCAACCAATGGGGTAGCCATCACGGATCTTGAAGCCGGCAATCGACTTGCGCGACTTGGTCACCACAGGCTTCTGGCCGGCGATCTTTTGCATGTCGCCGACAGCAAATTCCATGACTTTCTTGTCAGCCACGGCCTCGCCCACGCCCATATTGAGCGTGATCTTTTCGATGCGCGGCACTTCCATGACGGACTTGTAGCCGAACTTTTTCATCAGTTCGGGCACAACGGTTTCACGATAGTAAGTTTGCAGACGTGCCATATCAGTCCCTTATGCGTCCACCATTTCGCCATTCGACTTGAAGACGCGAACCTTGCGGCCATCCTCAAGCACCTTGAAGCCGACACGGTCAGCCTTCTGGGTGGCGGGGTTGAACAGGCCGATGTTGGAAATATGAATCGGCATTTCCTTTTCCACGATCCCGCCAGTGCGGCCGAGATAGGGGTTCGGCTTTTGATGCTTCTTGACGCGGTTGATGCCCTCAACCACGACATGGTCAGGGTCGGCAATGCTCAGCACCTGGCCGCGCTTCCCCTTGTCCTTGCCGGCGAGCACCGCCACCTGATCACCTTTGCGAATACGTGCCATCTTGATCTCCTTACAGCACTTCCGGGGCCAACGACACGATCTTCATGAACTTCTCGGTACGAAGTTCGCGAGTCACGGGCCCGAAGATACGCGTGCCGATGGGCTCAAGCTTGTTGTTGAGCAGAACGGCGGCATTGCCGTCGAACTTGACCAGCGAACCATCGGGACGACGCACGCCTTTGGCGGTGCGAACCACCACGGCGTTGTACACGTCACCCTTTTTCACGCGACCGCGCGGGGCAGCATCCTTGATGCTGACCTTGATGATATCGCCGATACCGGCGTAACGACGATGACTGCCACCCAGCACCTTGATGCACATCACTGTGCGCGCGCCGGTATTGTCAGCCACATCCAACATGGACTGCATTTGAATCATTTTTAGCTCTCCAACTTAACCCGACGAGCGCTAGGTTCGACGGCCAGTTTTGGACCCGTTTTTTTCAGGAAAGACCGGGCTGCGCAATTGCCAGCCCGGGGAAACGCGAGATTCTATCGAATCCCGCTTGTTTTTGCAAGTCCCTGTACTCAGGTCTTTGCGCGCTCGACCAGCTTGGCCACACGCCAGGACTTGTTCTTGGATACGGGACGACTCTCGGCGATTTCGACGATATCGCCTTCCCGGCACTCGTTGTTTTCGTCGTGGGCGAGGTACTTCCTGGACAGGCGGATCACCTTGCCGATCACCGGATGCTTGACCCTGCGCTCAACGAGAACGCTCACCGTCTTGCTCATCTTGTCGCTGACGACGCGGCCCGTCAGGGTGCGGACAACCTTGCTTGCTTCAGTCATGTTCAGACCTTCTCACGCATGACCGTCTTCACGCGGGCAATGTCGCGCTTGAGCTTGCCCAGATCGGCGGTCTTGTTGGATTGCTGGGTCGCCACCTGCATGCGCAGCGCGAAATGGGCGCGCAACAGGGACTCCAGTTCCTTGTTCAGTTCTTCGGCGGACTTGCCGCGCAGTTCACTTGCTTTCATGTTCAGCTCCCGATCATGCGGGTGACGAAGGTGGTCTGAATCGGCAGTTTGGCTGCAGCCAGCTTGAAGGCCTCGCGCGCCAGGGCCTCGTCCACCCCGTCCATCTCGTACAGCACCTTGCCGGGCTGGATCTCGGCCACCCAGTATTCCGGGCTGCCCTTGCCGTTACCCATACGGACTTCAGCAGGTTTCTTGGAAATCGGCTTGTCCGGGAAAATGCGAATCCACACACGGCCGCCACGCTTGATGTGACGGGTCATGGCACGACGGGCGGCTTCGATCTGGCGGGCAGTCAGGCGGCCGCGGCCGATGGCCTTGAGGCCATATTCGCCGAAACTCACCTTGGCGCCGCGGGTCGCGAGGCCCGTGTTACGGCCTTTCTGCTCCTTGCGGTATTTTCTTCTAGCTGGCTGCAGCATGTTTCACTCCTGATTTCTTGCCGCGCTTTTCGGGCTCGGCAGAGGCCGGCTGTTCATTGCGGGCCATGTAGTCGCCTTTGTAAACCCAGACCTTGATGCCGATGATGCCGTAGGTGGTACGCGCCTCGGCAAAGCCGTAATCGATGTCCGCGCGCAGCGTGTGCAGGGGCACGCGACCTTCGCGGTACCACTCGGTACGGGCGATCTCGATGCCATTCAAGCGGCCCGAGCTCATGATCTTGATGCCCTGGGCGCCGAGGCGCATGGCGTTCTGCATGGCACGCTTCATGGCGCGGCGGAACATCACGCGCTTCTCGAGCTGCTGGGCAATGCTGTCGGCGATGATCTGCGCATCGGTTTCAGGCTTGCGCACTTCCTCGATGTTCACGTGCACGGGCACCGACATCATGCGACCCAAGTCGTTGCGCAGCTTCTCGATGTCTTCGCCCTTCTTGCCGATGACCACGCCGGGACGGCCGCTGAAAATCGTGATGCGCGCGTTCTTGGCAGGGCGCTCGATCACAACCTTGCTGACGGAGGCACCGGCAAGCTTGCGCTTGAGGTACTCGCGCACCTTGATGTCTTCGTTCAGGGTCGTTGCAAAATCCTTGTTGGAACCGAACCACTTGGCCGTCCAGGTACGCTGCACACCCAGGCGGAAGCCAGTCGGATGAATCTTCTGTCCCATATCAATCCCCCACCGTCACGGTGATGTGACAGGTCTGTTTCTCAATGCGGTTGCCGCGGCCCTTGGCACGCGCGGTGAAGCGCTTGAGGCTGGGGCCCTTGTCAACGTAAATGGTCTTCACCTTGAGGGTGTCGATATCGGCGCCCTCGTTATGCTCGGCATTGGCGATCGCGGACTCAAGCACCTTCTTGATGACGGTCGCGCCCTTCTTGGGGCTGAACGCCAGGATGTTGAGCGCACGATCGACCGGCAGGCCGCGGATCTGATCAGCCACCAAACGGCCCTTCTGGGCGGAGAGGCGGGTTCCACGCAGGATAGCGGATACTTCCATCATTCTCTCCTTACTTCTTGGCTTTCTTGTCGGCCGCATGACCCTTGAACGTGCGGGTCAGCGAAAATTCGCCGAGCTTGTGACCAACCATGTTTTCAGTAATGAACACCGGCACATGCTGGCGCCCGTTGTGCACCGCGATGGTCAACCCGATGAACTCGGGCAACACGGTGGAACGGCGCGACCAGGTCTTGACCGGGCGCTTGTCGTTGCTGGCTTGCGCGGTTTCCACCTTCTTGATCAGGTGGGCATCCACGAAAGGACCTTTTTTAATTGAACGTGCCATATCGTTTTACCTCAATCAGCCGGCGTGGCGGCGGCGCACGATCATGCCGGAAGTGCGCTTGTTGCTACGGGTGCGATAGCCCTTGGCAGGAGTACCCCACGGGCTCACCGGGTCACGACCGGCGGCAGTCTTGCCCTCACCGCCACCATGCGGGTGGTCGACCGGGTTCATGGCCACGCCGCGGACGGTCGGGCGGATGCCGCGCCAGCGGTTGGCACCGGCCTTGCCGATGGAGCGCAGGCTGTGCTCTTCGTTGCCGACTTCGCCGATGGTGGCGCGGCAGTCGACGTGCACCTTGCGAATCTCGCCGGAACGCAGGCGCAACTGGGCATAGCTGCCTTCGCGCGCCAGCAGCTGCACGGAAGCACCGGCGGAACGCGCCATCTGCGCACCCTTGCCGGGCTGCATCTCGATGCAATGGATGGTGGTACCCACCGGAATGTTGCGCAGCGGCAGGCAGTTGCCGGCCTTGATCGGGGCCTCGGCACCGTTCATCAGCTGCGCGCCGGCAGAGATGCCGCGCGGAGCGATGATGTAGCGGCGCTCGCCGTCGGCGTAGCACAGCAGCGCAAGGTGCGCGGAACGGTTGGGGTCGTACTCGAGGCGTTCGACCTTGGCAGGAATGCCGTCCTTGTTGCGACGGAAATCCACCACGCGGTAATTCTTCTTGTGGCCACCGCCCATGTGACGGATGGTGATATGGCCGTTGTTGTTGCGGCCAGCCGTGCGATTCTTCTTCTCCACCAGGGCCGCCACCGGCTTGCCCTTGTGCAGATCCTTGTTCACGACCCTGACGACGGCGCGGCGGCCAGCGGAGGTCGGTTTGAGTTTAACCAATGCCATGATGCGCTCCTTTATGCCGCCGCCAGGTCGATTTCCTGACCCGGCTTGATGCTGACATAGGCTTTCTTCCAGTTTTTCTGGTGAGCCATGCCGTAACGGTTTTTCTTGACCTTGCCCTTCACGTTCATCACCTGAACGCCGGTCACCTCGACCTTGAACAGCATCGCCACGGCAGCACTGATTTCATCCTTGGTGGCATCAGGCAAGACCTTGAAGGTAACCTGGTTGTTCTTGTCGGCCACACGGGTGCTCTTCTCGGAAATCACCGGGGCCAGAATGACCTTGAGCAGGCGTTCCTGATTCATCGCGCTCATCACAGCATCTCCTCGAATTGCTTGACCGCTTCCCGGGTGATCAGCACATTGCCGAACTTGACCAGGCTCCAGGGGTCCGCCTGGTGCGGTTCCACCACATAGACGTTGCTCAGGTTGCGCGCGGACAGCCACAGGTTTTCATCGACGCTGTCGGCGATGATCATGACCTTGTCGAAGCCCATGGACTTGACCTTCTGCGCCAGGGCCTTGGTCTTGGGCGCATCGATGCCCAGGCTGTCGACCACCTTCAGCTTGCCGTCGCGGGCAAGCTGGGAGAGGATGGCGGAGATGCCGGCACGGTACATCTTGCGGTTGACCTTGTGGGCGTAATTTTCTTCGCCGGTATTGGGGAAGGTCCTGCCGCCGCCACGCCAGATCGGGCTGGAAGTCATGCCCGCACGCGCACGGCCGGTGCCTTTCTGGCGCCAGGGCTTCTTGGTGCTGTGGCGAACTTCTTCGCGGTCCTTCTGCTTGCTGTTGGCACTGCGCGCATTGGACATGAACGCGGTCACCACCTGATGCACCAGCGCCTCGTTGTATTCGCGGCCAAAAGTCTCGTCGCTGGCCGACAGGCTGGAGGTTTGCTGACCTTGGTCGTTGATGATCACCAGATCCATTACGCACCCCCCTTCACGGCAGGGCGCACCATGACCTGACCGCCCTTGGCGCCAGGCACTGCACCCTTGACCAGAAGCAGGCCGCGCTCTGCATCGACGCGTACCACTTCAAGATTCTGCACGGTGCTGCGCACCGAACCCATATGCCCAGCCATGCGCTTGCCCGGAAACACACGGCCCGGGTCCTGCGCCATGCCGATGGAGCCCGGCACATTGTGCGAACGCGAGTTGCCGTGCGAGGCGCGCTGGGAAGCGAAATTGTGGCGCTTGATGGTGCCGGCGAAACCCTTGCCCTGGGTCACGCCGGTGATGTCAACCATCTGTCCAGCCTGGAAGATGTCCGCACCAACCGCGGCGCCCGCCTGGTACTGGGCAGCCACATCGGCAGGAACGGGAAATTCGCGCATGACTTCCGCAGCCTCGACACCCGCCTTGGCGAAATGTCCGGCCTGCGCCTTGTTCACG
The DNA here is from genome assembly GCA_008923285.1 of Betaproteobacteria bacterium SCN2. Lineage (GTDB taxonomy): Bacteria > Pseudomonadota > Gammaproteobacteria > Burkholderiales > Thiobacillaceae > UBA6918. Next base: position 423,402 of record WBSG01000027.1, read on the forward strand.
CGATTGTTGCGGCGAGAGCCAAAGGCGACCTGCACGGCTGAATAGCCGTCATCACCTTCTGTCTTGACCTGGGAGACGCGATTGTTCGACACATCCAGCACGGTCACCGGAACGGACGCGCCGTCGTCGGTGAAAATGCGGGTCATGCCGATCTTGCGACCGACGAGTCCGATATTCATTATCTTCATTCCTTTGCAAACCCCGTCACCGGGGGCTGTAAAGCGCCGACTTCAATTGGCCGGCGATCCATAATCCCTACCTTGCGGCGGGGGTGAAACAGCAAAACGCGAGATCATACTCGCGTTTTGCCTTCAATTCAAGCCGTATGCGCCCCGATTTCAGTCGGGACCAAACCGGCTCAGAGCTTGATTTCGACGTCAACGCCCGCCGGCAGATCGAGCTTCATCAACGCATCGACGGTTTTGTCGGTAGGGTCGATGATATCCATCAGGCGGCGATGGGTGCGGATTTCGAACTGATCGCGCGAAGTCTTGTTGACGTGCGGCGAGCGCAGCACGTCGAAGCGCTCGATCGAGGTCGGCAGCGGCACGGGGCCCTTGACCACGGCGCCGGTGCGCTTGGCGGTCTCGACGATCTCGATGGCGGACTGGTCGATCAGTTTGTAATCGAAAGCCTTGAGGCGAATACGGATTTTCTGGTTTTGCATGCTCATTACTCGATAATCTTCGCCACGACGCCGGCGCCGACGGTACGGCCGCCTTCGCGAATCGCGAAACGCAGGCCTTCATCCATGGCGATGGGCTGAATCAGGGCAACAGTGATGGAGACGTTGTCGCCAGGCATCACCATCTCCGTGCCAGCCGGCAGCTCGATCGCACCCGTCACGTCAGTGGTGCGGAAGTAGAACTGCGGACGGTAGCCGTTGAAGAACGGGGTGTGACGACCGCCTTCATCCTTGCTCAGCACATAGATCTCGGCCGTGAACTTGGTGTGCGGGGTGATGGAACCCGGCTTCGCCAACACCTGCCCGCGCTGCACTTCCTCGCGCTTGGTGCCGCGCAGCAGCACGCCAACGTTGTCGCCCGCCTGACCCTGGTCCAGCAGCTTGCGGAACATCTCAACGCCAGTGCAGGTGGTCTTCACGGTCGGGGTAATGCCAACAATCTCAATCTCTTCGCCAACCTTGACGATGCCGCGCTCGACACGACCCGTCACCACGGTGCCGCGGCCGGAAATCGAAAACACGTCTTCAACCGGCATCAGGAACGGCTGGTCAATCGCGCGCTCAGGCTCGGGAATGTAGCTGTCCAGGGCCGCCGCCAGCTTCAGAATGGCAGGCTCGCCAATGTCGCTCTGGTCGCCTTCCAGCGCCTTCAGCGCAGAGCCAACAACGATGGGCGTGTCATCACCAGGGAAGTCGTACTTGGACAGCAGTTCGCGAACTTCCATCTCCACCAGCTCCAGAAGCTCGGGGTCGTCGACCATGTCGGCCTTGTTCATGAACACGATGATGTAGGGAACACCAACCTGACGCGCCAGCAGAATGTGCTCGCGGGTCTGCGGCATCGGACCGTCCGCAGAGGACACGACCAGAATCGCGCCATCCATCTGCGCCGCACCAGTAATCATGTTCTTCACGTAGTCAGCGTGGCCCGGACAGTCAACGTGCGCGTAATGGCGGGTCTCGGTCTCGTACTCAACGTGGGAGGTGTTGATGGTGATGCCGCGCGCCTTCTCTTCGGGCGCAGAATCAATCTCAGCGTAGTTCTTCGCCGCACCACCAAACTTCTTCGACAAAATGGTGGTGATCGCCGCCGTCAAAGTGGTCTTGCCATGGTCAACGTGACCAATCGTACCCACGTTCACGTGCGGCTTCGTACGTTCAAATTTTTCCTTAGACATGTCTTGATCCTCGTCCTAGATTACTTTTTGCTCATCACGGCCTCGGCCACGTTCTTGGGGGCCTCGGAATAATGCTTGAATTCCATGCTGTAGGTGGCACGGCCCTGGGACATCGAACGCAGCGAAGTCGCATAGCCGAACATCTCGGCCAGAGGCACCTCGGCCCGGATCGCCTTGCCGCCGCTGGCCAGGTCATCCATGCCCTGGATGATGCCGCGACGACGGTTCAGGTCGCCCATCACGTCGCCCATGTAGTCTTCCGGCGTCTCCACCTCGACCGACATCATAGGCTCGAGCAGCACGGGATTGGCCTTGCGCATGCCGTCCTTGAAGGCAAGAATCGCGGCCATCTTGAAGGCCTGTTCGGAGGAGTCAACCTCGTGGTAGGAACCATCGAACAAGGTAACCTTCACATCCACCACCGGGAAGCCGGCGAGCACGCCGTTAGGCAGCGCTTCCTGGAGGCCCTTGTCGACCGCAGGAATGTATTCGCGCGGCACGGTACCGCCCTTGATCATGTCCACGAACTCGTAGCCCTTGCCGGCTTCGTTCGGCTCCATCTTGATCCAGACATGGCCGTACTGGCCCTTGCCGCCCGACTGCTTGACGTGCTTGCCTTCGACCTCAACCGCCTTGCGGATGGCTTCGCGATAGGCAACCTGCGGGGCGCCGACGTTGGCTTCCACGCCGAATTCGCGCTTCATGCGGTCGACGATGATCTCGAGGTGCAGTTCACCCATGCCCGAGATGATGGTCTGGCCGGATTCTTCGTCGGTACGCACACGGAAAGAGGGGTCTTCCTGCGCCAGGCGGCTCAGGGCGATGCCCATTTTCTCTTGGTCGGACTTGGTCTTCGGCTCCACCGCCACATGAATGACCGGCTCGGGGAAAACCATGCGCTCGAGAATCACCTGAGCCGCCACATCGCAAAGGGTATCGCCCGTCGTCACGTCCTTCAGGCCAACCACGGCGGCGATGTCGCCCGCACGGACTTCCTTGATCTCTTCGCGCTGGTTGGCATGCATCTGCAGAATGCGGCCAATGCGTTCTTTCTTGCCCTTGACCGAGTTCATCACGGTATCACCCGACTGCAGAACACCGGAATAGACACGGATGAAGGTAAGCTGGCCCACGAACGGATCGGCCATCAGCTTGAATGCGAGCGCAGAGAATTTTTCGTCGTCCTTGGCGTGACGCACGACCTCCTTCTCGTAATCATCGAGGCCCGCAACAGGCGGAATGTCGACCGGCGACGGCAGGTACTGGACGACAGCATCCAGCATGCGCTGAACGCCCTTGTTCTTGAATGCGGTACCGCACAGCATGGGCACGATTTCGCCTGCAATGGTACGCACGCGCAGGCCGGCGACGACATCCGCCTCGGAGAGGTCGCCCTCTTCCAGGTACTTGTTCATCAGATCTTCCGACGACTCGGCCGCAGCCTCGACCATCTTCTCGCGCCATTCCTTGCTGATCTCGACGAGATCGGACGGGATATCCTCGTAGGAAAACTTCATGCCCTGAGAGGCTTCGTCCCAGATGATGGCCTTCATCTTGAGCAGATCGACCACGCCCTTGAAGTTGTCCTCGGCACCGATCGGCACCACAACGGGTACCGGATTGGCGCGCAGACGGGTCTTCATCTGCTCATAGACTTTGAAGAAGTTGGCACCCGTGCGGTCCATCTTGTTGACGAAGGCCAGGCGCGGCACGCCGTACTTGTTGGCCTGACGCCAAACGGTCTCGGACTGGGGCTGCACGCCACCCACGGCACAGTACACCATGCAGGCACCGTCCAGCACGCGCATGGAACGCTCCACCTCGATGGTGAAATCCACGTGTCCGGGCGTGTCGATGATGTTGATGCGGTGCTCGGGCATGGACATGTCCATGCCCTTCCAGAAACAGGTCACCGCAGAGGAGGTAATGGTGATGCCACGCTCCTGCTCCTGCTCCATCCAGTCAGTCGTCGCCGCACCGTCGTGCACTTCACCCAGCTTGTGGGAAACGCCGGTATAAAACAGGATACGCTCGGACGTGGTGGTCTTGCCCGCGTCAATATGGGCAGAGATGCCGATGTTGCGGTAACGCTCGATGGGGGTGGTACGTGCCATGTCTTGTCAATTCCCCATCAGAAACGGAAATGCGAGAAAGCCTTGTTGGCTTCTGCCATGCGGTGAACCTCTTCACGCTTTTTCATTGCAGAGCCGCGACCTTCGGCGGCATCCAGCAGCTCGCCCGCGAGACGGGCATCCATCGACTTCTCGCCGCGCTTGCGCGCAGCATCGCGCACCCAGCGCATGGCCAGGGCGGTACGCCGGGAAGGACGCACCTCGACGGGCACCTGATAGTTGGCACCACCAACGCGGCGGCTCTTCACCTCGACGATGGGGCGCACATTATTCATGGCCGTGGAGAACACTTCCAGCGGATCCTTGCCGGATTTCTTGGAGATATGCTCGAAAGCGCCATACACGATACGCTCGGCGACAGACTTCTTGCCGCTGATCATGATGGCGTTCATGAACTTGGAAACTTCGACGTTGCCGAACTTGGGATCCGGCAGGATTTCACGTTTTTCTACTTCGCGACGGCGTGGCATGTCATCAATCCTTCAATAATTTTTAAGCTGCCTTGGGACGCTTGGCGCCGTACTTGGAACGCGCCTGCTTGCGATCCTTCACGCCCGCCGTGTCCAGCGAACCACGGACCGTGTGGTAACGCACACCCGGCAAATCCTTGACACGACCGCCACGGATCAGCACCACGGAGTGCTCCTGCAGGTTGTGACCTTCGCCGCCGATATAGCTGATCACCTCGAAACCGTTGGTCAGGCGAACCTTGCAGACTTTCCGCAACGCGGAGTTCGGCTTCTTGGGAGTAGTGGTGTACACGCGGGTACACACACCGCGCTTTTGCGGACAGGCCTGCATGGCAGGCACCTTGCTTTTGGTCACCGGAGCCTTGCGCGGCTTGCGGATCAGCTGGTTAATCGTTGGCATCTAAGCTTCCGTTCAGTCAATGTCTCAAAACAGCATTAAAACAACCGGGACGGCCTGGGCCGTCCCGTTGCGTCAGATTCATGCATCCCGGCAAAGAAGCCGGAAAAAAGACGCATGATTCTAAGTAGGCAGCGCTACGTTGTCAAGCCACCTCCTGGTTTTCCTGGGTGGGCTGCTGCGGCGTCTCGATGAAATGGTCGGCCGCCAGGTCTTCGCCCGCGGCCTGACGACGGCGGGTATTGTGGTAGGCAAGGCCCGTACCCGCCGGGATGAGCCGGCCGACGATGACGTTTTCCTTGAGGCCGCGCAGGTCGTCCTTCTTGCCCATGATCGCCGCCTCCGTAAGCACCCGGGTGGTTTCCTGGAAGGAAGCCGCCGAAATGAAGGAGTCGGTGGACAGCGAAGCCTTGGTAATGCCCAGCAGCACGGGATCATAGGTAGCGGGCTGCTTGCCGGCCGCCACCATTTCGTCGTTGAGCTGCAGCACTTCGGAGCGTTCCACCTGCTCGCCGGGGATGAGGGTGGTATCGCCCGGGTCCGCCACGTTCACGCGACGCAGCATCTGACGCACGATGACCTCGATGTGCTTGTCGTTGATTTTCACACCCTGCAGGCGGTAGACATCCTGCACTTCATCGGTGATGTACCGGGCCAGCGCCTCGACGCCCTGCAGGCGCAGGATGTCCTGCGGATCAACCGAGCCGTCGACGATCATCTCGCCCTTCTGCACGACCTGGCCATCGTGGGCAGTGACGTGCTTGTCCTTCGGGATGAGGTACTCGTGGGCGACACCGTCGAAGTCGGTAATGACCAGGCGCTGCTTGCCCTTCGTGTCCTTGCCGAAAGACACCGTGCCGGTCACTTCCGCCAGCAGGCCCGCGTCCTTCGGCGAACGCGCCTCGAACAGCTCGGCCACGCGCGGCAGGCCGCCGGTGATGTCGCGGGTCTTGGTGGTTTCCTGCGGAATGCGTGCAAGCACATCGCCCACATGCACATCCTGGCCATCCTTCACGGTAATGATGGAGCCGATCTGGAAAGTGATGTTGACCGGGGTGTCGGTGCCGGCAATCCTTGCCTCCTTGCCAGACTCGTCCAGCAGCTTGACCTGCGGGCGCACGCCCTTGGCCGCTGCGCCCTTGCGGGACTTGGGGTCAATCACCACCAGGGTCGAGAGGCCGGTGACCTCGTCGATCTGCTTGGCAACGGTGACGCCCTCCTCGACGTTCTCGAAGCGCACCTTGCCGGTGTACTCGGTAATGATCGGGCGGGTGTGCGGATCCCAGGTGGCCAATACCGCGCCGGCCTTGATCTTGGCGCCGTCGGTCACCGACAGGGTGGCGCCGTAGGGCACCTTGTGGCGCTCGCGCTCGCGGCCGGCATCGTCGACCACGATCATCTCGCCGGAACGAGAAATCGCCACCAGCTCCTGGCGTGCATTGGTGACGTAGCGCATGGTCGCCGAATAGCGCACCGTGCCGTTGGACTTGGCTTCCAGTTGGCTGGCTGCCGCGGCCCGCGAGGCCGCGCCGCCGATGTGGAAGGTCCGCATGGTGAGCTGGGTGCCCGGCTCGCCGATCGACTGGGCGGCAATGACGCCCACTGCCTCGCCCACGTTGACCAGATGGCCACGACCGAGGTCGCGCCCGTAGCACTTGGCGCACAGGCCGAAGCGGGTGCTGCAGGTGAGCGGGGTGCGCACCTTGACTTCGTCGACGCCGGCGGCGTCTATGGCATCGACCAGATCCTCGGAGAGCAGGGTACCGGCCTCGATCATGGTCTCCTGGGTTTCCGGATTGACGACGTCGACCGCGGCCACGCGACCCAGAATGCGCTCGCGCAGCGGCTCGACCACTTCACCGCCCTCGACCAGCGCCTTGAGCGCCATGCCGTCCTTGGTGCCGCAATCGTCTTCCACCACCACCAGATCCTGCGTCACATCGACCAGACGGCGGGTGAGGTAGCCGGAGTTCGCGGTTTTCAGCGCGGTGTCGGCGAGGCCCTTGCGGGCGCCGTGGGTAGAAATGAAGTACTGCAGCATGTTCAACCCCTCGCGGAAGTTCGCGGTAATCGGGGTCTCGATGATGGAGCCATCCGGCTTGGCCATCAGGCCGCGCATGCCGGCCAGCTGACGAATCTGCGCGGCAGAACCGCGTGCGCCGGAGTCGGCCATCATGTAGATCGCGTTGAAGGATTCCTGGGTGACTTCCTCGCCCTTGCGGTTCTTCACCTTTTCCACGCCCAACTGGCCCATCATGGCCTTGGCCACCTGGTCACCGGCGCGCCCCCAGATGTCCACCACCTTGTTGTAGCGTTCGCCCTGGGTCACCAGGCCGGAGGTGTACTGCATCTCGATTTCCTTCACCTCGGCTTCGGCGGCCTCGAGAATGGAGGATTTTTCCGCCGGGATCAGCATGTCCTTGATGGCGATCGACATGCCGGCGCGGGTCGCGAAGCTGAAACCGGTGTACATCAGCTTGTCAGCGAAGATCACGGTTTCGCGCAGGCCGCAGAGTCGGAAACTGGCGTTGATGAGCTTGGAGATTTCCTTTTTCTTCAGCGCCTTGTCGATATGGCTGAACGACAGGCCCGGCGGCAGGATTTCCGACAGGATGGCACGGCCGACGGTAGTCTCGACGCGCCTCACGGTCTCGACGCGCTGGCCGTCGACGATGTTCGCTTCCTTGATGCGGATGGTCACGCGCGCATGCAGCTCGACTGCGCCGTTGTCATAGGCGCGGCGCGCCTCGGCCACGTCGGCGTAGAAGCTGCCTTCGCCCTTGGCGTTGATCTTCTCGCGGGTCATGTAGTACAGACCCAGCACGATGTCCTGCGAAGGCACGATGATGGGCTCGCCGTTGGCGGGCGACAGCACGTTGTTGGAAGCCAGCATCAGGGTGCGCGCTTCCATCTGCGCTTCCAGCGACAACGGCACGTGCACGGCCATCTGGTCACCGTCGAAGTCGGCGTTGAAGGCCGCACAGACCAGCGGATGCAACTGGATCGCCTTGCCCTCGATCAGCACCGGCTCGAAAGCCTGGATGCCGAGACGGTGCAGCGTGGGCGCGCGGTTCAGCAGCACCGGGTGTTCGCGGATAACCTCTTCGAGGATGTCCCACACGATCGGCTCTTCGTCTTCCACCATCTTCTTGGCCGCCTTGATGGTAGTGGCCAGGCCCATGACCTCCAGGCGGTTGAAGATGAAGGGCTTGAACAGTTCCAGCGCCATTTTCTTCGGCAGGCCGCACTGGTGCAGCTTCAGTTGCGGGCCCACCACGATGACGGAACGGCCGGAGTAGTCGACGCGCTTGCCCAGCAGGTTCTGGCGGAAGCGGCCGCTCTTGCCCTTGATCATGTCGGCCAGCGATTTCAGCGGACGCTTGTTGGCGCCGGTCATGGCCTTGCCGCGGCGACCGTTGTCCAACAGCGAGTCCACGGACTCCTGCAGCATGCGCTTTTCGTTGCGCACGATGATTTCCGGCGCCTTCAGTTCCAGGAGCCTTTTCAGACGATTGTTGCGGTTGATGACACGGCGGTACAGGTCATTGAGGTCGGAAGTCGCGAAGCGGCCGCCGTCCAGCGGCACCAGCGGGCGCAGCTCCGGCGGCAACACCGGCAGCACTTCCAGGATCATCCAGTCGGGCTTGATGCCGGAACGCTGGAAAGCCTCCAGCACCTTGAGGCGCTTGGAAATCTTCTTCAGCTTGGTGTCGGAGGTGGTCTTCGACAGTTCTGCGCGCAGGTTCTCGACTTCACTGTTGAGGTCGATGGCGCGCAGCAAGTCGCGGATGCCCTCGGCGCCCATGGAGGCCTTGAACTCGTCACCGTACTCCTCGACCTTGGACAAGTAGTCGTCCTCGGTCAAGAGCTGGCATTTGTTGAGCGGGGTCATGCCGGGGTCGGTCACGACGTAGCCTTCGAAGTACAGCACGCGCTCGATGTCGCGCAGGGTCATGTCCAGCACCATGCCGAGACGGCTGGGCAGGGACTTCAGGAACCAGATGTGGGCGACCGGGCTGGCCAGATCGATGTGGCCCATGCGCTCGCGACGCACCTTGGACAGGGTCACCTCGACGCCGCACTTTTCGCAGATCACGCCGCGATGCTTCAGGCGCTTGTACTTGCCGCACAGGCACTCATAGTCCTTGACCGGGCCGAAAATCTTGGCGCAGAACAGGCCATCGCGTTCCGGCTTGAAGGTGCGATAGTTGATGGTTTCAGGCTTCTTGACCTCGCCGTACGACCAGGCACGGATTTTTTCAGGGGAGGCGATGCCGATCTTGATGGCATCGAACTCTTCTTCCTGGGTGGCTTCCTTGAACAGATCCAGCAGTGCTTTCATGGTTAGTTCCTCACCCCTAAATTAATAACGTTCCAGATCGATGTCGATGCCCAGCGAGCGGATTTCCTTCACCAGCACGTTGAAGGATTCCGGCATGCCGGCCTCGATCTTGTGATCGCCCTTGACGATGTTCTCGTACACCTTGGTGCGGCCGGTCACGTCGTCGGACTTCACGGTCAGCATTTCCTGCAGCACGTAGGAGGCGCCATAGGCTTCCAGCGCCCACACTTCCATCTCGCCGAAGCGCTGGCCGCCGAACTGCGCCTTGCCGCCCAGCGGCTGCTGGGTAACGAGCGAGTACGGGCCGGTGGAGCGGGCGTGCATCTTGTCGTCGACCAGGTGGTGCAGCTTCAGCACGTGCATCACGCCCACCGTTACCTGGCGCTCGAAGGCCTCGCCGGTGCGGCCGTCGTACAGCGTCACCTGCCCGCCTTCGGACATGTCGGCGAGCTTCAGCATGTGGTGGATTTCCTCTTCCGAGGCGCCGTCGAACACCGGGGTCGCAAAGGGCACGCCCTTGACGAGGTTGGCCGCCAGTTCGAGGATGTCCTCGTCGGACAGGTCGTCTATCTTCTCCTGCGCGCCGCGGCTGTTGTACACCTCCTTGAGGAAGGCGCGCATGTCCTTGGCCTTGGCCTGGGCGCGCAGCATGGCATCGATCTTCTGGCCGAGACCCTTGGCCGCCCAGCCGAGGTGGGTTTCCAGGATCTGGCCCACGTTCATCCGCGAAGGCACGCCAAGAGGGTTCAGCACGATGTCGACCGGCATGCCGTTGTCCATGTAGGGCATGTCCTCGACCGGCACGATCTTGGAGACCACGCCCTTGTTACCATGGCGGCCGGCCATCTTGTCGCCGGGCTGCAGGCGGCGCTTGACCGCGAGGTAGACCTTGACCATCTTCTGCACCCCGGGCGGCAGTTCATCGCCGGCGGTGAGCTTTTTCTTCTTCTCTTCGAACATGGCGTCGAACTCGACGCGCTTGCCGGCGAGACCGTCCTTGATGGCCTCCATCTGGCGGCTGATTTCGTCATCGGCAATACGGATGTCGAACCAGTCGTGGCCCGGCAGCGATTCAAGGTACTCGCGGCTGACCTTGGTGCCCTTGGCCAGTTTCTTGGGGCCACCGTTGGCAGTCTTGCCAAGCAGCATGCGGCCCAAGCGCGAGTAGGCGTCCATCTCGACGATGCGCATGCGGTCGGCCAAGTCCTTCTTGTACTCGGCCAACTGGCTGTCGATGATGCTCTGCGCGCGCTTGTCGCGCTCGATGCCCTCGCGGGTGAACACCTGCACGTCGATGACGATGCCGCTCATGCCGGAAGGCACGCGCAAGCTGGTGTCCTTCACGTCAGACGCCTTCTCGCCGAAGATGGCGCGCAGCAGCTTTTCTTCCGGGGTCAGCTGGGTTTCGCCCTTGGGCGTGACCTTGCCGACCAGCACGTCGCCAGCTTCGACTTCGGCGCCGATGCTGATGATGCCGGACTCGTCCAGGCGGCCGAGCTGGCGCTCGGGCAGGTTGGAAATGTCGCGGGTGATCTCTTCCGGTCCGAGCTTGGTATCGCGCGCGACCACGTTCAGCTCTTCGATGTGGATCGAGGTGTAGCGGTCTTCCGCGACCACCTTCTCGGAAATCAGGATCGAGTCTTCGAAGTTGTAGCCGTTCCAGGGCATGAAGGCGACGGTCATGTTCTGGCCCAGCGCCAGTTCGCCCATGTCGGTCGAAGCGCCGTCGGCGATGACGTCGCCGCGAGCGATGACGTCTCCCACCTTCACCAGCGGGCGCTGGTTGATATTGGTGTTCTGGTTGGAACGGGTGTACTTGATGAGCGAGTAGATGTCCACGCCGACTTCGCCAGCCCTGGCTTCGTCGTCGTTGACGCGAATAACCATGCGGCTCGCATCGACGTAATCCACCACGCCGCCGCGATGGGCAGTGACCACGGTGCCGGAATCGATCGCGGCAGTGCGCTCGATGCCGGTGCCAACCAGCGGCTTCTCGGGGCGCAGGCAGGGTACGGCCTGACGCTGCATGTTGGAACCCATCAGCGCGCGGTTGGCGTCATCGTGCTCAAGGAAGGGAATCAGCGAAGCGGCCACCGACACCACCTGCGCCGGCGCCACGTCCATGTACTCGATGCGATCCGGCGTGGACAGGGTGAATTCGTTCTTGTGGCGGCAGGAAACCAGTTCATCGGTGAACTTGCCCTTGCCGTCGAGTTCGGCGTTGGCCTGGGCGATCACGTACTTGCTTTCCTCGATCGCGGACAGATACTCGATCTCGTTGCTGACCTTGCCATCCACGACCTTGCGGTACGGGGTTTCGATGAAACCGTAGCTGTTGACCTGGGCGAACAGGGCGAGCGAGTTGATCAGGCCGATGTTCGGGCCTTCCGGCGTCTCGATCGGGCAGACGCGGCCGTAATGCGTGGGATGCACGTCGCGCACCTCGAAGCCCGCGCGCTCGCGGGTCAGGCCGCCCGGGCCCAGCGCCGAAACGCGGCGCTTGTGGGTAATCTCCGACAGCGGGTTGGTCTGGTCCATGAACTGCGACAACTGCGACGAACCGAAGAACTCCTTGATCGAGGCGCTGACCGGCTTGGCGTTGATGAGGTCGTGCGGCATCAGGTTCTCGGACTCGGCCTGCGACAGGCGCTCCTTGACGGCGCGCTCGACACGCACGAGGCCTGCGCGGAACTGGTTCTCGGCCAGCTCGCCGACCGAGCGCACACGACGGTTGCCGAGGTGGTCGATGTCGTCGATCTCGCCGCGGCCATTCCTCAGCTCGACCAGAATCTTCATCACGGCGATGATGTCCTCGTTGGAAAGCGTGCCCGTGCCATCGAGCTCCTCGCGGCCGACGCGGCGGTTGAACTTCATGCGACCGACGGTCGAGAGGTCGTAACGCTCCTCGCTGAAGAACAGGCCTTCGAACAGGGTCTTCACTGCGTCTTCGGTGGGCGGCTCGCCCGGGCGCATCATGCGGTAGATGGCAACGCGCGCGGCATACTCGTCAGGCGTTTCGTCGATGCGCAGGGTCTGCGAAATGAACGCGCCGTGGTCGAGATCATTGACGTAGATGGTCTGGAACCTGGACACGCCCATGGCCGCAAACTTGGCCAGCAGGTCGTCGGTAATCTCGTCGTTGGCGCGTGCGATCAGCTCGCCGGTCTCCTTGTCCAGCACATCGTGCGCCAGCACGCGGCCGGTCACGAATTCGTTGGGAATGGCCCACATCTTGACGCCGGCGGCATCCAGTTCACGCACATGCTTGGCCGTGATGCGCTTGTCCTTCGGCACGATGACCTTGCCATCCTTGCCGTAGATGTCGAAGCGGGCCACTTCGCCGCGCAGGCGATCGGGCACCAGCTCGAACTGCACGCCCTGGGCGTTGCAGTGGAAAGTGTCCTTGTCGAAGAACAGGTCGAGGATCTGCTCGGGCGTGTAACCCAGCGCCTTCAGCAGAATGGTGCCGGCCATCTTGCGGCGACGGTCGACGCGGAAGTACAGATAGTCCTTGGGATCGAACTCGAAGTCGAGCCAGGAACCGCGATAAGGAATGATGCGCGCGGAAAACAGAAGCTTGCCCGAGCTGTGGGTCTTGCCGCGGTCATGCTCGAAAAACACGCCAGGCGATCGGTGCAGCTGGGACACGATAACGCGCTCGGTGCCGTTGATGACGAAGGAACCGGTCGGGGTCATGAGCGGGATCTCGCCCATGTAGACTTCCTGCTCCTTGACTTCCTTGACCGTGGGCTTGGAGGCCTCCTTGTCCATGATCACCAGGCGCACCTTGGCGCGCAGCGGCGCGCAGAACGTCAGGCCGCGCTGCTGGCATTCCTTGATGTCGAAGGCGGGTTCACCGAGGTTGTAATGCACGTACTCGAGACGCGCGTTGCCGGAGTGGCTGGAAATCGGAAAAATCGAGGTGAAAGCAGCCTGCAGGCCCTCGTTCTTGCGCTCGGCTTGCGGCACGTCGGTCTGCAGGAAGTTGCGATAGGACTCAAGCTGGGTGGCCAACAGATAGGGCACCGGCAGCACGTTCACACGCTTGCCGAAACTCTTGCGGATGCGTTTCTTTTCGGTGAAGGTGTAGCCCATGGGGTCTCCTTGGATATGGCAGGTTGCGGAGCGATTCCGGTAACGGCATGTCCGCCGTCAAGCGCTCAATTCCGGTACACGCAAAAAGCACAACCCGGAGGCCAAAAAGGACTCCGGGTTTGCCGTTTGCGTGTGCCGCCTTCGCGGGCCGGCGACCCGCGAAAGCGCGAGGCCTTACTTGACCTCGACAGTGGCGCCAGCTTCTTCCAGTTGCTTCTTCATCGCGTCGGCGTCGGCTTTGCTGACGCCTTCCTTGACGGCCTTGGGAGCGCCGTCGACCAGGTCCTTGGCTTCCTTCAGGCCCAGGCCGGTGGCAGCACGCACCACCTTGATGACTTCAACCTTTTTCGCGCCAGCCGACGTCAGCATGACGGTAAACTCGGTTTGCTCTTCAGCAGCAGCGCCACCGCCAGCAGCCGGGGCAGCAGCCACCGCCACTGCAGCCGCAGACACGCCAAACTTCTCTTCCATTTCCTTGATCAACTCAGACAGCTCCAGCACGGTCATGCCGGCGATTGCGTCGAGGATTTCAGCTTTAGATGCAGCCATTAGTAACTCCTGTCAAATATGTATGAGGTTCGATAAATAATGTCGTTCAAGCAGCTTGTTTTTGATCACGCACAGCAGCCAGACCACGTGCAAACGCGGCCATCGGTGCTTGCATGGTGCCAAGCAGCTTGGCGAGCAACTCGTTACGGCTCGGCAAGTTGGCCAGTCTCTTCACTTCGTCAACCGACATGACCAAATTGGGCATGGCTCCACCCTTGATCACAAACTGTTCTTTGCCTTTGGCAAAGTCGTTCATGACCTTGGCGGCAGCCACCGGATCTTTGGAAAGACCATAGACGAGCGGGCCGACCATCTGGTCAGCCAGCCCTTCAAACGGCGTTCCCTGGACCGCACGACGCGCCAGAGTGTTCTTGATCACACGAAAATACACCCCACTGTTACGAGCAGCAGCACGCAACGTAGTAATGTCTGTGACCACCGTACCGTGATACTCAGCCAGCACCATCAACTGAGCGCCCGCAACCTCCGCGGCCACTTCAGCTACGACAGCCTTTTTCTCTTCCAGATTCAGACTCAAGGTCTTCTCCTAATAAAAGCGAGGCTAAATCAGCCCCACGGCTGGCGACCTTGACAGGAGTAACACCTGTTTTGGGTGCGCCATCTGCGTAGGATCCGAAACCCGGTACAGCGGTCTTGGTGATTAAGCCTTGCGGCTCCTACGGTCTTGGATAACCCCACCCCGTCGATGCGAACACCGCCGGGGCAGGCCCAAAATACTTAAGCGTTCAGGGTGGTTTGATCCACGCGCACGCCGACTCCCATGGTGCTGGAGACGGACAGCTTCTTCATGTACACGCCCTTGGATGCGGCCGGCTTGGCTTTGTTCAAAGCTTCGACCAGCGCCATCAGATTCACCTTAAGATCGTCCGGGGTGAACGACGCGCGACCGATGGTGCAATGCACGATGCCGCCCTTGTCGGTGCGGTACTGCACCTGGCCCGCCTTGGCGTTTTTCACGGCCTCGGCCACGTTCGGCGTCACCGTGCCAACCTTGGGGTTAGGCATCAGGCCGCGCGGGCCGAGAATCTGACCCAACTGGCCGACGATACGCATGGCGTCCGGGGTGGCGATGACCACATCGAAATCCATCTTGCCAGCCTTGACGTCGGCGGCCAGGTCGTCGAAACCGACGACATCGGCGCCGGCGGCCTTGGCGGCATCCGCATTGGCGCCCTGCGCAAACACGGCAACGCGCACGCTCTTGCCGGTGCCCTTGGGCAGCACGACGGAACCGCGCACCATCTGGTCGGATTTGCGCGCGTCGATGCCAAGGTTCACGGCCACGTCGACGGATTCGTCAAACTTGGCGGTGGCGGTTTCCTTGATCAGCTGCAGGGCCTCCATGACAGGATAAACCTTGTTGCGATCGATTTTTTCTTTGATGGCCTGAAGGCGCTTGGAAATCTTGCTCATGTTCAAACCTCCGCATCCACGCCCATGGAACGGGCAGAGCCAGCGATCGTACGCACCGCGGCATCCAGGTCGGCAGCAGTGAGATCAGGCGATTTGAGCTTGGCGATTTCCTCGAGCTGGGCGCGGGAAATCTTGCCGACCTTGTCGGTGTGGGGCTTGGCGGAACCCTTGTCGAGCTTGATCGCCTTCTTGATCAGCACCGTCGCGGGCGGCGTCTTCATGATGAAGGTGAAGCTCTTGTCCGCGTAGGCGGTGATCACCACGGGAATGGGCAGACCCGGCTCCATGCTCTGCGTCTGCGCGTTGAACGCCTTGCAGAATTCCATGATGTTGAGGCCCTTTTGACCGAGGGCCGGGCCGATGGGCGGCGAAGGGTTGGCCTTGCCCGCCGGCACTTGCAGCTTGATATAGCCGACTACTTTCTTTGCCATGATGCTTCCTGATTAAAGTGAGTCATAACGCGCTTTGGGCGGGATTTTCGCCCCGCCTACTTGCGCTCCTCTTTGGCCCGCCCTGCGGCGCGCCATCCGTCAAGCCTTCTCGACCTGACCGAATTCCAGCTCAACCGGCGTTGCGCGGCCGAAGATCAACACCGACACGCGCAGCTTGCTCTTGTCGTAGTTCACCTCTTCCACGGTGCCATTGAAATCGGTGAAGGGGCCGTCGATCACGCGCACCGACTGGCCGACCTCGAACAGAATCTTGGGTCTGGGTTTCTCCACACCCTCCCTCATCTGACTCATGATCGCCTCGACCTCCTTTTCGGAGATCGGCGTAGGCTTGGTGGCGGTGCCGCCGACGAAGCCGGTCACCTTGGGCGTGCTCTTAACCAGATGCCAGGTGTCGTCACCCATGTCCATCTGCACCAGGACATAGCCCGGGAAGAACTTGCGTTCGGTCACGGCCTTCTGGCCGCCCTTCATCTCGACGACCTCTTCCACCGGCACCAGAATCTCGCCGAAGCGATCCTTCATCCCGGCGCGCTCGATGCGCTCGGCAAGATTGCGCGCAACGCTTTTCTCGAACCCGGAATAGGCGTGAACGACGTACCAGCGCATGCCCATCAGTTACCTCCGCCCAATGCCAGCCCCACTACCCACAGCAGGATAGAATCGACGACCCACAGGAACAGGGCCATCACCATCACAAAAACCAGGACAATGGCGGTGGTCTGTATGGTTTCCTTGCGCGTCGGCCACACGACCTTGCGCGTCTCGTCGCGCGCCTCGCCAGCAAACGCAAAGAAGGCTTTGCCGGGCGCAGTGAAATACGTCACCGCCGCACCCGCAACGAGGCCGCCCAGCACCATCAGCACGCGCACCAGCGCGGGCACGTCGGGCAGGACATAGAAGCCCACCACGCCGGCAATCACCAGCAGCACAGCGATCAGCAGTTTGATCTTGTCAAACATCAAAACCTCGACCACCCGCATGGGGCGGCATCCACGTCATTGTTCTGGCAGGCCAGGAGGGTCTCGAACCCCCAACCTTCGGTTTTGGAGACCGACGCTCTGCCAATTGAGCTACTGGCCTAAATCTATCCCGAAGGACTTACTCGATAATCTTCGCCACGACGCCGGCGCCGACGGTACGGCCGCCTTCGCGAATCGCGAAACGCAGGCCTTCATCCATGGCGATGGGCTGAATCAGGGCAACAGTGATGGAGACGTTGTCGCCAGGCATCACCATCTCCGTGCCAGCCGGCAGCTCGATCGCACCCGTCACGTCAGTGGTGCGGAAGTAGAACTGCGGACGGTAGCCGTTGAAGAACGGGGTGTGACGACCGCCTTCATCCTTGCTCAGCACATAGATCTCGGCCGTGAACTTGGTGTGCGGGGTGATGGAACCCGGCTTCGCCAACACCTGCCCGCGCTGCACTTCCTCGCGCTTGGTGCCGCGCAGCAGCACGCCAACGTTGTCGCCCGCCTGACCCTGGTCCAGCAGCTTGCGGAACATCTCAACGCCAGTGCAGGTGGTCTTCACGGTCGGGGTAATGCCAACAATCTCAATCTCTTCGCCAACCTTGACGATGCCGCGCTCGACACGACCCGTCACCACGGTGCCGCGGCCGGAAATCGAAAACACGTCTTCAACCGGCATCAGGAACGGCTGGTCAATCGCGCGCTCAGGCTCGGGAATGTAGCTGTCCAGGGCCGCCGCCAGCTTCAGAATGGCAGGCTCGCCAATGTCGCTCTGGTCGCCTTCCAGCGCCTTCAGCGCAGAGCCAACAACGATGGGCGTGTCATCACCAGGGAAGTCGTACTTGGACAGCAGTTCGCGAACTTCCATCTCCACCAGCTCCAGAAGCTCGGGGTCGTCGACCATGTCGGCCTTGTTCATGAACACGATGATGTAGGGAACACCAACCTGACGCGCCAGCAGAATGTGCTCGCGGGTCTGCGGCATCGGACCGTCCGCAGAGGACACGACCAGAATCGCGCCATCCATCTGCGCCGCACCAGTAATCATGTTCTTCACGTAGTCAGCGTGGCCCGGACAGTCAACGTGCGCGTAATGGCGGGTCTCGGTCTCGTACTCAACGTGGGAGGTGTTGATGGTGATGCCGCGCGCCTTCTCTTCGGGCGCAGAATCAATCTCAGCGTAGTTCTTCGCCGCACCACCAAACTTCTTCGACAAAATGGTGGTGATCGCCGCCGTCAAAGTGGTCTTGCCATGGTCAACGTGACCAATCGTACCCACGTTCACGTGCGGCTTCGTACGTTCAAATTTTTCCTTAGACATAACGCCCCCGTTCTACGGTCAAGTCAATGAATCGGATCAAAAAACAAAAATGCCACGCAAACAACCCGGCACGCCATCCCTACGCAGCGCCGAGCCCGCAAATCGCACCGGAAACCCGGTGTGCTGCACCAGCCGCGGCGCCGGAGCCCGGCGCGCCGCATCATCACAGCACCAAAAATCTGGTGCCCATGGGCAGGATTGAACTGCCGACCTCTCCCTTACCAAGGGAGTGCTCTGCCACTGAGCTACATGGGCCACGCTCAATCACGTGCAGCAAACTACTCTGGAGCGGCGAGCGGGAATCGAACCCGCGTCATCAGCTTGGAAGGCTGAGGTTCTACCATTGAACTACCGCCGCCCGAACCTGCTTGCCACTCGCCGGGCAAAACCCGGCCTAAATAAACTGGTGGTGGGGGAAGGATTCGAACCTTCGAAGGCAGAGCCGTCAGATTTACAGTCTGATCCCTTTGACCGCTCGGGAACCCCACCGAACGAAACGCGAGATTATGTTGTTTTCAAGGACTTCTGTCAAACACTACAGTCAAACATTAAACAGGAAATTCATCACATCCCCGTCCTTGACCACATATTCCTTGCCCTCCGAGCGCATTTTTCCTGCCTCCTTGGCGCCATGCTCGCCCTTGCAGGCAATGAAATCCTCGAAGGAAATGGTCTGCGCGCGGATGAAGCCACGCTCGAAATCGGTATGGATGACACCGGCAGCCTTGGGTGCGGTGTCGCCCTTGTGGATGGTCCAGGCGCGCACCTCCTTGACCCCGGCGGTGAAATAGGTCTGCAAACCCAAAAGATCGTAGGCCGCGCGGATCAGGCGGTTCAGTCCCGGTTCCTCCCAGCCCAGTTCCTTCAGGTATTCCAGGCGCTCTTCAGGCGAAAGCTCCTGCAGTTCGGCCTCCAGGGCGGCACAGACCGGCACCACCGGCGCGCCTTCCCGCTCGGCATGGGCCTTGAGCGCATCGAGCATGGGATTGTCATGGAAGCCGTCCTCGCTGACGTTGGCCACATACAGCGTGGGTTTCACGGTCATCAGGCACAACGGCTTGAGCGCGGCCATGGCATCTTCGTCGAGCCCGGCGGCCCGGGCCGGCCTGCCCTCGTTGAGGGCGGCGATGACCGGCTTCAGCGCAGCAACCATCTTCTGCGCCTCCTTGTCACCGGCGCGCGCGGGCTTTTCATAGCGCGCCAGCGCCTTTTCCGCGCCGGCCAGGTCGGCGAGCGCCAGTTCGGTGGCGATGGTTTCCACGTCGGAAATCGGATCGACCTTGCCGGCGACGTGAATCACGTTGTCGTTCTGGAAGCAGCGCACCACATGGCAGATGGCATCGGTTTCGCGGATGTTGGCGAGGAACTGGTTGCCCAGGCCCTCGCCCTTGGAGGCGCCCGCCACCAGGCCGGCAATATCGACAAACTCGACGATTGCCGGCACGACGCGCTCGGGCTTGACGATTTCCGACAACCCGGCCAGACGCGGATCGGGCACCTCGACCACCCCGGTATTCGGTTCGATGGTGCAGAAAGGGTAGTTTTCTGCAGCGATGCCCGCCTGGGTCAGGGCGTTGAACAGGGTGGACTTGCCGACGTTGGGCAGGCCGACGATGCCGCATTTCAGACTCATGATTTCACTTTCCTTGCTTGGCTGCCGTATGCAGTTTCAGTTGCGCCGCGGCAAAATTGCCCGCCGCCAGTTCCGGCCAGACATCGAGCGCAGCCTCGATCGCGGCCAGCATCTGCTCGCGCTCGGCCGGCATGGGCTTGCCCAGCACATGGCCGGTGACTGCCTCCCTGGAGCCCGGATGGCCGATGCCGATGCGCAGTCGCCAGTAGTTGGCTGACCCCAGCTGGGCGTGGATGTCCTTGAGGCCATTCTGCCCGCCATGCCCCCCGCCCTGCTTGAGCCTGGCCGCGCCCGGCGGCAGATCCAGCTCGTCATGCGCCACCAGAATGGACTCGGGCGGGATCTTGTAGAACCGCGAGAGCGCCGCGACTGATTTGCCGGAGAGGTTCATGAAGGTGTCCGGGCACAGCAGCCAAACGTCGCCCTGAGCGGAAGCCAGCTTGCCGGCGCGCCCATGAAACTTGGGCTCGTTGCGCAATTGCACGCCCAGCTTGCAGGCAAGCGCCTCCAGCCACCAGAAACCTGCGTTGTGGCGGGTGTTCTCGTATTGCGCGCCCGGATTTCCCAGGCCGGCAATCAGGCGAAGGGGCGGTTGCATTGCGCTCGAAATAAAAATGCCCACCCGAAGGTGGGCACGCGGTGCAAACCCGCGTCAGGCCGCAGGAGCGGCCGGAGTTTCCTCTTCGGCCGCGGCGCCGCCCTTGGGCGGGGTAATGCCGACCACGGCGGGGTTTTCCGCCTTGAGGTGGGCAACGGGCTCGACGCCCGCAGGCAGCTTGAGGTCGTTGACGTGGATAGACTGGCCGCTTTCCAGATTGGCCAGGTCCACCTCGATGAACTCGGGCAGGTTGCCGGGCAGGCAGGCGACGTCGACTTCGGTCATGACGTGATTGACCAGGCCGTGCGCCAGCTTGACGCCGGGGGCGACGTCTTCGTTGATGAAGTGCAACGGCACCTTGACGTGAACCTTGTGGTCGGCGTCGATACGCTGGAAGTCCACGTGCAGGATCAGGGGCTTGTAGGCGTGCATCTGCACGTCGCGCAGCAGGGTCATTTCGGTAACGTCGCCGACTTTCAGGTTCAGCACGGAGGAATGGAAGGCCTCCTTGCGCAGCGCGTGGTACAGCGCATTGTGGTCGAGTTGGATGGCCAGGGGATCCTTGTCCCCGCCGTACACGATACCCGGCACAAAGCCGGCGCGACGCAGGCGGCGGCTCGCACCCGTGCCCTGCACGTCACGCTTCTGGGCGATAACTTCGATTTGCATGTTTTCTACTCCAAATTACTCCCGCGACCAGGAGCCGGAAGCACCAAATTGAACCCCACGCGCCGCTTCCGGCCAGCGCACGGAGTTTTCAAACCTATTCGATAAAGAGCGAACTCACCGAATCCTCGTTGCTGATGCGGCGGATGGTTTCCGCCATCAGCCCGGCGATGGACAGTTGCCGGATCTTGCCGCACGCCTTTGCCTCATCGCGCAGCGGGATGGTGTCGGTCACCACGAGTTCGTCGAGCGCGGAACCGGTAATCCGTGCCACCGCCTGCCCCGACAGCACCGGGTGCGTGCAGTAGGCCATGACCCGGGCCGCGCCGCCGTCCTTCAGCGCCTGCGCGGCTTCGCACAAGGTGCCGGCGGTATCGACCATGTCATCCATGATGATGCAGGTGCGCCCCTTGATATCGCCGATGATGTTCATCACCTTGGCCTCATTGGGCTTGGGACGGCGCTTGTCGATGATCGCCAGGTCGCATTCCAGGCGCTTGGCGATGGCGCGCGCGCGCACCACGCCGCCGACATCGGGAGACACGACGACCAGGTCGGGGTAATCGTGTTTCCAGATATCCCCCAGCAGGATCGGGCTGGAGTAGATGTTGTCCACCGGGATGTCGAAGAAGCCCTGAATCTGGTCCGAGTGCAAGTCCATGGTCAGCACACGGTCGACACCGGCGCTTTGCAGCATGTTGGCCACGACTTTCGCCGTGATCGCCACCCGCGCCGAACGCGTGCGACGGTCCTGCCGCGCATAGCCGTAATACGGAATGGCGGCGGTGATGCGGCCCGCCGAAGCACGGCGCAAGGCATCGGCCATGACCATGACTTCCATCAGGTTGTCGTTGGTCGGGTTGCAGGTGGACTGCAGGATGAACACATCCTTGCCGCGCACGTTCTCCAGGACCTCGACTGCCACCTCGCCGTCGGAGAAACGCCCCACCTTGGCGCGACCGAGGCGGATGTTCATGTGGCGCGCCACATCCTCCGCAAGACGCGGATTGGCATTGCCGGTAAACACCATCAGACTGTCGAACGGCACGGCGCACCCCGTAAGCAATAAAACGAAATAGCCGCAGCAGTCGTCCCGCGCGGCTATTTCTCACGATTAATGGCAGGGGAGGCAGGGATCGAACCTGCGAATGTCGGAATCAAAATCCGATGCCTTACCACTTGGCGACTCCCCTGCAGTCAGCCTGCAAGCTCGAACAGCGGATGCCGATCCAGCCCGCGGGCAACAAAACCCTGCATATCCCGAGGCAGTTCCCGCAGTATCGCGCGCGCGCCGGCTTCATCTTCGACCGCCAGGAAAACGCACGCCCCGGAACCCGTCATACGCGCTTCGCCAAACCTGCCAAGCCAGTCGAGATGGCGCGCCACTTCAGGATATTCCTTCACCACCACCGGTTGCAGATCATTACGCCCGGCGCCGGAAAGAAAGTCCGCTATTTTGATGGGAGGCGTGTTCCGTGTCAATTCCGACGCAGAAAATACGTCTGCCGTCGCCACCGAAACCGGCGGCACCAGCACCACATACCAGGCCGGCGGCAGGGCGACCGGAGTCAATTCCTCGCCCACGCCCTCGGCGAAGGCAGATTGCCCGAACACGAACACCGGCACGTCCGCCCCCAGCCGCAGCCCCAGCTCCTGCAGGCGCCGGCGCGACAGACCCAGGCCCCACAGGTGATTCAGCCCCAGCAGCACGGTGGCGGCATCCGACGAGCCGCCGCCCAGCCCGCCGCCCATGGGCAGACGCTTTTCCAGGCGGATGTCCACGCCCAGCATGCAGCCGCTTTCCTGCTGCAGCAGTCTGGCTGCGCGCACGGTCAGGTCCCGCTCGGCGGGAACGCCGGGAATGTCCTGCAGACGGCAGATATGCCCGTCCTCGCGCACGCCGAGCCAGACCGTGTCGGCATGATCGACGAAACGGAACACGGACTGCAGCAGGTGGTAACCGTCCGCCCGACGGCCGATCACGTGCAAAAACAGGTTGAGCTTGGCCGGTGCGGGGAAAGGTTTCAGTTCGTCTGCCATGAATCAATCACCAGGCGAATTTCGAGACCTTCCCGCGTCACGTGGATTTTTCTCGGGCGATTTTCGGAAAATTCCAGGTAGTCGATCTTCCAGCCGTCCTGCGCGATCTGCTCCACGCCACCATCTGCGTCGCGGCGCACCCTGCTCTCGCGCGCGGGGTCGGGTCCGGCCTGGATCCAGTAGCGCAGCCCGGACAGGGGCAGGCGGAAACCCAGTTCGGACTGGGTCAGCATCTCGACGTTTTCCGCCACGACCGTCGCTGCGCCCGGTCGAGTCAGCGTGACGCCGGCTTCATTGCGGTTGATGCTGGCCAGCCCCTGCCCCAGCGGCGACGACAGCAGGACTTCGTCGCTCCCGGCTCCGGCTCGCCAATGCATTTGGCCGGACAGGGACTCTTCGCCGTAGCGCACCGACACCCTGGCTGCAAGGCTGAACGACTGCCAAACCTGGACGACCGGCTGTTGCGGCGACGGGGCGCTCGCACAACCATGCAGCAACGCCAGGGCAAGCAGGCCGCCCGCCCAAGTCTTTACGCGCCCCATCAAACCGCTTCGCCCCACACCGAATAAACCGGGTCGGACCATTGCATCTGGCTGGCATACTTGTCGTCCCGCGGTCGCGGCAAGCCAGTGAGCGAGAACGTCTTCAGATTGGCGAAGCGCCCGCTTTCGAGGAAATATTCCAGCACCAGGCCCATGCGCTCGAAGGGATGCAGATCCGCCCAGATGCCGATCGCCTTGGGCGGGAACCAGCGATTGGAAAAGGTGACGATGAACTTGCCGCCCGGCCTCAACACTCGCGCCACTTCGCGAAACACCTCGAACGGGCGCACCAGATATTCGACGGAAACGGTGCACACCACCGCGTCGAAATCGGCATCCGGAAAAGGCAGGCGGGATTCACGGTTGAGGTCATGCACGACGCGTCGGGAAAGCATTTCGTTCGCCGCCAGTTCGTCTTCATTCATGCCAAGCCCGGTGACTGCCGACAGTTCCAGCGCGGCATCGAGATGGGAATTCATCGACGACATCAGGTCGAGCACGCGCGCGCCCTTGGCTATCAAGCGCGCGTAATGGCGCCTGACCTGCTTCAGCGCGGTGCTGTCCAGATGATCGACGAAGCGGGGGCGCGTGTAGAAAAGGCCGTCATCGTCTTCATCGCCGCGAGCAAACGGGCTGTCAGCAAAAAAATCCGTGGGCTGGCCGCGCCAGCGTGCCTGCATGCCGGGGCCGTTGCCGGCGATGATCTGCTGCACGTCCTGCGCGCGGCCGCCGCGCTCGCTCGCCACCTCGCGGATGTCGAGTATGTTGGCACTCAGCGTCAGTTCATGGCCTGCCAGCGGATGGCCAAGATCGACCGTCAAGGTCTCGCCGTTCACGGCTCCGACGCGAAACGGAGTGAAATCCTCGCTGTAGATGTCGCGCACCCCGGCAATGTAGCCCTTGGGATAAAAACGCCCGGCGCGGGGTTCGACGACAAGATTCTTGCGATACCGCTTGTTGAAACGCGCCAGCGGGATATCCAGCACATCGCGCGGATTGCTTTCCGCCGTCAGCACGCCTGGCGCCAGCTTGAGGCCGCCGGTCTGCCCCAGCGGCTTGTCGAGCAGCAGCGCTTCGATTTCAGGCGGCATCCAGTCGCGCCACAAGTTGAGGTTGAAGGCGGCATACACGTCCGTATGCGCCGCTTGGGCCGAACGCCAGGAAAGCGCGAGTTCGACGTCGGCGAGCGCGTTGCGCCGCGTGCGCTCAAGGCGCGTCGAACCAGCCGCCGACTCGGCGTCTTCCGGAACCAGGAAAGCATCGTCGAGCAACATGGGCGACTACTGCTTGAATTTCTTCAACATTTCGATCAGGACTTCATTCTCGGGATGGCTTTGCAGGGAGCCCTGCCACAGGCGGGACGCCTCATCACGGCTGCCTTTCATCCACAACACCTCGCCCAGGTGGGCGGCGATTTCGGGATCCTGGCGCAGGCGCCAGGCGCGTTCGAGAAACTCGCGTGCCTTGTCGAGATTGCCCTTGCGGTAATTCAGCCAGCCCATGCTGTCGAGGATGAAGGGGTCCTCGGGCGCCAGCGAAATCGCCTTGTCGAGCAACTCGGTCGCTTCGGCCAGCCGGTCGGTCTTCTCGACCAGGGTGTAGCCCAGCGCATTGTAGGCATGGGCATAGTCCGGCTTGAGCCGGATGACCTTGCGCAGGTCCTCTTCCAGCACATTGAGCTTGTTCAGCTTCTCAGCGGCCATGGCGCGGTCGTATAGCAGGTCTACATGGTCCGGCCGCTCCCTGACCGCCGCGTCCAGCAGCGTGAAGACGCCGGCATGGTCTTTTGCCTCGCGCAGCAGATCGGCCTCCGCCTGGATGAGCTGGACCTTCTGCACATCATTGGTCGGGCTGATCGTCTTGAGCACGCCGCGCGCCTCCTCCAGCCTGCCCTGCCGTGCATGCATCGAGGCAAGACGGGTGCGGGAGGCGACCAGATATTCGCCGCT
Organism: Betaproteobacteria bacterium SCN2; assembly: GCA_008923285.1. Classification (GTDB taxonomy): domain Bacteria; phylum Pseudomonadota; class Gammaproteobacteria; order Burkholderiales; family Thiobacillaceae; genus UBA6918. The sequence goes on from WBSG01000027.1 coordinate 448,853, forward strand.
ATCAATCGACAGGTAGTAGCCAGCCGCCGCTTCGTAGTCCTTGCGCTGTTCGGCCACCTGGCCAAGGTAATAGCGCACCGTGCCGCCATCATCCTGGCCGAGTTCCAGCGCTCGCTTGAGATGGCGCTCGGCCTCCTCCGGCTTTGCCATCTGCAGCGACAGCAAGCCCGCGGCCATGGCGACATCCGCGCTGTTCGGCAGTTCGTCGGCAAGGCGGGTGAACTGCCTGTGGGCCTCGTCGAACTGGTTGTCGCTCACCAGCATGCGCGCATAGGTCAGGCGGACATCCTGGGCGTCCGGATGCCTGGCGAGAAACGCCTTGAGGAATTCCTGGGCATGGGCGCGTGAAGTCCTGGCCAGCAACTGCGCGCGCAGCAGCGCCGCCGGTTCCCAGCCCGGCTTAAGGCGGTCTGCCAGCATGAGCGCCTCCTCCGCCTCCTGTGCTAAGCCCGCCTGCAGGGCGGCATGGGCCAGGGCATAGCGCGCCTCGGCCGATTGCGGGTGTTTTTGTGCAAGCGCCTTCACCACCCGATGGACCGCCGCCGGATCGCGGCTCTTGGCGAACAGTGCGGGCAGCTGCATGAAGCCCGCTTGCGGATCGGGGTCGTCGAGCAGCTTTTCCAGATAAGGCTCGGCTTCGGCGATCTGCCCATGGGCGATCATCATCACCACCAGGGTCTGCAAGGCGCGGCTGGAGTCCGGCTCCAGTTCGAGCCAGAGCCGGCTCAATTCCAGCGCCGCCGCCTGGTCCCGGCTATACAGGGCGATTTCGGTCGCGCGCCTGATCACGCGCGGATCGCGGGTCTTGCGCGCAAGGTCGAGATAGCCCTCCTTGGCCAGGCTGAGCATGCCGCGCTGACCCGCGATCTCGGCAACCAGGAACTGGAACAGCAGATCGTCGCTGAGTTCGATCAGCGGCAGCGCAGGCTCGGCCTGCACATCCGCCGTGCTTGCCGGGACGTCCGCCGTGCTTGCCGGCGCGGCCACCGGCGGCGCGACATCGGGCTGCGCGGGCGCAGCGACAAGCCGCTGCTGCGCACAGCCGGACAGGATCAGTCCGCACATCACAAGCAAAAGGGTCAGGCGAGGCATGGCAATTCCAGTGAACTAGCACGTTATTGGAATCATTTTAGCCCCAAGCGTTCCCTCCCAGACCGCCACACGGGCATAAATGCGAACGCGAACACCAGGGCGACCAGGGCCAGGGCGCACACCACGGTAGCGCCGGAAGGCAGGTCGAGCAGGGCGGACAAGACGAGCCCCGCGGCATAGCCCAGGAAGCCGATGCCCCAGCCGGCCGCCAGGGCGGGCCAGCCCGCGAGGCGCCTTGCCGCAAGCGCCGGCACGATCAGGCTGGCAAACACCAGGTACACCCCGACCACCTGCACCGAGGCGGTGATCGCGACGGCGAACAGCAGATAGAAGCCAAGCGGCGAATGCCTGAGCCCGCCCAGCCAGGCCAGCAGCACGGCGCCGTTGACCAGCGCCAGCAGCGGCAGGTCACCCCAGCCGGTCCAGAGTATCTGCCCCACCAGCATCTGCTGCAAATGCTCGCCGCCGTGCGCATCATGCGCCAGCATGAGGATGGCCGCGGAAGCCACCACCACGAAGGCGACGCCGATGACGGCCTCCTGCACCTGGGGCCATTTTTTCTCGGTGTGGTGCAGCAGCAGGGCCCCTGCGGCAGCCAGGCCAAGCGCCGCGGCCTGCGTCGCCCACGCGCCTTCCCAATGCATGAAATGGGCGAGAATGACGCCGAGGCCGGCGAATTGCGCGATGGCGATGTCGATGAAGATGATGCCGCGCTCGAGCACGCGCATGCCTAGCGGCACATGGCTGGCCAGCACCATCAGGCCGGCCAGCAGAGCCGGGAGCAGGATGCCCCACTCCAGGCCCGTACTCATTTCAGCGCACCGAGCAAGCGGTCGATCAACTCGTCATACAGGCCGAACAAATCCTTCGCCGCCGCCGAGGCGCCCACGGTATAAGGCAACTCGACAGCGGGCGCGCCGGTGCGCTGCGCGAGCCAGCGGCTGGCGCGCGGCGACTCGTAGCTGGCGTGAAGAATCATTTTCACCGGCTGCTCCCTGACCTTCGCCAGCACCTCGCCCAGATAGGCGACCGACGGATCCACGCCGGGCTTGGGTTCGAGCGTGACGTCCGCCTTCATGCCCAGCCAGTTCGCCAGATAGTTCAAGTTCTTGTGGTGGGTGGCGACAGGCACGCCCCTGAGTGCAACGCCAGCCGCCTGCCAGCGCGCCATGGCCTGCTGCCAGCGGTTCTGGAAATCGCGGTTGCGCGCCGCGTAGTGCCCGGCATTGGCGGAATCGATCTGCGCCAGGCGCGCGGCCAGCGCATCCGCCACGCGTGCGATGTTGCGCGGATCGAGGTGGAGGTGCGGATTGCCCGCGGCATGCACGTCGCCCATCGACCGGTCGACGCTGCGCGGCTTGTCGATCAGACTGACGAACCGCGCCGCCTCAAAATAGCCGGGCTGGCCGGCCTGGATGCGGGCGTTGCCCGATTCACGCTGCAGCAGCGGGAGCCAGCCGACTTCCAGCTCGGCGCCGGTGCAGACCAGCAGATCGGCATTGCGCGCCCGCGCGATGAGGCTGGGGCGCGCCTCGATGCGATGCGGATCCTGTTTCGCCGAGGTGGCCGACGATACGCTCGCCTTGTCGCCTGCCAGTTCCTGGGTCAGTGCGGCCCACTCCGGCTCGCAGGCCAGCACCTTGAGCGCGGCGCGCGCGGGCGTTGCCGCCAGCAGCAGCGCACAGGCAGCCAGCAGGAAAAGCCTGATGGATTTCATGGCACGCTCTCCTTAAAACTTGTGGGCGCCATGCGCGCCCAGGCTGTGGATGTACTGCACGGTGACCTGGTTGTCGGTCAATCCCTGCTCGGCCCTGTCCTGCGCCAGTTGCAGGCGCAGCCGCGAGAATTCGCTGGGGTTGTAATCCACCATCAGGCTGTGGCGCCTGGGCGTGAAATCGGGCCGGGACAGCACGCCGCTGAACTCCGGGCCGAAATTGACCGAGCCGATGTTCAGGCTGTCGTAGCGATAGCCCACTCGCCACTGCGGGTGGAACTGGTACACCCCCTGCGCATACCAGCCGGACTGGCGTGCGCGATAGTCGCCGGCAATGCCGCCAGCGCAGGCGCCCCCATCGCCGGAATTGTCCTCGCATTCGAGTTCGCCGCGTTCGCTGCGGCGCACATACTCGGCCTGGAACTTGAAATTCCGGTACTTGGGATTGCCGTCCGGCGCCCATTTCCAGACCAGATCGGCAATCCAGTAGCGGCTCTTGCCGCTGAAGAAGGTCTCGGCTTCTGCATCGTTGTCGTCATCCCAGTGGCCCTCGCGGCCGTCCGCGCGCACGCTGAGATACGACAGGCCGGCGCGCCAGGAATGGCTGTCGCCGAGGTCGTCGCCGATGTGGGCGAACAGCGCCTGGCTGCCCAGCCGGTTGCGATCACTCCAGTCTGCGCCCTGGCCGATTTCAGCGCCGAACTCGAGGAACATGGGCGTGGGCGCCACCCACTTCACCTGCAGGCCGTCCTGGCCGTAGTGCTCGCCGAGCATGGCGGCGTAGGCGAGGTTCTGGTTGGCGAAGTCCCAGGCGTGCGGATGGAATTCATTGGCATAGCCGATTCCCGAGAGAAAACGCCCGCCCTTGACGGTGAAGCCGTGGCCGAGCGCGGTCGTCTGCACCCAGGCTTCCTCGGTCTCGACTTCGCCGTCGGCGATGGCGAAATTGGCATAGCCGCGGAAATAGGGATCGATGCCGGCGCCCAGCGCCAGTTCGGTATGGTCGAGCGAAAAGCCCTTGCCGCTGCCGTGCGCATGGCCGGCCGGCAGGAAACCGGTGATGTGGCCGTCGCCCTTGGCGTTGTGATAACGCCCCTGCAGGATCAGCGACACTTCCGGGTTCATGCCGCTCGCCGCCGCAAGCGGCGCGCTGGCGGCCGTAGCCTGCGCGGCCTCGCCTTCGGCGGACTGCGCACTGGCCTCGGCCGACTTGACCCGGCTTTCCAGGTCGGCGATGCGGGCCTCGTAGGCCGCCTTCATCTGGCGGATTTCATCTTTCATGGCCGCCCACTCGGCATCGGAAACGGCGTGGGCGGGGGACGCAAAAAGGCTGGCGATGGCTGCCGCCATCAGTGCAGGTTTGAACATGTTTTTTCCTTGAATCAAGCAATGCAAGACACCGGCGCGGTCATCCGCGTCGGTACGGTTCATGAAGATTGATCAGGAAAAAACGGGAGGTGCGCGGGCGTGCGCGTGGATGACGGCCCTGGACGCTTGCACTGCGGCATGCGTTTCAGGCACTTCGTGGCGTGCGGCGCAATCAGGCAAGGCCGGCGGGACGGGCATGGGCGCGGTGCCGGCAAGCTGGGCATAGCCCACGCAAAGATCGCAGGCCGCATGCGGCGGCACGCCCTGTTCACTGCCGTGGCGCTCGGCCGCCAGATGGGAAACGGCGTGCGCGCTCAGCCCTGCCTGGCTGAACAGGAAAGCGAATACCAGCAGGAAGGCATGCAGGGCGCGACGCATCAAATTATTCTACACTCGCTGGCCCAGACTTTGTACTCGCCAACCAGCCATGCCCGAACTGCCCGAAGTCGAAACCACCCGGCGCGGCCTCGAACCACGCCTCGATGGAAAAATTCTCGAAGCTGTCGAAATCCGCGACCGCCGCCTGCGCTGGCCGATTCCGGCGGAGCTCGGCGCGCGTCTCGCCGGCAGGCGGCTGCTATCCATCAAGCGGCGCGGCAAATACCTGCTGTTCGATTTCGGCGGGCTGTGGCAGATCGTGCACCTGGGCATGTCGGGCAGCCTGCGCTTCGTCGGACGCGACGAGCCGGCGGCGCTGCACGACCACGTCGACTGGCGGTTCAGTGGCGGCGAAACCCTGCGGTTGCGCGACCCGCGCCGCTTCGGCGCGGTATTGCTGAGCGACGACCCGGCCAGCCATCCCCTGCTTGCGCATCTCGGGCCGGAGCCACTGACCGCCGACTTCACCGCCGCGCACCTCCACGCCGCCTGCCACGGCCGCAAGACCGCGATCAAGAACCTGGTCATGGACAGCCGGGTCGTGGTGGGCGTCGGCAACATCTATGCTTCCGAATCCCTGTTCCGCGCCGGCATCCGCCCCGGCCGCGCCGCCGGCAGGCTGACGCGCGCCGAATGCGGCAGGCTCGCCGATGCCATCAAGGCCACGCTGCAGAACGCCGTCGATGCCGGCGGCAGTTCGCTGCGCGATTACGTGGCCGCCGATGGCGCGCTGGGCTATTTCCAGCTGCATACCCGGGTTTATGACCGCGCCGGCCTGCCCTGCAAGGCCTGCGGCACGCCGATCAAGAAGCTCGTCACCGGCCAGCGCTCCACGTTCTACTGCCCGGCCTGCCAGAAATAGGCCCTTGATCAACCGACCGACGGCCCTCAAGATGTCAGGCTGCCGGCCGTTACCACTTACGTCAGGCAGAAAAATCCCGCACAAATCATGTCCGCCACCCTGGTTTCCGAATTCGAGCACTACAGCAACTGGCGCAACGGCGTCTCCGAGCGCATCCTGGCCTTGCGCGACTGGCTGTCGGCGCAGGAGCTGAACGACGCCGAAACCGACCTCAAGCTGAAACAGCTGCTCGAACGCCTGGAAGAAGACCGTCTCAACGTGGCTTTCGTGGCCGAGTTCTCGCGCGGCAAGTCCGAGCTCATCAACGCGATCTTCTTTTCCGACTACCGGCAGCGCGTGCTGCCGTCCGCGGCCGGACGCACCACCATGTGCCCCACCGAGCTTTTCTTCGAGCCCGGCAGCCCCGCCTCGATCAAGCTCCTGCCGATCCAGACCAAGTCGCGTGAAGGCACGGTGTCCGATTTCAAGCGCCACCCCGACGAATGGACCACGCTGCCGCTGGACGTGGGTTCGGCCGAGCAGATGCGCGAAACCCTTTCCCGCCTGTCCGACACGCTGCAGGTGTCCGGCGACATCGCCGCCGACTACGGCCTCATCAATCCCGACGACGAGGAAACGGCGCGCGCGCTCGCGCGCGACGGCACGGTGGAAATCCCGCGCTGGCGCCATGCATTGATCAACTTTCCGCACCCGCTGCTGGAAAAGGGCCTGGTCATCCTCGACACGCCCGGCCTGAATGCCATCGGCACCGAGCCGGAACTGACCCTCAACCTGCTGCCCAGCGCGCACGCGGTGCTGTTCATCCTGGCTGCCGACACCGGCGTCACCAAGAGCGACATCGAAATCTGGCGCAAACACATTGCCCCGCTGCAAGGCGCGAGCCGCGGCCGGCTGGTGGTGCTGAACAAGATCGACGGCCTGTGGGACGACCTCAAGAGCACCGAGCAGGTCAATGCCGAAATCGCCAAGCAGGTGCGCGTGAGCGCGGCCCAGCTGGAGCTGCCCGAAGCGCAGGTCTACCCGGTTTCGGCGCAGAAGGCGCTGGTGGCCAAGGTGCAGCACAACCCCGCGCTGCTGGAAAAAAGTCGCCTGCCAGAACTGGAAGCGGCGCTGACCGCCGAGCTCATTCCGTTCAAACAGGAGCTCGTGCGCCAGTCGACCCACGGCGCCATCGAGGACGTGGTGGTGAAGACCACCGAGCTGCTCGAAGTGCGCCTCGCCAACATCCAGGACCAGGTCGAGGAACTGGGCGGCCTGCGCGGCAAGAACCGCGACGTGGTCGCGCAGATCATGGACAAGGTCAACCAGGAAACCCGGCAGTTCGAGAAGGGCATGAACCAGTTCAAGGCCCTGCGCACGATCTTCGCCCACCATGCCGGCAAGCTGAGGAAGCACCTCGGCATGCAGCGCCTGCACGCCGAGGTGAAGAAAACCCGCAACGACATGGAGAACAGCCGTTTTTCACGCGAAATGCGCGACGCCATGCTCGGCTTCTTCTCCGCCATGAAGGGCAACCTGTCCAAGGCCGGCCACCAGGTGGACGAAATCCAGACCATGATGACCGCGATGTACCGCAAGTTCAGCGACGAGCACGGCCTCTCCGCGGTCAGCCCGCCCGGGCACAATCTGGTCCGCTTCCACAAGGAAATCGAGCGCCTCGAACGCATCTTCAACGAACGCTTCAACACCGTGCTGCAGATGCTGACCCAGGGCCAGCAAAGCCTCACCGCCAAGTTCTTCGAAACCCTCGCCAGCCGCGTGGTGCACGTGTACGAGATCGCCAACCGCGAAACCGAATCCTGGCTGAAGGCCCTGATCGCGCCGATGGAAACCCAGGTACGCGAGCACCAGCTCCAGCTGAAGCGCCGGCTGGAAAGCGTGCAGCGCATCCACGACGCGACCGAGACGCTCGAAGAACGCATCCGTGAACTCGAAGCGAACGCACAGGCCACCGAGCAGCAGATGGAACAGCTGGCCAGCCTCAACCTGCGTGTCAGCCAGGCCCTCGCCGACAGCGGCGACACCTCGGTCCGTATGGGGAAAACGGCCTGACCGCCCCGCTCGCAGGCCAACAAAAAAGCCCGGCATCGCCGGGCTTTTTTTCGGATGACGCGCGTTCAGGCAACCTTGCCGGTCAGGCGCTGGTATTTCTCCATCAGATCTTCTTCGGTCTCTTCATAGTCCGGATTGAGCGGGATGCAGTCGACCGGGCACACTTCCTGGCACTGCGGAGTGTCGAAATGGCCCACGCACTGAGTGCACTTGTTGGGATCAATCACGTAGATCTCGTCGCCCTGGGAAATCGCCTCGTTCGGGCACTCCGGCAGGCAGACATCGCAATTGATGCATTCATCGGTAATCATCAGGGCCATGGTTGATACTCCGTCATGGGTAATATTAGCCAGCACTTATTTTCGCATTTAATCGCTGCATTACCAAGGGGTGGACGAAGGGGCTGACGTCGCCGCCAAGCCGGGCGACCTCGCGCACCATGCTGGAAGAGATGAACATGTACTGGTCGGACGGCGTCATGAAAATGGTTTCGATGTCCGGCTTGAGGTTGCGGTTCATGCCGGCGAGCTGGAACTCGTACTCGAAGTCGGATACGGCGCGCAGGCCGCGCAGGACGATGTGGGCTTCGTGCCTGGCGGCGAAATCGATCAGCAGGCTGGAAAACCCCTCCACCCTCACGCCCGGGAGGTCGGCGAGCACCTCGCGGGCGATCTCGACGCGTTCGTCCAGGCTGAAAAAAGGCGCTTTGTTGCGATTTTCCGCAATGGCCACGACGATCTCGCCAAACAGCCGCGAGGCGCGGCGGATGAGATCCTCGTGTCCGCGCGTGATCGGATCGAAGGTGCCGGGATAGACGGCTTTCAGCAATTCAGCTTCTCCTCAGAAGTGCAAAGCGGGACTGCCCCGCGCGTCCCTCGCGGTGAATGATAAACCCTTCGGGCGGCACGATCCTGTCCGCCTGCTCGAGATAGATCCAGCCCGCCGGCTTGAGCAGGCCCAGCGCCAGCGCCAGCGCCTGCTCGTGCAGCCCGCTGGCGAAGGGCGGGTCGAGGAAAATGATGTCGAAACGCTCGGGCGTGCTGCGCATCCAGCCCAGCGCTTCGGTCTGCCGGATTTCCACGCACCCGGCCTTGAGCAGGTCGCGGTTCTGCCTGAGCGCCTCGCAGGCTGCGTGCGAGGATTCCAGCATGACCACGCGCGCAGCGTGGCGCGATGCCGCCTCGAAGCCCAGCGCGCCGCTGCCGGCAAAGGCGTCGAGGCAACTCATGCCGGCCAGATCCTGCCCCAGCCAGTTGAACAGCGTCTCGCGCACGCGATCCGGCGTGGGGCGCAGGCCGGGCAGATCGGGGAAATGCAGCAACCGGCGCCGATGCTCGCCGCCGATAATGCGCACCTGGCCGGCGTGACGCGCGGGCTTAGTCGGCATCGCCGCCCACGATCACGGCAGTCAGCGCTTGCGGATCGACGCGGCGCTTGAAGGCGTCGCGCACCTGCTCAAGCGTCACGCTCTCCACGGCCCCGGTCCAGTCGTCGAGGTAGCTGAGCGGCAGGCGATAGAAGCCGATCGCACGCAGGTAGTCGAGGATTTTCCTGTTGCTGTCGATGCGCAGCGGGAAGCCGCCGACCAGGTTGTTCTTGGCCTGGGTGAGTTCGGCTTCCGTCGGACCCTCGGCGACGAACTTCGCCACGGTTTCGCGCGCCACTTTCATCGCGTCTTCCGCCTGGGAGTTCCTGGTCTGCAGGCCGATCAGCAGCGGCCCCGGCTGCGCCATGGGCATGAAGTAGCTGTACGCGGAATAGGCATAGCCGCGCTTCTGCCTGACCTCGTCGAGCATGCGCGAATCGAAGCCGCCGCCGCCGAGGACATGGTTGCCGACATACAGCGCGAAATAGTCCGGATCGCTGCGCGCCATGCCGACCTGGCCCATCAGCACATGGCTTTGCGAGGACGGGTGGCTGATGCGCTTCTGCGCCGGCGGCAGCGGCCCGGCTGGCGCTGGTTGTGCCGCTGCCATGCCCTGCGGCAGGCCGGCGGCGATGCGTTGCGCAAGCCGTTCGGCGTCCGCGCGGCTCATGTCGCCGATGATGGAGATCACTGCGTCGCCCGCACGATAGCGTGAACGGTACCAGGCCAGCAGGTCGGCGCGTGCGAGCGTGCCGAGGCCCTTCGCCGTGCCGGCAACCGGCAGGCCGTAGCCCCGGTCGCCATAGAGCGCCTGATAGAAAGCCTTCTCGGCGATTTCACCCGGCCGCGACTCCTCGTCGCGCAATTGCGCGAGCATGCGCGCGCGCTCGCGCTGCATCGCCGCCTGGGGAAACTCCGGCTTGTGCAGCACGGCGGTCAATACCGCCAGCGCCGCATCCCGCTCCCGCGCGCTGGACAAGGTGCGCAGCGACACGCCTGCGCGATCCTGGTCGAACGCGCCCCCCAGCACCGCGCCCACGTCAGCCAGACGCTGGGCGATCGCAATGTCGCTCATGCCGCCCGCGCCCTGATCGAGCATGGTGTGGGTGAAGGCAGCCAGGCCGCTTCTCGCGGCCGTGTCGAAGCGGCTGCCGGCGGGAAAGTCGACGGCCACGTCCAGCATCGGAATGTCATGGTTCTCGACGAAATAGACGCGCGTGCCCTGCGGCGTCGTCCAGTGCTGGATGGCGACGCCCGCCCACGCCGGCAATGCCGCCGCGAACGCGCAGACCAGCAGCAGAAACTGTTTAGCGCGCATGATTCACCTCCATCGCCGGCTTGCGCGGCGCGGCAGTGACCGGCTGCGGGTCGAGCACCGCCACCGACAACTGGTCGTCGGCAAGCAGTCGGGCAGCAGCCTTCACCTCTTCAGCCGTCACCGATTTGAGCTTGTCCACGCGCTTTTCCAGCAGGTCGAGCGGCAGACCGAGGATGGCCAGCTCGCCCAGCTGCATGGCCTGGTAGAACACCGAATCGCGCTGGTACACGTCACCGGCGACGACTTGCGCCTTGACGCGGTTCAGCTCCGCCTCGCTCACGCCTTCCTGCTGGATGCGCCGAATCTCCGCCTTGAGCGCCTTCTCCAGTTCGGCCGCGCTTCTTCCCTGGCTCGGCGTGCCATCGAGGTAGAACAGAGCCGGCCCCCTGCCGATGCCGTCGTAGCCCGCGCCCACTTCGACGGCGATGCGCTGCTCCTTGACCAGGCGCTTGTTGAGCCGCGCCGAGTCGTTGCCGTTGAGCACGCCCGCCAGCACCTGCATGGCCCAGGGCATCCGATCCTGCTCCACGTCGCGCAACTCGGGCGCGCGATAGCTCATGAGCAGGTAAGGCTGCTTGGCCGGCGCCTTGACCACGATGCGCTTTTCGCCCCGTTGCGGCGGCTCTTCCTGCGGTTTGCGCAACGGCAGGTCCTTTTTGGCCAGCGGCCCGAACTCTTTCTTCGCCAACGCGAGCACTTCCTGCGCGTTTACATCGCCCGCCACCACCAGGGTGGCGTTGTTGGGCGCGTACCAGCGGCGATACCAGTCGCGCGCGTCCTGGGCAACCAGGTTCTGCAAATCGTTCATCCAGCCAATGACGGGCCGGCGGTAGGGATGGGTCTGAAAGGCCGTGCCCATCAACTGCTCGTAGACCACGGCATGCGGGTTGTCTTCCGTGCGCAGGCGGCGCTCTTCCATCACCACCTGGATTTCCCTGGCGAACGCCTCGTCCTTCAACTGCAGATTGGCCATGCGATCGGCCTCGAGTTCGAACGCGAGGGGCAGCCGGTCCTTCTGCAACTGCTGGAAGTACACGGTGACATCGCGATTGGTAAAGGCGTTCTCGCGCCCGCCGGCTGCGGCGATGCGCTTGGAGAACTGGCCGTCCGGGACTTTCTCCGTGCCCTTGAACATCATGTGCTCGAGCACGTGGGCGACACCGGTGGTGCCGTTGTGCTCGTCGAGGCTGCCGGCCTTGTACCACAGCTGCGATACCGCTACCGGGGCGCGACGATCTTCCTTGACGATCACCCGCAGGCCGTTGTCCAGGGTGACATCGGTGACGCTCGCCGCGGCAGGCAGAGCAATGGAGAACAGAAACAATACGGTTTTGAGCTGCATGGATTTAAAGCGTGCCCTCGAAGGGAATGTCGAATGGTGAATGATAAAATAGCGCCATCCTTTCCCAGACCAAAAATTTCGTGTTCGGTTTCCGCAAGACTCCTCCTCCGCCCGAAAAGGCCGCAGCACCTGAGCAACCCGCCGCCCGCCCGAGCTGGACCCAGCGTCTCAAGGCCGGACTGGCCAAGACGCGCGAGAAGCTCGGCGGCCAGATTGCCGGGCTGTTCGGCGCCGGCCGCAAGATCGACGAAGAGCTCTACGAAGAGCTGGAAACCATCCTGCTCACCGCCGACGTCGGCGTGGAAGCGACCGAGACCCTGCTCGAACGCCTGCGCAAGCAGGTCGCACGCGAGCACCTTGACGATGCTGCAACGCTCCGCGCGGCCCTGTCCGATGCCCTGACCGATCTGCTCGCTCCGCTGGAGCAGCCGCTCGACACTTCCGGCGCCAAACCCTTCATCATCATGCTCGCAGGCGTCAATGGCGCCGGCAAGACCACCAGTATCGGCAAGCTCGCCAAGCTCTTCCAGGGCGAAGGCAAGTCGGTGCTGCTCGGCGCTGGCGACACCTTCCGTGCCGCTGCACGCGAGCAGTTGCAGGTCTGGGGCGAGCGCAACAGCGTCACCGTGGTCAGCCAGGAAAAGGGCGATTCCGCTTCGGTGATCTTCGATGCGGTCAACGCCGCGCATGCACGCGGCATCGACATCGTGCTGGCCGACACCGCCGGCCGCCTGCCCACCCAGCTGCACCTGATGGAAGAGATCAGGAAAGTCAAGCGCGTGGTGCAGAAGCTGGACCCGGCAGCCCCGCATGAAGTGCTGCTGGTGCTGGATGGCAACACTGGCCAGAACATGGTCAGCCAGGTCAAGGCCTTCGACGATGCCCTCGGCATCACCGGCCTCATCGTCACCAAGCTCGACGGCACCGCCAAGGGCGGCGCGCTCGCGGCGATCGCCACGGCACGCCCGATCCCGGTGCGCTTCATCGGCGTGGGCGAAGGTCTGGACGACCTCAAGCCTTTCGTCGCGCGCGAATATGTCGAAGCGCTGCTTGGCGAGGCGCAGGGATGATCCAGTTTTCCCAGGTCAGCAAGCGCTATCCCGGCGGGCACACCGCCCTGGAGAACATCACGCTGGGGATCGAAAAGGGCGAACTGGTTTTCCTCACCGGCCATTCGGGCGCCGGCAAGTCCACCCTGCTCAAGCTCATCGCCGCCATCGAGCGGCCGACCAGCGGCGCCGTCACCGTCAACGGCCAGAATGTCGGGCGCCTGTCGCGGCATGCGGTGCCGTTTCTGCGGCGCAACATCGGCCTCATCTTCCAGGACCACAAGCTGCTGTTCGACCGCAGCGTCATCGAAAACACCCTGCTGCCGCTGTCGATCGCCGGCTTCGACCGCCGCGAGGCCTTCAAGCGCGCGCGCGCGGCACTGGACAAGGTCGGCCTGCTCAACCGCGAGAAGTCCATGCCGATCGCCCTTTCCGGCGGCGAGCAACAGCGTCTGTGCATCGCGCGCGCGGTGGTTTCGCGCCCCGCACTGGTGCTGGCCGACGAGCCCACGGGCAATCTCGACACCGGCTATGCCATCGACATCCTGAACATGTTCAGGGATTTTCACCGCGTGGGCACTACGCTGGTCATCTCCACCCATGACGAGCGCGCCATCCAGGCCATGGGCGGACGCGTGGTACAGCTCGACCACGGCACCCTGGCGGCAGAAGCATGAACGGCTGGCTCGCCCATCACCTTGCCTCCTTTGCCGATGCCCTTCGGCGCATGCTGCGCACACCGTTTTCCGCCGGCTTTACCGCGCTCGCCATCGGCGTCGCCATCACCCTGCCGGTGGGCATGTACCTCGCAGTATCCAATCTCGGCCAGCTTGCCGGCGGCCTGCCCACCCAGCCCGAGATCAGCCTGTTCCTGGCCGGCAAGGCGAGCCCGGCCGAGCGCGAAGCCATCCAGCGAAAGCTCGAAGCCCACCCGGATATCGAACAGCGCCGCTTCGTTTCGAGCGAGGCCGCGCTGGAGCGGCTCAATGCCCAGGGGCTCAGCGACATCACCGCCGGCCTGGAGCGCAACCCGCTGCCGGACGCCTGGGTCCTGACCCTGAAGCAGTCCGCCCCACAGGCCCTGGATACGCTGCGCAAGGAGTTGTCGGCCCTGCCCGGCGTCGAAAGCGTGCATGCCGACAGCATCTGGGCCGAGCGCCTGCAGGCCATACTCGGGATCGGCCGCATGCTCGTGCTGCTGCTGTCCGGCCTGTTCGGACTTGCGCTGATCGCCATCGCCAGCAACGCCATTCGCGCGCAAATCCTGGTCCGGCGCGAGGAAATCGAGGTCAGCCGGCTGATCGGCGCGACCGATCGCTACATCCGGCGCCCCTTCCTTTACTATGGCGCACTGCAGGGCGCGAGCGGGGCCCTCGCCGCGCTGGGCATCCTCGCCCTGCTCGGCTTGGCGCTGCAGGGTCCGGTGAGCCAGCTCGCCACCCTCTACGGCTCGCCCTTCCGGCTGACGCCGCTGAGCCTGCCCGCTGGCGCTGCCGTACTCGGCGCGGCCACGCTGTTCAGCTGGCTGGGAGCCTGGATTGCCGTCACCCGCGCCCTGCGCAAGTTCGGCTAGCGTCCATCCCCGGGCTGAACAGCAGGCCCAATTAGTTGACTAAATTAGTTGACTATTCCCCCGAACTTTTCTATTGTTTGGCACTCATAAAGCCTGAGTGCCAAAACCTAACCGGGAGGTAAATTCGAGATGTCCACAGCCCTGATGCCAACCGTGTCCGCCAGCAGTCTGGAAACCTACATCCAGAGCGTGAACCGCTATCCGCTGCTCAGCCTCGAAGAGGAACAGGAACTGGCCCGTCGCTGGCGTGACCACGAAGACGTCGATGCTGCCCGCAAGCTGGTGCTGTCGCACCTGCGCGTGGTAGTCAGCACCGCCCGCCATTACATGGGCTACGGCCTACCCCAGGCCGACCTCATCCAGGAAGGCAACATCGGCCTGATGAAGGCGGTGAAGCGCTTCGACCCCGACCGCGGCGTGCGTCTGGTCAGCTTCGCGCTGCACTGGATCAAGGCCGAAATCCACGAATACATCCTGAAGAACTGGCGCCTGGTCAAGGTGGCAACCACCAAGGCCCAGCGCAAGCTGTTCTTCAACCTGCGCAGCATGAAACAGGGCCTCGGCAGCCTGGGGCCGGCGGAAACCGCCGCCATCGCCAGGGAATTGAACGTCAAGCCCGAGGAAGTGCGCGAGATGGAAACCCGTCTGTCCGGTCAGGACATCGGGCTCGACCCCACGGTCGAAGACGGCGAGGAGTCCTACAGTCCCATCGCCTATCTGGCGAGCCCGGAGGACGAGCCGCTGGAAGTGCTGGCGCGCGAACAGAACGAGCGCCTGAAGCACGAAGGCCTCTCCACGGCCCTGACCAGCCTGGATGACCGCAGCCGCCGCATCATCGAGGCACGCTGGCTCAGCGAGGACAGTTCCGCCACACTGCACGAGCTTGCTGCCGAGTTCGGCATTTCCGCCGAACGCGTGCGCCAGATCGAGGCCAAGGCCATGAAGAAAATGCGTGAGCTGATCCCGGCCTGAGGTCTTGCGGCCAACCATGAAAAAGCCCCGCTGCCTCAAAGGCAGCGGGGCTATTTTCTTCTGACTGTATTGCGCCGACTCAGAACATGCCGGCGATGAGCACGGTAATCAGGCTGATCCAGGCCCAGACGATCAGGCCCACGACCAGGACCATGGGCAGGTTTTGCTTGGTGAGATACTGTTTCATCATCGACTCCAAAATATTTAAGCGAATTCTAATTTATTCCTCGTCCCGGCTCAATGGCTTGCGCCCCGGCAGCCTGGGGTCGTCGTCGTCCATCAGGATGCGTGCGGCCGGCCCTTCCATGTCTTCGAACTGCCCGCTCCGGATCGACCAGATGATCCCCACGATCAGCAGCACGACGAAAATGCCGGTCAGCAGGAAGAGGAAAACCAGGGTCGCGCTCATGGCACGCGGATTTCCCAGGTCTGGCGGTAGCCGTCCAGCTGCAGTTCGAGCAGCCAGAGTCCGGAGCCATTCAGATCCACGCGGGCTTCATACTGGCCGTCTACGGATGCCGTCAGCGGCACGCTGGCCGGGGCATCGCCCGGCCTCGCCACGCGCCACTCACCGGCAAGACCGGCCAGGGGGCGGCCTTCGCGGTCATCGGCAAACACCGTGACGGCATTCTGCCCGACCGTAGGCATGCGCAACCCCTCCACGCGCACCCGCCAGCCGAGCTGCCGGTTGAGATGCTGCCTCGACAAGTCCGCCCCGATCGCCTTGGCGGCTTCCTGGCCATGGCGCGTGGTGCCGGCAAAACCGGTATGCACCGTCTTGTCCACATCGCCCGGCAACAGGACACGCGCGAGCCCGGGCGGCAAGCCCTTGGTGGAAACGTAGAGAAACCCTGCGTTCATCACGGCCAGCACCACAAAGAAAGCGATCAGCGCCTTGGGCACCCAGTGCATGCGCGACTGCCTGGCCCGATAACGCGACATCACCACCAGCACGAAGGCCGTGATGATGAAGACCGCGATATGGATGGCCACGACATCCAGCCCCGGCCAGGAGCCGAACAGGGTCGCGATATAGGCAAACAGCGGCACGCCTGCGGCCGTCAGGCCGGCGAGTTCCGCCGGCATGCGAAAAGCGCGGACCGCTGCATACAGCAGCACCACTGCCGCCAGCCCGCCGAACAAGGTCAGTCCTGTTTCCATGCCTTTCCTAGCCCCGCGGCGTGTAATGGAAGCCTGCGGTCTCGATGCGCGCTTCACCTGGGTGCAAGCGCGGCGTGATGACGAAGGTGACCTCGCGCGTACGTACCGCGGTCGCGGGGTCGAGAATGACACTGGCCTGCATGACCGCACTGTGCCCGGGCTTGACGGTCACTTCACGCAGATTGCCAAGGTCCAGCACGGATGCCGGCAGCCCCTTGATGGCGACCGTGAAAGTTTCCGCCGACGCCAGCTTGTTGGTCACACGAATCTGGTAGCGGTTCCGGATGTCGCCGTTGGACAATACCACGAACAGCGGCTGGCGTACCTGGGTGACCGCGCCCTCGAAGCTGCTGCGCGCGCCGATGCTGTAGGCGAGATAGGCTGCCATGAAGACGATGGACACGCCGTAACCGACCACTTTCAGACGCTTCCAGTGCAGATGTGGTTTCACCGGCTCGGCCTTGGCCAGGTTGGCTTCGGAGTCGTAGCGGATCAGCCCGCGCGGGAAGCCCATGGAGTCCATGATACCGTTGCAGGCATCGATGCACAGGCCGCAGGAAATGCACTTGTATTGCAGGCCTTCGCGTATGTCGATGCCGGTCGGGCAGACCTGCACGCACAGTTTGCAGTCGATGCAGTCGCCACTGCCCTTGTCGTGGCGCTCCTCCAGGGTGCGCAGGCCCGAGCGGGCACTCGCGCGCCCGAGCCGCCCCTCACCACGCCGGGCATCATAGTGCACGGCCAGCGTTTCGGGGTCGTACATCACGCTCTGGAAGCGACCGTAGGGGCAGACATAGGTGCAAATCTGCTCGCGCATGTAGCCGGCGGCGAAGTAAGTCGTGAGCGTCAGCACCGCCACGGTGGCATAGGCGACCACGGCCGCCTGTCCGGTAAAGAACCTGGCCACCAGTTCGGGCGCGTAGCCGAAATAAAGAATGAAGCCCATGCCGGTCCAGAAGCTGGCCAGCAACCAGACAAGATGGGTGGCGCCGACCTTGAGCACTTTCTCCCGGGTCCACGGCTGCCGGTACAGCCGCACGCGCGCAGGGCGCTCGCCCTGGATCCTGGCCTCGACCCAGATGAAGAAATCGGTCCACAGGGTCTGGAAGCAGAAATAGCCGCAGAAGGCGCGTCCGACCAGCGCGGTGGCGAAAAACAGGATGGCCGCGGCGATGAACAACAGCAAGGCCAGCCACACCACATCCTGCGGATACATGGTCAGGTCGAATATCAGGAATCGGCGCCCCGGCACATCGAACAGCACCGCCTGGTCAGGCGCATCAGCGCGCTGCCACGGCAGCCAGGGCAGCAGGAAGAACACGGCATAGGCCGTGATCAGCACGCTCGACTTGAAGCGGCGGAACGCCCCCTTCACCGAGCGGGTAAATACCGGAATCCGCCCCTGTAATGGGGCAACCTGTTCCTCTAAACCGACTTGCATATCTGTTTTGCCCAGACAAAAAACCCCCGTTGCCGGGGGTTTTTCTCATACTCCTGCTACGTCAAACGAATTGCTCAATGCCTTACTTGCCGCCACCCAGTTCATGCACATAGACAGTCAGCACCTTGATCTGTTCCGGGCTCAAGCGCTCGCCCCAGGCCGGCATCACGCCCTTGTTGACGCCAGTGATGATGGTCGAGCGAATCGCCGCAATCTTGTCTTCGGCCTTTTCCGCGCCCGGCACATCGGCCCACAGCCAGATCTTGTCGGTGAGGTTGGGCGCGCCCATGTCCTGGCGGCCCTTGGCGCTGTCGGTATGACAGTAGTAGCAAGCGGCGGTCTCGGAGGTGAAGAGTACGCGGCCGCTCGCGGCCTTGCCGGCATCGTGCGCAATGCCGGACAGGCTGGCGACGTAATTGGCCAGTGCGTCGATCTCGCCGGCGTTCAGCACTTCGCCGAAGGCGGGCATGTAGCCGCGGCGACCGTTGACCAGGGTTTCGTGGATCTTGTCGTAGGAACCGCCGTACAGCCAGTCGTCGTCGGTCAGGTTGGGGAAGAAGCCGATCACGCCCTGGCCGCCCTGCTGGTGGCAGGGTGCGCAGTTTTCGGTGAACAGCGCCTTGCCGGCGGACAGCACGAAGCCTGACAGCTCGGGATCCTTGGCAATCTGCTCGAAGTCGTTGGCCGCGACCTTGCTGAAGTAGGGCTTCTGCATTTCCTCGGCCTTGTTCAGGTCCGCCATCAGCAAGGCACGCGTATTCCAGTGGCTGGTGACGGTTTCACCGGCCTTGTTCACATAGGTGATGTCGGAAAAGCCGGTCAGGAAGCTCTTGCCGATCGGCCAGGAAGGATAGATCAGCCAGTAGACGATGGAAAACACGATGGTCACGTAGAACGTGTACACCCACCAGGTCGGCAGCGGATTATTGAATTCCTGCAGGTCGCCGTCCCAGGCATGGCCGGTCGTCTGCACGGTTTGCGATTGCAGATTCTGTTCACTCATCACTCAGTCCTTGTTGTCCGGGGCATCGTCCTGGAAGGGGATATCCTTGTAGGATTCCAGCCGTTTGCTGCGTTTCTTGCTGCCGTACACGTACAGCACGATGCCGACAAAGGTCACAAAAAAAATCAGCAGGGCGAGCGGCTTGGTGTTTTCAGGCCGGGAAAACCAGTTCAGCCATTCCATCGCTCGCCCCTATGTTCCTTAACGCGAGCGTACCAGCTCGTCTGCGTCGACCTTGGTGAAGTCCACCATGGTTCCGAGCACCTGCAGGTAGGCCACCAGCGCGTCCATTTCCGACACGCCCGCCCTGTCGCCGTCGTAGTTGCCAAGGTTGGCCTGCTCGACCAGATTCTTCTTGGCATCGGCGATATGCAGCATGGCCGCGACTTCGGCGCCGAATTTCTTCACGTTGGCCTCGCGCTCGGCTTCGGTCAGGGAGTACGGCACGCCGACGGCGCGCAGCGCCTTCATGCGGTTGGCGATGTCAGATTGGTCCAGCAGCTGCATCAGCCACGGATAGTTGGGCATGACCGACTCGGGCACCATGGAACGCGGCGCGATCAGGTGCTGCACGTGCCACTCGTTGGAATACTTGCCGCCGACGCGCGCAAGATCCGGACCCGTGCGCTTGGAGCCCCACTGGAAGGGATGGTCGTACTGCGATTCGGCCGCCAGCGAGTAATGGCCGTAGCGCAGTTTCTCGTCGACGAAGGGGCGGATCATCTGCGAATGGCAGGTGTAGCAGCCTTCGCGGATGTAGATGTCGCGCCCGCGCAGTTCCAGCGGCGTGTAGGGGCGGACATTGATGCCCTCGACGTTCTCCACGGTCTTCTTGATGAAGAACAGCGGCGCGATTTCGACCAGGCCGCCCACGCTGATCGCCAGCATGGTCAGCACCAGCATCAGGCCGATGTTGGTTTCAATCCATTCGTGCTTGAAATTGATACGCATGATGTTTTCCCTTACGCGCCGGCATTAGCCATCTTGGCGGCCAACTTGGCCTCAAGCACGGCCTCTTCCTGCTTGGCCTGGCGGATGGTCATGAAGATGTTGTAAACCATGACGACAGTGCCGGTCAGGAAGAAGGCACCGCCGACGGCGCGCATGATGTAGAACGGGATCATGGCCGCGACCGATTCGACGAAGGAGTACTGCAGGTTGCCGAACTCGTCGAGGGCACGCCACATCAGGCCCTGGGTAATGCCCGACACCCACATGGCGATGATGTAGAGCAGCACGCCGACGGTGGCCAGCCAGAAATGCACCTCGACCAGCTTGGTGCTGTACAGCTTGGTATCCCACAGTTTGGGAATCATGTGGTACAGCGAACCGAAGGAAATCATCGCCACCCAGCCCAGCGCGCCGGAGTGCACGTGACCCACGGTCCAGTCGGTGTAGTGCGACAGCGCGTTGACTTCCTTCAGCGACATCATCGGGCCTTCGAAGGTCGACATGCCGTAGAAGGACAGCGCCACGATCAGGAAGCGCATCACCGGGTCGGTGCGCAGCTTGTCCCAGGCGCCCGACAGGGTCATGATGCCGTTGATCATGCCGCCCCAGGACGGCATCAGGAGCAGGATGGAGAAGGTCGCGGCCAGGGTCGAGGTCCAGTCGGGCAGCGCGGTCCAGTGCAGGTGATGCGCGCCCACCCACATGTACATGAAGCTCAGCGCCCAGAAGTGGACGATGGACAGTCGATAGGAGTAGATCGGGCGGCCGGCCTGCTTGGGCACGAAGTAGTACATCATGCCGAGGAAGGCGGCGGTCAGGAAGAAGCCCACCGCGTTATGGCCGTACCACCACTGGGTCATGGCGTCCTGGGTGCCGGAAAACAGGCTGTAGGACTTCATCGAGAACAGGTCGACGGGCATGGCCAGGTTGTTGAAGGTGTGCAGCAGCGCGGTCGCCAGGATGAAAGCGAGGTAGAACCAGTTGGCGACGTAGATGTGCGGCTGCTTGCGGCGCATGATGGTGCCGACGAACAGGATCAGGTAGGTGACCCACACCACTTCGATGAGGATGTCGATCGGCCATTCCATCTCGGCGTATTCGCGGCCCTGGGAGTAGCCGGCCATGTAGGACAGCGCAGCCAGGACGATGACCGTCTGCCAGCCCCAGAAGGTGAAGCTGGCCATGCCGTCGGAAATCAGGCGGGTCTGGCAGGTGCGCTGCACCACGTAATAGGAGGTGGCAAACAGCGCCGAACCCCCGAAACCGAAAATCACGGCGCTGGTATGCACCGGACGCAGACGGCCAAAGCTGATATAGGGGCTGTCAAAGTTCAGGAACGGCCAGGCCAGCTCCGAAGCGATGTACACGCCAGCAAACATGCCGACCACCGCCCAAACGAGGGCCATGATGGCAAATTTCTTAACAATATCAAAGTTGTACTGCTCAGCCGACGAGAACGTTGTTATCGCCATGACACCCCCGCTTAACGAAGCTTAACTATTTTAGAAAACACAAATATGCTGAAAAAATTGAGCGCGACATTGTAACGGGTAGACAGGCCCGCCGGCAAGCCGCACGATCAACACATGCACCACAGCACTATTCCTGGGCGAGCAGAATCCTCAAATCCTGGGCGATTGCCGCCGGCCCCGTCCCATACGCGACATGCAGCCTGAGCCTTCCTTTTGAATCAAAGACATAGGTGCCTGCACTGTGGTCGATCAGGTACTCTACCGGTCCCTTGACGGAACTCTTTTGATAGACCACTTTGAAATCTCTTGCCAGATTAGCCAGGGATGCCGGATCGGTATGCATGCCGAGGAAAGTCGGATTGAACGAGGGCACATATTTGCCGAGCAGTTCCGGGGTGTCCCGCTCCGGGTCCACGGTCACGAATAGCACCTGGACCTTTTCTCCGTCGGCTCCCAGTTCGCGGATCGCCATGGCGAAATCAGACAGCGTGGTCGGACAGACATCCGGGCAATGCGTGTAACCGAAGAAAATCGCCACGACCTTGCCGCGAAAATCGGCCAGCGTGCGCACTTGTCCCGTGTGGTCGGTCAGTCTGAAATCCTGCCCCCAGGGCGCGCCGGTGATGTCGGTGGCCTGGAACTTGGGCTCGACGGGCGGCGTCTCCCCGGATCCACAGCCCGCCAAGGCTGCGAGCAGGGCGGCCAGTGCCCAGACCCTCATGGCCTGAGCTGGTCAAAGGCCGCGTGAGGCAGGTCGGCCAGACGATACTTGCCCGATTGCACGGCCTTGGCCAGCTTGTCCAGGGTAGTTTCCTTCAGCAGGCTGATGATCTTTTCCTTTACCGGCGCCCAACGGAAATGCACCGGGCAGGCGGTATCGTCGGAGCATTTCTTCAGGCCGAGCAGGCAGCTTTGCGTGAACGCCGGCCCTTCGGTCAGAAGCAGGATGTCCATGAGTGTCATCCTGGCGCCGTCTTCCTTGAGGCAGAAGCCGCCCAGGCGCCCGCGGAATGAATACAGCAGGTTGCCCTTGGCCAGGCTTTGCAGGATTTTTGCCAGATAGGGCGCCGGCACATTGAGCTTGGCCGCAATGTCCTTGTTCAGTATGGGCGTGCCCATGGGCTGGGTAGCCATGTAGATCAAGGCCTGGACGGCATATTGGCTGGTACGGGACAGAATCATTTAAGCACTACCCCAAGTTAGGACATCACGGTTAGGACACCGCCGAATTATAACAAAGTGGTCCGAATATCCCCCTTGTATATTTCGGGCGCCCCCGCTCAGCCCGCCACCGGCAGCCTGAAGTAATGATCCGCCAGCATGGCCGCGAACAGCAGGCTCAGGTACCAGATGGAGAAGCGGAAGGTGCGCCTCGCCAGCGCGTCCGAATAGCGCCGCCACAAGCCCCAGCCATAGGCGAGGAACATGCCGCCCAGAATCAGCGCGGCGGCCAGGTAAATCCAGCCGCCCATGCCCGTGGTCACCGGCAGGATGCTCACTGCCAGCAGGATGATGGTGTAGAGCAGCACATGCAGGCGGGTGAATTTTTCGCCATGCGTGACCGGCAGCATGGGCAGGCCGGCACGCGCGTATTCATCCTTGCGGTACAGCGCCAGCGCCCAGAAATGCGGCGGCGTCCAGGCGAAGATGATGAGGAACAGCAGCAGCGCGTCATGGCTGACCTCGCCGGTCACGGCAGCCCAGCCCAGCACCGGCGGCATGGCCCCGGAGGCACCGCCGATGACGATGTTCTGCGGCGTGGCCGGCTTGAGGATGACGGTATAGATCACCGCATAACCGACGAAGGTGGCCAGCGTCAGCCACATGGTCAGCGGGTTGACAAACACGTTGAGCAAATAGAGGCCGGCGCCGCCGATGACGCCGGAAAACAGGATCACCTGGGTATTGCTGAGCTTGCCGCGAGGCAGCGGACGGGCACGGGTGCGCGCCATCACGGAGTCGATCTTCTGCTCGACCAGACAGTTGAAGGCCGCGGCGGCGGCGGCCACCAGTGCGATGCCCAGCGTGCCGGCCCACAGGACCTGCAGCGGCACCATGCCCGGCGTCGCGAGAAACATGCCGATCACGGCAGTGAACACGATCAGCGACACCACGCGAACCTTGCACAGCGCCAGGTATTCCTGGCAGCGGCAGGCCGCATCGTTCATCAAGAGACCCGTTGCCATGCGATCACCTCATCCGGAAGAGCTTGAAGTTTATGACCACCAGCGTCATCAGCAACAATGCCGCACCGACATTGTGGGCGACGGCGAGAGCGAGCGGCAGGCTGAGCCAGACATTGGCGATGCCCATGCCGATCTGCACCACCACCAGCAGTCCGACGAGAGCGCCGAAAATGCATATTCCGCGCTGGCGTATGAGCTTGCGCGCCAGCACCCCCACCACGATCAGCACGGCCAGTGCCCACAGCCTGTGCGTCCAGTGGATGGCGGTCAGCGCCTGCAGCGACAGGAATTCGCCCGAAGCGTCCATGCCGAGTTCGCGATGCAGCGTGAAGGCCGGCTCGAAGTGCATCTCCGGCACCCACTCACCATGGCACAGGGGAAAATCCTGGCAGGCCAGCGCCGCGTAGTTGGTGCTGACCCAGCCCCCCAGAATGATCTGCACCACCACCGCAATCAGCGCCAGCACGCCCCACAACCTGAGGGGCCGCACGTCCGCCATGCCCTGGAGCGACGGCCCGTTCTCCCGCTGCCACAGCCAGGTAAGCAGCGCCAGGGTGGCCATGCCGCCGATCAGGTGGCCGGTCACGATGAAGGGCTTGAGCAGTTCCGTTACGGTCCACATGCCGAGCAGCGCCTGAAAAATGATCAGGCCAAGCAGTGCGATCGGCAGCAGCGGCGTGCCCCGCGTCTCGTGGCGATGCCGGACGGAGAGAACGGCAATGCCCAGAATCAGCAGACCGAGGCCGCCGGCAAAATAGCGATGCACCATTTCCTTCCAGGCCTTGGCATGGCTGACCGGGCCATCAGGATTTTCGGCCAGCGCCTGATTGATATGCTCGCTCGCATGCAGCGGCGTGATCTTGCCGTAGCACCCGGGCCAGTCCGGGCAGCCGAGACCGGCATCCGACAGGCGCACATACGCGCCCAGCGCCACCACGGCCAGGGTCAGCAGCAGCGCGGCGAGAATGGATTTTCGGTACAGTTTCATGGCTTATCCGATCTGCGAGGCTTTCAACAGCAGCCGGATGTCCTTGATCATGCGGCCGGGATCGGGGCTCTGCGGCCAGCGCATCATCAGGTGTCCGAGCGGATCGATCATGTACAGGTAAGCGCCCGTTTCGCTGCCGACGAACTGGGCGACGGGCGAGGCATTCGGCTTCAGGTAATGCATGCCTGCATGATAGGACTGCAGTTCGTCAGTCGGCGCGACCTCATCCGTCAGCAGCCACAGGCGCTCGACGCGGTCCATTTCCTTGCCTTGCGCAGTGCGAGTCTGGCGCATGAAATACAGCAGATCCTGGCAGGGCTTCGCACACTCGCCCCCGCCGACGTACACCATCACCCATTTGCCCTTCAGGCTGGCGACATCGAAGGGCCGCCCGTCGAGGGCCACGCCGGACGCACGCACTTCGACCTGCTTGATGAGTTCGCCGTAGTTCTTGCGCGCGGTCGGCTGCCACACGTAATAGGCGATATAGGACGCCGCCACCGGCAAGGCAAAAAGCCCGATCAGCAACAGCAGCTTGATTCGATTCATCCTGACGCGATTCACTTGCCCTCCGCCGCGTTTTCTCGTTTTACATTCAGCACCAGCCACAGCACCACGATCGCACCGGCCAGACCGAACCACTGGATGGCGTAGCTGACGTGCGTACCCACGCCGGTATCCGGCCGCGGCCAGTCGCGCGCCAGTCCGTCCCCGGTATCCGAGACCTGTTCCACCAGCACCGGCTGCAACGACTTGCCGAACTCGCGCCGGTAGCGTTCGAAATCCAGGTTCTGCCAAAGCCTCCCCTGCGGCTCCGCACCCTTGAATTCGAGATAACGGCTCTTCGGATCCACCGCCACGCCCGCCAACACCACCATGCCGGCCACCGACCTTACTTGCGGCAGCGTATCCCGGCGCCCGTCGACCAGAGCGACCCAGCCGCGGTTGACCAGCACATGCTGCGACGAACCTTCGATCAGGAACGGCGTCAGCACATGGTAACCTGCGCGGGTTTTATACACCCGGTTGTCGATAAAAATTTCCTGGCCGTTCAAAAATGATCCGCGCACCTCGACCGGCCGGTACAGCAGGTCTTCCTTGGCCACCGTCGCAGCGCCGATCCTCACCACGCCGTCTTCCTGCATGCGATCGTAGCGCGCCTGCAATTCACGCTTGTAATCGGCACGCGACAGCTGCCAGTTGCCGAGCCACAGTGTCAGCGCGAAAAAGAACAGGCCAGCCAGGGTAGGCCACAAGCCGGGACGGAAAACGAATCCACCGAAATGCATGGGCAAGAGGTTAAACTAAAACACTTCGATAATTGGCCCCAAGGAGCACCATGCGCATCGTCGTCCTGCTGTTCATCGCCTTCATCGTCATCAGTCTCGGCAGCGCGCTTTATTACCTGGTCAGGGACAAGGGCCAATCCGAGCGCACCGTAAAGGCCCTGACCGTTCGCATTTCGCTATCCATCTTCCTCTTCATTCTGCTCATGGCCAGCTATTACTTCGGCTGGATTCCGCAGACCGGCCTGCGCGGCTAGCCCTTCCCCCGCCAAACAAAAAGGCCGCGCCATGCGCGGCCTTTTCCATGTCGACCGCCTAGATCAGCCAGTACACGAATATGAACAGGCCCAGCCAGACGACGTCGACAAAATGCCAGTACCAGGCCACGCCCTCGAAACCGAAGTGATGCTCGGCCGTGAAGTGGCCCTTGATGGAGCGGCCGAGGATCACGATCAGCATCAGCGTGCCCACGGTCACGTGGAACCCGTGGAAGCCGGTCAGCATGAAGAAGGTCGCGCCGTATGCACCCGCCCCCAGGGTCAGCCCGAGGTCATTGTAGGCATGGATGTACTCGTACACCTGCAGGCCCATGAAGGCAAGGCCCAGGGCCACGGTCAGGAACAGGCCCCAAACCAGCTGGCTGCGATTGTTCTTCTTCAGCCCCCAGTGCGCCCAGGTCACGGTCGCGCCCGACGTCAGCAGCAGCAGGGTGTTGATCGCCGGGATGCCCCAGGCGCCCATGGGCGTGAACTGGTAGCCGTCGGCGGTCAGACCCGGCCCCGCAGTCGGCCAGGTTGCCGTGTAACCGCTCCACAACTGCTCCATGGTGTCCGCTTCGCCCAGCCAAGGCACCGACAGCACGCGCATGTAGAACAATGCGCCAAAGAAGGCGGCGAAGAACATCACTTCCGAGAAGATGAACCAGCTCATGGCCCAGCGGAAGGAAAGGTCGACCTGCCTGTTGTGCTTGCCGCTCTCGCTCTCGCGAATGACCGTGCCGAACCAGCCGAACAGCATGAATGCGAGCACGGCAAGTCCCGCCCACAGCATCCAGCCGCCGCCAACGCCGTTGATCATGAACGTTGCGCCGAGCGCCATCAGGGTCAGCGCCACCGAGCCCACGATGGGCCAGTGCGACGGCGCCGGCAAGTAGTAACCGCCAGTTTGTGATGCCATGCTGTTGTCTCCTCTCCTGTTATCGTTCAATTCGCAACCAGCCACACGATCCCGAGCAGTATCAGCACGAACAGCGCTGCCGAGGCCAGGCCCATGACGATCACCTGGACCGGCGTCAGCTGTACTGCGTCCTGCTCGTAGTGCGATTTTTTCCTGACACCAAAAAAACTCCAGAACACCGCCCTGGCGGCCTGCCACAGGCTGCCGCGATGCTCAGCCATTTGTTCCCTGCCCCGCCGCGTGCGCCGCCTTGTTCGCCTCGGGATGAACGAAGAAGGTGTACGACAACGTGATGGTGTTCACGTCAGCCGGCAGCGACGGATCCATCACCATCATCACCGGCATCTGCCGCTTTTCACCGGCCTTCAGGGTTTGCCCGGTGAAGCAGAAGCATTCGATTTTCTTGACGTACTGCGCGGCCAGCTGCGGGCCGTAGCTGGGAATGGCCTGACCGGTGATGTCCCGGTCGGTCAGATTCTCCACCTCGTAAAGCACCTGCACCATCTCGCCCGGATGCATGCTGATGCTGCTTTGCACCGGCGTGAACCTCCACGGCAGGTTCGCATCCACGTTAGCGTCGAACTCCAGGGTGATGGTGCGGCTGGTATCCACCTGAGTGTTCTTCGCCAGCACCTGCGCGTCGCCGGAATTGATGCCGGTCACCTCGCAGATCTTGTTGTAGAACGGCACCATGAGGAAGCCGAAGCCGAACATGCCCAGTGCGGCAATCCACAGCTTGCGCAGGAGTATGCGGTTTTCGGTCTTTTCCATCTGGCTACGCCCCGGCGTTCATCACGGTGTACAGGAAGATGCCGATGGCGATGGCTGCGAGCACCAGAGCAGTCAGAATGTTGCGTTTGGCTTGCTGCATTTCTCTCCCGACTGCGGGCGGCGCACGCGCCGCCCGCGATTCGTTGTCACTTCACGACCGGGGCCGTCTCGAAGGTGTGATACGGCGCCGGCGACGGCACGGTCCACTCCAGTCCTTCTGCGCCCTCCCATACCTGGTCGGTCGCCTTCTGCCCGCCCTTGATCGCCTTGATGATCAGGTACAGGAAGATGAGCTGGCTAAAGCCGAACAGGAACGCGCCGACCGAGGCGATGGCGTTGAACTCGGCAAACTGCAGCGCATAGTCCGCATAGCGGCGCGGCATGCCGGCCAGGCCCAGGAAGTGCATCGGGAAGAAGGTGATGTTCATCGAAATCACCGACAGCCAGAAATGCAGCTTGCCCAGCCTCTCGTCGTACATGTGTCCGGTCCACTTGGGCAGCCAGTAGTAGACGCCGGCGATGATCGCGAACAGCGCGCCCGACACCAGCACGTAGTGGAAGTGCGCCACCACGTAGTAGGTATCGTGGATCTGGATGTCCACCGGGGTCATCGCGCACACCAGGCCGGAGAAGCCGCCGATGGTGAACAGGCAGACGAAGGCGATGGCGAACAGCATCGGCGTCTCGAAGGTCATCGAGCCCTTCCACATGGTCGCTACCCAGTTGAACACCTTCACGCCGGTGGGCACGGCGATCAGCATGGTGGAATACATGAAGAACAGCTGCGCGGTCGCCGGCATGCCCACGGTGAACATGTGGTGCGCCCAGACGATGAAGGACAGGATGGCGATGGAGGCCGTCGCGTAGACCATCGAGGCGTAGCCGAACAGCGGCTTGCGCGCGAAGGTCGGGATGATCTGCGACACCACGCCGAACGCCGGCAGGATCAGGATGTACACCTCGGGATGGCCGAAGAACCAGAAGATGTGCTGGAACATGACCGGATCGCCGCCCCCCGCCGCGTTGAAGAAATGGGTGTCGAAGTTGCGGTCGGTGAGCAGCATGGTCACGGCCCCCGCCAGCACCGGCACGGTGGCGATCAGCAGGTAGGCAGTGATCAGCCAGGTCCATACGAACAGCGGCATCTTCATCATCGTCATGCCGGGCGCGCGCATGTTGAGGATGGTGGTGATGATGTTGATCGAGCCCATGATCGACGAAGCGCCGAGGATGTGCACCGCGAAGATGGTGAGGTCGTAGCTGATGCCGCCCTGGATGAACAGCGGCGGGTACATGGTCCAGCCACCGGCCGGGCCGCCGCCGGGCATGAACAGGGTGAGGACCAGCAGGAAGCCGGCCACCGGCAACAGCCAGAAACCCCAGTTGTTCATGCGCGGGAACGCCATGTCGGGCGCGCCGATCATGAGCGGGATCTGCCAGTTGGCGAAGCCCGCCCAGGCCGGCATGATCACGCCGAACACCATGATCAGGCCGTGCAGCGTGGTCATCTGGTTGAAGAACTCCGGGTCCACCACCTGCAGGCCGGGCTGGAACAGCTCGGCGCGGATGACCAGCGCCATGGTGCCGGCGATAAGGAACATGATGCCGGCGAACCACATGTACAGGCTGCCGATGTCCTTGTGGTTGGTGGTGGTCAGCCAGCGCATGATTCCGCTGGGCTGGGCGTGGCCGTGGTCGTCGTGGGCGTGAGTTGCGTCGTGCGCCATGTTGTTGTCTCCTCTTTCCCTTGTCCGTTAGTTGCCTGCCGGGGCCGCAGCTTCGGCGCCACCCTTCATGCCCGCCACCTGCACCGGCTGAGCCACGTCGCCCACGCTGTTGCCGAGGCCGTTGCGCTGGTAGGTCACCACCGCCGCGATATCGGCTTCTGACAACTGGTTGCCGAAGGCGGCCATTGCCGTGCCGGGCTTGCCGTTCAGCACGATGTCGATGTGCGCGTCGATCGGACCGGTGGCGATTGCGGAACCGGTAATGCCCGGGAAGGCGCCCGGGATGCCCGCGCCGTTGGCCTGGTGACAGGCTGCGCAGTTGGCGTTGTAGACCGCTTCGCCCTTGGCCATGAGTTCTTCCTTGCCGAAGGTCTTGCTGTTGTCGGCCGCCGCCATGGCCGCGCCCTGCTTCTTGGCGGCAAGCCAGGCGTCGTATTCCTCCTGGGTCACCACTTTCACCACGATGGGCATGAAGGCGTGATCCTTGCCGCACAGCTCGGTGCACTGGCCACGGAAGGTGCCGGTGGTTTCGGACTTGAACCAGGCGTCGCGAATGAAGCCGGGAATTGCATCCTGCTTGACTGCGAGTTCAGGCACCCACCAGGCATGGATGACGTCGCCGGCGGTGAGCAGCACGCGCACTTTCTTGTTGACCGGCACCACCATGGGCTCATCGACCTCGAGCAGGTAGTGCTCGCCCTTGGCTTCCTTGTTCTGGATCTGCGCGCGGGGCGTGGACAGCGTGGACATGAACTTCACGTCGTCCTTGAGGTAGTCGTATTCCCACTTCCACTGATAACCGGTGACCTTGACGGTCATGTCCGGGTTGGAGGTGTCCTTCATCGCCAGCACCTGCTTGGTAGCCGGATAGGCCATGCCGATCAGGATGAAGAAGGGGATGATGGTCCAGATGATCTCCACGGTGGTGTTCTCGTGGAAATGCTCGGCCTTGTGGCCGGCGGACTTGCGATGTTTCCAGATGGAATAGAACATCGCGCCGAACACCACGATGAAGATTCCCAGGCACACCAGATTGATCAGGGTATGCAGGTCATAGACATCACGGGCCAGGGCGGATTGCGGTTCCCGCAGGTTGAATTGATAGTCCGCCCAGACAACGCCCGAGATCATCGTCCCGGACAGGGCGGCCAGCGTTTTGCCCAGCAGCGGGCGTAGCGCGCTTCTTTTCATGTCTTCCCCATCCTCCTCACGTAAATTCTGTTTTGTATATTTGTTTTTTCAGCCCGCATTGATGCGGGTCTGTAATGCTTTCGCGAGTTCGAGCCTGGCTTCGTCGGTCAGGTATGCGCCCAGTTCGGTTTCCCGTCCGCATGACCGCAAAGCCAGCTTCACCTTGCCGCCCGGCCTTGCACCGACCAACACCAGCTTCACCCACTTGCCATTGAGCGTGCGGCTTTCCAGATGGCCCCCATGCCTGCGCTCAATCAGAATTTCGTCGCCACGGATGCGAATGGACTCGTAATCACCCGCGTTGCTGCCCAGCGCAGCGAATGCCCAGGCCAACACGCCAACCTCGATACCCGCAAAGGGAAGGATCAGCCAGTACCCCAACCAGCTGAACACCGAGGCGACAAGCAGCGTTACGGTCGCAATCCCCCAGAACACTCTGTCGCGCTCGGTCCGTGTCAGTGAACAGTTGGGCCGGGAAAAGAAACTAAACCGGTCCTGCTCGGTCTGTGGACTTGTATCAAGCGCCAGCGGCATCTGCGATTCCACCTGCGACAATTTGCCACAGACTCTACACCCCTGAACCGCAGCGGGCAAGGGTGAGCATTCACATAACTAATTGATTTGAAGATTAAATATCTTTATTTTTACGTATTCTGATTTGCTTATTTTCTAGGCAGGAACACTTGCTGCAACAGGCTGTCGATGTTGCCCAGGTCTTCTGCCGCATCGCCTTGCCAGGGAATTTCGCCGAGGCAGGGTGCATGCAAAATACTGCGCAGACTGGCCAGATTGTCCGCAGTTGCCGCCATGTGCGGATCGATCCGGTTGGCGATCCAGCCGGCCAGGATCAGTCCGCGCGCGCGAATCGCCTCGGCCGTCAGCAAGGCATGGTTGAGACAGCCGAGACGCAGCCCCACCACCATGATGACCGGCAGCCCCAGGTGCTGCGGAATCGCATCCATGCCGCAGGCGTCGTTGAACGGCACCAGGAAGCCGCCGGCTCCCTCCACCACTACTACATCCGCCTGCACGGCAAGCTGCGCGTAGGCCTGCTCGATGACTTCGAGCTGCATCGACACGCCTTCTAGCCGCGCTGCGAGGTGCGGCGCAATCGCCGGTGCGAAGCAATAAGGATTAACCAGTCCCAGCGGAGCCGCCACGTTCGAGGCCGACATCAGCAGGCGCACGTCCTCGTTCATACCGTCCGCATCAATGCCGGCCGCCACCGGCTTCATCACCGCCACGCGCAGTCCGCGCAGCTTGAGCGCTTCGACCAGCAGGCGCGCCGCATGGGTCTTGCCCGCTGCGGTATCGGTGCCGGTGATGAAATAGCCGCGCGCACTCATCGCATTCAGCGCAAGCCGGCCT
This sequence comes from Betaproteobacteria bacterium SCN2, assembly GCA_008923285.1. Taxonomy (GTDB): domain Bacteria; phylum Pseudomonadota; class Gammaproteobacteria; order Burkholderiales; family Thiobacillaceae; genus UBA6918. The sequence continues at coordinate 480,660 of WBSG01000027.1, forward strand.
TGCGCCGCTGGATGTTGAACTGGATCACCTGGCGTCCGTCTTCGAGCCGCGTCTTGTCGTCGGCCCAGGCATGGCCATAGATCACTTCGTAGCTGGCCGGCAGGCGGCCATCCTTGCGATAACCCTCGTACGCCTGTTCCAGCTTTTGCCAGGCCGACTTGCCCATCATGCCGCGTGCACGATCGAGCGCGGCGTTGTGCGCGCCGATGCCCTTCAGATCGCGCATCAACGACTTGAGATCGGCGTAGGTCAGCGTGAACATTTCCATTTCCATGACCGGATGCTGGAATCCCGCATGCACCAGCATGTCGCCAAGGTCGTGCATGTCGAGAAAACGGCTGACATGGCTGCCGCCATCCACCTGCGCGAACGCCTGGCGCAGCTCCTTCAGCGTGTCGGGGCCGAAGGTGGCGAACAGCAGCAAGCCGCCGGGGGCGATGACGCGATGCAGTTCGCGAAAGGCCGCTTCCGGCTCGCTCGCCCATTGCAGGGCAAGGCTGGACCAGACAAGGTCGATGCTGGATCTCGTCAAGGGCAGGCGCTCGATGTCGCCGCAGACGTGGCTCTCGCGCGCGGCACCCGGCAGCAGGCGCTTGACGAGCCCCGTCAGCCCCGCCTCGTGCTGCCGTCCTCGCGCCGCCTGCAGCATCGGCAGGGCCAGGTCGAGGCCGATCCGTTCAGCCGCAGGATAACGCGCCTGCAAGAGGCGCAGGCCGAGGCCGGTGCCGCAGCCGGCATCGAGGATGCGCGCCGGCCGGATGTTCATCAGGTCGAGGCGTTCGTCCAGGCGCGCCAGCACCTCGCGCTGCAGGGCGGCATGCGCATCGTAGCTTGCCGCGGCGCGGCCGAAGGCGCGCGCCACCTCGCGCTTGTCCAGCTTCGGCTCAGCCATGCGCAGCCTGCCCGATCATTTCCGCAACCTGCCGCGGATGCGACAGGAAAGGCGCGTGTCCCGCGCCTTCGATTTCGTGCAGCGTTGTGCCCGGCAGGCTGTGCGCCAGCCAGCGCGCCGCAGCGACCGGCGCCAGCTTGTCGCCGGTTCCGTGGATCAGCGTCAGCGGCCGGTCCAGCTTCGGCAAGCTCGCGCGCAGGTCGGTGCGCTGCAGGATGTCGAGGCCCGACTCCAGCACGCCTGCGGCAGGCCGCGCCTGGTCCAGCAGCCTGCGCCGCAACCCGGCCAGCACCGCGCGCATCTCGCTCGAGCCTTGCGCCTGCAGGGACAGGAAACGCCTGATCGTGCCGGCATAGTCTTCGGCGAGGCTGGCGGCAAACTGGTCGAACACCTCGGCATCAACGCCGTGCGGCCAGTCGGGACGCTTGACGAAACAAGGCGTGGCGGCGACCAGGACCAGGGCGGAAACTTTCTCGGGGTGGGCCAGCGCGACATGCGCGGCGACCAGGCCGCCGAGCGACCAGCCGACCAACTGCGTGTCTTCTTCCAACTGCGCGGCGATGCTTTCCGCCATCCGCGCCAGATCGGCAGCGGCCGCGCTGCCGGCATAGCCGGGCAAGGGCAAGGCCCGCGCTCCGGGAAAAAACTCCAGCAGCGGCTCCCAGATGACGGGATGCGTGCCCCAGCCGTGCAGCAAGACTTGCTTCATCGCCATCATGCCCGGTCGAGCGCCTGGATCGTGGACACAAGCCGCGTCACTTCCTCGGGCGTATGTGCGGACGACAGCGAGATGCGCAGGCGCGCCGTGCCTCTGGGCACGGTCGGCGTGCGGATCGCGGGCACCAGCAGGCCCAGTTCCAGCAATTTCCGGGATACCGCGACCGCTTCGGCATTGCCGCCGATCAGCAGCGGCTGGATCGGCGTGGCGGAAGGCATCAGACGCCAATGCGGCAGCCCGGCCAAGCCGGCGCGCAGCGCCTCGACATGCCCGCGCAGGCGGTCGCGACGGGCCTGCCCGGCTGCGACCTGCTCGAGGCTAGCCAGCAAGGCCGCCGCCAGCGCCGGCGGCATGGCGGTGGTGTAGATGTAGGTGCGCGCCTTCTGCACCAGCCATTCCACGACGTCGGCGTGCGCCGCCACCGCCGCGCCGAACACGCCGGCGGCCTTGCCGAGGGTGGCGAGATAGATCACGCGCGGGCTTTTCCTGGCCGCCTCGGTGAGGCCGCCGCGGCCCTCGTCCAGCACGCCGAAACCATGGGCATCGTCGAGGTACAGCCAGGCGTCGTGCGCCTCGGCCAGTTCGAGCAGGCGATCGACGTCAGCGACATCGCCGTCCATGCTGAACACGAGATCGGCGCAGATCAGCTTGTCGCGCGCCGCGCTCCTCTTGAGCCGGCTTTCCAGCTGGCCGAGGTCGGCGTGGGCAAAGCGGGTGAACTTCGCGCCGCATTGCTGCGCGGCGTCGTTGAGCGAGGCATGGTTGAGCTTGTCGGCGAAGACTTCGCCATGGCGGCCGAGCAGCGCGGTCAGCACGCCGAGATTGGCCATGTAGCCGGTGGAGAACATCAGCGCCGCCGGCTTGCCGACGAAGGCGGCGAAAGACTGCTCGAATTCGTGATGCAGGCGGTGATGACCGGTGACGAGATGAGAAGCGCCCGCGCCTACTCCGTATTCGCCAATGGCGGCCGCTGCCGCCGCGGCCAGTGTCGGGTCGTTCGCCAGGCCCAGATAATCGTTGCTGCAGAAGGAAACCAGTTCGCGCCCGTCGACCCGCACGTGCGCGCCCTGCGCCGACTCCAGCAGGGAACGCTTGCGCAGCAGGCTTTCGCTTTCGAGCTGCGCCAGGCCCTGCTGAATCCGGGCCAGCGCATCGAATGCACTCATGCAGGCGTCAGGCCGAGCTTGCCGAACAGCGCCTGGTCCCGTTCCCACTCGGGATTGCCGGTGGTCAGGAGCTTGTCGCCGTAGAAGATGGAATTGGCGCCGGCGAGGAAACACAGGGCCTGCACCGCATCGCTCATCTGCTGGCGCCCGGCGGACAGGCGCACGTAGGAAGTCGGCATGAGAATGCGCGCCACCGCGATGGTGCGCACGAACTCGATCGGGTCGAGCGCGTCGGTGCCGTGCAGCGGCGTGCCTTCCACCTGCACCAGCAGGTTGATCGGCACCGACTCCGGCGGCGGGTCGAGGCTCGCCAGCTGCGCCAGCAAGCCCGCGCGCTGGGTGCGCGATTCGCCCATGCCGACGATGCCGCCGGCGCACACGTTGATGCCGGCGCCGCGCACCTTGTTCAGCGTGTCGAGGCGATCCTCGAAGTCGCGCGTGGAAATGATCTCGCCGTAGAACTCGGGCGCGGTATCGAGGTTGTGGTTGTAATAGTCGAGGCCGGCGTCACGCAGCTGCTCGGCCTGGCCTTCGCGCAGCATGCCCAGCGTGCAGCAGGTTTCCAGGCCCAGCGCCTTCACCTCGCGCACCATGGTCAGCACTGGGTCGAGGTCCTTCTGCTTGGGACCGCGCCAGGCGGCGCCCATGCAGAAGCGGCTGGCGCCGGCGTCCTTCGCGGCGCGCGCGGCCGTCAGCACCGCATCGATGTCGAGCATGGGCTCATCGGCCACGGCGTTGGGGTGGCGCTTCGACTGCGGGCAGTAGCCGCAGTCCTCCGGGCAGCCGCCGGTCTTGATCGACAGCAGCGTGGACAACTGCACCTTGTTCGGGTCGAAATGCTGGCGATGTGCGCTTTGCGCCTCGTACAGCAAATCATTGAAGGGCTTGGCGAACAGTGCCTCGACGGCGGCCACCGGCACTTTTGTTTCCGCCGGCTGGTGCACGTGGATGGACGAACAACTGCAACTACTCATGGATGGCTACCTCGATGGTCATGTCCTGCCAGTCTTCCCTGGCCGCTTTCCAGATGGCGTAGAGCCCCCATGGCACCACGACCAGGAACACCAGCAGCCACACCGCCATGAGCCCGCTCCAGCCGCCCATGAGTTCGTAGATGGGCTGGCCGATCACCATCATGGCGCCGGTCGCGCCGTAGAAGCGGTAACCGGCCCAGCGGTGGAAATGGCGCGTGCGCTCGTTGGGATGGTGCGCGATGCTGGCGTAGACGAAAATCGAGGCCGCGAGCCAGATCATCAGCGGCGGGAAAGACAGTACCAGGGGCAGGAAGCCGATCTTCTGGCCGGCCAGCAGCTTGCCCAGCGTCAGGGCGGAAATGCCTGCGGTAATGGCGGCGACGCTGCAGATATTGAATAATTGTGCGGAAAATCGGGAGGATTTGGCGCTGATGACGCGTTTTACTTTCATTGGGGCTTCCTGGAATTTAGCCGGATTATCAGCGCCCCGCCGCCATGCTGTCAAAAAACGCACCGGAAAAAATTGAACATCCGCTCAATTATTAATCGATATTCGCCGCCGCCGTGCCTGCTCTGCCAGGCGCCGCAGGGCCCGCTGTGCGCACCCTGCCAAGCCGACCTGCCCTGGCAGGCAACGGCGCGCTGCCCGGTTTGCGCGCTGCCCACGCCCGCCGGCGACACCTGCGGGCATTGCCTCAAGGAGCCGCCCGCATACAGCCGGGTGCACGCCGTGTTCACCTACGCCTTCCCGGTCGACCGCCTGATCCAGCGCCTCAAATACCGCGAGCATCTGGCGATCGCCCCGCTCATGGGCGAATTGCTGGCAGCGCAGTTGCAGGGCGAGCCGCCCGATGTGTGGCTGCCCATGCCGCTGCATGCCAACCGCCTCAGGGAGCGCGGCTTCAACCAGGCCGCCGAGATCGCCCGCGAGCTCTCTGCCCGGACCGCCATTCCCATGCAGGCCGGCTGGGCGCGGCGCCTGCGCGACACGCCGCCGCAGGCAGGACTGAAGCGTGAAGCGCGGAAAAGGAACCTGCGCGGCGCCTTCGCCTGCAGCGCGGACATCGCCGGCCTGCACATCGGCATCGTCGACGACGTCATGACCACCGGCAGCACCCTCGACGAACTGGCGAGGACGCTCAGGGCGGCCGGCGCGCGCGAAGTCAGCTGCGCGGTGCTGGCGCGCGCCTGAACCCGGGCAAAATCGCTAAATGCTGATTTCCTCGACGCCGAAGATGCGGCGGTATTCACGCATGGCGTAACGGTCGGTCATGCCGGCGATGTAGTCCGCGATGGCGCGCGCGCCCTCGCGCTGCACGTTGTCCTGGTGCTCCGGCGACAGCAGGCGCGGCTCGTTCTGGAAAGTGTCGAACAGCGACTGGATGATGCGCGCGGCCTTGCTGGTCATGCGCATGACCTGGTAGTGCTGGTACAGGTTCTTGCGCAGGTACTGCTTCAATTCGTATTGCTGCTCGCGCACTTCGTCGGAGAAGCCCACCAGCGGCTGCGCGTTGCGCACCTCCTCGATGTTTTTCACGCCCGACTTTTCCAGGTTGGCGCGCGTCGTGGAAACGAGGTCGAGGATCAGCGTGTTGATCATGCGGCGAATGATCTCGTGCACCTTGCGCCGGCCATGAAGCTGCGGGTATTTCGCCATCACCTCGTCGTGGTGGCGGGCGAACAGCCGGCTTTGCATCAGCCCGTCGATGCTGAGCAGGCCGGAACGCAGGCCGTCGTCGACGTCGTGGTTGTTGTAGGCGATCTCGTCGGCGCGGTTGGCGACCTGCGCCTCCAGCGAGGGCTGCTTCCTGTCGATAAAACGCTGGCCCAGCTCGCCCAGCTCGCGCGCGTTGGGCAGAGAGCAGTGCTTGAGTATGCCCTCGCGGGTTTCGAAGCAGAGATTGAGGCCGTCGAATTCCGCGTAGCGCTGTTCCAGCCGGTCGACCACGCGCAAGCTTTGCAGGTTGTGCTCAAAGCCGCCGTGGTCCTTCATGCTGGCATTGAGCGCGTCCTGGCCGGCATGGCCGAAAGGCGTGTGGCCGAGGTCGTGGGCGAGCGAAACCGCCTCGGTCAGTTCTTCGTTGACGTTGAGCATGCGCGCGATGGTGCGGCCGATCTGCGCGACTTCCAGGCTGTGGGTGAGGCGGGTGCGGAAATGGTCGCCCTCGTGGTTCACGAACACCTGGGTCTTGTATTCCAGGCGGCGGAAGGCGGTGGAATGCACGATGCGGTCGCGGTCGCGCTGGAACTCGCCCCGCGGCGCGGCGGGCGCCTCGGCGTGCACCCGGCCTTTGGTCTGGGTGTCGATCGCAGCGTAGGGCGCGAGTTCAGGCCGTGTGGACATGGTGGGTGAGCGTGGCGTTCAGATCCGCCGGCGCAAGATCGGCGGTGATGATCGCCTCGCCGATCTTTTTCAGCAGCACGAAGCGGATCTTGCCGGCCTCGACTTTCTTGTCGTGGCCCATGTATTCGAGATAGCGCTCCACGCCCAGCGCGGGTGCGCTGTCGGGCAGGCCGGCGGCGCGGATGATGGCGCGCGTGCGCTCGACCTCGGCATCGGTGAGCCAGCCCTTGCGGCGCGAGGCGTCAGCCGCCATCACCATGCCCGCCGCCACCGCCTCGCCATGCAGCCAGTTGCCGTAGCCCATGCCGGTCTCGATGGCGTGGCCGAAGGTATGGCCGAGATTGAGAATGGCGCGCAGCCCGCCCTCGCGCTCGTCCTCCGCCACCACCTGCGCCTTGATTTCGCAGGAGCGGTAAATGGCGCGGCTGATGGACTCGGGATCCAGCGCGCGCAGCCTGTCCATGCCGGCTTCGAGCCAGTCGAGGAAGTCCGCGTCCCAGATCAGGCCGTACTTGATCACTTCCGCCAGGCCGGCGGACAGCTCGCGCGCCGGCAGGGTCTTCAGGGTGTCGGTGTCGGCCAGCACCAGTTTCGGCTGGTAGAAGGCGCCGATCATGTTCTTGCCGAGCGGATGGTTGATGCCGGTCTTGCCGCCGACCGAGGAGTCGACCTGGGACAAGAGCGTGGTCGGCACCTGGATGAAGGGCACGCCGCGCTGGTAACAGGCCGCGGCGAAGCCGGTCATGTCGCCGATGACGCCGCCGCCCAGGGCAATCAGCGTGGTCTTGCGCTCGGCGCGGCTTTTCAGCAGCGCATCGAAAATCAGGTTGAGCGTCTGCCAGTCCTTGTATTCCTCGCCGTCCGGCAGCACCACGGGGGTGACTTCGACGCCGGCTGCGGTCAGGGTCCTGCTCAGGCGCTCCAGGTAGAGCGGCCCGACCGTGGTGTTGGTGACGATGGCCACGCGCTTTTGCGCAAGATGCGGCAGGATCAGGTCGGCGCGGTCGATGAGGCCGGGGCCGATGTGGATGGGATAGCTGCGGTCGCCGAGATCGACGGTCAGGGTTTGCATAAAACCGGATAACTTGTTGAATCAAGCACTATTCTACCCAAACCGGGCAGGCTTTCCGGATGGGTTAAAATCCAGCCCATGAGCACCGAGCCCGTCGCCTCGCTGGACGAACTGAAGACCCGCATCCGCGAGTTCGCCTTCGAACGTCAGTGGGAGGCCTACCATACCCCCAAGAACCTGGCGATGGCGCTGATCGTCGAGGCCGCCGAGCTGGTCGAGCGCTTCCAGTGGCTTTCCCCCGAGGAAAGCACGAAGCTCGACCCCGAGCGCCGCGAGCAGGTGCGCCAGGAAATCGCCGACGTGCTGATCTACCTCACGCGCCTGGCCGACCTGCTGGACATCGACCTGCTCGAGGCCGCCGCCGACAAGATCGAGATCAATGCGCGCAAATATCCGGTGGAACAGGCGAAGGGCAACGCCGCCAAATACAACGAGTTCTGAATTCAGTCAGCCATGCCAGACAAATCGCATTTCAAGTACCACGTGTTCTTCTGCACCAACCAGCGTGACGACGGCGCCAAATGCTGCGGCGCCTCCGGCGGCCAGGAGATGCGCGACTACCTCAAGAAAAAGGTCAAGCAGCTCAACATGAACGGCCCCGGCAAGTGCCGCATCAACTCGGCCGGCTGCATGGACCGCTGCGACGAGGGCCCGCTGCTGGTGGTTTATCCCGAAGCCACCTGGTACACCTACGTCGACAAGGACGACATCGACGAAATCCTCCACGAACATCTCGAGAACGGGCGCATCGTCAAGCGCCTGAAGATCTGATGGACGGCGTTTCCGTCAAGCAGGCCGAGGACAGCCTGCGCCTCAAGCGCCACAAGCTGCGCATCGACACTCCCGGCGGCAAGATGGAAACCGTGATCGACGATCCCGGCGAATCGAGGCGCGGCCTGCTGCTCATCGCCCACCCGCACCCGCTGCAGGGCGGCAGCATGGACAACAAGGTGGTGCACACCATCGCGCGCGTCGCCACCGACCACGGCTACGTCGCCGTGCGCCCCAACTTCCGCGGCGTCGGCATGAGCGAGGGCGAATACGACAAGGGCCACGGCGAGAGCGAAGACATGCTCGCCATCATCGATTTCGTCAGCAGGAACTACCCCGGCCTGCCCTGGTGCCTGGCCGGCTTCTCCTTCGGCGGCTATGTGCAGCATCGCGTGGCGAAGCGCGTGCCCTCCAAATGCGTGCTGCTGGTGGCGCCGGCCGTCAATCTCTATGACTTCGACGCCCCCGTGCCCGGCACCGCCATCATCCACGGCGACCTCGACGAAGTCGTGCCCTATCCCGAGGCGCTGGCCTGGGCCAGCCAGCACAATGTGCCGCTCAAACTTATCCACGGCAGCGACCATTTTTTCCACGGCAAACTCAACGAACTCAAGCAGGCGCTCGAAGAATTATGTCCGTGGTAGCCGCGCAGGGGCTGAGAAAAACCTACGGCCCGCACACTGTCGTCGACGGCCTCGACCTCACGCTCGCCGCCGGCACCTGCCACGGCCTGCTCGGCCCCAACGGCGCCGGCAAGACCACCACGCTGAAAATGCTGCTCGGCCTGATCGCGCCCGAGGCCGGCGACATCCGCGTGCTCGACCTGCCGGTGCCCTCGCTCGCACGCCAGGCGCGGCTCAAGGTCGGCGTGGTGCCGCAGATGGACAACCTCGACCCCGACTTCACCGTGGCCGAGAATCTGCTCGCCTACGGCCGCTACTTCGGCTTCAAGGACAGCGAGATCAAACAGCGCATTCCCGCACTGCTGGAATTCGCCGGTCTCGCAAGCCGTGCCGATACCCGCATCCAGACCCTGTCCGGCGGCATGAAGCGGCGCCTGACCCTGGCACGCGCGCTGATCAACGATCCCGACGTGATCTTCCTCGACGAGCCCACCACCGGCCTCGACCCGCAGGCGCGGCACGTCATCTGGCAAGGTTTGCGCAAGCTGCTTTCCCAAGGCAAGACCATCCTGCTCACCACGCACTTCATGGACGAGGCCGAGCGGCTGTGCGACGAACTCACCGTCATCGACCATGGCAGGTGCATCGCCCGCGGCAGCCCGCGCGAGCTGATCGCCACCCTGATCGAATCGGACGTGCTGGAAATCTACGGCGAGGGAGCGTCTGACTGGGCACATGGATATGCCGCCAGGCTGTGCGACCGCCATGAACAAGCCGGCGAATCACTGTTCTGCTACACGCGTAATCCCGCCCCGGCGCTGGACGCGCTCAAGGCGCAGAGCGCGCTGCGCTACCTGCACCGCCCGGCCAACCTGGAAGACGTGTTCCTCAAGCTCACCGGACGCGACCTGAGGGATTGATGGCGCATCTCTTCCAATTTCCCCGCTTTTCGCTGCGTTTCATACCGGTGTGGCGGCGCAACTTCCTGGTCTGGAAGAAGCTCGCCATCCCGTCCATGCTCGGCAACCTCGCCGATCCCATGTTCTACATGATCGGCCTCGGTTTCGGCCTCGGCAGCCTGCTGCCCGACGTCGACGGCATGAGCTACCTCACCTTCCTCGGCGCCGGCACCGTGGCCTACTCGACCATGAACAGCGCCACCTTCGAGACCCTCTACTCGGGCTTTTCGCGCATGCACGTGCAGAAGACCTGGGAAGCCATCCTCAACACGCCGCTGGAGCTTGACGACGTGCTGGTGGGCGAATGGCTGTGGGCGGCAAGCAAGAGCGTGCTCTCGGGCTTCGCCATCCTGGCAGTGATCTGGGCGCTGGGCCTGCAGGCCGACTGGCTGCTGACGCTGTGGATCATCCCGCTCGCCTTCGTCATCGGCCTGTGCTTTTCCGGCATGGGCCTGGTGATGACCTCGGTCTCGCCCAACTACGACTTCTTCCTCTATTACTTCACCCTCGCCATCACGCCCATGGTGCTCCTGTGCGGGGTGTTCTACCCGGTGAGCCAGTTGCCGCCGCTGTTGCAAACAATCTCCGCCTGGCTGCCGCTCAGCCACGCCGTGGAACTTGCCCGGCCGATCATTCGCGGCGACATCCCCGCCAACTGGGCTTTCCACATCTTCTCCCTGCTGGCCTGGGGATTCGCCGGCTTCTGGCTGGCCCTCGGCCTCACCCGCCGCCGGCTCCTGAAATAACAAGACCTTGATATCTTTGCAAAAATTAGTTGACTCTTTTGGTCAAGTATTCTTTAATAATGCCTGACTGTTTTGTTCAATTATTTTTTTGACGGAGTACGAACATGGATTTGCCCGCACGCGATGGCGACGGTTATCTGGAAGACATGAGCGAGTGGACCGAAGAGGTTGCCCGCGCCATGGCCGAAGCCGACAACTACGAGCTGAACGACCAGAAATGGGAAATGATCATGAAGGCGCGCGAGTACTACGACGAGTACCAGCAGGTGCCGCCGATCCGCAAGTTCGCCAAGTACATCGACATGGACCAGAAGGAACTCTTCAACGTGTGGATGACCGGCCCGATGAAGCCGATCACCAAGTACGGCGGCCTGCCCAAGCCGACCGGCTGCGTCTGATTTCGATCAACCTCCAGGTTGGAGCACCCTTCGGGGTGCTTTTTCATTTCCGCAGCGCCCTTCGGGGCGCTTTTTATTGCCCGCCAGTCAGCCGGCGAGGCGAACCAAGGCTTCGCGGTATTTCTCGGCGGTCTTCGCCACCACCGCGTCCGGCAGCTCCGGCCCCGGCGCCCGCTTGTTCCAGCCGGAGGACTCCAGCCAGTCGCGCACGAACTGCTTGTCGAAGCTGGGCGGATTGCTGCCCTCGGCATACTGATCGGCCGGCCAGAAGCGCGAGGAATCCGGCGTCAGCACCTCGTCGATGAGATGCAGCGCGCCGGATGCGTCCAGCCCGAATTCGAACTTGGTATCGGCGATGATGATCCCTTTAGTGAGCGCATACTCCGCCGCTTTTGTATACAGCGCAAGGCTCGCATCGCGCACCTGGGCGGCGAGTTCCTTGCCGAGGATGACCTCGCAGCGGGCGAAATCGATGTTCTCGTCATGCTCGCCGAGCTCGGCCTTGGTCGAAGGCGTAAACAGGGCTTGCGGCAGCTTGCCTGCCTGCTTGAGACCCGCCGGCAGCGCAATGCCGCACACGCTGCCCTTCTCCTGATATTCCTTCCAGCCCGAGCCGACCAGGTAGCCGCGCACGATGGCCTCCACCGGCAGCGGCTTCAGGCGCTTGACCACCAGCGCGCGGCCGGCGACCTGCTCGCGCTCGTCGGCCGCCACCACGGACTCGGGCGCATCGCCGGTCAACTGGTTGGGCAGGATGCCGGCCAGCTTCTCGAACCAGAACTTGGTGATGTCGGTCAATATCGCGCCCTTGTCGGGGATGGGCGTCGGCATGATCACGTCGAAGGCCGACAGGCGGTCGGTCGTCACCATCAACAGGCGCTTGTCGTCCACGGCGTAGATGTCGCGCACCTTGCCCTTGGAAATCAGCGGCAGGCTTTTGATGGAGGTTTCGAGCAGGGCAGGCATGGCGGAAGCGGCAGGATGAAAGCCCGGATTATACCGGCCGGACGACTCCGGATTAATCGACATGCCGGCGTAGACCGGACTGTTCACGTAGGCCTCGCGCAGATGGCGGATCGCCACCAGCAGCGCCGCCGCCATCGGCAGCGCCAGCAGCACGCCGAAAAAGCCGAACACCTGGCCGAAAGCCGCCAGCGCGAAGATCACCGCCACCGGATGCAGGCCGATGCGGTCGCCGACGAGATAAGGCGTCACCACCATGCCTTCCAGCGCCTGGCCGAGGATGAACACGCCCAGCACCGGCAGCACGCCCGTCACCGACTGGAACTGCAGGGTCGCTTCCAGCACGCCCAGCACCAGGCCCAGGGTCGCGCCGACGAAAGGAATGAAACCCAGCACGCCGGTGATGATGCCGATGGGCAGGGCGAATTCGAGGCCGGCGAGCGACAGGCCCACCGAATAGAACACGCTCATCGCCAGCATCACCGACAACTGACCGCGCAGGAATTCCGACAACACGCGGTCGACGTCGCGCGCGATGCGGGCGATCTGTTCGTGCCAGGGGCGCGGGATCAGTTCGTCGACCTTGCGGACCAGGCCGTCCCAGTCGCGCAGGAGATAAAAGGTCACCACCGGCACCAGCAACAGGTTGATCGCCGCCGCCAGCAGCGCCGAGGCCCCGCTGCCGAGCCTGGGCAGGAACTGCTGCGCCGCGCTGCCGGCGCTTTGCGCATGCTCGGCGACCCAGTTGCGCACGGTATCCATGTCGATGTCGGCGGTGACGCCGAACAGCCCCGTCAGCGTGGGCAGGACCTCCAGTTGGATCCAGCCCAGGTAATCGGGCAGGCGGTCGATCAGCAGTTGCGCCTGGTTGAGGAACATCGGGATCACCATCAGCACCGCGCCCACCGCCAGCAGTCCCGCCGCGATCAGCACCACGAAGGTCGCCAGCGTGCGGTTCAGGCCGCGTTTTTGCAGGCGGTCGACGAGCGGATCGAAAATGTAGGCCAGCAGCACGCCGGCCAGAAACGGCGTCAATACCGGCGCCAGCAGGTAGACGAGGCCACCGGCGAGCAGCAGGGTGGCGAGCGCCAGCCAGGGCAGATTATCTGAACGGTTGAGCATGGCGGTAAAATACCCTTTTCTGTGACACGACGAGTTTAAATTGGCTTCCATTTCCTACAAAGACGCCGGTGTCGACATCGACGCGGGCGACGCCCTGGTCGAGCGCATCAAGCCGCTGGCGAAGGCCACCATGCGCCCCGAAGTGCTTACCGGCATCGGCGGCTTCGGCGCCGTCATCGAGATCGCCAAGAAGTTCAAGGAACCGGTGCTGATCTCCGGCACCGACGGCGTCGGCACCAAGCTCAAGCTCGCCTTCATGCTCGACAAGCACGACACCGTCGGCATCGACCTGGTCGCCATGAGCGTCAACGACATCCTGGTGCAGGGCGCCGAGCCGCTGTTCTTCCTCGACTACTTCGCCACCGGCAAGCTCGAGCTCGACACCGCCGAGGCCGTCATCCGCGGCATTGCCGAAGGCTGCAAGCAGGCCGGCTGCGCGCTGACCGGCGGCGAGACCGCCGAGATGCCCTCGATGTACCCGGACGGCGAATACGACCTCGCCGGCTTCGCCGTCGGCGTGGCGGAAAAAAGCAAGCTCATCGACGGCTCCACCATTCAGCCGGGCGACGTGGTGCTGGGCCTCGCTTCCAGCGGCTGCCACTCCAACGGCTATTCGCTGGTGCGCAAGCTGGTCGAAGTCTCCGGCGCCGACCTCAAGGCCGACTTCCACGGCCGCCCGTTCGGCGACGTGCTGATGGCGCCGACCCGCATCTACGTCAAGCCGCTGCTGGCGCTGATGGAAAAGCTGCCGGTCAAGGGCATGGCCCACATCACCGGCGGCGGCCTCACCGGCAACATCCCGCGCGTGCTGCCCGACAACTGCGCGGTGGAGCTGAAGCGCAGCGCCTGGAACTGGGGCCCGCTGTTCGACTGGCTGCAGCAGACCGCGCAAATCGACAATGCGGAAATGTACAAAACCTTCAACTGCGGCATCGGCATGGTCGTGGTGGTCGCGCCCGAGCACGCCGAAGCCGCCATGGCCCACCTCAAGGCCAGCGGCGAAAGCGTCTCCCGCATCGGTGAAGTCGTTGCGCGGAATTCCGACGGCGAAGAACAAGTTGCCATTCGCTGATCAAAAATTTACACAGAGGCATCAGCGGAAACAGAGGAACATCAACAAAGCTATTGATCGTGTTCCCTCTGCTGCCTCTGTTACCTCTGTGTTTGATTAGATTTTTCTACCTCTGGCGTCTCCAATGATAAAAGCAGTCGTCCTCCTATCCGGCCGCGGCAGCAATTTCAAGGCCCTGCTGGATGCGGACCTGCCGGTCACCTTCAGCGCCGCCATCAGCAACCGGCCCGACGCAGCCGGTCTCGAGTACGCGCATGCGCACGGCATCCCGGCGGTGGCGCTCGACCACAAGAAATTCCCCACGCGCGAAGCCTTCGACGAAGCGCTGATCGCGGAAATCGAGAAAGCCGGCGCCGATCTCGTCGTCCTCGCCGGCTACATGCGCATCCTCACCAGGGCCTTCGTCGAGCGCTACGCGGGGCGGCTCATCAACATCCACCCCTCGCTGCTGCCGTCCTTTCCCGGCCTGCACACGCACGAATCCGCACTCCGTGAAGGCGTGAAAATCCACGGCTGCACGGTGCACTTCGTCACCGCCGCGCTCGACCACGGTCCCGTCGTCATCCAGGCCGCGGTGCCGGTGCTGCCCGACGACACCCCCGAGACCCTGGCCGCGCGCGTGCTGGCGCAGGAGCACCGCATCTACCCGCAGGCGGTGCGCTGGTTCGCCGAAGGCAAGCTGGTCATTTCGGACGGCTGCGTGAACGTGCGCGAACAGGGCGTGTCTCAATGGGTGTTAGCCACTCCCTGAGACGCGCATGAAAGCCATCGTCGCCCTGCTGCTGGCGCTGATTTGGGCATCCGCCGCAGCCCAGCAGAGCCCGCTGCAATTCGATCTGGTCTACCGCTTCAGCTTCAACGGCCAGTACGTCGGCAACGTCAGCGACAGTTTCAAGCGCGACGGCAGCAGCTACCGCCTCACCAGCATCGCACGGCCGGACCAGAAGCTGGCCTTCCTGCTGCCCGTGATGACGCTCAGCAGCGAGGGCACGGTCCAGTCCGGCGCCTTCGTGCCCGCCCGCTACCGGCAGGTGCGCAGCAATGCGCCGGAAAAGGCGGTGCAGTCCGAATTCAACTGGGCGAGCGGCCAGCTGACCCATCACTACAAGAACAAGAAATCGCAGGTCACCCTGCCCAAGGGCACGCTCGACGCACTGACCCAGCTCTACGCCTTCACCCTCGCCGGCAAGGCGCCGCCGCAGCTGGAGTTCCCGGTCAGCAACGGGCGCAAGCTCATCCACTACCGCTACGAGAAAATCCCCGGCGGCCGCATGACCACGCCGATGGGCACGTTCGACGTCATCGAATACCGGCGCATCGCCCAGCCCGATGAAAACGCGATCTCGGTGTGGATCGCGCCCGCCTTCCACCATCTTCCCCTGCGCATCCGCGTACGCGAAGAGTCCGGCCTGTTCGAGCAGCAGCTCATCCGCGCCAGCTACAAGCTGAAATGAACCCGCCGAGCCAGCGCCGCGGCTACCTGACTCCGCGCACCGTCGGACGGGCCTTCTGGATCGGCCTGGCCGCTTCGCTCGCCGTGCATGCCGTTTTCCTCCTCAAGGGAAAATTTCCGCAGGCGCAGCTGGGCGTTTCCCCGCCGCTGGAAGCGCGCCTGGAAGCCGATGCGTTCAAGGCGCTCCCACCGCCCGCGCCCGAGCCTGAGCCGGCCAAACCCGTCGAACCGGCCAAACCGCCGGTGGCGCCCGCGCCCGCCGCGAAAACGCGCGCGTCGGCGCCGCCCGTGCCGGTTACCGAAGCGCCGCCGCAGGCAGACCCCGGGCCGGCACCGCTCGCGCTTCCGGCGGACCTCGCCCCCGCGCCGCAGCCGGCCCCGCCGCTGTCCAGCGCCGAAGCGCCGCCGCCCTCCGCGCAGCCGTACGCGATGCTGGTCGAGGCCGCCGAGCGCATCCGCAACCTGCCGGCACGCATCGAAATCGTCTATGAACTGAAGGGGATGCTGAGCGGCCGCCAGGTCCACACCTTTGAGCACAGCGGCCAGCGCTACACGCTGGAAGCGGCCGCCGAGGCGACCGGCCTCGCCGGCCTGTTCATGAGCGGGCGGCTGGTGCAGAAGAGCAGCGGCCGCATCGGCGACCTCGGCCTGATGCCGGAGCACTACGAAATCCAGCGCCCCACGGGCAAGAATGAAAGCCTGACTTTCGATTATGCCGGCAACGTCATCGAGTCACGCCGCACCGACGCCAGGCGCAGCCCGCGCACGCGCGAACTGCCGCTGCTGATCGGCGTGCAGGACCCGCTCTCCTCCATCTACCAGCTGGCAATGGCCGCCCGCGACGGCAAGGACGGGCTCCTCATCGCCGCCAGCAGCAAGAAGGTGCAGGGCTACCCCTACCGCATGCTCGGCAGCGAAACCGTTCGCACGCCGCTCGGCGAGATGCAGACCCTGCACGTGACGCGCGCGGGCGACCCGGGGCAAAGCGATACCCACCTGTGGCTGGCGCCCGCGCACCACGCGCTGCCCGTCAAGATCCGCTATGTCGACGAGGGCGGAACCGAATGGATGATGGAAGCGATCAGCATCAAGGCCCGCTGAATACGGGCCCGCCGCGGAATCAGCCCGCCCCGCGCGCCGTCTCGTAGTCGACGAACCAGCGGTACGCCGCCTGCAGCCCTTGCGCGAGCGGCATCGACGGCGTCCAGCCCAGCGCCTTCAGGCGCGCGACGTCGAGCAGCTTGCGCGGCGTGCCATCGGGCTTGTCGGTGTCGAACACGATGTCGCCGGCATAGCCCGTCACCGACTTCACCAGCCCGGCCAGCTCGGCGATGGTGAGGTCCTCGCCGACGCCGATGTTGACCAGCGGCGGCAGGCCGTCATTGCGGTCCTGCCCCAGCAGCGGGACGAACTGCGCGTCCGGCAGGCCCATCAGGTGCACGCAGGCGTCCGCCATGTCCTCGCTGTACATGAACTCGCGCCGCGGCGTGCCCGTGCCCCACACCGTCACCGTCGGGCTGCCGGCAAGCTTCGCTTCGTGAAACTTGCGCAACAGCGCCGGGATGACATGAGAATTCTGCGGATGGAAGTTGTCGCCCGGGCCGTAGAGATTGGTCGGCATCACCGCCAGGAATTGCGTCCGGTACTGGCGATTGTAGCTCCAGCACTGCTCGATGCCGGCGATCTTCGCCAGCGCGTAGGGCCGGTTGGTCGGCTCCAGCGGACCGGTGAGCAGATGCGCCTCGTTCATCGGCTGCGGCGCGAGCCTGGGATAGATGCAGGAAGAGCCCAGGAACAGCAGGCGCTTGACGCCGCCCTTCCAGGCCGCGTGGATGACATTGGTCTGGATGGCGAGGTTGTCGCGGATGAACTCGGCCGGATATTCGTTGTTGGCGAGTATGCCGCCGACCTTCGCGGCGGCAAGGAACACGTAGTCCGGCTTCTCGGTGGCGAAGAAGGCCTCGACTGCATGCTGGCTGGTCAGGTCCAGCTCGTCATGCGTCCGCGTCAGCAGATTGGCATGGCCCCTGGCCCGCAGGTTGCGCGTGAGCGCCGAGCCGACCAGGCCGCGATGGCCGGCAACATAGATCCTGGCGTTGCGGTCCATCGGCTTACTCGTTGTAATCCATGGCCTTGAAACCGTGCTTCTTGATGAGCTCGTCGCGCTCGGCGCTCTTCAAGTCCTCGCGCACCATCTCGGCCACCAGTTCTGCGAAGCTGATCTTCGGCGTCCAGCCCAGCTTGTCCTTCGCCTTGCTGGCGTCACCCAGCAGGGTCTCGACTTCGGTAGGGCGGAAGTAGCGCGGATCGACGGCGACGACGCACTTGCCGCTGGCGTCGTAGCCCATCTCGTCCACGCCCTTGCCCTCCCAGCGGATCTGCATGCCCAGCTCGGCGGCGGCGGCATCGACGAAATCACGCACGCTGTACTGCACGCCGGTGGCGATGACGAAGTCCTCGGGCTGTTCCTGCTGCAGCATCAGCCACTGCATTTCCACGTAATCCCTGGCGTGGCCCCAGTCGCGCTTCGCGTCGAGGTTGCCGAGGTACACGCAGTCCTGCAGGCCCAGCTTGATACGCGCCAGCGCGCGCGTGATCTTGCGCGTGACGAAGGTCTCGCCGCGCACCGGCGACTCGTGGTTGAACAGGATGCCGTTGCAGGCGTACATGCCGTAGGCCTCGCGATAGTTCACCGTGATCCAGTAGGCGTAGAGCTTGGCCACCGCGTAGGGGCTGCGCGGATAGAACGGCGTGGTCTCCTTTTGCGGCGTCTCCTGCACCTTGCCGAACAGCTCCGAGGTGCTGGCCTGGTAAAAGCGGGTTTTCTTCTCCAGGCCGAGAATGCGCATGGCTTCCAGCAGGCGCAGGGTGCCAAGCGCGTCCGAGTTGGCCGTGTATTCCGGCTCCTCGAAGCTCACCGCCACGTGCGACTGCGCGGCCAGGTTGTAGATCTCGTCCGGCTGCACCTGCTGCAGGATGCGCACCAGGCTCGACGAGTCGGTCATGTCGCCATGGTGCAGGATGAAGCGGCGCCCGCTCTCGTGCGGGTCCTGGTAGAGATGATCGATGCGGTCGGTGTTGAACAGGCTGGTGCGGCGCTTGATGCCGTGCACCTCATAGCCCTTGCCCAGCAGAAACTCGGCGAGGTAGGCCCCGTCCTGCCCGGTGACACCGGTAATCAAAGCCTTTCTGGTCATAAGTCGCTCACTGGAATTTTCAGAAATTATACCTTTCGGTATTGAAGCGCCCCGAGGTCGACTAGCGGCGAGCTTCCCGACATATCAGCCCTGATGTCGCAGACACAGATTCTTCTCCCACGCCCACGCATGCGCAACGATGACATCGAGGTCGCCGTATTGCGGCTGCCAGCCCAACACGTTTTTAGCGCGCTCGCTGTTGGCGACGAGGCGCGCGGGGTCGCCGGGGCGGCGCGGACTTTCCTTCACTTCCATGCTCTTGCCGGTAATGCGGCGCGCGGCATCGATGACCTGCTGCACCGAGAAGCCGTTGCCATTGCCCAGGTTGAAGGCATCGCTGTCGCCGCCGGTGGCAAGTTTGTCCAGCGCCAGCAGGTGGGCCTGGCACAGGTCCATGACGTGGATGTAGTCGCGGATGCAGGTGCCGTCGGGGGTGTCGTAGTCGCGGCCGAAGACGGCGATGTCGGCGCGGCGCCCGGATGCGGCCTGCAGCACCAGGGGGATGAGGTGGGTTTCCGGCTCGTGGCGTTCGCCCAGTTCGCCTTCGGGGTCGGCGCCGGCGGCGTTGAAGTAGCGCAGGCACACGGACTTGAGGCCGAAGGCGCGGTCGTAGCCGGCCAGGGCCTGTTCCACCATCCATTTGGAAATGCCGTAGGGGTTGATGGGGCGCGCGGGGTGGGCTTCGTCGATGGGCACGTAGTCGGGCTCGCCGAAGACGGCGGCGGTGGACGAGAAGATAAAGCGCTTCACATCGTGCGCGACCATGGCGTCGAGCAGGTTGAGGGTGTTGCAGAAGTTGTTGCGGTAGTAGAGGTCGGGCCGCGCCACCGATTCGCCCACCTGGATGGAGGAGGCGAAGTGCATGACGCCGGCGAAGGCATGGCGCCGGAAGATTTCGTCGAGCGCGGCGCGGTCGGCAAGGTCGGCATGGACGAATTCGCCGCCAACGACGGCATCGCGATGGCCGGCGGAAAGGTTGTCGAGGATGACCACCTGGTGCCCAGCACGCAGCAGCAGCTTGACCATGTGCGAGCCGATGTAGCCGGCACCGCCGACGACGAGGATGGGGTTGTTCATTTTGGCTGGCTGAATTGTACGATCAGGGTTATCGACGGCGAAAGGAAATTGTTTAGGCTAGACCGGGCGTCCTTGTCAGGACGGCGTGCCAAAGCGCTTCCCGCCCAGTCCAGCCGCTGACTTGCCCGTTGGAACAAGACGCGCGCGGCCCTGCCGTGCGCCATGCCTGCATGGCGACTCAGTCGCGCCTGTAGAGGTCTTCCAGCCGCACGATGTCGTCTTCGCCGAGGTAATCGCCGGACTGTATTTCGACGATGTGCAGGGGTTCGGCGGTGGCGTTTTCCAGGCGGTGCACCATGCCGGCGGGAATGTAGGTGGACTGGTTTTCGTGCAGGGTGACGACGTCCTCGCCGCGGGTGACGCGGGCGATGCCGCTGACCACGACCCAGTGCTCGCTGCGGTGCTGGTGGCTTTGCAGGGAGATCTTGGCGCCGGGCTTCAACATGATTCTTTTCACCTGGAAGCGCTCGCCGGCGTCGCGCTGTTCGTACCAGCCCCAGGGGCGGAACACGCGGGTGTGGCACAGGTGCTCGCCGCGCGCGCCTTCGTGCAGGCGCTCGACGAGCTTCTTCACCTGCTGGGCCTGGCTCTTGGGCGCGACCATGACGGCGTCGGCGGTCTCGACGATGATCATGTCTTCCACGCCGATGGCGGCAACCATGCGGCTTTCGGCGCGCACGTAGGAGTTGCTGACGTTTTCCAGCAGCACGTCGCCGCGCACGATGTTGCCCTTGCCATCGCGGCCTTCCGCCGTCTGCCACAGCGAGGACCAGGAGCCGACGTCGCTCCAGCCGATGTCGACGGGAATCACGGCGGCGTCGGCGGTCTTCTCCATGACGGCGTAGTCGATCGATTCGGCCGGGCAGGTTTCGAAGGCGCCGGCATCGAGCCGGCAGAAGTCGAGGTCGGCCTTGCGCTGCTGCCAGGCTTCGCGCGCGCCGGCGAGGATGTCGGGGCGCAGGCGCGCGAGTTCTTCCAGGTAGTGCGCGGCCTTGAACACGAACATGCCGCTGTTCCAGTAGTAGTCGCCGCTGGCGAGGTAGCTTTCGGCGGTGGCGCGGTCGGGTTTCTCGACGAAGGCGGCCACCCTGTAGGCGTTTTCCTGCCCGGGCAGCGCGTCGCCGCGGCGGATGTAGCCGTAGCCGGTTTCGGGCGCGCCGGGCTTGATGCCGAAGGTGACGAGGAAGCCCTGCCCGGCCGC
The DNA here is from genome assembly GCA_008923285.1 of Betaproteobacteria bacterium SCN2. Lineage (GTDB taxonomy): Bacteria > Pseudomonadota > Gammaproteobacteria > Burkholderiales > Thiobacillaceae > UBA6918. The sequence goes on from WBSG01000027.1 coordinate 501,408, forward strand.
CCTGGCGGCCTGTCCGATGGCGGCATGGAAACCCTCGACGTCGGCGATGAGGTGGTCGGCCGGCAGCACCAGCATGACGCCGTCGGTTTCGTTTTCCATCAGCGCGAGCGCGGCAACGGCGACGGCCGGCGCAGTGTTGCGGCCGACCGGTTCGAGCAGCAGCGCCGGTTTGTCGACGCCGATTTCCTGCATCTGCTCGGCGACGAGGAAACGGTGTTCGTTGCCGCACACGACCATGGGCGTGCCGACATCGGCCAGGCCGCGCAGCCTGAGCACGGTGTCCTGCAGCATGGAATGCTCGGACACCAGGGGCAGCAGTTGCTTGGGCAGGGCAGCGCGGGACAGCGGCCACAAGCGCGTGCCGGAGCCGCCGGAGAGAATGACGGGATGGATCATGCGGGAATTGTCGCTGATTTGCACGCAGGCGTCATCGCGAAACCAGTTGCAAGGGGTTTTGCTGGGCCTTGATTGAACTGGATCGTCGCGCTTCGCTCGCGATGACCCCTCCCCGAAATCGTCATTGCGAGGAGGCGAAGCCGACGCGGCAATCCAGTCAAACCGGCCCAGCCCCCTTCCAACTTGAATCTTGCGCCTTGGAACTTCCTTACAACTCGCCCTTCATGTGTTCGGCGATGGCCAGGGCCCTGTCGAGGCTCTCGTCGAGCACGTTGAAGTGGCCCATCTTGCGGCCGGGGCGCGCGGCTTCCTTGCCGTAGAGGTGCAGCTTGATGCCGGGGTGGACGAGCAGGGCGGTCCAGTTGGGGTCGCCATCCTGCCAGCGGTCGCCGAGGATGTTGACCATGACCACCGGCGACAGGAGGCGGGTATCGCCGAGCGGCAGGCCGCAGAGCGCGCGCACCTGCTGTTCGAACTGGTCGGTGACGCAGGCGTCGAGGGTGTAGTGGCCGGAGTTGTGCGGGCGCGGGGCGATTTCGTTGACGAGGACGTGGCCGCCGGAGACGAAGAATTCCACCGCCATGACGCCGACGTAACCGAGCCGGGAGGATATCTCGACGGCGGAGAGGATGGCGTCGTGGGCGATCTTGGCGGTGACGCGCGCGGGCACGATGGAGACGTCGAGGATGCCGTTTTCGTGGCGGTTCTCGCCCACGGTCCAGGTGCGGCATTCGCCGGCGTCGCCGCGCGCCAGCACCACGGACACTTCGCAGTCGAGGGTAACGAAGCCTTCGAGCACGCAGGCGTTGCCCTCGAGTTCGGCGAACGCGGACCTGAGCTCTTCCATCGTGGCCACGCGGTACTGGCCCTTGCCGTCGTAGCCGAAGCGGCTGACCTTGAGGATGGCGGGAAAGCCGGTCACCTTGGCCGCCGCTTCGAGATCGGCCTCGGCGTTCACCAGGGCGAAGGGCGCGGTGGGAAAACCGTTTTCGCGCAGCCAGGTCTTTTCGCGGCTGCGGTCCTGGACGATGGCGACGGCGTCGGCGCCGGGCGATACGCGGCAGGTGCGCGACAGCTCGATGAGGCTGTCGGCGGGAACGTTCTCGAATTCGGTGGTGACGGCGGCGCAGGCCTCGCTCATTTTCTTCAGCGCGCCGTGATCGTCGTAGCCGGCCTGCAGGTGCACGTCGGCCATCTGTCCGGCGGGACTTTGCGGATCGGGATCGAGCACCATGACCTTGTAGCCCATGGTGCGGGCGGCGATGGTAAACATGCGGCCGAGCTGGCCGCCGCCGAGGATGCCGAGGGTGGCGCCGGGCAGGATGGGAAGTTGGCTCATCTGGTTTTTATGCGTAACGGATTGTTTCTCACAAGGCGGACAAGAGGACAGGAGTAAAGCCTTCTGGTGTTTTTCCTCTTGTCCTCGTGCTCTCTTTGTCGATTGTTCAGCTTTCGGGCAGCTGCATGGCCAGCACGGTGTCGCTCTGGTCCTGGCGGAATCTGGCGAGTTTCGCCGCCACTTCGGGCTGCTCGCGCGCGATCATGGCCACTGCGAACAGGCCGGCGTTGGCCGCGCCGGCCTCGCCAATGGCAAAGGTGGCGACGGGAATGCCCTTGGGCATCTGCACGATGGAATACAGCGAATCCTGGCCCTTGAGGTATTTCGACGGCACCGGCACGCCGAGCACCGGCACGAGGGTCTTGGCCGCGAGCATGCCGGGCAGGTGGGCGGCACCGCCGGCGCCGGCGATGATGGCCTTGAGGCCGCGCGCCTCGGCGCTGGCGGCGTATTCGTAGAGCAGGTCGGGGGTGCGGTGGGCGGACACCACGCGCGCCTCGAAGGGGATGCCGAAGGCCTTGAGCTGGGCGACGGCATGCTGCATCACGTCCCAGTCGCTGTTGGACCCCATGACGACACCGACGGTAGGCTGGGACATGGCTGTTCCTGCTTGATTTAAAGTGTATATTCTAACCAATGATTCCCTGGGCCAGCCTATGCCAGCACTGAGCGAAACCGAAGCCGTGAAGATCCGGGTCCGCATCGCCGACCTGGAAACCGAGCACCGCGATCTCGACGCGGTAATCAATCATCTGGAGGCCACCCGCTTCGGCGACCAGTTCGCCCTGCAGCGCCTGAAAAAACGCAAGCTCGGCCTGAAGGACGAGATCGAGCGCCTGGGCATGCAGCTGGTGCCGGACATTCCCGCCTGAACATGCCTGCAGACCTGATCCGGCGTTTCAACCAGAACGTCCTGGCCCTGGTCGAGCACCTCGGCCTCGGCGTCATCGCCGTCGCCACGGTGGTGGCGGCGGCGGGCGAGGTGAAGCTGATGTTCGACGCGGGCGCGGTGACCCTGCCCGACCTGCTGCTGCTGTTCTTGTACCTGGAAGTGCTGGCCATGGTGTCGGTGTACTACCGCCAGGGCAAGCTGCCGATCCGCTTTCCGCTCTACATCGGCATGATCGCGCTGGCGCGCTACCTCATCATCGACATGAAGAACATCAGCGAGCTGCGCATGCTGGTGGTCGCCGGCGCCATCCTGCTGCTGGCCTTCGCCGTTCTGGTGGTGCGCTACGGCCACATCAGGCTGCCCTACCCGGAAGACCACAACCGGGAATAGCCTGGCCGGCGTTGCCGCTTCCGCGTCATTGCGAGGAGGCGAAGCCGACGCGGCAATCCAGGGGGGAGTTCCAAGATTCAAGTTACAAGTTGCAAGAAAGTGAGCGGCGTCATCGCGAGGCCGCAGGCCGTGGCGATCCAGTCGAATCAGGCCCAGCACAAGCCCTTGTAACTTGCCCCTTGAATCTTGAAGCCGTTTTACCCCTGCCTGCCGGGAAACGGCAGCACGGCCGCCGGCGCCTCGACGCGGTCCTTGTCGGCCATGGCTTGCATGGCCGGGGGGAATTCGCTCATCAGCCGCGCCATCAGGCCGAGCGAGTCGCGGGTGTAGAAGGCGGCCTCGAATTCGATGCGCTCGTTGAGCGCGCTGCGCTCCTGACGATGGAAGGACTGCCAGGCGAGCTGCACCAGCGACGGCTGTTCGCGGTCGACGAAGACGATTTCCTCCCGGTCGATGACGGCGAGGTACTGCATGCTGCGGATGGGCACGAACACGCAGGGCTTGTCGGCATGCGCGAGCAGCAGGCGGGCGAGGTTGTAGACCTGCGCCGGCAAATGCCGCGTCTCGCGTAGAATCGGGTCTTCCCGGTATAGCGTCAGTTCCATAACTGCATAATTTCTTCCGTGCCACTCAAACTTACCCCAGCCCAGTTCCAGGAAGCAAGCACCCTGCTGGTCGAGGTGCTGCAATTCGCGGCGCCGACCGACACCCTGCTGTCGGCGCATTTCCGCCGCAACCCCAAACTCGGCAGCCACGACCGCGGGCAGATCGCCGATTGCGTGTACGGCGTGCTGCGCCGGCTGCTGGCGCTGCGCTGGCTGGCGCCCGAGGCGACGCCGCGCCAGTTGCTGCTGCTGTGGCTGGCGCGCTTTCAGGGCATCAGCCTGCGCGAGCTGGAGCCGCTCGCGCGCGAGAAGGACCGCGCCAAGCTCGCCGAAACCAAGGCCCGGTCGCTGGACGGCGCGCCCTTGTCGGTGCAGGCCGAACTGCCCGACTGGGTGGTCGAAGCGCTCGCCGCCACGCAGGACGAGTCCGCCCTCCTCGCCCTGGGCCGCGCGCTCATGCTGCCGGCGCCGCTGGACCTGCGCGTGAACATCCACAAGGCCAATCGCGACACGGCGCTGGCGAAGCTTGCCGAGGCCGGCATCGCGGCGCAGCCCACGCCCTGGTCGCCGTGGGGCATCCGCATCGCGCATGCGTTCGACCTCTCGCGCCACCCCTTGTTCAAGGACGGGTTCATCGAAGTGCAGGACGAGGGCAGCCAGCTGCTGGCGCTGCTGACCGGCGCGCGCCGCGGCGAGATGGTAGCCGACCTGTGCGCCGGCGCCGGCGGCAAGACCCTGGCATTGGGTGCGGCCATGGCCTCCTCCGGCCGGCTGTATGCCTTCGACATCAATGAAAAACGCCTGTCCAGGCTGTCGCCGCGGCTCAAGCGTTCGGGGCTGTCGAACGTGACCGCGCAGGTGATCAATAACGAAAACGACACGCGCCTGAAGCGCCTCGCCGGCAAGCTCGACCGCGTGCTGATCGACGCGCCCTGCTCGGGGCTGGGCACGCTGCGCCGCAACCCGGACCTGAAGTTCCGCCAGTCGCCCGACACCGTGGCTTCGCTGACGCAAACGCAGGCGAGCCTGATCCGCGCCGGCGCCAGACTGCTCAAGCCCGGCGGCCGCCTGGTCTACGCCACCTGCAGCCTGCTGCCGGCTGAAAATCAGGCCATCGTCGAAGGCTTCCTAGCCGAGCACGCGGAGTTCAGGCGCGTGCCGGCAAACGAGGTGCTGGCCGCCGCCCGGGTCGAACTGGATACCGGCGAGTACCTGCAGATGAACCCGGCCGTGCACGGTACTGACGGCTTTTTCGCCGCCATACTGGAGAAGCAGTCCAATCCATAAAACCTGCGGAGACCGATTCGCATGCCCGACGACGCCATCGCCCCGGAACGCGCACAGACCCTGAGCGGTCTGTTCCGCGAACGCGTGGCGGCCACGCCGGACAGGCCCGCCTACCGCCAGTACGATGCCGCATCGGAATCCTGGAAGCGCTACAGCTGGCGCGAGGTCGCGCATGAGGTCGCGCGCTGGCAGGCGGCGCTGACGCAGGCGGGGCTCGCCCCCGGCGACCGGGTCGCCGTCATGCTGAAGAACTGCGTGGAATGGGTGATCTTCGACCAGGCGGCGCTCGGCCTCGGCCTGGTGACGGTGCCGCTGTACCTCGACGACCGCCCGGACAGCGCCGCCTGGATCATCGACAACGCCGGCGCGCGCCTGCTGCTGGTGGAGGGCCGCTTCCAGCACCGCAAGGTGGCGGAGATCGTCGCCGCGTCGCAGTCGCTCGAACGCGTGGTAAGCCTGTTGCCGCCGGAATCGCTGGCGGACTGGAGCCCGAAGTTCGTGCTCGCCGCCGACTGGCTGGACGCCGCCGCGGGCTGCGAGGTGCGCGCGCGCCGCATCGATGCCGACATGCTCGCTTCCATCGTCTACACCTCGGGCACCACCGGCCGCCCCAAGGGCGTGATGCTGACCCACGAGAACATGCTGTGGAATGCCTGGTTCGCCAGCGAGTGCGCGGATTTCGCCGCGGACGACGTGTTCCTCTCCTTCCTGCCGCTGTCGCATACGCTGGAGCGCACCGGCGGCTACTACCTGCCGATGCTCGCCGGCTGCGAGGTGGTGTACGCGCGCTCGATCAACCAGCTCGCGCAGGACCTGCTCGCCATCCGCCCGACCGTGCTGATTTCGGTGCCGCGCATCTACGAGCGAGTGCACGCGCGCATCCGCGACACGCTGGCGAAAAAGGGCGCGGCCGCGCAAACCCTGTTCCGGCTGGCCGTCGACATAGGCTGGCGCCGTTTCGAGCATGCGCAGGGCCGCGCGTCCTGGCATCCGCGCCTGCTGCTGTGGCCGCTGCTGAACAGGCTGGTGGCCAGGGGCGTGACGCAAAAGCTCGGCGGCCGCCTGAAGTACGCGATTTCCGGCGGCGCCGCGCTGCCGCCGGAAATCGCGCGCGTGTTCATCGGCCTCGGCGTGCCGCTGCTGCAGGGCTACGGCCTCACCGAGGCGAGCCCGGTGGTGGCGGTCAACCGCCCGGCATCCAACATTCCAGAAAGCATCGGCCAGTCGCTGCCCGGCGTGGAGATCCGCATCGGCGAGAACGACGAGCTGCTGACCCGCAGCCGCTGCCTGATGCGCGGCTACTGGAACAACCCGCAAGCCACGGCCGCCGTCATCGACGGCGCCGGCTGGCTGCATACCGGCGACCAGGTGCGTGCCGATGCGCGCGGCCACTACTACATCACCGGCCGCATCAAGGACATCATCGTGCTGAACAACGGCGAGAAGGTGCCGCCCGGCGACATGGAGTCGGCCATCACGCTCGATCCGCTGTTCGAGCAGGTGATGGTGGTAGGCGAAGGCAAGCCCTGCCTCGCCGTGCTGGCGGCGCTGAACCCCGACCACTGGCAGGCCTTTTGCGCGGCGCAGCGGCTGGATGCCGGACGCGCCGATCTGCTGCAGGACAGCCGCGTGCACAAGCTGCTGCTGTCGCGCCTGGCCGCGCGGCTGCGCGATTTTCCCGGCTATGCCCAGGTGCGACGGGCGCATTTCACGCTGGAGCCGTGGACCGTGGAAAACGGCCTGCTGACGCCGACCATGAAGATGAAGCGTGCGAAAATCGCCGAGCGCTTCGAACAGGACCTGGATGCCCTGTTCCGCAACCTTTCCCCCTGACTGACGAAGAACAAGAACATGCGGAAGAAAACCAGACGCCTTGCCGCCACCCTGCTCGCCATCGCCTCCGGCAGTGCACATGCCGCAGGATTCGCCCTCATCGAACAGAACGCCAGCGGTCTCGGCAACGCCTACGCGGGCGCGGCGGCGGTCGCCGAGGACGCCAGCACGATCTTCTTCAACCCGGCCGGCATGACGCTGCTGCCGGACAGCCAGCTGGCCATGGCCGGGCACCTGATCAAGCCGACAATCGAGTTTTCCGGCAGCGTCTCGCCGGCGGTCGGCGGCAACCAGGGCGGCGACGCCGGCAGCTGGGCGCTGGTGCCCAGCACCTACATCGCCCGCCGGCTGACGCCGCAGTTGCATGCGGGGCTCGGCATCAATGCGCCGTTCGGCCTCAAGACCCATTACGACGACGACTGGGTCGGCCGCTTCCAGGCCGTCGAGTCGGCCGCCAAGACCCTCAACCTCAATCCGTCCCTCGCCTGGAAGCTGGGCGAGACGCTGTCCGTCGGCGTCGGGCTCAACGTGCAGCGCATGGAGGCCACGCTGTCCAACCGCGTTTCGCCGTCGGAGCCGGATTCGATGACCAAGATCGACGCCAGCAGCTACGGCTGGGGCTACAACCTCGGCCTGTTGTGGCAGGCCGGCGCGCACACGCGCATCGGCCTGGCCTGGCGTTCGGGCGTGGAGCACGAGCTCGAAGGCCGCATCAAGGTGAGGAATTCCGCGCTGCTGACGAGCGGCCGGGTCAAGGCCGACATGCGCCTGCCGGCAACCGCCTCGCTCAGCGTGCTGCACCGGCTTTCCGCCGATGTCGACCTGCTGGCCGACGCCACCTGGACCGGCTGGAGTTCGTTCGACCGCCTGAGCGTGAGCTACGCCAACGGCACCCCGATTTCCAGCACGCCGGAAAACTGGAACGACATCATGCGCTATTCGCTGGGCGCGACCTGGCGCATGAATGACAGGCTGAGCCTGCGCGGCGGCATCGCCTACGAGGACGCGCCGATGTCGAACGCCTTCCGCACGCCGCGCATCCCCGACGGTGACCGCACCTGGCTGGCGGTGGGCGCGCAGTACCGGCTGAGCCGGCAGGGCGCCGTGGACGTCGGCTACGCCCACCTGTTCTTCCGCGATCCGACGCTGTCCAAGAGCGGCGGCGGCACCACGCTGAACGGCCGCTACAGCAGCGCCGTGGACATCCTCGGCGCGCAGTACACGCATACTTTCTAGGCGCCGCGGGTATGATCGATTCCATCATCTGACCGACAACCATGGCCAATACCGCGCCCCCCATCGACAACCTGCTGCTGCGCCTGATCGACGACAGCAGCGACATCGCCCTGCTGGTCCAGCTCGGTGTGCTGGCGCTGGCCGCTCTGCTGGGCTGGGGCCTGGCGCGCGCGCTGCGTCCGAGCCTGAGCCGGATGGAAGGCGCTTGGGCGGCCGGCGCCGCCGGCCTGAAGACGGCGGGCCTGCCGCTGCTGGTGCTGGCCTGCCTGTGGCTGCTGCGCGAACTGCTGGCGCTGTGGCAGGGCGAGCTGCATCTGCTCAACCTGGCGGTGCCGCTGCTCGCCGCGCTGGTAGCGATCCGCCTGCTGGTGCACGCGCTGCGCTATGCGCTCCGGTCCAGCGACAGCCTCAAGGTGTGGGAGCGCAGCATCGCCTGGCTGATCTGGATCGGCGCGGCCATGCACATCACCGGCGTGCTGCCGCGCATCCACCAGGCGCTCGACGCGGTGTCCTTCAAGGTCGGCGCAAACCGCTTCTCGCTGCTGACCGCGTTCGAGGCGCTGACCGTCGTCGTGCTGGCCGTCATCCTCGGGCTGTGGATCTCGCAGATCATCGAAAACCGGCTGATGCGCGTGCCGCACATGGACCTCAGCCTGCGCATGGCGCTGACCAAGGCGGCGCGCACCTTCCTGCTGGTACTGGCGGTGCTGGTGGCGCTGCCGGCGGTGGGCATCGACCTCACCGTGCTGTCGGTGTTCGGCGGCGCCCTCGGCGTCGGCCTCGGCTTCGGCCTGCAGAAGATCGCCAGCAACTACGTGTCCGGCTTCATCATCCTGCTCGACCGTTCCATCCGCATCGGCGACCTCATCACGGTGGACAACCGCTTCGGCCAGGTCACCCAGATCAATACCCGCTATACCCTGCTGAAGGCGCCGGACGGCTCGGAATCCATCGTACCGAACGAGACGCTGATCACGCAGACCGTGGTCAACCAGTCGCTGTCCAAGCCGGAGGTGCGGATCGCCCTCCCGATCCAGGTGGGCTATTCCTCCGACCTTGGCCAGGCGCGCGACATATTGCTGGAAGTGGCGAGAAAGCACCCGCGGGTAATCCAGGACGGGACGGAAGCGCCCAGGGTAATGTTGCGCGATTTCGCGGAAAACGGCATCAACATGGAGCTCGCCGTGTGGATCCGCGACCCCGAGGCCGGCCAGGCGAACCTGCGCTCCGATCTCAACTGGGCCATCTGGCAGGGCTTCAGGGAAGGAGGGGTCGAAATCCCCTACCCGCAGCGCGTGGTGCATCTGGCGGGCGGCGCCCCAGCCACCGGGAAAACTTCTTGATTTTCAAGGGGATTGCCGCATAATAACGCGACTCTCATGTCTGCTTTAAAGGACAAACTGCATGTTGTTATCCGTTTTTGAGCTGCCGCTGTGGAATCTCCCCTGGTGGCAGTATGTCGTCATCGCGCTGGTGCTGACCCACATCACCATCGCCGCGGTCACCATTTTCCTGCACCGCCACCAGGCGCACCGCGCGCTGGACCTGCACCCCATCGTCAGCCATTTCTTCCGTTTCTGGCTGTGGCTGACCACGGGCATGGTCACTAAGGCCTGGGCCGCCATCCATCGCAAGCACCATGCCAAGTGCGAAACCGCCGAAGACCCGCACAGCCCGCAGGTCCTCGGCCTGAAGAAGGTTTTCTTCGAAGGCGCCGAACTGTACCGCGCCGAAGCCAAGAACAAGGAAACCCTGGAAAAGTACGGCCACGGCACCCCTGACGACTGGATCGAGCGCAATCTCTACACCCCGCATTCGGCCAAGGGCATCGTGCTGATGCTGCTGATCAACGTCGCCCTGTTCGGCCCCATCGGCATCACCATCTGGGCGGTGCAAATGGCCTGGATTCCGATCACCGCCGCCGGCATCATCAACGGTGTGGGCCACTACTGGGGCTATCGCAACTTCGCCTGCGAGGACGCGTCCACCAACATTTCGCCCTGGGGCATCCTCATCGGCGGCGAGGAACTGCACAACAACCACCACGCCTACGGCACCAGCGCGCGCCTGTCGAACAAGTGGTACGAGTTCGACATCGGCTGGATGTACATCCGCATGATGGAAATTGTCGGCCTCGCCAAGGTGCGCCGCGTCGCGCCGGTGGTGAAGTGGCAGCCGGCCCGGCCGGTGGTCGACTTCTCGACCGTGCAGGCCGTCATCACCCACCGCTACGACGTGATGACCCGCTATGCCCGCCTGATGAACGCGCAGATCAAGGACCACCTGCCGCAGGGCGTGAACGTGGAGAAAATGCGCGAGTGGCTGCGCCTTGCCCCCACCGAGCTCAAGCAGGAGGAAAAGGCCGAGGTCGAGCAGGCGCTGGAAAAGAGCGACAAGCTGGCCAAGATCTACCACATGCGCCAGGAACTGGCCCACATCTGGGAACGTTCCACGCTGACCAAGGAGCAGTTGGTCAAGAGCCTGCAGGACTGGTGCCACAAGGCCGAAGCCAGCGGCATCGAGGCGCTGAAGGATTTCTCCCTCAAACTGAGAAGCTACGCCTGACCGCTCGCCTGTCCGACAAAAGAAAACCCGCCGCAAGGCGGGTTTTTTCTTGAAATGGGCGGATTCCAGCCGCACAATGCCACACAGCAGCGTTGCAGCACGGCCAGCCCGCTGGCCTGCCATGCACAACACGGACAAGCCATCGTTTGCATGAGCCATCCATTCATCGACGGGCTTGCCGATTCTGCTACTGAGGCCTTCCCTTTGTCCCCTTCGGGTCCCGGGCGGGAAATTTCGGCATCCATGCGCGGAAACAGCAACTAGAATCATTTGATCCTTCGGCGCATGACTTGAACCATAGTGAGGCAGGGAGATAACCATGTCGCGTCCCTCATTGCACGTAGTGAATGCCGGCAGCCCCAGCCAGTGGCAGATTCTGGGCGAAAGGGAAAGCACGTCCTTCGTCATGATCGTGGATGACCGCCCGACGGCGCGCAGCCTGCTGATGGGGCTGGCGCGCTCGCTGGAACCGGGCCTGCACGTGGAATGCTTCGCCGATCCGCAGGCGGCGCTCGACCGCGCCATCGCGCAGACGCCCGACCTCATCATTTCAGACTACCGCATGCCAGGCATGGACGGCATCGAATTCATCCGCCGGCTGCGCGCCGTGCCCAGGCTGCTGGAAATCCCCATCGTCATGGTCACGGTGGTGGAAGACCGCCAGGTGCGTTACCAGGCCCTGGAGTCGGGCGCCACCGATTTCCTCACGCGGCCGATCGACCCGCAGGAATGCCGCGCGCGCTGCCGCAACCTGCTGGCCCTGCGCCGTTCGCAGAAGAACGTGCAGGACCGCGCCAAATGGCTGGAAGACCAGGTGATGCAGGCGACCCTCGACATCCGCATCCGCGAGAAGGAAACCCTGCTCAGGCTGGCCAAGGCGGGCGAATACCGCGACGAGGAAACCGGCAACCACATCATCCGCATGGCCAAGTATTCGCGCCTGATCGCCGAGGAGCTCAAACTGTCGGCCATGGAATGCGACGAGATCGAGTCTTCATCGCCCATGCACGACATCGGCAAGATCGGCATACCCGACCAGATCCTGCACAAGCCCGGGCCGCTCAGCGCCCGCGAACTCGCCACCATGCGGCAGCACACGCTCATCGGCCACCGCATGCTGTCGGACAGCCCGTCGCGCTACCTGCAGATCGGCGCGGTGATCGCCCTCGGCCACCATGAAAAATTCAACGGCACCGGCTATCCCTACGGCCTGGCCGGCGACGCCATCCCGCTGCCCGCGCGCATCGTCGCGGTAGCCGACGTGTTCGACGCGCTGATGAGCAAGCGCCCGTACAAGGAAGCCTGGTCGCTGGACTTGGCGCTCGAGTACATCAAGACCGAATCGGGCAGGCATTTCGACCCCGACTGCGTCCACGCCTTTCTGCGCCGGCTGGATGGCGTCATGCAGGTCATGCAGGAATACGGCGACGGCGCACATCACGACCTGGCATGATCCACCGCTTGAAAACCGCCCTCCGCGAAGGCGGCAAGGCCGTCGCCCATCGCGTGCGCTCGCGTCCCGACACCGAGTTCCAGCAGGCCTTCATCCGCATCATCATCGGCCTGGCCTTCGCCCTCTATTTCACCGACCGCGATGTGCTCGCCGGATACCCCGAGCACTCGACCTGGGTCGTGTCGCTGATGTGGGCCTTCGTCGGCTGGTCGGTGGTGCTGACCCTGCTCGCCTTCCTCAGCCGCAAGGTGTCGCCGGTGCGGCGCTATCTCGGCATGCTTTCCGACACGGCCATCACCACCTACCTGATGGCGGTGACGGGCGAGGCCGGCGCCGCGCTGGTGTTCGTCTACCTCTGGGTGACACTGGGCAACGGCTTCCGCTACGGCATCCGCTACCTGCTGGCCTGCGGCGCGCTGTCGGTCGCCGGCTTCGCCCTCGTCATCGGCGTCAGTCCGTTCTGGCAGGTGCACACCGGCATCGCCACCGGCCTGATGATCATGCTGGTGCTGATCCCCGGCTACACCCTGTTCCTGCTCAAGCAGTTGTACCGCGCCATCGCCCAGGCCAAGGCCGCCAACGCCGCCAAGTCGGCCTTCCTCGCCAACATGAGCCACGAGCTGCGCACGCCTTTGAACGGCGTGATCGGCATTGCCGACCTGCTGCGTGAAACCCCGCTCAACAAGGAGCAGCAGGAGCTGACCCAGGTCATCCACGCCTCGGCGATGGCGCTGCACCGGCTGATCGAGAACGTGCTCGACATCTCGCGCATCGAGGCCGGCAAGCTGACCTGCGTCGAAGAGGACTACGACCTGCATTACCTGATCAACTCGCTGATCATGATGCTGGAGCCGCAGGCGCACCGCAAAGGCCTGCTGCTGGCGGCGCACATCGCGCCGCGCACGCCCTTCTTCCTGCACGGCGATGTGCAGCACCTGCGCCAGGTGCTGATCAATCTCATCGGCAACGCCATCAAGTTCACCGAGCATGGCCGCATCGACGTCTATGTGCGGCCGTTCGCCGAACTGGGGCGCACCTGGCTGCACCTTGAAGTCACCGACACCGGCATCGGCATTCCCTCGGAAATGCAGCGGCAGATTTTCGAAAGCTTCACCCAGGCGGACGCATCGATCACCCGCCGCTACGGCGGCACCGGGCTGGGCACCAGCATTTCCAAGCAGCTGGTGGAGATGATGGGCGGGCGCATCGGGCTGAACAGCCTGCCGGGCGAAGGCACGACCTTCTGGTTCGAATTCCCGGTGGAAGAACAGGAGCGGCACCCGCTGCGCGAGCTGCTGCCGGGCAGGCTGCGGGTCGGCATGCTCGCCGGCCCGGAACTGGCCTACCGGCTGAGCGACCTGATCCGCGGCTGGGACGGCGAGGCCGTGCCGATGAACGCCCATGCCAGTTCGGTGATCGGCATGATCACCGGTTCGGAAATGGCGCCTGACGCCATGGTGGTCGAGCGCGGCATGCTGGGCGCCGATCCCGTGCAGTTCGTGCGCCTGCTGCACGACAGCCCGGGCTTCGGCCACTTTCCGGTCATCCTGATCGATCCGGACTCCACCAGCCACGAAGACGACGCCTGGATGAAGGCGGGCTACAGCGCCGTACTGCAGACGCCGGTGAACCCGACCCTGCTGTTCAGCGCCCTGCACGAAGCCGCCAGCCACAAGGGCCTGCCGGAAAACGTGGTGTCGCTGGCCGAGCATTTCCAGGCGCGGGCGGGGCGCACCCGGCTGCGCATCCTCGTCGCCGAGGACAACCCGGTCAACCAGCGCGTGATGCGCGGCCTGCTGGAACATGCCGGCCACGAGGTGCTGATGGCCAACGACGGCGAGGAAGCGCTGGACCTGCTGGCCGCCAACGCCGGCCAGCTTTCACTGGCGATCATGGACATGCACATGCCCGGCCTGTCCGGCCCGGAAACCGTGAAGCGCTGGCGCTTCATGGAAAAGGGCCACCTGCCCATCATCATCCTGACGGCGGATGCGCGCCACGAAGCCGAGCAGCAGTGCCGCGAGGCGGGGGCGGACGATTTCCTGACCAAGCCGATCAACAGCCGGGCCCTGCTCGACAAGGTCGCCCTGCTCGCCCTGCCGGGCAAGGACGAGAGCGTCAAACCTCCCGCCGGCAAGCCGCGCCGGCAGGGCAGCGTGCTCGACGAGTCCATCCTCAAGGAGCTCGCCGAATTCGGCGGCGGCCTCGATTTCGTGCGTGAACTGGTCGAGGAGTTCCGCCAGGACAGCAACCGCGCCCTGCAGGCGACGCGCCAGGCTCTGGCCGAGCGCAACTACGGCGCCTGGAAGGAGCAGCTGCACATGCTGAAGGGCGGCGCCAGCGATGTCGGCGCTCAGGCCATGGCCGAGGCCTGCGCCGAAGCCGAACGCATCAAGCCCTTCGAGATCGCGCAGGCGCTGGCCGCGCAGCGCCTCGAAGCGGTGAGCGATGCGCAGCAGGCGGTACTCGACGCAATGGAAGAGTTCCTAGCCCGCCAGCAAAGCGCTCTCGGCCTGTGAGGCAAGGCTTTCCGCCTTGCCGTTCTGTCGCGACACCAGTCGCTCCATCATGCGCAAATCCTTGGGTCCCAGCTGGAACGCGGCATCCACCCAGATTTCGGTGATGCGCATGAGTTCGTCGTAGGACACCGGCTGGCTGATTTCGCGCGCCGCGCGCAAGGCCAGGGTGCCGTTGCGTGCGCGCGCCTCGCGCCTGACGAACTCGTAGACGGCCTGCTCGCCTTCGCCGGGCTCGGCGAGCACGTCGACCACGCCCATTTCATAGAGCTCCTCGGCAGAGTAAAGCCTGCCGGAGAGGATCATCTGCTCCGCCTTCTGGTGGCCGATGCGGCGGCCCAGCAGGGTCAGCGCGCCCATGCCGGGAAACAGGTTGAACAGGATCTCGGGAAAGCCTAGCTTGCTGCCGCGCTCGGCGATGAGGGTATTGCCGGACAGGGCGCACTCGAAGCCGCCGCCCAACGCGTCGCCCTGGACCAGGGTAATGGTCTTGAGGTTGGGGCGGTTGAGGTGCGCCGCGATCATGTAAAGCGGCTCGATGCAGGCGCGCGCGTACTGCAGCAGCCTGGTGCGGTCCTTCTCCAGGATCAGGCGATGGAACAGGCTGAGATCGCCGCCGAGGTTGAAGACCCCGGGCACGGACGAGCCGATGACGGCATAACTGATCTCCTGCTGCTGCGCGCCATCGTCCATCAGTTCGGTGAGATCCGAAAACCAGCGCATGAAGTCGGTCAGCAGGGTGTAGGTGTAGCACGGCCGCGGCTCGCCATGCATATACCCCCAGGCAATGCCGTTATGCGTGTCGAGGTAGGTCGTCAGCTGGTCATACCCCTTGTTCTCGGATTGAAGCGTGGTCTGTACGGATTGCAGATGCGACATGATGTTCTCCCAGGCGATGGTTGACATGACGGATAGTCGTCATGACGCAAAGGCTAGTAGGCCTCCATCACGCTGGCAAGACAGTTGCCCGGCCGCCGCCCGGGAAAGCGGTTGCAGGGGACGCGCGCATAAAAAAACCCGCCGGTTGGGGCGGGTTTTCTTCGGGAGCCAGGCCGGGTTATTTCAGCTTGGTTTCCTTGTACATCACATGCTTGCGGGCCTTGGGATCGAACTTCATGATCTCCATCTTGCCGGGCATGGTCTTCTTGTTCTTGGTAGTGGTGTAGAAATGGCCGGTGCCCTCAGTGGACTCCAGCTTGATCTTTTCGCGTCCGCCTTTTGCCATGATCTACTCCTTAAATCTTTTCGCCACGGGCGCGCATGTCGGCGAGAACGGCATCGATGCCCTTCTTGTCGATGGTGCGCAGCGCCGCATTGGTGAGACGCAGGGTGACATAGCGGTTTTCGCTCTCGACCCACAGGCGACGGTTTTGCAGGTTGGGCAGAAACCGGCGCTTGGTTTTGTTGTTTGCATGGGAAACATTGTTCCCAGACATGGGCTTCTTGCCCGTTACCTGACATACGCGAGCCATGGTGCGCTCTCCAAGATTAGAAAAATTAGCAAACCGCGAACCCGGCGAACCGAATTCGGAAAAACGCGGATTATGCCACGAAATCCGCGTCCGAGCCAAGCCCCCGCAATATCCCCGTGCGCACGCCGCTCTCCCCGCCCCCGCCGCAGCCCGCCAGGGCCCGCCCGCCGGGCTTGCGCGGCCTCAGAGAAGCCCGGCCTCGGCGAACGACACCCCGCCCGCCCCGGCCACCACGAAATGGTCCAGCACCCGCACCTCGACCAGGGCCAGGGCCTGCCGCAGGGCCTGGGTGAGCAGCCTGTCGGCCTGGCTCGGCTCGGCCACGCCGGAGGGGTGGTTGTGCGCCAGGATCAGGCTGGCGGCATTGTGCGCCAGCGCCCGCTTGACCACCTCGCGCGGGTAGACGCTGGTCTGGGTGAGGGTGCCGCGAAACAGCATTTCGGCCTGGATGGCGCGGTTCTGCGCGTCGAGGAACACCGCCCAGAACTCCTCGTGCGGCTTGTCCTTCAGCAGCAGGCTCAGGTAGCGTCTCACCGCCGCCGGCGAGGACAGGGCGTCGCCGCTTTTCATGTCCTCCTTCAGGGCGCGGGCCGCCATCTCCATGACCGCCTTCAGTTGCGCGTACTTGGCCGGGCCAAGGCCGGGGGCCTCGCAGATTTGATCGCGCTCGGCCAGGCACAGGCGCGACAGGCCGCCGAAGCGGTCCAGCAGTTCGCGCGCAAGATCCACCGCGCTCCTGCCGGCGACCCCGGTGCGCAGAAACAAGGCCAGCAATTCGGCGTCGGTCAGGCTTGCCGCGCCGCGTTCGAGCAGCTTTTCCCTGGGCCGTTCGTCCGCCGGCCAGTCTTTAATCCCCATCCTGCCCTGCCTCCCTTAGAATATTGTTTTTCGCTTTTTGCCATGACAGACACCTCGCGCGCAAGCATCATCCTCGGCATCACCGGTGGCGTCGCCGCCTACAAGGCGGCCGAGCTCGCACGCCTGTGGGTCAAGGCCGGCCATGCCGTGCAGGCGGTGATGACCGAGGCGGCCACGCATTTCATCGGCACCGCCACCCTGCAGGCGCTCACCGGCCGGCCGGTGCTGACCGAACTCTGGGGCGGCACCGCCAGCGGCATGGACCACATCCACGCCAGCCGCCAGGCGGACTTGATCGTGGTCGCTCCCGCTTCCGCCGATTTCATGGCCAGGCTCGCGCAAGGCCGTGCCGACGACCTGCTCGCAACGCTGTGTCTCGCGCGCGCCTGCCCGCTGCTGCTGGCGCCGGCGATGAACCGTGAGATGTGGGCCAACCCCGCCACCCAGCGCAACCTCGCGCAGCTGATCGAGGATGGTGTGCGCATTGTCGGTCCCGATGCCGGCGAGCAGGCCTGCGGCGAGACCGGCCCCGGGCGCATGAGCGAGCCGCGGACGATCTTCGATGCGGTCGAGGTCATGCTGAGTGTCGGCCTGCTGGCCGGCAGGAAAGTGCTGATCACGGCCGGCCCGACCTACGAGCCGATCGACCCGGTGCGCGGCATCACCAATTTGAGCTCGGGCAAGATGGGCTATGCCCTCGCCGCTGCCGCGCGCGAGGCCGGCGCCGAGGTCGCGCTGGTCTCCGGCCCGACCGCCCTCGCCACGCCTGCGGGCGTGACGCGCACGAACGTCACCACGGCCGACGAGATGTATGAGGCGGTGATGGAGCGCATTGGCGGCCAGGACGTGTTCATCTCCGTGGCCGCGGTGGCGGACTACCGCCCGGCCGAGAGCGGCGCGCAGAAGATCAAGAAAAGCGAGCAGCCGCTCACGCTCAATCTGCTGCCCACCAGGGACATCCTCGCGAGCGTGGCGGCCTTGCCCGGGGCGCCCTTCTGCGTCGGCTTCGCCGCCGAAACCGAAAGGCTGCTCGAACATGCCGAGGCCAAGCGCCGGAAAAAGCGCGTGCCCATGCTGGTCGCCAACCTCGCCCAGCACGCGCTCGGCGCCGATGCCGCCGAATTGCTGGTGCTGGATGACCGCGGCAGCCATCGCCTGCCGGGCGCGGACAAGCTTACCCAGGCGCGGCGCGTCATTGCCCACCTGGCCCAACTCCTGAACTGACGAAAACGCCATGAAGCTGGAAGTCAAAATCCTCAACGAAAAAATCCGCGACCAGTTGCCGCATTACGCCACGCCCGGTTCCGCCGGACTCGACCTGCGTGCCTGCATCGATGAAGCGATCACGGTAAATCCCGGCGAAACCCATCTGGTTCCCACCGGCATGGCCATCCATCTCGGCGACCCCGGCTATGCCGCGCTGATCCTGCCGCGCTCGGGCCTCGGCCACAAGCACGGCATCGTGCTCGGCAACCTGGTGGGACTGATCGACTCGGACTACCAGGGCGAACTCATGGTCTCGTGCTGGAACCGCGGGCAGGCGGCGTTCGTGCTGCAGCCGATGGAGCGCCTGGCGCAGCTGGTGGTGGTGCCGGTGATCCAGGTCGAGATGCAGCTGGTCGAGGAATTCGAGCAGAGCCACCGCGGCGAGGGCGGCTTCGGCAGCACCGGCAAGCAGTAGCCCAAACATCCATCGCAAAGCTTTTAACCGCAGCGTACGCGGAGTTCGCCGAAAAGAGCCTGTTGAATTACGCTGCGTCCGCCTCGAACTCTGCAGTCAATCTGACGCCCTCAGGGCTTCACCCTTAGCGCCACCACGCCCAAAAGGCCCAGCAGCAACAGCACCACCGGCGCATTGCCCCAGCGCGCATAGGGCGTCATGCCTTCATATCCCTGCGCCTCGCCAGTGAGTGTGGCGGTGGTGAACTCGGGCAGCGACGACAACACCCGGCCCTTGTGGTCGATGATCGCGGTGACGCCGGTGTTGGTCGAGCGCAGCATGTAGCGCCCGGCTTCGAGCGCACGCATCTGCGCCATCTGCGCGTGCTGCCAGCCGGCGAAGGACTTTCCGAACCAGGCATCGTTGGTGACGTTGACCAGCAGCGTGGCCTCGGGCAAGGCGCGCACGATTTCCTCGCCGAACACGTCCTCGTAGCAGATGTTCAGCGCCACCTTCTGTCCAGCCACCTCGATGGGCGGCTGGTCCTTGCCGCCGCGCGCGAAATCGGACAGCGGGATGTGCAGCACCCGGACGATCCAGCCAAAGCCCGGCGGCACGAACTCGCCGAAGGCGACCAGATGATGCTTGTGATAGAACTGCGGCGGCCCCTGGCCGATGCTGACCACGCTGTTGTAGTAGTCGCCCGCAAGGTCGCCGGTCGGCACGCCGGCGAGGATGTCGGCGCCGCGCTCGGCAGCGAGCGCGCGCAGCTCGGCGAGATAGGCAGGCGGCAGCGCCTGATAGAACACCGGGAACGCGGTTTCCGGCAGCACGATCAGTTCCGCCTGGGCCGCGCGCACGTGCGCGGCGTAATCGGCCAGGGTCTGCGCCACCCGTTCCGGCCGCCATTTCATTTCCTGCGGCACGTTGCCCTGCACCAGCGCGACGCTCACCGGCTTGCCGACAGGCGTGGTCCACTCGACAGGCTTCAGGCCTTCGCCCGCGCCCAGCACGGCCAGCAATGCGGCGAAGGGCACGAGCCACCTGCCGGGCTGCCACATGCTGCGCAGCAGCCAGACCAGGGCGCCGGCACAGAATGCGCTCAGCCATGACACGCCATACACGCCGACGATGGGCGCGAAGCCCGCCAGCGGTCCCTCGGGCACCTGGGCGTAGCCGGCGGCAAGCCAGGGAAAGCCGGTGAAGAGCCAGCCGCGCACCCATTCCACGCCGGTCCACATGAGCGGAAACACCAGCAGCAGGCGAAGCCGCCCCGGCACCGAATAGCGCGCCGTCGCCCAGGACGCCAGCGCCGGAAACAGGGCGAAAATGCCGCAGAACAGGAACACCGCGAAGCCGGCGAGCCAGGCTGGCATGCCGCCGTACACGTGCAGGCTGATGTAGATCCAGGACACCCCGACGCCGAACAGGCCCAGTCCGAACAGCCAGCCGAGCAGGAATGCCCGGCGTGGGGATGCCCGGTCAACGAGATGCAACAGCCCGGCGAGGCTCAGGAAGATGAGCAGGAACCAGCCGACCGGCGCGAAGGCCAGCGCGGCCAGCCCGCCGAGGATGAATGCGGAGGCGGCCGGAGCCAGCCGGCCCTGTGTCAGCTTACTTGACCAGTTCACGCGCCTGCAGGTCGGCGTGGTAGCTCGAACGCACCATGGGCCCGCAGGCGGCCTGCCTGAAGCCCATTTCCTGCGCGGCTTTCTCAAAGGCCTCGAACTGCTCGGGCGTGACGTAGCGCAGCAAAGGCAGATGCGCGCTGGACGGCTGCAGGTACTGGCCGATGGTGAGCATGTCGACGTCGTGCGCGCGCAGGTCGCGCATGACCTCGAGAATCTCCTCGTCGGTCTCGCCCAGGCCCACCATCAGTCCCGACTTGGTCGGGATATCCGGATGGCGCGCCTTGAAATCCTTCAGCAGTTTGAGCGAATGCGCATAGTCGGCGCCGGGACGCGCCGCCTTGTACAAGCGCGGCACGGTTTCGAGATTGTGGTTCATCACGTCCGGCAGGCCCTTGTCGAGCTCGTCGAGCGCGGTTTCCAGGCGTCCGCGGAAATCGGGAGTGAGTATCTCGATCCTGGTCGCCGGCGACAGTTCGCGCACCGCGCGGATGCAGTCGGCGAAATGTTTCGCGCCGCCGTCGCGAAGATCGTCGCGGTCCACGCTGGTGATGACCACGTACTTCAGCTTCATCGCGGCGATGGTTTCGGCCAGGTGCTGCGGTTCCTCCGCATCGGGCGGCAGCGGCGTGCCGTGGCCGACGTCGCAGAACGGACAGCGGCGCGTGCACAGGTCGCCGAGGATCATGAAGGTGGCGGTGCCGTGGCCGAAGCATTCGCCGAGGTTGGGGCAGGACGCCTCCTCGCACACGGTATGCAGCTTCTTCTCGCGCAGCACTTCCTTCAGCCGCAGGACTTCCGGGCTGTTGGGCGACTTGGCGCGTATCCAGCTGGGCATTTTCAGCCGCGGCTGGGGAACCACCTTGATGGGAATGCGCGAGGTCTTCGCCTCGCCCTTGTGCAGTTTGATGTCGGCCATGAGAAATGCCGCTTGAAAATCAGATAGTTATTTTACCCCGAGCAGGCCTGCGCCGGTGCTATAAAAAAAACATGGCCGCAAGGGCCAGCCATTGCAAGGAGACCCGCATGGAACCGCATATTTCAGATTTCCTGGTCCACATCCACGAGGAGTTGTCGCCCGAGGAGCAATGCGAGCTGGAGGATTTCGTCCGCCGCCAGCCCTGCGTGGTGAGCGCGGGCGTGTCGCTCAGGGACCCGCACCTGATGACCGTCGCCTACGACCCCGACTGCGGCACGGCGCACAGGATTCTCGTGCGCGTCAGGGAAAAGGTGACCGGCGCGGAAATGATCGGGCTCTAGGCCGGGATTTTCCGCGCAAGAATGTCGGCCAGCCTGCCGCCGAGTTCCTCGGCGCCGGCGTCGATGCCGAGCGTGCGCGCTTGCGTCACGGCCATGCCCGGATAGCCGCAGGGGTTGATGAGGGCGAAGGGCGCGAGGTCCATGTCGACGTTGAGCGCGAGGCCGTGATAGCTCCTGCCCTGCTTGATGCGCAGGCCAAGCGCGGCGATCTTTGCGCCATTCACGTATACCCCGGGCGCGCCCGCCCTGCGCTCGGCGGCAACGCCCGATTGCGCGAGCAGTTCGATGACCGCCTGTTCCATGCGGCTGACCAGCTCCTTCACACCGTAGCCGCGGCGCTTCAGGTCCACCAGCACATAGATCACCACCTGGCCGGGGCCGTGGTAGGTAATCTGGCCGCCACGGTCGATCGGCACCAGCGGGATCTCGGTCGACTGCAATAAATGTTCGCGCTTGCCGGCCTGGCCGAGGGTGAACACCGGCGGATGCTCCAGCACCCACAACTCGTCCGGCGTCGTATCGTCGCGCGCGGCGCTGAATGCCTGCATGGCGCGCCAGGTCGGTTCGTATTCCACCCGCCCCAGGTATTTGACCGTGATGTCCACTACAAGACGATCTTGACGTAGGGATGCGAAGACAGGTCGCGATAGAGGTTGTCCAGCTGCTCGCGCGAAACGGCGCGCACGGTGCAGGTCACCGCGAGGTAATTGCCCTTGCCCGAGGCGCGCATTTCCAGCGTGGCGGCATCGAAATCCGGCGCATGCGCGCGCACCACGGCGGCCACGGCCTGGGCAAAGTCGTCGCGCGCCGCGCCCATCACCTTGATGGGGAAATCGCAGGGAAATTCGAGCAGGGATTCGGTTTCGCTCATGCCATGTTCGCCTTGAAGCCCTGGTACAGCGCATACATGCGCCGGTAGACCGGGCCGGGCTTGCCGCTGCCGACCGGCCGGCCGTCGAGTTCGACGATGGCCTGCACCTCGCGGCTGGAGGAGGTAAGCCACAGTTCATCGGCGCTGCGCACTTCAGCCTCGGCAATGTCGCGCACCGCGCAGGCCAGACCGTTCGCCCTGGCCAGTTCCAGCACGACATCGTAGGTCACGCCCGGCAGCACGCGATGATCCTTGACCGGCGCCAGGATGAGACCGTCCCTGACCGCGAAAATGTTCGATGCCGCGCCTTCGGAGAGCACGCCGTCGCGGAACATGACGCACTCGACGCAGCCGGCATCCACCGCCTTCTGCCTGGCCAGCACGTTGGGCAGCAGGTTGAGCGTCTTGAGGTCGCAGCGATGCCAGCGGATGTCCTCGGTGGAGACCGCGCAGACTCCATGCTCGTACTGGACGGGATCGGGACGGGACAGCGGGCTGCTCATCACCAGCACCGTGGGCTGCGCATTCGCCGGGAAGGCATGGTCGCGCGGCGCCGCCCCGCGCGTGACCTGCAGGTACACCGACTGGTCGTCCGCCTCGTGGCCGGCCACCACCGTTTCGATCACCTCGCGCCACTGCGCATCGGACAGCGGATTGGCAAGGCGGATGCCGTCGAGGCTGGCCTGCAGGCGGCGCAAGTGCTCGTCGAGGCGAAAAGGCTTGCGCAGGTAGACCGGAATCAGCTCGTAGACGCCGTCGCCCAGCATGAAGCCGCGATCGAGCACCGGCACCCTGGCTTCGCCCAGCGGCAGCCACTCGCCATTGAGATAGACCGTGCGCTGGCTCATTTCCAGAGCAGCCGCAGGCCGTCCCAGAAGCGGCCGAACCAGCCGGCCACGGGCACGTCGTTCAGCGCCACCAGCGGATAGTGGCCGAGCGTTTCGCCGTCGAGGGTGAGCCGCAGCGTGCCCATGACCTGGCCCTTTTTCAGCGGCGCGATGTAGGGCTGCTCGGTGATGACCTGAGCCTTGATCCGGCTCGACACGCCTTTTTGCGTGGTCAGCGAGAAGTCCTTGAGGAAGCCGATGGGCAGCTCGCGCGAACTGCCCTTGTATACGGGAATCCTGGCCACCGCCTGGCCGGCGCGGTAATAGCGCAGCGACTCGGTTTCCAGAAAACCGTAGTTGAGCAGCTTCTGTGCATGCATGCCGCGGTCGACTTCGGAACGCGCGCCCATCACCGTGGCGATGAGGCGGCGCTTGCCGCGCTCGGCACTGGCTACCAGGCAATAGCCGGCAGCAGAGGTGTAGCCGGTCTTGACGCCGTCCACCTGCGGGTCGAGCCACAGCAGCCGATTGCGGTTCTGCTGGGTAACGCCGTTGAAGGTGAACTCGCGCTGCGCGTAATAGCGTTTGTACTGCTGCGGAAAGGACTGAATCATCCAGTTGGCAAGGCGCGTCATGTCGCGCGCGCTGCTGTAGTGGTCGGGTTGCGAGTGGCCGGTGGCATTGGCAAACCGGGTGGAATCGAGGCCGAGCTTCTTGGCCTGGGCATTCATCATCCCGACAAAGGCTTCTTCGCTGCCTGCCACCCCCTCGGCCAGCACCAGCGCAGCATCATTGCCAGACTGCACGATGAGCGCCATCAAGAGGTCGTCGAGCTTGATCTCCTGGCCGACCCGGGCGAACATTCGCGCGCCCGCGGCGCTGGCTGCGCGCTCGGAAACCTTCAGGTTCTGGCCGCTTTTCAGCTTGCCGCTCTTGATGGCCTCGAACACGACATAGGCCGTCATCATCTTGGTCAGCGATGCCGGGGCGAGCTTCTGATCCTCGTTGCGGGCCGCCAGGACCTGTCCGCTTGACGCATCCAGCAGCATCCAGGCGCGTGCTTCGATCCTGGGCGGATCGGCAGGCAGCCCGACGACAGCCCACACCGGCGAGATCACGAACAGGAACAGCAGCGAATACAAAAATTTCTTCATCTTCATCGTGTAACCGTAATTGCCGCAACGCCCAGGGCCGCGCTGCTTCTTTCCACCCAGCCGCTGGCCTCGCCATGATCGGCGAAAGGCCCGAGCTTGACCCGGTGCAGATTGCCGACGAACGCGATCTGCGCCCGTTCGGCGGGAATCGCCAGTGCTGCGCGTGCACGCGCCAGCAGCTTGCGGGCGTTTTCCAGGCTGCCGAAGGCGCCGAGCTGCACGTAGATGCCGGCAGCCGGCGCTGCGGCCTGGCTTTGCTCGCTGCGCGGCGCCGGCTCCGGCGGCGCCAGGGGCACCGCCTCCAAGGGTGCGCTGGCAGCCAGCGGCGTGACCGCCTCGGTATCCGGCCCCACGCTCTCCACCGTCACCCTGCCGCTGCCCTTGCCCAGCAGGCCCAGCTTCCAGGCGGCAGTGTAGGACAGGTCGATGACCCTGTCGCTGTGGAACGGGCCGCGGTCATTGACGCGCACGATCACGGACCGGCCGTTGTCGAGCGAGGTGACCTTGACATAGCTGGGGATGGGCAGCGTGGGATGCGCAGCCGTCATGCCGTACATGTCGTAGACCTCGCCCGAGGAAGTCTTCCTGCCGTGGTAGCGCTTGCCGTACCAGGAAGCCACGCCGGTCTGCCGCAGCGGCTCGCGTTCGCGCATGGGCGTGTAATTCTTGCCCATGACTTCGTAGGGGCGGTTGGCGAACTTGTGCAGCGGTTCGTCGCGCGGCACCGCGTCAGGCACCTGGTCGAGGTTCTTCGGCGGATTGGCCTCGGGGCCGTCGTCGAGGTAGTAGCCGCCGGCGCGGGTCTGCGGAGGCAGCGGGGCCGAGGATTTGGAGCTCGGCACCGAGGAGCAGCCAGCCAGCCAGCCGGCTGCGAACAGGAGTGTCAGCAGTTTTTTCATCATGTCTTGAGCAGCTTGCGGTGCGTGGCCATGCTCATGAGCATGCCGAAACCGATCATCAATGTCACCATGGCGGTGCCGCCGTAGCTCATCAGCGGCAGCGGCACGCCGACTACGGGCAGGATTCCGGAAACCATGCCCATGTTGACGAAAATATAGGTGAAAAAGTTCAGACTGATGGTGGCCGCCATCAGCCGCGCGAACATGGACGGCGCCTGTTCGGCGATCTTGAGGCCGCGCGCGGCAATGGCCAGATAGAGCAGCAGCAGCAGGATCACGCCGAGCAGCCCGAACTCCTCGCTGAACACGGCGAAGATGAAATCGGTGGTGCGCTCCGGCACGAAGTCGAGCTGGTTCTGCGTGCCCGACAGCCAGCCCTTGCCGAAGGCGCCGCCGGAGCCGATCGCGATGGTGGACTGGATGATGTGGTAGCCGTCGCCGAGCGGGTCGCTCATGGGGTCGAACAGGGTCAGCACGCGCTGGCGCTGGTAGTCGTGCAGCAGGCCCCAGGCGACGGGCAGCGACAGCGCGCCGGCGACGCCGAGGCCGGTGATGATTTTCCACGACAGTCCGGCGAAGAACAGCACATAGAAGCCGGATGCGCCGATGAGCAGTGCGGTGCCGAGGTCGGGCTGGCGCAGGATCAGCAGGAAGGGCAGCGCGATCAGCACCGCGGCGACGCCGAAATGCCTGAGCCGCAGGATCGCCTCGCGCTGCTGGAAATACCAGGCCAGCATCAGCGGCAAGGCGATTTTCATCAGCTCGGACGGCTGGATGCTGGTGACGCCGAGCGGCAGCCAGCGGCGCGAGCCGTTGCGGATTTCGCCGAACAGGGCGACCGCGACCAGCAGCACCAGGCCGATCGCATAAAGCGGCGGTCCCAGCTTGGCGAGGATGTGGGGCGGAATGTTGGCGACCACGACGAGGATCGCCATGGCCACGGCGATGTTGGTGAGGTGGCCGGCGAGGCGTGCGCCGCTCTGGCCCGAGGCGCTGAATACCGCGGCCACGCTGACGGCCAGCAGGACGAGCAGCAGCACCAGCAGCATGCCGTCCATGTGGCGGAGAGCCCCGGCCACCACGCGCTTAATCGCCGGCTGATTCATACCCCTCCCTGACAGGCACGCCCTCGGGTTTCTTGCCGAGCAGATAGTAATCGAATACGGCGCGCGCGACCGGCGCCGCCGTGCCGCTGCCGCTGCCGCCATTTTCCACCAGCACCGCCAGTGCGATCCTGGGCGCCTCCGCCGGGGCAAAGGCCACGAACAGGGCATGGTCGCGATGGCGCTCGGCCAGCTTGCTGGCATCGTACTTCGCGCCCTGCTTGATGCCGACCACCTGTGCGGTGCCGGTCTTGCCGGCGATGTCGTAGGGGGCGTTGGCGCCGGCCAGCACGGCCGTGCCGCCGGGCTTCAGCACGTCGACCATGGCCTGGCGTACATGCGCCATGTGCCCGGGGTCGAAACGGTCGGTCCACGCCACCTCGGGCGGGATCACGCGCTCTTCGCGTGTCTGGGCATTGCGCACCGCCCTAACCAGGCGCGGGCGGTAGAAGGTGCCGCCGTTCGCCAGCATGGCGGTCGCCGCCGCCAGTTGCATGGGCGTAGTCAGGTGATAGCCCTGGCCGATGCCGGCGATGACGGTTTCACCCATGTACCAGGGCTGTTTCCAGCGCCGCTGCTTCCATTCCTTGGACGGCAGCAGGCCGGAAGATTCGTTGTGCAGGTCCACGCCGGTTTTGGCGCCGAGGCCGAACCGGGCGAGGAAATCATGCATGCGCTCGACCCCCATGTCGACGGCCAGCCGATAGTAATAGGTATCGCAGGACTGCACGATGGAGCGGTGCAGGTCGACCGTGCCGTGGCCCTCCCGTTTCCAGTCGCGATAGCGGTGGCTGCTGCCGGGCAGCGAAAAGTAGCCCGGATCGGCGATGGCGTCGGACGGCTTGCGCAGCCCGAGTTCCAGCGCGCCGAGCGCGAGGAAGGGCTTGATGGTCGAGCCAGGCGGATAGATGCCGCGCAGCGGACGATTGACCATGGGCGTGTCGATCGATTCGTTGAGTTCCTTCCAGGTCGTCGAGTCGATGCCGTCGACGAACAGGTTGGGGTCGAAGCCGGGCTTGCTCACCATGGCCAGCACGCCGCCGGTATTGGGGTCGATCGCCACCAGCCCGCCGCGGTAGTCGCCGAAGGCGTATTCGGCGACGCGCTGCAATTCCACGTCCAGGTGCAGGATGAGGTCGTGCCCGGCGCTCGGCGGCGTCTGCGAAAGCACGCGCACCGCCCGCCCCCCCGAGTCGGTTTCCATCTGCTCGAACCCGGTCCTGCCGTGCAGGATGTCCTCGTAGTACTGCTCCAGCCCGACCTTGCCGATATGGGTGCTGCCCTTGTAGTTGGGCGTCTTGCCGCTTTCCCTGAGGTTCTTCAGGTCGCGGTCGTTGATGCGGCCGATGTAGCCGATGACGTGCGACAGGCCTTCGCCGGCCGGATAGTTCCTGAACAGCCGCGCCTTCACTTCCACGCCGGGCAGGCGATAGCGGTTGGCCGCCAGGACCGCCACTTCCTCGTCGCTCAGCTTGCTTTTCAGCGGCACGGTCTCGAATTCGTGCGACTCTTCGCGCAGTCGCTTGAACTGGCGCAGATGCTTGGGCGTGATTTCAATGAGTTCGCCCAGCTGCTTCAGCAGCGCGTCGAGATCGCCGGCACGGGCAACCGTGATTTCCAGGGTATAGCCGGAGAAATTTTCGGCGAGGATGCTGCCGTTGCGGTCATAGATCAGGCCGCGGTTGGGCACCGTCGGCACCAGGGTGATGCGGTTGTTTTCGGCAAGGTTCTGGTAGTGCTCGTGCTTGACCAGTTGCAGATAGACCAGCCGCGTCACCAGGATCAGGGCCAGCACCAGCACGAAGCCTGCGCCGACCATCAGGCGGTTGCGGTAGTGCGCAAGTTCGAGTTCCAGGTTCTTGAGTACGCGAGACTGCATTGGCCGCGGCCTACTCCGTGCGGGCTGCCGGCATTTTTCCGGCGTAGGCGACGATCAGCCACAGCAGGGTGCCGGTGAAGGAGGTGGCGAGGACCCAGCCGGGCTGCGGCGTGCGCGTGGAAACCCAGCCGACCACCAGCGCGGCCACCTCGGCCAGCAACAGCAGGGGGAATATCTGCATGGCCTGGCGCCAGAGCGTGAACATGAACAGCCGGCGGCGAAAATGCTGCACCAGGAAAACGCCGGCGCAATAGGCCAGCGCATGCTGGCCCAGCACCACGCCATCCTGCACGTCGGTCACCAGCCCGAGGGCAAAAGCGAGCCCGAAGCTGATGCCGTCCTGGCGCCGCTGCGCCCAGAACAGCAGCACGATCAGGACGAAGTCGGGCCGGAACAGCAGGGCCCAGCCATGCCAGGGAATCTGCTTCAGCAGGAATGCCGCCAGCAGGGTCAGCCCGATCACGCGCCACTCCTGGCGCGGATCGATTTTGGGGAAGGATTGCAGATCGTAGTTCATGGCTTTCCAGGGGCCTCCTGAGCAGCCAGCACCATCAGCACGCGGCTCCGGTCTACGCCGGCCATGGGCAGGCAGCTCACGCGGGCATAGGGGTCCTCGCTCGGGCGCTGCACGCGGGTCACCCTGGCCACGACGAGGCCCGGCGGATAGACGCGGTCGATGCCGGAAGTCACCAGGATATCGCCCTGCCGGATGTCGGTGTGCGTCGGCAGGTAGCGCACCTCCATGCTGCTGCCGCCGCCGAACACCAGCACGCGCTGACCGGTACGCTGGATCTGCACGGGCACCGCCTGGCTGCGGTCGGTCACCAGGGTCACCTCGCTGCTGAAGGCGTAGGCGCGCGTGACCTGACCGACCAGGCCCATGCCGTCGACGACCGGCTGGCCTGCGCGAATGCCGGTATTGGCGCCCTTGTCCAGAATCACCCGCTGGGAAAACGGGTCGCGCGGCGTGCTCAGGATCTCGGCCGCGACCGAGTCGAAACCGTTCATCTGCCGCAGCACGACCAGGCGGCGCAGTTCCTCGTTGTCGGCACGCAGCGCGTTCAGGCCGGCCAGTTGCGCATCGGCCCGTTGGTTAGCCTGGCGCAGCGCCTCGTTCTCGTTCTGCAGCGTGCGGTGGCGCACGAGGAAACCGGAGACGTCGGATGCCAGTTCGAAAGGCGCGCGCACGGCAAGCTGCGCCGGATAGAACACGGCCACCACGCCCGCGCGCAGCCAGCCCATGGCATTGAAGCGGGCGTCGAGCACGACCAGGGTGATCGCCAGCACGGACCACATCGCCAGCCGCGCCGCCGGGCCCGCTGCCCGCGTGAACATGGGCTGGCCTGGTGTCGCCACTTAGTGTTTCCCCTGTAGTCTTGCGATGAAAAGCGAAGAGTTCCCGTTGCGATCGCCTTGAATGCGATGGGTATGGCCGCCTGTCGTTACGCGCTTCACTTATTCGTTGGTGAAAACCGAAACGTGCTTTTCGAACTCTTCCAGCGCCCGCCCGGAACCGCGTACCACGCAGGACAGCGGGTCATCGGCAACAATCACCGGCAGGCCGGTTTCTTCCATGAGCAGGCGGTCGAGGTCGCGCAGCAGCGCGCCGCCGCCGGTCAGCACCATGCCCTTCTCGGCGATGTCCGCGCCCAGTTCGGGCGGGGTCTGTTCGAGCGCGCCCTTCACCGCCGCGACGATGGCATTGAGGGGGTCGGTGAGCGCTTCGAGGATTTCGTTGCTGGACACGGTGAAGCTGCGCGGGATGCCTTCGGCGAGGCTGCGGCCCTTGACTTCCATTTCGCGCACCTCGGCGCCGGGGAAGGCCGAGCCCATTTGCTTCTTGATCAGCTCAGCAGTGGCTTCGCCGATCAGCATGCCGTAGTTGCGACGGATGTAGTTGACGATGGACTCGTCGAACTTGTCGCCGCCCACTCGCACCGAATTGGCGTAGACCACGCCGCCCAGCGAAATCACGCCCACCTCGGTGGTGCCGCCGCCGATGTCCACCACCATGGAGCCGGTCGCCTCGCTCACCGGCAGGCCGGCGCCGATCGCCGCCGCCATCGGCTCCTCGATCAGGTACACCTGGCGCGCGCCGGCACCCAGCGCGGATTCGCGGATGGCGCGGCGCTCGACCTGGGTCGAGCCGTAAGGCACGCAGATGATGATGCGCGGGCTGGGCTGGAACATCTTGGAATCGTGCACCTTCTTGATGAAGTACTTAAGCATCTGCTCGGTGACGGTGAAATCGGCGATCACGCCGTCCTTCATCGGGCGGATGGCATTCATCGAGCCGGGCGTGCGCCCCAGCATCTGCTTGGCTTCCAGGCCGACGGCCTGGATGGTTTTCTTGCCGCCGGCGTTCCGGTCGGTGCGGATCGCGACTACCGAAGGCTCGTCCAGGATGACCCCCTTGCCGCCGACATAGATGAGGGTGTTGGCCGTGCCCAGGTCGATGGCAAGATCAGTCGAAAAATATTGGGTAAGAAAACCGAACATGTGTGTCTCTAGTAATGGCCGGCGGGGAAGTGCCGGGCGGGTCCAGGAAGGGTCCAGAAGAAGGCCGAGTCAAGCTTGTTATAATACCGCAAGCAAACCTTCCCATAACCTGTTTTTCAAGGGTTTTTCCGGCATATGGCCCTCTCCCAGCAAGACATCCAGCATATCGCCCGGCTGGCCCGCATTCGCGTGACCGAGGCCGAGGCGGAAGCCGCGCGCGGTCAGCTGAACAGCATTTTCGGCCTGATCGAGCAAATGCAGGCGGTAGACACCAAAGGGGTGGAGCCCATGGCCCATGCCCTAGACGTGTTCCAGCGGCTGCGCGCGGACCGGGTATCCGAGTCCGACCAGCGCGACAAGTTCCAGGCCGTCGCTCCCGCCGTGGAAAACGGGCTCTACCTCGTGCCCAAGGTAATCGAGTAATCCTGCCCGGCGGCCCGAACCGCCCGCTCCCCGACCCAAGATGATCAACAGTTCCCTGAAACAGCTTGCCGCGCTGCTCGCCGCGAAACGGATTTCCAGCACGGAGCTGGCCACCCTCTTCCTCGACCGCATCGAGCAACTCAATCCGCGGCTGAACGCCTTCATCACCATCGACCGCGACAGGACCCTGGCCGAAGCCCGAACCGCCGATGCACGCCTCGCCGCCGGCGAATCCGCGCCCTTGCTCGGCGTGCCCGTGGCGCACAAGGATATTTTCTGCGCCGACGGCTGGCGCACCACCTGCGCCTCGAAAATGCTGGCCAATTTCACCGCGCCCTACGACGCCACCGTGATCGCCAGGTTCAAGGCGGCCGGCACGGTAAGCCTGGGCAAGACCAACATGGACGAGTTCGCCATGGGTTCGTCCAACGAGACCAGTTTCTTCGGCCCGGTGAAGAATCCCTGGAGCGAGACCGCCGTGCCCGGCGGTTCCTCCGGCGGTTCGGCCGCGGCGGTCGCCGCGCGCATGGCGCCGGCCGCCACCGGCACCGACACTGGCGGCTCCATCCGCCAGCCCGCCGCACTATGCGGCATTTCCGGACTCAAGCCCACCTACGGCGTGTGCTCGCGCTACGGCATGATCGCCTTCGCCTCCAGCCTCGATCAGGCCGGCCCCATGGCGCCCTCGGCCGAGGACTGCGCGCTGCTGCTGAACGTCATGGCCGGCTACGACGAGCGCGACTCCACCAGCCTGCAACGCGAAACCGAGGACTACAGCCGCGATCTCGACCAGCCGCTGGCCGGGCTGAAAATCGGCCTGCCCAGGGAATTCTTTGCCGAGGGTCTGTCCGCCGAAGTCGCGCAGGCGGTCGAGGCGGCGATTGCCGAATACCGGAAGCTCGGCGCAGAGACGGTCGAAGTGTCGCTGCCGAACATGGGCCTGTCGGTGCCGGTTTACTACGTGCTGGCCCCGGCGGAAGCCTCGTCGAACCTCTCGCGTTTCGACGGCGTGCGCTACGGCCACCGCACCAGCGACTACAAGGACCTGCTCGACATGTACGAGAAGACCCGCGCCGAGGGTTTCGGCGCCGAGGTCAAGCGCCGCATCATGATCGGCGCCTACGTCCTGAGCCACGGCTACTACGACGCCTACTACCTGCAGGCGCAGCGCATCCGCCGTCTGATCGCGGCCGACTTCGCCGCTGCCTTCAAGCAGTGCGACGTCATCCTCGGTCCCACCGCGCCGACGCCGGCCTTCGACTTCGGCGAGAAGGCGGCCGACCCGGTGGCCATGTATCTCTCCGACATCTACACCATCGCCGTCAACCTTGCCGGCCTGCCGGGCATGTCCGTCCCCTGCGGTTTCTCCGGCAACGGCCGTCCCATCGGCCTGCAATTGATCGGCGACCTGTTCGCCGAGGCGAAGCTCCTGAACGTCGCGCACCAGTATCAACTCAACACCGACTGGCACACGAGAATGCCGGAGGCATTGGTCGTGGAAGCGCCGGAGGCACTGAAATGAAGTGGGAAACCGTCATCGGGCTGGAAGTGCACACCCAGCTCACCACGCAATCGAAAATCTTTTCCGGCAGCAGCACCGCCTTCGGCGCCGCGCCCAACACCCAGGCCTCGGCGGTAGACATCGCCCTGCCCGGCGTGCTGCCGGTGCTGAACAAGGGCGCCATCGAACGCGGCATCAAGTTCGGCCTTGCCATCGGCGCGACCGTCAACCGCGTCAACGTGTTCGACCGCAAGAACTACTTCTATCCCGACCTGCCCAAGGGCTACCAGATCAGCCAGCTGGCCAAGCCCATCGTCGAGCACGGCGCGCTGAAGATCCACGTCGACGGCGAAGAGAAAACCATCCGCATCACCCGCGCCCACCTGGAAGAAGACGCCGGCAAGTCGCTGCACGAAGACTTCCACGGCATGACCGGCATCGATCTCAACCGCGCCGGCACGCCGCTGCTGGAAATCGTGTCCGAACCGGACATGCGTTCGGCCAGGGAGGCCGTGGCCTACGCCAAGGCGCTGCACAACCTGGTCACCTGGATCGGCATCTGCGACGGCAACATGCAGGAAGGCAGCTTCCGCGTCGACGCCAACGTCTCGGTGCGCCCGCTCGGCCAGGCCGAGTTCGGCACGCGGCGCGAGATCAAGAACCTCAACTCCTTCCGCTTTCTCGAGCAGGCCATCGACTTCGAGGTGCGCTGGCAGATCGAGCAAATCGAGGACGGCCACAAGATCCAGCAGGCCACCGTGCTGTTCGACCCGGACACCGGCGAAACGCGCATGATGCGCAGCAAGGAAGAAGCCCACGACTACCGCTACTTCCCCGACCCCGACCTGCTGCCGGTAAAGCTCGACGAGGCGCTGATCGAAGAGATGCGTGCAGAACTGCCGGAACTGCCGCAGCAGAAAGAAGCGCGCTACCAGCAGGACTATGGCCTGTCCGCCTACGACGCCGGTCTGCTCACGCAATCCCTGGCGCAGGCGAATTATTTCGAGGCCGCATTGAAGGCGCTGGGCGCGGATGCTGCCGGCGCCAAGCTCGCCGCCAACTGGATGAACGGCGAACTTGCCTCATCGCTCAACAAGGCCGAGCTCGATTTCACCCAGTCGCCGATTTCGCCGGCAGCCCTGGCCGGGCTGCTGAAGCGCATCGCCGACAACACGCTCTCGAACAAGCTGGCCAAGGAAGTGTTCGCCGCCATGTGGGCTGGCGAAGGCGAGGCCGACGCCATCATCGAGGCCAGGGGGCTGAAGCAGATGTCGGACACGGGCGAGATCGAGAGAATCGTCGACGACGTGCTGGCGGCGAACCAGAAGTCGGTGGAGGAATTCCGCGCCGGCAAGGACAAGGCCTTCAACGCCCTCGTTGGCCAGGTGATGAAAGCGACCAAGGGCAAGGCCAATCCGGCGCAGGTCAACGAAATCCTGAAACGGAAGCTGGCCGGCTGAGGCCATGGCGCGCCCCCACCCATCCCCCTGGGTGCGCCGGCTGTTCATCGGGCTGGGGCTGGCAACGCTGGCTCTGGCGGTGCTGGGCATCTTCCTGCCCATCCTCCCCACCACGCCCCTGGTGCTGCTGGCCGCGGCCTTCTTCGCCCGCGGCTCCGCGCGCCTGCACCACTATCTGCTGCATCATAAAATCTTCGGCCCCATCATCCAGGACTGGGAAGAACACCGCAGCATGCCGCCGGGCATCAAGCCCTGGGCCTTCACCCTGCTGGTGATTTCCTTCAGCGCGTCGATCTACGCGGTCGATTCCCTCCCCGTGCGCCTTGGCCTCGCCGCTCTCGGCCTCGTCCTCGCCCTGTTCCTCTGGCGCGTGCCGGTGCGGGCGCTGACGCCGGAGGAAGATGCCTGCCGCGAATCATCCCCCTGAGCGGTGGACCAAAACTGGCGGAAGAGAGCAGGAGTCGAACCTACCAGGGACCGCATGGCGGCCCCTCCCGGTTTTGAAGACCGGGCGCCCCACCGGGGAACGATCTCTTCCGTATTTCATGATGTTGTCCAATCGGGCGCTGCACCCTCGTGGCGCAACACGTGTTCGTCGCGCACGCGTCGAGTGTAGCCGACGCGATCGAAGAACTCGAGAATCTGCGTCGCCACCTTGCGCCCGCCGCCGCCATCGCCGTAAATGATGTCGCGCAGGCTGGCGATGCGCGCGCTGCCTGCGTCCTCGTTGAGCCTGCGCACGATGGCGGCGAGCTCGGCCACGGCAGCAGCAGTGAAATAGTGGTCATGGGCGACCGGGAAAAGCTCGCCGGCGCGGGCGATGCGCTTGAACAACTGGCGCACCGTGCTCTCCGGCATGCCGCTTGCGTTGGCCACGTCGCGCACTCTCGGCGGATTGAACGGCACCGCATCGAGCAGCGGCTTCAGCACGGCAAAAAGTGCACGATCCGCGTCGGAAACGCTGGCGCGATGTTCGGGCAGGTGCAGCCAGGCGCGGGTCTGCGCGACCTGGCCGGCGGCCAGCAGTTCCGCGCTGGCCGCATCGAAGGCGGCGCGGGACAGCTTGGCCGCGCCCATGCGGCGCAGGCGCTCGCGCTCGACGCCGATCATGTCGGGCGCGCGCTCGTGCTCGCGCGCGAGCGCATCGAGCAGCTTCGTCTTGAGCCCGTCCCAGGCTGCTTGCGTAAAGCCAAGCGATGCGCCGCCGTCGCCAATCACGCGCAGGTCGGCGCGCTGCCAGAGAACTTCGGCATCGGCTTGTGCGAGATTCCAGTTCACGGCAAAGCGATCGAGGTCGACGCCGGCTGCGGCCTGCTCGGCCATGGCCGCCAGGGCAACGGCCGGGTCGTCGGCGCGCATCGCATCGAGCAGAGCCAGGCGTTGCGGCGCGCGCTTGTGCCGCGTGGGCGGGAAGATGTCGAGCACGCGCCCGCCGGCCACGGTACGCTGCGCTCCGGCATCGCGCAGGATGAAGCGGTCGCCACGCAGCGCCAGGGTCTCGCGATCAAGCAGTATCTCGGCCAGTGCCTGTTCGCCGGGACGCGCTTCCTTGCAATCGAGCAAGGCGACGCGACCGATGATGTCCTCGGTGCCGAGGTGCACGTGCACGCTTTGCATGTGCGCCAGCGGCTTCTGGCCGGCAGGCACGCGCACCTCGCCATGGAAGCGCGTCAGCGACGCGGCCAGCGCCGGGGCGACCACCCACATGCCGCGCGCGACGTCCTTCTTCTCGAAATCGCCGGTGAGCGCGAGCGCGCAACGCTCGCCGACCTGCCCGCTTTCCGCTGGTTGGTCCTGCACATGCATGCTGCGCACGCGGGCCTTGAGCCCGGGCGGCGAAACCGTGACCGTCTCGCCGACGGCAATCCTGCCCGAATGAGCCGTACCGGTCACCACCGTGCCGATGCCGGCGAGCGAGAAGCAGCGGTCGACGGCCAGCCGGAAACGGCCGCCTGCCGGGCGCGCAGGCATGGCGGCTGCGGCCGTTTCCAGATGCGCGCGCAGCGCGGCCACGCCCTCGCCCGTACGTCCGGATACCGGAAACAACGGACTGCCGGCAAGCCCGGTGCCGGCGACGAGCGCCGCCACCTCCTGCCTTGCCTCGTCGAGCCGCTGCGGCGAGACGGCATCGGTCTTGGCGAGCGCGACCGCGCCGCGGCTCAAGCCCAGCAGATCGAGGAGTTCGAGATGTTCGCGCGTCTGCGGCATCGGGCCGTCGTCGGCGGCGATCACCAGCAGCACGAAGTCGATGCCGGTCGCGCCGGCGAGCATGTTGTGGACGAGCTTTTCGTGCCCCGGCATGTCGACGAAGCCGAGCATGGAACCGTCCGCCAGCGGCGCATAGGCATAGCCGAGGTCGAGCGTGATGCCGCGCGCCTTCTCCTCGGGCAGGCGGTCGGCATCCACACCGGTGAGCGCCTTCACCAGCATGGTCTTGCCGTGGTCGATGTGGCCGGCAGTGCCTACGAGCATGAGAGTCCGGCCAGGTTGGCAGCGAATGCCGTTTCCTCGGCAGGCGCAAGACAGCGCAGGTCCAGCAGCAACGCGCCGTCTTCGATGCGGCCGATGACCGGTCGATCGAGGCCGCGCAGCGCGGCCTCGATGCGATTGAGCACGCCGCCTTTTTTGCCCTGCGGGCGGACGGCGAAGCCGGCCGAGGGCAGGCGGTCGACCGGCAGCGAGCCCGAGCCGATCTGCGACTTGAGCGGAACGATCTCGACCGTCACAGGCCTTGATGCCAGCGCGGCTTGCAGGGCCGGCAGCAGGCGGTCGGCCGCCGCGTGGATTTCTGTCTGCGGGCGCGTCAATTGCACGAGCGCGGTCAGGCGTTCGTGCAGGCGGTCGGGGTCGCGGTAGAGGCGCAGCACGGCTTCCAGCGCGGCGAGCGTGATCTTGCCCACGCGCAGCGCACGCTTGAGCGGGTTCTTCTTGATCCTGGCGACGAGGTCCTTGCGCCCGACCAGCAGGCCGGCCTGCGGGCCGCCCAGCAGTTTGTCTCCGGAGAAGGTCACCAGGTCCGCGCCGGCGGCGATGTTCTCGCGCGGCGTCGGTTCGTGCGGCAGGCCGTAGGCGTCGAGGTCGGCCAGCGTGCCGGAGCCGAGATCGACGACGAAGGGCAGGCCATTCTCGTGCGCCAGTGTCGCCAGCTCGCTTTCCGGCACCGCGTGGGTGAAGCCCTGGATTGCATAATTGCTGGCATGCACCTTCATCAGCATGGCACTGCGCGGGCTGATGGCCTCGGCAAAGTCTTTCAGATGCGTGCGGTTGGTGGTGCCGACTTCGACGAGCCTGGCACCGGCACGCTTCATGATGTCGGGCACGCGGAAGGCGCCGCCGATTTCGATCAGTTCGCCGCGCGAGACGATCACTTCCTTTTTCTGCGCCAGGGTGTTGAGCAGCAGGAAAACGGCAGCCGCATTGTTGTTGACCACCGTGGCGGCCTCGGCGCCGGTGAGTTCGCACAGCAACTCGTTGACGATGTCGTCGCGGTCGCCGCGCCCGCCGGATTCGATGTCGTATTCGAGCGCGCAGGGGCTGCGCGCCGCCGTCACCAGCGCCTGAATCGCTTCTTCGGGCAGGGGCGCGCGGCCGAGGTTGGTG
Organism: Betaproteobacteria bacterium SCN2; assembly: GCA_008923285.1. Lineage (GTDB taxonomy): Bacteria > Pseudomonadota > Gammaproteobacteria > Burkholderiales > Thiobacillaceae > UBA6918. Next base: position 539,014 of record WBSG01000027.1, read on the forward strand.
TGCAGCACCGTGCCGGTGAGGTTGTAGACCGGGCGCAGCCTGGGCATGGCCTGCGCCTTCGCGTTTTTATCTATTTTTGCGATCAGGCTCGCGCTGTCGGGCAACGGCGCGCCGGCGCGGATCGCCTCGCGTGCCTCGGCCAGCGCATTGCGAACCAGCCGGGTGACGATGCTGCGGCCATGGATATCGACCAGGGAAGCGACCGCAGGTTCGGCAAGCAGGCGGTCGACGGCAGGCAGTTGCGAAAGCGGATTCATGATTTCACCCGACCGGGCAGAAACGGGAATGCTTCGATTCTAGACCTTGAACGAGAGATTTGAAGCGGTCGGCTTCAAAGCCAGCGGCTGCGGGCCATGCAACCGGCCGATCGTACAAAGCCGGCAGCTGAAAACAGTGACCGCCACGACAGCTTTTGGTGGGTTTGGCAGCCCGAAGCCGGTGAAGCCATCCGCTTTCCGGATTCTGTCGCTAGCTGCGGCCGACCAGCCGGTTCAGGTCGACCAGGCTGCAGCTTGTTTTGCGGTTGGCCAGGCAGTCGGCATCGCCGGGCACATACTCGAACGAGCATTGCTGCGCCTGCAGCATGTTCCAGTCTTCCGGGGCATAGGCCTGAGGCGGCAGGTTCGGCGGGTAATACACGCAGCCCAGGCAAAGCTCGTGGGGTTCGGCGGTTGTTGTGGACATGGAATCCGGATTCCTTTTCATCGATGATCCGGCGTGAGCGTTCGGAACGCTCGCACCGGGCGGATTGCGCTAGCGGGCAGCCGTCAGTTCGCGGAAACGCAGCTTCTCCGCCTCGTAGCGCTCGCGCACCTTGATCTTGGCTTCCTGGTTGGTTTTTATGATGCGTTGCGCTTCCTCGACCTCGGCGCGCTTGGCATCGTACTGTTCCTGCAAGTGCTGAGGCGCAGGCTTGCCGCCCTTGGTAGCGGCCTTGACCTTGTTTTCCAGTTCCTTCGATCCGGGCTCCAGCTGCTTGAGCCTGGCTTCCGCGCTCTTGATGATCAGGTTGTGGTGTTCCAGGGCGCGGTCGCGCGCGAGGTCGATCTCCCGCTCGCTGGTGTAGGTGGCGAGCAGCGCACGGTCCTTGCGCGCCTGCTCGGCCGCGGCTTTCTTGCGCTCCTTCTCGGCAGCCTCGGCGGCGAGCCGTTTTTCTCTTTCCTCGGTCGATTCGGTTCTCTTCACGACCGTGCCGGATTTCTTTACTTCGGAGTTTCCCTGACCGGCGGACTCGGGCGGCGGCGTGTCGGTGTAGTGCACATTGCCCTGGGCGTCGACCCACTTGTACATCTTGGCCTGCGCCGGCTGTGCGGCCAGGACCAGGAACAGCGCGAGGACCAGGCTATACGCCATACTGCTGCCGGTATTTCGATACTGCATTCAGGCGCTCCTCCCAGGAAGGATCAGACTTCAGATAGGCGATCAGGTCTTCCAGCGTAACCACTGCCGCCACCGGCATGCCGTACTGCTCGCGCACTTCCTGCACCGCGGATTTCTCGCCGGTGCCTTTCTCCATACGGTCCAGCGCAATCACCACGCCTGCCGGTGTTGCGTGATGCGCGCGGATCAGCTCCACCGACTCGCGCACCGAAGTGCCAGCGGAGATGACATCATCCACGATCAGCACGCGGCCCTTGAGCGCCGCCCCTACCACTGTGCCGCCTTCGCCGTGGTCCTTGGCTTCCTTGCGGTTGAAGGCGAAGGGCACGTTGCGGCCCATGGCGGACAGCGCAATGGCGATGCTGGCGGCGAGCGGGATGCCCTTGTAGGCGGGGCCGAACAGCACGTCGAACTCGATGCCGGAATCGACAATGGCTTTGGCGTAGAATTCGCCCAGTTTCCTGAGCTTGTCACCGTCATTGAACAGCCCGGCATTGAAAAAATAAGGGGACAGCCGCCCCGCCTTGGTCTTGAACTCGCCAAAACACAGCACCTGCGATTCGATGGCAAACTTCAGAAACCCGGTTTTGTAATCGGACATTTTCGTGCGCTTCTTGAACGGTTGAATCAATCTTTATGCGAATTATATCGGCCAACCTCAACGGCATCCGCTCCGCCGCGACAAAAGGCTTTTTCGACTGGCTGCCCGGGCAGCAGGCCGACGTGGTGTGCGTGCAGGAACTGAAGGCGCAGGGCGCCGACATGCGTCCCGAATTCCGCGCCTGCGACGGCCTCACCGGCCATTTCCACTACGCCGAGAAGAAGGGCTACAGCGGCGTCGGCCTCTACACGCGCAGGCCGGCGCAAACCGTCGTCGAGGGCCTCGGCGTGCCCGAGTTCGACGCCGAGGGCCGCTACATCGAGGCCGGCTACGATAGCCCGGGTGGCAATCTGGCCGTAATCTCGCTGTACCAACCCTCCGGCTCCAGTTCGGAGGAGCGCCAGCAGGCCAAGTTCCGCTTCATGGACGTGTTCTTCCCGCACCTGGAAAGGCTGATGAAATCCGGGCGCGAAATCGTCATCTGCGGCGACTGGAACATCGCCCACCGCGAGGTCGACCTCAAGAACTGGAAATCCAACCAGAAGAACTCCGGCTTCCTGCCCGAGGAGCGCGCCTGGATGACGCGGCTGTTCGACGAGCTCGGCTGGGTCGACGTCTACCGCAAGCTCTATCCCGAACACACCGGCGAAGCCTACACCTGGTGGAGCAACCGCGGCCAGGCCTGGGCCAGGAACGTGGGCTGGCGCATCGACTACCAGATCGCCACGCCGGGCATCGCCGCCAAGGCAACCGCCGCCCGGGTTTACAAGGACCAGCGCTTTAGCGACCATGCACCATTGATCGTCGATTACGATTACGCCGTACCGTAACAGCATCAGGGCCATAACAACCCAAGGGAGACGCATGCCGCTGTCCTGGAACGAGATCAAGTCCCGCGCGATGGCCTTTTCGCGCGAATGGGCCGACGCCGCCGACGAAGCGAGCCAGGCCAAGCCGTTCTGGATCGCCTTCTTCGAAATCTTCGGCATCACCGACAAGCGCGTCGCCACCTTCGAGCACGCGGTCAAGAAGTACGGCGGCGGACAGGGGTTCGTCGACCTGTTCTGGCCCGGCGTGCTGCTGGTGGAGCAGAAGTCGCGCGGCAAGAGCCTCGACCGCGCCTTTGCCCAGGCGCTGGACTATTTCCCCGGCATCAAGGAACGCGACCTGCCGCGCCACATCGTCGTCTGCGACTTCGTCACCTTCCGCCTGCACGACCTGACAACCGGGACCACGCACGAATTCGCGCTCAAGGACCTGCACAGGCACGTGCGCCACTTCGGCTTCATCGCCGGCTACGAAACGCAGGAAATCAAGCCGCAGAACCCGGTCAACATCCAGGCCGCCGAGCGCATGGGCCGGCTGCACGATGCGCTCAAGAAAAGCGGCTACGGCGGGCACGACCTCGAAGTGCTGCTGGTGCGACTGCTGTTCTGCCTGTTCGCAGACGACACCGGCATCTTCCAGCCCGCGCAGGCCCTGCGCACCTGGGTCGAGGAGCGCACCGGCGAGGACGGTGCCGACCTCGGTCCCCTGCTGGCCCGGCTGTTCCAGGTGCTCAACACCCCGGAAACCGCGCGCAGTAACAACCTCGACGAGCAGCTTGCTGCCTTTCCCTACATCAACGGCAGGCTGTTCGAGGAAAACATCGCCATCGCCGACTTCGACTCGGCCATGCGCGAGGCGCTGCTCGACGCCTGCGCGCTGGACTGGAGCGCGATCTCGCCCGCCATCTTCGGCGCCCTGTTCCAGTCGATCATGGACGACAAGGCGCGACGCAACCTCGGCGCGCACTTACACCAGCGAAGAAAACATTCTCAAGCTCATCAAGCCGCTGTTCCTGGATGCGCTGTGGGCCGAGTTCGGAAAAATCCGCAACAACCGCAACAAACTGTTCGACTTCCACAAGAAGCTGCGCGCGCTCACCTTCTTCGACCCCGCCTGCGGCTGCGGCAACATCCTCGTCGTCGCCTACCGCGAGCTGAGGCTGCTGGAACTGGAAGTGCTGCGCGCCGCCCACACCAGCGGCCAGAAAGTGCTGGACGTGCACCAGATGATCGCCGTGGACGTGGACCAGTTCCACGGCATCGAAATCGAGGAATTCCCCTCGCAGATCGCCCAGGTCGCGCTGTGGCTGGTGGACCACCAGATGAACGTGCGCGTGTCGGAAGAATTCGGCCTGTACTTCGCCCGCATCCCGCTCAAGACCAGCCCGCACATCGTGCACGGCAACGCGCTCACGTTGGACTGGAACGATGTGCTGCTAGCGGAGCGGGCGAGTTATGTGTTTGGCAATCCGCCGTTTATCGGCAAACAGCACCAGAACACCGAACAGAAATCGAACATGGAGGCTGTGATGCAGGACATCAAAGGGGCTGGCGTGCTGGACTTCGTCGCAGCCTGGTACGTGAAAGCCGCACGTTACATTGCCGGGCAACCCACACGCTGCGCCTTCGTCTCCACCAACTCCATCACCCAGGGCGAGCAGGTCGGCGTGCTGTGGGGTTGGCTGCTGGCGCAAGGCATCCACATCCACTTCGCCCACCGCACCTTCCAGTGGAGCAACGAAGCGCGCGGCAAGGCCGCTGTGCACTGCGTCATCATCGGTTTCGGCCTGGAAGATGTGCCAAACAAAATCATCTTCGAGTACGAGAACATCAAGGGTGAGCCCCATGCGGTAAGCGCGGTCAACGTCAATCCCTATCTGGTCGACGCGCTGGATGTAGTGCTTGAAAACCGCCGCACGCCCATCTGCCCCGTGCCACCGATTTCATTCGGCAGCATGCCGAATGACGGCGGACATCTCCTGTTGTCCGATGATGAGAAAACCGCGCTCCTGCTGGCTGAGCCTGAATCCGCTCCCTGGATTCGACCTTTCCTGGGTGCAGATGAGTTCATCAACAATCTGCCCCGTTGGTGCCTCTGGCTGGAAGATTGCCCGCCCAACGTGCTGCGCAGCCTGCCCGAGGTGTCAAAACGTGTGGCTGCTGTAAAAGCACTTCGGCTCGCAAGCAATCGTGAGGCCACAAGAGAACTGGCTGCTACTGCTGCATTGTTTGGAGAGATCAGACAGCCGTTAGGAAATTATGTGCTGATCCCCCGCCATTCTTCCGAGCGCCGGCAATTTGTGCCAATGGGGTTCCTAACAGCCGATGTAATTTGCGGTGATGCAAATATGTGCATACCGAATGCCAGCCCGTATCATTTCGGCATCCTATCCTCTTCCATGCACAATGCTTGGATACGCTATGTTGCTGGTCGCATAAAAAGTGATTACCGCTACTCTGCCGGCATCGTCTACAACAACTTCCCCTGGCCCGATGCCCCCGACGACAAGACCCGGCAGGCCATCGAAGCCGCCGCGCAGGCCGTGCTCAACGCTCGCACCCAGTTCCCCGACGCCACGCTCGCCGACCTCTACGATCCCCTGACCATGCCGCCCGCGCTGGTGCGCGCCCACCAGAGGCTCGACGCCGCCGTGGACGCTGCCTACGGCAAGAAGAGCTTCAGGAACGACGCCGAGCGCGTGGCCTTTTTGTTCGAGCGCTATCAGGCGCTGACTTCGCTGCTAGCCGCCCCCAACCCACCCAAACGGAGGGCTGCGCGCGCCAAACACATAACATAAGCCATTGTTTATTAAAAGATAATCCCCTGTTGTAGAATTAAGCAATTTTTATTATGCTTATTCTGACAAATTAAGCTAATTATTCGACACTTATGGCAAAGCCATTTGAAATTCCCTTGGCAGATGTGCAGAAGCGGCTGGCGCTCGATAATCCCTGGTGGATAGCCGGCGGATCGATCGACAGCGAGCGCAAGGCTTGGCCACGCCGGGCTTATTTCACGCCTTTCATGCAACTAATTGGCGCTGTACAGGTACCGCGTGCGGTAGTGCTGATCGGGCCCAGGCGCGTCGGCAAGACGGTCATGCTGGCGCACGCTGTTCAGGCCTTGCTGGATGAGGGCGTGGCAGGCAGCACCATTTTGTATGTATCGCTCGATACGCCACTTTACTCTGGCCGGTCCCTGGAAAGCCTGGTTCGGACATTCATGGAACTGCACCATCATGGCGATGGACAGCGCTTGTGGATTTTCTTTGATGAAATCCAATACTTAAAAGACTGGGAGGTACACCTCAAGTCGCTGGTAGACACGTTCCGCCATATTCGCTTTGTGGCCAGCGGTTCGGCCGCAGCAGCGCTGCGCATGAAAAGCCGCGAGTCTGGCGCGGGCCGCTTTACCGATTTCATGCTGCCTCCCCTCACCTTTGCCGAGTATCTGAGCTTTGCCGGCCAGGAAGAAGCCTTGATCGTCGATGAGCCGGTCGAGCCCGGCCGTGCGCCAACCTACCGTGCACGTAGCATCGACGCACTCAATGCAGAGTTCGTGAATTACCTGAATTTCGGTGGCTTCCCCGAAGCGGTAATGAACCCTGCCGTACGCGAAAACCCGGCCAGATTCCTGCGTCAGGACATCGTGGACAAAGTCCTGCTCAAGGATTTGCCTAGCCTCTATGGCATTGGCGACACCCAGGAACTCAACCGATTTTTCAATGTGCTGGCATATAACACCGGGGACGAGGTAAGCCCTGAAGACTTGTCCAAACACACGGGTATATCCAAGCAACGCCTGCAGGAATATCTGGAATATCTCGAAGCCGCATTCCTGACCAAGCGAGTCCATCGCGTAGATGACAGCGCTCGTCGCATGCAGCGCGTTCGTACTTTCAAGGTTTATCTGACCAATCCGTCTATCCGCGCTGCGCTATTTGGCTATGTAGGCCCCAACGATCCAGCCATGGGAGCGCTCGCGGAAACCGCAATATGGAGCCAGTGGCTGCACAGCACGAGCATGATTCAGTCCCTGCACTATGCACGATGGACTCACGGCCGATCCAAGCTGGAAGTCGATCTCGTGTCGCTCGATACACGGACACAAAAACCCCGTTTTGCCGTAGAAATTAAATGGTCGGACGCTCCCTACAGTGATTGGGGCGAACTCCGCGGTATACGGGAATTCGCTTCAAAACATGCATTGACGCGGCGCCCTCTCGTAACCACGCTGACAATGGCCGGCATCGGCAAGGATGAGAAATCCGAAATCGAATTCATGCCTGCGAGCCTGCATTGCTACACGATTGCGCGCAATCTGCTGCGAGTTACCGTCTGACAAATCGATGAACAGTCTCAACATGACATCACACCCCTGGCTTGCCGCCCTCAGGGTCTACGCCCACCCGCGCGTGGTCGGCATGCTGTTTCTGGGCTTTTCCGCCGGGCTGCCTTTGTTGCTGGTGCTGGGCACCTTGTCGTTCTGGCTGTCGGAGGCAGGCATCGAGCGCGCCACCATCGGCCACCTGTCCTGGGTGGGGCTGGCCTACGGCTTCAAGTTCCTGTGGTCGCCGCTGGTCGACCGCCTCAACCTGCCGCTGCTCACGCGCCTGTTCGGGCGGCGGCGCGCATGGCTGCTGCTTTCGCAACTGTGCATCCTGCTGGCGCTGCTGGGCATGGCCAACACCGACCCGGTGCTGAACCTCACGCACATGGTGTTCTTCGCCCTGGCCGTGGCCTTCGCCTCCGCCACCCAGGACATCGCCCTCGACGCCTACCGCATCGAGGCGGTGGAAACCGAGAAGCAGGGGGCGATGGCGGCTACCTACCAGGCCGGCTACCGCATCGCCATGATCACCGCCGGCGCCGGCGCGCTGTGGATCGCGGCGGCCTTCGACCCGTCCGAGGCGACTTACGACTTCCATCCCTGGAAAGTGGCCTACACCGTGATGGCGCTCTTGATGAGCATCGGCATGCTCACCACCCTCGTCATCCGCGAGCCGGAACATTCCGTCATGCCGCCGCGCATTGCCGAGGAGGGTTTCCTGCGCTGGCTCATCGGCAGCTTCGTGCAGCCCTTCGTGGAATTCTTTTCGCGCTTCAAGTGGCAGGCGCTGCTGATCCTGGCGCTGATCGCGGTGTACCGCATCTCCGACGTGGTGATGGGGGTGATGAGCAACCCCTTCTACCAGGAAATGGGCTTCACCAAGGACGAAGTAGCCACGGTGTCCAAGGTCTATGGCGTCATCATGACCATCGCCGGCGCCGGCCTGGGCGGCCTGCTCACCCTGCGCATCGGCGTAATGCGCACGCTTTTCCTGGGCGCGGTGCTCTCGGCTGCGACGAATCTGCTGTTCGTCTGGCTGGCTGGCGTCGGTCATGACGTCGGCGCGCTGGTGTTCACCGTTTCCGCCGACAACCTGTCCGCCGGCATCGCCTCCAGCGCCTTCGTCGCCTATCTCTCCGGCCTCACCAACCAGGCCTACTCGGCCACGCAGTACGCCCTGTTCACCTCGGTGATGCTGCTGCTGCCGAAGTTCATCGCCGGCTTCTCGGGCGAGTTCGTCGACGCCTGGGGCTGGGCGAATTTCTTCACGGGCACGGCGATGATCGGCGTGCCCGTGCTGGTTCTGGTGTGGCTGGCGGACAAGAAAACTGCTTTCACAGGGAGGAATGGGAGGTAAGGGAGGAAAACAATATACCCCCCTTCCTCTCTGAACCTCCCTGTTAACATCATCTCCCTATGATCGAGTTCTCGCTTCTTTCCGCCCTGCTCGTCGGCCTCTTCGGCGGCGTGCATTGCGTGGGCATGTGCGGCGGCATCGTCGCAGCGTTTTCGTTTCGCGCCGACGGCAGGAAACCGCCATTCCGACTACACCTGGGCTACAACATCGGCCGCGTATTGTCCTACACCCTGTTCGGCGCGCTGGCCGGCGCCCTGGGCGCCTCGCTCAACCTGCTTGAAATCCGCCCGCTGCAAACCGCCCTCTACGTGCTGGCGCAAGGCGTGATGATCCTGCTGGGGCTGTATCTCGCCGGCTGGAGCCAGTGGGTGCTGGTGTTCGAAAAAGCCGGCGGACTGCTGTGGTCGCGCGTGCAGCCCATGTTCCGCAAGCTGCTGCCGGTGAGGAACCTGCTCGGCGCCCTGCTCGCCGGCATGGTCTGGGGCTGGCTGCCCTGCGGCCTGGTGTACTCGGTGCTGGTGGCGGCGCTGGCGGCCAGCAGCGCGACTTCCGGCGCCGCGCTGATGCTGGCCTTCGGCCTCGGCACGCTGCCCAACCTGCTGGGCATGGCCTTTTTCGCCCAGCGGCTGCAACCCTTCATGCAGCGCCCCGCGGTGCGCAAGACCGCCGGACTGATGGTGGCCGGCTTCGGCGTCTGGGGGCTGCTCAGGCTGGCGGCCTGAGCAGCCTACTTGTAGAACTTCTGGCTGAACGTCACTTCGCGCTTCGGCTCGCCGTTGGCTTCGACGATGACGGTGAACTTCAGGGTATTGGGCGGCACGACGCGGAATTCGCCCAGGTAATAGATGGCGCTGCCTTCCTTGATTTCGCGCAGGCTGATGTCGCCAAGCTGGTTGCTCAGATTGACCATGTAGGCGGTGAGCCTGGCCGGTATCGGCTGCGCCACGCCCATGGCATTCTTCTTCAGCACGGAAACAGTCACGATGCCGCGCGTCGGGCTGCGGTCGATCTTGTAGTTCTTGGCCACGTCCGGCAGCAGGTCGGTGGACAGCATGGCGTTGTAGTGGATCTCGACGTCGCCGAACTTCTGGGCCTGTTCCGCCTGGGCGGCGGGCACAAACAGCACGGGCATCAATGCTAACCAGCGAATCATGTTGTCTCCTCCTCTTTATGCTTACGCAAATATAGCCAATCAGGCGCGGCTTGCCAGTTCTTTCAGCCAGTCGGCGACTTCGCCGAGCGTGCGCGTGGCGGCTTCGTTGAAAGCCTTGTGCGCGCCCGCCGCGTCATAAGTGGACACGTCGATGGATTGCACGAAGGTTTTCCTGTCCAGCAGCTTGCGGGTTTTCAGGTCGACCACCTCGGCGCGCAACTCCATCCTCACCGTGCCCGGCGACTGTGCGGCATCGTGGTAGAACTCGACGATGTCGGTCAGCAGCAGCAGGTCGCTGCGCACGCTGCTGCCGCTTTGCGCCACGGCGGCAAACACCTTCTCGCGCTCGAGGCGCATCAGCAGCAGGTCGGTGAAGCGCTTGCCGGGGCGCTCGCTCCAGCGTGCGTACTGGTAATAGCCGCGCGTACCCGGGCTGCCGCTGAACGCCATGCCGTCGCTGTCGTAGAAGGCACCGGCCGTGGTATCCGCCAGCAGCAGGGTGCGCGGGGCGGGCGATGCCGGCGGCGCCGAGCGCCCCGCGTCCTCCAGCACGTAGTAGGCCAGGGCGCGCGGATCGTCCTCGCCGGCCAGTCCGAAATTGACGCAGCCCGCCAGGAGCAGTGCGAGTGGAAGCAACAGGAAATTTCTTGGCAGCAAGCTCATCTTTCCCCCGGTCCGGGCTGCTGCTTGCCGGGCCCGAGCAGCAGCGCCTTGGGATTGGACAGCTTCTGGCCGGCCACCGTGACAGCGTCGGCTGCGGTGCGCATGTCCCGGCTCATGGCGCCGAGCTCAAGCATGCCGGTATCGGACAGTGCCTGCAGCTTCTCGGAAATGAGCAGCGCCTCCCGCTGCATGCTTTCCAGCGCCTGTGCGGCCTCTTTCAGCGCCAGTTGCGCGTTCTGCCCGACGTCGACGATGCTGCCTTCCGCACGCGTGGCCGCCTGGGTAATGCTGGCGCCAGCGAAGCGGAATTCGTCGGAGGCATCGCGAATGCCCTGCACCGCGGCCTCCAGCGACTCCCTGCTGCTGACCATGTGCGCCGAGATCTGCTCCAGGTTGGCGAGCGTGGAAGCAAACTTGGCGCGGTTCTGGTCGGACAGCAGGTCGTTCATCTTGTCCAGCACCTGGGCGCCGTTCTCGGCCATTTTCGACACCGCGGAGGCGACCTTGTCGAGTTCGGAACTGCCCTCGGCAATGACCGGGTAATCCTCGCCTTTCGGCACCTCGGTGAGGAAGGGCGCATGGTCGGGCGGGTTGGCGATTTCAATGGTGGCGAGGCCGGTGACGACATTGCGCTTGACGTAGGCCACCGCGCCCTGGCGCACCGGCGCCTGTTCCGACACCCTGATCAGCACCTTCACCGCATCGTCCGGCTTGGACACGAAATCGAAGTCAGACACCATGCCGACGCGGATGCCGCGCATTTTCACGGCGCTGTCCACGTCCAGCCCGTCCATGGACTGGCCGCGAAAATACACCGTGTAATGGCGGTAATCGATGTCGTCCGCCTTGCCTGCGATCCAGAGCAGCGCCAGCACCAGCAGGGCGCCCGCGACGAGCACGATCGCACCCACCAGGGTGTAGCGGGCATCAGCTTCCATCAGGCACGCTCCTCATAACGGGCGGAAAAATAGTCCTGCAGCCATTTGTCGTTTATTTTCCTGAGCTCGTCGACCGTACCCTGCCCCAGCACCTTGCCCTGGGAGAGGGCGATGATGCGGTCGACCATGACGAGCAGTGTATCCAAGTCGTGGGTAACCAGAAAGACCGTGAGCCCGAGGCTGTCCGACAGCAGGCGGATGAGGCGGTCGAAGGCGCGCGCGGATATCGGGTCCAGGCCGGAGGTGGGCTCGTCCAGGAACAGCAGCTCGGGGTCGAGCGCGAGGGCGCGCGCCAGCGCCGCGCGCTTGCGCATGCCGCCCGAAAGTTCGCTCGGCATCTTGCGGCAGGCCGAGGCCGGCAGCCCGGCCAGCGATATCTTGAGGCGCGCGAGTTCGAGGCATTCCTGCACCGGCAGGTCGGTGTGCTCACGCAGCGGCGCCGCCACGTTCTGTTCCACCGTCAGCGAGGAAAACAGCGCACCGTCCTGGAACAGCACGCCGAAGCGGCGGCGCAGCGCCATCAACTCGGTCTCGCTTGCCTTCCAGACGTCCTGGCCGAACAGCCGGATGCTGCCCGCCTGCGGCCGGATCAGGCCGATGATTTCCTTCAGCAGCACCGACTTGCCGGTGCCGCTGCCGCCGATCAGGGCGATGACTTCACCGCGCGCGACTTCCAGGCTCACGCCATTGTGGATCAGCGTGCCGCCCAGGCGGGTGACGACCTCGCTGACTTCAATGACCGGCTCGTCCATCAGATGTCGAGCTCCACGAAGATGATGGCAAAGATGGCATTGAGCACGATGATGGCGACGATGCTCTGCACCACGGTGGACGTGGTATTGAGGCCGACGCTGCGCGCGTCGCGCGCGACCGACAATCCCATCCTGCATGCAATCAGTCCGATGAAGACGGCGAATACCGGCGCCTTGCCGACGCCGACCAGGAAGGTCGACATCTTCAGCACGCTGTCGAGGCGGTCCCAGTACTGGCTGAATTCCAGGCCCAGTTGCGCCTTCGCCACCATCATGCCGCCGAGCAGGCCGGCGGCATCGCCGAGAAAGACCAGCAGCGGCAGCGCGAGCACCAGCGCGAGGACGCGCGGCAGCACCAGCACGGCATAGGGCGACAGCCCGAGCACGGAGAGCGCGTCGATTTCCTCGTTCACTTTCATGGTGCCGAGCTGGGCGGTGATGGCCGCGCCGGAACGGCCGGCGACGAGGATAGCGACGATCACCGGCGACAACTCGCGCAGCACTGCCGCCGCCACGCCGTCGACCACATAGATGTTGGCGCCGAACTTCTGCGCCTGCACGCCCATCAGATAGGCGAACACCACGCCCATGAGGAAAATCATGGCCAGGGAAATCGGGATGGCGTAGACGAACACGGCCTCCATCTGGGCGACGAATTCGCGGTAACGGAAACCGCCGGGCCCCCTGACAAGCCGGTAGACTTCAGCCGCCAGCCGGCCGACGAAGTTGGTGAAGCCCTGCATGTGCCGGCCCAGCATGACCGTGCCGAGGCCCAGCTGGCGAAGCAGGCCGCGCCGAGGCTCCGGCGTCCGCTGGCTGTCTGGCTGATGCTCCGCCACCAGCGTCCACACCTGCTGCAGCCTGTCCGCCAGCCCGCGCACTTGCAGCCGCCCGGGGTCGGCGCCTGCTTCGCGCAGGCGCTTCATGAGCGTATGGGCGCCGCTGGGATCGAGCGATTCGATGGCGGAACCGTCGAGCACGACCTCCGCACCGGCGGCGATCGCGGGCAGCGCGGGCAGTTTGCCGATCCTGGCCAGAACCCAGGGGCCCTCGGCATGCGCCACCGTGCGCCCGTCTTCCTGGCGGATACGCAAACCGGTCTCGGCCATTATCTGGCGTATATCCCCAGCGGGTTTTCCGGATCGACGCCGTCCATGAAGGGACGCTTGCGCTCGCTGTGCGTCACCTGGTAGACGCAGCCGATCCAGTTGCCGACCACGGCCTCGGCGGTATCGTGCCAGGTGTTGTCGAGATGCGGCAACAGCATGGCCTCGGGGAATTCGGGCTTTTGCCCCGCCGCCAGCCTGGCCTGGTACTCGTCCAGCACCGCGCGGGAAAATGCGTTGAAGTAGTTTCCCGGGAACGGCGGGCGCTGCGGCAGCTTGCCCTGTGCGCTCAACAGTGCGTCGCGCTTGTATTCCTTGAGCAGCGACACCGTGTCGTATTCTGGATGCCCCTGGAAAAAGACATTGCGCAAGCCATCCGCCGACACCGCGAGATGCACACCGGCGGTTTCGCTTTCCGCCAGCACATGCAGGCCGGCCGCCTCGAACTGGGCGCGGGAAACGTCGTTCCAGCGCGAGTGCGGCACGTTGAAGCGCGTGTTCACGTCCGCCACCAGCGGGTGCTGTGGCTCGGTGACGCGGTGCTCGAACACGCCCCAGACCTTTTTCGGCTGTTTGACGCGCTTCTGGCCGTGGCGGAACTGCATCACCGCGTGCGTGGCCAGGCATGAGCACAAGGTCGAGGTAACGTTGCCCCAGGCCCAGTCGATCACTTCGATGAGCGGCTGCCAGAACGGCTCCTGCGAAAGGTCGGCATGGGTGACGTTGGCACCGGTGATGATGAGCGCATCCAGTCCCATTTCGCGGATGGCGTCGAAGCTTTCGTAATAGCGGTCGACGTGCGCCTGCCCGGCCTCGCCGCGCGGCAGCGCGGGGATGGTGAAGGGATGCACGTAGAACTGCGCGATGGGATTGCTCTCGCCCACCAGCCGGAAGAACTGGCGCTCGGTCGCCTCCAGCGCGGCATCCGGCATCATGTTCAACAGCCCCACATGCAGTTCGCGAATGACCTGGTTGGCGGCGCGCTCGCGCGTCAGCACGGTCACCCGTTCCTTGCGCAGGCGGGCGAAGGTGGGCAGATCGTTGTGCGCGACCAGCGGCATCAGTCGCCTCCCTTGCGGGCGATGGCGGATTCCACCAGGGCGAGAAAGCCGGCTTCGTCACGCACCTGCGAAATCTCCTGCGAGGTCACGGTATAGCCGTGCGGGCCGGCGATGGCCTCGTAGCGCGGCAGCCGCGAGTGGAACAGGCGCGGAAACACCCAGCGCGTGAAATCATTCGGCTCGACCTGCGCCACGTAGTCGAGGCCTTTCTCCTTGAGGTACAGCGGCAACTGTTCGGCGAGGAAGGCCGGCCGGTAGTACAGCGGCTTGGGGTCGGACTGCGCGCGCTTGATGAGGGTGTCCTCCTCCTCGCGCGTGGTGGTCTGGATGTAGAGGATGAGCGTGTGCTCGGCCAGCAGTTCGATCACGCCCGGCTCGTCGAGTTCGCACAGGCTGCCGCCGACGTCGTTGACGAAGTGGTGGTAGCCGTAGATTTCCTGGCCCTTGCGGATGAACTCGGGCACGTCCTTCATGGCGGCGATCTCCGCCTCGCGGTACATGGCCTGGCGGCGCGAGAACTCCTCGAGCGACAGCCCGTCCCACTCCGGGCCGCCGAGCTTGCCGACGAAGGCCAGCACCGGGCCGAGGTCGTGAATCTTGATGTTGTTCTTGATGTCGATCCAGTCGTTGCGCAGCAGGTCGCGCAAGAACGGCACCTGCATGGCCTGCTGCTTGATGATGTCGAGGATGGGCTCGTCGAGGTAGCGCGTGCCGATGCGATAGTCGCCGGAATAATGGAACCAGTCGTGGCCTCTCAGCAGCGTGGAGATGTGGGTCTTGCCCACGCCCGACATGCCGAGCAGGGTGATGCGCTTGGTTTTCCAGTCGCGGAAGGTTTGGGGGGTGAATTTCATTCTCAAATCAGGCGTTTCGATAATTCCATTTCCAAATCAAAAGATCGCGAAGGCGAGTCGCAGACAGTGTGCACGATGCGGCAAGGCGAAGCCGGCAATGCGTTTTTTGATTTGGAAAGGGAATTCAGGCTCAAGCGTAACCAAAACCCGCACGGCGGACAATAAAAAAGGGCGCCCACAGGCGCCCAAGGTCACGGAAAACCGGGGATTGCTTACATGTTGTAGGCACGCTCGCCGTGGCTGGCGGTGTCCAGTCCCTCGCGTTCCTGCTCTTCGGAGACACGCAGGCCCATGGTCATGTCGATCAGCTTGAAGGCTGCAAGGCTCACCACGCCCGACCACACGATGGTGATCAGCACGCCGGTCGCCTGCGTCACCACCTGACTGCCCATGGAATAGTCATCCACGCCCACGCCGCCCAGCGCCGGCGAGACGAAGATGCCGGTGCCGATGGCGCCGAGGATGCCGCCGATGCCATGGATGCCGAACACGTCGAGCGAGTCGTCGTAGCCGAGCATTTTCTTCAGGCCGGTGACGCCCCACAGGCAGACCACGCCGGCGACCGCACCCAGCACGATGCCGCCCATCGGCCCGACCAGGCCGGCCGCCGGGGTGATCGCCACCAGGCCGGCGACCACGCCGGAGGCCACGCCCAGCATGGACGGCTTGCCGCGCAGCATCCACTCGGCGAACATCCAGGCCAGGCCCGCCGCCGCGGTGGCGAGGATGGTGTTGATGAAGGCCAGCGCAGCGCCGCCGGTGGCTTCGAGGTTGGAACCGGCATTGAAGCCGAACCAGCCCACCCACAGCAACGAGGCGCCGATCATGGTCATCGGCAGGCTGTGCGGCGGCATCGCGTCGCGGCCGTAGCCGATGCGCTTGCCGAGCACGATGGCGCCGACCAGCGCGGCGATACCGGCGTTGATGTGCACCACGGTGCCGCCCGCGAAGTCGAGGTCGCCCGCTTCGAACAGGTAGCCGCCGGTGGCCCATACCATGTGCGCGATCGGCAGGTAGGAGAAGGTAAACCACAGCACCGAGAACACCAGCAGCGCGGAGAATTTCACCCGCTCGGCGAGGCCGCCGACGATCAGCGCCACGGTGATGGCGGCGAAGGTCAGCTGGAAGGCGACGAAGCTGAACTCGGGGATGACCACGCCGTCGGAGAAGGTCGCCGCCGTGCTGTCACCGGTGATGCCGGCGAGGAACAGCTTGGAAAGATCGCCGATCGCCCAGTTCATGCCGCCGCCGTCGCCGAACGCCAGCGAGTAGCCGTACACCGCCCACAGGATGGCGATCAGGCAGAAGATAGCCATCACCTGGGTCAGCACCGACAGCATGTTCTTGGCGCGCACCAGGCCGCCGTAGAACAGCGCCACGCCCGGGACGATCATCAGGATCACGAGCACGGTGGAAACCATCATCCAGGCCGTGTCGCCCTTGTCGGGCACCGGCGCTTCCACTTCGGCTGGCGCCGCAGCCGTGGTCGCCTCGACGGGCGCGACTGCCTCCGCAGGCGCCGCCTGCTCCACCACCATGGCGGCCGCCTCTTCCGCAACCGGAGCAACTGCCGGTTCCTCCGCCCACGTCGGTGCAACGAGCCCCAGGCTCAGAACCAAACCCAAACTTGCAAGCCATTTGTTCATTTTTTTCCCCTTACAGCGCGTCCGGACCGGTTTCGCCGGTGCGGATGCGGACCACTTGTTGCAGGTCGAATACGAAGATCTTGCCGTCGCCGATCTTGCCGGTGCCGGCGGCCTTGGAGATGACCTCGACCACGCGGTCGAGCTGATCGTCCTGGATGCCGACGTCGAGCTTGATCTTGGGCAGGAAGTCGACGACATATTCCGCACCGCGATACAGCTCGGTGTGGCCCTTCTGTCGTCCGAACCCCTTCACCTCCGTCACGGTCAGCCCGGTCACGCCGATGGCAGACAGGGCCTCGCGCACTTCGTCAAGCTTGAAAGGCTTGATGATTGCCGTCACAAATTTCATGTCATCTCCCAAATGAGAAGAAGCTAATAACGAAGCGGCGCTCGGGCCGCCCTCCGGTTGCCCGCTCAGAACGTCTTGCCGATGGAGACGATCACGCGATCGTCGGCGTAGTCGCCATACAGGTCCTCGCCGTCGTCGTCCGTGGCCACGTAGGCCACGCCGAAGTTGAAGCCGCCGAATTCCTTGCTCAGGCTGACCTTGTAGTCGGCATAGTCGTCCTGCGCGCCCTGGCCCGCGGTATAGCCGTAGTGCAGGCCGAGCATGACCTCGGCCGGCAGTTCGTAGTTGAAGCTGGCATCCCAGTAGACGGTGCCGTCGGAATTGGTCGCGCCGAAGTAGTCGTCGATGCTGTAGGACGCCTTCAGGCCGAACCACTTCCAGGTGACGCCGGCATAGGCTTCCAGGGTGTCGATGTCGAGTCCGGAGTTCTGGCCGGGGTAGTAGTACTGCAGCAGGCCGACGTTGAAGCCGAGATCGCCCACGCTGCCGGCATAGCCGCCGTAGAAGTCCATTTCCAGGTTGGCGCCGTTGAGGAACTTCTCGGTCACGTTCGAGGCCCAGGTGCCGAGGTAGAAGCCGCTGGCATGGGCGTAATCGAAGCCGCCCTGGATCGCCGGGTTTTCATCGGTCTGCGACACGCCGCGGAAAGCGTAATCGGAATAAAGGCCGAGGTTGCCGGTGAAGCTGTGCGGGCTGTCAGCCGCCTGCGCCAGCAGCGGAGCCCCCAGCGCCGCCATCACCAGGAGGGAAAGTGGTTTCAGTTTCATGTGCCTGTCCTTTCGAGTCGTTATGGATGAATGTGCTTACCGCACAACACATCAAGCACACGCCATGCCAGCCGAAATAGATTCATGAAAACATGCGGTTACCCGACCACCTGGATAGGGCACCCGCAGCCTCCGCACTGATCTGGGGTCTGTTTTCCGCAACACCGCCCAACATTGGTGCAAGGCGCTCCGCCGGAAAAGGCAGCCGGCCTCTGCTAAACTTTCCTCAGCAAAATTTCCCACGGACTCCCATGAGCACGCCCAGCTTCAACCTCGACCAGCTCGCACAAAAACTCGGTGAAGTGTTCAAGCAGTCGCCCGCGCGCGACCTCGAACAGAACCTCAAGGCCGGGCTTTCCGGCTGGCTGGCCAGGCTCGACCTGGTCACGCGCGAGGAATTCGACGTGCAGGCCGAAGTGCTCGCGCGCACGCGCGAGAAGCTGGCGCAGCTGGATGCGCGGCTGCAGGAACTGGAAGCGCGCCACCAGCCGGACAAGGATTAATTGGCTGTCGCCGTCCTGATCAGCCGGGCGCTGGACGGCCTGGCCGCCCCGGAAGTGCATGTGGAGGCGCATCTGGCCAACGGCCTGCCCGCCTTCACCCTCGTCGGCCTGCCCGAGACCGAAGTCAAGGAAGCGCGCGACCGCGTGCGCGCCGCCATCCAGAACTCCGGCTTCGAATTCCCCGCGCGGCGCATCACCGTCAACCTCGCCCCCGCCGACCTGCCCAAGGAATCCGGCCGTTTCGACCTGCCCATCGCGCTCGCCATCCTTGCTGCCTCCGGGCAGATTCCCGCCGATCGCATCGATCGGCACGAATACGCCGGCGAGCTTGCGCTGACCGGCGAGCTGCGTCCCATCCGCGGCGCACTGGCCATGACCCTGGCTTGCCGGAATAGCGGCCGCGCACTGGTCCTGCCCGAAGTTTCCGCGCACGAAGCCGCGCTGGTGGAAGGCGCCGATATTCTGGCGGCCGGCACCCTGGCCCAGGTCTGCGCCCATCTCGGCGGACAGGGCGTGCTCAGCGTGCCGACGACCATCCACGACGAAAGCCCGCCCCGCTATGCCGACCTGGCCGACGTCAAGGGACAGGCCGCGGCCAAGCGCGCGCTGGAGGTGGCAGCGGCAGGCGGCCACTCGGTGCTCATGTCGGGTCCGCCCGGCACCGGCAAGTCGCTGCTGGCCTCCTGCTTTCCCGGCATCCTGCCGCCGATGCGCGAGGAGGAGGCGCTGGCCTCGGCCGCGGTCGCTTCGCTCAACGGCGGGTTCAGGCTTGAACGCTGGCGCCAGCGGCCTTTCCGTGCGCCGCACCACACCGCGTCCGCCGTCGCGCTGGTGGGCGGCGGCTGTGAATTCTAGAAATAAATGCAAAATTCTAGAATTAAATGCAAAAATTTGGTTTCCCTTAGTACGTCAAGAAACTTTGTTTAGCTTTCTCGTATTCGTTAGGAACCAGGTTGCAGAGGGCCTCATTCAACATGAGCTGAAGGGTTGCCGCCTTCTTGGCGTAAACGCCGAGCAGCCGACACCATATTCAGAAGCGCCGCTTCAGTTTCCGACCAGCCCCGGGTTTTCAAGCCGCAGTCCGGATTGACCCAGAGGTTTTCCGGGGGGATGACTACCGCGGCCTTTTGCAGCAGCCGCGTCATTTCCTCGACGGTGGGCACGCGCGGCGAGTGGATGTCCCATACGCCAGGCCCGATCTCGTTGGGGTACTTGAATTCGCCGAAGCCGCGCAACAGTTCCATGTCCGAGCGGCTGGTCTCGATGGTGATGACGTCGGCATCCATTGCGGCGATATCGGGCAGGATGTCGTTGAATTCCGAGTAGCACATGTGGGTGTGGATCTGGGTTTCGTCGGCCACGCCCGACGCGCTGATGCGGAAGGCGCGCACGGCCCAGGCGAGATAGTCCTGCCATTGCGCGCGGCGCAGCGGCAGGCCTTCGCGGATGGCGGGCTCGTCGATCTGGATGACGGGAATGCCCGCAGCCTCCAGCCCGGTCACTTCGTCGCGGATCGCCAGCGCGATCTGCAGGCAGGTTTCCGAGCGCGGCTGGTCGTCGCGCACAAAGGACCATTGCAGGATGGTCACCGGTCCGGTGAGCATGCCTTTCATCGGCTTGCCCGTTAGCGATTGCGCATAGCGCGCCCATTCCACGGTCATCGGGCGCGGGCGCGACACGTCGCCGAAAATGATGGGCGGCTTGACGCAGCGCGAGCCGTAGCTCTGCACCCAGCCATGCTGCGTGAAGGCGAAGCCCTCCAGCTGCTCGCCGAAGTATTCCACCATGTCGTTGCGCTCGGCCTCGCCGTGCACCAGCACGTCCAAGCCTAGCTGTTCCTGGATTTTCACGGCGTGGGTGATCTCCTGCTTCATCGCGGCCTCGTAGGCTTCCTCGCTCAACTCACCGCGCTTGAAGGCCGCCCTGGCGGCGCGAATCTCCGGCGTTTGCGGAAATGAGCCGATGGTCGTGGTCGGATAGGGCGGCAGCTTGAAGCGCGCGCGCTGCCTGGCCTGGCGAATGCGGAACGGAGAATCGCGGTGGTCCGCCCTGGGTTCGAGCGAGATCGCACGCTGTTTGACTGGCGCGCAATGCACCCTTGGGCTCGATCGGCGTGCGGCGAGCGCGCAGCGGGCCCCTTCGAGTTTGCCCGCAACTGCCCCCTCGCCTTGCAGCAGTGCGGCCTTGAGCACAGCGATCTCGTCCAGCTTCTGCCGCGCGAACGCCAGCCAGGATTTCAGTTCGGGGGCGAGCGCGGTCTCCAGATCAATATCCAGTGGCACGTGCAGCAGCGAGCAGGACGGCGCCAGAGCCAGCTGGCGTTTCTCCGCCAGCGGCTTTAATACTGTCAGGGCCGCATCCAGGTCGACACGCCAGACATTGCGGCCATCGACGATGCCGACGCTGAGCAGCTTGTGCGCGGGCAGCCAGTCGGCGACCTGCGCGAGTTCGGCCGGCGCGCGCACGGCGTCCACATGCAGCCCCGCCACCGGCAGTTTGCAGGCCAGCGACAAATTCTCCAGCAAGGGGCTGAAGTAAGTGGCGAGCAGGAGTTTGGCGCCGGCCGCATTCAGCCGGTTATAGGCCGGTTCGAAGGCATTGCGCCAGGCGTCCGGCAAGTCCAGCCCCAGGATGGGCTCGTCGATTTGCACCCATTCGACTCCCCGCAGTCTGAGGCGGGCAATTACTTCAGCATAAACCGGCAGCAGTTTTTCCAGCAGCGACAGCTTGTCGAATCCAGCCGTTTTGGCCTTGCCCAGATAGAGGAAAGACAGCGGACCGACCAATACGGCCTTGGCCCTGTGGCCCAGCGCCTGCGCTTCCGACACTTCGCCGAACAGGCGCTCCGAGCCCAGCTTGAATGCGGTGTCCGCATGGAATTCCGGCACCAGGTAGTGGTAATTGGTATCGAACCACTTGGTCATTTCCAGCGCCAAGGTCCCGTGTGCCTGGGCGCTGTGCGACCCGCAGCCGCAGCCTGCCTCGTGCGCGCTGATCTGTCCGCGCGCCAGGGTGAAATAGCGCGTCAGTTCACCCTCATCGGCAAACCCGAAGCGCGCCGGCTCGCAGCCCAAGAGCTGGATGTGATTGAGCATGTGGTCGTAGAAAGCGAAATCGCCGACGGTGACGAAATCCAGCCCGGCCTCCTTTTGCGCCTGCCAGTTGCGGGCGCGCAGCGCTTTGCCGGTCTGCTCGAGTTCGGCCGCACCGATTTCGCCGCGCCAGAACTTTTCCAGCGCGAATTTCAGCTCGCGCGCCTCTCCCATGCGCGGGTAGCCCAGAGTGTGAGTGATGATCATGATGTCGTGCTCCTGTAAAAACATGTAGCGGAGCAGTATCCTCATGCATCAGAATGAATACAAACGATATATTTTCATCATTAATTGAGAAATATTCATGATTGAGCTGAGGCACCTGCGCACTCTTACAGCCCTGGTCGAGACCGGTAGCCTTACGGCGGCCTCGGTCAGGCTGCACCTTACCCAATCCGCCCTGTCGCACCAGATCAAGGAGCTGGAAGAACGGCTGGGCCTTGCCCTCATCAACCGGGGGGCCAGGCCGCTCAAACTGACTTACGCAGGGCAGATGCTGGTCGATTTGGCGGGCCAGATACTGCCCAAGGTAGATGAAACGCTAGCTGGCATGAATCGGCTCACGCGCGGCGACACGGGAAGGCTCTACATCGCCGGGGAATGCCACAGTTGTCTGGAATGGGTGCTACCGCTCTTGGCCAGCTACCGGGAAAGTTTTCCGGAGGTGGAACTCGACGTGGTGCTTTCCGCCAGCCTCGACCCCCTCCCGAGTCTTTTGGATGGCAGCCTGGATGTGGTGCTGACTCCCGACCGCCGGGAACTGCCCGGCCTGGCCTGGCGCCGCCTGTTCGACTATGAACTGAAGCTCGTTGTGGCCGCCGGTCACTCCCTGTCGCAACATTCTCATGTAGTGCCAGAGGATCTGCGGGGAGAGACTCTGCTGGTCTACCCTGTGGAACGCGCTCGCCTGGATATTTTTACCCGGTTTCTCTGGCCGGCCGGCGTGGAGCCCGCGAGGGTCCGGCAGGCCGAGAGCACGACCCTGCTCCTGGAACTTGCGGCCCTGGCGCAAGGCATCGCGGTACTGCCGGATTGGGCCTGCAAATCCGCACTCCGGGACGGCCGCATTTCCGCGTTGACGCTGGGCAGCGATGGATTGTTCGGCAGCCTGTGGGCCTCTATACGGGATGCGGAAGCAGGGCTTCCTCACATCAAGGGGTTTGTGGATGCCGCTTTACTACGGTAGTACGCTGAACCGGGACCCATAACTTTGCTGCCGGGCAAGCTTATGTTTCCGCACAGACTAGGGAGCAGCCCGCTCTAATTACCCTCTATGTCGAAAGACATATAGCAAAAACGCCCTGAATCCATTAAGAATCTTTGCGAAGTTCTTCGGAAGTGGCTTGGCACTTTCCCTGGAACCCATCGCCAGAACTCAGAATATGAAGGGGGATCAAAATGCACCATGGCAAGATCAGCAAGAAAATTGCCCAAGGTCTGATTGAGCTTCGTAACCGAATCGCCGCCGCAGACATTCCTCCGTCGAAGCTGGACGAAACCCTCAACATCGCCACCTGGAATATCCGTGAATTCGGCAAGAAGCGACGCTCCGAGGCGGCAATCCACTACATCGCGGAAATTCTTGGCCAGTTCGACCTTGTCGGGCTCGTCGAATTGCGCGACAACCTCGCCGACCTCGGGCGAGTTCTGGAGATACTGGGCCCCTACTGGCGGGCCGTGTATTCGGACATGGTTCCCGACGCCGGCGGCAATCGTGAACGAATCGCATACATCTACGACAAGCGAGCCGTCACGTTCAACGGCATGGCCGCTACGGCGACCCCTCCCAGGAAAAAGACGGGCCTGGAATACCTACCTGAGCGCTCCTGGTGGCGTTCGCCCTACCTGGCTACGTTTCGGTCCGGCAATTTCGATTTTCTGGTGATTACGGCCCACATACAGTGGGGAACGGAAACTGGACGAGAAAATGAGTTGGCGCTACTGGCTGACTGGGTGGAGGGAAAACGATTGGAACCCAGTGCTGTAGACAAGGACCTCATCGTCATGGGCGATTTCAACATCCCAGACCGCAAAGGCCGCCACTTCAAGGCAATCACCAAGCACGGGCTTAAAATCCCTTCTGCATTGGCCGATGTCGACCATGGCTCGAATTTGGAGAAGAACAAGCGGTATGACCAGATCCTGCACTACCCCAACTATCCGGAGAACTTCTCAGGGGCCGGCGGAGTGTTGGACTTCTTCATAGATGAAAGCCTCATCGACCCGCTATTCGCGGGAATGAGCAAGACCGATTTCACCTATCAGATGTCAGACCATTTGCCCCTGTGGATGCAGATGAGGACGGATATCGATGGGCATGTTTTGGAGCAGATAGTCACGGGCTGAAGGGGCTGGAACTTTTATGAGTAGTGAATTCGAATACCTAGCCGAACTTGCGGACGATTTCTTTTCACAACCCCACACCCAGCAATCCCTGTCGCTAATTCATCAGCACAACATCTCCGGGTGGGAAATATGGCTGCAGGTAGAGCTGGGCCATTTCCTTTCTATGCATGAATCTGAACCGGAATGGCGGCGCGAAGAAGCTCTTGAATATGACCGTCGCCTCGAAAGAACAAAGCAATACTTACGGCCAGACTTTCTAATTCGAAAGAAGGGCTGGAAGAAAGAGTCATATCTCGCTCTTGAGCTTAAGCAACATCGGAATGCCCCCGCCTGCCTGGCGAACAGGGCAAAGGATATTGTGAAGTTGGACAAGCTCCGGCAGTCGTCAATCGATTTGCGCTCTTGCTGGGTTCTTGGCGTATTTGAACGGGAGTCCAAGGCGGACTTAAATGAACTGATCGCCGACACCCTTGAGTCAGTTGACTACGATTACGATCCAGAATACGTTGTGAACAAATACATTTGGAACACGCCTTTTGGCTATTGCATTTTCTGACCGGCAACACCCTAATCAAAATAGTCTTGGGACGAAATGGGCTTATCCCTCCCAGTCACAAGACTCGTTCACAACTAATTAAAACAACAGAAGCAAATGAACATACACGACCCGCGCGAACACATTCGAGGAATTCATCAAATCCTGATCTCCGATAAGAAGCGTATTGGTTTTCTGTTCGGGGCAGGATCGTCGTTTGCGACAGGCATTCCGGGCACCCAAATCCCAGCTATCGAAAAGATGACGAAGACCATCGTTGATGAAGTAGGTGCGCAGTCTGCCGAATTCGATGCGGCCGTAAAGGAGATTCAAGCCGAGTGCGAGCTTGGTAATGTAGCCTTCAACATCGAAACGCTCCTCTCAAATATTGAAGCCAAGCGAGCCGTAATCGGTGCCGGAAAGCTAAATGGCCTTGATTCAGATGGCTTCTCCAGCTTGGCGAAGCTCGTAAAGACGTGTGTCGTTAAGCTCGTCTCAATTCACGAATCTTTACAGGCGGATGACCGCAAGAAACTCGCACATGCCAGATTTGCCAATTGGGTTCAAAAAGCGAGGCGGCGGTTTCCCGCCGAAATCTTCACAACAAACTACGACTATCTTTTCGAGTTGGCACTCGAAGGCTCAGGAATACCCTATTTTGATGGATTCTCCGGAAGTTTCGAACCGTTCTTTTGTCCAGAGGCAGTTGAAGATGTCGAGGCATATCCTCATTTGGTGAAGCTCTGGAAGATGCATGGTTCGCTTGGGTGGACTTATCGAGAATCGGACAAAGCTGTAATTCGCCAGCATTCAGCGCCGGAAGATTCGATCCTGATCTATCCGTCACACCTCAAATACAATACTTCGAAGAAGCAACCATATGTTGGTCTTATCGACCGGCTCTGTGCATTCCTCCAACAAGACGATGCTGTTCTATTCACCTGCGGTTACTCGTTTGGCGACAATCACATCAACGAGCGAATTGCAACATCACTTCGGCGTGGCGCAAACTCGCATGTGATCGCGATGTATTACGATGAGGTTTGGGACGTGGATAACAAGAGTACATTTGCCCTTGCCGACGAGGCAAACAGCGTTCGAAGTATGGCCACGCGCGAAACAGGAGGGAAGATGTCTGTATATGGTCTTCGTCATGCCGTGATCGGCGGAAAATTCGGCGAGTGGAGGCTAAGGGATGAGCCGAAGATGACCGAGTCCATACGTATCAGCCAATATTTCGACGAGGATGCCGCCACGCCTACTGAGGAGGCAGGGGAGCGTAAGGGGGACGAACGTTGGCTGGGAACTGGTCGTTTCCTTCTTCCCGACTTTCGCAAACTTACTGAATTTCTGAACGACTTGTCTTCATCAGAAGGGCCAGCTGGTACCTTGTAATCACCATGAAACACAACCCAACTCATATCGGACAGGTTGAGAGCGTCAGCGGAAACTCGGTGGCGATCAAGATGGCGAGTAACTACCCATCGAACATGCCAATTATTGATGGAACGGTATACAGAATTGGGCAAATCGGATCTTTTCTTAAAATTCCATTGGGATATGCCAACTTATATGGGCTAGTCACCCAAGCTGGCGTGCTGGCAATGCCGGAATCTCTCTTGGCCACTTACAAAGAAAATCCTTCTGTCGTTGATGGCCACCGCTGGTTGCGGATGATCTTAGTCGGCGAGCAAATAGGCGCCTCCTTCCAGCGTGGCGTTCTTCAATCCCCCACCTCCGGAGACCAAGTTCATCTTGTCACCAATGAAGATCTTCGAATTGTGTATGGAGGGTACAACGCCCAATCTTCGATTGTTATTGGCAATCAAAGTGTATCAGAGGGACTTTCTGCACAACTGGACATGGATAAACTCATATCCAGACATTGCGCTATTCTTGGCGCGACTGGCAGCGGAAAATCCAATGCCGTAAGCATCGTCGTGAAATCAATCGCGGAGAAATCTTTTCCAAGTGCGCGGGTGCTTATGATTGACCCACATGGCGAATATGCAAGTTCATTATCTGGGAAATGTCATGTGTTCCGAGTTGGTTCCAACTCGGCTGATGGTGAGGAGGAGTTGTGTGTTCCATACTGGGCTTTACCTTTTAAAGAGCTGATGGCCATTTTCCCCGGGAATCTGTCCGATCAGAATGAAGACTATATCCGCGGAAAGGTCCTGGAATTAAAGCGATTGTCAGCCGCTGCAATAGGTGGATTGCGAGAAGAGGCAATAACGGCAGATAGCCCTATTCCATTCTCCATCAATCAGCTTTGGTTTAATTTAGATGATTTCGAGCGAATCACATTCAAGACCGACCGAACAACACCAGAAACACTGGTTGAGACCGGCGACCCGGCCATACTGAAATCAAACCAATATCCCGTTGCAGGATTGGGAAGTAGCGCACCATTTCTGAACAATAAAGCAAAAGGAATTCTTGGCTTTCTCGACGGGATGCGATCTCGACTTCTTGACCAAAGATACAATTTTTTGTTTAAACCATCTGGATATACCCCTGGACTGGATGGCTCTATCCAGAATGATCTGCCGCACTTGTTCTCGAATTGGTTTGGCCATGGCCTACCGGTATCTATTTTGGATCTTTCGGCAATTCCCTCCAATATCATGCAGACGATTGCAGGGTGCATTCTAAAAATTACCTATGACGCACTTTACTGGGGACAAAACACACCTGTTGGCGGTAAGCAACAGCCCTTGCTAGTGGTTTTAGATGAGGCCCATGTTTATTTGAGAGCCGGCGAGGAATCGATCTCTTCGAGAACAGTTCAAGCAATTGCCAAAGAAGGTAGAAAGTACGGAGTTGGCATGCTATTAGTCACGCAACGCCCATCTGAACTTGACGAAACGGTCTTAAGCCAGTGTGGCTCCATTATTGCATTGAGGATGACTAACACCCGCGACAAAGGGCATGTTTCATCAGCCATGCAGGACGAATTACGTGAAATGGCAGACGTACTATCCAGCCTGCGAACTGGTGAGGCCATTATTAGTGGTGAGGCTGTACGAATTCCTTCACGCATCAAATTTTTCCAAGCAGACAACGCTATAAAAAGCTCTGACCCGATTGCCTCGGATCTGTGGGCAAAAACCAAACCTAATGTTGCAGAATACGAAGCAAGTATCCGTAACTGGAGAAACCAATCATTCAATTAAGGAGCCGTAATGCCAATGCCTGAAATGTACCCAGTGAGCTCATCAAATGTTGCTGCCGTCGGCTTTGATGCAACAAGTCAAATTGTTTATGTCCAATTTCTCAATGGTTCGACTTATGCTTATAAGGGTGTCCCAGAACACGAGTTTGAGAATCTTCGTACCGCATCGTCTGTTGGCTCTTATCTCAATAGGAATTTCAAGAACGTCTACCCCTATGAGCGCGTGTAGATAAACTTAGTAGCACCGCTGCTGCACTGTTTTTAAGTCAGTCAGTTTGAGCGTACCCAGGCGCCAGCCCTGAGCTTGTTGAATTGCACCCAAATCTGACCCGGGTTTTGCACTGAATTTTGACCCACCCGGATGAGCCGA
>WBSG01000014.1 GCA_008923285.1 Betaproteobacteria bacterium SCN2
CCGTTCAAGTCCCGCCGGAAAGACTGGACGCATTCTGACGATTATTCCGTAACACAGCGGTTTGCACGGGATGCACGGGAGCAAGGGACTCAACTGATTCTCTATGAATCGGTACGTGATCCGGAGCATGGCGGATGCGCGGCAGTGCTGGCGCCTGAAGCCTTCACGCCAGGGCAGGAACTCAAAACCGAAACCTGGTTTCTGGCCGTTACGGCAAAGGGAGTGGTATGGCAAAGGGAGTCGGATGAGCATTTCGAATTCACATGGGAATAGCCATGCTGACCCAAGTCGGTAATTTGTAGCCCTTCAGCTTGTGGGCTCCACGACTTAAGGGGATTTATGCCTCAAAACACCGTGAGGCAGGGCGGCCATAGGTAGAAAAAAGGCCGGCAAATGCCGGCCCTTTGTATTTCTGGTGGAGACGGGCGGGATCGAACCGCCGACCTACTGATTGCGAACCAGTCGCTCTCCCATCTGAGCTACGCCCCCAAAAGCATTATTTTACAGATGAAGCCTTGTGTTTGGTAGGTGTGAGGTGCGGCGATGGCTTTGGCCTAGCCTGAGAATTGTGGTGTCGAGCAAGGCCCGCAACAAGCCACGGCAGGAATATCCCATCTCTGGAAGCCCCTGAAACAGCCAAACTCCAGCGGGGGGCGCTCTGTATTTACCTGAACGCCTAGTCATTGCACTCCAACACCTGCACGAATTGCGGCAAGCCTCAGAATGACGACAAAAACACACTCCTTTAAACGGTATCCATTTGCCAATCATCTGGTAGGCTAATTCCGACACTGACAGCACGACTGTCAAATTAAACACTTCCTGCCCGACGGGGCAGCATGCACAGTGGTTTCTCGGGTAAATCTCCCCCCGAATCATCGATGGCCACCCTCTTTCAGGGCCGGCTCAAACAAGACCACAAACCAAACATCTTGTCCCTCGTCAGGACAGAACAGTCCCACGTGGCCGCCCCTTAGGCTCAGGCGCGAACGTTCCCCTGACCTTCTCTTTTCCATTTTTATGGAGGTATATATGCATCCACGGAGTGAAAAAACCGGCTATATCAGGTACGACAGCGACAACATGTCCACCTTGTGCGCCTTGCTGATCGACCGTATGTACGCCATCCGGGAGGATGGCCTAGCAGAAACCAATCTGACTTCCATTTCCAAGCCGCTCGGTCACTGCTTGTCAGCTCTGGAAGCAGGATTGCATGAACTGTGTGCTGTTGAGCACTTGCCTCTGGGGGTTTCTTACTCGATTCGCCAAGTTGAAAGTGACGCCACCCACCAAGTCGGTGGCGTAATTGATCTTCGCCGCGACAGCGAACTCATGCCAGTTGAGGAGTTCAAGGCATTCGCAAATGAAAAGCAGGGCCAAGTGGTTGACATGATCAAGTGGACCCTGGTCAATCGCGTGGCAAACCCCAATCAGACAAGCTTGGACATTGATGAGCAAAAGCTAATCAATGGTGCAGAAAGTTTTGCTGCTGCGTTTAACACCCGCCTTAACGAAGACATCGAAGTCAGCGTGCATGACCCCAAACGCAATCAGACTGTCCTCAAGTCGAAGTTGAGCAAGCTGACGCTCCAGCACCCGCCACCTGACCACAAAAGGAATCTCGTCATGCGAGGTTTTGTTTCTGGCATCGGCTACAGCAAGCAAAGCATGAAGTTCGTGCGAGAGCACAATGCTGGAACCGTGACGATCGAGTGCCCCAAGCCCGAACTTGTCATGCCTCACTTGTCCCTTTTGGCAAGTTGGTCTTGCCTATTTGAAGTCTGGGTCAGTGAAGCGGAATATCAAAACAGCAGGGGATCAGAGCCAGATCTCAAATATAAGTTGCTCGAGATCAAGGCTGTCAAGGATTTCGACGCTGACGAAATCCTTGACAATCTGGAAGTAGTGGCCAAAAGTCTGGCGCAACTGTCCGTCACCTCGGACGAGTGGGCGAAAAAGACCAGCAAAGCAAAAGGCGTGAATAACGCTTCAGTCAAGAAACCCGGTAACGGAAAGCGCAAAAAATAGGTGGTGGCAAACCCGCATGTTGCGCAGCGGGCCCGCCGTAACCTCCCTCACAAAGAAACCCAGACGCCTGCGCCGGCGGGCCTGGGTTTTCTCCCCTCCTAAAAA
Source organism: Betaproteobacteria bacterium SCN2 (assembly GCA_008923285.1). Taxonomy (GTDB): domain Bacteria; phylum Pseudomonadota; class Gammaproteobacteria; order Burkholderiales; family Thiobacillaceae; genus UBA6918. The sequence goes on from WBSG01000014.1 coordinate 2,134, forward strand.
AAGCGGAAGCAGCCCAGGATAGATCTGTTTGACTCCGCTAATTTCCGCGTGTCGGATGAAATCTTTCTGCCAATCGCTCTCCACCATTCTCTCGTCGAAGCGCAGTTCGATCCGCTCCTTTTGAACATCGACCGCACTCAGCAGTTTGAGCAAGGCGTTGAGTTCTTTCTTCTCCCTGATCAATAGCGGCGTCGTGCCAGGCATGTATCCCACCATCCAGATTTTTGCCGCCTCCTCAATGGCATCCTGATCAAGCTTGGATATCTTCCGGTTCGTAACTGCCAGTTTTTTCAGCCGCCCCCACTCCTGAGGCGAGAGCAGCTCGGGATCAGGCAGGGCAAGGTCATCTCCCCCTTTTCCCTCCGTCTGATACTGCGCTTTCCCCGCAACCCATCTGGCCTTTTGCAGCACCTTGAACACCTTGTCGGGATCAAGCAGCAAACGGGCTGACAGATTCTCCAAACGAGCATCTTTGTCTGCCGCCTGTAAGAGTCTGAGCACCGCGGGGAGGTCGATATCATCCTTTCTCTCCTGCTTGAACCTTGGTTCAGGCAGAGTCAGCTGCTGTGATTCGGTTACGCATTGTTCGACACGATCGGCTTTGATTTTTTTCTTCAGCTGCATGAGCGCATCGGGGATAGTCCCCTCCTCGCCGCGTGCTTGGCTGGAAGGCCTCACGCCCAGCAATATGTGAAGCTGATCAGTGCTCATTTCGGGATCCGTCACAGCCCCCTGCGTAAGCCTGAGCGCCATGTCATGCAGATGGAAATAATAGTGTTGCGTGGTTGCCGGGTAAGCGTGGCCTATGACTGCCGCCAGCGCCCACATGCCTCTTCTGCTCTGCCTGTCAACATCAAGCAGTTTGCGACGGATATTTGCTTCGCTGGTCGGGCTCAACAGTCCCAGTGAAGCCCTGAATTGCGTATTTGCCCCTGCAATGCCATCCGGCAGCAATGCCGTGGCATTACTGCTTCCGAAACTGTGCCGGCAATAATGAATTCTTGCATTCGGATCCCCCGTCGCAACAACAAGCGCATCGGTAACACGGCTGGCGATTTTCCACTGGCTAACCAAGGTCCTGGACGCCTCCTCTTCCGAGAACAGTCCTGCGAGCCGATCGTCACCATGGCAGTGGTCGATGTGCTCAATCCATCTACCGATAATCGACCTTTCCTTTTCATTCAATTCGATGAGCGTCGGGACATTGCGTATGCCAGCGTCCGTCTTGATCTTCCTGAACTCGTCGTTGCAAACCCTGACCACCAGGTCGTCGATTTCGCCGATCAGATCCTTGCGCCTGATCCCGGTCGCCTCAGAAATCCGCAGCCCATAACGGTAGGTGAGCAGCAAGGTCACGCAATTGATCAGGCGGTCGCGTTCCGGCAGAAATTTGTCCTTCTCAAGAAGCTCCAGCGCAGCTAGGTACTCCCCGAAAGTGATGAACCCCGCATCCACCGCCACGTCATTCCTGACCATGCCCTCCGGGATGATCTCCCCCCAGTCCAGTTCGGCCGCACCAAACTGCTGGCGCAGGAATGCATGGAAATATTGCAGCCTTTTCAGAATTTGTTCGGGCTTGTCTACCTTGGTGTCATCCAGAACCCGGGAATAGATTTCACCAATCGCCTCGGACCTGAGTTCGGACAAATGGATGTCATGCGCACGCTCGGCCAGCGAAGTCTTGATGGAGGAGAGGTAGGTAACTGCCGACGAAAGCTTGACCTCGCCCTTCTGGGAACCGTGCCGGCACAGGTTCACGAACCAGCGCCCCAAAAGATAGCAAATGCCGGGCAATTTCCTTTCAGCCATCTTCTGGTTGATCAACTTCTCGACTTCATTCGCGATTTTCCCTTTGGGTGCCGTATTGCGCGCGCGTGTCTTGCCATCCTTTCCGACCTTGCGTCCCCAATGCGCGGAAACCACCTTGTCCATTTCCTTGATGAAGGCCCGCGAGTCACGCTTTGAATTTCCCACCTCCGATCGCGGAAGCGTCTCGTCCTGATCGGGATAGGTCAATGATTCTTCGACCGCTTTGGGTTCCTCGCCTGCCAAACGCGGCAGCTTCTCGCGGATTGGGTGCTTCCCGGTCTTGGCGCGAAGCCAGGCATGCCTAGGCAAGGAAGCCGCGCCCGATTCTCCTGACACATAGCCATACAAATAACCTGGCAGATCAACTCTGGCCTCATGCTGGAACACGGTCACCAGCTCCAGAATGTTGTCCTTTTTGCTGCGCCGGTCCTCGCCCTTGAGTTCGCCGATCAGCTTGTTGAACTCACGCATGACTGCAGGCTCGCTTTCCTGACTGAACGAGGTGCCGGAAAGCAAGACCGCCGTGAGAATCCCGACCGGAAAACGACGGATATTTTTCTCGCCAACCTGAACTTCCAGAAAATAGCCGTCGTTGTCATCCTCGACCAGCCAAAAAGGCATTCCCTTGACGATGCTCTTGACGACCCCGACATCAAGAACCCTGGCTAGCATGATGAATGCTGCCAAGGCGTAGGCAGCGCGCAGGGCCGGATACTCATTGGCCGAAAGGGGTGTCCCGATTTCTTTCAGCCGCTCGAGGTAAAGCTCTCTTAAGAATTTCGCGCGCTCCGCCTCTGCCAGTGTTTCAGGTTCGAACAGTGAAGGTTCGTGGGCGATGATCTGCCGGCGCTTTGGCAAGACGATATCGAGGTTATTGTCCCTGATGGCTTTCTTCAGTCTTGATCTCAGCTTGCTCTTTTTCGTCCAGGCACGCCGATCCGACTGCCTTGCCTGCCCGACCTCAATGCTCTCAAGCAGATAGTCGATGTCCTGCTGATTAAGCTCGCTTTCCGATCTTCCGTCCAGCCGATCTGCAATCAGTCTTTCAATCGCTGCATCATCCGCAGCTTCCTGTTTGAGCCTTTCCAGCATCCGCGCCTCGGTGCCGAAAATGCGTCGCTCGATTCCCTTCTGCTTCTTTTTATCCCGGAACCGATCAGCACCCTGGCTTGTGGGATGGTGTCGCTCGATTCCCTTCTGCTTCTTTTTATCCCGGAACCGATCAGCACCCTGGCTTGTGGGATGGTTAAGCCCCTCGGACTCGGTCCAGCCGTAGAACGCCATAAACGTATCAATGTCATCAACCGCATCGGAAAACAGCTCCTTGGCCGCGTGAGGCGAAACCGGGGAGAGCGAAGCTGTTCCCACATCAACATGGCCAAGAAGCTGCGCGCTAGCTTCTTCCGACACGCCCTTGCCCAAGAGCCAGGTCGCGAGCAGGTGGCGATGCACCCTGTGCGTATACCCCCACGTATCCGGAAAGAACTCGCTCAGGCTCGCTTGGGAGACGGACAACCAATTTCCCTCCCTATCCAGGAAGAATAGAAACGGCAGGATCCGGGCCGATCGGTGTTCGAGCTGCGCCGCCAGCTTGACGCCGAATGCTTCGCAGTCATCTGGAACCATGGCAAGCAGTCCCCGAAGATGATCCTGGTATAGCTGGATCTGCCTGATGGCGAGATCACACAGTGGAACGATGCGCATGGTCCGTTCCCTGCCGAGATTCTTGTCATCGATGAGCACCTGCTTGAGCAGGAGCGATATGGAGGCGTGCGCATCGAATGGGTCAGTCACTGGCCTGTGGCCAGTCGCATACATCAGCAAGGTGGTCACGTAGGCGGTATAGCGATTATGGAAATGGACCACATCCTTCCAATGATCACTCGCTTTGAGGATCCCGATCTGGCTTCTCAGGTGTTCAGCCAGCTGCTGAATTTCCTCGGCTGGCGGGACCAGATGAGAACCGACACTGTCATCCCGCTCATCCGAAATATCCTGAATTTCGGGCTCCAGACCTGCGACGGACCAGATACTCCTGATCGCGGCCACGTAGCTTCGCTCCACATCCGAGGCAGACGCCTGAGAATAATAGGTCGATGAAGGAGGGGGGTCGACCGAACTACCGGCAATCCAGTAGCACATCACAGCACGCTGCGTGTCCGCGAAGACTTGCGTCTCGAGAATCCTGGCGATTCGTCTGGGGCTGAACTTGTATTGCTTCCCTGAAGCTTTGCTCAGCCACTCCCTGACCAGCTTCCTTGCCTGGCGATTGGTGAATCCGAGCGCCTTGCCCAAGGGCATGCCGGCATGTTTTCTGGAGAGGCGTTTTTTGAGAGCCCCTGCAATCGAAGCAGGAAGTCGAAATTCCAGCATTTCCGCTGGTTTGTTCAGCAATGGGCCCTTCATCCCTGGCGGAGGCTTCCAACCATTTGGGGGACGTGGCACAGGCTTCCTATATATGCCTCGAATCGGATCCAGGCCTTCCGTCATTCCATCACTGATTGGCATGAGGAGCGACTTTTCCGGGTTTGTTCCGGTGCAGATCGACACCCCCACGAACATTGAGGCCAGGCTCTTCTCCTGACTCGTTGTTGTCAGGGACGACTCAACCGCCCGAACAAGTTCACCCACTTCGGCAGGAGGGAGGTTTCCCCAGGAATAGCGCAGCCGCTGGTTATCCCGGTAGGACCTGAAAGCGGTGCTGATGCAGTTGGATTCCTGCACATCCTCGTCAGCCTGTTCCTCAGGCTCCCCTTCAGGGTCGCCATCCGCCAGCAGGAGGGACTCTGTTTCTTCGCCTTCCTCCCAGGCCGCTGGCTCGACTGGCACATATTCAACCTGCCGCGCTGCCAGTTCCGGAATTCCCTCGGTTTCCTGGATGTCCGTTTCAAGCCTGATGGTTACTGAAGGCGGGTGGGCAACATGTCCACCCCCCGGTCGCCGGCCGGGCACCCCTGACAGCAGCTTCCCGAGAGATTCGATGGCAGTGATGAATTTGCCATCTGATGCGCGCGGCTTATTGTGATCATTGGGGGCGTCCACGTAGCCTGAAAACCTGCGTGCCCACGAAACTGCGACTTCGAGTGAATCTACTGATTCTGGCGGATTGCATCGGTCGAAAAATACTGCCCATGCCCCCAATGCATGGCCATGTACTGCAGTACCGAGAATATCAATCCAGGATCTTCTGACGCTCTTTGGGTCACGGATGAGCGCAACGAACAACAGCGCCAGACATAGCGCGATGACTGTCTCTTTCGGGTGATTCTTGGAGATTGCCAGGGCCCCTCTTAAGGGGTTGTCCCCGAGTTGACCCCCGACGCTGGCGCCTCGGCGTGTCCTTTGGTGTGGGTTATCCAGGGTGTAAAGATCATGTTCCTGGATCAGGAAGCTGACCAGCCTTGCCAGCTCGAGATGCCTTGTTCCTGTCCAGGCATCTACATGACCGAAGACCTCATCGTTGTTCCTCGAAATCTCGAAAATCGCCTGTGGCGCATTCTTAAGATCGAGAAACTGAATCCAGCTATTCCACTCATCAGAAAGTCCCGCTTTTCTGATACGTCCGGATAGTTCCTCTAGCTGCCTGGTGCGAAGGTCGATTTCTCCTCTCCTGTCGAAATCAAATTTCCGGGCAAAATTTGCACTCGCCATGATTTTCGGCTTAAATCTGCAGAACTAACCGACAATAATAGGGGTTGCGGCCCGCATCAATGCATATTTTATCATTTTGATTTATAAAGTAAATAAAAAACGTAATCCAATATAATGCCTTATTGAGTCATTCGTTAAAGCAAGATATCATCCAACCAAGTTACATTCGCAATGCGATATATTTATCTCGATCGCATTCCGCAGGAAGTGGCGTCTTGTTCACCTCCTCGCCGGCAGCGACCTTCGCCCAGTGCCCGGCCCTGGGGAGCGGGATATTCATGGCCTTGCAGATTT
>WBSG01000003.1 GCA_008923285.1 Betaproteobacteria bacterium SCN2
ATGGATTCTCGCAAATCCGGCATCACTTCGATACATGGCTGGCGAATAAATCAGTGTGTCCTTAGGTCTTTTGCCGGTCAGCAGAGAATTCTTGACAGGCGACATTTTTTATTTCCACGCGTCTGCCGAGCTGCGATTCGAACACGGCCGACGCCTCGGGATCAGAACGGCTTCTTGCCTGGACCCGCGAAGTACCAGACGACCAGGCCAAGCAGCGGCAGCAAGAACACCACCAGCGACCAGACCAGTTTCTCGACACCCTTGGCCGGGCTTTTCAGTATCTGGATGATCGCGTAGATATCAGCCACCAGAATGATGAAGCTGCCGATTGCAGAAAAGCTCATCAGTTTTTCTCCTCGCTCGATTGTTCAAAGCGCGCACTATATCATCCTGAAAACGGAACGAACGCTGGCCGCTGGAAGAAACAAGCCTCACCTTAGCGGGGGTAACAGGCGACCACGCAACCGTCAGTCAGAACAGGTCGATCAAGCCGACAGGCCCGAAGCACGGCGCGCAGTCATCAGGAACACCGGGTAATCCCGCGTGCCGGTTTCCTGCTCCTTGGCGATGCTGAACACGGTCTGAAAACGCACGTCGTCAAAGCCCGCATTTACGGCCCGCCGACCGAGATCGCCCCGGTCGAAACCATGATGCACGTCGACTTCCGGACCGTGAAACGAGCCGTCTTCCTGGTCCAGGTCGGCAACGCATAGAGTGCCGCCAGGATTCAGCAGGTCCTGGAAGATGCGCAGGATTTGGTCGGTGTCGGGAACATGGTGCAGGGTCATCGAAGTGTAGATCAGGTCGAAACGCTGTGCCGGCAGCGGATCGACGAGCAAGTCCAGCTTCATGGTCGTCAGGTTGCGTACGCCCTGCTCGGCGATTTTCCTCGCCGCCACTTCGAGCATGCCGCCCGAGCTGTCGGCCAGCAGGATGCTGCCGAGCTCGTCCTTGAGCGGAAACGAAAGCAGCCCCGTACCGCTGCCGTAATCCAGCGCGCTCATGTCCTGCCCCAGGGGAACGGACTGGCGGATGGCCTGCGCGAGCGCTTCACCGCGCGCGCGGAACGCCGGATTTTCGTCCCACTTGATCGCCTGCGCATCGAAATGCGCGGCGTCGAGCCGGATGGCTGGGGTGCTGGTCATAAAGCCGCGAATGAATTCCTCACATGCAGGCGATCATCGCATCGCCGAAGGCCGAGCACTTCACTTCGGTCGCGCCGTCCATGAGGCGGGCGAAGTCGTAGGTCACGGTCTTGTTGGAGATGGCCTTTTCCATGCTGGCGATGATGAGGTCGGCGGCTTCCACCCAACCCATGTGGCGCAGCATCATCTCGGCGGAAAGGATGATGGAACCGGGGTTGACGTAGTCCTTGCCGGCGTACTTGGGCGCGGTGCCGTGGGTGGCTTCGAACATGGCCACCGTGTCCGAAAGATTCGCGCCGGGGGCGATGCCGATGCCGCCGACTTCCGCCGCCAGCGCGTCGGAGATGTAGTCGCCGTTGAGGTTCAGGGTGGCGATGACGTCGTATTCGGCCGGGCGCAGCAGGATCTGCTGCAGGAAGGCATCGGCGATGACGTCCTTGATGACGATGCCGTTCGGCAGTTCCATCCACGGGCCTTCGCCGATGAGCTTGGCGCCGAATTCGCGCGCTGCCAGCTCGTAGCCCCACTTCTTGAAGCCGCCTTCGGTGAACTTCATGATGTTGCCCTTGTGCACCAGGGTCACCGACTTGCGCTTGTTGTCGATGGCGTACTGGATGGCTTTTCTGATCAGCCGCTCGGAACCTTCGACGGACACCGGCTTGATGCCGATGGCGGAAGACTCGGGGAAGCGGATTTTCTTCACGCCCATCTGCCGCTGCAGGTATTTGATGACGCGCTTCGCCTCAGCCGAGTTGGCCTCCCATTCGACGCCGGCGTAAATGTCCTCGGTGTTCTCGCGGAAGATCACCATGTCGACCTTCTCCGGTTCCTTCACCGGCGAAGGCACGCCCTTGAAGTAGCGCACCGGGCGCAGGCAAACGTACAAATCCATCATCTGGCGCAATGCGACGTTTAGCGAGCGGATGCCGCCGGAGGTCGGGGTTGTCAGCGGGCCCTTGATGGACACCACATATTCCCTGGCCGCCTGCACGGTCTCATCCGGCAGCCAGCTGTCGGGGGCGTAGACTTTGGTGGCCTTTTCGCCGGCATAGACTTCCATCCAGGCGATCTTTTTCTTGCCGCCGTAGGACTTGGCCACGGCCGCGTCCACCACCTTGCGCATCACCGGGGTGATGTCGACACCGGTGCCGTCGCCTTCGATGAAGGGAATGATGGGGGTGTCCGGCACGTTGAGGCTGTTGTCGGCATTGACGGTGATTTTCTGGCCGTCGGCGGGGATCTGGATATGCTGGTAGCTCATGGTGTCGAGTAAGTCGCGTAAAATTCAGTGTTTTGAGAAATATTGCTGTGGCCAAAATCATCCTGTTCAACAAACCTTACGGCGTGCTTTCCCAGTTCACCCCCGAGGGGCGCTGGCAAGGCCTGAAGGATTATCTGGCCATTCCGGGCGTCTATGCCGCCGGGCGGCTGGATGCGGACAGCGAAGGACTGCTGATTTTAACCGATGACGGCGCTCTGCAAAAACGCATCGCCGATCCGCAGCACAAGCTGGCCAAGACCTACTGGGTGCAGGTGGAAGGCGAACCGGACAATGCGGCGCTGGATGCCTTGCGGAAAGGCGTGGACCTGGGCGACTGCACTACCCGCCCGGCCAAGGCCCGGCGCATCGCCGAACCCGCCGCCCTGTGGCCGCGCAATCCGCCGATCCGCTTTCGCAAGGCCATCCCCACCAGTTGGCTGGAACTGACCATTGCCGAGGGCAAGAACCGCCAGGTGCGACGCATGACCGCCAAGGTCGGCTACCCGACCCTGCGCCTGATCCGGGCGTCGATCGGGGACTGGAAACTGGACGGGCTGCAGCCCGGTGAATGGAAAGCGCTGAATGGCTGAGGACATCTGGAAGCCCCACGTCGTCGTCGCCGCCATTTGCGAGCGCGACGGCAAGTTTTTGCTGGTGGAAGAGGAAACTGCGGAAGGCCTGCGCCTCAACCAGCCGGCCGGGCACTGGGAACGCGACGAGACTTTGCGGGAAGCCGTGGTACGCGAGGCCATGGAGGAAACCGCGCACGTGATCGAGCCGACCGATCTGTTGGGCGCCTACACCACCCGCAACCCCGCGCGCGACATCACCTACCTGCGCTTCGCCTATGTCTGCCGGGTGACGGGCTTCGAGCCCAACTACCAGCTTGATGACGGCATCGTGCGCGCAGTCTGGCTGACGCCCGATGAAATCGCGAAGAGCCCCATCCGCCACCGCAGCCCGCTGGTGATGCGCTGCATCCATGATTACCTGTCCGGGCGGCGCTTCCCGCTCGACTTCGTGACGCATACATGACCAGACGCGTAGTCGTCGGCCTGTCCGGCGGCGTCGACTCCTCCGTCGCCGCCTACCTGCTCAAGCAGCAGGGCTATGACGTGCTCGGCGTGTTCATGAAGAACTGGGAAGACGAGGACGACGAGCACTGCCCGGCCAAGCAGGATTTCTTCGATGTGCTGGCGGTGGCCGAGGTGCTGGGCATCGAGGTCGAGGCGGTCAATTTCGCCGCCGAGTACAGGGAAAGAGTATTCAGCTATTTCCTCGCCGAGTATTCCGCGGGGCGCACCCCAAACCCGGACGTGCTGTGCAATGCCGAGATCAAGTTCAAGGCCTTCCTCGACGATGCGATCAGGCGTGGCGCCGACTTCATCGCCACCGGCCACTATGCCGGCCGCGGCGAGGATGCCGCCAGGCGTGCCACGCTCCTGCGTGCAGCGGACCTGAACAAGGACCAGAGCTATTTCCTCTACCGCCTCAACCAGGCCCAGCTCTCCCCCACCCTGTTCCCGCTGGCACAGATGCAGAAGCCGGAAGTCAGGAAGCTCGCGGAACAGATCGGCCTGCCAAACTTCGCCAAGAAGGACAGCACCGGAATTTGTTTTATCGGCGAGCGTCCGTTCCGCGAATTTCTCGAACGCTACCTGCCGAAAAAACCCGGCCCCATGTGCACGCCGGAAGGCAAGGTGGTCGGCGAGCACCAGGGCCTCGCCTACTACACCATCGGGCAAAGACAAGGCCTCATGATCGGCGGACAGAAGGATTTCGGCGACGAACCCTGGTTCGTCGCCGGCAAGGACATGGCCAGCAACACTCTGATCGTGGTGCAGGGCCACGACCATCCCCTGCTGCAGAAGCCTTCGCTCAGCGCCGGCCAGCTCTCCTGGATTGCAGAAGAAGCCCCGGATCCGGGCAAATCCTACACCGCCAAGACTCGCTACCGACAGCAGGATGCACCCTGCCGCATCGAGTATCTCGAAGACGGCAGCATGCGAGTGGAATTCGATGCGCCGCAATGGGCGGTCACGCCTGGCCAGTCGGTGGTTTTGTACGACGACGAGGTATGCCTGGGCGGCGGGATTATTCTCTAAAGCGGGTAAAATCTAGCCTTATCCGATTTCTCGCAGCACCATGTCAGAACAGAAAACCCCGGCGCCCGCCGCCAATTTCATCCGCAACATCATCGACGAGCACAACGCCTCCGGAAAATGGGGCGGCCGCGTGGAAACCCGCTTTCCGCCCGAGCCCAACGGCTACCTGCACTACGGCCATGCCAAGTCGATCTTCCTGAATTTCGGCCTCGCGCGCGACTACAACGGCGTGTGCCATTTGCGCTTCGACGACACCAACCCCGAGAAGGAAGAGCAGGAATACGTCGATTCCATCATCAGTGCGGTGCAATGGCTGGGCTTCGACTGGGGCAAGCACCTCTACTACGCCTCGAACTACTTCGACACCATGTACGCCTGTGCCGAGTACCTGATCCAGTCCGGCAACGCCTACGTGGATTCGCTCTCCGCCGAGGACATGCGCGCCTACCGTGGCAGCTTGAGCGAACCCGGCAAGGACAGTCCCTACCGCAACCGCAGCGCGGAGGAAAACCTCGATCTGTTCCGCCGCATGAAGGCTGGCGAATTCGCCGACGGCGCACACGTGCTGCGCGCCAGGATCGACATGGCCTCGCCCAACATCAACCTGCGCGACCCCGCCATTTACCGCATCAAGCGCGCCACCCACCACAATACCGGCGACACCTGGTGCATCTACCCGATGTACACCTACGCGCATCCGATCGAGGACGCGATCGAGCACATCACCCACTCCATCTGCACCCTGGAATTCGAGGACCAGCGCCCGTTCTACGACTGGCTGCTGGACAAGCTCGCCGACGGCGGCTTCTTCACCCGCCCGCTGCCGCAGCAGATCGAGTTCGCGCGCCTGAACCTGACTTATGTCGTGCTCTCCAAGCGCAAGCTGATCCAGCTGGTGGAGGAAAAGCACGTCGACGGCTGGGACGACCCGCGCCTGCCCACCCTGATGGGCGCACGCCGCCGCGGCTTTACCGCCGAGGGTTTCAAGCGCTTCACCGACATGATCGGCGTATCCAAGGCCGACTCGTGGATCGACATGAGCGTGCTGGAAGCCTGCATGCGCGACGACTTGAACGAGCACGCCCTGCGCCGCATCGCCGTGCTCGACCCGGTCAAACTCATCATCGACAACTACCCGGAAGGCCAGAGCGAGGACTGCTTCGCGCCCAACCATCCGCAGAATCCTGATTTAGGCAAGCGCGCGATTCCCTTCTCGCGCGAACTGTGGATCGAGCGCGAGGACTACGAGGAAACCCCGCCCAAGGGCTACTTCCGCCTCTACCCCGGCAACAAGGTGCGCCTGCGCTATGGCTACGTGGTCGAATGCACGGGCGCCGAGCGCGATGCCGGAGGCAAGATCACCGCCGTGCACTGCCAGTATCTGCCCGACACCAAGTCGGGCACGCCGGGGGCCGACTCGGTCAAAGTCAAGGGCAACATCCACTGGGTTTCCGCCGCCCATGCCTGCGAGGCCGAAGTGCGGCTCTACGATCGCCTGTTCGCCGTGGCCTATCCCGGCCAGGAACGCGATTTCCTCGAAGACATCAACCCCGAGTCCAAGCGCGTCATCCGTGCCCAGCTGGAGCCGGCACTGAAGGACGCCGAGCCCGAGGCGCGCTTCCAGTTCGAGCGCCACGGCTATTTCGTCGCCGACCTCAAGGATTCCCGCCCCGGTGCGCCAGTGTTCAACCGCACGGTGACGCTGAAGGACTCCTGGGTCAAAGAGAAATAAAATGGCCGATGCGCTCACCCGTTTCCTGTTCGAATACGCTCCGGTCAGGGGCGGCATCGTGCAACTGGAAGAAACCTGGCAAGCCATCCAGTCGCACGCCGACTATCCGGCGCCGCTGAAAAGAGTGCTGGGCGAACTGCTCGCTGCCGCTGCCCTGCTCACCTCGAACATCAAGTTCGAAGGCAGCCTGGTGCTGCAGCTGCACGGCGACGGGCCAGTCAGGCTGATCGTGGTGGAAGTCACCTCTGATCGTACGCTGCGCGCCACCGCCAAGTGGACGGGCGAAGTGCCTGCCGACACGCTGGCCGCCATGCTAGGCCACGGCCGCTTCGTCATGACGCTGGACCAGAGCAAGGCCGGCAAGCAGAACTACCAGGGCATCGTGCCGCTGGAGGGTCAAACCACCGCCGAGGTGCTGGCGCACTACATGCAGACTTCCGAACAACTGGACACCCGCATCTTTCTCGCCGCATCTGATGCCCGCGTCGCCGGCATGATGCTGCAGCGCATGCCAGACCAGCAGGGCATGGATCATGACGCCTGGAACCGCGCCACCATTCTCGCCGATACGCTCAAGCCCGAAGAGCTGCTGCAGGTTCCCGCCAACGACCTGCTCATGCGCCTGTTCCACGAGGAAACCCTGCGCCGCTTCGAACAGGAGCCGCTTGCCTTCGCCTGCTCGTGTTCCAGAGATAAGGTCGCCGGCATGCTGCAATCGCTCGGCAGGGAAGAAATCGACAGTATCCTGGCCGAACAGGGCGAAGTGGAGATCGCCTGCGACTTCTGCGGCCACCAGTACCGATTCGACGCGGTGGACGCAACCCAACTGTTCGTGGACAGCATGGTTCCTCAGCCCGGCGAAACACGGCATTAGCCGGACGGGGAACTCCCTCCCGCATTCTGATTCTCTAGAGCATGGACAACCTGACCCACACGCTCTCCGGTCTGGTCACCGCCCGCCTGATGCCGGCGCGCGAGTTGCCCATGCGCACCCGTTACATCGCAGGCGCCCTGGCCGCCAACTTCCCGGACCTGGACATCGTGCTGGCGCCGATCTCCTCCGAGCTCTACCTCATGCATCATCGCGGCGAAACCCACTCGCTGATCCTGCTGCCACTGTGGGCACTGCTGCTGTCCTGGCTGTTCGCAAAAATGTTCAAGCCAGCGGGTGGCTGGCGCGATTTCTATGCCCTCACCGCCGTGGTCCTGCTGGTGCACATCTTTGGCGACTGGATCACCGGCTACGGCACCCAGCTGTTCGCCCCCTTCACGCGCGAGACCTACTCGCTGGGCACGACATTCATCATCGATCCGCTGCTGACCTCGCTCCTGCTGCTCGGCTTCATCGGCAGCCTGTGGTGGAAATCCACACCCAGGATCGCGCAGCTCAGCGCCGTGCTCGTCATCGCCTGGATAGGCGTGCAGTTCTACTGGAAGCAGGATGCGCTCAAGGCCGGGGAGGCTTACGCCAGCGCCCAGGGCTGGGAAAACGTGCAGATCAGCGCCGAGCCCCGGCCAATCTCGCCCTTCAACTGGACAGTGATCATCCGTGAGCCCGAGCACTACCACTACGCGCACCTGAAATTGAATGCCGATTCCAGGCAACCGGCACCTGCCGATGCCAACTGGCTGGTGCGCGCCCTGGCCGAGTTCCAGCCGCCGACGCTGGCAAGCTGGCAGACGGTGGCGAAGTTCGGCAACGGCCTCGATAATGCGCTGGCGCGCGACATCTGGATGCGGCCCAAATTCGCCTTTTTCCGCTGGTTCGCCAGCGCTCCGGCGCTGTATCGAATCGACCATCATCCGCATGGCGCCTGCGTATGGTTCGAGGACCTGCGCTTTGCCACGCCCGGGCGCGAAAGCCCGTTCCGCTTCGGGCTGTGCGGCCCCGACTGGCAGACCTACCGCCTGGGACGAGACGGCCAGGTCAGGCCATTTCACTGAACGCTTGCAGATGTCGTCCCGCTCACTGCTTGCCTGTCGGCAGAGCGGAATGACTGCCGGCACCGGAACTGAAATCCTGGCGAACCAATGAAAACAGCCGGCCGAGGCCGGCTGTTGCTCAGGGTGAAGCGAAAGAATCAGTCGTCTTGCCGCAACTTGGACAACCAGTGATCCATTTGCTTGCCGGCCGCCTCGCGCCCGCCCAGGCCGAACGACAGCGCCACCGCCACCGCCACTGCGCCCAGCGTCAGGGCGAAAGCGATCTGGACGATATGGTCGGCAATGCCCATGGCGGACAATCCCATCGCCAACACCAATCCAAGAATGGCGATGCGCGTGATGTTCGCCATGACGAGTCCCTTGCCCTCGCTGGACTTGAGCACCAGGTTGTGGGCAATCGTGGCCAGCCAGAAACCGATGGCGAGTATCGCCATCCCCAGCAGGACGTTCGCGCCAAACTCGATGAACTGGGCGATCAACTCTTCGACCTTGACGAAATCGAGCCGGTGGGCGGCTTCGACCGTGGCAAACAGCATCGCGAAGAAAACCATCAGCCGGGACACCAGTTCAGAGAGTTTGAACGAGTTGCCCACGGCATTGCCAAGGCCGATTTTCTCCGGCAGGGCATTCGCGCCGACGTGAGTCAGCATGCGCTCGATCAGACCCGCCATGAAGCGCGCCACAAACCAGGTCAGAACCAGGATCAGGGCAGCCGCGAAAATATTCGGCAAGGCCAGCAGCAGCATGGACAGCATGTCCGATGCAGGCCTCGACACGGCCTCGATCTGCAGCGCATCCAGCGCAGCGATGAGCACGGGAATCATGATCAGGACCATCACCAGGGTACCGATCAGACGCGATATCTTGAGCGAACCGGCGAAACCGGCGAGTTCGCCGAGGCGGTCGGCATTGGCCGCCCCCAGCAGATTGGTCAGCAGCGCGCCGACCACGCGCGCGACCAGCCAGCCCGCGAACACGATGATTGCCGCGGCGAACACATTGGGCAGCACTGCCAGGGCCTCGGCCACCATGTCGCGCACAGGATCCAGCAGACCATCGAGCTGCAGCGCTGCGAGGATGGCGGGCAGGAACATCAGCATCACCAGCCAGTAGAGCACATGGCCGACGCGCCCGCTGACCGGCGGCACGCCTGCCTGCTCGGACAGCTTCTCATCCCAGTGAGTGGCAGCCAGTGCCCGATTGGCCAGTGCCCGAACCAGGGTAGACAGCAGCCAGGCCACCATGATCAGTACGACCCCAGCCAGCAGGTGCGGCAGATAGCTGGTAATCTGGTTCATCATGTCGCCGAAGGGGCCGGCAAGCTGGTCAAGCTCGAGCGCATTGAATACGCCCACCAGCGTCAGCAGCATCACGAACCAGAATACGCCCACGGCAATGCCGTTTTCGATGTCGACCTTGCGGCCGGCGGAATCGGCGACATGCTGGTTGAGCTTGATCATGCCCAGCAACCGGCGAAATGACGCACGCGCCAGCAAAGCGATGACATAACCGACAACGAGAATGCCTGTCGCAGCGAGTATGGCCGGCAATTGCGAACCGAGTGTGGCTTGCATGGCTTGGGAAAAGGCACTGAAATCCATCATATGGCTCTCCTGTTGGTGGTGCGCGGAAACGCTTTGAAGGATATAGAGAGAGAGGCGTCCGTGTGATCGGTTATTGTGCGGACGACCAGTTACCATGATAGACGGCATCGACGAATAGTCTACCGTGCACTCTTCCGGCACTCGTCACGGTCAGTGCTTGACGAGCGCGGAGAACTTCTCGATGGCCTTTCGCACCTTGGGCGCTACCACGAACTGACAGTAGGGCTGGAAGGTGTTGTTGGCGAAATAATCCTGGTGATAATCCTCGGCCGCATAGAACGTTTCTGCCGCCGCCAATTCCGTCACGATCGGATCCGGCCAGTCCGGCTGCTCGGCCCGGATGGCCGCCTCGGCGGCGGCAAGCTGCTCGGGGGAATGATAGAAGATCGCCGAGCGGTACTGGGTGCCGCGATCGCTGCCCTGCTGGTTGAGCGTGGTCGGATCATGGATGGTGAAGAACACTTCCAGCAGATCGGTGTAGGAAATGACGGCGGGGTCATACTTGATCTGCACCACTTCCGCATGTCCGGTGCTGCCGGCGCAGACGTCACGGTAGCTCGGGTTCGCCGTCTCTCCGCCCATGTAGCCCGAGACCACGCTTTCCACGCCCTTCAGGCGGTCGAATACCGCCTCCAGACACCAGAAGCAGCCGCCGGCCAGGGTGGCCGTATCCAGTCGTTTTTCAGCCATGCTGTCAGTCTCCATACATGCTCCCGCACCCGCTTCCGTCCAGCGCATCGCCGTTACAGCAGAACAGACATCTATGCAGCCGGGATGGTTTCCCTGAAGCTGGGCCGGGCGCCAACTTTTTCATAGAATGCCGCCAGGTTGGCATGAGCATCACGCCACTTGATGTCGGGGAAACGAAAGTCCAGATAGCCCAGGCAGCAGCCTGCGGCGATGTCGGCCAGGGTCAGCTTGTTGCCAAGGAACAACTGGCCCTCGCCCAGCGTTTCGGACAGCGCTTCCAGCCCCTTGAACACCTTGCCCTGCTGGCGCAGCATCCAGTCCCTGCTTTGCTGTGACTCGGGCCGCTTGAATTCGAGGAAGACGAGCGCCGCCGCATCGGTAACGCCATCGGCCAGCGCCTCGATCTTGCGCACGCGGATACGCGAACTGGGGTCCTGCGGGAGCAGATGGCCAACCGGGCTCACGTGTTCGAGGTATTCGACGATGACGCGCGAATCGAACAGCGTCTCGCCGTCCTTCAGTACCAGCACCGGCACCTTGCCCAGCGGGTTGAAGGTGCCGACCTGGGTATCGGCATTCCAGGGAATGTCGTTGACCAGTTCGAATGGAATCTTTTTTTCCAGCAGGACGATGCGCACCTTGCGGCCGAATGGCGTGGTGGGCGAAGTAATCAGCTTCATGAAGCGACGGCGTGGTTGGACATGAATTTCATTATGGATGATTTCCGCCCAGGATGGAGGCCACTTTCTGTCGCAGCACGGGCAGGACCTCGGCTTCGAACCAGGGATTCCTTTTCAGCCAGGCGCGGTTGCGCCAACTGGGATGCGGCAGCGGCAGGAATTGCGGCACATAGTCGCGCCAGGCCGCAACGGTCTCGCCCAGCGTGCGCTTGCGCCGCCGACCCAGATAATGGGCCTGGGCATACTGGCCGACCAGCAGGGTCAGCTGGATATTTGGCAGCGCCTGAAGCAGCCGGGAATGCCAGTGCGGTGCGCACTCCGGCCGCGGCGGCAGGTCGCTGCCATTTTTCGTGCCGGGATAACAGAGTCCGGTGGGAATGATGGCGATCCGGCTTTCATCGTAGAACGCCTCGCGCGACAACTGCAGCCAGTCGCGCAGGACATCGCCTGAAGGATCGTTCCACGGGATGCCGGTTTCGTGCACCCGCCGCCCCGGCGCCTGGCCGACGATCAACAGCCGTGCCGTTTCCGCGCCGCGCAGCACCGGACGCGGCTCGTGCGGCAGCTTGCCTGCGCACAATCGGCAGGCATGCACCTCCTCGATCAGCTTGGCGAATGATTCAGGCGTCGATTCTGGACGCGATGTAGGCCTTGAGGGCATTGACGTCGGGCTGCATCACTTCGACCCTTTGCGGCAGCGTTTCGAGATCCTTGAGTTCCGCCGGACGCTCGGGCTCCTGGTCGATGGCCTCGCGGATGGCATCCCCGAACTTGGCCGGCAGCGCGGTCTCCAGCACCACCAGCGGCACGCCGGGTTCGCGGTGTTTGAGGCCGACCTGCAAACCATCGGCGGTATGGGTGTCGATCACCACGCCATACAGTTCGTAAGTCTCGCGTATGGTCTGCATGCGCAAACCGTGGTTGCTGGCGCCGGAGACGAAGCCGTAGCCAGGCACTTTCTCGAACAGGCCATAGGCCTTGAAGTCCACCATCTCGCCCTGGTCCACGCGCGCCCACATGGCGCGGGTGACTTCGGCGTCACGGCCGGCAAGGTCGAAAGCGAAGCGCTCGAAGTTGGAGGCCTTGGAAATGTCCATGGACGGGCTGCTGGTATGGTAGGTGTGTGCAGCGTCGCGCGGGCGATAGTTGCCGGTACGGAAAAATTCGTCCAGCACATCGTTCTCGTTGGTCGCAACGATCAGCCTGTCGATGGGCAGGCCCATCATGCGCGCGACATGTCCGGCGCAGACGTTGCCGAAATTTCCAGAAGGAACAGCGAAGCTGACTTTCTGCGCGTTGTTGTCGGTGACCGCGAAATAGGCCTTGAAGTAGTAGACGATCTGCGCCAGCACGCGCGCCCAGTTGATGGAATTGACCGCGCCGATCTTGTATTTGGCCTTGAAGGCGGCATCGTTTGACACCGCTTTCACCATGTCCTGGCAGTCGTCGAACACGCCGTGCACGGCGATGTTGAAGATGTTCGGGTCCTGCAGGCTGTACATCTGCGCCTGCTGGAAGCGGGTCATGCCATGCTCGGGCGAGAGCATGAACACGCGGATGCCGTGCTTGCCGCGCATGGCGTATTCGGCCGCCGAGCCGGTGTCGCCGGAGGTGGCGCCGACGATGTTGATGCTTTCCTTGCGGCGGGCGAGTTCGTATTCGAACAGATTTCCCAGGAGCTGCATCGCCATGTCCTTGAAGGCCAGGGTCGGGCCGTTTGACAGCGACAGCAGGTGCAGGCCGGGCTCCAGGGTCAACAGCGGCGTGATGTCCTCGGCGTTCTGACCTTCGCGCACGTAATGGTAGGTCTCGGCGGTATAGGTCTTGTCGATCAGCGTCTTGAGATCAGCCGCAGGGATATCGTCGACGAAGCGGGAGATGATCGTATACGCCAGTTCGCGGTAATTCATGCCGCGCATGGCGGCAAGATCTGCCTCGCCGAAATGCGGGTAGGTTTCCGGCATGTACAGGCCGCCGTCGGGCGCCAGGCCGCCGAGCAGGATGTCGGTGAAACGTTGCGCCGGACTTTGCCCGCGGGTGCTGATGTATTTCATATTACGGTGAGGCGCAGAGGACCGGGCTTTTACCCTTCCCCTTCACCCTTCCCCCTTCACTTTCCTAAGGTTTCCAAACGGATGCGCGTGACCTTGCCCTGCACGGTGGCAAGCCCTTCGATGCGCGCCATCGCCGCATTCATGCTCTTTTCCACGGTTTCGTGGGTAAGCAGGATGAGGTCGGTGCTGGCCTCGCCCTCTTCCGGCTCGCGCTGCATCAGCGCATCGATGGAGATGTCGGCATCGGCGAGGATGCGGGTGATGTCGGCGAGCACGCCGGTCTCATCGGCCACACGCATGCGCAGGTAGTACGCCGTCTCCACCTCGTCCATCGGCAGGATGGGCAGGTCGGCATGCAGCGCATCGGGCTGGAAGGCGAGATGCGGCACGCGGTGGTGCGGGTCGGCGGTGGCGAGACGCGTAACGTCGACAAGGTCGGCCACCACGGCGGAAGCGGTCGGCTCGGCGCCGGCGCCGGCGCCATAGTAAAGGGTCGGGCCGACGGCATCGCCCATCACCAGCACCGCGTTCATCGCGCCATTCACATTCGCGATCAGGCGCTTTTCGGGGATCAGCGTGGGATGCACGCGCAGTTCGATGCCCTTGTCGCGGCGGCGGGTGATGCCCAGCAACTTGATGCGGTAGCCAAGCTGCTCGGCGTATTTGACGTCATCGCCGGTGAGCCGGGTGATGCCCTCGGTGTAGGCCTTGTCGAACTGCACCGGGATGCCGAAGGCGATAGCGGACAGGATGGTGAGCTTGTGCGCGGCATCGATGCCCTCGACGTCGAAGGTCGGGTCCGCTTCGGCATAGCCCAGGCGCTGCGCCTCGGCCAGCACGGCGTCGAAGCCGGAGCCCTTCTCGCGCATCTCCGTCAGGATGAAGTTGGTGGTGCCGTTGATGATGCCCGCCACCCAGTCGATGCGGTTGGCGGTAAGACCTTCGCGGATCGCCTTGATGATGGGGATGCCGCCGGCGACCGCGGCCTCGAACGCCACCATCACGCCCCTGGCCTGGGCGGCGGCGAAGATCTCGTTGCCGTGCTTGGCGAGCAGGTGCTTGTTGGCGGTGACGACATGCTTGCCGTTCTCGATCGCTTTCAGCACCAGTTCCTTCGCCGGCGACAGGCCGCCGATCAACTCGACGACGATGTCGATGTCGGGGTTGTTGACCACCTCGAAGGAATCCGTGGTCAGCTTGAGGCCGTCGCCGTTGTGTTTCTGCGCCTTGTTCAGGTCGCGCACCGCCGCCATCACGACCTGGATTTCACGCCCCGCGCGGCGGGTGATTTCCTGCCGGTTACGGCGCAATACGGTCAAGGTGCCGCCGCCGACGGTGCCCAGTCCCAGCAAACCTACTTTGATTGGTTTCATAAAGTGTTTAAAAGCCCGGTAAGAATTATTTGTGGCGCTGGCGATCGAGGAAGCGTCCGACGCGGCCGATCGCCTCGCGCAGGTCCTCCTCGTGCGGCAGGAACACCACGCGGATGTGGTCCGGATGCGGCCAGTTGAAGCCGGTGCCTTGCACCACCAGCACCCTTTCCTCTTCCAGCATTTCAAGAATGAACTGCTGGTCGTTGCGTATGGGGTAGATCTTGGGGTCGAGCTTCGGGAACAGGTACATCGCCGCCTGCGGCTTGACGCAGGACACGCCCGGAATCTGCGTGAGCAACTCCCAGGCGAGGTCGCGCTGGCGCGCGAGGCGCCCGCCCGGCGCCACCAGGTCGTTGATGCTCTGGTAGCCGCCCAGCGCGGTCTGGATGCCGTACTGACCCGGCACGTTCGAGCATAGGCGCATGGAGGCGAGGATGTTGAGGCCCTCGATGTAATCCTTCGCGTGGCGCTTGTCGCCGGAGATCACCAGCCAGCCGGCGCGGTAGCCGCAGGCGCGGTAGTTCTTCGACAGGCCGTTGAAGGTGATGGTCAGCACGTCCTCGGACAGCGAGGCGATCGAGGTGTGGCTGGCGCCGTCGTACAGCACCTTGTCGTAGATCTCGTCGGCATAGACGATAAGCTGGTGCTGGCGCGCGAGCTCGACGATCTCCTTCAACACCTCGTCCGGATACAGCGCGCCGGTCGGGTTGTTGGGGTTGATCACCACGATGGCGCGGGTATTAGGCGTGATCTTGGCCTTGATGTCGGCGATGTCAGGCAGCCAGCCAGCGCCTTCGTCGCACAGGTAGTGGCGCGGCGTGCCGCCGCCCAGACTCACCGCGGCCGTCCACAAAGGATAGTCCGGCGCCGGCACCAGCACCTCGTCACCGTTGTTGAGCAGCGCCTGCATGGCCATCACGATCAGTTCGGACACGCCGTTGCCGACAATGACGTCGTCGACATCGACGCCCCTGATGCCCTTCTCCTGCGTGTAGTGCATGATCGCCTTGCGCGCGGAAAACAGGCCCTTGGATTCGCTGTAGCCGGAGGCGTTCTGCATGTTGCGAATCACGTCCTGGACGATTTCCTCCGGTGCCTCGAAGCCGAAGGGCGCGGGATTGCCGATGTTGAGCTTGATGATGCGCTGGCCTTCTTCCTCCATCTGCCGCGCGCGCGCCATCACCGGCCCGCGGATGTCGTAGCAGACGCTTTCCAGCTTGCCGGATTTCCTCACGGGCCTGAGCATCGGCGCCCCTGCATCATTCATGGATTTTTCCCGAAAACGCCCTGAAAATAGGCACTTAAAGGGCATAATTCTACTTGAGCCGGGATGCCCCGGCAAACGGAAACGCGCATTGAAGCTGCATTTGAACAGCCCGGACGGGCGCTACCAAGTTACCGGCTACGGCGACGATCATGTGCTGGTCAACGACCAGCGCCTGGATTTCGGCCTGGTGCTGAGCCCAAGCCTGCTGGAGCAGGAGGTTTTCCGCGGCCTCGTGTTCGAGGCGCTGGAAATCGGCCACTTCGAATGGCTGCGCGACCAGGGTGCGGAAATCGTGCTGCTCGGTACCGGCGCGAAACTTCGTTTCCCGCATCCGTCACTGACACGCCCGCTGATGCAAGCGGGCATCGGGCTGGAAGTCATGGACACCGGGGCTGCCTGCCGCACTTACAACCTGCTGGCATCGGAAGGGCGCAAGGTACTGGTGGCGATCCTGGCCTGACGCCTCAGCTGCCGAGGCCGCCCATGACGTCGCGGAAGGAGTGGATCGCCGCGAATTCCTCCGGGTCTTTCTCCGGCAATTTGGTGTCGGGAAAACGCACCGCCAGAAGATGCGAAATGCCATAGGCCTGGGCGCTGCGCAGTACCGGCAGGCTGTCGTCCACCAGCAGCGTGGTCTCGGGGTCGAAGGGCTCGCGTTCCTGCAGCCTGATCCAGAAGGCGGGGTTTTCCTTGGGCAGGCCAAGGTCATGCGAGGAATGCAGCGCGTCGAAATAGGCCTCCAGGCCGGTTCTGCCCATTTTCAGCGCCAGACTCTTGCGGTGCGCGTTGGTGACCAGCGCCACACGCTTGCCCGCGACTCGGACAGCCCTCAGGAACTCCGGCACATCGGGATGGATGGCGATGAGATGGGCGACCTCTTCCTTGAGTTCGGGAATGTCGAGACCGAGTTCGCAGCTCCAGAAATCCACGCAGTACCACTCGAGCGTGCCGGCACGGTGATGGTAGCGGCCGGCGAGTTCCTGCTTGGCTTCATCGAGGGTAATTTTCTGCTTCTCGGCAAACCGCAGCGGCACGTGCTCGCGCCAGAAATGGTTGTCGTAATAGAGATCGAGAAGCGTGCCGTCCATGTCGAGCAGGACAGTCCGAATCTTGTGCCAGTCGAGCATCAGAACAGCTGGTCTTTGGAGACGCCCTTGCGCCGGAGCATCTGGCGCAGCACCCGCAGGGCCTCCATCTGGATCTGGCGCACCCGCTCGCGCGTGACCTTGAGGTCGCTTGCCAGGTCTTCGAGCGTGGCGATGTCGTGGTTGTTGATGCCGAAGCGGCGCTCGATGACCCAGCGCTGCTTGTCATTCAGCTGTTCCAGCCATTCATGCACATGATGCTCGATTTCCGCGTGGTGCAGGATGTCTTCGGGCATGTCGGCATTCTCGTCGGCGATGGCCTCGCCCAGCGACAGGTTGGGGTCGATGTCGAGCGGCGCATCTAGCGAGGCCACACGTTCGTTCAACGCGAGCACGCGGCGCACTTCCTCGACATCGTAGCCGGTCAGGCTGGCAACGTCCTCGCAGCCGGGATCGGTGATGCCGTGCGTTTCCAGATGGCGCTGCGCGCGCAGGAACACGTTGAGTTCCTTGATCACGTGCACCGGCAGGCGGATGGTGCGCGACTGGTTCATGATCGCGCGTTCGATGTTCTGGCGGATCCACCAGGTCGCATAGGTGGAAAAGCGGAAGCCGCGCTCGGGGTCGAATTTCTCCAGCGCATGGATCAGGCCGAGGTTGCCCTCCTCCACCAGGTCGAGCAGGGTCAGGCCGCGGTTGGCATAGTGCTTGGCGATGTTCACCACCAGGCGCAGGTTGTGCTCGATCATTTTCTGCCGCGCCTCGAAGTCGCCGTCGCGGGTGCGGCGCGCAAGGGCCACTTCCTGCTCCGGCGTCAGCAGTGCGGACTGGCCGATGTCATTGAGGTAAAGCTGGGTAACATCGACCTGAAAATCGAAGTCATCCGAGGCATAGTGCTGCTCCTGCCCGGCGGCTGACTCGCTAGCGGCTTCTTGCTCGAATTCTTCTTCCCGGTCCTCGACAGGCTCTTCTTCACGGCTCATTTGCGCTCCGGCAGATATTTCAGCGGGTCCAGCGGTTTCCCGTACTGGCGGACCTCGAAATGCAACTTGACCCGATCTGCGTCGGTATCCCCCATCTCCGCAATTTTCTGTCCCCCCTTGACCCAGTCGCCTTCTTTTGCCAGCAGCGTCTGGTTGTGCGCGTAGGCAGTGAGGAATTCGTCAGAATGCTTGACTATGAGCATTTTCCCGTAGCCGCGCAAGCCTTCGCCGCTGTAGACCACCTTGCCCGGAGCCGCCGCCACAACCGGCGCGTGGCGTTCGCCTGCGATGTCGATGCCCTTGCCGCCGCCCTGGCCGAATGTGCCAAGCAGCCGGCCGCTGACCGGCCAACGCCAGCCATCCTGGCTTGCCGCATTCATGCTGTCCGGTTGCTCCTCGGTCGCTGGCTTGGCCGCAGGCGTGGGCATTGCCACGGCAGCCGGCCTGGCGCCGGAAACCGCAGCCCAGTTGGCCTCGCTGTAGGGCAGGCGCTGCGCTCGGGGCTCATTCAGCAGCGCGGGGCTTTCATCCAGTTGCCTGGGGCTCGCCAAGCCGGTTTCGCGGACAGGCAGGGTCTCCACGCCGCCGGCACGGCCAGACGCATCTTCCGGCGGGGTCAGCCGCAGCACCTGGCCGATCCTGATCATATCCGGCGAGTCCAGACTGTTCCAGAATGCCAGGTCGCGGTAGTCCAGTCCGTTCTGGAAGGCAATGGCATAGAGCGTGTCGCCCTTCTGCACGACGTGCTGCCCTTCCCGAGCGGCTTCTGGCCTGGCGGCGGAGACGGCAGACCTGGCCTTGGCCGACGGCTGGGCCTTGTCCTTGATCGGCGCAAAGCCTGGTCCTTCGCAACCCGCCAGCATGGCCAGGGTCAAGGCAAGCGCGGGCAGCCTCACGACACCCCCGGCAGCAATGGCACGAACTTGACCGTTTCCAGCCTTTCCTCGGCGAACTCTCCGCCCTTGCGATTCACGACCAGCAGCACCTGGCTGTCGTCGCCCAGCGGCATGACCAGGCGCCCGCCATCGGCAAGCTGCAACTTGAGCGCTTCCGGCACCGAGCCGAATGCGGCGGCCACCACGATGGCGTCGTAGGGCGCGCCCTCGGCGTAGCCCTGCATGCCGTCGCCGTGCTTGAGCTTGATGTTGTAGAGGCGCAATTCACGCTGGCGCTTGCGGGTCTGTCCCACCAGGGCGGCGATGCGCTCGATGCTCACCACCTCGCGCGCCACCTGAGCCAGCACTGCGGCCTGGTAGCCGCAGCCGGTACCGATCTCGAGCACGCGATGAAGCTCGCGCCCGTTGCGCGCGAGTTCGGTCATGCGCGCGACGATGTACGGGTTGGAAATGGTCTGGCCGAAACCGATCGGCAACGCGGTGTCTTCGTAGGCGCGGCTGGCGAGCGCTTCGTCGATGAAAAGATGGCGCGGCACCATGCCCATGGCCGCCAGCACCATGGTGTCGGCGATGCCCTGCTCGCGCAGGCGCTCGACCATGCGGCCGCGCGTGCGCGCGGAAGTCATGCCGATGCCGGTGCGCGCGTTAATCATGGAGCCAGCTTCGCACGCCATCCATCTGGGAGTAGCGTGTCAGATCTATTTGCAGCGGGGTGACCGAAACCATGCCATTGGCCACGGCATGGAAGTCCGTACCCTCGCCTGCGTCCTGTGCAAGCCCCGCGGCACCTACCCAGTACACGGTCTGGCCGCGCGGGTTGACCGATTTCAGCACCGGCTCTGCCTTGTGGCGCTTGCCCAGGCGCGTAATGGCCAGCGCCCCGATTTCATTCTGCGGCAGGTCGGGCACGTTGACATTGAGCAGCGTGGCCTGCTGCCAGGGATTTTTCTGATAACGACGTACCAGTTCGGCCACCACGCCGGCAGCCGTGCTGAAATGCGCGCCGTGGTGGCCGACGAGAGAAACCGCAATGGATGGAATACCGAGCAGGAAGCCCTCGGTCGCCGCGGCCACGGTGCCGGAGTAAATGGTATCGTCGCCCATGTTCGCGCCATGGTTGATGCCGGAAATGACCATGTCAGGCAGGTGGTCGAGCATGCCGGTCACTGCGAGGTGCACACAGTCGGTCGGCGTGCCGTTGACGAAGTAGTAGCCGGAAGGCGCCTGCCGCAGCATCAGCGGGCGATCGAGGGTGAGCGAGTTGCTGGCACCGCTGCGGTCGCGCTCTGGCGCGACCACCGTCACGTCGGCCAGCGGTTCCAGCGCTTTTGCCAGCGCCGCAAGGCCGGGGGCGAAATAGCCGTCGTCGTTACTGAGCAGTATTCGCATGGTCTTGCTTCCCTTGCACGGCGCCGTGGCGAAAATAAAAAAAGCCGCAGGTCATGCGGCCGATTTTACAACGATGCTGAAGTTTTTCCGCGCAATGCTGCCGCGAAATTTGCAGCTGGTATAGGGAGAAATGGTCGGGGCGAGAAGATTCGAACTTCCGACCCCCTGCACCCCATGCAGGTGCGCTACCAGGCTGCGCTACGCCCCGACGAAGCGCGAGATTGTAACAGAGTTTTCGCGCAAATAAAGAATGAAAAACAAATTCAGCGCGACAACAAGTCGCGAATCGCAACCAGTTCCTCGCGCAGGTCGGCGAGCGACATGGATTTCGCGGCGGCAGAAGCGGACTTGCCTGCGTCAGGCGCTTCGAGCTTGTTGCGTGCACCGCTGATGGTAAAGCCCTCTTCGTACAGCAACTGGCGGATGCGGCGGATCAGCAGCACCTCGTGATGCTGGTAATAGCGGCGGTTGCCGCGCCGCTTGACCGGCTTGAGCTGGCTGAACTCCTGCTCCCAGTAGCGCAGCACATGCGGCTTCACCGCACACAGTTCGGCGACTTCGCCTATGGTGAAATAGCGCTTGGGGGGAATTGCCGGAAGGTTACTCGGGCTGGCGGTCTCCGCCATGTTCGGCATCCTCCACCATTACCTTGAGTTTCTGGCTGGCGTGGAAGGTCACCACACGCCTGGCCGATATGGGCATTTCTTCACCGGTCTTCGGATTGCGTCCGGGCCGCTGGGGTTTTTCGCGGCACTGGAAATTGCCGAAGCCGGAGAGCTTCACGGTATCGCCGGACTGCAGGGCATTGCGGATTTCCTCGAAGAACGATTCCACCATGTCCTTGGCTTCGCGCTTGTTGAGTCCCACTTTTTCGAATAGCAGATCGGCAAGTTCGGCTTTGGTCAGGGTCGTCATAGTGTCTTATTGGATCAGGCCCGCAGTTTCGCCCCATGCCGGCTTGTCACGGCTTCGGCGATTTTCGCCACGGCCGCCTCCACTTCCGGTTCCGTGAGGGTACGTTCAGTATCTTGCATAACTATCCGGAAAGCAAGGCTTTTTTGCCCGGCCGGCACCCCCTGGCCCTGATACAGGTCGAATATTTCCACATCCTGCACGATGGGTTCCGCTGCCTCGCGCATGGTTGCCAGCAGGCTGCTGGCAGAGATGTCCTGGTCGACCAGGAATGCCAGGTCGCGGCGCATCGAGGGGAAGCGTCCGACAGAACGATGGAACGGCAGGTTCAGCGCACCCAGCGCGTCGAGCTCAAGTTCGAACAGGATGGGTGCGACGGGCAGATCGAACTTCTGTGCAATGCGGTGATGCAGGGTCCCGAGCCAGCCGACCGCCTCTCCATTCAGCATGAGGCGTGCGGTCTGCCCGGGATGCAGCGCAGGATGCGTGGCCTGGACAAATTCCAGCACGGCGCCAGGCAGCCGCTCGATATCGCCCTTGGCATCGTAGAAATCAACCATGCGGGCTGCAACGCCCCATTGTTCGTCGAAAGCCGGCCCATAACAAAGTCCGGCAAGGCGCATGGGCTGGCGCAGTCCGTTGCTTTCCTGCAGGTAGGCGCGACCCATTTCGAACAGACGCACGCGCGTCTGCTGGCGGTTGAGGTTGTGCACCAGCGCGTTCAACAGACCGCCCCACAGCGTGGTGCGCATCGCCGCCATCTGGCTGGCAATGGGATTCTGCAGCATCAGCGCGGTCACGCCGCCGGATAGCGCCACCTCCCAGTCCGGATCAACGAAGCTGTAGGTGATCACCTCCTGGTAGTCCCGTCCGCACAGATAATCGCGCAGCCTGGCGTGCTCGAGCCGCGTTTCATCCTGCGGCAGCATGAGGGCGGCGGCGCGCGGCGCACGCGGCGCGATCTGATCATAGCCATGCAGGCGAGCGATTTCCTCGATCAGGTCTTCCTCGATGGCCAGGTCGAATCGATAGCTTGGCGGCGTCACCAGCAAGGCCTCGTTCGCTTCCTTCACGGCGAGCCCCAGACGCTGCAGATAGTCCCTGACCTTGGCGTCGTCCAGGTCCATGCCCAGTACCCGCGCGACCCGCGGGATACGCAAGCGGATCGGCTCGCGCACGGGCAGCTTGCCGGTTTCCTCGATCACCGCGCCGGGCTGCCCGCCGCAGATTTCCAGCATGAGCTTGGTCGCCCGTTCCATCGCCATCAGCGTGCCGGCGTAATCGACGCCGCGCTCGAAGCGGTGCGAGGAGTCGGTGGAAAGCCCCAGGCGGCGCGCACGTCCGGCAATGGCCTCGGGGCTGAAGTAAGCCGCTTCCAGCAGGATGTCGATCGTCTCCGGCTGCACGGCCGTGGCTGCGCCGCCCATGATGCCGGCGAGCGCCAGTGGGCCGCTGCCGTCGGCGACGACCAGCATGTCGGCGGCGAGTTCGGCAACCTGTTCGTTGAGCAGGGCCAGTTTCTCGCCCGGCTTGGCCCAGCGCACCTCGATGCCGCCCCTGAGGCGGGCCAGATCGAAGGCATGCATGGGCTGGCCCATTTCGAGCAGCACGTAGTTGGTGATGTCGACCGGCGCGGAAATGCTGCGGATGCCGCTGCGTTCGAGCCGCATCGCCATCCATGCCGGCGTTTCCGCCCTGGCATCGATGCCCTTGATGACGCGGCCCAGATAGCGCGGGCAGGCGTCTTTCGCGGAAACATCGACTTCGACGGTGTCGTAGATGTCCTTCATCACCGGCGCCTGCGAAGGCAGATAGGCCTTGGTGCCGGTAATGGCCGCCACTTCGCGCGCCAGCCCGACCAGGCTCAGGCAATCGGCGCGGTTGGGGGTGAGCTTGAGGGTGATGAGCTTGTCGTCCAGCAGAAGGTAGGAACGGATGTCGGCGCCGACCGGCGCGTCAGCCGGCAGCACCAGCAAACCGTCCACCTTGTCTTCAAGGCCGATCTCGCTGGCGCCGCAAAGCATGCCGGCGGATTCGACGCCGCGCACCCTGGCCTGCTTGATTTCCATTTGCGGCAATTTCGCCCCCACGCGCGCGCAGGGCACTTTCTGCCCGACGGCGACATTGGGCGCGCCGCAGACGATCTGCAAAGGCTCGGCCTCGCCGACGTTGACACTGCACACGCGCAGGCGGTCGGCATCGGGATGCGGCTCAACCGCCAGCACCTCGGCCACCACCACGCTGGCAAAAGGCGGAGCGGCCGCCTCGACGGCTTCCACCTCCAGCCCGGCCATGGTCAGGCGATGGGCGAGCTCGTCCGTTGACAGTTGCGGATTGACCAGTGTGCGGAGCCAGGATTCGGGAAATTGCATGTTTAATCCAGAGCTGAACAAGGAGCACAAGGGAACTGGAGGCCGGCTTGTCTCGCTTTGCTCATGTCCTCATGTCCTCTTTGTTAAAAGGTTAAATGTCTTTGTTACTTGAACTGGGCCAAAAAGCGCAGATCGTTCTCGAAGAACAGGCGCAGGTCGTCAACGCCGTAGCGCAGCATAGCCAGGCGTTCGACGCCGAGGCCGAAGGCGAAGCCGAGATACGGCTCGGGATCGACGTTCACGTGTTTGAATACGTTCGGATGCACCATGCCGCAACCCAGCACTTCGAGCCAGCCGGTATGCGAGCACACGCGGCAGCCTTCGCCGCCGCAAATGACGCAGCCGATGTCCATTTCCGCCGATGGCTCGGTGAAAGGAAAAAACGAGGGGCGGAAGCGTACCTTGAGGTCGTCCTGCTCGAAGAAGCGGCGCATGAAGTCGGCGAGTACGCCCTTGAGGTCGGCGAAGGAGACCGTCTCGTCCACCCACAGGCCCTCGACCTGATGGAACATGGGGGTGTGGGTCACGTCGGAGTCGCAGCGGTATACGCGGCCCGGCGCGATGATGCGGAACGGCGGCTTGTGCTCCTGCATGTAGTGCACCTGCACCGGAGAAGTGTGGGTGCGCAGCAGACTGCCGTCCTGCAGATAGAAGGTGTCGTGCATCGCTCGCGCCGGATGGTCTTCCGGAATGTTGAGCGCAGTGAAGTTGTAGAAATCGGTTTCGATTTCAGGGCCGTGGGCCACTTCGAAGCCCATGCTGCCGAACAGCTTCTCGATACGTTCGAGCGTGCGCGTCACCGGATGCAGGCCACCGCGTCCACGGCCCCTGCCCGGCAGGGTGACGTCGATGGCTTCTTCCTTGAGCCTGCGCTCGAGTTCGGCTTCCTGCAGCACGTCGCGGCGCATTTTCAGCGCGGCTTCCACCGCCTGCTTGGCCTCGTTGACGCGGGCGCCGGCCGACTTGCGCTCGTCGGGGGACAGTCCGCCGAGCGACTTCAGCAGTTCGGTCAGGGCACCCTGCTTGCCGAGGAAGCGGATCTTGACCTGCTCCAGCTCGGGCAGATCCTGGCTGGCGCGGATGGCGGCGAGCGCCTCGGCAACGATTTCGTTGGGATTACGCATGTCGTGTTTCCAGTCGTCTCCAACAAAAAAGAGGCCTTGCGGCCTCTTTTCCACTGCTCAACCGCTCAGGCAGCGAGGCTCGCTTTTGCCTGTTCGGCCAGTTTCGCAAACGCGTCCTTGTCGAACACGGCGATATCGGCGAGCACCTTGCGGTCCACTTCAATCGCGGCTTTTTTCAGACCGTTCATGAATACGCTGTAGGACAGGCCGCACTCGCGGGCAGCCGCGTTGATACGGGCGATCCACAGGGCGCGGAACTGACGCTTCTTCTGGCGGCGGTCGCGGTAGGCATACTGCCCCGCCTTCATCACCGCCTCGTTGGCGACACGGAATACGTTGCCGCGGCGGCCGCGGTAACCCTTGGCGGCCTCGAGCACCTTCTTGTGGCTGGCGCGGGCCGTTACACCTCTTTTGACGCGTGGCATGTTCTATCCTCCTTATGCGTAGGGCAACATCTTGCGCATGGCTTTCTGGTTGCTGGCATCGGCAACAGCCATACCACGCAACTGACGCTTGCGCTTGGTGGTTTTCTTGGTGAGGATGTGACGCAGGAAAGCGTGGGTACGCTTGAACTTGCCACTACCCAGGGCGCGGAAACGCTTGGCAGCGCCGCTCTTGGACTTCATCTTGGGCATGATAGCTCCTTGATTTTCGGTATCCAGCCAGGTGGTTTTCGCCTCGAAAACGCTTCCATTACCTGCTGAACTTCTTGGGATGCATTCGGCAGTCTTGCAACCGCCGGGCCGCATCCGGCCCGAATCCTGTATTACTTCTTCTTTTTCGGCGCCAGCACCATTACCATCTGGCGGCCTTCCATCTTGGGAAACTGTTCGGTGACGGAAATTTCCGCCACATCAGCCTCCACCCGCTTCAACTGGGCCAGACCAAGTTCCTGATGCGCCATTTCGCGTCCGCGGAAGCGCAGGGTCACTTTCACCTTGTCGCCCTCACCCAGAAACTTGGTGATGTTGCGAAGCTTGATCTGGTAGTCGCCCTCATCGGTGCCTGGCCGGAACTTGATTTCCTTGACCTGCACCAGCTTCTGCTTGAGCTTGGCCTCGTGCTGCTTCTTGCTTTCCTGATACTTGAACTTGCCGAAGTCCATGATCTTGCAGACCGGCGGCTTGGCGGTGGGAGAAATCTCCACCAGGTCCAGTTCCGCTTCTTCCGCCGCCTGCATCGCCTGACGCAGGCTCACGACCCCAAGTTGTTCACCTTCAGAACCTATCAAACGAATTTCGGGAGCATCGATTTCCCCGTTGATCCGCGTCTGCTTGTCAGTAGCGATGAGCCATTCTCCAAATCAAACCCGCCGGTTTCACCGGCCGGGCAAAAAAGAACAAGGAGCGGCAAGCTGCCCCGCTCCTCGTTCGCCATTCTCAAATATCAGCTGCGCGCCGCCACCGCTTCAGTTGCCCTGGCGATGAACTCTTCCACACTCATCACGCCAAGATCCTGATTGCCGCGAGCGCGGACAGCAAGCTTGCCATCCGCCATTTCCTTGTCGCCGACGACCAGCAGATAAGGCAGCTTCTGCAAGCTATGTTCGCGGATTTTATAGGTTATTTTGTTATTACTCAAGTCGGCAATGGCCCGGATGCCGGCTTTTCTGAGTATCTCCGTGACTTTTTGCGCATAAGCTGCCTGGCCATCCGAGATATTCAGGACCGCCACCTGCACCGGCGCGAGCCATAAGGGGAAGTTGCCCGCATGGTGCTCGATGAGGATGCCGATGAAGCGCTCCATCGAGCCCAGTATGGCGCGGTGCAGCATGACCGGGGGCTTGCGGCCGTTGTCCTCGTCGACGAACTCGGCGCCCAGGCGCACCGGCAGGTTGAAATCAAGCTGGATGGTGCCGCACTGCCACAGGCGGCCCAGGCTGTCTTTCAGGGTGAATTCGATCTTGGGGCCGTAGAAGGCGCCTTCGCCCGGCTGCAGGTCGTAAGTCAGCCTGTTCTGGCCAAGGGCTGCAGCCAGGGCCTCTTCGGCCCTGTCCCAGGTCTCGTCGCTGCCCACGCGCTTTTCCGGGCGGGTGGAGAGCTTGACCAGCACGTCGTTGAAGCCGAAGTCGGCATAGACTTTCTGCAGCATGATGATGAAATCCGCCACTTCGGCCTTGATCTGATCCTCGGTGCAGAAGATGTGGGCATCGTCCTGGGTGAAGCCGCGCACGCGCATGATCCCGTGCAGCGCGCCGGAAGGCTCGTTGCGGTGGCAGGAGCCGAATTCGGCCAGGCGCAGCGGCAGGTCGCGGTAGGAATGCAGGCCGGAATTGAAAATCTGCACGTGGCCCGGGCAGTTCATCGGCTTCACCGCGTAGTCGCGGTTTTCCGAAGATGTGGTGAACATGTTCTCGCGGTAGTTTTCCCAGTGGCCGGACTTTTCCCACAGGCTGCGATCCATCACCGCGGGGGTGCGCACTTCCTGGTAGCCGTAGTCGACGAACTTCTGGCGCATGTACTGCTCGATCTGCTGCCAGATCACCCAGCCCTTGGGGTGCCAGAACACCATGCCCGGCGCTTCCTCCTGCATGTGGAACAGGTCGAGATGTTTCGACAGCTTGCGGTGGTCGCGCTTTTCGGCCTCTTCCAGGCGGTGCAGGTAGGCGTCGAGGTCCTCCTTCTTCGCCCATGCCGTGCCGTAGATGCGCTGCAGCATCGGATTGCGAGAATCGCCGCGCCAGTAGGCGCCGGCCAGCTTCATCAGCTTGAAGGCGCGCGGCAGCTTGCCGGTCGACGGCAGGTGCGGGCCGCGGCAGACGTCGAACCACTCGCCCTGGCGGTAAATGGAAAGCTCCTCGCCGGGCGGGATCACTTCGTCGATGATCTGCACTTTATAAGTCTCGCCCAGTGCGGCGAACGCCTTCTTGGCGTCCTCACGATCCCACACTTCGCGCTTGACAGGCAGATCGCGCTTGACGATCTCCTCCATGCGCTTTTCGATCTTTTCCAGGTCTTCCGGGGTGAAGGGCGTCTCGCGCGCGAAGTCGTAGTAGAAACCGTCCTCGATGGCCGGACCGATGGTCACCTGGGTGCCCGGATAGAGTTCCTGCACCGCCTGCGCCATCACGTGTGCGGCGTCGTGGCGGATGAGGTCGAGCGCCTCGGCGTCCCTGGCGGTGACGATGGCGAGCTGGCTGTCGCCGTCCATGACAAAGCTGGTGTCGACCAGTTTGCCGTTGACCTTGCCGGCGAGCGCGGCCTTGGCAAGACCCGGGCCGATGCTGGCCGCGACCTCGGCGACCGAGACCGGGCCTTCAAAGCTTCTGACCGATCCATCCGGCAGGGTGACGTTGACCATATCCATTCTCCAAAAACAAAAAAGCGCGGATCGACCGCGCTTTTTCATTCACATCCATACCAAAGGGGGCAAACAAACGAAACGACGGCTTTCTTATCCTCGGACGGAAAAACAAGTTCGCGGTGACATTTCGCAACCTCCGTGGGCCATTCGACCCCCTTCAATCTCGGACCATCCCGGCCCTTAAGGAAACTGGTAGGCGCGATTGGACTCGAACCAACGACCCCCACCATGTCAAGGTGGTGCTCTAACCAGCTGAGCTACGCGCCTGCAAGACGCGCATTGTAGCGGCTATGCCGCCTCGCCCGCAAGCAGGTTCTGGGATTAATTTCGGTTAAGCCGCAGCCGGCGCTGGTTTGCCATATGCCCGAAATACGCCAGCAGATCTTCCAGATCGGCATCGGACAGGTCGGTATGGTCTGGCATGTGACTGTACCGGAACTGCGAAGGCTGGCGTATGAAGGCCTTGAGCATCGCCGGTGAACGGTACTCGACCACGCTCTGCGGCGCATTGAGGTCCGGCCCGACCTTGCCGCCCTGCTGGTTCATGGCGTGGCAGCGCATGCAGCGTTCCTTGAAGGTGAGAAAACCGGCATGCGCCGGAGCAGCCTTGTCAATTCCTGCGGGATAGACCTCGGGATAGCGGTCCTGGAAGCGCAGCAGTTCGATTTTCGCCAACTGCCAGGGCCACGGATAACCATGTTTGGTGCTCTGCTCCGGCCTGGTCCACACCAGGTAGAACGGGCCGGGATTCGCCTGGTTGCGCCCGACCGGCTCCCAGCCGGGGTGCTCCACATCCTGGAACACGATGTAGCCGCCGGGTTCGCCCAGCTTTTCCAGGGTGCTGACCGAGGCGTAGCCGTCGAGGGCGGAAAAAATCATCTCGGAGTAGTCCTGGCCCTGCCAGCCCTTGCCGAACGCCAGATCCAGCACGGAGGCCAGGGCAAAGCCCCGGTAGCGCTTGGGCTTGCCGTATTCGGGATCGAAAAAGGCCAGTTCGGCCACCGGCAGCCTGGCCTGCATCTGCTCCAGGCTGAGCGTTGCGGAACTGCCGCCCTGGACAAAGTTCAGGCGCGCATCGGCGGCGACGGCCAGCCCCCCGCAGAAAAGCATCGATGCCGCCAGCCACAGCCTGCAGCGCATTCCGAACCCCATTTCACTCCCCTTTCCGTATCGCACCGTT
Source organism: Betaproteobacteria bacterium SCN2 (assembly GCA_008923285.1). Lineage (GTDB taxonomy): Bacteria > Pseudomonadota > Gammaproteobacteria > Burkholderiales > Thiobacillaceae > UBA6918. The sequence goes on from WBSG01000003.1 coordinate 29,100, forward strand.
GTCGTTCTGGCCGAGCACGCCGTCCAGCAGCCTTTGCATGTTGCGCCAGTGCGAGCCCTGCCAGTACACGCGCCCGCATTGGCCGCAGGCGCTGAATCGTTCGTGCTTCTCGCGCACCCGCGGCGGCAGTCGCTCCAGCACGCTGCCCTTGTCGACCGGGCGCAGCGGCGCATTGCAATGCAGGCACAGGGTAAAGGGTTTCGCGCTGCGCGCAAGGTCCAGCCGCTCGACGATTTCTCGCAACTGCTGCGCGGGCTTCTGCGCATGCAGGTAACAGCCGTGGGTGATGCTGCGGCGCTTGAGCAGCTCGCGGTCGCGCGTCAGCAGGATGCGGCCCTGCTGACGCTCGATGGCGGTCAGTTCATCGTCGTCGGCATGGTTGTCGTACAGGGTATCGAAACCCAGCATGCGCAGCAGGTGCGCGAGGCCGCCGAGATGGGCATCGGCGACGAAGCGCGATTCCCTGAGCGGACGTTCGCGCACCCGCAGCAGCGGCGTGACGTCCATGGCCTCGAAGCGCGGATAGACGGCGACCCGGTCGCCGTCTGCAAGCAGGCGGTCGAAGCCGGCGGACTCGCCATTGACCAGGATCAGTTCGACTTCCGTGTGCGGCACGCCCAGGGCTTCGATCATGTGCTTGGCGGTGGCGCTGCGCGCGCAGCGGCTGGCGAACTCGCGCTGCCGCCGTTCCCTCGGCAGAAAGTCGTTCAACTCCTGGTAAAAACGGAATGTGGCAGTAACCATATGCAAACGATATTACTGCGGCAGCCGTCCGCATGCCTCGACGAAGATGTCCGCGCCTGTCGGCACGCAAACCGCTCCGGCAGTTCGGCTACGCATGCGATTCGCGCGCGCCCCGGAAACAGGCGGATCAGCCCCTTTTGACCGAGATCACGCTCTGCACCTGCCCCAGGCGGCTGATGAGCCGGCCGATCTGCGCGGCATCCCTGACCCTGAGCGTGATGGCCATGTTCGCGTATTCCCCGAGCGATTCGGTATTGACGCGCAGCACGTCCACGCGTTCACGCGTGAAGACGTCGGACACGTCGCGCAACAGGCCCTGGCGGTCGAAGGCATGCAGCCTGACTTCGAAGGCAAAGCCGCCCTCGCCCTTCTTTTCCGACCAGCCCGCCTGCAGGATGCGGTCCGGATTGAACTTGGCGAGGTTGGGGCAGCTCTTGCGGTGCACGGTCACACCACGTCCCACCGTGGTGTAGGCGACGATGGCAGCCGGCGGCTCCGGCTTGCAGCAGCGGGCCATCGACAGCGGCACGTCGCCCAGGCCTTCGACCAGCACGCCGCTCGCCGATTTGCGCGGCAGCGGCGCCTTGCGCACCGGCGCTGGTACAGCGGGCGCGCCCTGCTCGCGCAGCGCCCGCGCCAGGATCTGCGGGCCGACATCGCCACGCCCCAGCGCGGCGAGAAACTCGTCAGTTGACTTGAACTTGAGGTCCTGGGCGAGCTTGTCCAGCTTGATGTCGCCCACACCCAGGCGCTTGCGTTCCTTGTCCAGCTGGGTCCGCCCCAGTTGCGTCAACTCACCCTGGTCGCGCTGCTTGAACCAGGTCCTCACCTTGGCGCGCGCACGGTGGGTCTGCACGTAGCCGAGCTGGGGATTCAGCCAGTCGCGGCTGGGGCTGCCCTGCTTGACCGTCAGGATCTCGACGCGCTGGCCGTTCTCGAGCGGCGTGTTGAGCGGCACCATGGCGCCGTCCACGCGCGCGCCGCGGCAGCGGTGGCCGAGGTCGGTATGCAGCGCATAGGCGAAATCGATCGGCGTGGCGCCGCGGTCGAGCGCAACCACCCGACCCAGCGGCGTGATCACGTAGACCTGGTCCTGGAACAGTTCGGTGCGGAACTGTGCGGCGAACTCGCTGGCATCGGCGACGTCGTCCTTCCATTCCAGCAGCTGGCGCAGCCAGGCGATCTTCTCCTCCATGCGCGCGTCGTTCTTGCCGCCCTCCTTGTAGCGCCAGTGCGCGGCCACGCCCAGTTCGGCGTGGCGGTGCATGTCGAAGGTGCGTATCTGCACTTCCAGCGCCTTGTCTTCGGGCCCGACCACGGCCGTGTGCAGGCTGCGGTAGTCGTTGCTCTTGGGATGCGAGATGTAGTCGTCGAACTCGCTGGGGATCGGCTGCCACAGGTTGTGCACGATGCCGAGCACGGCGTAGCAGTCGGCCTCCTTGTCGACCAGCACGCGCACCGCACGGATGTCATAGAGCTGTTCGAAGCCGAGGTTCTTGCGCCGCATCTTGTTGATGATGCTGGCGATGTGCTTGGGCCGGCCCATGACTTCGGCCTTGATGCCGTGCCGGCCAAGTTCCGCTTTCAGCCTGGCCACGACCTCGGCGATGTAGCGCTCGCGGTCGCGGCGCTTCTCGTCGAGCAGCGAGGCGATGCGGCGGTAGGTCTCGCCGTCGAGATAGCGGCAGGCCCAGTCCTCCATCTCCCACTTGACCTGCCACACGCCGAGGCGGTTGGCCAGCGGCGCGAACAGTTCGCGCGCCTGATGGCCCAGCATTTCCTGCAATTCTGGCTCGGCCCTGGCCGCGCAGCGCAAGGCGTGCGTGCGCTCGGCCAGCTTGACCAGCACTGCGCGCACGTCCTGCACCATCGCCAGCACCATCTGCCTGAGCGATTCGATTTGCGCACCGGGCTCGACGTCGAGGTCCTGGGTGCCGTGTGCCAGCACCTCGATGCGCGACATGGCGGATACCGCCTTCGCCAGCTGGGCAGCCTCGCCGAAGGATTCCAGCGTTTCGTGCTCGACGCGCGCCTCCAGCGGATACAGCAGGGTCGCCAGCACGGCCTCGTGGCCAAGCTTCAGTTCGTCGACGATGCGCGCCGCGCCCACCGCATGCGCGAACAGGCTGGCGCCGCCGGGCGCCTCGAGCGCGGACAGAAGCGGAAAAGCCAGCTCCAGCGCACGGCGCACGTCGGCATCGTTGCCCTCTTCCCCCAACCACTGGCAGGCTTCGTCGACACTCGTCAGCGCGAGGCAGGCGGTTTTCTTGATTTGTTCGGACATGGGACGATTGTAGAGCTTCCCGGCCTATTCCACGACAGCATGCTGCCAGTAGCGTTTGCGCTGTTCGCGCCAGCGCTCGACGGCAACGCTGCTGCCGTCAAAACGCAGGCGCAGCCAGCCATGACGGTCGCTGCGATGGATGACGGCGCCGGTTTCGGCAAAGCGCCGCAGCACGTCCGGATAGGGGTGGCCGTAGCGGTTGCGGTAGCCCAGGGTGAAGACCACCTGCTGCGGCCTGACCAGCGAAACGAATTCCGCAATGGAAGAAGTGCGGCTGCCATGGTGACCTGCGACCAGCACGGTGGCCGGCAGCCTGGCCGCCACGCGCTCGGTCATTTCCAGCTCGCCGATGCGTTCGGCATCGGCCGTGAGCAGCAGGCTTTGCGCGCCGCGGGAAATTTTCAGCACGCAGCTCCGGTCATTGTCGCGGCGCCCCGCCTGCGCGTAGCCGTAGGCAGGCGGATTGAGCACCTCGAAGTCCACGCCGTCCCACTGCCAGCGCTGGCCGCGCACGCAGCGCAGGGCCGGTCGCCGCAGCAGGACATGGCCATCCGGCAGCGAACTCAGCACCCAGCCCGGCGCCAGGTCGCGTATCACCGACGCCGCGCCGCCGGTGTGGTCGAGATCGTCATGTGTCAGCATGAGGCCGTCGAGCCGGGTGATGCCCAGCGCGCGCAGGCGCGGCAGCACGATCTGTTCGCCGGCATTGTTGTCACCCAGGGCGGGGCCGGTATCGTAGAGCAAGGTGTGGTTCGCCGTGCGCACGATGATGGCCGTGCCCTGCCCCACATCGAGCACCTCGGCCTCGAAACTGCCCTGGGCCGGCGCGACCACCGCCGGGAACAGCAAGGGCAGGAACATGAAGCCGCCCAGCCAGCGCGCGCGCAGGCCCGGCATCAGCAGCCAGGCCGTGCCCAGGAGCGCCAGCGCCAATGCCCACAGCGAAGCCGCCGGCAACGCCCAGGCCGCCCAGTCGAACGCCGACAGAAACCGCAGGCCCGCCTCCACCCACTGCATCAGCCAGGCGGCCGGCTGCAACGGCAGCGGCACCAGCGTGCCCGCCAGCGTCAGCGGCACCACGCCCATGCTCACCACCGGGATCGCCAGTGCATTGGCCAGCGGCGAGGCCAGCGACACCTGATGAAACAGCAGCAGCAGCGCCGGCGCCAGCGCGATGGTCACCGCGGCCTGGGTGCGCACCCAGGCCGCAATCTTGCCGGGCTGGCCAAGCATGCCCTGGACTGCCCACATCATCGCTGCCACGGCACCGAACGACAGCCAGAAACCCGGCGCCAGCACGGCCCAGGGGTCAAGCAGCAACACGACGGCGAGCGCCAGCAGCAGCAGGGATGCCGGTCGCGGCTCGCGTTGCAGCCACAGACCGGCCACCAGCACGGTGAGCATGAACAGGGTGCGCTGCGCGGGGATCTGGAAACCGGCCAGCAGCGTGTAGGCCAGCGCCGCCAGCCAGCCGGCAAGCAGCGCTGCGCGCCGTGCCGGCAGGCGCATCACCAGCGCCGGCACTCGGCGCCACATTGCATAGGCCAGTCCGCCGGCCAGAGCGGCAAACAAGGTGATGTGCAGGCCGGAAATGCTCATCAGGTGGCTGGTGCCGGTGCGGTTGTAGACGCGCCAGTTGTCGTGCGGGATGGCGTTCTGGTCGCCCACCGCCAGGGCGGTGATGACGCCGGCCTGCGGATGCCCTGCCAAAGCCTGGCCGATGCCGCCGCGGATGTGCTCGCGCAGACGCTGGATGCCGTCGAGCGGCTGGGCGCTCGCCCCCAACCTCGCCTGCCCGGCCTTCTCGCGCACGTAGCCGGTTGCACGGATGCCTTTTTGCAGCAGCCAGGCCTCGTAGTCGAAACCATCCGGATTGGCCGTGCCGTGCGGCCGCTTGAGGCGCACGGTGAATTGCCAGCGCTCGCCGGCTCTGATCCGCTGCGGCGCCTGCGCAGCCATCCATTCCGGTGCCGGCCAGCTCAGGCGCACCCGCGCCGGCACCCGGGCGTCGCGCGTCAGCACCTCCTCCACGCGGAAATCAAAGCGCTCGCCGTGCACATCACGGTCGGGCAGACCGGCGACCACGCCGATGACTTCCACATCCACCCCCTCCCACGCAGGCGGCAGCGCATCGGCCATGCGTGCGTGTGCGCGCCAGCCCGCCCAGGCAAGGCCAAGCGCCACACAGCTTGCCAGCACGGCAAGCATGCGTGCGTGCCTGAGCCAGGCATATTTGAAGTCCGGAAGCAGGAAGGGGCCAAGGATCAGCGGCAGCGCCCACAGCCAGGCGGCATCGGGCAAGTCTGGCAGCTGCTGCAGCCAGAAGACGCCCGCGCAAAATGCGAGGAGCTTAAGCCTCAAGGCCGGTCAGTCGACCGTCCACCAGGCGCAACTGCCTGTCCATCCTGCGCGCCAGTTCGACGTCGTGGGTAACGATGATGAGGCTGGTGCCGAATTCCTTCTGCAGGTCCTGCATCAGCCCGAACACCGACTCGGCGGTCTGCCGGTCGAGATTGCCGGTGGGTTCGTCCGCCATCACGCAGGCGGGCTGCGTGACCAGGGCGCGGGCGATGGCCGTGCGCTGGCGCTCGCCGCCGGAAAGCTCGGAAGGCAGATGGTTGAGCCGGTGTCCCAGTCCCACCCTGGTCAGCGTCTGCCCGGCGATCTCGCGTGCTTCGCGCATGCCCATGCGACGGATCAGCAGCGGCATGGCGGCATTGTCGAGCGCGCTGAATTCGGGCAACAAATGGTGGAACTGGTAGACGAAGCCCAGCGCGCGGTTGCGCAGTTCGCAGCGCTCCGCTTCGCCGAGCCTGAGTTGGTCTCGCCCGAGCAGTTCGATGCTGCCGCTGCTGGGCGTGTCCAGCCCGCCCAGCAGGTGCAGCAGCGTGGACTTGCCCGATCCGGAAGCGCCGAGGATGGCGAGCGACTCGCCCTTGTGCAGGTCAAGGTCGACGCCGGTCAGCACCGGCACTTCGACCTTGCCCTGGAAGAAGCTCTTCTTCAAGCCTGCGCAACGGATAACGACGTCATTATTCATGGCGCTGTTTTCATGTGCGTCATTATTCATGGCGCTGCGCTCAATGGCGTTATTACTCATAACGCAGGGACTCCGCGGGGTTGAGCCGGGACGCGCGCCAGCTCGGATACAGCGTGGCAAGCAGCGACAGCAGCAGCGAAACCCCGGCGATGATCTCGACGTCGGCCCATTCCAGCTTGGAAGGCAGTTCGCTGATGTAATAGACATCGGCCGGGAACAGGTCGACGCCGGCGGCCTTCTCGATCAGGGGCACGACGGTTTCCAGGTTGAGCGCGCCGACGATGCCGAGCGTCACGCCGGCCAGGGTGCCGAGCACGCCGATGAAGGCACCCTGGATGATGAAGATTTTCATGATGCTGGCAGGCCGTGCGCCCAATGTCCTCAGGATGGCGATGTCCGACTGCTTGTCCGTCACCGCCATGACCAGGGTGGACACGATGTTGAATGCCGCCACTGCGACGATGAGCAGCAGGATCAGGAACATCATGCGCTTCTCGATCGCCACGGCGCGGAAGAAATTGGCGTGGCTGGCAGTCCAGTCCGAAACGAAATGATCCGGCATCTGCGCGGCGAGATCGCGCGTGACCCACGGTGCGCGGAAAATGTCCCGGGTCTTGAGCCTCAGTCCGGACACCTCCTCGCCGAGGCGGGCGAGCTTCTGTGCGTCCTGCAGGTGGACGAGCGCGAGCCCCGAGTCGTATTCGAACATGCCGGCGCTGAAGATGCCGGTCACGGTGAACTGTTTCATGCGCGGCAGCACGCCCGCGGGGGTGATGTTGCCCTGCGGCGTGATGACGGTGACCTTGTCGCCGACGCCTGCGCCCAGCGCCTGCGCCAGTTCGAGGCCGAGGACGATGCCCCACTCCCCAGCCCTGAGGTCATCCAGTTTTCCGAGTCGCATGCTGACGGCGAGATCGGTCACCTTCGCTTCCTCAGCCGGCAGGATGCCGCGGATCATGGCGCCGCGCACGTTGCCGCCCAGCGCCAGCATGCCCTGGTTCGTCACGAAGGGCGCACTGGCGAGGACTTCCGGATGGGTTTTCACCTGCTCTGCCGCCTGCTGCCAGTCGGCCAGCGTATTGCCCATGCCGGAAACCTCGACGTGGGACGCCACGCCGAGAATGCGCGTGCGCAATTCCTCCTGGAACCCGTTCATAACCGACAGCACGATGATCAGCGCCGCCACGCCGAGCACGATGCCGGCCATGGACACGAAGGAGATGAAGGAGATGAAATTGTTGCGGCGCTTGGCGTGGGTGTAGCGCAGGCCGATGAGGAGTTCGTAGGGCTTCACTTAGGCTCGGTCTTGTCGATTGCACGTGAGCTTAGCACGGGAATCAGTCGCCCAAGAGGTGCAGCATGACATTGCGGCGCTGGCCGGAACTTCTGTGCTCGAACACGTAGATGCCCTGCCACACGCCCAGCGCCAGGGCGCCGGCTACCAGCGGGATCGACAGGCTGGTCTGGGTCAGCGCCGCGCGCACGTGCGCCGGCATGTCGTCGGGTCCTTCGGTGGTGTGGTCATAGATCGGGTCGCCTTCCGGCACCAGGCGCGCAAAGTACTTTTCCAGGTCGCTCTGTACGTCGGGATCGGCGTTTTCCTGGATGATGAGGCTCGCTGAAGTGTGCTGCATGAAAACGGTCAGCAGGCCCTGGTGCATGCCGCTCTCCGCCGCCCAGGATTCGACCTGGCGGCTGATCGAATACAGGCCCTTGCCGCGGGTGGAAATGGATAACTGATGGGAAAGCTGTCGCATCGGCGAATTGTAGGGCGTGCTAACGCTAATTTCACGCCCGCGACGGGATATCTTCGGGATGCAGGCCGCGAAGCGAGACGTGCCGCAGTGCGGGCACTGCAAGCGGCTCGCGACAAAGGCATGCGCCCGAATCGGTCCCGTCCCTTCGGGTTGCTGCGAGAAGACGCGTCTGCGGCGTTGCGCCACTTGGCAAGGGATTACCCTTGCCGGCGCGCCACGCCTTGCATCCATCGATTTCTCGCAGCAACGCGGGTGCGCAATTAGCGTTAGCACGTCCTATTCTTTACACTTGCCTGATGCTGAAAATCGTCTTCCCCGAGTTCGCCCGCACCGATGCAATGCTCGACCTGCTGGGCGAGCCGCGCCTGCCACGGCTGGACCTGCTGCTCGCGCGCGGCAAGCGCGAGGCCGCTGCGCAAACGGACATGGAAAGCCTGCTGTGCGGGGAATTCGGCATCCCGCGCCAGCGCGACTGGCCCATCGCCGCCATCACCCTGTCCGCTGCCGGCGGGCAGGCTGGAGAAGATTTCTGGCTGCGCGCCGACCCGGTGCACGTGCGCATCGAGCGCGACCGCGTGATCCTGAGCGAAATTCCCGAACCCGACCCCGACGAAACTCGCCAGCTATGCGAAGCGCTCGGCGTGCACTTCGGCGAGGCCTTCGCGCCGCAGCCGCTGCGCCCGGGTGCATGGGTGGTGCGCATCGCCGAAGAACTGGAAATTTTCACCACGCCGCTGTCACAGGCCGCAGGGCAGCACATCGACCCGCTCCTCCCGGCCGGCCGCGACGCCCTGCAGTGGCGCAGGCTGCTGAACGAAATCCAGATGCTGCTGTTCAGCCACCCCGTCAACCAGGCGCGCGAAGCGCGCGGTGAACTTGCCATCAACTCGGTGTGGCTGTGGGGCGGCGGCCGGCTGCCTCAGGTCGGGCAATGCGCGCGCAGCCTGCTGTGCGACCAGCCCGACTGGCGTGCGCTGGCGCAACATGCTGGCGCAAAGCCGGACATGCTGCCGAAAAAATGGAGTCCGGATGTGCCCGGGGAAGCGCTGGTCATTTTCGATGCGCCGCAGCGGCATCTGCGCCGCGGCGATTTCGAAAGCTGGCTCACGGCCATGCGGGATTTCGAACAGAACTGGCTCGCGCCCTTGCTCGCTGCCGGACGCTCGTTCGAGCTGGTCGATCCCCTGCAGGGCATGAAACTCGTCTGGCGCAGCGCCTACCGCTGGAAGTTCTGGCGCCATGCGCCGAGGCCCACGCGACAGACATTCAACCTGCAGCCCCCCGCCGCAGATGCCAGCGTCGACGCCTTCGGCAATCGTTATTGAAAAAAGCAGAACAAAATCATTCACACAGAGGAAGCCGAGGGAACAGAGGAAAGCTTGTTGCCCTGGCGCCTTGCTCTGTTACCTCCGTTACCTCTGTGTAAGGGTTTTCAGGTTTTTTCCGCCCACAAATCGTGCTCGGTGGCATCGGTGATGCGCACCTTCACGAACTCGCCGGGCTTAAGGTTTTCCGCATCGGCGATGAACACCACACCGTCGATCTCGGGCGCGTCGGCAGGCGAGCGGGCAACGGCATCGCCCTCCTCGTCGACCTCGTCCACCAGCACCGTCATTTCGCGGCCGATCTTTTGTTCGAGCCGGCGCGCGGAAATCTCCGCCTGCTTTTCCATGAAGCGCGCGCGTCGTTCTTCCTTCACTTCCTCGGGCACGGCACCCGGCAGTTCGTTGGCCTTGGCGCCTTCCACCGGCGAATAGGCGAAGCAGCCGACGCGGTCGAGCTGGGCCTCGTCGAGAAAGGCCAGCAGTTCCTCGAACTCGGCTTCCGTCTCACCGGGGAAGCCGACGATGAAGGTCGAACGCAAAGTCAGGTCGGGACAGGCTTTGCGCCAGGCCTTGATCCGATCCAGCGTTTTTTCCGCCGCAGCCGGGCGCTTCATCAGCTTGAGAATGCGCGGGCTCGCGTGCTGGAAGGGTATGTCGAGATAAGGCAGCACCCGGCCAGACTGCATGAGCGGGATGACCTCGTCCACATGCGGATAGGGATACACGTAATGCAGCCGCACCCAGGCGCCGAGCTCGCCGAGCGCCGACACCAGTTCGGTCATGCGCGTCTTCAACGGGCGACCGTTCCAGAAGCCGGTGCGATATTTCACGTCCACGCCGTAGGCGCTGGTGTCCTGCGAGATCACCAGCAGTTCCTTGACGCCGGCCTTCACCAGCGCCTCGGCCTCGTTCATCACCTCGCCCACCGGGCGGCTCACCAGGTCGCCGCGCAAGGACGGAATGATGCAGAAGCTGCAGCGATGGTTGCAGCCCTCGGAAATCTTGAGGTAAGCATAGTGGCTGGGCGTGAGGCGCACGCCCTGCGGCGGGATCAGGTCGCTGTAGGGGTCGTGCGGCTTGGGCAGTTGGGCATGCACCGCGGCCATCACCTGCTCGGTCGCATGCGGTCCGGTTACCGCCAGCACCGCAGGATGCGCGGCCTCGATCACGCCTTCGCGCGCGCCCAGGCAGCCGGTGACGATGACCTTGCCGTTCTCGCGCAGGGCTTCGCCGATGGCATCGAGTGATTCCTCGACGGCGGCGTCGATGAAGCCGCAGGTGTTCACCACCACCACGTCGGCGTCCTGGTAGGAAGAGGAAATCAGGTAGCCTTCGGCGCGCAGCTGGGTGAGAATGCGTTCGGAATCGGAAGTCGCCTTGGGGCATCCAAGGGAGACGAAACCGACTTTGGGTAAATTAGCCATACTTTTTCACAAGGAGGACAAGAGGACCGGAGAAAACCATTCATCCAATCGGGAAGATCGGTTTTCGTGCACTCTTGTCATCATGTTCTCGTTGTTCAATTCAACATGTATATCGTTCTGATCGCGCTGCTTTACGTGCTGCTGATGATGGTGGTGACGTCCGAATCCGTCTTCAAGGGCTTGATGGTGCTGCTGTTCGGCGGCGGACTCATCGCCCTCGTGTTCTATCTTCTGGACACCCCTCGCCGCCTGCGCTCAAGACGCATGGCCGAAATGGCCGATGACGGTCACCGCAGCGATGCCGAGACCGATCAGTAAGACTTGCTCCAGCGTGGCAGAAAGCTCCGGCCGCTTGTGCAGGCCGGGAATCAGGTCGGCCACCGCCACGTAGATCATGCTGGCTGCCGCCACCCCCAGCAGGTAAGGCGTGATTTCTTCCATGCCATCTAGCGCCACATAGCCCAGCAGGCCGCCGAACACCATGGCCACACTGGACAGGAGGTTGTAGAAGAGCGCCCTGGCCTTGCTGTAGCCGGAATGCAGCAGCACCAGGAAATCACCGACTTCCTGCGGCAGTTCGTGGGCGATGATCGCCATGGCAGTGACGATGCCGAGCTGGGTGTCGGCGATGAAGGCGCCCGCGATCAGCACGCCGTCGACAAAATTGTGGAAGGTGTCGCCCACCAGGATCATCAGACCGGCTCGCTGGTGACCATGGTCGTGGCCATGCGACTGGACGTGGTTGTGGCTGTGATGGTGGTCATGGTCGTGGCCGTGTGCATGCTCGTGCTCGGCCGCTTCCAGACCATGCACTTCGCAGGTTTCATGGTGGCAATGGCGCCACAGCACCAGTTTCTCCAGCACGAAAAACCCCAGCAGGCCGGCCAGCACGGCAATTGCCACCGACTCGGCGGGGCCCTCCTCCAGCGCGTGCGGCAGCACCTCGAGGAATCCCGCCCCAAGCAGGGTGCCGACGGCGAAGCTCACCAGGCGCGGCACCCAGCCAGGATGTGCCGCGAATGCGAATATGCCTGCCATGAGCACACTCAGGACGCCGCCCATCACGGTGGCGGAAAGAATCCAGGCGAAAGAGGACATGAAGCCGTAAGGGTCGAAAAGCAGCGATTATACGGGATTAGGCTGCCGGGCCGCCTAGCCAGATCAGCGTGGCCATGCGGCCGGTGGCCTTGTCGCGGCGGTAGGAGTAGAACCTTTCGGCGTCGGCATGGGTGCAGAGCCCGCCGCCATATACCTGGCTGACGCCAGCGCGCGCCAGCCGCAGCCGCGCCAGCTGATAGATGTCCGCCAGCCACTTGCCGGGCTGGCCGGGTAAAAACGCGGCGGTCGCAGCAGGCAAATCCCGCACGAAGGCCTCGCGCACCTCCTCGCCCACTTCGAAGGCCTGCGGGCCGATGGCCGGGCCGAGCCAGGCGAGGATCTCGGCCGGTTCGCAATCCAGGGCCGCCACGCTGGCTTCCAGCACGCCCGCGGCGAGGCCGCGCCAGCCGGCATGCGCGGCGGCCACCCGGCTGCCGCGGCGGTCGCAGAACAGCACCGGCAGGCAGTCGGCAGTCAGCACCGCGCAGACCGTGCCGGGCTCGAACGCCGCGGCGGCATCGGCCTCCACCGGCTGGGCGAGGCCATCGGCAAGCGCCACCGTCGTGCCGTGCACCTGCTTGAGCCAGGCGGGCTCGGCCGGCAGCAGGGCGCGCAGCCGCCTGCGGTTTTCCGCGACTGCCGCCGGCTCGTCGCCGACATGGTCGCCGAGGTTAAGGCTGTCGTAGGGCGACAGGCTGACGCCGCCGGCGCGGGTGGTGACCAGCGCGTGCACCTTGGCCGGCGCGGGCCAGTCAGGCTTGATGGTCTGCATGGCGAAAACCGGCCGCTAGTCCGCCGCGCCCCAGGTGCCGCCCGCCCGCATCAGCATAAGCAGGGTTTCCATGTCGTCCGGCGGCGGCGCTTCCCATTCCATGCGCTCGCCCGTGTAGGGGTGGTTCAGCGCCAGCCTGGTGGCATGCAGGGCCTGGCGCGGGAAAGCCATGGCGCGGCCGCGGCGCACGTTGGAATAGGTCTTGTCGCCGACCAGGGGATGGCCGATGTGCTTCATGTGCACGCGGATCTGGTGGGTGCGCCCGGTTTCCAGGCTGCAGCGCAGCAGCGTTGCGCTGGGGAAGCGCTCTTCGATCGCATAGTGGGTGACGGCCGGCTTGCCCATCGGGTGCACGGTGCGCCGGGTACGCTGGACCGGATCGCGCGCCAGCGGCGCGTTCACCGTGCCGGCGCCGTCGATCTCGCCCTGCACCACGGCGAGGTATTCGCGCTTGACGGTGCGGCCGTGCATCTGCCTGACGAGATCGGTGTGCGCCTTGAGCGTCTTCGCCACCACCATCAGACCCGAGGTGTCCTTGTCCAGGCGGTGGACGATGCCGGCGCGCGGCAGGTCGGCCGCGCCGGCGGTGTGGTGCAGCAGCGCATTCAGCAGCGTGCCCTTGTGGTTGCCGTTGCCCGGATGCACCACCAGGCCGGCCGGCTTGTTGATGATGATGATGGCCGGGTCCTCGAACACGATGTCGAGCGGAATGTCCTCCGGCTCGTCCGGCCCGCTCTGGGTATCGGGCTCGGGGAAGACCGTGATGGATTCCCCGCCCCAGACCTTGTCGCGCACGCCTGCCGGCTGGCCGTTGACCAGCACGTTGCCGGTGCGTATCCAGTTCTGCAGGCGGTTGCGCGAATACTCGGGCAGCATGCTCACCAGCGCCTGGTCAAGACGTATGCCGCCCAGCGCCGCAGGCACATCGCCATGCCAGGGTTCGGGGGCGGAATTTCCCTTATAATCTTCTTCGTCGTCCAAATCCACGTCGGTCATGACCTTGAAACTCCTCAAAACTGCTGTTGGCCCCATTATCGCGTGGCGGGCCATGCTCGCCATTATCGCACTCGGCTTGGGGCTGTCCGGTTGCGGCCTGTTGCCGGAGGTCGCCGACGAGACCGCCGGCTGGTCCGCGCAGCGCCTGTATTCCGAAGCCAAGGACAACCTCAACGAAGGCGAATACGAAAAGGCCATCAAGCTGTACGAGACCCTCGAAGCGCGCTATCCCTACGGCCGTTACGCCCAGCAGGCCCAGCTCGAAATCGCCTACGCCTACTACAAGGACGAGGAGCCGATTTCCGCCATCGCCGCATGCGACCGCTTCATCAAGCTGCACCCCAACCACCCTAACGTCGATTACGCCTATTATCTGAAGGGTCTGGCCAACTTCACCGAAGACCTGAGCCTGTTCTCCAGGTTTTCCAGCCAGGACATGAGCGAGCGCGACCCCAAGGCCGCACGCGATTCCTTCGTCGCCTTCAAGGAACTGGTCACCCGCTTTCCTGACAGCAAGTACGCCGAAGACGCCCAGGCGCGCATGAAATACCTGGTCAACGCCATCTCCGCCAACGAGGTCCACGTCGCCAAGTACTACCTCAAGCGCGAGGCCTACGTGGCGGCAGCCAACCGCGCCAAGAGCGTGGTCACCAACTACCCCGAGACCCCGGCAATCGAAGAGGCCCTCGCCATCATGGTCGTGGCCTATGACAGGCTCGGCATCGAGGATCTGAGGGACGATGCGCTAAGGGTGCTGCAGCTCAATTACCCGAACAGCAAATACGCGAAGGGCGTCGACCTGTCCGGCAAGTCGTGGTGGAAATTCTGGTAAGCCCAGCAAGCCGTTCCCCATGAAAAAACGCCGGATTCGCCGGCGTTTTTTCATGGGCGGGCAGGTCTCTGTTCAGATCGCCGATTCGCCCGATTCGCCGGTGCGGATGCGGATAACCTGCTCGACATTGCTGACGAAAATCTTGCCGTCACCGATCTTGCCGGTGCGGGCAGCCTTGATGATGGCCTCAACCGCGATTTCTGCGTTGGCATCCGCCACCACCAGCTCCAGCTTGAGCTTGGGCAGGAAATCAACGACGTATTCGGCGCCGCGATACAGCTCGGTGTGTCCCTTCTGACGGCCGAAGCCCTTGACTTCGGTTACGGTCAGGCCGGCGATGCCGACTTCGGACAGCGCTTCGCGCACTTCGTCGAGCTTGAAGGGCTTGATGATGGCTTCGATCTTCTTCATTTCGCGGTGGTCTCCTGCAGGTTCTCTTCGGGACGGTATCTCGATGTTATCGGATAGCGGCGGTCCTTGCCAAAGGCGCGCGGGGTGATGCGTATGCCCGGCGCGGACTGGCGGCGCTTGTATTCCGCCAGGTTGATGAGGCGAATCACACGCTTGACCGTCGCGGCATCAAGGCCCCGGGCGACGATCTCCGCAGCCGAAAGGTCGCGCTCGACGTAAGCCTCGACGATGGCATCGAGGATCTCGTACGGCGGCAGCGAATCCTGGTCGGTCTGGTCGGGGCGCAGTTCGGCTGACGGCGGGCGGTCGATGATGCGCTGCGGAATCACCCGCGACACGCCATTGCGGTAATCGGAAAGGCGGTAGACCAGGGTCTTCGGCACGTCCTTCAGCACGGCCAGGCCGCCCGCCATGTCGCCATAGAGCGTGGCATAGCCGACTGCCATCTCGCTCTTGTTGCCGGTGGTGAGAACGAGGTGGCCGAACTTGTTGGACAGCGCCATCAGCAAGGTGCCGCGGATGCGTGCCTGGATGTTTTCCTCGGTGGTATCGAAAGGCAGCTGGTCGAACGCCTCCGCGAGCTGGTCGATGTATGCATCGTAAATGTGCTTGATGGCGATTTCACTGTACTGCACACCGAGGAGCTCGGCCATTTCCAGGGCGTCCTCCAGGCTGATGCTGGCGGTGAACTCGGAAGGCATCATCACCGCATGCACCCGCTTCGCGCCAAGCGCGTCCACCGCCACCGCCATGGTCAGCGCGGAATCGATGCCGCCGGACAGGCCCAGCACCACGCCGGGAAATCCATTCTTGTCGGTGTAGTCGCGCACGCCCGTCACCAGAGCCTGGTAGACATCGGCCTCGAAGGCCGGCTCGGCCTTGAGCTCACCCGGCAGCACGGCATTGCCGTCGAACTCGACATAGAACACGCCTTCTTCCCAGGCCGGGAACTGGTGCGTGAGCCGGGCCTTCGCATCCATGACGAAGGAGGCGCCGTCGAACACCAGTTCGTCCTGCCCGCCCAGCAGGTTGCAGTAAACCAGCGGCACGGCCGTGGCGTCGACGCGCTGCTTGACGACATACCGGCGTTCGGCACGCTTGCTGGCATGGAAGGGCGAGGCGTTGGGCACCAGCAGCACCTGCGCGCCGGCCGCTGCCGCAAGCTCGGCCGGGCCTGAGTCCCAGATGTCGCCGCAGATGACGAGGCCGAAGCGCACGCCCTCGCAGTCGAAGACGCAGGCTTCCTCGCCGGCCGTGAAGGTGCGCATCTCGTCGAATACGGCGTGATTCGGCAGCTTCTGCTTGTGGTAGGTGGCAACGATCCTGCCGCCCTGCAGCACCGCGGCTGCGTTGTAGCAATCGCGGCCCACGCGGTGCGGGAAACCGACGATCAGGGTGATGTCCGGCGCAGCCAGGGCGAGCTTGCTCAGCTCGGCCTCGCAGGCCGCGCAGAAATCCGCGCGCAGCACCAGGTCTTCCGGCGCATAGCCGCAGATGGACATTTCCGGCGTCAGCAGCAGGCTAGCGCCAGCTGCCTGCGCCTCACCGGCAGCGGCAAGGATTTTGGCGGCATTGCCCTTGAGATCGCCAACCGTGGGATTGAGCTGGGCGAGCGCGAGCTTCATGCGGCAGGCTTCATGCGCGGTTGCCGATGGCCTGGAGCATGGCTTCGCCGATGCCAGCCGGGCTTCTTGCCACCACCACGCCGGCCTTTTCCAGCGCCGCGATCTTGGCATCCGCCGTGCCCTTGCCGCCGGCGATGATCGCCCCGGCATGGCCCATGCGCTTGCCCTTGGGCGCGGTGAGGCCGGCAATGTAGCCCGCGACCGGTTTCTTCACCTGCGACCGGATGTATTCCGCCGCCTCTTCCTCGCGCGTGCCGCCGATCTCACCGACCATGATGATGGCCTCGGTCTCGGGGTCGTTCTGGAACATTTCCAGGCAGTCGATGAAATCCAGGCCCTTGATCGGGTCGCCGCCGATGCCGACGCAGGTGGTTTGGCCCAGCCCGGCCCTGGTGGTCTGCCACACGGCTTCGTAGGTCAGGGTGCCGGAGCGCGACACGATGCCGACCTTGCCCTTCTGGTGAATAAAGCCCGGCATGATGCCGATCTTGCATTCGCCCGAGGTGATGATGCCCGGGCAGTTGGGGCCGATGAGTTTGGCGTTGTTCGCCTTCAGCGCCGCCTTCACTTTCATCATGTCCAGCACCGGCACGCCTTCGGTGATGCAGACGATGACCTCGATGCCGGCGTCGGCCGCTTCGAGGATGGAGTCCGCGGCGAACGCCGCCGGCACGTAGATCACCGAGGCATTGGCGCCGGTTTCGCGCACGGCGTCTTTCACGGTGTTGAACACCGGCAGATCGAGGTGCGTCTGCCCGCCCTTGCCCGGCGTCACCCCGCCCACCATCCTGGTGCCGTAGGCGATGGCCTGCTCGGAATGGAAGGTGCCCTGCTTGCCGGTGAAGCCCTGGCAGATGACCTTGGTGTCTTTATCGACGAGGATGCTCATTGTCTAAATGTGTTCTTTCACTTGTTAAGTGCAATTTACACAGAGGAAGCAGAGGTATCAGAGGAACCCAAGAACCGCTCCATCAAGTATTTCCTCTGTTCCCTCTGTGTTCAATCCATACACGATATTAGCGGGCCGCTTTTACAGCCCGCATCGCCGCATCGGTCAAATCATCGGCGGTGATGATCGCCAGTCCGCTCTCCTTCAGTTTCTGCTTGCCGAGATCGACGTTGGTGCCTTCCAGGCGCACGATCACGGGGATCTGCACGCCCACTTCCTTGACCGCAGCGATGATGCCCTCGGCGATGATGTCGCAGCGCATGATGCCGCCGAAGATGTTGACCAGCACGGCCTTGACCTTGGCGTCGGCAAGGATGATCTTGAAGGCCTTGGCCACGGTCTCGGCGGTGGCGCCGCCGCCGACATCGAGGAAGTTGGCCGGCTCGCCGCCGTGCAATTTGATCAGGTCCATGGTCGCCATGGCCAGGCCGGCGCCGTTGACCATGCAGCCGATGTTGCCCGAGAGCGCGATGTAGTTGATGCCGGTCTCGTGCGCCAGCGCCTCCTTGGCATCGATCTGGCTCATGTCCATCAGTTCGGCCAGCGCCTTCTGGCGGTAGAGCGCGTTGTCGTCCAGGCTCATCTTGCAGTCGAGCGGCAGCACGCGATTCTCTGCCGTAACCACCAAAGGATTGATTTCCAGCAGCGAGAGATCGCTGTCGACGAAGAGTTTGTATAGCGCCGGCAGCAGCTTGCAGAAGTCCTGGAAGGCCTCCACTTTCAAGCCGAGCCCGAAGGCCAGTTCGCGGCACTGGTAGGGCATCAGTCCGTTGATCGGGTCGCAGTGCGCCTTGAGGATTTTTTCCGGGGTGGCGCGCGCGACTTCCTCGATTTCCATGCCGCCGGCGGCGGACGCCACCACGGCGATCTTCTCCGCCTCGCGGTCCACCAGCAGCGACAGATACAGCTCGCGCGCGATGGCCAGGGTTTCCTCGACCAGCACCTGGTTCACCGGCTGGCCGTCGGGGGCGTTCTGGTAGGTCACCAGCGGCTTGCCCAAAAGGCTGGCCGCAATGCCAGCCACTTCATCCAGGCTTTTGGCGATCTTCACGCCGCCGGCCTTGCCGCGGCCGCCGGCATGGATTTGCGCCTTCACCACCCAGGCGTCGCCGCCCAGCTTTTCTGCAGCCGCGCGTGCATCCTCGGCGCTGACGGCGGCCTCGCCGCGCGGGGTGGCGATGCTGCGCTCGCGGAGTCGCGCCTTGGCCTGAAACTCGTGTAGATTCATGTGATCAGAGCTAAATCGGCAAAACCGACATTTTGGAGGAAATCCCCTGGATTCGGAAGCAAGCACCATCCGTTTCATCGCCGGCATGCAGGAATTCGACGCAGCCGAATGGGACGCCCTCGCCGGCGCCCAGCCCTTCCTCGGCCATGCCTTTCTGCATGCCCTGGAGGATAGCGGCTGTGTGCGCGCCGAAACCGGCTGGCAGCCACGGCATCTCGGCCTGTGGCAGGGCACGCGCCTGGTCGCCGCCATGCCGCTTTACCTGAAGACGCATTCCTACGGCGAATACGTGTTCGACTGGAGCTGGGCCGACGCCTTTGAGCGGGCCGGCGGGCGCTACTACCCCAAGCTCCTGTGCGCGATCCCCTTCACCCCGGTGCCGGGGCCGCGGCTGCTGGGCGCCTCCGACGCAGACAAGAAACTTCTGCTGGAAACGGCACTGGACTTTGCCAGAGAAGCCGGCCTGTCTTCCTTCCATTGCCTGTTCCCGCAGGATGGCAGCGAAGCAGCGTTTGCCCGGGCCGGGCTCATGCAGCGCCAGGGCTACCAGTTCCACTGGCCCAATCCCGGCTACGACACGTTCGATCAGTTCCTCGCCACGCTCGCGCACGACAAGCGCAAGAAAATCCGCCAGGAGCGGCGCAAGGTGTTCGACGCCGGGCTGCGCTTCGACGTCCGCAGCGGACGCGACATCCGCGAATCCGACTGGGCCTTCTTCCACCAGTGCTACGTGCACACCTACCGCCTGCACCGCTCCACGCCCTACCTCAACCTCGACTTCTTCCTGCAACTGGGCGAGCGCCTGCCCGAACACTGCATGCTGGTGCTGGGGCATCGCGATGGCCAGCCGCTCTGCGCAGCGCTCGACCTCTTCGATAACCAGCGCCTCTACGGCCGCTACTGGGGGGCGCTGGACTACGTGCCCGGCCTGCACTTCGAAACCTGCTATTACCAGGGCATGGAATTCTGCATCGAGGCAAAACTCAGGATTTTCGAAGGCGGCGCCCAGGGCGAGCACAAGCTCGCGCGCGGCTTCCTGCCCGTGGTCACCCAGTCCTGGCACTGGCTGGCGGATGGCCAGTTCGGCCGCGCCGTGGAAAACTTCCTCCAGCGCGAAGGCCGCGCCGTCGAGGAGTACGTGAGCGAGCTCGAAAGGCCGTACAAGCGGAACGCGCACGAATGAATCTGATCGCGCAAATCAGCGACACCCATATCCGCCTGCCGGGCCAATTGATCGAAGGCAAGATCGACACCTTCGCCTGTCTCTCGGTGTGCGTCGACCGTATCAACGCCCTGCCACAGAAACCGGACCTCCTCGTCGCCAGCGGCGATCTCGCCGACACCGGCAGCGCCGAGGAATACCGGCGCATCAAGACGGAACTTGACCGGCTGGCCGTGCCCTACTGCGTCATGCCCGGCAACCACGACCTGCGCGCGCCCATGCGCGAAGCGTTCGGCGGCAGTGCCGCCCTGCCCGTAGCTGAAAGCGGCCACCTGCAATACGCCATCGAACTGGAAGAACTTCGCGTGCTCTGCCTCGACACCCTGGACGAAGGCAATGAAGGCGGCTGGCTGTGCATCGACCGCCTCGACTGGCTGCACGATCAGCTCGCCGCCAGCCGCAAGCCGGCAATGATCTTCCTGCACCATCCCCCGTTTGATTGCGGCATCCCCGGCATGGACGCCATCAAGCTCGGCAACCCGGGTGTGCTTTCCGAGTTGCTGGCGGAGCACGGCCACGTCATCGGCCTGTCCAGCGGTCATGTGCACCGCAGCGTATTCACGCAATGGGCCGGCCTGCCCGCCTGCATCTGCCCCAGCCCCGCGCACCAGATCCACCTGGACATGGGCGAAAACACACCGCTGTCATGGACGCTGGAGACCGGAGGATTTCTGCTGCATCGGGTGAAGGACGGCATGCTGGCCGCGCATGTAGTGAACGGGCCGACGCCTGAAATCACAAAATATAATTGAATGGTGCGCTTATCTGACTCGAAGAAATGGCCGAATAGCTTGTATTTGCTGGATTACAGCATGTCCATTGAATGAAGTTACCCCCACATTTACCCCCGGTGCTTTCATTCGAACAACCTGGCTATCGCCTTCCTCTCCAGCGTCGCCTGTTTGCGCAACTGGCGCGTTGCCTGGGTCGGATGCCAGCGCCACAGCCTGCCCAACATGGGAACACGCTGCAGGCCAGCAGTCTTTGCAATGGCAAGGGTGAGATACCACTCGGGGATAGCGTGCAGCAGTGCCAGGTCTTCGAGCAGAGGTTCAACCAGTCGGCGCCGCATCACGATGAGCCCATGCACGTGGCGCGGGCTGGCCAGGTGCAATTCATGGCTGTACGGGGCAACATCGGGGCCGCGAATGGGCTTCAAATCCTCATTGACTACCTGCTCGCCGGTGAAAACCGCCCCCAGGCTGTCATCCGCATCCAGCGCCTCGATACAGGCGGCAACAGCCCCTGGCAGGATTCGATCATCCGGGTCTGCGAAGCTCACATACTCGGACTCTCCCATCGCGAAGCCGTGAGCCCGAGAAGCGCCGACATTGCCCGCTACGCAAGGTGGCAGGTGCAGATTAACCGGCTGCTCTCTTAGGTCTGCCATCAGCTCATCGCCCCAAGCTGGATTGCAATAGGGGCAGACTATGACGTGCAGGTCGCAGCGGTGGGTCTCTTTGAGTCCGTTCATTTGCTGGTTTGATTTGTGGTTTGCTGATTTGATTCTTTTTCAAAAGGGGGAAATTTTCTGCGCATGGGAGGGAGCGCGGTTTCCACTCCAAGGAGCTACAGAGATTTTGCACCCCCTACCCCCCCATGAGCCCCGCCACAAGGGCGGGGTGCGGCCTCTCTGGCATCGATCATCTGCGCCCAGCCTGCGCATCGGCAAGGTCGAGCTTCGCGCGTAACACGCCGGTCTGTGTGTCCGTGCGCTGGCTGGGCCTGGGCTGCCGTCTTTCCCATTCGTCGAAGCTCATACGCTTCTCTCGAAGCCATTCCTGAAACGGCCTGAAGTTCCGCAGATCGTCGGCCCGAGGGCCGCTGTGACTGTTTGCATGTTCCTTTCGCATGATGGTTTCTCCTTTGTGAGGGTGGGTTAAGCGGTTGCGTGAAGCCAGCCATCCGCATCGGCGCGTGGCTTCGGGCTGGTCTTCGCAGGTTGCGGGATCGGCACGAGGTCGTGCAGATGCGCGGGCAGTTCGGACTTCTTGAGATAGCCGGTCTTCGCACACTCGACCAAATAGACCGACGTGAGACTGTACTTGTCGCGCAACAGCCCGAGAGAGGGAATGCCCATTGGCCGCTGCCAGTTCAAGCCGGTGCCATGGTAAACCGCATCGCGCAGATCAGCCTCGGCGGTAAGCGCGACGTCCAGATCGATCAGTCGCTTCACGATCTCCCGGACAAGCTCGGCATGCTTCGGTGCCAGCTCCCGGCAGATTTTCGCGTGCAACTCGCCACGGAGGTTTTCGACGGACTGTCGTTGAATCTCGATAGCGCGGCGCAGGGCCGGGCGTTTGAGTTGTGCGGCCTCGATGTCTGCCCGGATGTGCGCGGCCTCGGCACTGGCATCGAGCGCCGCGCTGGATTGTCCGGCAAGCATGGCGTGCGCCTGCTCCTCGATACGGTTGCGCCGCGCCGCCTGCACTGCCGAGAGCGAGGTCAGGTTCTCGTCGATCAGGTTTTCGACCTCTTTCAATTCGGCCTTCAGCTTTTCGAGAAGCGCGCTCGCCTCCGCAAAATTCGGATCGTCGTTCAGGTTGATTCCAGTTTTCATCATTGCTTCCTTTCAAAAAATGGCCGTCAGGCCGTGGGTGAGGCCGATGCTCTGGCCCCGGTTTTCGTAACGCGCCGGCAGTGTCGGCCAGCGCCGCCAGGGTTGCCGCCTCAAGGGATAGGGCTTCTTGCGAAGAATCATCAGCAGCCTCCCTCATGGTCGAAACGCTTTGGCGATGTTCCCGGCGCCATGCCGCCCTGCAGCTTCCAGAGCGTGAGCAGCACGTCCAGCGGATGCGTGATGCCCAGGGCTCTTATCGCGGCCTTGGCCCCCTCCATCGGACTCATGCCGGGCTTCATGTAGCACCAGGGCGGCACGTCTTCGATGCGGCCCTTGGTATGGATGTGTTTCGACTTGTCCCTAGCCATTCGATTTCTCCAGCAGGTGCGCGATGCTCGAAAAACAAACCAGGGCGTTTTCCGGGTCTCTGGCGGCGGCTTCCATCGCCAGCAAAACATCCTCGGGCGTGAATTCGTAAGCAGCCGCACATGTCAGCAACTCGGCCAGCAGGTTGTCGGCTTGCGGGGTGGCGGCGCGGAGTTTTTCGCGGGCGGCAAGCAGGCGGGGTGCCCACTTGTCGGCCTCGGCACGATCACCCCGAAGCCGGAAAAGTCCGGCGCGACTTCCGGGAAGAATTTGCAGGTCAGAGTTCGCCATCAAGTGCCCCCTTTCCATCTTCTCCGGCAACCCCTGTTTTATCCGCTACAGCGCTACAATCCAGCACTGGCGAGGGTTTCGGTGTTGCCGGTATGGTTTCGCTTCCGCTACGTTGCTGATTCATCCGCGACACGTCCCGGCCCGTGTTTATTGGGTTTGCGGCAGTTGTAGCGGATGTAGCGGGTAAATCAGGGGGGGCGGACAAGTACCTCGCAAACGCATCGGAAAACTGCTCAAGCGTGAATCCCTTGGCAACTTCGTAACCGTTCCGAATGTCCTTGGACTTGATCCCATAGCCCGCCAGCATCCGGCCCAACTGCCTCGGCGTAAGCGGCCTGCCCTTGTTCCAGGTCGCCCAGGCGGCCTCATCATCCTCGACCAGCGCGGCTATCAGATCGGCGGTCTTGATTCTGTCCGCGCGCCTGGATTCAAAGGCGTGCTGAATATCCGCCAGCAGTTCGTTCGCGGCGCTCTGGGCGGCATTGGCTGCCCCGGACAGCTTCAGCGCGGCATGGGTGGCGCGCGCTATCCACTCCGGGCCGGCGCATCCGGCGATGGCAAGCAGCGGTTCCCAATTGTCCTGTTCGCGGTCTGACAGCGCATCCGGCAGCGCAGGCCTGGCGGCTCTGACTTCATCCGCATAGTCATCGGCAAATCTCGCCAGCATGGCAGACAGCCGGTCGAACATCCCTGCCTCGGCATGGCGCAGGCGTGCCACCTTCTCATCCTGCAGCTTGCGCCGCATGTTGAAGACGATGGCGCGGCTCATGGTCGCATCGGGCAGGTGCTTTTCCAGTGCGATGCCGGCCAGCGCCTTGGCGCCCCAGACGTTGAACAGCTTGGGTTGCAGGTCTTCCCCCACCACGCGCCCGACGAAGGCATTGTTTCGGGTGTGCCCGGCGTTCACTAGGCCTTTCAATTCCTCGTTGTCGCGGATAAAGGTGTCGGCCTCATCGATCAGCACCGTGGGTATCCACTGCTCGACAGCACGGAACAGGAAAGCGGCGGATGAATTCGCGGCCGGCAGAGGGCGGCATACCATGCGCCCAAAGACTGACAGCAACTGCGACTTGCCGCAGGCCTTCTCGGGCGCGTTGATGATGGCGAGCGGGGCGACTTCCACCACGTCAATAAAGTGGGTGAAGGCAACCCACAGAGCTGCAGCGTCTGCTTGCACGGCATCCAACACGATGAAGCGCCGGATGGTGTCGGCAATCTCTGACAGCAGCGCCGCCGGCTGGATGGGTTCGTGCCACGCTTCCACGGTGGCGAATGGCAGGCGTTCGGCCTTGTCCCCGTCACCTCGCGCCGCTTTCACAATGGCGTCCAGTGTCGCAGGCCGCACGCCCATCGCCTTGGCGGCCTTCGTGCGCTCGCGGTCATATTGCAGCGGGGGCAGCGCGACAAGCCGGGCGACAAGTTCATCATCCGACTCGGGCGCGGTTTCAGGTGGTGTCTGGGTATCGCCCGTGCCTTGATCGTTGCTCTCCGTCGATCCTGGCAGGCCGATCCGCCCGGTCTGCTCCGCCTGCTCGGCCATCTGTTCGAGAATTACGGTATCAGCCATGATTCAGCCCTCCCGCTCTCAGCGCCTCTTGAATGCGTGAAGCTGCCAGCCTCAGCCGTTCGCGGTCTGCCAGGCCCAGCGGTTCGCCGGTCGCCATCGCGGACGCTGCGCAGGCCACCACCAGCGCCTCAAAGCCGATGGCGCGCAGAATATCGGTTGCGGGGAATGGCCGGCGCTCGGGCTTGCCGGTGTGTGATGGATCGGACGGGCGCAGCGGGAACAGGTCGGAGATTTCCAGGCCTGCGGCGCTTACGACTTCATGCACGCTGCAACCGGCGAAGTCGTGAACCAAAACGCGCCCGCCATCGAGTTCGCGGATAGATAGCGATGCGCGCTTGTCAGCGTGGGCCGGGCAGCGTGCAATCCATCGGCCCTCGCCGGTGCGCTTCACGCCGTCGAGCTTTGAAAGCAACAGATCGGCGCTCATGATGTCACCGCCTGGCGCATGGCCTGCAGGTGTCGAAACAGTCGCGCCCATGCAAGGCATACGATGCAGCACGAAGCGCGCGCCTGGCCTCGAAAACATGTGCAGGCCTGGCCGGCTATGCTATTCTGGGCGCTCGATGTGTTTCTGCTTTGAGCCCGGCCCCCCAGCCGGGCTTTTTGTTGTGCGTGCATGGCAGCCTCCTAAGCTGCCAGCTTGGCTAGGGTTTCGTGAACTTCCGAAAGATTCCAGCGGGTAGTCGCCGGGCCCAATTTGACGGGCTTGGGCAGGCTGCCGCTATTTGACATCCGCCACACTTGTGTGACCGATACCTCCAGCGCCGCAGCCAGGGTTTTGGCGCTCGCGTAGCCCGTTGCGGGCAATTGGGTAGTTGCTTGATGTTTAGCCATGTCTGCTTCCTTTTCTACTGGAAGCCCCAAGGCACGGGATGTGCTTTGTGGGCATGGCGTTAACTTAAAAAACGCGTGCGAAGTGTAGATACCTATTTCGCTTTTGATTTTTTCTTGATCTGCTGAATCCTTCGCGGACCGATACCATATCGCTCTTCAATGCTTTCAAGGTCAATGCCGACTGCAGCAAGGCGACTGATTTCGCTATCCCTTTTGTCGCGGGTGCTTTTGCTTGTTCCCCAGCGCCTGCCCGCGCTTACCCTCCCGGAATTCTCACGCTTCATTTTCAATAGCATTGCCTTGCCTGCTACCGCAGCGAGTTCGCTCATGCCAAGCCGAAGCCAATAGGTCTCGGCAGTACGGAATTCATACTTTGCGAGCAAATCATTCCTAGCGTGGTGCGCTTCCCATGCGCTGCGGAGATGGCGCAGCATGGTTCTTATCCAAACCCTTGCTTGGTAAGCATCCCCTTTCGACATGTGGTCTCTTTCCCGATAATGCCGCCATGCCTCGCACACCATTCGGAATATTTCGTACTCGCGGTTTTCAGCGGTGGAAAGGTCGTGGCTGGATAGCCGTTCACCTCGTACCAACTTGGCGCCGAAATACTCTTCCTGAGGAATGAACCGATGCTGGGCAGTGATTGCCGGCCATCGAAAGATGAGCTTGTTTTTCATGCGCACCCCTTCAAAGTGCAGCCTTCAAAAGGTGCCACCCCAGGCGGTGAAGGTGTCCGCTTTTCGCCTGGCCGGGCTAGGGGTGGCTTACTCTGCTTTGCAGGGCTCACTCAGTCGATATAAAGAACCGCGTTGCGTTCCCCCCAGCGTCTTTGTATCACCTGCAAAGCTTGCCGCGCACGCGCCTTGTTGTAAAACCAGGGTGTCCGGCATTCCTGATGGGTGCCATGCTTCAGATAGATCACGCAGTACTTTTCCATTTCAATCCCCCTTCACGGTTGTGTTTGCCAGCCTTGGCCGGCACTCTTATGCCGTTTCCGGCAATCCTTTCACGCTGCCATATTCAGGCCGTGCCCTTCTTGAATGTCAGCACTTCGGCGCCGGCCTCCAGAGCGTCGCAGGTGTCCGCCCAGGCCTGCATCATCTTGCGGCGCTCTGGCAGGTGTTCGCTGCGGGCATAGGCCGCAACGGTGCCATCTTTTTCCTTGTGGTCCAGTTGGCGCTCCATCGCCTCCCGGCTCCATCCCTGTTCGCTCAGGATTGACCTGGCGGACGCACGGAACCCATGCACGCACTGGCGCCCCTGGTAGCCCATGTTGTTGAGCATCTTGCCGACGGTGTTCTCGCTGATGACTTCGCCCTCGCCGTAGCCCTTGGCCTTGGGGAAGAGATAAGGGGTATGCCCGGTCAGTTCGTGAAGATCCTCGATCAGAGCAATAACCTGCTTCGACAGCGGGACAGTGTGCGCCGGCAGGTGTTTGCCCACCTTCATGCGCTTGGCCGGCACCTTCCACTCTTTAGCCTCACGGTCGATTTCATCCCAGCGCGCAAAGCGGAATTCCTGGGCTCGAACGAAGGTGTAGAGCGCGAAGTAGCAGGCATGGCGGGTAATGGGGTCGTATCCCTCGGCCGCGCGCAAGTCTCGCAGGAATACTCCGAACTCACGCCGGTCTGTGATCGCCGGCCTGTGCGTCGTTGCCGGCTTCTGCATAGCACCCAGCAGATGCGCGGCCGGGTTGTCATCCGCCCTACCCGTCGCCACGGCGTAGCGGAATACCTGGCCGCACATTTCCCGCAAGCGGCTGGCTGTGTAGGCGATGCCTTGGGATTCCACCTTGCGCAGCATCGCCAGCAGCTGGGATGCCTTCACCTGGGAAACGGGCAGGTGCCCGATCTCGGGAAAGACGTAATCCTGCAGGTGCATCATGGCCTTGTCGGCTGTCACCTTCGCCCATCTCGTCGACTTGCCGGCGTGCCACTCGCGCGCAACGGCCTCGAAGCTGTTGGCATGCGCGAGCTTGTCAGCCCGCTTCTTTTCCTGCTTTGCCGCGCCTGGATCAATGCCATCCGCCAACATCTTGCGGGCTTCGTCGCGTTTCTCACGTGCGCGCGCTAGGCTTACCTCCGGGTATGTGCCCAGCGCGAGCAACTTCTCCTTTCCGCCGAAGCGATACTTTAGACGCCACCACTTGCTGCCTGTGGGGGTAATCAGCAGGAACAGGCCCTTCTCATCGGACAGCTTGTAGGGCTTCTCGGCGGGCTTGGCCTTCTTGATGGCCGGATCGGACAGCGGCATGGCGGCAATTCCTCGGCGATGGGGGTATCAGTTTCGGGGGTATCGCGAGTACCCCCATGCTTACCCCCACTACGGGGGTAATTCCATGCTATGCCATGCACTTGGATAAATCAACAAAAAACCCGCAATCCGTTCCCAGATGCGGGTTTATGCACTTACTTGCACTTGCTTGATATTGAAAAATGGTGCCGCTTATCTGACTCGAACAGATGACCTACCGCTTACAAGGCGGTTGCTCTACCAACTGAGCTAAAGCGGCGCGCGGTGCGAATTTTACGCGAAAGCAGCGAGCCTCGCGCTACTTCACCACCTTGAGTTGAGGCCTGCCTTTTGGCGGCTCGGGCGGCTGGTCTTCGGGCGGTTCCGGCGCGTCAACGCCGGACTGCTCTTCGCCGGCTTCAAGCACGTCGAAGTGCATGCCCTGGCCGTTCTCGCGCGCGAAGATGGCGGCGACGCGGTTGATGGGCACGGCGATTTCCTGCGACACGCCGGAGAAGCGCGCGGAGAACAGCACCCAGTCGTTGTCGATGACCAGGTCGCGCACGGCGCCGGCGCCGACGTTGAGCACAATCTGGCCGTCCTTGACGTAGCCAACCGGCACCCGGGTGTGCTCGTCCACCTGCACCAGGATGTGGGGGGTGAAGCCCGCATCGTTGCACCATTCGTAGATGGCGCGGATGAGGTAGGGTCGGGTGGAGAGCATCGGCGGTCGGCGCCTTATTTCCGCATTGCCTTTTCGGTCGGCGTCAGCGCATCGATGAAGGCAGGACGCGAGAACAGGCGTTCGCGATACTTGAGCACGGCAGCGGCCTGCTTGGGCAGTTGGATGTCGTAATGTTCCAGGCGCCACAGCAGCGGCGCGATCGCCACGTCGAGCATGGAGAACTCGTCGTTCATCAGGTACTTCTGCCTTTCCAGGATGGGCGTGAGCTGGGTCAGGCTGTCGCGGATGGCGACGCGCGCACCTTCGGCGGCCTGCTTGCCGCCGTGCTCGATGACATTGACCTGGGCGAACAGGTCGTTCTCGAAATTGTGCAGCACCAGTCGGGCGCGGGCGCGCATCACGGGATCCGGCGGCATCAGCTGCGGGTGCGGGAAGCGCTCGTCGATATACTCGTTGATGATATTGGCTTCGTACAGGACGAGATCACGCTCGACCAGCACCGGCACCTTGCCGTACGGATTGATGACCGCCAGGTCCTCGGCCTTGTTGTGCAGGTCGACGTCGATGACTTCGAAATCCATGCCTTTCTCGTAGAGCACGATGCGGCAGCGGTGGCTGTAGGGGTCGGTGGTCCCCGAATAGAGTCTCATCATGAGTTGGATTCCTGCTTCTTGTTCAACGGCTTAATAATGGCGAAAGCCGGACACAGGTCCGGCTCGCGCGTCTTGCCCGGGAGACTGGCCTAGTGCACGTCTTTCCAGAATTCCTTCTTCAGATAATAGGCAATAATGAAGAACAGTCCCAGAAAGGCCAGCACCAGCAGGCCGGTCTGCATGCGCTTGGTCTTGGCCGGTTCGGCCATCCAGGCGAGGTAGTTCACCAGGTCGCCAACCATGGAGTCGTACTGGGCCTGCGACACCGTACCCGGCTTGACCAGTTCGAAGCGATCGAACACCTCGTGCTCGGCACCTTCATGGTCCTTCACCTTCTTGAAGTGCGCAACCTGCTCGCCCTGCAGGCTGGCCATGACATGAGGCATGCCGACCTTGTCGAAGGCGGTGTTGTTCCAGCCGGTGGGGCGCGTTTCGTCGCGGTAGAAGCTGCGCAGGTAGGTGTACAGCCAGTCAGGATTGCGCGAACGCGCGATCACCGTCAGGTCGGGCGGGGCTGCGCCGAACCAGACCTTGGCATCCTTGTAGCTCATGTTCACGGTCATGGTGTCGCCGGGCTTTTCGCTGGCGAACAGCAGGTTGTCCTTGATCTGCTCTTCGGTCAGACCGATGTCCTGCAGGCGCGTGTAGCGCATGTAGCTGGCGGAATGACAGTTGAGGCAGTAGTTCACGAACATCTTGGCGCCGCGTTGCAGCGAGGCCTTGTCCGACAGGTTGACGGGCGCCTTGTCAAGAGGGATCTCTGCACCGCCTGCAGCCGCTGCAACCAGCGGCACGAAAGCCAACAGGGCGAAAAGTTGTTTGATCAGTTTCATTTAGCCAGTCACCCTTTCCGGTTCGGGTTTGGTTTTATCAATCTTGGTGTACCAGGGCATGAGCAGGAAGAACGCGAAATACACCACGGACAGGATGCGAGCGATCCAGGTATACAGCGGCGTCGCCGGCAGGATGCCGAGCCAGCCCAGGCCGATGAAGGAGATCACGAAGGCGGCGAGGAACCACTTGTAGATCGGGCCGCGATAGCGGATCGACTTGACCGGGCTGCGATCGAGCCAGGGCAGCGCGAAGAAGATCAGCACCGCCACGCCCATCAACAGCACGCCGGGGAACTGCGAACCAAGCAGCGGCGGCACCGCGCGCAGGATGGCGTAGTACGGTGTGAAGTACCACACCGGCGCGATGTGCGCAGGCGTCTTCAGCGGGTCGGCCGGGATGAAGTTGTTGGCTTCAAGGAAGTAGCCGCCCATTTCCGGCGCGAAGAACACGACAGCCGAGAAAGCGATCAGGAAGACCACCACGCCGAGGATGTCCTTGACGGTGTAGTACGGGTGGAAGGGAATGCCGTCGAGCGGCTTGCCGTCTTCGCCCTTCTTCTTCTTGATCTCGACGCCGTCGGGGTTGTTGGAGCCGACTTCGTGCAGCGCCACCAGGTGCGCGGCCACCAGCGCCAGCAATACCAGCGGCATGGCGATGACGTGGAAGGAGAAGAAGCGGTTGAGGGTCGCGTCGCCCACCACGAAGTCGCCGCGAATCCACAGCGACAGGTCGTTGCCGATGAAGGGCACGGCGGCGAACAGGTTAATGATGACCTGCGCGCCCCAGTACGACATCTGGCCCCAGGGCAGCAGGTAGCCCATGAAGGCTTCGGCCATCAGCACGAGGTAGATGATGACGCCGAAAATCCAGATCAGCTCGCGCGGCTTGCGGTAGGAACCGTAGATCATGCCGCGGAACATGTGCAGGTAGACCACGACGAAGAACGCCGAAGCACCGGTGGAGTGCAGGTAGCGCACCAGCCAGCCCCAGTCCACGTCGCGCATGATGTATTCGACGGAGGCGAAGGCCACCGGCACGCCGGCGGCGTTGAGCGAGCCATCCGGCTTGTAGTGCATGACCAGGAAAATGCCGGTGACGATCTGGATCACCAGCACCAGCAGGGCCAGCGAGCCGAAGAAGTACCAGAAGTTGAAGTTCTTGGGCGCGTAGTACTCGGACAGATGCGCCTTATAAGTGGCGGTCAGCGGGAATCGGGCATCGACCCAGCCGAGGAGTTTTTGCAAGGCATTCATTTATTTAGGCTCCCACGCTTTCGACTTTGCTGTCGACGCCCACGAGCAGCAGGCTGTCGCTCACGTAATTGTGCGGAGGAATCTCCAGGTTGGTGGGCGCCGGCACCCCCTTGAACACGCGCGCCGCCAGGTCGAAGCGCGAACCATGGCAGGGGCAGAAGAAGCCGCCGGGCCAGTCCGCGCCAAGGTCGGCCGCGCCGATTTCCTTGCGGTAGGTCGGCGAGCAGCCGAGGTGAGTGCAGATGCCGACGGCGACGAGATACTGCTCCTTGATGGAACGGTTCTTGTTCTTGCAGTAGTCCGGCTGCTGCGGCATGTCGGACAGCGGGTCGGCCAGTTGGTCGTCATGCTTGCCGAGCAGGTCGAGCATTTCCTTGGTGCGGTACACGACCCAGACCGGCTTGCCGCGCCATTCCACGGCGAGGATCGCGCCCGGCTCGATCTTGCTGATATCCACTTCAACCGGCGCGCCGGCCGCCTTGGCACGTGCGCTGGGAAGCATGCTTGCGACAAACGGCCAGGCTACGGCCGCGGCGCCGACAGTGCCCATGGCCGCGGTCGCTGCGACCAGAAATTTGCGCCTCTCTCGATCCACTTCTTGTTGGCTCATCAGTTCAACCCGATCAGGTAGGTTACAAAATTCCGCCATTCTAACTAATTTCGCATTCCCTCTGGAAGCACAGACCCGTCATTTATATTGTGGCGGCACGGGTATAATCGACTTATTTCCTTTAATTGCAGGAACTTATGCGCAAATACTGGCTGCTGTTCGCCCAGGCCGTCACCATCGCACTGGCCGTGCTTTTCGTTCTGGCCCTGTTCAAGCCGGAACTTCTGCGCTGGCAGCCACGCCTGACGACCGACGGCATGACCATACGCCAGGTCGAAAGCGCAGCCAAGGCGGGTTCCACCAGTTCCTTCGCCGATGCGGCCAGGCACGCCATCCCCGCCGTGGTCAACGTCTTCACCAAGAAACAGGTGCGCGGACCGCGCAGCCCGCTCATGGATGACCCCGTATTCCGCCACTTCTTCGGCGAGCGTTTCGACCCGCGGCCACAGGAGGTTTCCAACCTGGGTTCGGGCGTCATCGTCAGCGCCAACGGCTACATCCTGACCAACCACCATGTCGTCGACGGGGCTGACGAAATCCAGATTGCCCTGTCCAACGGCCGCACCTTGCCCGCAAAAGTGGTCGGCACGGACCCGGAAACCGACCTCGCCGTGCTCAAGATCGCCGCCGACAATCTGCCCGCCATCACCTTCGGCCAGTCGGACAGCCTGCGCGTGGGCGACTGGGTCCTGGCCATCGGCAATCCCTTCGGCGTCGGCCAGACCGTGACCCTCGGCATCGTCAGCGCGCTGGGGCGTTCGCACCTGGGCATCAACACCTTCGAGAACTTCATCCAGACGGATGCCGCCATCAACCCGGGCAACTCCGGCGGCGCACTGGTCGATGCCGCCGGCAACCTGGTCGGCATCAACAGCGCAATCTACTCCCGCACCGGCGGCTCGCAGGGCATCGGCTTCGCCATTCCGGTAAGCATCGCCAGGCAGGTGATGGAGCAGATCATCCATGAGGGCAGCGTGACCCGCGGCTGGGTGGGTATCGAGGTGCAGGACCTGTCGCCCGAACTGATGGAGTCCTTCGACCTCAAGAACAGCGAAGGCGCCCTCATCGCCGGCGTGCTGAAAAGCGGCCCGGCAGACCAGGCCGGCGTGAAGCCCGGCGACGTGCTGGTCGCGGTCAACGGCAAGCCGGTATCGGACTCCTCCTCCCTGCTCAACCTGATCGCCGTGCTGAAACCCGGCGAAACCGCCAGGCTGTCGGTCGCACGCAAGAACAACAGTCTGGAATTCAGCGTGAAGGTGGCGCGCCGGCCGCCACAGGTCGCCATGCAGACCGAGGAATGACTCGGCGACGAGTGCTCAGGGAATGCGCTACGCGCATGGTTTTTGACGCAGCGCACGCCCGCACGAGCCCCTGAGCCACTGCCCCACCCGGGGCTTCACTCACTTGACCGCCTGCCGGTAGGCGAGCACCTGACTGGGGTAGCTGAACGGATCCCGGCCCATCGCCGGCGAATACCACTGCAGCGCTTCGCGTGCACGCGCCGCCAGGCCGGCATCGCCCAGCCTCAGGCTGGCGTGGATCAAAACCGCCGACGGCGACGCCACCGGGCCGTCTTCCAGCACCGCTTCGGGCCGCACGGTCGCCAGCAGCGCCTGCTTTTCCCGGCGCCATCCCTGCGCATCGGCGAACTGTTTCCATGCCGCCTGCGCCAGTCTCAGGGCATCCCTGCGCGCCTCCTCGACACCGGCAGCCTCGGCATAATCCAGCAATCCTCGCGCCACGTAGGCATAGTCTTCCAGCTCGGCGCCGGCGAGCTTCCTGCCTTTTGCCATGGACTTGTAGAGGCCGTCCGCAGTCATCATCTGCGTGCGGACGAAGCGATATGTATCGGCAGCGGCTTTGCGGTAGCGCGGTTCCGCCCGCATGGCAGCGGCCAGCGCTGACAGCGCCAGTCCGTTCAGGCCGGCATTGCGCTTGTCGTCCTTTGCCAGGGGCTGGTTCCTGCGCGCCCGTTCGAGCTTGCCCAGGGCAGACCGCAGCAAGGGTTTCTCGGTCTTGTTCGGCGTCGCCCATTCCGCCGGCAAGTAGCCGAGTTCGAACGGCGCAGCCATGTCCAGTTTCCACACCCGGCGCGCCGCCGCATATTCAGCGGCGTTCAGCAGGCGCCTGATTGCGCCGCTGTCCCACAGGTAATGCGCCCCTTCCCTGCCGGCGTCGTCCACCGCCGAAGTGCTGGCATAGAAGCCGCCTTCCGGCGCCGCCAGCACACCCAGCATGAAGTCCACTGCAGCGAGCCCCTCCGCGCGATAGCGCGGCTCCTTCAACACCTGCGCGGCGCGCAGGTACAGCACCGCCAGCTGGGCATTGTCGTAAAGCATTTTCTCGAAGTGCGGCGTTTCCCAGCCGGGATCGGTGGTGTAACGGAAGAAACCGCCGTTGACATGGTCCCGCAGGCCGCGCTCGGCCATCTGATCGAAACTCAGGCGCAGAAAGCCTTCCAGCTTCGCATCCGGCCTGGCGGCTTGCAGTTCGAGCGCCAGCGAGAGCTGCGGCGCCATGGGAAACTTGCTGACTTCGCCGAAACCGCCGCGCAGGTCGTCCTGCTCCCCGCGCATTTGCTGGAGGAAAGCGTTTTCCCAGCGCGCGAGCTGTGCCGCATTCAGGGCCTGGCGCTGGATTTCCTGCGTGGGCGGCGGATTGGCTTCCTGCGCCAGCTTCTTCACGCCGGTGCTGTCGGCCTTCCAGCGCTCGGCCAGGCGCGCCGACAGCTTGCGAAAATCTTCCGGCGGGGCGTACAACACGACGTAGGCCGGGTAGCCCTCGGGAGTGACGAAGGCATTGAGCGGCCAGCCGGAGATCTTCAGCAGCCGCGAGGAAAATTCCTGCAGCGCGTCGTCCAGGCCGGTGTGGAGTTCGCGGTCGACCTTGACCGGGATGAACTCGCGATTGAGCAGTTCCGCGATCTCCGCGTTCTTGTAGGATTCGCGCTGCATGACGTGGCACCAGTGGCAGGCGTAGTAGCCGACCGACACGAACAGCAGCTTGTTCTCGCGCTTCGCCCGCGCCACGGTATCCGCGTTCCATGCCTGCCAGGCCACCGGGTCCGCGCCATGCAGGGCAAGATAAGGCGACGGGTGGCTGGCAAGCCGGTTCTCCAGCTTTGTCGGCTCGGCCTGCGCCGCCCCCACCGACAGCAGCAGGAAAATCCAGGCTACAAGCTGTTGCGCCACTCCTGATCCTCCGCATCGAACAAACGGTTCGCCTCCTGCGGTCCCCAGCTTCCCGCCGGATAGGTGTGGATGAACTCGCGCTCCTGCGCCCAGTACTTGAGAATGGGATCGACCACGCGCCAGGCCCATTCGACTTCATCGAAGCGGATGAACAGGGTGCGGTCGCCCTCGATCACGTCAAGCAGCAGCGCCTCGTAGGCGTCGAGCACGCGCTCGTGCATGGAGCGGAAGCCCGCATGCAACTGCAGCAGGCGCGTACTCATGTCGAGCCCGGGCTGCTTGACATGGATTTCCATGTGCATGGATTCCTGCGGCTGGATCGACAGCAGGATCCAGTTGGGATCAAGCGTCTCCAGCGGCGTTTCGCGGAACAGCTGCTGCGGCGGGTGCCGCAGCCGGAGCGCGATCATCGACTGCTGCGTCTTCAGACGCTTGCCGGTACGCAGGTAGAACGGCACGCCGCGCCAGCGCCAGTTGTCGATGTAGAACTTGGCGGCGACGAAGCTTTCCGTGGTCGAGCCCTTTTCCACCCCGGCCTCCTGGGCGTAGCCCGCGACCGGCTGGCCGCCCACGTTGCCCGGCGCATACTGGGCGCGAAACGCATGGGCATGCACCGCCTTGCGCGTGATGGGGCGGATGGAGCGCAGCACCTTGACCTTCTCGTCGCGCAGCGCATCGGGCTCGAGCGCCGGTGGCGGCTCCATCGCCACCAGGGTCAAGAGCTGCATCATGTGGTTCTGCAGCATGTCCCTCAGCGCGCCGGCACGGTCGTAGTAGTCGGCGCGTCCGCTGATGCCGATGGACTCGGCGACGGTGATCTGCACGTGGTCGATGAAGTTGCGGTTCCACAACGGCTCGATCAGGGTGTTGGCGAAGCGGAACACCAGTAAATTCTGTACCGTTTCCTTGCCCTGGTAATGGTCGATGCGGAAGATCTGGTCCTCGTTGAAACTCCTGTGCAGCATCTGGTTCAGCATCTGCGCCGATTCGAGGTCCTCGCCAAAGGGCTTTTCCACGACGATGCGGTGCAGGCCGCGCGGCTTGTTGAGTCCGGCCTCGTCGAGGTTCTTGATCACGGCGGGAAACTCCGCCGGCTTGATCGCGAGATAGAACACCACGTTGGAACAGGCGCCCATGCGCGGCTGCGCCAGCGCCTCCAGCAGGCGCGCGTAGGCGGCCGGGTCCTGGAATTCGCCCTTCACGTAACTGAAGCGCGACAGGAAATGTTCGCAGGTGGCCTCGGGGCACTCCTCGCTGATGCGGTCGCGCAGCACTTCGCGCAGATGCGCGCGCCACTCGGAATCGCTCCAGTCGCGGCGCGAGAAGGCGATGATGGAAAGGTGGTCGGGCAGCCGGCCGGCCTGTTCCAGGTGGAACAGCGCGGGGATCAGTTTCAGGCTGGCGAGGTTGCCGGTCGCGCCGAAAATGACCAGCGCGCAGGGCGTATCGAAGGCGTCGCTCATTTGGCAGGCTCAACCTTGTGGCCGCCGAAGGCATTGCGCATCATGGCCAGCAGCTTCGCCGGGTAGTCGTTGTTGCCCTGGCTGGCATAGCGCATCATCAGCGCGAGCGACATCACCGGCGCCGGCACTTTCTGGTTGATGGCTTCGAGTGCAGTCCAGCGGCCCTCGCCGGAATCGGCCACGTGCGGCTGGATGGCCTCCAGGTCCTGGTCCTGCTTCAGCACTTCCGCGGTCAGATCCAGCAGCCAGGAGCGCACCACGCTGCCGTGGCGCCAGGCTTCCGAGACCTCGGCCAGATCGAAATCGAATTCCTGCTTGGATTTCATCAGCGCGAGCCCCTCGGCCAGCGCCTGCATCATGCCGTACTCGATGCCGTTGTGGACCATCTTGGCGAAATGCCCGGAACCCGCCGGGCCGCAATGCACCCAGCCCTTGTCGGGCGCCGGCGCCAGCGCCTCGATCAGGGGGCGCAGGCGCGCCACGGATTGGGGCGCGCCGCCCAGCATCAGCGCATAACCGTTGTCCAGCCCCCACACGCCGCCGGACACGCCGGCATCGACGAACTCGACCCCCTTGGCCGCCAGGTCCTCTGCATGGCGCATGCTGTCCTGGTAATAGGCGTTGGCGCCGTCGACCAGCAGGTCGCCGGGAGCGAGCTGGCCGAAAAGCTCCTGCAGCGCGGTTTCCGTGGCTCCGCCGGCGGGCAGCATGAGCCACACGATGCGCGGTGACGGCAGGCTGGAAAGCAGCTCCGCGTAGCTGTCGACCGCGCGTAGATTGGTCTCTTCCGCGGCCAGCGCATGCGCTACCGAGGCCGTGCGGTTGCACACCGCGAGCTTGAGACCGGCGCGCGAAAGCCGCCGCGCCATGTTGGCGCCCATGCGCCCGAGTCCGATCAGTCCGATTTCCTGCATGACGTTCTCCTGTTTTTCGTTCAGCATACCCCAGGCTTGCTGCGTCCCGATCGTTTCAAGCAAAAAACGGGCTCGCATACGACGGCGGCACATTCTTCAGGCCGCTATACTGCGCTTTTGCACGAAGAAGATTCGATGAAAGTCCTGTTCGCCACCTCCGAAGCACACCCGCTTGCCAAAACCGGCGGGCTCGCCGACGTCAGCGGCGCGCTGCCCGCCGCGCTGCAGGAAATCGGCGTCGACGCACGCGTGCTGATGCCGGCCTACCCGTCCGTGCTGGAGAAGGCCGAGAACATCTTGCAGGCATTCCGCATCAAGCTGCCGGGACATGGCGAAACCGCCTTGCTGCAGGGAATGTTTCCCGGCACCGGCACGCCGGTCTATCTCATCGAACACGATGCCTATTTCCGGCGCAAGGGCCTGTACCAGGACGAAAACGGGCACGACTGGCCGGACAATGCGATGCGTTTCGGCCTGCTGTCGCAATTCGCGGCCTGGCTCGCCGGCCCCAAAACCCCGCTCGACTTCAGGCCTGACGTCCTGCACTGCAACGACTGGCAGACCGGGCTCGCTCCCGCCTACCTGCATTTCGAGGGCGCGGAGCCGACGCCGACGGTGTTTACCGTGCACAACCTTGCCTACCAGGGCATTTTCCCGCCGGCGGACCTGAACCGGCTCGGGCTGCCGCCGGAAAGCTTCTCCATCGACGGCATGGAGTATTACGGCAAGCTTTC
Source organism: Betaproteobacteria bacterium SCN2 (assembly GCA_008923285.1). GTDB lineage: Bacteria > Pseudomonadota > Gammaproteobacteria > Burkholderiales > Thiobacillaceae > UBA6918. Next base: position 66,994 of record WBSG01000003.1, read on the forward strand.
CTTTCTCAAGGCCGGCCTCTACTACGCCAGCCACATCACCACCGTCAGCCCCACCTATGCCGGCGAAATCCAGACGGAAGCTTTCGGCATGGGCATGCAGGGCCTGCTCGCCACGCGCAGCGCGGACCTCACCGGCATCCTCAACGGCATCGACATGCGCGAGTGGAACCCCGCTGCCGACCCGCATCTGGCCGCCGCCTATTCCGCCGACAAGCTTTCCGGCAAGGCGGTCAACAAGCGGGCGCTGCAGGATGAGATGGGGCTGCAGCCGGATGCCAAGGCGCCGCTGCTGGGCATGGTGTCGCGCCTGACCCAGCAGAAAGGCTCGGATGTGGTCATCGAAGCGGTGCCGCAGCTATTGAAGCTGGGCGCGCAGTTCGCCGTGCTGGGCAGCGGCGAAGCGAAACTCGAAAGCGCATGGCGCGACCTGGCCGCCGCCCACCCCGGCAGGATCGCCCTGAAAATCGGCTACAACGAAGGGCTCGGCCACCGCATCGAGGCCGGCGCCGACATGTTCCTGATGCCCTCGCGCTTCGAGCCTTGCGGCCTCAACCAGATGTACAGCCAGCGCTACGGCACGCCGCCGGTCGTGCACAAGGTCGGCGGTCTCGCCGATACCGTCACCCACGCCAGCCTGGCCGACCTCGCCAGCGGCAAGGCAACCGGCTTCGTGCTCGACCAACTCGATGTCGCATCGCTGGTCGACGCGGTCAGCCGGGCGATGGTGCTGTATCGCCACAAGCATGCCTGGCAAAAACTCATGCGCAACGGCATGACCCGGGATTTCGGCTGGCCAAGGAGCGCGCACCAGTATCTCGGCGTGTACAAAAAAATCTGCACACAAGATTCAGCAAAGCACAAAGCGTGAACGCATGACTCAGAAAAATTCGATAACAGAGAGGTTAAGGGAGGCAAGGGAGTAACTTATCCTCCCTTAACCCCCCCTCCCTCCCTCCCTGTAAACGCTTTCTGTTGATCCACGCGCCTCTACGTTCCTTTCTCCGTAATCTGCCATGCCCAGAATACTCAACCGCGAAATCGACCCCGACGCCTACAAAAGCCTGACCGGCGCGGGCGTTTCCCCGCTGCTGTCCCGCCTGTATGCCGCGCGCAGGGTGGCCGATGCGGCCGAGCTGCAGCCCAGGCTGACCGGCCTGCTGCCGTTCGAGTCCATGAAGGGCATCCGCGACATGGCCACCGAGCTGGCGGACGGCATCGAGGCCGGCGCGCGCTTTCTCATCGTCGCCGACTACGATGCCGACGGCGCCACCGCCTGCGCGGTCGGCGTGCTGGGTCTGCGCATGCTCGGCGCCGACGTCGATTACCTGGTGCCCAACCGCGCCGTGCACGGCTACGGGCTGTCGCCGGCCATCGTCGAGGAAGCCGCGCGCATGGAACCGGATGCGCTCATCACCGTGGACAACGGCATCGCCGCCATCGACGGCGTGGCTGCCGCCAACGAACTCGGCATCCCGGTCTATGTCACCGACCACCACCTGCCGGGCGACACCCTTCCGCAAGCCGCCGGCATCGTCAACCCCAACCAGCGCGGTTGCGACTTCCCGAGCAAGAACCTGGCGGGCGTGGGCGTGATGTTCTACCTCCTGCTCGCCCTGCGCGCCGAATTGCGCGGGCGCGGGGCCTTCGACGGCAAACCCGAGCCCGACCTGCGCGTGCTGCTCGACCGCGTCGCGCTGGGCACGGTGGCCGACGTGGTCAAGCTCGACGCCAACAACCGCATCCTGGTCAACCAGGGCCTGCAAAGAATCCGCGCCGGCTTCGCCTCGCCCGGCATCCAGGCATTGATGCAGGTGGCCGGACGACGCACGGAAAAGGCCAGCGTCTTCGACCTCGGCTTCATGCTGGGCCCGCGCCTCAATGCCGCCGGACGGCTGGAGGACATGCGCCTCGGCATCGAATGCCTGCTCGCGCCGAATTTCGAAACCGCACTGCCGCTGGCACAGCGCCTGCACGAGATCAACCAGTCGCGCAAGGACATCGAATCCGACATGAAGGAGCAGGCGCTGGCGCTGCTGGAAGAGGTGGATTGCGCCGGCAAGCACGGCCTCGCCATCCATCACCCCGAATGGCACGCCGGCGTGATCGGCATCCTCGCTTCGCGGCTCAAGGAAAAATACCATCGACCGGTATTCGCCTTCGCGCCCGGCGGCAACGGCGAGCTGAAGGGCTCCGGCCGCTCCATCCCCGCCCTGCACCTGCGCGACGCGCTCGACTGGATCGACCGCCAGCATCCCGGCCTCATCCTCAAGTTCGGCGGCCATGCCATGGCGGCCGGGCTGACGATCCGCGAAGAAGGCTTCGCCGAATTCCAGCAGGCCTTCGAAGCACTGGCGCAAGCCTGGCTCACGCCCGCCGACCTCGACGAGGTCATCGAAACCGACGGCAAGCTGGCGCCTGGCGAGCTCGATTTCGACGTGGTGAAAACCCTGGAAAACGCGGTGTGGGGCCAGGGTTTCCCCGCCCCGCTGTTCCAGGGCGAATTTGCCGTGCTCAACCAGCGCGTGGTCGGCGAGAAGCATCTCAAGCTCGATGTAAGCCTGCAGGATGCCCGCTATGAAGCCATGGCCTTCTTCCACAACGAGCCGCTGCCGGATCGCTTCGTCGGCGTCTATGCGCCCATGCTCAACGAATTCAATGGCAGGCTGTCCATACAACTGAAGCTGCAGTACTGGGAATCCCTGCAATGATCGACGACTTCCTGCCTGACGGACTGGAATTCCTGCCGCGCTACGCGGCCGCGCTCGCCATCGGCTTGCTGATGGGGCTGGAGCGCGAACGCAATCCTGCAGCCAAGGCGGGCCTGCGCACCTTCGCCCTGACCGCGCTGTTCGGCGTGCTGGCCTCGCACCTCGCCGACAAGACCGGCACGCCCTGGCTCATCGTCGCCGGACTCTTGCTCGCCGGCGGCATGATCATCGCCGCCTATCTGCGCCAGCCGGTGGAAAGCGGCGATCCGGGCACCACCACGGTCAGCGCCGTGCTCATCTGCTACGGCCTGGGCGTTTTGTGCTGGCTGGACGAACTGCAGCTTGCCGCCATGCTCGGCATCGGCGCCACCGTATTGCTGTATTTCAAGGCCGAGTTGCGCGGCATCAGCCAGACGCTCACGCGCCGCGACCTCATTTCCATCCTGCAGTTCGGCGTGCTCTCGCTGATCGTGCTACCGATCCTGCCCAACCAGGGCTTCGGCCCCTATGGCGCGCTCAACCCGCACCAGGTCTGGTGGATGGTGGTGCTGATTTCCGGCATCAGCCTGGCCGGCTACGCGGCGCTGCGCATCGTCGGCCAGAACCGCGGCACCATCCTCATCGGCCTGCTTGGCGGGCTGGTATCTTCCACCGCCACCACCCTGACCTTCTCGCGTCACGCCCGCGACAACGAAGCCCTGGGGCATCTGGCCATCGTCGTCATCGTGCTGGCCAACCTGATGGTGCTGGCGCGCCTGGCCGTGGTCGTGGGCGTGCTGTCCGGCGCGATGTTTGTCAAGCTCGCCCCCATCCTCGCCGTCGGCCTGAGTTGCGGACTTCTCGCCGCCTGGTATGGCCTGCACAAGCTGAAGCCGTCGGGCGAAGCGCCGGAACTCAATGTGACCAACCCCACCGAAATCCGCACCGCGCTCACCTTCGGCCTGTTGTATGCCGTGGTGCTGGTGGCGTCGGCCTGGCTTTCCGACCTGGCCGGCCCCGGCGGGCTGTATGCGGTGGCCGCCGCCTCCGGCCTCACCGACGTCGACGCCATCACCCTTTCCACCCTGCGCCTGTTCAATATCGACAACATCACCTCGGACCAGGCGATCATCAGCATCCTGCTCGCCTTCGTCGCCAACCTGGTATTCAAGTCCGGGCTGGTCTGGGTGATTGGCGGCTGGGGCCTGGCGCGCCACGTCATCGCCGGCATGGCCGCCATTGCCGGCGGCCTGGCGGTCGGCTGGCTGCTGATGGCCGTATGAACGTATAATTCCCGGTTTTGCGGACTCATTGCACCATGGAAGCAGAAGTTCTCAACCAGATCGAAGGGAAGCTCGCGGACCTCGCCGACCGCGCGCGCTCCCTGAGGGGGTATCTTTGACTACGACGCCAGGAAAGCGCGTCTCGAAGAAGTCGTAAAGCTCGCCGAAGATCCCGGCCTGTGGGATGACCCCAAGAAGGCCCAGGACATCGGACGCGAGCGCAAGAGCCTGGAGGACGTGGTCCTCAACCTCGACCAGATCGCACAGGGACTCGCCGATGCGGGCGAACTGTTCGAGATGGCCAGGGCCGAGGATGACGAGGACACCCTCAACGCGGTGATCGCCGACGTGGATACGATCGAGGAGAAGGTATCCGCCCTGGAGTTCCGCCGCATGTTCTCCAACCCGGCCGACCCCAACAACTGCTTCATCGACATCCAGGCCGGCGCCGGCGGCACCGAGGCCTGCGACTGGGCGTCCATGCTGCTGCGCCAGTACCTGCGCTATGCCGAACGCAAGGGCTTCAAGACCGAGGTGCTGGAAGAATCCGAGGGTGACGTCGCCGGCATCCGCTCGGCCAGCATCAAGATCGAGGGCGAGTACGCCTACGGCTACCTGCGCACCGAAACCGGCGTGCACCGCCTGGTGCGCAAATCGCCGTTCGACTCCTCCGGCGGCCGCCACACCAGCTTCGCCAGCGTGTTCGTCTACCCCGAAGTGGACGAGTCGATCGAGGTCGACATCAACCCCGCCGACCTGCGCGTGGACACCTACCGCGCTTCCGGCGCCGGCGGCCAGCACATCAACAAGACCGACTCGGCGGTGCGCATCACCCACCTGCCTTCCGGCATCGTGGTGCAGTGCCAGAACGACCGCTCGCAGCACAAGAACCGCGCCGAGGCGATGTCGATGCTGAAGTCGAAGCTCTACGAAGCGGAACTGCGCAAGCGCCAGGCCGAGCAGGACAAGCTGGAAGCGGGCAAGTCGGACGTGGGCTGGGGCCACCAGATCCGCTCCTACGTGCTGGACAATTCCCGCATCAAGGACTTGCGCACCAACGTCGAAATTTCCAATACACAAAAAGTGCTGGACGGCGACCTCGACGCCTTCATCGAAGCCAGCCTCAAGCAGGGAGTCTAAGAATGAGCGAGGATATCCAGGCCATCGTTGCCGCTGACGACAACCAGATCATCAGCGAGCGCCGCGAGAAGCTGGCCCGCCTGCGCGAGGCCGGCCCCGCCTTCCCCAACGATTTCGAGCGCGTGCACTATGCCGGCGACTTGCAGGCGCAGTACGGACATCTCGACAAGGCCGAACTCGAAACACGGAACATCGAGGTGCAACTCGGCGGCCGCATGATGCTCAAGCGCGTCATGGGCAAGGCGAGCTTCGCCACCCTGCAGGACATGAGCGGCCGCATCCAGGTCTACGTCTCCAACGACGTCACCGGCGAGGCCGCGCACGACGCCTTCAAGCACTGGGACCTCGGCGACATCCTGGGCGTCTCCGGCAGCCTGTTCAAGACCAACAAGGGCGAGCTGACCGTCAACGCCAGGTCGATCCGCCTGCTCAGCAAGTCGCTGCGCCCGCTGCCGGAAAAATTCCACGGCCTCACCGACCAGGAGCAAAAGTACCGCCAGCGCTACGTCGACATGATCATGGCCGAGGAAACCCGCAAGACCTTCCTCACGCGTTCGAAGATCATCCAGGCCATCCGCAGCTTCATGACCGGCCACGGCTTCCTGGAAGTGGAAACGCCGATGATGCACCCCATCCCCGGCGGCGCCGCGGCCAAACCCTTCATGACCCACCACAACGCGCTCGACATGCAGCTGTTCCTGCGCATCGCGCCCGAGTTGTACCTGAAACGGCTGGTAGTCGGCGGCTTCGAGAAGGTGTTCGAGATCAACCGCAACTTCAGGAATGAAGGCCTGTCCACGCGGCACAATCCCGAGTTCACCATGATGGAGTTCTACGAGGCCTACCGCGACTACCGCTACCTCATGGACTTCACCGAAAGCATCATCCGCGATGCCGCCATCGCCGCCACCGGCAGCGCCATCGTTGAATATCAGGGCCAGAGCATCGACCTGTCCAGACCCTTCGACCGCCTCACGATTACCGGGGCCATCAAGAAATACCATCCCGAAACCACGGACGAGCAACTGAACAGCCGCGACTGGCTGATCGAGCAGTTCCACCTGCGCAAGGCCGCGTACAAGAAGCACGACGGTCTCGGCGGCCTGCAACTCACCTACTTCGAGGAAACCACCGAAGCCCTGCTGGTGCAGCCGACCTTCATCATCGACTACCCGGCCGAAGTCTCGCCGCTGGCGCGCCGCTCCGACAAGCAGCCCGACATCACCGAGCGCTTCGAACTGTTCATCACCGGGCGCGAAATGGCCAACGGCTTCTCGGAACTGAACGACCCCGAAGACCAGGCCAACCGTTTCCTGGAACAGGTCAAGGCCAAGGAAGCCGGCGACGAAGAAGCCATGTACTACGACGCCGACTTCATCCGCGCCCTGGAATACGGCCTCCCGCCCACCGGCGGCTGCGGCATCGGCATCGACCGCCTGGTCATGCTGCTGACCGATTCTCCTTCCATTCGCGATGTGATCCTGTTCCCGCACATGCGGCCTGAACAAACGTCCTGACAGACAGGTCACAGCAAGCATTTACAGGTAGGTATGGGAGGTTAAGGGAGGAATCAAAGGAAAATCCTCCCTTGCCTCTCCTGCCTCACTGTTAATCTTTTACTGCCATGCCTATCACGCCCGGTGAAATCGCCTTTGCAGAGAACGGCATCCCCGCCAGCCCGGCATACGGCGACATCTACCACAGCGCAGACGGCGGTCTGCAGCAGGCACGCAGCGTGTTCCTGCAAGGCTGCAAGCTGCCTCAGGCCTGGCAGGACGTGAATCGCTTCGTCATCCTGGAAACCGGCTTCGGTCTGGGGCTGAATTTCCTCGCCACCTGGCAGGCATTCCGCGAACACCCTGGGCATTGCAGCCGCCTGCATTTCATCTCTGTCGAAAAACACCCGCTGTCAAAAGACACGCTGGCACGCTGCCATGCAGCCTGGCCCGAGCTATCGGAGCTCGCGCAACAACTGCGTGAACAATGGCCGCTGCTGGTGGCGGGCTACCACCATCTGCAATTCGATGACGGACGCGTACAGCTGACGCTGATCTTCGACGACGCCGAAACCGCGCTGAAACAACTGGAAGCCAAGGCCGACGCGATCTACCTCGACGGCTTTTCCCCGGCGAAGAACCCGGACATCTGGTCGCCGGCATTGCTCGCGCAGTTCAGGCACCTCGCCAGCCCCGGCGCGCGGCTGTCCACCTGGTGCGTGGCCGGCAAGGTGCGCCAGGCCCTGCAGGCAGCCGGCTTCGAAGTCGAACGCAGGCCCGGCTTCGGCCACAAGAAGGAAAGGCTGGAAGCGCGCTTTGCCCAAGCCTCCGCCCACCGTCCGCAGCCGCCGCCGGCCAAAACCGCCGCCATCATCGGCGCCGGCATCGCCGGCAGCGCCCTCGCCCATGCCCTGTGCAAGCGCGGCTTCCAGGTCATCCTGATCGAGCGTCATCCGCATCCCGCCATGGGTGCCTCCGGCAACCCTGCGGGTGTAGTGCGCCCGCAACTGGCGCTGGACGACAGTTTCAACGGCCGGCTTTCGCGCCAGTGTTTTCTGCACACCGTAAGGCTGGTCTCCGCTTCCTCCCATTCGTCTCAGGCCTCACATGCCTTCGATGGCGTGCTGCAACTCGCACGCGACGAAGCAAACGCCGCGCACATGCAGGCCATGCTGGCCGCGCATGCTTATCCCGGTGAATTCGCGCGCTGGGTTACGCAGGACGAAGCCAGCGACCTCGCCGGCGTGCCGGTCGCCGCGGCCGGCATTCATTTCCCGCACGGCGGCTGGATGGCTGGGCCGCGTGTGTGCCCGGCCTCGCTGGATGCCTGCGGTGCATCGCTCACCCGGCGCTTCATGCACGCCGCAACGAGGCTGGAACGGACGCCAGACGGCTGGCGCGTGTGGGATGAAGGCAGGCTGCTCGCTGAAACGTCGACTGTGATCCTGGCCGGCGCGCACGAAGCAATAAAATTCGCGAACTTGCCGCTCACCCCCGTGCGCGGCCAGGTCACGACCCTGTCCGACGGCAGCCTGCCCGGCCTGAATCTCCCAGTCACGCGCGAGGGTTATGTGCTGCCGACGGTGCACGGCATCGGCAACATCGGCGCGAGCTTCGGCTTCGACGACGACCCGGTCCCGCGCGAAAGCGACCAGGCGTCCAACATCGAGCGGCTGTCGCGCCTGCTGCAACACCCGCCGACGCTGGCGGTCAGTCCGCTCGGAGCCCGCGTGAGTTTCCGCGCCGCCACGCCGGACCGCCTGCCCTTTGCCGGCGCGATCGCGGACGACAGCATCGACATCCGGGCGGAAACGCCGCTTGCCGGCATCAGGCGCCAGCCGGGACTCTTTGCCCTGACCGGCCTCGGTGCGCGCGGCCTGGTGTGGGGCCCCTTCCTGGCCGAGGCCCTGGCAGCTAGACTGGACCATGAACCCTGGCAATTGCCGCGCGACCTGTGGCAGGCCATCGATCCGGCCCGCTTCCTGTTGCGCGAAGCCAGACGAAAAAGAGCCTGACGCAGAGAAAACCTGCAAGCATTTACAGGGAGGTGCAGGAAGATAAGGGAGGGAAACTGGTATTACTCCCTTGCCTCCCTTAATCTCTCTGTTATCGAATTTCTCTACGCCTTTGCGTCAAAAGATGGTTGAAATGGAAACAAAGCAATCACTTTCCCTTCCCGTTTCCGGCATGACCTGCGCGTCCTGCTCGACGCGCCTGGAAAAGCAGTTGAACAAGCTGCCCGGCGTGGAGGCGGCGGTGAACCTGGCGAACGAGACCGCCACCATCCGTTTCCGCACTGCCGAGACCACCTCGGCGCAGATACTCGACACCATCCGCAAGACCGGCTTCGACGTGCCGCCGCGCCATGTAATGCTGAAGATTTCCGGCATGACCTGCGCCTCCTGCGCGGCGCGCATCGAGAACGTGGTCAACAGGCAGCCGGGCATGGACATCGCGGTCAACCTCGCCTCGGAAACCGCGCGCGCCGTGCTGCAGCCGGGCACTGAAGTCGGCGACCTCATCGATGCCATCAGCAAAACCGGCTACGGCGCCGAAGTCTGGGACGAGAAGAACCGCGAGGAAGCGCGCGCACGCGATGCAAAAACAGCATGGAAGGAATGGCTGGTGTTCTGGGGCGCGGTCGTCCTCACCCTGCCGCTCGTGGCCGGCATGTTCGCGCCCAGCCACGAATGGCTGCCGCGCTGGCTGCAGTTCCTGCTCGCCACGCCCGTGCAGTTCATCGCCGGCTGGCGCTTCTATCGCGGCGGCTTCAACGCCCTGCGCGGCGGCGGCGCCAACATGGACGTGCTGGTGGCACTCGGCACCAGCATGGCCTGGGGGCTCAGCGCTGTCGTCACCTTCATGGGCCTGCACGCGCAGCCGGTGTATTTCGAGGCGGGCGCCGCGGTCATCACCCTGGTTCGCCTGGGCAAGCTGCTGGAGGCGAGCGCCAAGCGCAAGACCCTCGACGCCATCGAAAAACTGCTGGCGCTGACGCCGCAAACCGCGTGGGTGCAAAGGAACGGTGAATTCGTCGAAACCTCCATCGCCGACATCAAGGCCGGCGACCGCGTGCGGGTACGTCCCGGCGAGCGCGTGCCGGTCGACGGCACAGTGGAGTCCGGCGAATCCGAGATCGAGGAAGCCGCGCTCTCCGGCGAATCGCTGCCGGTGCTGAAGCGCAGCGGCGACAAGGTCTTTGCCGCCACCCAGAACACCCTGGGCACGCTGGTCATCCACGCCACCGGCGTCGGCGAGCACACCCGCATCGCCGAGATCATCCGCCTGACCGAAGCGGCGCAGGGTTCCAAGGCGCCGATCCAGAAACTGGCCGACCAGGTCTCCGGCGTTTTCGTGCCGGTGGTCATCGTCATCGCGCTCATTACCCTCGTCGCCAGCGGCCTGTGGCTGGGCGACTGGAGCGAAGCCCTGATCCGCGCCGTCACTGTGCTGGTGATCGCCTGCCCCTGTGCGCTGGGGCTCGCCACCCCGGCCGCGATCATGGCCGGCACCGGCTGGGGCGCGCAGTACGGCATACTGTTCCGCAACGCCGAGGCGCTGGAAACCGCGGGCCGGCTCGATACCCTGGCGGTGGACAAGACCGGTACCCTGACCACCGGCGAATTCGGCCTCTCGCTCATGAGTCCTGCGCCGGGCGTGAGCGAGGACAGCCTGCTCGCCACCGCTGCCTGCCTCGAACAAGGCTCGGAGCACCCGCTCGCCCGGGCCATCGTCAAGGCCGCGCAGCAACGCGGGCTCGCCCTCGAACCGGTCGAGCAGTTCGTCGCCCTGCCCGGCCAGGGGGTGTGCGGCAATATCGCAGGCGAGGCAGCGCTCGCCGGCACCGCCGATTTTCTGCAGGCAAGAAACCTGCGCCTCGCCGCGCACACCCACGTCGAAGCCGCCACCCCCATCCTGGTTGCGCGCAGCGGCCAGTATCTCGGCACGCTGTGGCTCACCGACACCCTGCGCAGCAACACGCCGCAATCCCTGCAAACCCTGCGCGACATGGGCGTGGAAGTGGTGATGCTGACCGGCGATCACGAATCCGCCGCACGCGCGGTGGCGGAAAAACTCGGCATCCAGGATTTTCATGCGCGCCAGGCGCCGCAGGACAAGGCCGCCGCCGTCAGGCGCCTGCAGGACATGGGCAAGAAAGTGGGCATGGCTGGCGACGGCATCAACGACGCCCCCGCGCTGGCGCAGGCCGACGCCAGCTTCGCCATGGGCATGGGCACCGACATCGCCAAGGAAACCGCCGACATCACGCTGGCGCGCCATGACCTCGCGGGCCTGGCCGAGGCCGTCGCGCTGTCCCGCGCGACCCTGAAGAAGATCAGGCAGAACCTGTTCTTCGCCTTCGTCTACAACGTGCTGGGCATCCCGCTCGCCGCGCTGGGGCTGCTAAGCCCGGTGTTTGCCGGCGCGGCGATGGCGATGAGTTCGGTGTCGGTAGTGACGAACGCCTTGCTGCTCAGGAAGCGCAGGCCGCTTGAAAAACAGTGATCAGATGCGCTGGTCCGACTGCGTCCACACATCCCCCACCGTCTGAACCTCGAGCAGGCCGTGGAGCATGAGCAGTTCCGCGCCGACATCGGCCGGGAATCCCTGGCGTCCGCCGCGCTGGTCGTAAATCAGACTTTCCAGGTAGGCGGTGCAGCCGGCTTTGCCCCAGCATTCGCAAAGCGCCTGTGCGATGCGCGGGAATTTTTCCTCGAGGGCCGATCGGCCGGACTCGTCGCTGGCGTCCATGGGGCCGTGAAAACGCCGTTCAGGACTTCCAGGGCTTCATCTTGGCGCGAAGCCGCGCCACTGCCTGGGAATGCAACTGGCAGATGCGCGATTCGGAAACGCCCATCACCGCGCCGATTTCCTTGAGGTTCATGTCCTGCTCGTAGTACATGCCCATCAGGTTCTTCTCGCGCTCGGGCAAGTCTTCGATGGCCTGGATCAGCCCCTTGCGGAAGCCGTCGTCTTCCAGCAGCGAAAGCGGATCGGACACATCGTCGACCAGGTAGCGCTCGAGAAAATCGCTGCTTTCCTCGTCGGAAAAATCCTCGTAATACAGCAACTGGTTGCCTTTGACGTCGCCCAGCATGCTCTGGTAGTCGGCGAGGGAGATGCCCATTTCCGCCGAAATTTCCAGTTCGGTCGGCGGCCGCCCGTGGCGCTGGGCCAGCTTGTTGATGGCGCTCTCGATCTGGCGCGACTTCTGGCGGATATGACGCGGCAGCCAGTCGGCATCGCGCAGGTCGTCAAGCATGGCGCCGCGGATTCTCTGCGTGGCATAGGATTCGAATTGAGCCCCCTGACTGCCGTCGAAGCGGCTCACCGCATCCATCAGGCCGATCAGGCCGACCTGAATGAGATCGTCTACTTCGACACTGGCCGGCAGCCGCGCCATCATGTGATAGGCAATGCGTTTCACCAGCGGCAGGTACTGCCGGATTACATCATCGTTGGTAGACTTCTTCTGCACTGTTGCTACAGCCCCCATGCGCCACCTTCGGTTGGTCGTTTTGCATGATTCTAGACACAACCCATGTCAAATTGGGCCCGATAGTTAATGTGTTACTTGAAGTTTCTGGTCTTCTGTTGTCAATTTGACACACTTCTGCCCTGGCCTGGCAGACCTCTGCAGTCTGGTTCAGGAAATGTCTGGTTGCCCGCGCTGCCCGATCCGCCGTTTCTCCCAGGAACAACAGGCGGGACGGCGATGGCGTGGCGGCCAGGGCCTTGGCCAGCGCATAGCCAGCCTCGGCATCCCGCTTTCCAAGCAGGACGACGAGGGTTTGCGGTGTGAAGCGGTCGAGCGGCGCCCTGGTCGTGGTGAAGCGTCCGCCGTCGAACAGCAGAAAGCCGCAAGCACGACTGTCTCCGGCCGCCCGCACCAGCGCTGCATCGCCCGCCAGCACGCCGGGCGCGTGAATCAGCCCGCAGGCGCCTGCGCGGATGACCTGCCGCGACAGGGCCAAATCCGCACGCCAGGGCAGCAACGGACGACAGCCGAGCCTGTCGGCAATCCTGCCTGCCACCGCATCCACCAGCCAGACCGGCCGGCCATCTTCGCGCGACAGGCGGTTTGCCAGCGCCTGGGCGAACTCACCTTCATCCGCGGCCGTGGGACCGGCCAACACGCTGACGACGCGCGTGCCCTGACTCGAAAACAGCCGCCGCAAGCCCTGCGCCTGGTGCGGCATCAGGCGCTCCGCTTCAAGGCGTCCTGCTCCGCTTCAAGGCCGGCGTACGCCGCCCAGTCTTCTTCGCGCATGACAAAACTGCCGCTGTCGCGGGCACGCAATGCCCGGTCGATGACATAGCCCGCATTGGCGGCATGCATATCCTCCGGCACTCGCTGGCCGGTCGACAGGCAGCTCAATTCCAGGCGATAGCGCATCAGGCAATCCAGCACCGCGCCGCACAAGCCGCCTTCGTCGAGCTTGGTGATGATCGCGCCGGCGAAAGATGGGGTTCCCTGCATGAAACGCTCGGCCAGACTGCCCTGGGCGCTGGCTGCCAGCGTCAGCAGGCAGGTGGCGCCAGCCTGCCCGAGTGCCGCCATCTGCATGGAAAAGCGTTCGTCGCCGGGGGCGAAGCCGGCACTGTCCACCATGACGCAGGTCTTGGCTTTCAGCCCGGCCAGCGCTTCGCCCAAGCGACCCGCATCATCGAGGCCAAGGAAATCCACCCCCATCATGCGCGCATAGGCTTCCAGCTGAGCCTGCGCACCTATGCGATAGGCATCGACCGAAACCAGAGCGACCTTTTCCGGGCCGTGGCGCAGGGCAGCCCTGGCGGCAAGCTTGGCCAGGGTGGTGGTCTTGCCGTGCCCGGTCGGGCCGACCAGCGCCCACACGCCGGGGCGCATGCCGGGCATGTCTTCGGCCGTGGCCGTGCGCAGGTTGCGGATCAGCACCTGGCGCATCCAGGCATCGGCCTGCTCGGCGCTATAGCGCCTGGGCAGCCCGGCTGCGAGATGGCGCGCCAACCGCGGGCTGAAACCGGCGGCCAGCATTTTCTGCAGCACGTGCACGCGCACCGGATGGCGGCGCTTTTCCGCCGACCAGGCAAAGCCGGCCAGCTGGTTGGCGAGCAGGGCCCGCAGGCGCGCCAGTTCGCGCCAGACCAGGCCGCCGTCTTCCGTCTGGCGCTCGCTGACCGAAGTCTCCTGGGCGGCAGTCTCCTGCCTGCCGCCTTCCAGTTCGTCGTAGCGGCCGGCCATGAATTCCACGCCGCCTGGCGCCTTGCGCGAAGTCACCACGACTGCGTCGGGGCCGAGCTCCCGGCGGATCTGCTCCAGGGCGGAACGCGCGTCAGGCGCCAGAAATCTGCGCAGCTTCATGTTCCTGCTCATCCTCCATGTCCATCAGGCTAGTGATCTGCAAGGACTTGTCCGCCGGGATTTCGGCATACGACAGCACCGGCAGCCCGGTACGCCGCAGCATCCTTGCCAGCGGCGCGCGCAGCGCCGGTGCGACCAGCAGCACCAGCGCCCCGCCCCGCTCCAGCTGGCGCGCCATGGCGCGCTCGGCCACGAGCGGCAGGGCCTCGACCAGTTCGGGCGACAACATGGCCTCGCCCTCCTCCCCCATTTCGGCAATCAGCTGGCTCTCCAACTTGGGCGACAACCCGATCACATACAGGGTTTCGGCGCCCTCGAACAGGCGGTCGACGATGTTCCGGCCGAGCGAGGCGCGCACCGTCTCCGTCAGCTCATCGATGTCCTGGGCGCGGCTCGCGCGCGCAGCCAGGGTTTCCAGAATGCTGCGCGTGTCGCGGATGGAAACCCCCTCGGTCACCAGGTTCTGCAGGATCGCCTGCACCGAGGTAAGCGGCAGCAGGCGCGGCGTCACCTCCTCCACCAGGCCAGGCGTGGCGGTGTTGACGCTGTCGAGCAGCTGCTGCACCTCGGTGCGGCCCAGCAGTTCACCGGCATGCGCGCGGTAGACCGCCTCGACATGGCGCGCGATCACGTGGCTGGCGTCGATCACCCGATAGCCGCGCATGAGCGCCCGTTCGCGCTCCTCCGGCTCGATCCAGATGCCGGGCGCGCCAGTGAGCGGATCGATGCCGGGGTCGCCCTTCAGCCGGCCCAGCATGTCGGCAGCCTCGATGGCCAGCAGCAATTCCGGATAAGCCTCGCCGCTGGCTGCCTCGACGCCCTTGAGGCTGATGCGGTAACTCGTCGGCCGCAGCTCCATGTTGTCGCGCACCCTGACCGGCGGCACCACCAGGCCCATTTCCAGGGCAAAACGCAGGCGGCCTTCGGTGATGAGCTTGAGCGCCTGGCCGCCCTGCTTGCGGTCGAGCAGCGGAATCATGCGGTAGCCGACTTCCAGCCCCAGCACATCGACCGGCGGCAGGTCGGACCAGGTCAGTTCGGTAAGTGGCTCGATCTCTTCTTCCTCCGGTTCCGCCGTGAAGGCTTCGCGATTGCGCAGGCGCTGTTCGACGAACCAGGCCGTGGCGGCAAGGATCGCCGCCAGCAGCAGAAAGGCCGTATGCGGCATGCCGGGAATGATACCCAGCACCGCCAGCACCGAGGCCGCCACGTAGAGGATCTGCGGGCGCCCGAACAGCTGGAGCATGAATTCACGGTTGAGATCCTGCTCGTTCGAGGTGCGCGACACCACGATGCCCGCGGCGGTGGAGATTACCAGCGCGGGAATCTGCGCCACCAGGCCGTCGCCCACGGTCAGCAGCGCGTAGCGGTCGAGCGCCTCGGCGAGCCCCATGCCGTGCTGGAACATGCCCACCGCGATGCCGCCGACCAGGTTGATGACGAGGATGATGAGCGCCGCCACGGCATCGCCGCGCACGAACTTGGACGCGCCGTCCATGGCGCCGTAGAAATCCGCTTCGCGCGCGACATCGGCACGCTGCCTGCGCGCCTCCTGCTCGCCAATGGCGCCGCTGGCGAGGTCTGCATCGATGGCAAGCTGCTTGCCCGGCATGGCGTCGAGGGTGAAGCGCGCCGCCACTTCGGCAATGCGGCCCGCGCCGCGCGTGATGACCACGAAATTGATGATGACCAAGATCACGAACACCACCAAGCCCACAGTGTAGTTGCCGGCGACAAGGAAATTGCCGAAGGATTCGATCACCTTGCCGGCAGAGTCGGTGCCGGTATGACCCTCGACGAGGATGATGCGGGTGGAGGCGACATTGAGCGCGAGCCGCATCAGCGTGGTCACCAGCAGCACGGTGGGAAACACGGAAAAATCCAGCGGGCGGCCCGCGTTGAGGGCAACCAGCAGCACGATCACCGCCAGTGCGATGTTGAGGGTAAACAGCATGTCCAGCATGAATGCCGGCAGCGGCAGCACCATCATCGCCAGGATCAGCAGCACCAGCAGGGCGCCGGCCAGATGCACCAGGCTGCGGCCGCGCGCCATGGCCAGCTGCGTGCTCATTCAGCCCGCTCCAGGCGCATGGCTTGCCGGCGCGCACGGATGCGCGCCTTGAGCTCCGGGCTGCCCTCGGCCTCGCGCGCCTCGGCCAGCACTTCGGCACGGGTCATGGCGAGATTCCTCAGATGGCGCCACCATTGCCACGGCACATCGAGCAGCGCCGCCAGCAGCATGGCGGCGAGCAGCAGCAAGAAGCCTTGCGCCAGCACGCCCGCGGCGGTGGCCACCGCCTGCGGCAGCGGCTGGGCCGGCAGGCCGGCCAGGGCGTCGAGATTCATGCGGTAGAAAACAAACAGCAGCAGCGCCAGCAAGGCGATTTTCGCCACGGCCTTGAAAGCCTCGAACAGGCCGCCTGCGGAAAACAGGCGGGAAACCGTGTGCAACGGATTCAGACGCTCGCCGCGAAACCGCACAACCGCGGGCGCGAATACCCAGCCGGAAAGCAGCAGGGGCGCGGCCAGGGCGGCGACAAAGACGGCAGCCAGGAACGGAAGGATTTCGACGGCGCTCTGCTGCACCAATAGCAAGGCGGACTGCGGAGGCAGTTGCGCGGCCTGGCTGAAGTGTTCGGCGAACAGCTGTTGCAGGCGGCCGAAGAGCTGCGCGCCCCAGATCAACAGGGCCGCCGTCATCGCCCCCACAACCAGCAGCGCCGACAGCTCGGCCGAACGGGGAACCCGCCCCTCCGCCCTGGCCTGGTCCCGGCGCTTCTCGCTGGCAGGTTCGGTACGGGAATAATCGCTTTCCTCGGCCATCCTCTCCCCTCTTTATGCCGGCGAGTTTAGCACGCCATGCCGGCCAGCAAGGGGATACAGAGGCGCCGGACGCCTCTCCACGCAGCATCTGCTGCGGACGAATCCGGCCGTTCGGCGTGCCGAGCTTGATCTAGGTCAATGAATGTCCTAAACAAAACTCTAATACTCACAACAACAATCAGGAGGACACATGATCGAACCCGTCGATCTGGCGGATTTCTTCGTCACATTCTTTTCCGCGGCCATGGTCATCATCTGCGGCGGGCTTTATGCCCTGCTGTTCGCGTTCGCGCGCGTGAAAAACGCCCCGCGCCTGATGCCGCTGGCCTACACCGCCTACCTCGGCCTGGCGATTTCTGCGGTCATGCTCGCCAACGCCGCCAACCTGTTCAACAGTACGTTCTGGACCGTCGTCGTCCTGCTCATGCTCTTCGGTTATCTGCTGGCGCCGCATGGCATCTGGCATCTTTGCGTTCGCACGCACGAACACGAAGACGAAGAAGCACCCGAAACCCCAAAGATTTTTCAACCCTGAGGAGCAAGCACCATGACAACCGAAGCCTGGTGGGCATCCCCGTCACTCTGGCGCAAAACCGCAGTATGGATCACAGGCGGTTCGTTCGTGATCCTCGTCTTCCTCACTTTCGACACGATGGCCTACATCTCGGCCGGCGGCAAGCAGGTGCCGGGCTATTCCATCATCAACCAGCGCGTCGATTACCAGTATGACGACGAGAAGAAGCGCTACCTGCCGGTGATCGGCCCGGAAGAGCCGCTCTTCGGCAAGATGCTCACCGAGGAGGAAGCCAAGGCCCTGGTCAGCAAGGGCAAGCTCACCACCCAGGCCAAGAACTGCATGCAATGCCATACCCTGCTCGGCAACGGCGCCTACTACGCCCCCGATCTCACCAAGGCCTGGCTCGACCCGTGGTGGGGCAACAAGGAAATCCGCGAGCAGCAGATGGTGGATTTCCTGATGAACCCGCAGGACCGCCTGCACAATGCGCTCGGCCGCAGAATGCCCAACCTCAACATTACCGAGGAAGAGGCGCGGGCGACGGTGGCCTTCCTCAAGTGGATGAGCGCCATCAACACGCTGGGCTTCCCCCACAACTTCAAGGCGATAGATCAGTCCGCCGCCTCTGCCCAACAATAAGGAGATTGACATGGCTGCTCTGGGTGTTTTCGACACTGCCAATCTGAACAGCGGACAGAAGCTGGCGATGAAATATTTCGCCGTTGCGCTGCCGCTGTTCGGCGCGCAAATACTGTTCGGCCTGCTGGCCGGATTGCAGTACCTGATTCCCGATTTCCTGTTCCAGGTCCTCGACTTCTCGGTCAACCGCACCGTCCACCTCAACGCCATGATCGTCTGGATGCTGTACGGCTTCATCGGCGGCGTGTACTGGATGCTGGAAGACGAAGCCCAGCATCCGGTGGTCGGCCTGTGGCTCGGCAAGCTGATCTTCTGGATCCTGACCATCGCCGTGGCCATCGTCGTACTGGTCTACCTGCTGATCCAGATCGGCCCAGCCGAGATGTCGACAATCTGGTTCATCATGGAAGGCCGCGAGTACATCGAGGCGCCGCGCTGGGCCGACATCGGCATCGTGGTGTCGGTGCTGGTGTTCTTCTTCAACGTCGCCGCCACCTTCTCCAAGGGTCGTTACACCGGCATCGGCGGCGTGCTGGTCCTGGACCTGCTGGCCCTGTTCGGCATCTACCTCGCCGGCATGTTCTACACGCCCAACATCTCCGTCGACCAGTTCTGGTGGTGGTGGGTGATCCACCTGTGGGTGGAAGCCACCTGGGAAGTGCTGGTGGGCTGCATCATGGCCTACATGCTCATACAGACCCTCGGCGTGCGCCGCAAGATCGTCGAGACCTGGCTCTACATCGAAGTCGCGCTGATGTTCGGCTCCGGCATTCTCGGCCTCGGCCACCACTACTTCTGGATCGGCACCCCGCAATACTGGCTGACCATCGGCGGCTTCTTCTCCGCCCTCGAGCCCATCCCGCTGGTGGCCATGGTGGTGCATGCGGTGTTCGACTCCGGCGTGCACAAGCTCAGGAACAGCAACCATCCAGCCCTGGCGTGGACCATCGGCCAGGCCGCCGGCAACTTCTTCGGCGCCGGCGTGTGGGGCTTCATGCACACCCTGCCGCAGATCAACCTCTACACCCACGGCACCCAGTGGACCGCTTCGCACGGCCACCTCGCCTTCTTCGGCGCCTACTCCACCGCGGTGATCGCCTTCTTCTACCTGGCGGCGCAGAAATCGCGCGGCAATGTGTGGATGAGCGGCAACATCGTCGGCGGCTGGAAATGGAAATGGTCAATGGCCTTCCTGTGGATCGGCATGATCGGCATGACCATGGCGCTGCTGATCGCGGGCTACGAGCAGTCGCAGATCGAACGCGCGGTCGGCGGCTCGACCTGGATGGCCTACTTCGAGGCGCAGTCGCATCCCTGGTTCATGCAGGCGATGACCTGGCGGCAGATATCCGGCTACATCTTCGGCCTCGGCTATATCCTGCTGGTATGGGACCTGCTGACCATCGGCAAGCGCGAAACCCGCTCCGTGAGCGAGTTGCATGCCGAACAGCCACAGCCGGCCTGACGCAGCATCCCGTGCGACAGGCTGCGCCTGTCGCACGGCAGCCTCCCCGCATCAAGGAAAGCGCCGTCGGAATTGAGCACAATGCCTACCGCCCAAGCTGGAGTAAACCAATGAGCCTTCAAAAAATTTTCGAAAAAAGCGAAAACCGCGCCGTCGCCGTGATCGTCATACTTTTCATCGTTCTGCACTTCGGCCTGCTTTATCTTTTCAGCCTGGTCTGAGGAGCTATCGCAGCGCGCATGCTGGCAAGATTCAGCTTCTCACGTGGGCGATCCGACCGTCATTGCATCCCCCATCCCCTGGAAGCCCTTGCGGGCCTCCGCCATCGCCGGGACTGCGTCCCGGTTTTTTTTGATAGGCTAGGAGCCTGCTCAAATCATGAATAGGCCCTTCACATGGCGCTGATCCAGTTGGAAGAAACCCGGAATGGCAAGTCGCCCGGCGGCTTTGCCCTGTTCGCTCTCGGCTTCAGGCCATTTTTCCTTGCTTCGGGCCTGTTCGCAGTGATCTACATGGCCACCTGGCTTGCCGCCCTGCAAGGCGCCATGCCGACGCCCGCCGGGATAGCGCCGACCACCTGGCACGGCCACGAAATGCTGTTCGGCTACGCGGCGGGCGTCATCGGCGGCTTCCTGCTGACCGCGGCGCAGAACTGGACCAGCATTCCCATGCCCAAGGGCCGTACGCTCGCCATGCTGCTCGTGCTGTGGCTGGCCGGGCGCGTGCTGCCCTGGTTCACGGTGCCCTACGCTGCCATCGCCATCGTCGACCTGCTGTTCCTGCCGGCGCTGCTGGTGGCCGTACTGCGCCCGGTACTGCGGGTGCAGCAGACGCGCAATTACCCCTTTCCTTTCATGCTGCTCGGCCTGACCGCGGCCAACGCCCTGTTCCACGCCGGCGCCCTCGGTTTCGACCCTGCCTATACCATGCTCGGACTCGACCTGGCGCTGTACCTCATCGTGCTGATGATGGTGGTGATGGGCGGCCGCGTCATCCCGTATTTCACCGAGCGGCGCCTCAACTCGACCGCGAAAAAGTGGGTGCCGATCGAATGGCTGGCCTCCGCCACGACCCTGGCCGTGCTGGCCGCAGTGCTTGCCGCGCCGGCGCTGTTCTCCGGCATGCTGCTTGCATTCCTGGCCGCGGCGGCAGCCATCGTGCATGCCATCCGTCTTGCCGGCTGGCATGACAAACGCCTCTGGCGCGTGCCGCTGCTGTGGGTCCTGCACCTGGGCTACGGCTGGATCGTCATCGGCTTCCTCCTCGATGCCCTCTACGCCGCGGGCATGGTGCCACCCTTCCTCGCCCTGCACGCCTATGCCGCAGGCGGCATCGGCGTGCTGACCCTGGGCATGATGGCGCGGGTTTCGCTCGGCCACACCGGCCGCATCCTGGAAGCCCCCGCCATCATGACCTGGGCTTTCGTGCTCGTGAACTTGTCTGCCGCCCTGCGGGTGTTCGGCCCGCTGCTCCTGCCTGCGCAGACGACCATGCTGCCGCATGCAAGCGGTGCGCTGTGGATGGCGGCATTCGCCTTGTTCGCCGTTGTCTATGCCCCCATGCTCTGGCGTCCGAGGGTGGACGGCAAACCGGGCTGATGCAGCCTCCGGGAGCCTGCGTGATCCGGCTTGCAGCCAAGGCCACGCACGCCGATAATCAAAAGAAACAATCCAGAGCGGCGCGGAGCAATGGTTCTCGAAGTCACCTCTATCCTGCTGGCCATCAGTACGGTCGCGCTTGCGATTTGCGCCCGGCGGTCAAAACGCCAGGCTGAGCGGGCAAGGGCAGACCAGTCGTCGCTGTCGCAGAACCAGCGCCTGTTCGCCATGCTCACCGAAAGCATGAAGGACGTAATCTGGGTGCTGGACCTGGACACTTTGCGCTTCACCTATGTCAGCCCGTCAGTGAAATATCTGCGCGGCTTCAGCGCGGAAGAAGTCATGGCCGCTTCGGCGGAAGAATCAATCGTGCCCGAACACCGCGAATACGCCTTCAGCACCATCGCCCGCGAGCTGGCCGACTTTCGTGCCGGCAGGATCACTTCCGACAATCAGTTTTTCGATGAAGTGATGCAGCCCTGCAAGGACGGCCCCGGCGTCTGGACCGAAGTCAGCAGCTATTACTGGCTGAACCGCGAAACCGGGCATGCAGAACTGCACGGCGTCAGCCGCAACATCACCCAGCGGCGCAAGGCGGAAGAGCGTATCCGCCACATGGCCCATTACGACACGCTTACCGACCTGCCCAATCGCGCGCTGTTCTTCGAACTCGTCGCCAGCGGCCTCTCCCAGGCCAGGCGCCAAAACCGGCGCGCCGCCCTGCTGTATATCGATCTGGACAATTTCAAGCATGTCAACGACAGCCATGGCCACGACATGGGCGATCTGGTGCTGCAGAAAACCGCGCGCCGCCTGGTTGCCGTGCTGCGGGAATCGGACGCTGTCGGCCGCATTGGCGGGGACGAATTCGTGGTCCTGCTGAACAATCTCGAAAGCGCGCATGATGCCAGGCAAACCGCCGGCAAGATCCTCGACCGGCTCGGCGAGCCGCTGGCCGTGGCCGACCGCGAATTCCACATCGAGGCGAGCATCGGTATCGCGCTCTTTCCCGAGCATGGGCAGGACAGCGACGAACTGGCCAGGCATGCCGACATGGCCATGTACCAGGCCAAGCAGGTCGGCCGCAATCAGGTCGCCATGTTCGGCGACGCCGTTTCCAGAGGCAAATTGTCCGCTGCTTCCTTGCCGCAGCCGACCGCTCGCTGAGCGAGGCTGACGATCGCATGCTGCCGCGCCGCCCGCAACCTGGCTTGTCCGGTCTGGCGAAATGGCTGGCGCTCGGCATCGCCCTGCTCATTCTGGGCGGGCTGATTTTCGTCAACCTGCAGATCGAGCGCGAACGCACGGGCATGCGCGAGCAGGAAAGGCTCCTCGCCCAGGCCAAGGTCATCGCCGACAACATGGAATTCCAGTTGACAGCGGCCAGCCACGCACTGACGAGCATACGCAACACACTCGCCCGGCGCGGAGCCGCCGCCGGCAGGGGCGACATTTCCGGCGATCTCACCTCGCTCAGCAATGCCATGCCCGGCATCCGCACCTTGCTTGTCATTGACGCCAGCGGCAAGGCGCTCGCCTCCAACCGCGCCGAACTGGTGGGCACCGACTTGAGCGCCCGCGGCTATTTCCAGACGGTGCGCAAGCAGCCGAACGCGAACACGCTCTATGTCAGCCAGCCATTCAGGACCGTGCTCGACGTTTATTCCCTGAATCTCACGCGCATGCTTGCCGGTCCGAACGGCGAGTTCGCCGGCATCGTCACCGCCACCGTCGATCCGGAATTCTTCAAAACCGCACTGGATTCGGTGCTGTATGCGCCGGACATGTGGGATGCCATCGTCCATGGCGACGGCCAGCTGTTGCTGACAGCCCCGGAAAACAAGCCTCTTTACGGCATGGACCAGGCCAGACCAGGCTCGTTCTTCAGCCGCCACCTTGAAAGCGGCCAGACCAGGAACGTCTTCACGGGCACCACCTATGCCACGAAGGATGAGCGCATGATGGCCCTGCACACCGTGCGTCCGGCCGCGCTCAACATGGACAAGGCACTCGTGGTGTCAGCAAGCCGCGAACTGGATGCGATATATGCCACCTGGCGCCACAATGCATTCGCCCAGGGCATGCTCTTTGCCGTGATCTCCCTGATCTCGCTCATGGGGCTTTACGGCTATCAGGCCAGCAGGCGAGTCCATGAACGTGAAGCACGCGAGGCGCGCATGATGGCCGAGCGCTTCAGCCTGGCACTGGACAAGATCCCGACCTACATCTACATGAAGGACCGCCAGCGCCGCTACGTTTACGCCAATCGGCCCACCCTGGACTTGTTCAGGGTCTCCGAAGCCGAACTGCGCGGCAGCGACGACG
Organism: Betaproteobacteria bacterium SCN2; assembly: GCA_008923285.1. GTDB lineage: Bacteria > Pseudomonadota > Gammaproteobacteria > Burkholderiales > Thiobacillaceae > UBA6918. Next base: position 90,309 of record WBSG01000003.1, read on the forward strand.
ACCGCTTCTTCCCTCCGGAAACGGCGGCGCATCTGCATGATATCGACACCCGCGTGCTCGAGCATGGCGAGGACACTGCCGAGGAGGTCATTGCAGAGCAGGCGGACGGCAGCCGCCGGGTCTACTGGGAAATCAAGACGCCGATCTACGAGGACGCCGAGAAGACCCGCATCTGGGGCATCTGCGGCATATCGACGGACATCACCGAACACATGGAATTGCTCGAACAGTTGAAAGCGCAGGCAAGCAAGGACTATCTGACCGGCCTTTCCAACCGGCGCCACTTCATGGAGCGTGGAGAGAACGAACTCGCCCTGGCGAGACGCTACGACCATGCCCTGTCACTCCTCATGATCGACATCGACCATTTCAAGAACATCAATGACAGCCACGGCCACAAGGTCGGCGACAGCGTTCTTCAGCAATTGGCGGATATTCTCCGCAGCAGCTTCCGTTCCGTCGACATCATCGGACGCATCGGTGGCGAGGAGTTTGCGGTTCTGCTGCCCGAAACAGACATTCAACAGGCACAGGAAGTGGCTGAGAGGCTGCGGCTAAGCGTCGAAGGAACGGACCTGAGCCAGGCAACAGGGCTGCCCTTGCACTTCACCATATCGATCGGCGCAGTGGAACTCGGCAACCGGGAAGTCGGCCTCGGCGGCCTGCTCGACCTGGCCGACGTGGCTCTATACCAGGCCAAGCAGACAGGTCGAAACCGGGTGTGCTTCTCGGCCTAGCGCGTTCTGGCACGGCCAGCCCGCCCTTCATTTCCGCCATGACTGGCGGGGCCGGCCCAGGGTGGCCGAAAAACCACGCTGAACCGTCGCAGCCATATAAACTGTGCTGAACGGCCATAGACTGCCACCGGTAGATACGTGGACGTCGCAACCCAGTCACTGGCCAGTTGCGACTAACCCTGACAGCGTGGCTCAACATGACCGAACCGCACCCATTCAGCAAGAAATCCGCCCTGCCCTGGCTGGCACTCGTCGCAACGCTGTTCGTCCTGTGCGGCGTGATCGTCCTCAATCTGTATTTTGAGCGCGAGCGCACGAAGTCTTGGGAAGAGGACAGGCTGTCGGCAAAGGCGAAGGTCGTTGCCGACAATCTGGAAGAGCGGATCGCCAGCATCAATCAAGCGCTATTGAGCATACGCAGCGAAATTTCCGGCGAGAGGACCACGCTGGCCATTCTGCAGGCCAGCCTGCACATCAACTCCCTGAGCCGCGCGCTGCCTGGGGTAAACGGCCTCAGCGTGGTAGATGCTGAAGGCATGGTAGTCGCCACCAGCCGCTCTGATCTGGCCGGCGCAGACCTGAGGCATCGCCATCATTTCAAGGTCATCAAACAGCAGGCAGCCCCCGACATCCTGTATGTCAGTCCGCCATTTCTGTCCATGACCGACCAGAACGGATTGAGCATATCGCGCATGATTCCGGGGCCACGCGGAGAGTTCGCAGGCATCGTTTCCGCAACCATCGATCCGAGCTATTTCAAGACCCTCATGTCATCAGTACTGTATGCAGACGATGTGTGGAGCGCCATCGTCCATGGCAACGGCCAGTTGTTTCTGATGGAGCCAAGGCAGAAAGTCGATCCGGGGGTGAATCTGGCCCAGCCCGGCTCCCTCTTCATGCGGCACCGCGACAACGGCCAGACGGCAACGGTATTGACGGGGTTCTTCCAGGCGACGGGAGAGGAACGCATGCTGGCACAGCGGACCATCAATCCTTCAGCCCTCGGAATGAGCGAGCCTCTGGTAGTGGCGGTGAGCCGCGACCTTGATGCCATATTCCAACCCTGGCAGCGCAATGCCTTGATGCAAGCCATGCTGTTCTGCATCCTCGTGCTGGTTTCCAGCATCGGCCTTCATAGCTATCAGCGCCGTCAAAAAAGACTTGAGCTGGCCGCTGCCGAAGCCCGCGCCATTGTCGGTCGCCTGAACATGGCGCTGGACCGAATTCCCACTTTCATCTACATGAAGGACCGCCAGCACCGCTATGTATATGCAAACAGGCCGACGCTGGAATTGTTCAATGTTGCATATGAAGACCTGCACGGCATCGACGACAGCGGGCTCTTTCCTGCCGACGCGGCAGCCCGCCTGCGCGAAATCGACACGCGCGTCCTGGAATATGGCGAAGACACCGCCGGGGAAGTCGTTATCCCGCTGCCTGATGGCAGCGAGCGCGTTTTCTGGGAAATCAAGACGCCGATCTATGAGGATGCGGACAAGACCCGCATCTGGGGGCTCTGCGGCATTTCCACCGACATAACGGGACACAAGGAACTGCTTGAGAAGTTCAAGCTCGAGGCCCACATGGATTACCTGACCGGCCTTGCCAACCGGCGCCGCTTCGTGAATCGCGGAGAGTCCGCCCTTGCCCAGGCAAAGCGGTTCTTGCGTCCGCTGTCCCTGCTCATGATCGACATCGATCATTTCAAGAAGGTCAACGATACCCACGGCCACAAAATCGGCGACCTCGTTCTGCAGCAGATGGCCGGCATGCTGCGCAGCAGCTTTCGCACCGTGGACATCATTGGCCGCATCGGCGGCGAGGAATTTGCGGTACTGATGCCCGAAACCGGTTCTGCCCGGGCGGCCGAAGCGGCGGAGCGCCTGAGGCAAACCGTCGCCGACGCCGACCTCAGCGCAGCGACCGGCCTGCCCCTGCGCATCACGGTCTCGGTCGGGGTCTCTGCCCTTAACGGCGAGGACATCAGCCTGGACAGGCTGATGGAGATCGCCGACAGGGCGCTCTACGACGCCAAGCAGGGCGGCAGGAACAAGGTCTGCGTCGCGGACAGCTAGCTCTACGCGACAGGCGCCCTCAAGCGGCAGGCAGTTCGATCAGCTATTGCGCCGAGGCCCTGGCAAGCTTCGTCTTCAGTTCCGTCATGACTGCCGCAGCCGCCCTTTCCCCCTCCAGAATGGCAAGGTGCCTGTCCTCGAAACTGGTACTGCTCACCGCCGCCGTCTTCGGCCTGATGACGATGTCGGCACTTTTCAGTTCGTGCTGGCTGAGCGTGTGGCCCATGATGGCGAAGGTCTGCAGCAGCACGTCCAGCGTGCCTGTCGGCGTCTCGCGACGGCTCACGTTGGAGATGTCCACGGCAATGATGAAATCCGCGCCCATCGCGCGCGCCGGCTGCACCGGCACCGGCGAGGCGAGCCCGCCGTCGACGTACTCGCGGCCGCTGATCTCGACGGGCCGGAACACGCCCGGCACGGCGCTGGACGCCCGCACCGCCATGCCCGTGTTGCCCTGGCGGAACACCACCATCTCGCCGCTTTTAAGATCGGTGGCGACGATGCCCAGCGCCCTGGGCATTTTCTGGATGGGCAGGCCCCTCGCCTTCTGATTGATGAATTCCTGCAGCGCTTCACCCTTCAGCACGCCGCGGTTTGGCAGAGTCCAGTCCGCGACCATGTCCTCCTGCATCTCCAGCGCCAGCCTCTGCAGATCGAAACCCTTCATGCCCGAGGCATACAGCGCCCCCACCACCGAGCCGGCGCTGGTGCCCACCACCATGTCCGGCACGATGCCCTGCGCCTCCAGCGCCTTGATCACGCCAATGTGGGCGAATCCCCGTGCCGCGCCGCCGCCCAGCACCAGGGCGATCTTGAGCGCGGGCTTCGGCGCCACGGCTGGCGGCGGCGCGGGCGGCGGGGTTGCACAGGACGAGAGGAGCGTGGCGAGGAAAAGGACGGAGAGAAAGCGCATGGCAAAGACAGGCATCCAGACAGGGAGCGAATTATCCCCCGTAGCGAAACAATCGGATAGCCTGCCGCCCTGCAGTAACAAGACTCGGTGCCAAGTTCGAGTGCACACCAATCCGATCGGTCTTTTTGGCTATACTGAAAAGGTCTTCAACAGCACTGGAGTTGTCTCATGAAAAAGATCATCGGTTCACTTGCCGCCATTGCATTCGGCCTTGCCGGCTGCGCCAACATGAGCGAAACGCAAAAAACCACCGGCACCGGCGCGGCAATCGGCGCGGTTGCGGGCGGGGTCATCGGCGCCGCGACCGGCGATGGCGGCGGCAAGCGCGCCGCGACCGGTGCGGCAATCGGCGCCGCCGTCGGCGCCGGCGGCGGCTATTTGTGGTCTAAGCACATGGAGCAACAGAAGAAGGAGATGGAACAGGCCACCCAGGGAACCGGCGTGAGCGTCACTCAGACCGCCGACAACCAGCTCAAGCTCGACATTCCGAGCGATGTCTCCTTCGATACCGGCCGCTACGACATCAAGCCGAACCTGCAGCCGATCCTCGACCGCTTCGCCACCACTCTCAATCAGAATCCGGTCACGAGGGTGACCATCATCGGCCACACGGACAGCACCGGCACGGATGCCATCAATAATCCGCTCTCGGTCAACCGTGCCGCGGCGACCCGCGATTACCTCGTTGCCCGCGGGGTGGCCTCGAATCGCATCTCCATCGACGGCCGCGGCGCGCGTGAACCGATCGCCGACAACTCCACGGCAGATGGCCGCAGCAAGAACCGTCGTGTCGAGATTTTCGTTGCCGAACCTGCTCGCTGACGACGATCATCAGGCAATCCGGCAGAACCATGCCGGGCTGCCCTCCTTCGTGCGCGACGGACCTGCCGCGACGGACCTGCCGCGACGGACCTGCCGTGGCGCACGAGGATTCAGCAGTGCCAGTCCCACCCGACTACAAGTAGCGCTGGCAGGCAGCGTTCTCCGGCTAATGGCTCGTCCCTGAAGACAGCCGCGTCTTGTTCCACACGTTGTACTTGCCCACCGGCTTCTTCATGGGCAGGCGCTTCACTTCCTTCAGCGTGGCGGCGTCGTAGATCACCAGCGCGCCGTCCATTTCCCAGATGCTGACCAGGGCGTATTTGCCATAACGATCGAACTCGACGTGGGTGGAAGCCTTGCCAGGGATCGGGCGTAGCGTGGCGGCGATTTCCAGGCTGCGCTTGTCGATGACGTGCATGGCGTCGCGGTTGGGGCCGGAGAACACGTCGACCCAGGCATAAGGGGTGTTCTCGTGGCTGCGCAGGAAAAAGCCGGGGCCCTGGGTAGGAATTTCCCTGATCGTCTGCCAGGTCTTCATGTCGATGACGGTGACCATGGGGTCCTTGAGGTTGGGCGTGGCCATGACTTCGCGACCCTGATAGTCCCAGATGATGCCGGAGCCCAGATGCGGCATGCCGTGCAGGTCGGTCTCGCCGATCTTGCGGCGCACGTCGAGGTTGACGACCTGGCCCCTGGCGGCATCGCGCGAGGCGCCGATGATGAGCTTGTAGTCGGCATCGAAGAAGAAATCGTCGAGGATGTTGTCGAGCGGGATGGTGCGCACCGGCAAGATGTCCTTTTCCGGGTGCCCCTCGCCGTATTGCCAGTCGTGCACCAGGCCGCGGTAGACCTTGCCGCCCTTGGCCTCGTCGTAGACGATTTCCCAGGCCTCGGGAATGTCCTTCAGTGCGGCGATGAAGCTGCCGCGCGGGCGCGCGTCGTACACCGCCGACACGCGCGAGCTCTTGCCGTTCGCGCCGACCACGGGAATGACCTTGACCAGGCTGAGATCCTCCGCGTTCAAGGCGACCAGCGTATGCGGCAGGTAGTTTGCCACCATCACCGTGCGCCCATCGGAAGACACCGCGAGGTTGCGGGTGTTGAGGCCGGCGCGAATCTCGGCCACCGGCTTCAGGTTCCACAAGTCGTACTTGGTGACCCAGCCGTCGCGCGAGGCCCAATAAACATAGCGCCCCTCGAAGGTGAACTTGGGGCCGCCGTGCAGGGCATAGCGGGTGGGGAATCGGTGGATGACTTCGAGCTTGTCGCCGTCCAGCACGGAGATGTGGTTGTCGCCCGCCTCCACCACCAGAAAGACATTGAGGTGGTCGGCCTTGAATACGGGTTTTTCCTGGAAGCCGGCTGTATCGAACCTGATCTGCGAGGCCTTGATGTCGGCTTCGCGCCAGCTTGGCGGCGTGGCCAGCGGCTGGTAGATCCAGTCCGCGAGCTGTCTGATCTCCTCGGTCGAAAGCTTGTCCGCATAGCCCGGCATCTGGGTGGCGACGCGGCCCTGAGCGATGACTTCCATGGCCTCGGCCTTTTTCAGGCGCGCGAGCGACTCGGGCAGGAGCGCCGGCGCCATCGCCCCCATGCGGTTTTCGCCGTGGCAGGCGAGGCAATGGGTCTGGTAGTTTTCCTGCGCCGTGGGCGCAGCCAGGGTGATTGCGGGGGCCAGGAAAAGCCCCAGCAGCAGGGTGCGCAGCATGTCAGACCTCTATGGTTTCCGAAGGATTGGCGACCGGCCTGAGGCCGATTTCGTCGTCGTCAAGATAACAGCCCGGGTCCTCGGCCCAGGGATCGCCGCTCATCTGGTACGAGCGCACGCGGGTGTTGCCGCCGCAGATGTCCTGATAAGCGCAGGCGGCACAGCGGCCTTTCAACGGTCGCGGGTGCTGCTTGAGACCGGCCATGATGGGGTCGGAGGTGTCCTGCCAGATTTCGGAAAACGGCCGCTCGCGCACATTGCCCAGGGTGTAGTGCCACCAGAAGGTGTCCGGATGCACGTTGCCAAGGTTGTCGATGTTGGCGATGTTGACGCCCGAGGAATTGCCGCCCCACTGCGAGAGTTTTTGCCGCAGGTGTTCCGTCTTGTCGGGAAAACGCTCGCGCGCCCAGTTGAGCAGGTAGACGCCGTCGGCGTCGTTGTTGCCGGTGACGAATTCGCGCGGCTCGCCCGACTGCAGGCGTTCGAGACAGGTGTCGAACAGGAGGTCCATGGCCTGGCGCGTGGTGGCGAAATGCGCGTCGGCCTTGCGGTTGCGGTTGCCGCGCCCGCCGTAGTTGAGGTGCGAGAGATAGAACTTCTCCACCTTTTCTTCTTCCATCAGCTTCAGTAACCCCGGCAGGTCGTGGGCGTTGTCCTGGGTGAGGGTGAAGCGCAGGCCGACCTTGATGCCGGCATCAATGCACAGGCGGATGCCGGCCAATGACGCATCGAACGCCCCTTCCTTGCGGCGGAAGCGGTCGTGGGTTTCGTTGAGGCCGTCGAGGCTGACGCCCACGTAGTCGAAGCCGACCTCGGCGATGGCGTCGATGTTGTTCTTGTCGATCAGCGTACCGTTGGAGGACAGCCCGACATAGAAGCCCATCTCCCTGGCGCGTCTGGCGATGTCGAAAATGTCCGGGCGCAAAAGCGGCTCGCCGCCGGAGAGTATCAGCACCGGCACGCGGAACGCTCTGAGATCGTCCATCACCGTGCAGACCTCGACGGTGGACAGTTCGCCGGGAAAGTCCTTGTCGGCGGAAATCGAATAGCAGTGTTTGCAGGTCAGGTTGCAGCGCCGGATCAGGTTCCAGATCACCACCGGGCCGGGCGGATTTCTTTTCGGCCCGAGGGGCGTCGGGTTCAGCAGCTCCTGCATGTATTGGGTAATACGAAACAAGTCCTACCCCCCTATTCTCAGGCCGGTCTTTTTCAGAATGCGGCTGCTGTAAAGAATATCCCGGCCCTTGCAGGCGTAGCCCAACAGCGCGGCTATCTCTGCAGCCATGGCTTCGACTTCCTCGCGGCTTTTGGCATGCACCATGGCGAACAAATTGTACGGCCACAGCGGCAGCCGGCGCGGGCGGCGATAGCAGTGGCTGACGAAGGGCAGCTGGCCAACGATTTCGCCCAGCCGGTCGACCTCGGAATCGGCAACGTCCCACACCGTCATGCCGTTGGCCTTGTAGCCCAGCGCATAGTGATTGGGCACCGCGCCGATGCGGCGGATGATGCCCGCCTGCTGCATCCTCGCCAGCCGCGCCATCACCTCATCCGCCGTGGCGCCGACCACTTCCGCCAGCGCATGGTAGGGCTGCGGCACCAACGGCAGACCGCCCTGGGTCGCACGGATCAGCGCAAGGTCGAGCGCATCCGGCGAGAACAGCGGTTCGGGCGCGTTCATTTGCGTTTCATCCTTCGACGATGTCGGCCCGGGTGCTGTCGATGAAGGCCAGCACCTCGCCGCGCTCGCGCGCCGGCAGCTCAAACTTGTCCAGCGTGGCATTGAGGTGGCCGACGAAGATGTCCCAGTCGGACTGGCTGATGCGCATGCCCTTGTGCGAGAGTTTCATGTCGCGGCCGGTGTAGTACATGTTGCCGCCGGCGGCATTGCAGATGAAATCCACCAGCAGCTGGTATTCGCGCTGGATGCCGTCTTCGCCGCGGTGCTGCCAGAAGCGGCCGAGCTGGCCATCGGCGCGCAGGCGCGGCAGCAGGTCGGCGCAGACGGCAGCGACGGCGTCGTAGCCGCCAAGTCGGGTGTACAGGTTCGGTTCGGACATGCTCGATCCTCCTCGTCAGGCATTTCAGACGGTCAGTTTCAGTTCCACGAAGAATTCCCGTTGCTTCGGGAAGCGGTACACGGGGTGGCCGGTCAGTTTTTCGATGCGCGCGAATGCTGCTTCCACGTTCTCTACCTGCTCGGCCGAGCCGACGAACCACATGTTGAGTTCGTGCTCGCGCCGGTAGTTGTGCGCGATCTCGCGCTGGGCGTTGACGATTTCCGTGATCGCTTCGTACTGCTCTTCCGGCACCGCCATCGCCGCCAGCACTGCGCTGCCGCCCAGGCGATCGGCGTTGAACAGCGGGCCGAAGCGCGAGAGCACGCCGCCTTCCACCAGCTTGCCGATGCGCGCGATCAGCGCCTGCTCGCTCATGCCGAGCGATTGTGCAGCCTGGGCGTAAGGCCGCTCGCACACAGGGAAGCCGCCCTGCAAGCGATTGATGATGGCGCGGTCGATGGCGTCGAGTTCCATGTCACGCTGCTCTGGCGAAGCCGGCATATCTTGCGCCGCACTGCTTGAAACGGCGCAGCGAGAAAAGCGGGTGGCAGGCAATGTCCTGCAGCCCAAGCTCGGCGCGCAGACGCTCGATTTCAGCCAGCACGGCCTGGCGGCTTCGACCGTGCACCATGGAGAAGAGGTTGTAGGGCCACTCGGGCAGCACGCGCGGCCGGCGATAGCACAGCGTCACGCTCGGCTGCGCGCCGAGCTGGCGGCCCAGTTCCTCCACCCTTTCGTCCGCCACGTCCCATACCACCATGGCGTTGGCGGTATAGCCCAGCTCACGGTGGCGCACCACCACGCCGAGGCGGCGGATGATGCCCAGCGCGACCAGCCGTTCGAGCCTCTGGCGTGCTTCAACTTCGCTCATGTCCGCCTTCGCCGCCAGCTCGGCATAAGGCCGATGCACCAGCGCCAGGCCGCCCTCGAGCGCCGCCGCCAGCGCGTAGTCGGAAGGTTCGAGCTGGCGGCGCAGGCTGTCTGCGGTCTGCGGCCTGCCGGCCGGGCTGAGATGCGGGCGTGATGTTTGCGTGCCACGGGCGAGGTCGAAGCCAAGGTCAATGTGGTAATCCGCCAGCATGGGCAGATTCAGGGGCTTGCAGCCGGTCTGTCGATGAATGCCGGCCAGCACCTCGGCCACGCGCGCCTCGGTGGGCGCAGTCACCACGAACCACAGGTTGTAGGCGTGCTCGCGCTCGTAGTTGTGGTTGACCTCGGGATAGGCGTCGATGCTCTGCGCCACGGACTCGATGCGCGACTCCGGCACCGACACCGCGGCGAGCGTGCTCCAGCCCAGGACGTGTGGCCTGAAGACGGCGCCGACGCGAGAAATGTGGCCCCGCGCCATGAGGTCGCCGAGGCCGGCGATGACCTCGGCCTCGGTGCAGCCCAGCTTCTCGGCCATGGCCGCATAAGGCCGCTCGCTGAGCGGCAGGTCGCGCTGCCAGTCGTTGAGGAGATGAAATTCGAGGTCGCTCAGTGCAGTATCCATGGTCTCCACTTTCACAATCCCAGCCGATGCGCACGCGCGGTGAAGAAAATGCCGCTCGGCTCCTGCGCGGCAATCTCGCCGACCTTGGCGAAACTCTGCGTATCGTAGATGTCGATCCGGTTGGCATCGCGCACGGACACCCACACCTGCTCGCCGCGCGGGGTGAATTCCATGTGCAGCACCGCCTTGCCCGGCTTCAGGGTCTGCACGATCTGGCGGCTGGGCACGTCGATCACCTGGACGGTATCGTAATCCGGAAAGGCGAAGTTGACCCACAGCCTGCGCCCGGTCGGCTCGGCCATGACGAACACGGGCTGACCGGCCACGGCAATCGTGCCGACCTGCTGCCAGCTGGAAATGTCGACGACCACCACCTCGTGCCGCCCCACGCCGGGAATGAAGGCGAGGTTGCCCGCCACCGCCCAGGTCTCCAGGTGCGGCATCTTGTACACCGGCAGTTTCTCCTCGCCCCGGCCGTAGTCGCCGAGAACACGCTTCACGCCGGCTTCAGGATTCCACAGGTCGAGCACCGCGAGGCCGTTCTCGCCGAAGAGTCCCGCCACATACCAGCGCCCGTCCTGCGTGACCAGCGCGTCGTAGGGTTCGCGGCCGATGTTGGCATAGCGGGTGATTCTTGGCTGGGCCGGATTTTCGGAAAGATCGGCCAGCCAGATCTCGCCGGCGTCGAACAGGCTGAAGACGAAACGGTTGCCCGGCGCATCCTCGATGCCGACGACCTTTGAGGGCTTGCCGCCGGTGGTCTGCGAAACGGCCGGTATATCGGCCACCAGTTCCAGGGTTTCGGTGGAAAAGATTTTCACGCCGCCCGGCGTGTAGTTGGCGGCGGCAATGAAGCGGCCGTCCTGCGAAATGGCGCCGCCGATGGCATTGCCGGACTGGATCACGCGCTTGACGATCTTGCCGGTGAGCACGTCGATCTTGCTGAGGCCGCCGTCACGCCCGAACACGAAGGCATAGCGCGCATCGCGCGAGAACACCGCCGAGGCGTGGGAAAGGTCACCCAGGCCCTCGATGCGGCCCAGGCTGGTTTTTTTCGAAGTATCCAGCCATTGCAGGCTGCCGCTGGCACGTTCCACTGCGATACCGAGATCGCCGGTGCCGCGCAAGGGGCCGAAGCCGGACGGTTCGGCCGCATGGGCCGCAAGCGCAAACAGCAGGCAGGCTGCAGACAGGAACTTGCTACCTGGACCCATCGAGCAAACCCTCCTGCAGCGCCCGCACGATCCACTGTGCATCCTGCTCGTTGAGATGCGGCTTCCAGCCAGGCATGGCAGTGCCGGGAATGCCGTCCAGAATGATCTCCACCATCAACTCCACCGGTCTGTCTCTCATGCTTGCTGCAGTCAGAGGCGAGCCCAGTCCGCCGGTCAGGCGCAGACCATGACAAAAGCCGCATTCCTGATGCACGAAACGCGCCAGCTCCCGCTGCCTGTCCGGACTGGGAGTCACATCCGCAGCAAACGCACTTCCCTGCGCTAGCCACGCCATCGTCAATACCGAAAGCGCCAGGTTCTTGTACATGTCATGCCTGTGTTTCGGGCCTTGCCGGCCCGCGCCCGGCCATCCGCAGATGGTCGGGAATTTCGCTCAATACACGTCGTGCTGGGTGTTGTAGACGTTGAACTTGCCGGTCGGCGTGACCAGGCGCTTGTCCTTGATCACGGCCTTCAACTTGCGCGTCTTGTCGTCCATGACCACGATGGCGGATTCTCCATCCTTCGGCCCCCACACCGAGAACCATACTTCGTCGCCCGCCTTGTTGTACTCGGGATGGGTGACGCGGCCCTTGGTAATGCCGGCCAGTTTGGCGACGTTGATCACCTGCGCCGGCTTGTCCAGATTCTTGAGATCGAATATCGAGATCGATTGCTGGACGTTTTCATCAGGAGACAGCGCAGCATCCACCCACAGGTTCTTCGACTTCGGGTGGGTCTTGATGAACAGGCTGCCACTGCCGTGGTTCTTCAGCGTGCGCACCACTTTCCAGGCATTGCCCTTGTGCCTGGCCGGATCGGTGCCGATCACCGCGATGGTGTCATCGCCGAGATGGCCGGTGGCCCACACCGGCCCGTACTTCACGTCATTCCAGTTGGCGCCGCGGCCAGGGTGCGGCCGGGTGCCGACCTTGACGTTGGCGGCGAGTTTGCCTTCCTTGGTATCGACCACGGAGATGGTGTCGCGCATGTTGGCGGCCACCAGGAAGTAACGCTTGGAGGAATCCCAGCCGCCGTCATGCAGGAAGCGCTCGGCCTCGATCTCGGTGGTCTTCAGGTTCTTGATGTCGCTGTAGTTCACCAGCAGCACCTTGCCGGTCTCCTTCACGTTGACCACGAACTCCGGCTTGATGTGCGAGGAAACGATGGAGGCGACGCGCGGCTCGGCATGATATTCCTGCTCGTCGTAGGTATAGCCGCGGGTGGACATGACTTTCCACGGCTCGAGCGTGAAGCCGTCCATCAGCACATAGGCCGGCGGCCAGTAGGTGCCGGCGATGGCAACCTTGTCGTCGTAGCCCTTGTACTTGGAGGTGTCGATCGAGCGTGCATCCGAGCCGGTACGGATGGTGGCGACCGTCTGCGGCGTTTCCATCCACAAGTCGATCAGGTTGATGAGGCCGTCGCGGCCGGTGGTGTAGAGATAGCGGCCGGATTTCGAGATACGCGAGATGTGCACGGCGAAGCCGGTCTTGAGGATGGCCACGATCTTCTTGCTGTTGCCGTCGATGAGCGCGACCTCGCCGGAATCACGCAAGGTCACCGAGAAGATGTTGGACAGGTCGAGGTTGTTCATCTGCTTCTTGGGGCGCTTGTCGACCGGCACGATCACTTTCCAGCTCGCGCGCATTTCCTTCATGCCCCACTCGGGCGGCTGCGGAGGCGGCTGCTGGATGTAGCGCGCCATTTCCTCGATCTGCTTCTCGGTCATTTCGTTGGCAGTGCCAAAGCCGGGCATGCCGCCGGGCGTGCCATAGTGGACGAAGACCTTCAGCACCTCGGTGCCCAGTTTCTGCATGTCCTGCGGCAGCAGCGGTTTGCCGGTAGCGCCCTTGCGCAGCACCCCGTGGCAGCCGGCGCAACGGTCGAAATAGATTTGCCGGGCCGAATCGAACTCGGCCTTGGTCATCGGCGGCGCCTTCGGGTCGCTCGACTGGTGCATCTCGACACCGGCAAGGGTGGAGCCCCCGCCGCCCATGTAGGTCGTTTCCGGGGTCTGCGGCTGCACCTGCTGCTCTGCCGCGTGGGCGATGGAAACTGCCAGCGACAGGGCTGCCAGCGCGAAAGTGCTGCCTAACTTGCTCATCATCGTCTCCTCGAACAATGGTTGGCCAGGAATAACCGCTTTTGATACTAGGTTATCCAAACTAGCACATCATTGACTTAGATCAATGCCGGGCACTAACCTTCTGTCAGACTGCCCCACATTTCGAGACCAAGGCAAGCACATGGAACGACTCAAGCCGGCCCCCGATGTCATCGACAGGATACGCGCCAACTACATTTTTTCCGAGATGACCGACGCGGAGCTGCAGCAGAGCCTCACGCATCTGGACGTGACCTGCTACGCCCCGGGAGAAATCATTTTCCAGCAAGGGGACCATGCCACGCGCTTTTTCATCGTCTGCGAAGGCGTGGTGCAACTGTTTCGCACTTCGCCCATGGGCGACAAGAAGGTGATCGAGATTCTGAAAGCCGGCGACAGCTTCGCCGAAGCGGTGTTTTTCATGGGTGGCAACTATCCGGTGCATGCGATGGCGGTCGACCACGTCAAGCTGGCCGGCATCGCTTTCCAGGACTTCAATGGCTGCCTGGTCAACAACGTCAGCCTGGCATTTCGCATGATGGGCGGCATGAGCCGCCGCATTCACGGCCTGGTCAACGAGATCGACCGCCTGACCCTGGGCACCGCCTGCCAGCGCCTGGCCTTTTTCCTGCTGGAGCAGGTGCAGGCCGAAGGCGGCAGCAATGCATCTACCGTACAGCTCAACGCGCCCAAGCATGTGATCGCCTCGCGCATCGGCATCAAGCCGGAAACGCTGTCACGCATCCTGAGCCGCTTCAAGGAAGATGGGATCGTAGAGGAGTCAGGACACATGCTGACCGTGCTGGATGTGCAGAAACTGCACGCCTTCCAGGCGGAAGGGCTCAAGAACTACTGACACCGGCAACGCGCCGTTAACGGGCGGCGCCGGCCTTTTCAACTGGCTTCGTCGATCCAGGCCATCTGGATGGCTTCAAGGATTTTTTCGTTGGAGTTGTTCGGGTCGTCATTGAAGCCGGGCAGTGCCATCACCCAGCCATGCAGGTCGGTGAAACGCACGTACTGCGGGTCTACGTCCGGATGGGCCTCATACAGTTCGATGGCGATGTCGTTCACGTCGGTCCATTTCATCTCAATGCCCTCCTTCCTTCACCATGTTAATGGTGTACTTGGGAATTTCAACGACGAGATCGGCACCGGCCACCTTCGCCTGACAGGACAGGCGCGATTGCGGCTCCAGCCCCCAGGCCTTGTCGAGCAGGTCATCCTCCTTCTCCTCCGAAGGTTCGAGCGAATCGAAGCCTTCGCGCACGATGACGTGGCAGGTGGTGCAGGCGCAGGATTTCTCGCAGGCGTGCTCGATCTCGATGCCGTTGGCGAGCAGGGTGTCACAGATGGTTTCGCCGGGCTTGGCTTCGATAACCGTGCCTTCGGGGCACAGCTCCACATGGGGCAATACGATGAGTTGGGGCATGATGTCAGTTGTCGGATGAATTCGTTCAGGCGGCCTTGCGGCAAGAGGGCAAGGCTTCCAGCACCCCGTCCCACAGGGCGAGGCGCGCATCTACGGCCCGCACGGCGGCCTCCTCCGCTTCGCGCCACCTGGCTGTGTCGGTGCCGCACAGCGCATGCAGCAGGCGCAGCGACAGGGGCGCATGGAAGTCCTCATCCAGATGGACGTGGCGATTGAGGTAGTAATGGAAAGTCGGCGCCTGTGCTTCGCTGATGTGCATGCGCGAGAGGAAGGCACGGAACATGGCCGGGATCACATGCTCGCGGCCGAGCGCCAGGGCTGCGGCAACGGCATGCGGCTTGCCGCTGTCGATGAAGCCGAAGGTGGTATGGGTGAAGGCGAGCGAAGGCGCCGGCAACAGCCCCGAATCAAGCGCAGCCTCGAGGCCGGACTCCTCGATTGTGCGGATGAACTGCAGCGGCTTGTCGGCATCCGCGCCGATTTCACGCATGGCGCCGATATACAGCATGAAATGGCTGGAAAACTCGCCGGCCTGCCCTGGCGCCGTCTGGTCGGTTTCCTCTTCCAGCACCAGTTCGTTGATGAAGCGCTGCACGCTGGCGTCGCGCCCCGGCGTCCACGGCCAGCGCGCCGGTGCAACCTGGTGCTGCAGGTACTTGATGAGCGACATGAAATCCCACACCGAGTAGACGTGATGCGCCATGAACACGCGCAGGTCTTCGACGCCTTGCAGCGACGCATAGATCGGGTGGCTGTCGAGGCGTTTCTGCAGCGACTCGGCCAGGCCGACACTCAGATCGCTCATAGGGAAATCTCGTCCAGCTTGTGGCCGCGCAGGGCCTTCTTGACGCTGGCGTCCATGCGACGCGCGGCAAATTCGGAAGTGGCATGGTTCAGCGCTTCCACCGCACGCTTGATGGCAAGATGCTCCTCGCCTGCCATGCTGGCCTGGAGCTCAGTCATTCGTGCCTCGATCTCGGCGCGCTCGTTCGCATCGAGCAGTTCGTCGCCATCCTGCTGCAGCGCGGCAAGCGTCGCCTCGATCAGGCTGTTGCCTTCGACGCGCTGCTCGTTGAGGGCGCGCGCCCTCATGTCATCCTCGGCATGTGCGTTGGCATCCTGCAGCATGCCGGCGATCTCGTCGTCGGACAGGCCGTAGGACGGCTTCACCGCGATTGCCGCCTCGACGCCGCTGGTCTGTTCGCGCGCCGACACCGACAGGAGGCCGTCGGCGTCGACCTGGAAAGTAACGCGGATGCGCGCCGCCCCCGCCACCATGGGCGGGATGCCGCGCAGTTCGAATCTGGCCAGCGAACGGCAGTCCGACACCAGTTCGCGCTCGCCCTGCACCACGTGGAAGCTCATGGCGGTCTGGCCGTCCTTGAAGGTGGTGAACTCCTGCGCGCGCGCGACAGGAATGGTGGTGTTGCGCGGAATGACCTTCTCCACCAGCCCGCCCATGGTCTCAAGGCCCAACGAGAGCGGAATCACGTCGAGCAGCAGCCAGTCGTCCTCCTGCGCGCGGTTGCCGGCCAGCACGTCGGCCTGGATGGCGGCGCCCAGCGCCACGACCTTGTCGGGGTCGAGATTGGTGAGCGGCGTCTGATTGAAGAACTCGCCTACAGCGTGGCGGATGCAGGGCATGCGCGTGGCGCCACCCACCATCACCACGCCCTTGACGTCTTCCGGCGAAAGGCCTGCGTCGCGCAATGCCTTGCGTGTGGGCACCAGGGTCTTGTTGACCAGGGTGGCAGTGATCTCATGGAAAATCGCCGTGGTGAGATTGAGGTCGACCAGCTCTCCGGTCGACAGCAGCGCGGTAATGCGCGCCTCGTCATGCTCGGTGAGCTGCTCCTTGGCTTCGCGCGCGCGCGTCAGCAGGAGGCGCGTGTCCTTGGCGTTGAGCGGGGTGAGATGCGACTGCTCGACAATCCAGCAGAACACGCGCTGATCGAAATCGTCACCGCCGAGAGCGGAATCGCCGTTGGTCGCAAGCACCTCGAACACGCCGCGCGTGAGCCTGAGGATGGAAACGTCGAACGTGCCGCCGCCGAGATCGTACACGGCGTAGACGCCCTCCGCCGCATTGTCGAGGCCGTAGGCGATGGCTGCCGCCGTGGGTTCGTTCAGCAGGCGCAGCACATTGAGGCCGGCGAGTTTAGCGGCATCCTTGGTCGCCTGGCGCTGCGCGTCATCGAAATAGGCCGGCACGGTGATGACGGCACCGACCAGTTCGCCGCCGAGGGCGCGCTCGGCACGGTCGCGCAGCGCCTTGAGGATGTCGGCCGACACTTCGACCGGGCTCTTGCTGCCGGCCACCGTAACCAGTTGCACCATACCCGGCGCATCGACGAACTTGTAGGGATAGCGCCCGGGATCGCCGAGATCGGCCAGCCCGCGGCCCATGAAACGCTTTGCAGAAACGATGGTGTTGTGCGGATCCTCGCTCTGCCTTGCCTGGGCATCGTAGCCGGCTTCGGCCCTGCCATCGGCATGGTAGCGAACCACCGAAGGCAGCAGCGAGCGGCCGCGCTCGTCATCCAGCACCCGCGCGAGGCCGGACTGCACCGAGGCCACCAGCGAATTGGTGGTACCAAGATCGATGCCGACAGCCAGCCTGTGCTGGTGTGGCGCGGTGGACATGCCGGGTTCGGAAATTTGCAGCAGGGCCATATCAGGCGTTTTCTATCTCATCTTGTGCATCGCCGATCTCCTCGATCAGCTTGTGCATGAATTTCAGCTTGCGCGCCGTCGCGGCACCAGCCTCGTAATCGCTCCTGTCGTCCAGTTCGACCGCGAGCTGTTCTTCCATGCGCTTCGCTTCCGCGCGCAGTTCACGCACGAGTTTGTCCAGCGCATCGATGTTGCGCGACTGGCGCGCATCACCGATGGCCTCGCGCCATTCCATCTGCTGCATCAGGAAATCCGGCGGGAAACTGGTGTGCTTCTCGGAAAAGGCTTCGATGCCGTTCAGGTGCAGCAGGTAGGTGCCGCGGTTAAGCGGTTTCTTCAGGGTCTGGAAGGCTTCGTTGACCTTGGTCGCCCACTGCATGGACAGGCGCTTCTCGGTTTCGCCTGCCGCCGCGAAGCGGTCTGGATGCACTTCGTTCTGCAACCTGCGGTAGGCGGCCTCGAGCTTGTCCGTATCGAGCCGGAAATGGGCAGGCAGGTCGAACAACTGAAAGTGGTTGGCGTGAAAATCCATGTTTTAGGGGCCAGGGGCTAGGATATAGGGACTAGTGACAGGGCAGTTTGTATTGCATTCACCAAACTCTGCGCGGCAAAGGCGGCCGCTCAACCCCCAGTTCCTAGTTTCCAGCCCCTAAAAATCAGACGTTAAACGACTCGCCGCAGCCGCAGGTATTCTTCACGTTCGGGTTGTTGAACTTGAAGCCCTCGTTCAATCCCTCGCGCGCGAAATCCAGTTCGGTGCCGTCCAGGTAGGACAGGCTCTTGGGGTCGACGAACACGGTGACGCCGTTGCTGTCGAAGCGAACGTCGTCCGCCTGCACCTCGTCGACGAACTCCAGCTTGTAGGCCATGCCCGAGCAGCCGGTGGTGCGCACGCCGAGCCGCAATCCTATTCCCCTGCCGCGCTTGGCGAGGAAGTTGCTGACGTGCTTGGCCGCGCTTTCAGTAACGGTAATCGCCATGGTTCACCTCAGGCGTTGGCCGCTTTGGCTTCTGCTTCGGCAGTTTCGCCATGCTTGGCCTTGTAGTCGGCCACCGCCGCCTTGATGGCGTCTTCGGCCAGGATCGAGCAATGGATCTTCACCGGCGGCAACGCGAGTTCTTCGGCGATCGCGGTGTTCTTGATTTCCATGGCCTGATCGAGGGTCTTGCCCTTCACCCACTCGGTGACCAGGGAGGACGAGGCGATGGCGGAGCCGCAGCCGTAGGTCTTGAACTTGGCGTCTTCGATCACGCCCTGCTCGTTCACCTTGATCTGCAGCTTCATCACGTCGCCGCAGGCGGGCGCGCCGACCATGCCGGTGCCGACATCGTCACCGCTGTCGAAGGAACCCACATTGCGGGGATTTTCGTAGTGGTCGAGAACCTTGTCGCTGTATGCCATGATGTTTGCTCCTTACAAATTGATGATCAGTGGGCAGCCCACTGCACGGTGTTCAAATCGATGCCGGACTTCACCATCTCCCACAGCGGCGACATTTCGCGCAGCTTGCCGACCTGCTTCTTCACCAGGTCGATGGTGTAGTCGATTTCCTCTTCGGTGGTGAAGCGGCCGATGGTGAAGCGGATGGAGGAATGCGCCAGCTCGTCGTTGCGGCCCAGCGCCTTCAGTACATAGGACGGCTCCAGGCTGGCCGAGGTG
This sequence comes from Betaproteobacteria bacterium SCN2, assembly GCA_008923285.1. Lineage (GTDB taxonomy): Bacteria > Pseudomonadota > Gammaproteobacteria > Burkholderiales > Thiobacillaceae > UBA6918. Next base: position 109,202 of record WBSG01000003.1, read on the forward strand.
CAGGCGGAGCCGGAGGACACCGCCACATCCTTGATCGCCATCATCATCGACTCGCCTTCGACATAGGCGAAACTGATGTTGAGATTACCGGGAATGCGATGATCCATGTCGCCGTTGACCACGGTTTCCTCGATTTCCGAGAGCCCCTTGTACAGACGGTCGCGCAGCATGCGGATGCGCTCGTTCTCGGCGGCCATTTCCTCGCGCGCGATACGGAAGGCCTCGCCCATGCCGACGATCTGGTGCGTGGCCAGGGTGCCGGAGCGCATGCCGCGCTCATGGCCGCCGCCGTGCATCTGCGCTTCCAAACGGATACGGGGTTTCCTGCGCACGTACAGAGCACCGACGCCCTTGGGGCCATAGGTCTTGTGTGCGGAGAAGGACATCAGGTCGACCTTCAATTTCTGCAGGTCGATCTCGACCTTGCCGGTGGCCTGGGCCGCGTCAACGTGGAAGATCACGCCCTTGGAACGGCAGATTTCGCCGATGGCGGCGATGTCCTGGATCACGCCGATTTCGTTGTTGACGAACATGACCGAGGCCAGCACCGTATCGGGGCGGATGGCGGCCTTGAACTTCTCCAGGTCAACGAGACCGTCGGTTTCGGGCACGAGGTAGGTGACCTCGAAGCCCTCGCGCTCGAGTTCGCGCATGGTGTCGAGCACGGCCTTGTGCTCGGTCATCACGGTGATGAGGTGCTTGCCCTTGGTGCCGGCATAGAAATGCGCCGCACCCTTGATGGCGAGGTTGTTGGATTCGGTGGCACCGGAAGTCCAGACGATTTCCTTGGGGTCGGCGTTGACCAGCCTGGCCACGTTTTCACGCGCTTCTTCCACGGCCTTGTCGGCATCCCAGCCGTAGGCGTGCGAGCGCGAGGCCGGATTGCCGAAATGCTCGGTCAGCCAGGGAATCATTTTTTCCGCCACACGCGGATCGACCGGAGTGGTGGCGGAGTAGTCGAGATAGATGGGGAATTTCATATTGCTGTTAACACCCTAATCAAAACGTGGCAGCGATCTTGGTTCCGCGACGGCCGTCCGGCATGACCGCCAGGTTCTGCCTGGCCTGCTGCTTGGCAACCAGCTCGGCGAGCGTGACGGAGTCGAGGTATTCGTAAATCTTGTGGTTCAGGCTGACCCAGAGGTCGTGCGTCATGCAGCGCTGGTCTTCATGGCAGTTTTCCTTGCCGCCGCACTGGGTGGCGTCGACCGGCTCGTCCACCGCGCGGATGATGTCCGCGACGGAAACCGTGTCCAGCGGCTTGGCCAGGGTATAGCCGCCGCCGGGACCGCGCACGCTGTCGACCAGATGATGACGGCGCAGCTTGCCGAACAGCTGTTCCAGATAGGAAAGGGAAATGTCCTGACGCTCGCTGATACCCGCAAGCGTCACGGGGCCTTTGCCGTGACGCAGGGCCAGGTCCAGCATCGCGGTAACCGCAAAACGTCCTTTAGTAGTCAGTCTCATGATGGTTCACCCGAGGTAAGTGGCTGAAATATAAAATATCCGACCATTTCAGTCAACTATTGTAGTTACCCGAGCAAATTAGTCAACAATTTTGTTCAATTGTTCCGGATCGAAATCGTCCTTGGCCTTCTGCGCGGCCGAAAGCTTCACGCCCAACTGCTCCAGCTGGGCCATGACCTCGGTCAGTTTCCGGTCCATGTGCGAAGCATGGTCGATCAGGCCATGGACGGCCTTGACCATGGGGTCGTTCATGTCGGCGGAAATGGCATAGGCGGAAAACCCCATTTTCTTCGCCTGGTCGTCGAGCGCCTTGCTTTGTTCGTCGAGGATGCGCGCCGGGATGCCGACGGCCGTGGCACCGTCCGGCACGTCCTTCACCACCACCGCGTTCGAGCCCACGCGCGCGTCGCGGCCGATGGTGATCGGACCCAGTATCTTGGCGCCCGCCCCCACCACCACCCCCGGCATCAGCGTGGGATGGCGCTTGCCCTTGTTCCAGGAAGTGCCGCCCAGGGTGACGCCGTGGTAAAGCGTGCAATCGTCGCCGATCTCGGCGGTCTCGCCGACGACGACGCCCATGCCGTGGTCGATGAACACCCGGCGGCCGATGGTGGCGCCGGGATGGATTTCGATGCCGGTCAGCCAGCGCGCGAAATGGGACAGAAAGCGCGCCAGCCATTTAAGTCCCATGCCCCACAAGTGGTGCGACAGGCGATGGAACATCAGGGCATGGAAACCCGGATAGGTCGTGACGACCTCGAAGATCGAGCGCGCGGCCGGATCGCGGTCAAATACGACAGAGATTTCCTCTTTAAGCCTGGCAAACATAAGTAGGGACTGTTTTCCGACTAATTCAGTCGATTATTTTACACTAATGTTTGCCGTTGTTTTTGCTGTCCATGGCGGACAACATGCCGCGCAGGATGTTGATCTCTTCCCTTTGCAGGCGGGTGCGCGAAAACAGCCGGCGCAGCTTGGGCATCAGCCGCTTGGGCGAGGCGGGGTTGAGGAAACCGATCCGGATCAGCGTCTCCTCCAGGTGGGCGTAGAAGCGTTCGACTTCCGCGAGGTCGGCGGCATCGAGTTCTGGCTGGGCGAAGGTTTCTGCCTGCGCGGTGCGCCGCAGCTCATACGCCATCACCTGCACCGCGGCGCCCAGATTGAGCGAGCTGTATTCCGGGTTGGCCGGGATGGTCATCAGAGCCTGGCAGCGGGCCAGCTCCTCTTTCGACAAGCCAAAGGTCTCGTTGCCGAACACGAACGCCACCTTGCCCGCCTGCGCTTCCGACAGGGCCTGGCATGCCGCCTCATGCGGCGTCAGCAGCGCCGTTTGCAGATCGCGCTGGCGCGTGGACGTGCCGATGGCCAGCACGCAGCCAGCCAGGGCTTCTTCAAGGGTGTCGCAGACTTGCGCGCTGCCGAGGACATCGAACGCACCTGAAGCCATGGCTTCGGCATCCTCGTGAGGAAACTTCTTCGGGCTGACCAGACAGAGTTGGGCAAGGCCCATGGTTTTCATGGCGCGTGCGGCTGCCCCGATGTTGCCAGGATGGCTCGGGCGGCACAGCACGATGCGAATTCGGGAAAGAAGACTCGGGGTTTGGGGCAGCATGAATTAAAATGTCGGCCTGCTCTTTAATCGAAAGTTGTATGCCATGCACCCCATGCTCAACACGGCGGTCAAAGCCGCCCGCAAGGCCGGGGCGATCATCAATCGCGCCGCCAATGACATCGACCGTCTGACCGTACAGTCCAAGCGTCCGCGCGACTATGTCAGCGAAGTCGACCGCGTCGCCGAACAGGCGATCATCGAAACCCTGCTCGACGCCTACCCGGGCCACGGGATTCTAGCAGAGGAGTCCGGCCGCTCCGGCGGCGAAGAGCATGTCTGGGTCATCGACCCGCTCGACGGCACCACCAACTTCCTGCACGGCCTGCCGCAGTATGCCGTGTCCATCGCGCTCCTGCACAAGGGCGTATTGCAGCATGCGGTGGTCTACGATCCCGCGCGCAACGAACTCTTCACCGCCAGCCGCGGCGCCGGCGCCTTCCTCAACGAGCGCCGCATCCGCGTGTCCAAGCAGGCTAAGATGGACGATGCCCTCATCGGCACCGGCTTCCCCTTCCGCGAATTCCAGCACGCCGACGCCTACCTCGGCATGTTCAAGGACATGATGCTGAAGACTGCCGGCTTGCGCCGCCCGGGCTCGGCCGCACTCGACCTCGCCTGGGTCGCCTGCGGCCGCTACGACGGTTTCTTCGAACTCGGTCTCAACACCTGGGACCTCGCCGCCGGCGCGCTGCTGGTGCTGGAAGCCGGCGGCCTGGTCGGTGATTTCCAGGGCAACGACAGCTTCCTCAAGTCCGGCCACATCGTCGCCGGCAATCCGAAAATTTTCGGCCAGATGCTGCCGGTGTTCACGCCGCACCTGACCGAGGCCATCCGCGCTGTCGAATAAAAGCATGGCTGCGGCTGGCCACACGCCGATGATGCAGCAGTACCTGGGCATCAAGGGCCAGTACCCCGACATGCTGGTGTTCTATCGCATGGGGGATTTCTACGAGCTGTTCTTCGACGACGCCGTCAAGGCTGCGCGGCTGCTGGGCATCACGCTTACCACGCGCGGCCAGTCGGCGGGCGAGCCGATCCGGATGGCAGGCGTGCCCTACCACGCTGCCGAGCAGTATCTGGCCAAGCTGCTGAAGCTGGGCGAGTCGGTGGTGGTATGCGAGCAGGTGGGCGACCCCGCGACTTCCAAGGGTCCGGTCGAGCGCCAGGTCACCCGCATCATCACGCCGGGCACGCTCACCGACGCCTCGCTCATGGACGAGCACCGCGACACGATTCTGCTCGCCCTGGCGCATGACAAGCGCACGGTGGGTGCGGCCTGGCTCAACCTCGCCGCCGGGCGCATGACGGTGGCGCAACTCAGCCAGAACGAACTCCCCGCCCTGCTCGCGCGCCTCAAGCCGGCCGAATGCCTGCTGCCTGAAGGCCTGACGCTCGACTTTTCCGGCCCGCAGAAGAAGCTCGCGGCCTGGCAGTTCGACGCCACCCGCGCCGCGCAGGATCTGGCCAGGCAGTTCGGCAGCCGCGACCTCGCCGCTTTCGGCGTGGATGATCAGCCGCTGGCCGTGGCCGCCGCCGGTGCGCTGCTCGACTACGTGAAGCAGACCCAGAAGAGCGCCCTGCCCCACTTGCAAGGGCTATCCGTCGAGCGCCCCGACGAGTTCGTGCGCCTCGATGCAGCCACGCGCCGCAACCTGGAACTGACCGAAACCCTGCGCGGCGAGGCTGCGCCCACCCTGCTCTCCGCCATCGACGCCACGGTCACCGCCATGGGCGCGCGCCTGCTGCGCCACTGGCTGCATCACCCGCTGCGCGACCGTTCGATGCTCGGCTTGCGCGTGGAGGCCATCCGCGCGCTGGCCGAGGACGCGCCGTTGCGTTCCGCACTCACCTCGCTGCTGAAAGCCTGCGCCGACCTCGAGCGCATCGCCGGCCGCTGTGCGCTGCGCACTGCACGGCCGCGCGACCTCTCGGCCATGCGCGACACGCTCACCCTGCTGCCGGAGATTCAGGCACAGCTCGCACTGGACTCGCCCGCACTGCATTCAATCCGGGAGGCCTGCACCCCGCTGCCGGAACTGCACGGCCTGCTCGCCTGCGCCGTCCGACCCGAGCCTGCTGCCGTGCTGCGCGAAGGCGGCGTCATCGCCGACAACTTCGATGCCGAACTCGACGAACTGCGCGCGCTCACCGAGAACGCCGGCGCCTTCCTGCTCGACCTGGAATCGCGCGAACGCGAGCGCACCGGCATTCCCAGCCTGAAAGTGGAATACAACAAGGTGCACGGCTTCTACATCGAAGTCACCCATGCCCACGTCGAGAAAATCCCCGACGACTACCGCCGCCGGCAGACGCTGAAGAACGCCGAGCGCTACATCACCCCGGAACTGAAGGCCTTCGAGGACAAGGCGCTATCGGCGCGCGAGCGTGCGCTGGCACGCGAGAAGCTGCTGTTCGAGCAGTTGCTCGACGCCATCGCGCCACAGGTGCCGCAGCTCTTGAAGACCGCCTCCGCACTGGCCGAGCTGGATGTGCTGACGAGCCAGGCCGAACGCCTTGCCACGCTGGACTGGGTGCTGCCCGAATACGCCGAGGCGGTTGGCATCGGCATCGAGGCTGGCCGCCATCCCGTGGTGGAAACGCAGGCGGGCAATTTCATCCCCAATGACACCCTGCTCTCGCCCACCCGGCAGATGCTGCTCATCACCGGCCCCAACATGGGCGGCAAGTCGACTTACATGCGGCAGACCGCGCTCATCACCCTGCTCGGCTGTTGTGGATTACCGGTGCCGGCGAAGTCGGCGGCCATCGGCCCCATCGACCAGATCTTCACCCGCATTGGCGCCTCCGACGACCTGGCCGGCGGGCGTTCGACCTTCATGGTGGAAATGACCGAGACCGCAGCCATCCTGCGCCATGCCAGCGAGCAGAGCCTGGTGCTGCTGGATGAAATCGGACGCGGCACTTCGACCTTCGACGGCCTCGCCCTGGCCTGGGCCACGGCGCGCCATCTGCTCACCGATTCGCGCGCGCTGACCTTGTTCGCCACGCACTATTTCGAGCTGACCCAGTTGGCCCAGCAGCATCGTCAGCTCGCCAACGTGCATCTGGATGCCGTCGAGCACGGCGACGACCTGGTGTTCCTGCACGCCGTGGAAGACGGCCCGGCCTCGCAAAGCTACGGCATCCAGGTCGCGCGCCTGGCCGGCGTGCCGGCCAGGGTCATCGCCGCCGCGAAAAAACGTCTGAAGGAACTGGAAGACGCCCAGGTACAGCAAGGCCCGCAGGGCGACCTGTTCGTCCAGCCGGAAGAAAGCAAGGCCGCGGATCCGAGTGCCGCGTTGCTGGAGGCCTTGCGTGCGCTCAAACCCGACGAGTTGAGCCCGAGGGAAGCGCTGGAAACCCTGTACGCCCTTGTCGAACTGAGCCGCCCGGTCTGATTCCTGCTGGCGGCCCCAATAACGACCGCCATACGACCGTCCCATATTGCACACCCACATGCCCATCCCCAAGCGCATCATCCAGACCCACAAGAACGCGGACACCCATGTCGAGCACCGGAGGACCTGGATCGCCCACAACCCGGAATTCGAATACCTGTTCTTCGATGATGCTGGCTGCGAGCGATTCATCGGACAGCATTTCCCGGAATTTCTCCCGACTTATGACAAGCTGCCGCTCAAGGCGCAGAAGGCAGACTTTTTCCGCTATCTGGCCATCTACCAGCTTGGCGGCATTTATGCCGACGTCGATACGATCTGCATGGCGCCTCTGGCGGGCTATCTCGACCAAGAGACAGACCTGGCAGTCGGCATCGAAATGACGTCCGATCTCTACAAGCAAAGCATGGCGAAGTACCTCCAGGAATACTTCGCCCCCCGCCAGTTCTCGCAATGGACCTTTGCTGCTGCGGCGGGGCACCCGATGCTGGCGACACTGCTTCAAACCATCCACCAATCCGTCGCTCAAGTGAGTCGGCAGCAACTTGCCGAGCTAAGCGGATTGTCCAGATTCGTCCTGGAATTGACTGGCCCTATCGCCTTCACCCAGGCCGTGCAGTTCTTCACGGTCTCCCATCCTGGCCAGAGGGTCCAGGTGCTGCCCCAACTCTATTGGGGCTACAGCCCCTGGCACAACACCGGCGTCAACCCGCGTCAGAATGGCGATGTGAAGCTCATCCATCTCTTCCATGGGTCGTGGCGGAAACCAAAGCGCTAACCCGCGGACGAGCCCCCGGGGAGCAAGGCTTCCAGCCCGTCCGGCAGCGCCAGACAGTTACAGCCGAATGGGTATATACGGTAGCCACCGATTTCCGAAATGATCGATTCGCTCGCGGGAATGTCCGACAGGCGGAACATCTCGGCCATGTCCGGCGTGATCTGCTTGGAAGGGATATTCTCGAAAACCACCACAGGGCGGAATTTTCTCAGCAGTTCGCTTGCCCCCAGCAGAACGAGCGGCTCGAAGCCCTCCACGTCGATCTTGAGGAAATCGCAGCCCTGGAAGCCGAACGAGTCCAGAGTGCGCATCTGCACGGCCTCTCCGCCCTTGCCGAGCGCAAGGCCGCCTAAATTGAAAGCCTTGCTGCTGCCGTATTCGATCGGCCGGTTGGCATTCGGGCCGTCGCTCACCGCCGCGGCAAGGCGGGTCTCGGTGTTTGCATGGCCCACGGCAAACGGCAGCACCGTGACCCTGTCCTGATAACCGTTGTCGGCCAGATTCCTTGCGAGCAGCTCGCGCATTGCGGACTGCGGCTCGAACGCATGAATCCGCGCCTGAGCGGAGTCCCTGAGCAGGTGCGCATAGGCAAGCGTGTGCATGCCGACATGGGCGCCGACATCGATCACGTGGCGCGAGCGCCGCACGAAGGGCGCCAGCACCTCGCGCACGAAAGCGCCCTCGAAAGTATCGCCCCTGGCCAGCTCGACGGCGATGAACCAGTCGTTGGCGTAGCAGGAGACCCTTCCCACCCAGGTTTTCGCTGTAATCAGCATCGCCGGCTCGCCGCGAGAAATGTCAAAACAGTCCCATGAAGCGATCCGCCGCATGCTCCCAGGTATGCCGCGCCCTCACGTCGGCGGCGGCCTGTGCGCCGATGCGCTTTGCCTCGGGATAGTGCTCGACCACCCAGCGCATCTTCTCCGCCAGCTCGTCCACATCGGGGCTGTCCCACGTGCCCATCTCGCCGGCAACGGGAAAGAATAGCGGACAGTAAACAGGTTCCATTTCCAGCTGCTTCAGCAGGATCGCGTTGCCGTCGTCTGCGTACTCGGTAATGCCGGAGTTGTGGCTGGCAATGACCGGCAGGCCGCAGGCCATCGCTTCGAGGATCGGCAGCCCGATGCCTTCCGCGCGCGAAGGAAACACCCCGCAGTGATGCGCCTGGAAGAGCACTCGGATGTCCTCGACGAAATGCACGATGTCGATGTTGTCGGCGTAATACGGCAAGCCGGCTGTCAGTTCTGCGACATAACGCTCGGGCACAAGGTCCCGGACGAACATGTTGTCGATGGAAAGGGTGAGGCGAATGCCGGGGTCGCCCTCAAAGGCCTGGTTGAACGCGCGCACCAGCAAGTCGATGCCCTTGCGCCGCTCGGCCTTGCCCACCAGCAGGAAACGAAAGGGGCGCGGCCTGTCCGGCAGTTCGGCCCGGGGAAAGCGCAGCGGATCGACGCCGCCAGGCACCACGTGGCATGGCACCGACACGCCGTTGCTGCGCAGCACCCTGACCCCCCAGGCCGAGGCGGTGCAGACGTCGTCCAGCTTGTTGAGGCGCTTGACGTACCCTGCGGGAATCCGGCTGCCCTCGAAAATGTAGTAGCCGATGCGGCGCGGATATCGGCCTGCAAGCACCTTGTAGAAATCCGGCGTCCAGAAGGCCAGTGCCGGCGCGTCGGGTCTTGGCTTGCGGAATAGTCGCGGCATGTCCGCGCCCAGTTCCTGTCCGGTGGTGAATTCGTTCGGCTGAAACAGCTGGACAAGGTGCAGGTCCAGCCTGGAAGACAGGGCGCGGGCGAAATTGCGCGATTGCAGCGCCACGCCGGAATGCGTGAGGAAATGTCCGAAGAAATTGAGAGGCTGCATGCCGGCGCACGCTCAATTCATGAGGGTTTCTCGCGCCGTCGCCGGATTACGTGCCCTTCTTGCGCCAGAGATAGCGGTAAATGAAGCCGGGAAAGGCGAAAACCGCAAACAGTGAGGCCGTGACGGCGTAGAACTCCCAGTTCTGCGAGTGGATATCCCCGCCCCTCTTCTCCAGCAGGAGCCCGATGCCGCCCACAACGAAATAGAACACGGTCAGCTCCAGCAGGCGCCAGCCCAGATGCTTGCCGGCGGCGAGGCGCTTGAGGAAGAACAGGCGCTCCACGAGGAACGGCAGGTTGGCGGCAATCAGCGCGATTGCCAGCAGCAGGGTGACTTCCATACAGATTCAGGCCCGATGAAAACAGCGATCAAAGCGAGGATTGTACGGCAATCAGGCACACGCTCATCAAAGGCCCCGGCAGAATGCCCAGCAGCAGGACTGCAAGGCCGTTGATGGACAAGGCGAGACGCATGTCGCCCGGGGCCTCGATCGGCGCGGTTTGCAGGGGCTCGTCGAAATACATGAGCTTGACCACACGCAGGTAATAGAACGCGCCGATCAGCGAGAACAGCACGGCGACCACGGCCAGCCACACCAGATTGGCCTCGACCACGGCCTGCAGCACCGAAAGCTTGGCGTAGAAGCCCACGGTCGGCGGGATGCCGGCCATGGAGAACATCAAGAGCAGCATCAGGAAGGCGGCCCACGGGCTGCGCTGGTTGAGGCCCTTGAGGTCGTCGAGTTCCTCGGACTCGAAGCCCTGGCGCGAGAGCAGCAGAATGATGCCGAAGCCGCCGAGGCTCATGATGGCATAGACCACGCTGTAGAACATCGAGGCGCTGTAGCCGTTCTGGCTGCCGGCAAGGATGCCCAGCAGCAGGAAACCCATGTGCGAGATGGTCGAATACGCCAGCATGCGCTTGATGTTGCTCTGCGCGATGGCGGCGATGTTGCCGATGCCCATGGACAGCACGGCCAGCAATACGAGCATGTCGCGCCAGTCGGCATGCAGCACTTCCAGCCCCTGCACCAGCAGGCGGATGGAAAAGGCGAAGGCAGCGAGCTTGGGCGCGCTGCTGATGAACAGCGTCACCGCGGTAGGCGCACCGTGATACACGTCGGGTACCCACATGTGGAAAGGCACCGCTCCCAGCTTGAAGGCCAGTCCGGCAACGATGAACACCACGCCGAACACCAGCGGCACTTTCTGGCCGACGCCTTCCTGCAGGGCCACCGACACGTCGGTCAGCATCAGCGAGCCGGTACTGCCGTAGACCATCGACATGCCGTAGAGCAGCATGCCCGAGGCGATGGCGCCGAGCACGAAGTATTTCATTGCCGCCTCGGTGGCGAGTGCGGAATCGCGCTGCAAGGCGACCATGGCATACAAGGATAGCGACAGCAGTTCCAGGCCCAGGTACAGAGTGAGGAAATGGCTGGCCGAAATCATCACCATCATGCCCAGCGTGGCGAACAGGGTCAGCACGTAGAACTCGCCCTTGAACAGGCCGCGCACCTGCAGATAGCTGCGCGAATAGACCAGCATGAAGGCCACGGCAAGATACAGCACGAGCTTCAGCACGTCCGACAGGGTATCGTCGATGAACATGCCGGAGAAGGCATGCACCGGATCAGGCTGGTGGCCGCTGAAGGTAAGCCAGGCGCAACCGGCGAGGGTAAGCAGGGTCAGTACGTAGGTGCCTGCGCGCTGGCCGTCCTTGAGCATCGTGTCGACGATGAGGATGATGGAAAGCATCACCAGCAGGAAGATTTCCGGCAGCAATGGAACGAGTTCAGCCAGGGTGAAATTCATCATGATTCCTCAGGGCAGCTTGCTCTGCCCCACATGGGCAATCAGGTTGTCGACCGATGCGTGCATGACATCGGTGAAGGGTTTCGGATACAGGCCCATGCCCAGCACGCACACGGCCAGCACGCCAAGGATGAGGAACTCGCGCTTGTTGAGATCCCGCATCTCCTCCACGTGCGGATTGGTCACCTTGCCGAATACCACGCGCTTGTACATCCACAGCGTGTAGGCGGCGCCGAAGATCAGAGTGGTGGCAGCGATGAAGGCGAACCAGAAATTGACCTTGGTGGCTGCCATGATGACCATGAACTCGCCGACGAAGCCGGAGGTCGCCGGCAGGCCGGAGTTGGCCATGGCGAACAGCATGAAGAAAGCCGCGAACACCGGCATTTTATTGGCCAGCCCGCCGTAGTCCTTGATCTGGCGCGAATGCAGGCGGTCGTACATGACGCCGATGCACAGGAACAGCGCGCCGGAAATGAAGCCGTGCGAAATCATCTGCACCAAGCCGCCCTCGATGCCGAGCGGGTTGAACAGGAAGAAGCCCAGGGTGACGAAGCCCATGTGCGCAATCGACGAATAGGCGATGAGCTTCTTCATGTCGGCCTGCACCAGGGCAACCAGGCCGATGTAGGCCACGGCGATCAGCGACAGCGTGATCACCAGCCAGGCGAGTTCATGGCTGGCATCCGGCACGATGGGCATGGAAAAGCGCAGGAAGCCGTAGGCGCCGACCTTGAGCGTGATCGCCGCCAGCACCACCGAGCCGCCGGTGGGCGCCTCCACGTGCGCGTCCGGCAACCAGGTATGCACCGGCCACATCGGCACTTTCACCGCGAAGGCCAGGAAGAAGGCGACGAACAGCAGGATCTGCGCGTTCATGCCGATGGCAAGCTTGTGGTAGTCGAGGATCTCGAAGCTGTTGCCGGCCTGGAAGTACAGGTAGATGAAGGCCACCAGCATCAACAGCGAGCCCAGCAGGGTGTAGAGGAAGAATTTGATCGCCGCATACACCCGGTTCGGCCCGCCCCACACGCCGATGATCAGGTACATCGGAATCAGCATGGCTTCGAAGAACACGTAGAACAGCACCGCATCGAGCGCGGCGAACACGCCGTTGATGAGGCCTGACATGATGAGGAAGGCGGCCATGTACTGCGCGACCTTCTTCTGGATCACCTCCCAGCCGGCGATCACCACCAGCAGCGTGGTGAAGCTGTTGAGCAGGATGAAGGGCATGGAAATGCCGTCCACGCCCAGGTGGTAGTTGATGTTGAAGCGGTAGATCCAGGGCACCAGTTCCTCGAACTGCATGGCGCTGGTGGCGAGATCGAAACCGGTATAGAGCGGAATGGCGACGATAAAGCCCAATGCTGCGGCAATCAGCGCGAGCCAGCGCGCAAGCGGAGCGTTCCTGTCGCTGCCGGTAGCAAGCACGGCCAGGCCACCGAGAATCGGTATCCAGATGACGAGGCTGAGAGGCGGCAATCCGAACATTGTTTTCTTTCTTTAGGCCGTCGCGCGCACAAACCAGGTCACCAGCACGAACACGCCGATGAGCATGGCAAACGCATAGTGGTAGATGTAGCCGGACTGCAGGTGACGAACCATGCGCGAAGCGTAGCCGACCAGCCTCGCCGAGCCGTTGACCAGCCAGCCGTCGATCACGGTCTGGTCGCCGCGCCGCCACAGCCCGCCGCCGAGCTTGCGGGCGCCGCCGGCGAAGAACCAGTCGTTGAAGTCGTCGAAGCCGTATTTGCGTTCGAGGATGGCATAAATGAAACTGAATTTCTTCTGCAGCATGGCCGGGATGTCCTGGCGCTTCATGTAGAAGAACCATGACAGTCCCACCCCCGCCAGCGCCAGCCAGAACGGCACGGTGGCTACGGCATGCAGGCCCATGGCCGCCGCACCGTGGAAGTGGTGAGCGAGTTCGCGCATGGCGGAATGGCCGTCGGCGACATAGATTGCATTGCCGAAGTAGTCGCCGAACAGCATGGGGCCGACGGTCATGTAGCCGATGGCGAGCGACGGCACCGCCAGCGCCAGCAGCGGAACCGTCACCACCCAGGGCGATTCGTGCGGAGTGTGGTCGTGATGGTCCTCGGCATGCTCCTGGGCATCGTGATGATGGTGATGGGCGTTGCGGAAACGCTCCTTGCCGTGAAACACCAGGAAATACATGCGGAAGGAGTAGAACGCGGTCACGAACACGCCGATCAGCACCGCCCAGTAGGCAATGCCGGAAACAGGCAGGTTGGAGAACTTCACCGCTTCGATGATGTTTTCCTTGGAGTAGAAGCCGGACAGGAAAGGCGTGCCGATCAATGCCAGGGAACCGATCAGCGAGGTGATCCAGGTGATGGGCATGTATTTGCGCAGGCCGCCCATGTAGCGGATGTCCTGGTTGTGGTGCATGCCGATGATGACCGAGCCGGCGGCGAGGAACAGCAGAGCCTTGAAGAAGGCGTGGGTCATCAGGTGGAACACCGCCACCGAGTAGGCCGAAGCCCCCAGCGCGACCGTCATGTAGCCCAGCTGCGACAGCGTCGAATACGCGACCACGCGCTTGATATCGTTCTGGATAATGCCGAGAAAGCCCATGAACAGCGCGGTGATGGCGCCGATGATCATGACGAAGGACAGCGCGGTATCAGACAGTTCGAACAGTGGCGACATGCGCGCGACCATGAAGATGCCGGCCGTCACCATGGTGGCGGCATGAATCAAGGCGGAAATCGGGGTCGGGCCTTCCATGGAATCCGGCAGCCACACGTGCAGCGGGAACTGCGCCGACTTGCCCATGGCGCCGATGAACAGGAGGATGCAGACCACCGTCATCAGCGACCATTCCTGGCCCGGGATGAGGCTGATGGTGGCAGTCGCCAGTTCCGGCGCACGGGCGAACACGGTGGCGTAGTCGAGCGAGCCGAAGTGCGCCAGCACTAGGCCGATGCCGAGGATGAAGCCGAAGTCGCCCACGCGGTTGACGAGGAAGGCCTTGAGGTTGGCGTAGATGGCGGTGTCGCGCGTGTACCAGAAACCGATCAGCAGATAGGACACCAGGCCCACCGCCTCCCAGCCGAAGAACAGCTGCAGGAAATTGTTCGACATCACCAGCATCAGCATGGAGAAGGTGAACAGACTGATGTAGCTGAAGAAGCGCTGATAGCCGGGGTCGTCGTGCATGTAGCCGATGGTGTAGATGTGCACCATGAGCGAGACGAAGGTCACCACCAGCATCATCATGGTGGTGAGCGGGTCGATCAGGAAGCCGATTTCGAAGCGCACGTCGCCGCTGGTCATCCAGGTGTAGACGCTGCCGTTGAAGACATTGCCGGCCTGCACGTCCTGGAAGATCACCACCGAGGCGATGAAGGCTACCGCCACGCCGGCAATGGTCACCATGTGCGACAGCGTGCGGCCGATGAACTTGCCGAACAGGCCGGCGAGGATGGCGCCGAACAGCGGCGCCAGGGGAACAGTGAGATACCAGGCGTGCATTCCCATGCTCATCCCTTCAGCTTGTCGAGATCATCAACGTTGATGGTGCGCAAGCTGCGGAACAGCACCACCAGGATGGCAAGGCCTATGGCGGATTCGGCAGCGGCCACGGTGAGGATGAAGAACACGAACACCTGGCCGTGGATGTCGCCGAGGTAATGCGAGAAGGCGATGAAGTTGGTGTTGACCGCGAGCAGCATGAGCTCGATCGCCATCAGCAGGATGATCACGTTCTTGCGGTTGAGAAAAATGCCCAGCACGCTGATGGCGAACAGCAAGCCACCGAGAATCAGGTAATGCGACAGCGAAATCATTCCTTCCCCTCCCCGGTCCCTGCCGCGGGCTTCTCCGCAGGCATTTTAACCAGGCGCACGCGGTCGGCGCGCTTGACGGCAACCTGTTTGGCCGGGTCGATGTATTTGGTGTCCTTGCGCTTGCGCATGGTCAGCGCGATCGCCGCCACGATCGCCACCAGCAGGATGACGGCAGCAAGTTCGAAAGCATAGACGTATTCGGTGTAGAGCAGCCTGCCCAGTTCTTTGGTGTTGCTGTAGTCCGCCGGCTTGGGCACCGGTGCCGGCACCTTATCGAGGCCGAAAAAGCGGCCGCCCAGCACCACGGCCATTTCCAGCATGAGCAGGATCGCCACCGGCAGCGCCAGCGGCAGGTAGTCCCAGAAGCCTTCCTTGAGCTTGTCGAGGTTGATGTCGAGCATCATCACCACGAACAGGAACAGCACCATGACCGCGCCGACGTAGACCAGCACCAGCGTGATGGCGAGGAACTCGGCCTCCAGCGTCATCCACAGCCCGGCGGCGGTGAAGAAGGCCAGCACCAGGTAGAGCGCGGCATGCACCGGGTTGCGCGCAGTGATAACGCGCAGCCCCGCGAACAGCAGGATGGCGGAGAAGAAGTAGAAAATGAACTGGTCGAAGGTCATCGCATCACCGGTATTGGGCGTCCTGTTCGCGGCGCGCGGCGATTTCTGCCTCGTACTTGTCGCCCACCGCCAGCAGCATGGGCTTGGTGTAGTAGAGGTCACCGCGCTTCTCGCCGTGGTATTCGAGGATGTGGGTTTCCACAATGGAATCCACCGGACAGGACTCCTCGCAGAAGCCGCAGAAAATGCACTTGGTCAGATCGATGTCGTAGCGCGTGGTGCGGCGGCTGCCGTCGGCGCGCTGCTCGGATTCGATGGTGATGGCCAGCGCCGGACATACCGCCTCGCACAGCTTGCAGGCAATGCAGCGCTCCTCGCCGTTGGGGTAGCGACGCAACGCGTGCAGACCGCGGAAACGGGGCGATTGCGGGGTCTTTTCTTCCGGGAACTGCACCGTGATCTTGCGCGCGAACAGATAGCGGCCGGTCAGGCGCATGCCCTTGAGCAGTTCCCACAGGATCAGGCTATTGAGGAAATTGAAGAAGCGTTTCATCCCGTTCTCCTCAGTGGAACCAGTGCTTGAACGGGGTCTGCATCATGCCGCCGACGAAGACGATCCAGACGATGGTGATGGGGATGAACACCTTCCAGCCCAGGCGCATGATCTGGTCATATCTGTATCTGGGGAAAGTCGCGCGGAACCACAGGAACAGGAACAGCACGAAAGCCACCTTCGCCGCCCACCACAGGAAACCGTCCGGCAGGAAGGGGAACGGCGACAGCCAGCCACCTAGGAACATGAGCGTGGTCAGCGCCGCGATCAGGATCATGTTGGCGTATTCGGCCAGGAAGAACACGGCGAAGGCCATGCCTGAATATTCCACGTGGAAGCCGGCGACAATCTCGGATTCGCCCTCGGCCACGTCGAAGGGCGCGCGGTTGGTCTCGGCCACGCCGGAAATCAGATAAACGAGGAAGAGCGGGAACAGCGGCAGGAAGTACCAGTGCCAGAAACCGCCCGCCTGCCCGTTCACGATGTCGGTGAGATTGAGGCTTTGCGAGGCCATGAGCACACCGACCAGGGCGAAGCCCATGGCAATCTCGTAGGACACGATCTGCGCCGCCGAGCGCATGGCGCCGAGAAAAGCGTATTTCGAGTTGGAGGCCCAGCCCGCCACGATCACGCCGTACACGCCCATGGAGGTGATGGCCATGACGTACAAAAGTCCGGCGTTGATGTCGGCCAGCACCCAGTTCTCGGCGAATGGAATCACCGCCCACGCCGCCAGCGCCGGCGCGATGGCCAGCACCGGACCGAGGATGAACAGGCCCTTGTTGGCGCCAGAAGGAATGATGACTTCCTTCATCAAGAGCTTTATGCCGTCGGCGATGGGCTGCAGCAGGCCCTGCCAGCCCACGCGATTGGGGCCGATGCGCACCTGCATCCAGCCGATGACCTTTCTTTCTGCATAGGTCAGGTAGGCCACGCCCAGCATCAACGGCGCAATGATCAACATGATCTTGACCAAGGTCCACACCGGGGTCCAGGCCGGGCCGAGGAGGTTCTGCATGAATTCCATCAGGCGCGCTCCACGGTCAGTTCGCCGAACAGCGGACCCAGGCCAGCGGTCACCGGATGCGCGCCGGGCAGGCGCACGCAGTTGCTCGGCAGACAGTCGTCGCGCTCGATGCGGATGACGAGCGAGCCCTGGCCCTGGCGGATCACCGCCATGCCGCCGGCGCCGAGGCCGAGTTTTTCCAGCAGCATGCCTGAGGCATGCGCGATCGGGGGCTTGCCATCGGCCGTTCTTTGCAGCGAGGTCGCGCGGCGCACGATGGAGTCGACCTGGTAGATCGGCACTTCACCGATGCGCTCCAGTTTGTCCGACCTTGTGAACGAAACCGCGACCGGCTCGATGCGATTGTTGAGCAGCTTGCACACATGCGCTTGCGCATCGGGGCCCAAGGCCTCGTCACGCACCGCCTCGCTGGAGTCGAACTCGAAGCCGGGCAGGTTCAGGAGATTGCCCAGCACGCGCAGCACCTTCCAGGCCGGGCGGGTTTCGCCCAGCGGCTTCACCGCCCCGTTGAAGCTCTGGATGCGGCCTTCGATGTTGATGAAACTGCCGGAGGTTTCGGTGAAGGGCGAAACCGGCAGCAGCACGTCGGCATAGTCGAGCGCGGCGTGCTTGTAGGGCGACAGCGCCACCACGAATTCGGCCTCTCGCATGGCGGACAATGCCGCCTGCGGATCACTGCAATCGAACTCCGGCTCGGCGCCCAGCAGGATCACGGCCTTGCGCGGGGACGCCAGCATCTCGGCCGTGTTCATGCCGGCGACGCCCTGACGGCCCATGGCGGCGCGGCCCGGGATCGCGCCGGCGGCAATGGCGCCGACGCCGTTGCCGGAATCTCCCAGCACGCCCCATTTCGCGCCGCACAGACGCGCAGCTTCCTGCGCCAGTGTCACCATCTCGGCGAAGCGCGGATGGTGCTGGGCGAGGTTGCCGATGAATATGCCCTTCTTCTCGCCGCCCGCCATGCTGTCGGCGATGGCCCTGATCTCCGGTGTGACTTCTGCGTTGCCGGCGACTGCCGGCACGGCCTCGCCTTTCATTTCCGCCAGCGCGCGCACCAGCGCGGCCAGTGCGTCGACCATGCCGTCGGGCGAGACGATGGCCTTGTTCGCCACCTTGCACAGGTAGTCCTCGACCACCGGGTTGATGAGGTTCATGCCAGCGCCCCAGCGCACGGCATGGCGCAAGCGCAGAGCCAGCAGCGGATGGTCCTTGCGCAGGGTCGAGCCCACCACCAGGAAGCGGTCGAGCTTGCTCAGGTCGGCCACGTTCATGCCCAGCCAGAAGGCGCCGTGCGCCTGGGCGTCGAGGCGGAAGTCGCTTTGCCTCAGGCGATGGTCGATATTGCCCGAGCCCAGTTCGCGCATGAGTTTCTGCAACAGGTACAGTTCTTCCACGGTCTGTGTGGGAGAAGCCAGCGCGCCGACCTGTTCGGCGCCAGCATTGACCTGGATTTCGCGCAGGCGGCTGGCGACCAGCGTCAACGCGGCTTGCCAGTCGGCTTCCACCCACTGGCCGTTTTCCCTGATCATGGGTTTGGTCAGGCGCTCGTCGCTGTTGAGGCCTTCATAGGAAAAGCGGTCGCGGTCGGAAAGCCAGCATTCATTGATGTCTTCGTTGTCCAGCGGCAGCACGCGCATGACGCGGCCGTTCTTGACCTGTATCTGCAGGTTGGAGCCGAGCGAGTCGTGCGGGCTCACGCCCTTCCTGCGCGACAGCTCCCAGTTGCGCGCCGAATAGCGGAACGGCTTGCTGGTGAGCGCACCGACCGGGCACAGGTCGATGATGTTGCCGGACAGTTCCGAGTCAATGGTCTTGTCGATGAAGGGCATGATCTCGGCATGTTCGCCGCGGAAGGCCTGGCCCATTTCCATGATGCCGGCGATTTCCTGGCCGAAGCGCACGCAGCGCGTGCAGTGGATGCAGCGCGTCATGTCGGTGGCCACCAGCGGGCCGAGATTCTTTTCCACCACCACGCGCTTGGGTTCGGCATAACGCGAGCTGCTGCCGCCGTAGCCCACGGCAAGATCCTGCAGCTGGCATTCGCCGCCTTGGTCGCAGATCGGGCAGTCGAGCGGGTGGTTGATGAGCAGGAACTCCATCACGCCCTTCTGCGCCTGGACGGCGTAATCGGAGCGCGTCATCACCTTCATGCCGTCGGACACCGGCGTGGCGCAGGCCGGCAGCGGCTTGGGC
The DNA here is from genome assembly GCA_008923285.1 of Betaproteobacteria bacterium SCN2. Lineage (GTDB taxonomy): Bacteria > Pseudomonadota > Gammaproteobacteria > Burkholderiales > Thiobacillaceae > UBA6918. Next base: position 128,291 of record WBSG01000003.1, read on the forward strand.
GCCTTCTCCACCTGCACCAGGCACATGCGGCAGTTGGCGGCGATGGACAGCTTCTTGTGGTAGCAGAAATGCGGGATGTAGATGCCGAGCTTGTGCGCGGCGTCCATCACCGTGGTGCCGGGCTCCACCTCGATCTGCTGGCCGTCGATTTCAACGTTCAAACCCATCGCTTACACCATGCACCTTTTATGTTCGATGTGATACTCGAACTCGTTTCTGTAGTGTTTGAGCATGCCCTGCACCGGCATGGCGGCGGCGTCGCCCAGCGCGCAGATGGTGCGCCCGGCGATGTTGGCGGCCACGCTGTCCAGCAGCGCCAGGTCTTCCGGGCGGCCCTGGCCCGCTTCGATCCTGTGCACCACGCGGTACATCCAGCCGGTGCCCTCGCGGCAAGGCGTGCACTGGCCGCAGGATTCCTCGAAATAGAAATAGGACAGGCGCTCCAGCGCCTTGACCATGCATACCGTCTCGTCCATCACGATCACCGCGCCCGAACCCAGCATGGAGCCGGCCTTGGCGATGGAATCGAAGTCCATGGTGCAGTCCAGCATGATCTCGCCCGGCAGCACCGGCGCCGAGGAACCTCCCGGGATCACGGCCTTGAGCTTGCGCCCGCCCTTCACCCCGCCGGCCATTTCCAGCAATTGCGAGAACGGCGTGCCCAGCGGGATTTCGTAATTGCCCGGCTTTTCCACATGGCCGGAAACCGAGAACAGCTTGGTGCCGCCGTTGTTAGGCTTGCCCAACTCGAGGAACTTCTGTCCGCCCTCGCGCATGATGTAGGGAATACTGGCCAGCGTCTCGGTATTGTTGATGGTGGTCGGCTTGCCATAGAGGCCAAAAGACGCCGGGAACGGCGGCTTGAAGCGCGGCTGGCCCTTCTTGCCCTCGATCGATTCGAGCAGCGCGGTTTCCTCGCCGCAGATGTAGGCGCCGTAGCCGTGGTGGTTGTAGAGGTTGAAGGAAAAGCCCGAGCCGAGGATGTTGTCGCCGAGGTAGCCGGCAGCGCGCGCCTCTTCGACCGCGCGCTCCATGCCTTCGTAGATGTCCCAGATCTCGCCGTGGATATAGTTGTAGCCTGCCTTGGCCCCTAATGTATAGCCGGCGATGATCATGCCCTCGATCAGCGCGTGCGGGTTGTAGCGCATGATGTCGCGGTCCTTGAAGGTGCCGGGCTCGCCCTCGTCGGAATTGCAGACGATGTACTTGTCGCCGGGGAACTGGCGCGGCATGAAGCTCCACTTCAAGCCGGTCGGAAAGCCGGCGCCGCCGCGGCCGCGCAGGGCCGAGGTCTTCACTTCGGCGATAATGTCTTCGGCCGGCGTTTTTTCCGCCAGGATTTTCTTCAGCGCGGCATAGCCGCCTGCGCTTTCATACGTCGAGAGCTTCCACGGCTCCGGCAGATGGAGCGTATTGAAGATGACGGGGCCGCCTTGGATAACCATGCTTATTTCTTCTTCAGTTCTTCGAGCAAGGCATCCACTTTCGCGTCATCGAGAAAGCTTTCCATGCGGTGGTTGTTGACCAGCAGGAGCGGTGCGTCGCCGCAGGCGCCCATGCACTCGCCTTCGACCAGTGTGAACGCCTTGTCCTCGGTGGTCTCGCCGAACTCGATGCCCAGTTTCTGTTTGAGCCGGTCGGCGATGCGGTCAGCGCCCATCAGCTTGCACGGCAGGTTGGTGCACACGCAGAGCTTGTGTTTGCCCACCGGCTGGGTGTTGTACATGTTGTAGAAGGTCGCCACTTCGTAAACGGCGATCGGCTGCATGCCGAGGTAATGAGCGACGAAGTCCATGACTTCGTTGGACAACCAGCCCTTTTCCACCTGGGCGATGCGCAGCGCGGACATCACCGCGGACTGGCGCTGATCAAGCGGGTACTTGGCGATTTCCTTGTCGATCTGGGCGAGAGATTCGGTGCTAAGCATATCGATTACCTGTCAATTTCACCGAATACGATGTCCTGCGTGCCGATGATCGCGACCACGTCGGCAATCATGTGGCCGCGGCTCATTTCGTCCAGCGCCGCCAGGTGGGCAAAGCCGGGCGCGCGGATTTTCAGGCGGTAGGGCTTGTTGGCGCCATCGGACACCAGATAGATGCCGAACTCGCCCTTGGGATGCTCCACCGCTGCATAGCATTCGCCCTCGGGCACATGCATGCCTTCGGTGAAGAGCTTGAAGTGGTGGATCAGCTCTTCCATGTTCTGCTTCATGTCCACGCGCGAGGGCGGCGCCACCTTGTGGTTGTCGGTGATGACCGGGCCGGGGTTCTTGCGCAGCCAGTCCACACACTGCTTGATGATGCGGTTGGATTGCCTGAACTCTTCCATGCGCACGAGGTAACGGTCATAGCAGTCGCCATTGACGCCGACCGGAATGTCGAACTCCATGCGGTCGTAGACTTCATAGGGCTGCTTCTTGCGCAGGTCCCACTCCACGCCGGAGCCCCTCAGCATGGGACCTGTGAAGCCCAGTGCCTGGGCGCGCTCGGGCGAGACCACGCCGATGCCCACGGTGCGCTGCTTCCAGATGCGGTTGTCGGTCAAGAGGGTTTCGTACTCGTCGACGTAGCCGGGAAAACGGTTGGTGAAATCCTCGATGAAATCGAGCATCGAGCCCTGCCTGTTTTCATTCAGCTTCTTCACCGCCTCGGCATTGTGAAATCTGGACGCCTGATACTGCGGCATGCTGTCCGGCAGGTCGCGGTAGACCCCGCCCGGGCGGTAGTAGGCGGCATGCAGGCGCGCGCCCGACACCGCCTCATAACAGTCCATCAGGTCTTCGCGTTCACGGAAGGCGTAAAGGAACATGGTCATCGCGCCGACGTCCAGCGCGTGCGCGCCGATCCACAACAGGTGGTTGAGGATACGGGTGATCTCGTCGAACATCACACGGATGTATTGCGCGCGGATGGGCACCTCGATGCCGGCCAGCTTCTCGATGGCCATGACGTAGGCGTGCTCGTTGCACATCATGGACACGTAGTCCAGGCGGTCCATGTAGGGCACCGACTGGATGAAGGTCTTGTGCTCAGCCAGCTTCTCGGTGGCCCGGTGCAAGAGGCCGATGTGCGGGTCGGCGCGGCAGATCACCTCGCCGTCCAGTTCCAGCACCAGGCGCAGCACGCCGTGCGCAGCCGGATGCTGGGGACCGAAGTTCATCGTGTAGTTGCGGATTTCAGTCATGCTGAAACTCCGCGACGAAACCGGTTGATTTTGCGTAGTTTCTGATCTCGGCCATGTCAGCGCCCTTCCCCGTAATGCTCTTCGCGCACGATACGCGGGGTAATTTCGCGTGGCTCGATCGATACCGGCTGGTAGATCACGCGCTGCTGCACCGGATCGTAGCGCATTTCCACATGGCCGGAGAGCGGGAAATCCTTCCTGAACGGATGGCCGACGAAGCCATAATCGGTGAGGATGCGGCGCAGGTCGGGATGGCCTTCGAACACGATGCCGAAGAGGTCGAACGCCTCGCGCTCGAACCAATTGGCCGAGGGCCAGATGTCGGTGACCGATGCCACCATCGGCAGGTCGTCGTCAGGGCAGAACACGCGCACGCGCAGGCGCACGTTGTGCGCGATGGACAGCAAATGGCAGACCACGGCAAAGCGCGGGCCTTCCCGGCCATCTTCCTTGTAACTGCTGTAGTCCATGCCGCACAGGTCGATCATCTGCGAGAAACGCAGTTCCGGGTGATCGCGCAGCGCCTGCATGGCCCGTGCGAACAGATCGGGCTTGATCTCGACGGTCAGTTCGCCAAGGCGGTTGTCGGTCTTGACCAGCGCATCGCCGAGGACATTCGGCAGGCAAGTGGAAAGCGTGTCCGGGGAAAGGGCCATGGGCTGTATTTCGAATTATCTGGCGATGGTGTTGGTGCGCCTGATCTTGTTCTGCAACTGGATCAGGCCGAACAACAGGGCTTCCGCCGTCGGCGGGCAGCCCGGCACGTAGATGTCCACCGGCACGATGCGGTCGCAGCCGCGCACGACCGAATAGGAATAATGATAATAGCCGCCGCCATTGGCGCATGAGCCCATGGAAATCACCCAGCGCGGCTCGGCCATCTGGTCGTACACCTTGCGCAGCGCCGGTGCCATCTTGTTGCACAGGGTTCCCGCCACGATCATCACGTCGGACTGCCTGGGGCTCGGGCGAAAGACGATGCCGAAACGGTCGAGGTCGTAGCGCGACGCGCCCGCCTGCATCATCTCCACCGCACAGCAGGCAAGGCCAAAGGTCATCGGCCACATCGAGCCGGTGCGCGTGTAGTTGATGATGGTGTCGAGAGAGGTGGTGACGAAACCTTTGTCGAGGACGCCTTCAATACTCATTGTGCTTCCTTCGCCCGCTCTGTAGCTGACAGAGCAACATCAAGCATCTGCGAATCGCGGGCAGACCTTTTCGCCGGGCCGATCCCCATGCCCTGCATGGGGCCCCTCGTCCAACGGCTCAAAAGCGCCCGCTCTGCAATCATCAACCCACCACCAACAGTCAGCGTGTCGCGGGCAGGCCTTTTCGCCGGGCCGATCCCCATGCCCTGCATGGGGCCCCTCGTCCAACGGCTCAAAAGCCTTACTCCCATTCGAGCGCTCCCTTCATCCATTCGTAGATGAAGCCGACGACGAGGATGCCGAGGAAGATCAGCATGGCGACGAAACCGAACATGCCGATTTCTTCCAGCACGACGGCCCACGGAAACAGGAAGGCGATTTCCAGATCGAACAGGATGAACAGGATGGCGACGAGGTAATAGCGCACGTCGAACTTCATGCGCGCGTCCTCGAAAGCCTCGAAACCGCATTCGTAGGGGGAAAGTTTCTGGCTGTCCGGCTTGTTGGGCGCAATCAGGCGGCCGGCCATGATGGGCACGAGGCCAAAGGCCAAACCTACCAGTATGAACAACAGTATGGGGAGATAATTCTCCAGCATCCTCGCCTGCCCTCACGATAAAAAACCGTCCTGCATCGGGACGGTGTTATGACAAGCAGTTTAGTGTTGCGAGGCAAAAACTGTCAAGCACGCAAAAAGCCTGTTTCCCCATTAAAAACAAGGGGATACAGCATAGTGCTGACTAATGATCACATTATTAAAACTAATGGTGCCGACGGCGAGACTCGAACTCGCACGACTTTCGTCACTACCCCCTCAAGATAGCGTGTCTACCAATTCCACCACGTCGGCCGGTGAAGAACGCGCCTGCCAGATACAACGCATTCCGTTGAAACACTGCTCAAATTACTTTGGAACTTCTCCCGATTGAGGTGCTGCCTCGCTTTGCGCCGGTGCCGGCTGAGGGGCCGGTGCCTGCTGCGTGCTCGCCGGGATCTTGTCCAGCACCCCACCCGGGGCCTCCCGGTTGAGGGAGAAATAGGTCAAGGTCATGCTGGTCAGGAAAAACAGCGTTGCGGTGATTGCAGTCGCCCGGGACAGGAAATTAGCCGAACCGCTGGCGCCGAACAGGCTGCCGGAAGAGCCGCTGCCGAAGGCCGCCCCCATGTCGGCCCCCTTTCCGTGCTGCAAAAGCACGAGACCGATCAGGACGGCCGATATCAGCAAATGCACAATCCAGACTAGCGTTTCCATTTATTCGATATCCAAAAAATCAGGCTGCCGCCCTGCAGATGGCGATGAATTCATCGGCAACCAGCGCAGCGCCGCCAATCAGTCCGCCATCGATGTCGGGCTGCGCAAACAGCTCCGCCGCGTTCGCGGCTTTCACACTGCCGCCGTACTGGATCACCAGTCCGTCAGCCACCTGCTTGTTCAGGCCCGCAATTTTGCCGCGAATGAAGGCATGCACTGCCTGGGCCTGCTCCGGGGAGGCAGTCTTGCCGGTGCCGATCGCCCAGACCGGCTCGTATGCCAAGACCGCCTTGGCCAGGGACTCCACGCCGGCGGCATTGATCACGGCATCGAGCTGGCGCCCAACCACCTGCTCGGTGATGTTGCCTTCCCGTTCGGCCAGGGTCTCGCCCACACACAGGATGGGGGTCAGGCCGGCAGCCTGGGCGGCCATGAATTTCTTCGCCACGGTTTCGTCGGACTCGGCGTACAGGCTGCGTCGCTCGGAATGACCGACGATGGCATAGGTGCAACCGAAATCCTTGAGCATCGATGTGGACACTTCACCCGTGAAGGCGCCTTTGGCGTGTTCGCTCACGTTCTGGGCGCCCCACGCGAGACTGGTGCCCGACAGCTCGGATTGCAACTGGGCCAGGTAAGGATAAGGTGCGCATACCGCCACGCCGGCACCCTGCAGGCCGTTCAGCGCTGCCTTCAATGCCCCCAGCAGTGCCTGGTTTTCCCCCAGGCTGCCATGCATCTTCCAGTTTCCGGCCACGAGTTTGCGACGCATCCTCTACCCCACTAAAAAGCTCGCTATATTAATGCAGGGATGAAGGATGGTCAACGAAGATGATGCCGGACTGCGGGCATGGCGGACGAGAATACGCTAGTCTTCGCTCAAATCGAGATACTTCTGGATACGCCGTTCAGCGATCAGACGATCGATGCGCCATGCGTCGAGCAAACCCATGGCCAGCTCAAAGGCCTTGAGCTTCAGCCCGAACAGGCGATGAAGCTCAAACGACGACTCGCTCTCCAGCGCCTTGCACAACTCCCACAGTACTGTTGCGTCATCGCTTTCCGGGTTGCGCTTGATGAACTTTGCGATGTCTCTGACGGCATTGGCCATGTATGAATCTCCGTTTTTCGGGCGCCTTGACGCAGCAAAGCGTCACGAACATGGGAATGATACCGTCACAAACGGTCCTGAAAGTGACAAATTCATGACGGTCGGCCCGGCCTGCTGCCCTCCCCCATGCTTCAGCCGAATCGGCCGGTGATGTAGTCCTCGGTCTGCTTGACCTTGGGCTTGAGGAACAACTGATCGGTGTCGCCCATCTCGATCAGTTCGCCGAGGTACATGAACGCGGTGAAATCGGAAATGCGTGCCGCCTGCTGCATGTTGTGGGTAACGATGGCGATGGTGTACTCGTTCTTGAGTTCGTAGATGAGCTCTTCGATCTTGGCAGTGGAAATCGGATCCAGCGCGGAAGTCGGCTCGTCCAGCAGGACCACATCGGGCTTGACGGCGACGGCACGCGCAATGCACAGGCGCTGCTGCTGGCCGCCCGACAGCGAGAGGCCGTTCTGCTGCAGCTTGTCCTTCACCTCGCCCCACAAGGCGGCCTTTTTCAGCGCCCACTCGACACGGTCGTCCATCGCCGACTTCGACAGCCGCTCGTACAGCCGCACGCCGAAGGCGATGTTCTCGTAAATGGTCATGGGAAACGGCGTCGGCTTCTGGAACACCATGCCGATCTTGGCGCGCACCAGATTGACATCCTGCTTCCGATCCAGCAGGTTCTTGCCGTTGAAGAGGATTTCGCCCTCCGCGCGTTGCCCCGGATACAGGTCGTACATGCGATTGAACGTGCGCAGCAGGGTGGACTTGCCGCAGCCGGAAGGACCGATGAAGGCGGTGACCTTGTTGCGGGCGACATCCATGTTGATGTTCTTCAGGCCCTTGTAGTCGCCGTAGAAAAAATTGAGGTTGCGGACCAGCAGCGCGGCTTCCTTGCTGTTGGTTGTTGCTTGGTCAGACATGGTTTCTCCGTGAACGCTCAGCGTTTGTCTTTCTGGCGGAAAGCGACGCGCACGCCGATATTGACCGCCAGCACAAGGAAGGCAATCAGCAACGCACCACCCCAGGCCAGGTTGATCCAGTTGTCATAGGGGCTCAACGCGAACTGGTAGATCACCACTGGCAGGTTGCCCATGGGTTCACCCATGCTGGTGCTGAAAAACTGGTTGTTGAGCGCAGTAAACAGGAGCGGTGCCGTCTCGCCGGTGATGCGCGCCATGGCCAGCAGCACGCCGGTCACCACGCCCGACTTGACCGCACGCAGCGTCACCCTGAGCGACACCTGCCAGCGTGGCGCGCCTACCGCAAAAGCCGCCTCGCGCAGGCTCGTGGGCACCAGCTTGAGCATGTTCTCGGTGGTGCGCACGACAACGGGAATTGCGATCAGCGCCAGCGCCAGCGACCCGGCCCAGCCCGAGAAGCCGCCCGTGGTCGCGACAAAGAGCGCATAGACAAACAGGCCGATGACGATGGACGGCGCCGACAGCATGATGTCCGTCATGAAACGGGTGAACGAGGCGAATTTCGATACGCGCCCGTACTCGGCCAGATAAATGCCGGCCAGGATGCCAATAGGCGTCGCGATAAGCATGGAGAACAGCAGGATGAGGCCGCTGCCGACGATGGCATTGCGCAGTCCGCCCCCCTCGGAACCGGGCGCCGGCGTATCCTGGGTAAACAGGTCGATGCTGAGTGCGGCAAACCCCTTGGAGAACAGCGTCCACAGGATCCACATCAGTCCGATCAGGCCGAGGCTCATGGCCACCATGGACAGGGCCATGCCGATACGGTTGGCCCACACGCGGCGAGTATAAAGCTGGATCATCAATTACAAACCCTCCGATCCCATGCTACGGCTGATCAGCCAGCGCGAAATCGCCAGCACGATGAAAGTGATGACGAACAGGACCAGGCCCAGGGCGAACAGCGACGCGATATGCAGCCCGGGGTCGGCTTCGCCGAACTCGTTGGCCAGGGTGGATGCGATCGAGGTGCCGGGGGCGAACAGGCTGGGAATGATGCGGTTGGCGTTGCCAATCACGAAGGTGACCGCCATGGTCTCACCGAGCGCGCGTCCCAGGCCCAGCATGATTCCGCCGATGACGCCGACCCTGGTGTAGGGCAGGACGATATTGCGCATCACCTCCCAGGTCGTGCAGCCGAGGCCGTAGGCAGATTCCTTCAACACGTGCGGCACCGTCTCGAACACGTCGCGCATGACCGAAGCAATGAAGGGAATCACCATCATCGACAGCACCAGACTCGCCGTCAAAATGCCGATACCGATCGGCGGGCCGGAGAACCATCCGCCTATGACCGGCACGTCGCCCAGCAGATTCTGCAAGGGGGGCTGGAAATATTCGGCGAACAGGGGGGCGAACACGAACAGGCCCCAGATGCCATAGACGATGGAGGGGATGCCGGCCAGCAGTTCGATCGCAGTGCCCAGCGGGCGGCGCAGCCACAGCGGGCAGCTTTCGGTGAGGAAGAAGGCAATGCCGAAGCTGATGGGCACGGCGATGAGCAACGCCAGCACCGAAGTCACTACCGTGCCATAGATGGCGGCCAGCGCCCCGTATTCGTCGTCCGGCACGCTCCAGACGTTGGTCCACAGAAATTGCGGGCCGAACGCCTTCAGGCTGGGCCAGGCCTCGATCGCCAGCGACACCAGTATTCCGACGAGGGCCGCCAGCACGACCAGCGCGAACAATTGGGTGGTGAAATGAAACAGCTTGTCTTGCAGGCGGAACTTCGCGACCTGCTTTGCATGCAGGTCGATTTCGCCAGTTGCGCTCGGCTCGCTCACGATTTTAAGGTGCCTATCGGTTGGATTCTATCTGTGGAAACGGCCGTCACGAACAGCCGCTTTCACAGAGCGCCGGGGGCAGCATGCTGCCCCCGGCCAAACATCACATCAGGACCTAATTGTATTACTTGATGTTCTTCATTTCAGCTTCGACCATTTTGACCACATTCGGCGGCAAAGGCACGAAACCCAGCTCTTCCGACATTTTCTGGCCATTGTTCAGGGACCAGGTGAAGAAATCGACGACGCCCTTCTGCCTGGATGCGTCGCCGCCCTTTTCATAGGCCAGGATGTACGTGGCGGTCGTGATGGGCCAGGCGTTCTTGTGAACCTGGTCGAGCAGATCCGGTGCCATGCCCTTGACCTTGAAATTCGCACCACTGGCGGCATCCGCCACGGCCTGCTGGTTCGGCACGATGTAGTTGCCGGCCTTGTTCTTCAGGGCGACGAAGCTCATGTTGTTCTTCATGGCATCGGCAATGTCGACGTAGCCGATCGATCCGGCGATCTTCATGACATTGGCAGCGACCCCGGGATTGCCCTTGCCGCCCACGGCATTGACGGGCCAGTTCACGTTGTTGCCGGCGCCGACATCACTTTTGAAAGGCATGGACTGCTTGGCCAGATAGTTGGTGAAGGCATACGTCGTGCCCGAACCGTCGGAACGGTGGGAAATGGTAATCGCGGTGCCAGGCAGGCTCTTGCCGGGGTTCAGCCTGGCGATGGCCGGGTCGTTCCACTTGGTGATCTTGCCGCTGAAAATGTTGGCGGCGGTCAGGCCATCCAGCTTGATGTCGCCGGACTTGAAGCCGGGCAGATTGTAAACGATGGTCACGGCTCCCATCACGGTCGGAACCTGCACCAGGCCGGCGGCACTGAGGTCGGCTTCGCTGACCGGTGCGTCGGTACCGCCAAAATCGACCGTCTTGGCCTTGATCTGCTTGACGCCGCCGGAAGAGCCGATGCCCTGGTAATTGACCTTGTTGCCGGTGGTCTGCTGGTAAGCTTCCGCCCATTTGGTATAGACGGCATAGGGGAAGGTTGCGCCTGCGCCGGTAATGTCTGCAGCCAGCGCGCTGATCGAGAAGGCCAGGCCGAGCGTGGCAGCCAGTGCGCCTTGAGCCAGTTTGTTGATGGTGCGCATGTAATTATCTCCAGTAGTGGTTGACGTTGCCGCATGGGCGACGTCGCCATACTAAGCCGGCAATATTACATTTTTATGTCATTTCCCTGAACTGCGGCTTGCGTATCGATGGAAAGACATACTGCCCGTGGGATGGTCCGACCGGTCAGTCGGAAGCGGCCGCCCTGACCGATTCGGCAATGCGTTCGGCCCATTTGCGGGCCTGTGCCTCGGACGAAGACTCGACCATGACGCGAATCAGCGGCTCGGTACCGGAAGGGCGCAGAACGATGCGGCCGCCTGCGCCCATGTCAGCCCTGGCCTCGGCTTCGGCCTCGATCACGGGCTGCGCGCTGGCCAGGTCGATGCGCCTGGCCACTGGCACGTTGATCAGCACCTGCGGATACAGCCTGAGGTCGGCCGAATACTCGGCCAGGCTGGCACCGCTGTCCTTCAGCGCATGCAGCACTTGTAGCGCCGAAATGATGCCGTCTCCCGTCGTGTGCTTGTCCAGGCAGAGGATGTGTCCCGAAGTTTCGCCTCCCAGCTGCCAGCCGTTTTCCTGCAGCAATTCAAGGACATAACGATCGCCCACCTTGGCACGCCCGAACGCCAGGCTGAGCCGGCCCAGCGCATGCTCCATCCCCAGGTTGGTCATCAGCGTGCCGGCCACGCCGCCTTTCATGGCTCCGCTTGCCATGCGATGGCGGGCAATGATGTAGACCAGCTGGTCGCCGTCGAAAATGCGTCCGTCGCGGTCGGCCATCATCAGGCGGTCGCCGTCGCCGTCGAGCGCGATGCCGAAGTCGGCCTGGTGCTGCTTCACGGCGGCCGACAGGCTGGCAGTGTGGGTGGCGCCACATTCGGTATTGATGTTGAAGCCGTTGGGCTCGGCGCCGATGGCGATGACTTCCGCGCCCAGTTCATGGAACACGTGCGGTGCGACGTGATAGGTGGCGCCGTTCGCGCAATCGACCACCAGGCGCAGCCCGCGCAGATCCTTGTCAAAAGGAAAGCTGCTCTTGCAGAATTCGATGTAGCGCGCGGCCGCGCCATCGATGCGACGCGCGCGTCCCAGCTCGCTGGAGGGCGCAGTCTCGATGTCCTTGTCGAGCATGGTCTCGATCTGCTGCTCAATGGCGTCGGGCAGCTTCTGGCCGGCGCCGGAAAAAAACTTGATGCCGTTGTCCTCGAAGGGATTGTGCGAAGCCGAGATCACCACCCCGACCTGCAGGCGCAGGGCGCGGGTGAGATAGGCGATGCCCGGTGTGGGCAGGGGGCCGGTCAGGTTGACATGCACGCCGGCCGCGGTGAAGCCGGCGGTCATGGCCGATTCCAGCATGTAGCCGGAAATGCGTGTGTCCTTGCCGATCAGCACGGTGGGATGGCGATCGGCCGGCAGCAGGCTGCGATCGGATGCCAGCACCTTGCCGGCGGCATAACCCAGGCGCATGACGAAATCCGGGGTGATGGGCGACTTGCCCACCCGTCCGCGCACGCCGTCCGTGCCGAAATATTTGCGACTCATTCTTCTTGTGCTCCCTCGACTGCTTCCCAGACCTGCAGCGCATCCTTCATCGCCGCCACATCGTGTACCCGCACGATCCTGGCTCCGCGCGCCACTGCCGCCAGATGCGCGGCGATACCGGCATATTCGCGCTGGTCGACGGGCTTTCCTGTCAGCGCACCCAGCATGGACTTGCGCGACATGCCGGCCAGCACCGGCACGCCCAGCTCGGCCAGCCGGTCCAGGTTCTTCAACAAAACGAGATTGTGCGCCAGGGTCTTGCCAAAGCCAAACCCCGGATCGATCACCAGGCGGTTCTGCCTTATCCCTGCGGCCGCGCAGGCGGCAATGCGCTGCGCCAGAAACCCGCTCACCTCGGCCAGCACATTCGCATAATGCGGTGCCGCCTGCATGGTCTGCGGCTCCCCTTGCATGTGCATGAGGCATGCCGCGGCATCGGATTGAGCCACGGCCTCGATCGCACCGGGCTCGCGCAGCGCCATGACATCGTTGACCATGACCGCACCGGCCTCGATCGCCGCCTTCATGACCCGGGGCTTGCGGGTGTCGGCCGAAACCGCGAGGCCGCGCGCGGCCAGGGCTTCGATGACCGGAAGCACACGTTGCAGCTCTTCTTCAATGGAAACGGGCGCGGCGCCCGGGCGGGTAGACTCTCCACCGACATCGAGAATGTCGGCGCCCTGCTCGGCCAGCATCAGCGCGTGGTCGATGGCCTGGCGCGCATCCTGCAGGCGCCCGCCATCGGAGAAGGAATCCGGCGTGACGTTGACCACGCCCATGATCAGCGGGCGGTCGAGAGGGAAGGTGAAGCGTCCGCACCTGAGCATGGTTTCAAGTCACAAGTTGCAAGTTACAAGACTCAAGGGCGGAACAACCCAGACCTTGCAACTTGTATCCTGCAACTTGAATCTGCTTCAGGCTTCCTGCGCAGGTTCGGTGGTGGGCGCAGGCGCGCTGGGCTTGTTATCGCTGGGCGGCTTCGGCTGCGCCCCGGCGGGCGGATGCGGCGGACGCGGACTGCGACCGGCCATGATGTCGTCGATCTGCTCGGCATCGATGGTTTCCCATTCCAGCAGCGCCTTGGTCATGGCCTCGATCTTGTCGCGGTTGTCCTCGATGAGCTTGCGCGCACGCGCATACTGCTCGTCGATGATGCGGCGGATTTCCTGGTCGACCTTCTGCATGGTGGCTTCGGATACGTTCTTGTGCGTAGTGATGGAACGGCCGAGAAACACCTCGCCTTCGTTCTCGCCATACACCATGGGGCCCAGCGCATCGCTCATGCCCCACTGGGTGACCATGCGCCGCGCCATTTCGGTGGCACGCTCGAAATCGTTGCTGGCGCCGGTCGTCATCTGGTGCATGAACACTTCTTCCGCGATACGCCCGCCGAACAGCACGGCGATGGTCGAGAGGATGCGGTCCTTGTCCATGCTGTAGCGATCCTCGGTCGGCAGTTGCATGGTCACGCCCAGCGCGCGGCCGCGCGGGATGATGGTGACCTTGTGCACCGGGTCGGTCTTGGGCAGCAGCTTCGCCACCACTGCATGGCCGGACTCATGGTAGGCGGTGTTCTTGCGCTCTTCCTCGGGCATGACGATGGAGCGACGCTCGGCGCCCATAATGATCTTGTCCTTGGCGCGCTCGAAGTCGTCCATGTCGACCAGGCGCTTGTTGCCGCGTGCGGCGAACAGGGCAGCCTCGTTGACGAGGTTGGCAAGATCGGCACCGGAGAAGCCTGGCGTGCCGCGCGCGATGATGTCGGCCTGCACGTCGGTGGCGATCGGCACCTTGCGCATGTGCACCAGCAGGATCTGCTCGCGGCCGCGGATGTCCGGCAACGGCACCACTACCTGGCGGTCGAAGCGGCCCGGGCGCATCAGCGCGGGGTCGAGCACGTCGGGGCGGTTGGTCGCGGCGATGACGATGACGCCGGAAGAGCCTTCGAAACCGTCCATTTCCACCAGCAGCTGGTTCAGGGTCTGCTCGCGTTCGTCGTTGCCGCCGCCGAGGCCGGCACCGCGCTGGCGGCCGACCGCGTCGATTTCATCGATGAAGATGATGCAAGGCGCCGACTTCTTGGCCTGTTCGAACATGTCACGCACGCGCGCCGCGCCCACGCCGACGAACATCTCGACGAAGTCGGAGCCGGAAATGCTGAAGAACGGCACCTTGGCCTCACCGGCGATGGCCTTGGCGAGCAAGGTCTTGCCGGTGCCGGGGCTGCCCACCATCAGCACGCCGCGCGGGATGCGCCCGCCCAGCTTCTGGAACTTGGAGGGATCCTTGAGGAAGTCGACCAGTTCGGACACTTCCTCCTTGGCCTCGTCGCAGCCGGCGACGTCGGCAAAAGTGACCTGGTTGTTGCTTTCATCCAGCATGCGCGCACGGCTCTTGCCGAAGGAGAAGGCGCCGCCGCGGCCGCCGCCCTGCATCTGGCGCATGAAGAAGATCCACACGCCGATCAGCAGCAGCATCGGGAACCAGGAAATGAAGATGCTCATCAGCACGGACTGCTGCTGTTCCGGCTTGACCTCGATCTTGACGTTGTTCTTCAGCAGGTCGGAAGTAAGCCAGATGTCACCCGGAGGCGCATAAGTCACGTAGGGACGGCCGCCCTCGCTCATGCCGCGGATCACATTGCCTTCGATGACGGCCTGCTTGATCTGGCCTTCCTTCACCTGCTGGATGAAATCCGAATAGGCGATCGAGGTCTGGCTGGTCTGGCGTGCGCCAAACTGCTGGAAAACGGTCATCAGGATCACCGCGATGACGACCCAGATGGCGATGTTCTTTGCGAGATTGTTCACTTACTGCTGCTCCTGTGCGCATTCCGTGCGCATTTAGACTCATTCTAGGCCGGTCCAGTCACGGTGGCTAGACCTTCAGGCCTTTGCCGACGAGAAAATTCTCCCGACTCTCGTCACGCGAGGCCTCCGGCTTGCGCACATGGACCTGGCGGAAAGCCTGTCTGGCCTGGCGCACGAATTCCTCGAAACCCGCGCCCTGAAACACCTTGACGACGAATGCGCCGTCCGGCTTCAGCCATTGGACGGCAAAATCGAGCGCCAGTTCAGCCAGGCCGTAATGCTTCGCCTGGTCGGCATCCTTTACCCCAGACAAGTTGGGGGCCATATCCGACAAAACAAGGTCGATCTTGCGGCCTTCGAGCGCCTCTTCCACCAGCGCCAGGCCCTCGTCGCTGGTGAAATCCGCCTCGAACAGCGTCACGCCCGGGATGGCCTGCACGGGCAGCAGATCTATGCCGATCACCCGCCCCCTCTCGCCCACTTTCTTGATCGCCACCTGGCACCAGCCACCCGGGGCCGCGCCGAGGTCGACCACGGTCATGCCCTGCTTCAGCAAATGGTCCTTCTCGTCGAGCCAGAGCAGTTTGTAGGCCGCGCGCGAACGGTAGCCCTCCTTCTGGGCCAGCTTGACGTAGGGATCATGCACATGGCGGTCCAGCCACCAGGCGCGGCTGGTTTTGGGTCTTTTCATCGCTTAAAGGGCGTAAAATCCGGCTTCACTTTACCAAGGTTGCAACATGATCAAGCTTACCTCCACCCAGCGCCAATACCTCAAAGGTCTCGCCCACACGCTGTCGCCGGTCGTTCTCATCGGCGAAAAAGGGCTGACCGAGGCCGTGCTCAAGGAAGCCGAACGGGCGCTGGCCGCGCATGAACTGATCAAGATCAAGGCCGGCTCTGACGAGAAGGAAACCCGCAGCCAGTGGCTGGAACAGATTTGCCAGACGCTGGGCGCCGCACCGGTACAGCAGATCGGGAAAATCCTCGTGATCTATCGCGCAGCGGAGAAGCCGGGCATTCAATTGCCGCGGTGACGCCAGACGAGCAGCAGGCCGAGCAGGCTGACAATCAGGTAAACCACGCTGGAAATGCCGTGCCAGGCGGCAAAACGGCTGCGGAAGGCGCTTTCCATCACTGCTTGCGGCATGGCCTGATCCTTCAGCGCCTGCATGACCGGCTGAATGCCGAAATGCTGCCCCAGGACCAGCAGCAGCATGGCCAGCACGACCCAGAAATAAGCCTGCTTCAAGGCGGGAAAGCCATGTTTCCCGAGGCGGTAAACCAGCAGGTAACTGCCGGCGACGATGCCGACCCAGGCAATCCATTTGAACAGTTCACCAGCCAGGTTACCGGCCAGCTGGCGATCGGCAAGTTCGGCGAACAGCGTGGGGGCGGCGATATAGCCAATCGCCCACAGTCCACCCACCCAGGCGACCAGCAGCACGGCTGCCAGACCGTCGGCAAGGCTTTTCATCGATATTCGACGTCGAGGATTTCGTACTGGCGCACGCCGCCGGGTGCCTGCACGTTCGCCATGTCGCCGGCGTTCTTGCCGATCAGCGCGCGCGCCATCGGTGACGACACGGAGATCTTATTCACCTTGATGTCGGCCTCGTCCTCACCCACGATCTGGTAGGTCACGGTATCGCCGGTCTCGACATCCTCCAGTTCCACAGTGGCGCCGAACACGACGCGGCCATCAGCGTCGACCGTCCTGGGGTCGATGATCTGGGCATGCGACAGCTTGCTCTCGATTTCCTTGATGCGCCCCTCGATGAAGCCCTGGCGTTCCTTGGCGGCATCGTACTCGGCGTTCTCGGACAGATCACCTTGCGCGCGCGCCTCGGCGATCGCCTGGATCACCGCAGGCCGCTGCACGGTCTTGAGGTTGTGCAACTCGGCCTTGAGCATTTCTGCACCGGTCACGGTCAAAGGTATCTTGCTCACTGGTCTGTTCCTTACTACTGCATGTTCTGGTGGAGCGCCTGCAGGGGATAAACCTGCAATTCCTGCGAGTGGCCCATGCCCACGCAGGCGGCGCGGGCGCCGGCCAGGGTGGTGAAATAGGCCACGCGGCGCGACAAGGCCTCGGCACGGATGGAGTAGGAATCCTTCACCGCGCGCTTGTCGTCCACCACGTTGATGATCAGGCTGACTTCGTTGTTTTTGATCATGTCGACGATATTGGGGCGGCCTTCCGTCACCTTGTTGACGATGGTCACCGGAGTGCCGGAATCGGCAATGGCCTGGCCGGTGCCGCGTGTGGCCAGCACGGCAAAACCCAGCTCATGGAAACCGCGCGCCAGTTCCGCCGCCTGCGGCCTGTCCTGGGTACGCACGCTGATGAACACCTTGCCCTTGGACGGCAGGGTTTCGCCCGTGCCGATCTGCGACTTGACGAAGGCCTCGGCGAAGCTCGCGCCCACGCCCATGACCTCGCCGGTGGATTTCATCTCCGGCCCCAGCATGGGGTCGACGCCGGGGAACTTGCGGAACGGAAACACTGCCTCCTTCACCGAGTAGTACGGCGGGATGCGCTCGTGCAGCATGTTCTGGCTGGCCAGCGACTGGCCTGCCATGCAGCGTGCGGCGACCTTGGCCAGCGGCGCGCCGATGGCCTTGGAAACGAAAGGCACGGTGCGCGAGGCGCGCGGGTTCACTTCCAGCACGTAAATGGTGTCGCCCTGGATGGCGAACTGCACGTTCATCAGGCCCACCACGTTCAAGGCCCTGGCCATGGCCACGGTCTGGGCGCGCAACTGGTCCTGGGTCCCCTTGCTCAGGCTGTAGGGCGGCAGCGAACAGGCGGAATCGCCCGAGTGCACGCCGGCCTGCTCGATGTGCTGCATGATGCCGCCGATCAGCACATCCTTGCCGTCGGACAGCGCATCCACATCCACTTCAATCGCATCGTCGAGGAAGCGGTCGAGCAGCACGGGCGAATCGTTGGACACCTTGACCGCTTCGGTCATGTAGCGCTTGAGGTCTGCCTCTTCGCGCACGATTTCCATGGCGCGCCCGCCCAGCACGTAGGACGGCCGCACCACCAGCGGATAGCCGATCTCCTCGGCCAGACGGATGGCGTCCTCTTCGGTACGCGCGGTGCGGTTGGGCGGCTGCTTGAGCCCCAGCTTGTGCAGCATCTGCTGGAAGCGCTCGCGGTCCTCGGCGGCGTCGATCATGTCCGGCGTGGTGCCGATGATGGGCACGCCGTTCTTCTCCAGGTCGCGTGCCAGCTTGAGCGGCGTCTGGCCGCCATACTGCACGATCACGCCGACCGGCTTTTCGATGCGCACCACTTCCAGCACGTCTTCCAGGGTCAGCGGCTCGAAGTACAGACGGTCGGAAGTATCGTAGTCGGTAGACACGGTCTCCGGGTTGCAGTTGACCATGATGGTTTCATAACCGTCTTCCTTCATGGCGAAGGCGGCATGCACGCAGCAATAGTCGAATTCGATGCCCTGACCGATGCGGTTCGGTCCGCCGCCCAGCACCATGATCTTCTTGCGGTCGGTGGGATTGGCTTCGCACTCTTCCTCGTAGGTCGAGTACATGTAGGCCGTGGGCGTGGCGAACTCGGCGGCGCAGGTATCGACACGCTTGTACACCGGATGCACGCCCAGTTCATGGCGGCGGGCGCGCACAGTGTGCTGGTCGGTATCGAGCAGCTTCGCGAGGCGTCGATCGGAGAAGCCCATGCGCTTCAGGCGCCACAGCGTGTCCTTGTCCAGTTCGGCCAGCTTTTTCGACTTGAGGTCGTTTTCGGTCTGGACGATTTCCTGGATCATGTGCAGGAACCAGGGATCGATGTGCGTGAGCTGATGAATCTCTTCCAGGCTCATGCCGATGCGGAAGGCGTCGGCCACGTACCAGATGCGTTCGGCGCCCGGATCGCCGAGTTCGGCCTCGATGCTGTCCTTGTCGGCGGTCTTCTCGTCCAGTCCGTCGGCGCCGACTTCGAGTCCGCGCAGCGCCTTCTGCAGCGATTCCTGGAAGGTGCGGCCGATCGCCATGACCTCGCCCACCGACTTCATCTGCGTGGTGAGACGGCTGTTGGCATGCGGGAATTTCTCGAAGGCGAAGCGCGGAATCTTGGTCACCACGTAGTCGATCGAGGGCTCGAACGAGGCCGGCGTGGCGCCGCCGGTGATGTCGTTGGCCAGCTCGTCAAGCGTGTAGCCGACCGCCAGCTTGGCCGCCACCTTGGCGATGGGAAAACCGGTGGCCTTCGACGCCAGCGCCGATGAACGCGACACGCGCGGGTTCATCTCGATCACCACCATGCGGCCGTCGGCCGGATTGACGGAAAACTGCACGTTGGAGCCGCCGGTATCGACGCCGATCTCGCGCAAAACCGCCAGCGAGGCGTCGCGCATGATCTGGTATTCCTTGTCGGTCAGCGTCTGCGCCGGCGCAACGGTGATGGAGTCGCCGGTATGCACGCCCATGGGGTCGAAGTTTTCGATCGAGCAGATGATGATGCAGTTGTCCTTGCAGTCGCGCACCACCTCCATCTCGTATTCTTTCCAGCCGATCAGGGACTCCTCGATCAGCAGTTCGTTCGTCGGCGACGCTTCCAGGCCGCGGGTGCAGATCTCGACGAACTCCTCCATGTGGTAGGCGATGCCGCCGCCGGTGCCGCCCATGGTGAAGGACGGCCGGATGATGACCGGGAAACCGAGGCCGGCCTGCACCTGCTTGGCCTCTTCCATGCTGTGGGCGATGCCGGAGCGCGCCGAGCCGAGGCCGATCCTGGTCATGGCCTGCTTGAACTTCTCGCGGTCCTCGGCCTTGTCGATGGCTTCCTTCTTGGCGCCGATCATCTCGACGTTGAACTTGTCGAGCACGCCGTGCTTGGCGAGGTCGAGCGCGCAGTTGAGCGCGGTCTGGCCGCCCATGGTCGGCAGCAGCGCGTCGGGGCGCTCCTTCTCGATGATCTTCGCCACCACCTGCCAGGTGATGGGCTCGATGTAGGTCACGTCCGCCATGTCGGGGTCGGTCATGATGGTCGCCGGGTTGGAGTTGACCAGGATGACCTTGTAGCCCTCTTCCTTCAGCGCCTTGCAGGCCTGCGCGCCGGAATAGTCGAACTCGCACGCCTGGCCGATGATGATGGGGCCGGCGCCGATGATGAGGATGCTGTGGATGTCTGTTCTTTTCGGCATATCAGCGGGACTTCTCTTCCATCATCGACACGAAGCGGTCGAACAAGTAACCGACGTCGTGCGGACCCGGGCTCGCTTCCGGGTGACCCTGGAAGGAAAAGGCCGGCGCATCGGTGCGGGCGATGCCCTGCAGGCTGTTGTCGAACAGCGAGACATGAGTGGGCTTGAGGTTGGACGGCAGGGTCGAGGCATCGACCGCGAAGCCGTGGTTCTGGCTGGTGATCGCCACGCGCCCGCTTTCCAGGTCTTTCACCGGATGGTTGGCGCCATGGTGGCCGAATTTCATCTTCACGGTTCTGGCGCCGGAAGCCAGGCCCAGCAGCTGGTGGCCGAGGCAGATGCCGAACATCGGCGTCTTGCTGTCGATGATGTCGCGGATGGCCTGGATGGCGTAGTCGCAGGGTTCCGGGTCGCCGGGACCGTTGGAAAAGAACACGCCGTCCGGGCTCATCGCCAGCACCTCGGATGCCGGGGTCTTGGCCGGCACCACGGTGAGACGGCAGCCGCGCGAGGCGAGCATGCGCAGGATGTTGCGCTTGACGCCATAGTCGTAGGCGACGACATGGAATTTCCCTTGCGCGGGCGTCACGTAGCCCTCGCCGAGCTTCCACTCGCCTTCGTTCCATTCGTATTTCTGCGGCGTGGTCACCACCTGCGCGAGATCCATGCCGGCCAGGCCAGGGAAGGCGCGAGCGCCGGCCAAGGCTTCCGCCTCGTCGATGCGACCGGCCATGATGCAGCCGTTCTGCGCACCCTTTTCGCGCAGGATGCGGGTAAGGCGGCGGGTATCGATGTCGGCGATGGCGACGATGTTGTTGGCGGCCAGATATTCACCCAGCGACTGATTGGCGCGGAAGTTGGAATGCAACCTCGGCACGTCGCGCACCACCAGGCCGGCGGCATAGGGGCGGTCGGCCTCGACATCTTCGGGGTTCACCCCGTAGCTGCCGATGTGCGGATAAGTCAGGGTGACGATCTGGCGGGTATAGGAGGGGTCGGTCAGTATTTCCTGATACCCGGTGAGCGCGGTATTGAACACCACCTCGCCGGTCGTGATGCCGTCGGCGCCGATGGAAAGTCCGCGAAACACCGAGCCGTCGGCAAGCGCAAGAAGGGCGGGCTGGGCCTTGGGCACAGGGAACTCCAAAAATTTTGCAGGGTGTGTGAGGCGGGGCGGGAGCGGTTTTAAGCGGCCTGCCCGAATTGAGTGAGAATTATAGCGTGCGCGCCGTGTTAGGGCAACGCAGGCGCGCCGTTTTCTTGGCGAAAATCAGGGAATTAGATGGTCGAGCCCGCCATCCATGTGCAGTTCGGTAAGTTCGGTGAAGCCGCCGATGCACTTTCCGTCGACCACGATCTGCGGCACGGTGCGCGCGCCATTGGTCACCACGGAAAACTCCCGCATCGCCTCGCGGTCGAGATCAATGCGCACCTCGTCGTAGCCGATGCCGCGCTTGTCGAGGAAGGCCTTGGCCTTGACGCAGATGGGACAGGTGCCGGTGCTGTAAACCTTGACTTTGTTCATTGCAAAACCTTGTTACACAGAAATCATTTCAGGCCCAGGACGTCGCGCATGTCATACAGGCCAGGTCCCCTGCCCTGCAGCCATTTTGCCGCCCTGAGCGCACCTTGGGCGAAGGTGGCGCGACTGCTGGCCTTGTGGGTGAGTTCGACACGCTCGCCAATGCCGGCAAACAGCAAAGTGTGGTCGCCGACGATGTCGCCGCCGCGCACGGTGGCAAAGCCGATGGTGTCCGGCTGACGCTCGCCGGTCACGCCCTCGCGGCCATACACCGCGCAGGTCTTGAGATCGCGCCCGAGCGCGCCGGCCACCGATTGGCCGATACCCAGCGCAGTGCCGGACGGTGCATCGACCTTGTGGCGGTGATGGGCTTCGACGATCTCGATGTCGTAACCTTCGTTCAACACCCGTGCCGCCGTTTCGGCAAGCTGCATGAGCAGGTTCACGCCCACGCTGAAATTGGGGGCAAGGACGATGCCGATGTGCTGCGCTGCAGCTTCGATGGCGGCCTTGCCGGCGGGATCGAAGCCGGTGGTGCCGATAACCAGATTCACACCGGCCTTGCGGCAGGCGTCAAGATAGGCAAGCGTGGCTTCAGGGCGGGTGAAGTCCACCAGCACATCGGCGTCCGCAAGCGCCGGCGCGGTCTGGTCGGAAATCGCGACGCCGGCATGGCCGCCCGTGTAGATGCCCGCATCCTGACCCACCGCCGTACTGCCACTGCGGTCGAGGGCGCCGTGCAGCACGCAGCCCGGATCAGCCGCGACCGCTTCCAGCAGGGCGCGGCCCATGCGGCCGGAGACCCCGGCGACGACGGTCCTGAGCGCGCTCACGGGTTACCCCTGATCGGTGCGAGGACCTTTTCTTCCTCGATCAGCCAGCGATTGTCCACGCGCACGAACTTCAGCAGCTTGACGACGGCATCACGGTAGGTATCGGAGCGGTAATACTGCCTGAAGCTGACTTCTGCCCGGTCCACGCCCACGACCCCGGCAGCGACGCCATCGATCTGCAGGTCGATATTGCGTGAAATGCCCAGCAACAGACGGCGGCGTTTCTCCCATTGCTCGCGGGTCTGTCCGCCTTCCGGACGGAAACTGGGTGCGTAGGCGGCAAGATAGGATTCCTCATCGCGGGAGCGCCAGGCATCGGCCCAGGCATTGAGCGCGGCCATGATCTCGGCATCCGGCGAGGCGATGCCGGGGAATTCCGGCATGACATCCGGCTTGATCGCCTCCACGTTGGCTTCGGCCTGCAGGGCCACTGGCTCGGGAGGGGTCGGCGTGCTGGCCGTCGCGGCGGGTTTCGGCTGCGCCTGCGCGCTCTGCGTGCCTTCCGGGCCAAGCGGAGGCACGATGGAAGTCTGTTCGAGGCTGCGCACACCCCCGGCATCGCTCCGGTCTGTCGCCCGCGCAAGCTCGGCCGGCTTGACTTCGGCCGGTTTGATATCGGTCGCCGCCGCAGCGGCAACAGGCGCGCTCTGGGCAGGCTGCACACTTTCGGTGGTCGCTGCCGATGGCTGTGCCGACGCCGGTGCGGCCGTGCCTGCCGGCGGTTCGGAGGGTGGCACGGCCACCGGCTGCAGCGGCCCCGCATTCTCGAGCGGCAGCGCCACGGCGACGGGCGCCGCCTCAGGCCTGGGTTGCTCGATTGCCGTTTGCGCAGATTGTTCAGGCGGAGCAGGCCGGACCTCAGGCTGCTCGTTCCTGAGCGTCAGGCCTTCCGCCTCGATGCGCGCCAGCACGTCGCCGTCGAAGAACAGGGCCAGGCGCCGCTCCTCGGCCAGCTTGCCGGCCTTGCGGAAGTTGTAGACATAGTCCCAGCGGTTGCCGTGAAAGGGATCGACCAGAAGCGGCGTGCCGAGCAGAAAGCGCACTTGCGAACGGGTGAGTCCTGGCTTGAGTTTTGCGACCGACTCCTGTTCCAGGGCATTACCCTGCTGCACGTCGATGCGATAGGGCGAGAGCGGCACATTGACCGAAGAGCACGCCGCCACGGCAAGGGCAAGCGGGACGAGAAGCAGGACTTTCAACTATCTACTCCAGGCAGAAGTCGCAAAAGCGTTATCATAACTGAGTTTCACACATGATTCCGGAGTCACGCATGAGTCATCCCGACGACCTCAAGAGCATCGGGCTCAAAGCCACCTTGCCCCGACTGAAGATTCTTGACCTGTTCGAGCACAGCAGCAAGCGCCACATGACGGCGGAAGAGGTCTACTCCCTGCTCAAGGACGAAGGCCAGGACATCGGCCTCGCCACGGTCTACCGCGTGCTGACCCAGTTCGAGCAGGCGGGATTGCTGATGCGCCACCATTTCGACAGCGACAAGGCGGTGTTCGAACTCAACGAAGGCGAGCACCACGACCACCTGGTCTGCATGCAGTGCGGTCGGGTGGAAGAGTTCTACGACGAGGAAATCGAAAAGCGCCAGAAAAGAATCGCCGAGTCGCGGGGCTTCACCATCCACGACCATTCCCTGCAAATCTACGTGGACTGCAGCAAAAACCCCTGCCCCCACCGCACCAAGAAATAACGCTGGTTAACTGGAATACTGATCGACACAGGGAAAACAGAGGGCGCAGAGGAAGGCTTGCCGCTTCCAATTCCTCTGTTTCCCCCAGATACCTCCGTGTAAACGGCTTACGCGGTTTTTTTGCGGCTGCCGGTATTTTTGGCAGAGCCGACCGTTTCCAGCATCTCGCGCGCATGCTTGAGCGTGGTCTCGGTGATTTCCTGGCCGCCCAGCATGCGGGCGATTTCCATCACCCGCTCCTCGCCGCCCAGCGGCATCACCTGACTGACGACCTTGTCGTCGCCGGCAAGCTTGCTGACCCGCAAATGCTGACTGCCGCAGGCGGCGACCTGGGGCAGATGGGTGACGACCAGTACCTGCCGGCTCCGGGCAAGCTGCGCCAGCCTCCTCCCCACGGCCTCGGCCACGGCGCCGCCGATGCCGACATCGACCTCGTCGAAAATCAGCGAGGGCACCCCGGCCTGCCCTGACAAGGCCGTCTGGATGGCCAGGCTGATGCGCGAGAGTTCTCCGCCCGAAGCCACCTTGTCGAGCGGACCGGGCGCCAGCGTGGCATGGCTGGCCACCAGGAAAAAGATTTCCTCCTGACCGTGCGCGTGGGGCTCGCAGGCGACGAGCCTGACCTCGAAACGGCCATCGGCCAGGGACAGGTCAGCCATGGCCAGGCTGACCGTTTTCGACAGGGCCTGTGCCGCCCGCCGGCGCTTCTCGGACAACTTCCCGGCACTGGCAAGGCAGGTCTTTTCCGCGCGCACGACTTCGGCCTGCAGGGCTTCGATGTCGTCTTCTGCGGCAAGCTGTTCGAGCCGGCGGAGCCATTCGGCATGACGCTCAAGCAGTTCGGCAGGGCTCAGCCTGTGCTTGCGCGACAGGCGATGGACCTCGGCCATGCGCCGGTCGAGTTCCGCCAGCCTTTCCGGATCGAGGCTCAGGCGGTCGGCATAGCGCCTGAGGCCGTGGCGCGTTTCTTCCAGATCGCTGAGCGCGGCTTCCAGCAATGCACGTTCCTCGGCAAGGCTGGCGTCCTTTTCCAGCATGTCCTGCATCAGGCCATGCAGGCGCCCAAGACGGCGCAACACGCCATCTTCCTCGTCTTCCAGGCCGGCCAGCAACTGTGCGCTGGTTTCGATCAGGCTCGACATGTGGGCCTGGCGCCCATGTTCGGACTGCATCTCGTCCCAGGCGCGCAGGTCGTCGAGCGCGGGACCGACTTCGGCCAGCGCGGCTTCCAGTCCTTCCCTTTCCAGCAGGCGCACGCCGGCTTCTTCACGGGCTGCCTGCAGCGTTTTCTTCGCCGCCTGCCAGGCCTGCCATGCTTGCGCGGTCACGGCGGCTTCCGTATGCGCGCCGGCGAACTCATCCAGCAGTCCGCGCTGCACCCCGGCCTTCAGCAGCGCGTGGTGGGCGTGCTGGCCATGGATATCGACCAGTTGCTCGCCCAGTTCCTTCAGTTGCGCCAAGGTCACCGATGAACCGTTGATGAAGGCACGGCTGCGGCCTTCCGCCTCGACGGTCCTGCGCAGCAGGCAGTCTTGTTCCGCATCGAGGCCATTCTGGATCAACCAGGCCTGTACGGAAGGCAGGTTCTCCAGCGCGAATTCGGCACTGATTTCCGCGCGTCTGGCGCCATGGCGCACCACGCCCGACTCGGCGCGATCACCCAGCACCAGCGAAAGCGCACCGACGAGTATGGATTTTCCGGCGCCGGTCTCGCCGGTGAGCACGGTCATGCCCGGCGCGAAATCCAGGTCCAGCGATTCGACCAGCACAAAATCGCGGATGGACAAGGATCGCAGCATCAGATTTGCTTGCCCCAGTGCAGCTTCTGGCGCAGGGTGTCGTAATAGCTGTAGTGCTTGGGATGCAGCAACGTGACGTTGTAGGGCACGCGGCAGATGCTGACCTTGTCGCCCTTTTGCAGGTCGAAATAGTTCTGGCCGTCGAAATGCACGCGCGCATCGTCGGCGTGGTGGATGATGATGTCCACGCGCGACTGGCTGCTCACCACGATCGGCCGCGCCGACAGGGTATGCGGGCAGATCGGTACCAGCGCGATGGCTTCCAGCGTGGGGTAGAGAATGGGGCCGCCCGCGGACATGGCGTAGGCAGTGGAGCCCGTGGGCGTGGCGACGACCAGGCCGTCCGAACGCTGGGTGTAGACGTACTCGTTGTCGATGATGACTTCGAACTCGATCAGGCGCCCGGTGCCGGCCTTGCTCACCACCACGTCGTTGAAGGCCGAACCCTCGTTGTGGGTGCCGTCCTCGCGCTCGAGCGAGGCGGTGAGCAGCACGCGCTCCTCGGCGTCATACTCGCCGGCCAGCATGCGTGCCAGTTCGGCCTCCATGTTGCCCACGGTGATGTCGGTAAGGAAACCCAGGCGGCCCTGGTTGACGCCGATCAGCGGCACCGGATACGGCGCCAGGGCGCGGGCGATGGAAAGCATGGTGCCGTCGCCGCCGAGCACGATCACCACTTCGGCCATGCCCGGCAGTTCAGTCAGGTTTGCCTGCCGGTAGCGCGGCTGGTCGAGGGTCTTGGCCGTCTGCCGCGCCAAAATGACCTCGTAGCCATGCCCCGCAAGAAAGTCGGCCAGACGCTCGACCGATTCCGCCAGGGCGAGATTGTCGTATTTGCCAACGAGGGCGACTTTTTTGAAAGATTGCGGCATGCCCCCCATTATACGGTTGTAAAATCGTTTGGAACCCGTACTTGAGTATGGCAAAGACCTGATCGACGACATGCTGACCGAGCGCGCACGCATCCTGCTGAAAACCCTGATCGAACGCCACATCGCCGAGGGCGAACCGGTGGGTTCGCGCACGCTCGCCCGCCACGTCGGGCTCGATCTTTCGCCGGCCAGCATCCGCAACATCATGGCCGATCTCGAGGAGATGGGCTTCGTCACCAGCCCGCACACTTCAGCCGGGCGCGTGCCCACGCCGCGCGGCTACCGCTTCTTCGTCGACACCCTGCTCACGGTACGGCCGCTGGAACAGAATGCGCTCGGCGAAATGCAACGCCAGCTCGCGCCTGACGACCCGCAGAAACTGCTGTCCACCGCGTCCAATCTTCTGTCCGAACTGACCCATTTCGCCGGCCTGGTGATGACACCTCGGCGCAACCCTGCCTGCCGCCAGATCGAGTTCCTGAGCCTGTCGGAAAAGCGCGTGCTGCTGATCATCGTCACCCAGGAAGGCGAGGTGGAAAACCGCGTCATCCTGACGGATCATGCATTCAGCCCGTCGCAGCTCACCGAGTCGGCCAACTACTTCAACCGGCATTTTGCCGGCCGCACTTTCGACGAGATGCGTGCCAGCCTCAAGGCCGAGCTCGGCCGCATGCGCGACGACATGCAGGCGCTGATGACGGCTGCGGTCAACGCCGGCTCCGAAGCCCTGGACGGCCAGCGCGAGGCAGTAATGGTTTCCGGCAGCCGCAAACTGCTCGACGTGCAGGACCTTTCCGCCAACATGCAGAACCTGCGCCGGCTGTTCGACGCTTTCGAGCAGAAAACCGCACTGCTGCAACTGCTGGAGCAATCGCGCGCGGCGCAGGGCGTGCAGATCTTCATCGGCGGCGAATCCGACACGCTGCCGCTGGACGAATGCAGCCTGGTTACCGCGCCCTACGAGGTCGACGGCCAGGTAGTCGGCACGCTCGGCGTGGTCGGCCCCACGCGCATGGCCTACGAGCGCGTGATCCCGATCGTCGATGTCACCGCGCGGCTGCTGTCCAACGCCCTCTCCTACCACTAGATGAAATATCTCAAAGAGCCGGATTACCGGCATGGCACGGCCACCCGGCCCGGGGTCCTGATGATCAACCTGGGCACGCCGGACGAGCCCACTGCGCCCGCACTCAGGCGCTACCTGAAGGAATTTCTTTCCGATCCTCGCGTGGTGGAAATCCCGCGCCCGCTCTGGTGGCTGATTCTCAACGGCATCATCCTCAACACGCGGCCGAAGAAATCCGCCGCCAAGTACGCCGCCATCTGGATGAAGGAAGGCTCGCCGCTGAGGGTCCATACTGAACGGCAGGCGAAGCTACTGAAAGGCTGGCTGGGCGAAAATACCGGGCAGAACCTGCCGGTCGAATACGCCATGCGCTACGGCACGCCTTCGATCGCCGAGGGGATCGACAAACTGAAGGCCGCGGGTTGCGACCGCATCCTGCTCCTGCCCATGTACCCGCAATACGCAGCCTCCACCACCGCCACCGCCAACGATGTCGCCTTTGCCCATTTGCAAAAAATGCGCAACGCACCGGCGATCCGCAGCGTGCGCCACTACCATGACGACCCCGGCTACATCCGCGCCCTGGCCGCCAACGTGCGCGCCTACTGGCAGCAGAACGGGCGCCCCGACGTATTGCTCATGAGTTTCCACGGCCTGCCGCGCTACACCCTGGAAAAGGGCGACCCTTACCACTGCGAATGCCAGAAGACCGGGCGCCTGCTGGCCGAGGCGCTGGGACTTGCCGAGAACCAGTACCGCCTCACCTTCCAGTCTCGCTTCGGCCGCGCCGAGTGGCTGCAGCCCTATACCGACAAGACCTTGCGCGAACTGCCGCAACAGGGCGTTCAGCACGTTCAGTCGATTTGCCCCGGCTTCACCGCCGACTGCCTGGAAACCCTGGAGGAAATCGCCATTGAGGGCAAGGAGACTTTCCTCAATGCCGGCGGGAAAAGTTACAGCTACATCCCCGCCCTCAACGAGTCCCCGCTCTGGATCGACGCGCTGGGCGGCATTGCGCTGGCCAATCTCGGCGGCTGGCTCCCGTCGAACCCTGATGCTCCGGAACAGAAAAACGCTCTCGAAGAAACAGCACGACGCGCCCTGCAAATGGGCGCAAAGGCCTGATAGAAAGAGGAAACAACCGGATTTAATTATCCGAATGACCGAAGCATATAAGCCTTTGCTGTTGGACATTCGAATGAATAGCCATTAAAAATAGTCTTCATGGACCATTCCGGATGGGGTGATCCTGTTTGGCTTTACCCCCCGAGGACACCGGGAGAAGCCTGAGCCGACCAACTTCAAACACTCAGAATCGGAGAAGTCTTATGCACAAGATACTCATCCTGCTTGCCGCCAGCGCTGCGCTGCTCAGCGCAAACGCGTTTGCCGTGGACCGCGGCGAACTGCTGGCCTCTTCCTGCATGTCGTGCCACGGGCCGGGCGGCAAGAGCAAGGGTGCGATCCCAAGCCTCGCTGGTCTCGAAAAGGGCTATTTCGTGACGTCCATGCAGAATTTCAAATCCGGCGCCCGCCCCGCTTCCGTCATGCATCGCCATGCCAAAGGCTATACCGATGCCGAGTATGCGCTGATGGGCGAATACTTCTCCAAACTCAAATAAACCGGACACACAAGGAGAGCTGAATTATGAGCATTACCCGTCGTGATTTTCTGAAAGTGTCCGGCGCCGGTGCAGCGAGCGCCCTCATCGCAGGCTGCGCCACCACTGCTTCCGGCGCTGCCCCCAAGGTCGTCGTGGTCGGCGCAGGCTTCGGCGGCGCTACCTGTGCCAAGTATCTGCGCAAATGGGGCCCCAACATCGAGGTCACCCTGATCGAGCCGAACGACAAGTTCGTGTCCTGCCCCCGCTCCAACCTGGTGATCGGCGGCCTGCGCAACATGGATTACCTGACCCACAGCTACGACAACCTGTCCAAGCACGGCATCAAGATGGTGAAGGACATGGTCGTCGCCATCGACCCCGCCAAGCGTACCGTCACCACCAAGGGCGGCAAGACGTTCGGCTACGACCGCCTGGTGCTGGCCCCCGGCATCGACGTCCGCACCGACACCGTCAAGGGCTTCCAGGAAGCCGAGGCCGCAGGCAAGGTGGTGCACGCATGGAAGGCTGGCCCGCAGACTGCGCTGCTGAGAAAGCAGCTCGAGTCCATGGCCGACGGCGGCGTGTTCGTCATGGGCATCCCCGGCACGCCCTATCGCTGCCCGCCCGGACCCTACGAGCGCATCTCGCTGGTGGCCAACTACCTGAAGAAGCACAAGCCCAAGTCCAAGATCATCGTGCTCGACAGCAACCCGGACATCGTGTCGAAAAAGCCGCTGTTCACCTGGGCCTGGAACACCTTCTACCCGGGCATGATCGATTACCGCGGCACCAATGCCGTGACAGGCGTGGACGGCAGCCGCATGATCGTGTCGACCGAGTTCGACGACATCAAGGCCGACGTCATGAACGTGGTGCCGCGCCAGCGTGCAGGCGAATTGTGCGCCATGGCCGGCGCGCGCAATGACGCCAGCGGCAACTGGTGCACGGTCAACTTCACCACCTTCGAGTCGGCTGCCGTGCCCAACGTGCATATCATCGGCGATTCCGTATCCGCGGCCCTGCCCAAGTCAGGCCACATGGCGACCAACCACGCCAAGGTCTGTGCGGCAGCCATCGTCGAACTGCTGGCCGGCCGCCAGCCCGAAGCCGTGCCGGTGATGGCGAATACCTGCTATTCCGACACTTCGGACACCACCGGCGGCCATGTCGCCAACGTCTACCGCTACGACGCCGAGAAGAAGTCGTACGTCGATCCGGGCGGCGGCGGTGCCACCCCGCAGGGCGACGCGGCCAACCATGCCTATGCCGAGTCCTGGGCGCAGAACATCTGGGCGGAAATGCTCAGTTGATTTTGGCTGGCTGACAAAACTGGCGGGGCGCAAGCCCCGCCTTTTTTATGCGCGATCGTAAACGACGAAATGGTATTCGAGCCGGTTCGCTTCGTCGCTGCGCCTGTCGCGGCTGACTTCGCGCCAGTCTGCGCGGTCGTAGTCGGGAAACCAGGCGTCGCCTTCGACATCGGCCTGGATTTCGGTGAGATAGAGGCGGTCGGCCAGCGGCAGCGCCTGGCCGTAGAGATCGGCGCCGCCGACGAAGAATATTTCCTCGTCCGCGCCGCAAATGTCGATGGCTTCCTGCAGCGAGTGCGCGATTTTCACGCCCTCGGGCGCGGGGAAGTTGCCGCGCGTGATGATTACCGTGGTACGGCCCGGCAGGGGCTTGCCGATGGACTCGTAGGTCTTGCGTCCCATGAGGATGTGATGTCCCAGGGTCAGCGCCTTGAAGTACTTGAGGTCCTCCGGCAGCCGCCACGGCAGGGTGTTGTCGATGCCGATGGTGCGGTTTCTGGCCAGGGCGGAAATGATGCTGATGCGAGGTTTGCTTGGACTCATGTTTTCTCGTTATTGATCTTCACTTCCTGGATTGCCGCGTCGGCTACGCCTCCTCGCAATGACGTATTCCAGGCATCAAACCGCGACGGGGGCTTTAATTGCCGGATGCGGGTCGTAGCCCGCCAGCGTGAAGTCCTCGAACCTGAAGGCAAACAAGTCCTTCACCTCGGGGTTGATATTCATGGTCGGCAGCGGGCGCGGCTCGCGCGAGAGCTGCTCGTTGACCTGATCGAAGTGATTCGAGTAGATGTGCGCATCGCCCAGGGTGTGCACGAAATCGCCGGGCTTGAGACCCGTCACCTGCGCCACCATCATGGTCAGCAGCGCGTAGCTCGCGATGTTGAAGGGCACGCCCAAAAACAAATCAGCGCTGCGCTGGTAGAGCTGGCAGGACAGTTTGCCGTCGGCGACGTAGAACTGGAAGAAGGCATGGCAAGGCGCCAGCGCCATCTTGTCGAGGTCAGCCACGTTCCAGGCCGAGACGATGATGCGGCGCGAATCCGGATTGTTTTTAAGATCGTCGAGCACGCGCTGAATTTGATCAATGTGGCGGCCGTCGGGTGCCGGCCAGGAACGCCACTGATAGCCATATACCGGCCCAAGATTGCCCGCCTCGTCGGCCCACTCATCCCAGATGGACACGCCGTTGTCCTTCAGGTACCTGATGTTGGTGTCGCCCTGCAGGAACCACAGCAGCTCGTGGATGATGGAGCGCAGGTGGCACTTCTTGGTGGTCACCAGCGGAAAGCCCTGCGCAAGATCGAAGCGCATCTGGTAGCCGAACACGGAGACGGTGCCGGTGCCGGTTCGGTCGGATTTCCGCACGCCGTTGTCGCGCACGTGGCGCAGGAGATCAAGGTAGTTTTTCATGCTCAGGGTTGCGAAGGGGCAGCCGCCCTATTATCGCCGGATTGCGGAAAAGTTTGCAGCGCGTCGGCCAGAATGCGGTCCGGCCCTGCGCCAAAGATGCTCCAGAAAGCGATTTCGAAATCCTGGTTGTCCTGCAGCGCCAGCGCCAGCCGGCGAAAACCGGCGGGGTCCGTTGTCTTGAGGTGAGCCACCATCAGCATGGCCTGGCGGTAGAACACATGGATGTCGAGATCGAATGCGCTGGCCCGGTGCCGCCTGTCCGGCACGTCGCGCGCGGTGAGGTCGATGCGCTTGCCCGCATGCGCGGCCGCCAGCGCCTGTTCGTCGGTGGCGAACTCGGCGCCGCCGCCATCTGCCGTGAGCGAGGCCCAGCCTTCATGGAACCAGACCGGAATGTTGTAGTGGTAATGGCCGACGCGCTGGCCCAGGTGCAGGTGGGCCAATTCATGCACCAGCAGGTTTTGCAGCCGCCAGCTTTCCCTGCCGTCGAGCTTGGGCGAAAGAATCAGCCGATTGTCCGGTATCACGGCAGCGGACAGCCGCGGCGTCAGGACATGGCGCCTGAAACAGCTTTCGCTGGCGCATACGTACACTCTGGGAGACCTGGCAAAGGGCAGGAAATGCGCGGCCTCGACCTTGGCAATCGCAGCGTCGAGCCTTGCCGACACCCGGCGACCGTATTCCTCGGCCCCCTGCTCGACCCACACCCGGCTGTCCTCCGGCAAGGGCACGAACCCCTGCATGGGCTGGCGTGCGCGCGGATCGCTGGCCGTGGATGCGCAGCCGGCCAGCAGCAAGGGCCCCAGCAGGCACATCAGCCACAGCCGGCAAGCCCGTCCCCTCATTCGATTTCCGTCCACCGGCCCTCGACCAGTCCCTGCAGCGGCTTGAAATTGGATTTGTAAGCCATCTTGCCCGACTCCTTGATCCAGTAGCCCAGGTAGAGATAGGGCAATTCCAGCCTGCGCGCGAGTTCGATCTGCCAGAGCACGGCATAGGTGCCGAACCCGCGCCGCTCCAGTTCGGGGTCGAAGAAGGTGTAGACCGCGGACAGGCCGTCCTCGACGCGATCGACAACCGCGACCATCACCAGCCTGCCGGCATCGCGGAACTCCACCAGCGAGGTATCGACCTGGCTGGAGAGCAGGAATTGCATGTATTGCTCGCTGTCGTCGAGGTCCATGCCGCCGCCGGTATGGCGTGCGCGCTGGTAGCGCCGGTACAGCTCGTAGTGTTCGTCGCGGAATTCCAGCGGCAGGATGCTGGCGGCAAGCGACTGGTTGTGACGAAAATTGCGCCGCTGCGAGCGGTTGGGCCGGAAGCCGCCGACTTCGATCCTGACCGGCACGCACAGTTTGCAGCCATAGCAATGCGGACGATAGGTGTAGTGCCCGCTGCGGCGGAAGCCCTCCCGGATCAGCTGGCTGTAGGCCGTCTGCCCGATGAGATGCGCGGGCGCGGCGACCTGCGAGCGCGCCTCCCGGCCCTCCAGGTAGCTGCAAGGATAAGGCGCGGTCAGATAGAACTGGATGCGCAGGAACGGCGGTTCAGAAGGGTACATCGCGAATGTCAAAGCGCCAGGGAGCCGGTACCGCTTCCAATTCTATCAAGCGTTTCATCTCGCCGAGAAAGTCCTGGCGCGGGACCGGCCTCGCCCCCATCGAGGCAAGGTGGGCGGTTTCCATCTGGCAGTCGATGAGGCCGAAGCCCCAGGCCTCGAGTTGGCGGCACAAATGCACCAGTGCCAGCTTGGAGGCATCGGTGCGGCGCGAGAACATGGATTCGCCGTAGAACATGCGGCCGATGGCCATGCCGTAAAGGCCGCCGACGAGTTCGCCGTCCATCCAGGTTTCCACCGAGTGCGCATGGCCCAGCTCGTGCAGGCGCGTGTAGGCCTCCAGCATCGGCCGGCTGATCCAGGTGCCGGACTGGCCCTGGCGCGGCGCCGCGCAGGCCAGCATGACTTCCCTGAAATGGGTATCGACGCGAATCTCATAGCCGCCGCGCCTGATGCGCTGCCTGAGCGAGCGCGTGACCTTCACTTCGCCCGGCACCAGGACCATGCGCGGATCCGGGCTCCACCACAGCACCGGTTCGCCGGGATTGAACCAGGGGAAGATGCCATGGCGATACGCCTCGATGACGCGCGCGGGCGAAAGCTCGAGGCCCGCGCACAACAGGCCGTTGGGCTCGGTGAGCGCCGATTCGACCGGCGGAAAGGGTTCGTCTGGTTGCAGCCAATGCAGCATGGGGCGATTTTATCCGGCGACAACTGTTAACATCAGGACTTTCTCATCCTGTTTGCGCAATGGCTGGCCCGACATCCTCCCCAACCGACCTTGACTCGCAGGGCTGCTTCCACTGCGGACTGCCGGTACCCGAGGGCGCGAACTACCCGATCAGCTATCGCCAGCATATCGAGCCGGCCTGCTGCCGCGGCTGCCAGGCGGTGGCGCAGACCATCATCGACTCGGGCCAGGAAGCCTATTACGAGCACCGCACCGCGCTGCCGCCCACGCCGCAGGACGCGGTGGCCGAACTGGAAAAGCTCGGCCTCTACGACCTGCCCGAGATCCAGCAGAGCTTCGTGCGCACCGAGCCGGAGAATGTGCGCGAGGCGGCGCTGATCCTGGAGAACATCGTCTGCGCCGCCTGCGTGTGGCTGAACGAGCGCCACCTTTCGCAGCTGCCCGGGGTGATCTCGGTCGACATCAACTACGCCACCCGCCGCGCACGCGTGCGCTGGGATTCGACCCGCCTCAAGCTCTCCGACATCCTGCGTGCGATCCAGGAAATCGGCTACGTCGCCCACCCCTTCGACGCCAGCAAGCAGGACGAGATCTTCCGCAAGGAGCGCAACACCGCGATCAAGCGCCTCGCCATCGCCGGCCTTGGCATGATGCAGGTGATGATGTACGCCATCCCCACCTACACCGCCGACCCGTCCGAGATGACGCCGGACATCGTGGCCTTGATGCGCTGGGCCAGCCTGATCCTCACCATCCCGGTGATCTTCTATTCCTCGTGGCCCTTCTTCCAGGGCGCCTGGAAGGATTTCAGGCGCAGGACGCTGGGCATGGACGTGCCAGTGTCGCTCGGCGTGGGCTCGGCCTTCGCCGCCAGCGTGTGGGCCACGGTCACGCAGCAGGGCGAGGTGTATTACGACTCGGTCAACATGTTCATCTTCCTGCTGCTGACCGGGCGCTTCCTCGAACTCAACGCACGCCGCCGCAGCGCGCAGGCGGCGGAAGAACTGGTCAAGCTGATTCCCGCGGTGGCGACCCGCCTGCCGGACTGGCCCGCGCGCAATGAAGAAACCGTGCCTGCCGCACAGTTGGCGCCCGGCGACCATGTGCTGGTGAGGCCGGGCGAGACCATCCCTGCCGATGGCGTGCTGGTCGAAGGCGAAAGCAGCGTGGTCGAGGCCATGCTGACCGGGGAGCCGGAACCGCGCGGCAAGCAGCCGGGCGCGACGCTCACCGGCGGCACCCTCAACCAGCAGAGTCCGCTCGTCATGCGCGTGGAAAAAACCGGCGAGGAAACCCGCCTCTCGGCCATCGTGCGCCTGCTGGACCGTGCGCAGAGCGAAAAGCCGCACATCGGGCGCATGGCCGACCGCGCCGCCTCCTGGTTCGTCGGCCTGCTGCTGCTGTTCACCGTCCTCATCGCCGCCGTGTGGTATCAAATCGATCCGGACAGGGTGCTGTGGATCACGGTCTCGCTGCTGGTCATCACCTGTCCCTGCGCCCTCGGCCTCGCCACGCCGGCGGCGCTCACCGCCGGCACCGGACGGCTGACGCGACTGGGCCTGCTGACCACGCGCGGCCACGCGCTGGAAACCCTGGCCCAGGCCACCGACATCGTGTTCGACAAGACCGGCACCCTTACCCTGGGCAAGCTGAGCCTGCTCGATGTCGAACCCGTCGCGGGCCGCAGCAAGGACGAGGTCCTGCGGATCGCCGCCGCACTGGAATCGGCGTCCGAGCATCCCATCGCACTGGCGATCAGGCAGGCGGCCGGCCCCGTGCAAGGTGCCGAGTCGCCGGCAAACCACCCGGGCGAGGGCGTGGAAGGCAGCCTCGACGGCGAGCGCTATCGCCTCGGCAAGCCCGCCTTCGCCGGCGCCGCGCTGCCCGATGCCTCCCCGCACCCGACCGCCACCCGCCTCGCCCTGGCCGGCCCGTCCGGACTGCTGGGCTGGCTCTACCTGGGTGACGAGGTGCGTGCCGATGCCGCACGTGCGATCGCCATGCTGAAGTCGCAGGGCGTGCGCGTGCACCTCCTCTCCGGCGACAACCAGGCCGCGGCCAGCGCGGTCGCCGGCAAGCTCGGCATCGAACAGGTGCGCGCCGAAGCCATGCCCGACGACAAGCTGGCTTATGTCAAATCGCTGCAGGCCGAGGGCCGCGTCGTCGCCATGGTCGGCGACGGCATCAACGATGCCCCCGTGCTGGCGCAGGCCCAGGTGTCCATCGCCATGGGCGAAGGCACCGACGTCGCCCAGGCCGCGGCCGACATGGTGATGCTGGGCGGGCGCCTGGCCGCGCTGGCCGACGGCGTCGCCATCGCGCGCAAGACCCGCCGCATCATCTACGAAAACCTGGGCTGGGCGCTGGGCTACAACCTCATTGCCATCCCGCTGGCGGCCCTGGGGCACGTCACTCCCTGGATTGCCGGCATCGGCATGTCGGCGAGCTCGCTGCTGGTGGTGCTGAATGCGCTGCGCCTGACCGATTTCCAGAGCGCCGCCGATGGCGTGGACGCTTCAGCCTCGCGCCTCGCGCCCCAGCCCCAGTCTCGTTAATGGACATTCTTTTCCTGCTCATCCCCCTCGGCCTGGTCCTCGTCGGCCTCATCGCCTGGTTCTTCATCTGGTCGGTCAACCACCGCCAGTTCGAGGACATGGAAGGCCCGGCGCACGAAATCCTGATGGACGACGACAGGCCCGCCAAGCCCGATCCAGACTCGACTGTGCAGAAATAAGACAGTCTATCTTTCTGAAAAAACTGAACTATTCTGATTCCAGGTTCCGCCGAGACGGACGAATTTGGGAAAAACATTTGCGCCACAAAATCTAACAAGATATATTTATCCCAAATTAAGCAAACAAGACTTTTAAGTTTTCTGTGGAAGGGAGTCCCTATGGAAGCGACGACGTACAACTACAAGATCGTGCGGCAGTTCGCCATCATGACCGTGGTCTGGGGGATCGTGGGCATGCTGGTGGGCGTGATCATCGCCTCACAACTCATCTGGCCGGAGCTGAACTTCGGCATACCCTGGCTGAGTTACGGGCGACTTAGGCCGCTGCACACCAACGCCGTCATTTTCGGCTTTGGCGGCACCGCCATGTTCACCGTGATCTACTACGTCGTGCAGCGCACCTGCCATGTCCGGCTGTTCGCCGAGAAACTGGCGTCATTCACCTTCTGGGGTTGGCAGGCCATCATCGTGCTGGCCGCCATCACCTTCGTCCTCGGCATCAGCACTTCCAAGGAATATGCCGAACTCGAATGGCCGATCGACGTCTTGATCGCCGTGGTCTGGGTGTCCTTCGCCGTGGTCTTCTTCGGCACCGTGATCAAGCGCAAGACCCCGCACATCTACGTAGCGAACTGGTTCTTCGGCGCCTACATCCTGACCATCGCCATCCTGCACATCGTCAATAGCGCGGCCCTGCCGATCGCCTTCTTCGGCGGCTCGATGTGGAAATCCTACTCGGTCTATCCGGGCGTGCAGGACGCCATGGTGCAGTGGTGGTACGGCCACAACGCCGTGGGCTTCTTCCTCACCACCGCCTTCCTCGGCATGATGTACTACTTCATCCCCAAGCAGGCCGGCCGTCCGATCTACTCCTACCGCCTGTCCATCGTCCACTTCTGGGCGCTGAACTTCACCTACATGTGGGCGGGTCCGCACCACCTGCAGTATTCGGCGCTGCCCGACTGGGCGCAGTCCCTGGGCATGGTGTTCTCGCTGATCCTGCTGGCGCCGTCCTGGGGCGGCATGATGAACGGCATCATGACCCTGTCGGGTGCCTGGCACAAACTGCGCACCGACCCGATCCTGAAGTTCCTGGTCACGTCGCTGTCGTTCTACGGCATGTCCACCTTCGAAGGCCCGATGATGTCGGTGAAGACGGTGAACGCGCTGTCGCACTACACCGAATGGACCATCGGCCACGTGCACTCCGGCGCGCTGGGCTGGGTGGCGATGATCTCCATCGGCTCGCTGTACTACCTGGTGCCGCGCCTGTGGGGCCGCCAGGAAATGTACTCGATGAAACTGGTCACCACCCACTTCTGGGTCGCCACCATCGGCGTGGTGCTGTACATCGCCGCCATGTGGATCGCCGGCGTGGCGCAGGGCCTGATGTGGCGCGCCTCCAACCCTGACGGCACCCTCACCTACGGCTTCGCCCAGGTGCTGAACCAGATGTATCCGTTCTACACCATTCGCCTGCTCGGCGGCCTGCTGTTCTTCGGCGGCATGCTGCTCATGGCCTGGAACGTGTGGAAAACCATCAGCGTAGGCAAGGCCGTCAACGACGCGCCCATCCCTGCCCCGGCCCACGCTTGAGAGAAAGGAGAACAAGAAATGGCTTTCTCACACCAAACCATCGAAAAGAACACCGGCTGGCTCATCATCCTCACCATCCTCATCGTGAGCATCGGCGGCCTGGTCCAGATCGTGCCGCTGTACTTCCAGCGCTACGTCACCGAACCGGTCGAGGGCCTGAAACCCTACAGCGCGCTGGAACTTTCGGGACGCGATCTCTACATCCGCGAAGGCTGCGTCGGCTGCCATTCGCAGATGGTGCGTCCGTTCCGCGCCGAGACCGAGCGCTACGGCCACTACTCGGTCGCCGGCGAGTACGTGTACGACCGTCCCTTCCTGTGGGGTTCCAAGCGCACCGGACCGGACCTCATCCGCCTGTCCGGACGCTACTCGGACGACTGGCACCGCGTGCACCTGATCAACCCGCGCGACGTGGTGCCCGAGTCCAACATGCCGGCTTATCCCTGGCTGCAGGAAACCCCCCTCGCCGTCTCCGACATCCAGCCCAAGATGCGCGCGCTGAAGGCCCTCGGCCACCCCTACAGCGACGAGGAAATCAACAACGCTCCCGCCGAGCTGGAAGGCAAGACCGAGATGGACGCCATGATCGCCTATCTGCAAAGCCTCGGCCGCGCGATGAAGTGAGGAGACCGCAATGGATGCAAGCAATTTCATCGGCAGCGCGGTGACGGTGGTGTTCTTCATCACCTTCCTCGGCATCGTATGGTGGGCCTACGGCGGCAGCCGCAAGGCACGGTTTGAAGAAGACGCGCGGATTCCCTTCGAGGAAGCCGATGACCTTCCCGCAGGAGAACAAAAATGAATGAATTCACGAGCAGTTTCTGGAGCTGGTACATCATCGTCCTGACCGTGGTCAGCCTGGTCGGGGTGGCGATTTTCCTTGCTTCGCAGCGAACCCGGCGCCTCGCCCCCGGCGAGAAGGCCGAGGAAATGTCGCACAAGTGGGACGGCGATCTTGTCGAGCTGAACAACCCGCTGCCCAGCTGGTGGGTCAACCTGTTCTGGATCACGCTGATCTTCAGCGCGGGCTATCTGGTGCTCTACCCCGGTCTCGGCAGCTTCAAGGGCGTGCTGGGCTGGACTTCGTTCGGCCAGTACGACAGCGAGATGGCCAAGGCCAGGGAAAAGTACGATCCCATCTTCAACCAGTTCCTCGGCCAGCCCGTCGAGCAGGTGGCTGCCAGCGCAGAAGCGCGCGACATGGGCCAGCGACTGTTCCTGACCTATTGCGCCCAGTGCCATGGTTCGGATGCCGCCGGCGCCACCGGCTTCCCCAACCTGACGGACAAGGACTGGCTGTACGGCGGGGATGCCGAAGCCATCAAGGCCAGCATCGCCAACGGCCGCATGGGGGTGATGCCCGCCCTGGGGGCGGCGCTGGGAACAGATGGCACGAAGCAGGTCGCCCATTACGTGCTCTCGCTCTCCGGCAGCAACCATGACGCCGGCCTCGCCGCGGCCGGCAAACCGCTGTTCGAGGCCAACTGTGCCGCCTGCCATATGCCCGACGGCACCGGCATGGCCGCCATGGGCGCCCCCAACCTGACCGACAAGGTCTGGCTCTATGGCGGCACCGAAGCGGCCATCATCGAGGCCATCGAAAAAGGCCGTGCCGGCAACATGCCTGCGCAACTGCAGGCGCTTGGCGAAGCCAAGGTGCACCTGCTAGCCGCCTATGTCTGGGGGCTTGGCGGCGGCGTTGCCATGGCGGCCCCGCAGCCCGCTCCCGCGGCCGAAGCCGCCGCCCCGGCGGCTGAAGAAGCACCGGCCGCGCAGTAACCGGTTCCCCCGGCCCGCCCCGTACGGGGCGGGCAGCGGGGACTTCCGTATCGCCCTGCTATACGATACGAAAGTCTCCCTCCAATACGAGCCTCATGGAATCCAGCAATCCCAATCCCAGACAGCCCGAAGCCGAACTCGAAGAATCGCTCTATGCGGTAAGGCAGAAAATCCAGCCGCGCGCCGTGCACGGCTGGTTCGCCAACTGGCGAGTGTCGCTGGTGCTGGTCACGCAGCTGGTTTACTACGGGCTGCCCTGGCTGAAGTGGGACGGCCACCAGGCCGTGCTGTTCGACCTCGCCGCGCGCAAGTTCTATATCTTCGGCCTCACCCTGTGGCCGCAGGATTTCATCTGGCTCACCGGCCTGCTGGTCATCTCCGCCCTGGCGTTGTTCCTGTTCACCGCCGTGGCCGGCAGGCTGTGGTGCGGCTTCGCCTGCCCGCAGACCGTGTACACGGAAATCTTCATGTGGCTGGAGGAATGGGCCGAAGGCAACCATCTCGCGCGCAAGAAGCTCGACAGCACGCCGTGGAACGCCGTAAAGCTGCGCAAGCGCGGCCTGAAGCACGTGCTGTGGTTCGTGGTGGCGTTCTGGACCGGCTTCACCTTCGTCGGCTACTTCACCCCCATCACCACGCTGTGGCACGAGCTGCTCGCCTTCAACACCGGTCCCTGGGAAACCTTCTGGATCATCTTCTACGCCTTTGCCACCTGGGGCAACGCCGGCTTCATGCGCGAACAGGTATGCAAGTACATGTGCCCCTACGCGCGTTTCCAGAGCGTGATGTTCGACCCCGACACGCTGATCATCAGCTATGACACCAGCCGTGGCGAGCCGCGCGGTCCGCGCAGCAAGAAAGCCGATTACAAGTCGCAGGGCCTCGGCACCTGCGTCGACTGCAACATCTGCGTGCAGGTCTGCCCCACCGGCATCGACATCCGCAAGGGCCTGCAGTACGAGTGCATCGGCTGCGCCGCCTGCATCGACGGCTGCGACCAGGTCATGGAAAAAATGGGCTACCCCAAGGGCCTGATCCGCTACACCACGGAAAACGCGCTCAAGGGCAAGTACGACGACAGCGGCATCCTCTCGCACGTGCTGCGCCCGCGCGTGCTGGTCTACAGCGCCATCCTGCTGCTCATCGTCAGCGCCTTCCTGGTGACCCTGGCCAATCGCGTGCCATTGCGCGTGGAAGTCATCCGTGACCG
Source organism: Betaproteobacteria bacterium SCN2 (assembly GCA_008923285.1). Lineage (GTDB taxonomy): Bacteria > Pseudomonadota > Gammaproteobacteria > Burkholderiales > Thiobacillaceae > UBA6918. The sequence continues at coordinate 170,061 of WBSG01000003.1, forward strand.
CCTGACCCTGTCGCGCACGACCGATGCCGGCTACCTGGAAAACCTTTACACCCTGCAGATACTCAACATGGAAAACCGCCCGCATCGGTACACGCTCAGCGCCAGTGGCGCCGACAACATCCAGATCGCGGTGGATGAGAAGCTTTTGCAGGTGGGCGCGCAGGACACCGCGCAGGTGCCGATCCGCCTGCAGATTGATCCCGCCAGCCTCAAGGGCCCCTCCACCACCGTGATCATCCGCGTGCAGTCGGAAGACAATCCCGAACTGGTGCGCGAGGTCAAGTCCAGCTTCCTCAGGAGATAGGCATGGGCACGCGTTTACAAGCTTCCAAACCCTGGTTCAAGGAACCCTGGCCCTGGCTGCTCGCGATCATGCCGCTGACCGCTGTCATCGCGAGCGGTTTCACGGTCTGGTTCGCCATCACCTCCAACGACGGCCTCGTGGTCGACGACTATTACAAGCAGGGCAAGGCCATCAACCAGACCAAGGAACGCGACCGCCAGGCCCAGCTGCTCGGCATCCGTGCGCAGCTCCTGCCCAGCGGAGCGGACCTGCAGATGCACCTGGAAGGGCGGATGCCGATGCCGCCCGGCCAGCTCACCCTGCAGATCATGCATCCGACACGCACCGGCGACGACCATGACGTACAGCTGAACTGGGACGGCTCGTCCTATTCCGGGAAACTACCGCAACTCTCCGGCGCCCACTACAAGGTCCAGCTGACGCCGGAATTCGGCGACTGGCGGCTGACCGGCACCTGGCCAACCGGCAGCGCCGTGACATTGAACCCACAACTATAGACAAGCAGATTTTTTACAACGGAGGGAACCCCAACATGGATATCGTCCTGAAAGAGCTGTTCAGCACCGACATCGGCCTGCTGAGCCTGTTCACCATCCTGTTCATCATCGGCATGGCGATCTGGTTCTCGGTCTGGTTCAAGCGCAAGATGGACCGCGACGAATAAGTAGCGCCCACACACCCACCTGGACGAGGAGGGAAAGATGCTGAAACGCCTGATCACCATACTCTGGCCGTCATTTCTGATTGCGGGCATCGCCGACGTGATGTTCTTCGCGCTGTTCGATCCCTCGCAATTTCTCTACCAGCAGGAGCCCGTGTTCGCCAGCCGGCTCGCCGCCTACACCGTCGGCTTCTTCCTGTTCTGGCTGATGGGCATCGGTTCGTCCGCGCTCACCTGCTACTTCCAGCGCAGCGCGGACGAAATCAACCGCTGTCCCCTGCTCCCTTCCGAGCGCCCGGCTGACTGCCCGAAACGAGAGGGTTGCGCAGACTGCAAGTAAGCGCTCGGGCTAGCGTCGAGCCCGCCGGGCCAGCAGGCCGTCGAGCCGGTTCGCGAACGCCTGCCGGTCTGCGGCCGAAAACGCCGCCGGCCCGCCAGTCTCGACGCCACTGCCGCGCAGGCCGTCCATGAAATTGCGCATCGTCAGCCGCTCCTGAATGTTGCCTGCGTCGAGCAATTCACCGCGCGGATCGAGCACCCGGGCGCCCTTGGCAATGACCAATGCGGCAAGCGGCACATCGGCGGTAATCACCAGATCGCCCTCTTCCGCCTCGAGCGCGATGCGCTGGTCGGCGACGTCGAAACCCGACGGCACCTGCAGCGCGCGTATCCACGGCGAAGGCGGCACGCGCAGCATCTTGTTGGCAATCAGCGTCAGCGGCAGCTGCGCGCGGTTCGCGGCGCGGTAGAGAATGTCCTTGATGACTGCCGGGCAGGCGTCGGCGTCGACCCATATCTTCATAACGGAGCCTTTTCTGGCGGGGCTCTACAATACCATTTCAACTTGCCACCAACTGCCCGCATGCGCCCCAGCTACGTCATCTCGCCCGAAGAAGTCGAAATCACCGCGATCCGCGCGCAAGGCGCCGGCGGGCAGAACGTCAACAAGGTCGCCAACGCCGTGCACCTGCGCTTCGACATCGCCGCCTCGAAACTGCCGGAAGCGATCCGCGAACGACTACTGAAGCTCGGCGACCAGCGCATCAGCAAGGAAGGCGTGGTCATCATCAAGGCGCAGGAATTCCGCAGCCTGGAGAAAAACCGCACCGAGGCCCTGCGCCGCCTGCAAGAACTGATCAGCAGCGTCGCCGTGACGCCGAAGAAACGCCGTCCGACCAGGCCGACCAGAACCGCCGTCGCGAAGCGTCTGGAAAACAAGGCGCGGCGCGCGACGATAAAAGCGGGGCGGGGAAAGATTGACGAATAGCCGATGGCGAATTTCGGTTTGGCTGCCGTTGGGCTGTTGGCGACGCCTTGGCACAGCCAATGGTGGAAGTTCGATGGGACATGACGATGAGCGCATCTCGGCCATTGCCGTCATTGGGTTCGCCGACCTGATCGGTCGACGGCACTCCGGACGGCGAGAATGTCAGCTTCTCGATTTTAAAAACGCGAACTATCGACCCGAAGCGGCTGGTCATGGCGTGCTAAACGGCCGTCCGTTGATGTAATAAAACCGACCATCTGACATCCACGCCACTTAACTCCACTTCTGACTACTGAAAAATAGTGGATTTCCGCTTGATCTACAGCTTTTGGAAGAACCACATCGCCCCATGGGAGCACAGACATGCCTTAATGCTGTCTTAAGTTTTGAAGTTCAGAGTACCTGGACAGTCAGGTCGACTGGACTCGATCGAAAGGAAGAATCATGGAGCCAAGCAATATTGCCGTGGCGCTGAGCGTGGCAGCAACCATGATGAGCATGCCTTCGCATGCAGGCGATCCTCGCAAGGCGGCAGGAAGCGGTCATCGGATTGACCAGGCATGCAAGCCGTTTCCACCGACGCCACGATCGGGCAGCCGGGCTATTGAGTAAGTTCGATGTGGCGCCCTTAAGCCGACAGCAGCTCTAACGTACTGAAAAGGAGTTTTTCATGAAACGCCAGCACCGAAAATCGTTTGTCATGTATCCCTCTCTGCGCAGTAGCTTGCTGGCCCTGTCACTGAGCCTGGCAGCCCTGCCCGCATTGGCCGATGACGATTGTGATGCGCCGGTAGAGCGCTGGCAGTCACGCGAGGCCGTGCGGCAGATGGCAGCCCGAGAGGGCTGGAAAATCCAACGGCTGAAAATAGATGATGGCTGCTACGAAATTCACGGCACAGACTCACAGGGCCGCATCTTCAAGGCCAAAATCGATCCGGAAACCATGAAGGTATTGAAGATGAAGCAAGGGGACCGCCAGCGTTCCCGAGAGCGAGAGCGCGACCGTGAGCACGCCGCGCCGCAACCATACAGCGACGCCGCACCATCGCCCGCATTCACCCCTGGCACCGCACCGCGCGGCCAGGTCGAGTAACCCCCCACAATTGGAGAACCTGATGTCCAAACTTCTTTTGACCACATTGGCCACCACGTGCGTGCTGGCCATTCCCACCCTGGCGCACAGCCGCCAAGTCACGCTGACCGCTCAGCTCAAGAACTACGGCGGCGACGGCGCCTACCTCGCTGCGTACCTGACCGACGCCAAGGGCGCCTATGCCGGCACGCTGTGGGTGGCCGGCGGCAAGGCCAAGTACTACAAACACCTATCGAACTGGAATCGGCTGTCCGCCGGTGACGCCAAGCGTTTGAATGGCGTGACCGGCGCCAGTGTGGGCGCGGGGCGCACGCTCAAGGTCACGGCCGACCTGGCCGACGCACTGATTGACGCAGGCTATGAAATCCGCATCGACGCGGCCGTGGAAGACATGCGCGACAGCCCGTCGGACGTGCGCGTGCCGCTGTCCACCGGCAACGCCGGCAAGCCGCAGGCCGGCAAGCAGTACATCCGGACGCTGACCTTCCAACTGCAGTAAAGGACACGTACATGGGATGGAAGGCAATCCACCGCTGGCTGGGTCTGACGATTGGTGCCCTGGCCGTGGTCCTGGGAATTACCGGTGCCATCCTGGCGTTCGATCCAGTGCAGCAGGCGTGGCAAGCGCCCGCCGCGCCGGGCGACCTGTCGGTGGCCACGCTGGCGGAGCGCGTGACACGCACCATCCCGGGTGCGGAGGAAATTCGACACCTGCCCTCGGGTGCTATCGCGGTTTTCAGCTTTGACGGCGACCAGGCACGGGCGTCCTACGTGGATCCAGCCGATGGTCGGGTGCTGGGCGCCTGGCAGCCCTCGGCGCTGCCGCGCTGGGTGAAGAACCTGCACCGCTCGCTGCTTTTGGGCGACGCCGGACGTTGGGGTGTGGCAGGCATTGCACTGGCCGTAGGCATACTGTGTATCTCGGCCCTCGTGCTGCTGCTGCGCCGCATGGGCGGCTGGCGGCGGCTGGTGGCACGGGTGCGTGGCTCGCTGGCACAGCGTATCCACGTGGCCACGGGCCGGGTGGTGCTGGCGGTGCTATGCCTGACGTCGCTCACGGCGCTCACCATGAGCGCCTCGACCTTGGGACTGGTGGCGCTGGACGCCGGGACCGAGCCCGACGTGGTCTCCGTGGCCAGCGGCCAGGCGGCCCTGCCAGTGGGGCAGCTTCCCATGCTGCAAAATCTCTCCGTGCGGGATTTGCGCAAGCTGAATTTCCCCGACGCTGCTGATCCTGAAGACACCTGGAAGGTGGCCACCATCCAGGGCGAAGCGTGGATCGACCGCTACTCGGGGCAGACACTGGCTAGGCAGGACGTCACCCTGGCGCAGCGCGTCTACGACTGGGCGCTGGTACTGCACACGGGTGAGGGGGCTTGGCCCTGGGCCGTGGTGCTCGCGTTCGTGGGCGCCAGCGTGCCGTTGTTCTGGCTGTCGGGCATCTTCATCTGGTGGCAGGCACGCCGGCAGGCGCCGCACATCACGGGCAACAGCCCGCTGGCACAGGCAGACGTGCTCATCTTCGTTGCCAGCGAAGGCGGCAGCACGTGGGGCTTTGCCCAAACCTTGCACGATGCGCTGAGCCACAACGGTCACCGCGTGTACACCGGCCCACTGGAGCTTTTCCTGACCACGGCTGCCACGCGGCAGGTGTTTGTGCTCGCCGCAACCTATGGCGAGGGCCAGGCCCCGGCCCACGCCAGCCGCGCCCTGGAACGCATGACAAAGCTCAGCGCCAACGCCGTGCCGGTGACGGTACTGGGCTTTGGAGACCGACAGTTCCCGGCGTTCTGCGCCTTTGCCGAGGCGCTGGAGAAAACGCTGCGTGCACAGGGCTGGCCAGCGCTGCTGCCGCTGGAATGCATCCACCGGCAATCGAGCCAGCAGTTCGCTCGCTGGGGCCAGACCCTGGCGCAGGCACTCGGCGAACCCCTGGTACTGGAGCATGTGCCGCGCATGCCGCCCACCACTGCACTCACGCTCGTGTCCCGACAGGACTACCCGGGGTTCGCCGACCAGCCCACGGCGATCCTGCGCTTTGCGTGGCCCGCACAGAGCGCTTGGGAGCGTCTGCACGGGCACGGCCTGGCACACTTTGCAGCAGGCGACCTCGTGGGCATCGTGCCGCCGGGCTCGGCCGTGCCTCGCTACTACTCGCTGGCATCGGGCTGGGAAGACGGGTTTCTGGAAATCTGCGTGCGCCAGGTACCCGGCGGCCTGTGCTCCACGCACCTGCTGGGCCTGCAGCCGGGCGACCACATCGCAGCGTTCATCCGCCCCAACCGCGGCTTTGCGCTGCCGCGTACGCGGCAGCCCGTGCTGCTGATCGGGGCGGGCACGGGCGTGGCGCCGCTGGCAGGCTTCATCCGCCGCAACGACCGGCACACCCCTATGCACCTGTACTGTGGTGGACGCAACCCTGAGCGGGATTTCTACTTCGGCTCCGAGATCCAGCACTGGCTCGTCGAAGGACGCCTGACCAGCATGCAGACGGTGTTCTCGCGCATACCGGAAGGCGGCGGCTATGTGCAGGACGCCCTGCGCCGCGACGCCGAGCGCGTGCGCGACTTGGTGGCCCAGGGCGCCATCGTGCGTGTCTGCGGCAGCCGCGCCATGGCGCGCGACGTGGCCAAGACCTTGGACGCCGTGCTGGCGCCGCTGCAGTTGAGCATATCGCAACTCAAAGCGAAGGAACGCTATGCCGAAGACGTCTTCTGAACCTGCTGTGCTCTGCAAGAGAACCACCTTGCACGGCCCGACCATGGGCACGCGCTGGTCCGTCAGTGTGGACGCCGACGCCAGCCTGGACCTGGCTGCCCTGCGCCTGGACCTCGCCGCCGCAGTGCAGCAGGTGGATGAGCAGATGTCTCCCTGGAAGCCTGATAGCGACCTCATGCGCCTGAACCGTGCGCCCGTGGACACCTGGGGCGAACTGCCAGCCGAAATGCTGGAGGTGCTGGCCTGCGCGCTCGACATCAACCGCCTCAGTGCCGGCGCGTTTGATCCGGGCGTCGGCGCGCTGGTCGATGCCTGGGGCTTTGGCGCGGTGCGCGATGCACCCGACGCCGAGGCGATCCGCACCGCACGCCAGCTCGCGCAACGCCCTACGCACGAGTGCCTGGAACTCGACCGCCCCGCGGGACGCGCCCGCAAGCGCGTCCCCATGCAGCTAGACCTGTGCGGCATTGCCAAGGGCTACGCGGTAGACCGCATGGCCGCCATGCTGCAGCAGCACGGAGTGAAGCATGCACTGGTGGCGCTTGATGGCGAGTTGCGCGCAGTGGCCGGCCAGGCCAGCGGTGCGCCCTGGGCCGTGGCGCTGGAGCAGCCCGAGGCTGGGCGTCGCGCGGTGCACGGAGTCATCGAACTGCAGGACCTGGCCGTGGCCACATCAGGCGACTACCGGCGCTATCTACAGGTGGGTGATGCGCGCCTCGCACACACCATGGACGCGCGCCGCGCTGCGCCCGTGAACAATGACGTCACATCGGTTACCGTACTTGCGCACACCTGCATGCACGCGGATGCCTGGGCCACCGCACTGCTGGTGGCCGGCCCTGAAGAAGGCTTGGGCCTGGCACAGCGCATGGGACTGGAAGCACTGTTTCTGCTGCGCCGTCCCGAAGGGCTGGTGGAAATAGGACTGGGACGGTTCGGCGCCTCCACCGTACCGTGAGGCATTGGGGGCTTCGCTGAACAAGCGCCCTCGAAGCACTCACGCCAAAGCATGACAGCGCGATTGCAGATATGGAATAAAAAAGCCCGCTTCTGCGGGCTTTTTTATTCGGCTGATGAGATCAATCAGGCGGACAGGCTGTCTTTCACCCGCAGCAGGCGCGCGCGCGCCTCGGTGGCAACGCCATGCACGGCGGTATTGCTCACCAGCTTGACCATGATGCCGGGGTCGAGGAAGGACACGGTCACGCCGCCGTCGGCCTCCTCGCGCACCACCACGTTGCAGGGCAGCAGCATGCCGACGTCGGGCTCGGCGCTGATGGCCTGGTGCGCGAGCGGCGGATTGCAGGCGCCGAGGATGCGGTAGGGACGGCCGTCGACATTGAGCTTGGCCTTCATGGTGGACTGCACGTCGATGTCTGTCAGCACGCCGAAGCCCTCGGTCTTGAGGGCGGCCGTGACTTTTTCCACGGCGGCGTCGAAGGGCCCGCTGATTTTTGTTTCGAATCCGTATTCGCTCATGTTGTTGCTCCGGTCAAGACTGTTCGAATGACGCCATTTTACCCGAGACGGGCGCCACTCAGGGCACGGTCAGCTTGAACGACCTGTAATTGTCGTGATACAGGCTGAACTCGTCGCCCGAGGTGAATTTCCAGCCGTCGTTGTGGCCAAAGGCCAGGTCCTCGCCGGGGGCAATCTCGACCTGGAAGCGCTTGATGGTGGACAGCGTCGGGTTGCGCGCCGTCATCACCAGGGTCAGGTAATGGCTGGAAGTGTTTTCGATCACCGCCACCAGACCGATACCCAGCCATGACTTGCGGAAACTGACAACCACCGGCAGTTCCGGCTTGTCGGACTCGGCCTGTGCCGGGTCCTTGGCATTGAGCGCCTGGCTGAGACGCTGGATTTCACGCTCCACCTCGGCCGCGCGCGCGCGGCTTTCGGCGAGATATGATTCCACCCGCTGGCGGTCTTCCTTCTCCTTGGCGAGCTGGATCTTCACATCCTGCAGGCTGTAGCTCAGCATGAAGGCGAACAGGATCGCCCCGCCCGCCAGCACCAGCAACAAGGCATTGGCGATGAGCGAAAGCAGAAACCACTTCTTGGCAACTTGCGGCTGAACTTCTTCCATCGGCGTATTGGACCTCGCTATACCGGAAGCGTTCGATCACGAAGCGTCGGGCGCTAGCCCGTGTTGCGCATGCCGGATGCGATGGCATTGATCGATCGCATCATGGGCACGAGCCACTTCTCCTGTTCCTTCTCGTCCGTTTCGCTGCGGGCACGCCGGATCAGGCGCACCTGGATATGGTTGAGCGGATCGAGATAGGGTTTGCGGCGCGACAGCGACAGGGCCAGCGCAGGGCTTTCCTCGAGCGGGTTCTGCAGGCCTGCCACGCGCAGCACACCGGCATAGGTGCCGGCGAACTCGTCGACGATGATCCGGTAAACGGACTTGGCCACGTCGGTTTCGGCAAGTTCGGCATACTCCGCGGCGATTTCCATGTCGGCCTTGGTCAGCGACATCTGCACGTTGGAGAACAGCGCGCGGAAGAAAGGCCATTCGCGGTACATTTCCTGCAGCAGTTGCAGGTTCTCGGGATTGTCCTTGCACAGCGCGTCGATGGCCGAGCCGATGCCATACCAGGCCGGCAGCGTATGGCGCGACTGCGCCCAGCCGAACACCCAGGGAATCGCGCGCACCGAGCCCATCGAACGGTCCGACTTCTTGCGGTGCGACGGGCGCGATCCGATGTTCATCATGCCGATTTCGCGCACCGGCGTGGCTTCGTAAAAGTAATCCAGGAAGCCCGGCGTGGCGGTAGTCAGCTTGCGGTAGGCCGCCTCACCCGCTTCGGCGAGCCTGGCCATCATTTCCGGATAGCGGATGTCGGTCGTGCGCGGCGCGCCCAGCAGGCCGCAGCTCGCCTTGATGAGGCCGGTGGCGCCCATGCCGATTTCGTAGGCTGCCGTCTCGGGATTGCTGTAGCGGTAGTACAGCATCTCGCCCTGCTCGGTGAACTTGATCTGTCCCGCCACGGTGCCGGGCGGCTGCGACAGGATGGCCTCGTGAGTCGGGCCGCCGCCGCGCCCCACCGTGCCGCCGCGGCCGTGGAACAGCCGGCATTCGATGCCGTGGCTGTGCGCGATGCCGATGATGGAAAGCTGCGCGCGGTACAGGTTCCATTGCGAGGCGAGAATGCCGCCGTCCTTGCAGGAATCGGAATAGCCGAGCATGACTTCCTGGGTGTCGCCCGAAGCCTTGAGCAGCGCGCGATACACCGGATTGGAGAACAGGGTTTCCAGCACGCCTTCGCTGTGCTTGAGGTCTTCCACCGTCTCGAACAGCGGCGCCACCAGCAGCTGGCAGTTCCATTCCTTGCCGCTATAGCCGGCCAGGCCGGCGATGCGGCCGAGGAACATGACTTCCATCACGTGCGAGGCGGAATGGGTCATGGAAATGACATAGGCGCCGAAGGACTCGGGGCCGACTTCCCTGCGCAGCCTGGCTACGCGGCGAAACACGTCCACGGTCTTGCGCGCGTCCTCGGACAGCACCAGGTCGCTGACGTAGAGATCGCCCTGCCTGGAAATCCACTTGCCGAGTTCCTGCATGCGGGTGTCCTCGTCCGCCTTCAGGTAATCGAAATCGGGGTCGAGCTGGCGCAGGATCTCGGAAACCGTCATGGTATGCACGGTCGACTCCTGGCGAACATCGAGTTGCAGCAGGTGGAAGCCGAAGCTTTCCACCAGGCGGATCAAGTCGTGCAGGCGGCCCTCGGCGATGGCGCGGTCACCGTGGCTGATGAGGGCGTCACGGATCAGGTACAGGTCTTCGAGGAAGCTGCGCGCATCCGGGTAGGCCAGCAGCGGCAGTACCGCCTTGTCGCCTTCGAGGCGGGCACGCACGTGCTCGAGCTTGGCCTGCAGCCGCGCCATCATCAGCGCCACGCGGCGGCGGTACGGCTCGCGCAAAAACTGCTGGGCGGCAGTACCCGTGAAGACCTTGCCGCCAAAGCGCGTTTCATCCAGCGCCAGCTTGGCAGCGAACAGGGACGGCAGCTTGCACCAGCGCAGGCTGTGGGTCAGGGTCAAACGCAGGGTTTCCAGGCGCCTGAGGTATTCCTGCAGCACCAGTTCGGTCTGCGTGTGCACGGTCCACTCCGTCACTTCCGGCGTGACAAAGGGATTGCCGTCGCGGTCACCGCCGATCCAGGAGCCGAAGCGGATGAAGCTCGGCACCTTGACGGCCAGGGCCCCGGTTTCGTCAGTGCCGTAGCATTTGCGCACGGCCTTCTCGAAATAGCGATAGGCACGCGGCACCGCCTCGAACAGGCTGTTGCGCATGTAATAGAGGCCGGTGCGCACTTCGTCCTGCACCTCGGGCTTGTGCTCGCGCAGCTCGTCCGTGCGCCACATGATGCGGATCTCGACATCGAGCTCCGCGGCCAGTTCCTCGCGCTCGCTCTCGCCCAGCAGCGGGTCGTACAGTCGGTCGCACAGCAGGAACACGCGGCGCAGGCCCTGCATCACGGTACGGCGGCGTGCTTCGGTGGGGTGCGCGGTGAACACCGGGGTGAACTGCATGCGATCGACCAGGCCTTGCAGGGTTTCCGCGCTGATGCCCTGGGTTTTCAGGTCGGCCAGCGTGCGATGGAAGGAGCCGATCCACAGGTTCTCCTCCATCGCCATCTGGCGCCGGCGATTGCGGTGAGCGTGCGACTCCTCGGCGATGTTGACCAGGCTGAAATAGGTGGAGAAGCCGCGAATCACCTGTTCCAGGTGTTCCGGCGGCATGGATTCGATCAGCGCCATGAGCCTGGCGCGCTTGGCCGGGTCTTCCTGCTGGTGCAGGTCGACGAAGCCCTGGCGCAGTTCCTCCACCGCCTCGAACACGCCTTCCCCCGCGGCTTCCTGCAGCACCTGTCCAAGCAGGGTGCCAAGCAGCTTCACCTGCGCGCGCAGGTGGTCATCGGTAAGCAGGGTCAGAGGTGCATTCATCGGGGGATTAAATCGGCAGGCGGACAGCAAAAGTCCGCCATTTTCGCATTTTTTGGCCCCCATTTGAACCCATTAGAACCAAACGACTCGCAGAGGCCGCAGAGAAATACAAAAATCCGAACAAAGAGGGCAGGGGGACAAGAGAAGAGCAAAACGTATTGCTCCTGCCCTCTTGCCCTCCTTGTGGGAAAAGCCTTGCGGATCACCCCACCCACTTGCGGGCGTTGCGGAACATGCGCATCCAGGGGCCGTCCTCGCCCGCGTAGCTCGCCGGCTTCCAGGAAAGCTGGGCGGCGCGGTAGACCCGTTCCGGATGCGGCATCATGATGGTGAAACGCCCATCCGCCGTGGTGTAGGCAGTGGCCCCGCCCTGCGAGCCGTTGGGATTGAGCGGATAGGTTTCCGTGGGCTGGCCGCGATGGTCGACGTAGCGCAGCGCCAGCCTGGCGGCATTGGCATGTCCCGGATCACGGAACACCACGCGACCCTCGCCGTGCGCGACCACGATGGGCATGCGCGAGCCGCCCATGCCGTCGAAGAAGAGCGAAGGCGAGTGCTGCACCTCCACCATGACGAAGCGCGCCTCGAACTGCTCGGAGAGGTTGCGGTGGAACTGCGGCCAGGCTTCGGCGCCGGGAATGAGGTCGTGCAGATGGCTCATCATCTGGCAGCCGTTGCACACGCCCAATGCGAAACTGTCGGCACGATGGAAGAAGGCCGCGAATTCATCCCTGGCGCGCGGGTTGAACAGGATGGACTTGGCCCAGCCGCCGCCCGCGCCCAGCACGTCGCCGTAGGAGAAGCCGCCGCAGGCGACCAGGCCCTTGAAATCCTTCAGGCTGACGCGCCCGGCGATGATGTCGCTCATGTGCACGTCGACCGACTCGAAGCCGGCCTGGTGGAAGGCCGCCGCCATCTCGACCTGGCCATTCACGCCCTGCTCGCGCAGCACCGCCATGCGCGGGCGGGCGCCCCTGGCAATGTAAGGCGCAGCGATGTCGTCATTGGCGTCGTAGGCCAGCGCGTAATGCAAACCGGGGTCGGCGGCATCCTGGCAACGCGCGAACTCCTGGTCGGCGCAGGCCGGATTGTCGCGCAGGCGGGCGATGCGGTAGGAGGTTTCCCACCATGCCGAAAGCAGGTCGGCGCGCGCCTCGTCGAGCACGGTCGCATCGCCGCTTCTGAAACGCACGCGGTCGTCGGCGGAGAGCGTGCCGATGTCAGCCACCGAGAGGCCGGCCAGCGCAAACTGGGCAATGGCGCGGCCCGCATGCTCCAGGGGCACCTGCAGGACCGCGCCGGCTTCTTCATTGAACAAGGCCGCCAGCGCCTCGCCTTGCGGCAATTCCACGTCGACGCCGGTCCTGCCGGCGAAGGCCATTTCCGCGATGGCCGCGAACAGGCCGCCGTCGGAACGATCGTGGTAGGCCAGCACCTGGCCGTCCTTGAGCAGGTTCTGCAGCACCTTGAGGAAGGCTTTCAACTCGACGGCGCCGGGCGCATCGGGAACATCGTTGCCGACCTGTCCGTACACCTGCGCCAGGCTGGAGCCGCCGAGGCGGTTCTTGCCAAAGCCGAGGTCGACCAGGATCAGTCGCGTGTCGCCGCAATCGCTGCGCAGTTGCGGCGTGGCCTGCTGGCGCACGTCCGGGGTGGCGGCAAAGGCCGACACCACCAGCGAAATCGGTGCGGTCACCGCCTTCTTCTGGCCGCCCTCTTCCCACACGGTCTTCATCGACATCGAGTCCTTGCCCACCGGTATGGCGAGCCCCAGTTCCTGGCAATAGGCGGACACCGCCTGCACGGTATCGAACAGGCGCGCGTCTTCGCCGGGGTGGCCGGCCGGCGCCATCCAGTTGGCGGAAAGCTTCACGTCCTCGAGCGTTTCGACGCGCGCGGCGAACAGGTTCATCAAGGCCTCGGTCACCGCCATGCGGCCGGATGCCGGCGCGTCGATCAGCGCGAGCGGGCCCTTCTCGCCCATGGCCATGACTTCGCCGCGGTGCGTGGCATAGCCCATCGTGGTAATGGCGCAATCGGCCACCGGCATCTGCCACGGCCCCACGCACTGGTCGCGCGCGGTCATGCCGCCGACGCTGCGATCGCCGATGCCAATCAGGAACATCTTCGAGGCCACGCCGGGCAACCTCAAAACCCGATAGGCGGCTTCCTGCAGATCGATGCCGGACGCATCGAACGCGGGCAATGCCAGCTCGGCATGCTGCACGTTGCGGGTCATGCGCGGCGGCTTGCCGAGCAGCACGTCGAGCGGCATGTCCACCGGCGCATTGCCGAAGTGGGCGTCCTCGACTTTCAGTTGGTGTTCGGCCGTGGCCTGGCCCACCACGGCGAAGGGGCAGCGCTCGCGCTCGCAGATGGCGCGGAACTCGGCTATGCGGTTCGCCGGAATCGCCAGCACGTAGCGTTCCTGCGCCTCGTTGCACCAGATCTCCTTCGGGCTCATGCCGGATTCTTCCGACGGCACCGCGCGCAACTGGAATGCGCCGCCCTTGCCGCCGCCGTGCACCAGTTCCGGCAGCGCATTGGACAGGCCGCCGGCGCCGACGTCATGGATCGAGACGATGGGGTTGTTGGCGCCCATCTGCCAGCAGCGGTCGATGACCTCCTGGGCCCGGCGCTGCATTTCCGGGTTGCCGCGCTGCACCGAATCGAAATCCAGGTTGGCGGCATTGGCGCCGGTCGCCATGCTCGATGCCGCACCGCCGCCCAGGCCGATGAGCATGCCGGGGCCGCCCAGTTGAATCAGCAGCGCGCCTTCCGGCAGCGGCTCCTTGTGCACGTGGTCCTCGCGGATGTTGCCGACGCCGCCTGCCAGCATGATGGGCTTGTGGTAGCCGCGGCGTTCCTCGCTGGCCCAGGTCTCCAGGGTGCGGAAATAGCCGGCCAGGTTGGGGCGGCCGAATTCGTTGTTGAAGGCGGCCGCGCCGATGGGGCCTTCGAGCATGATGGAAAGCGGCGAGACAATGCGCTCGGGTCGGCCGTAGTCCTCGGCCTCCCAGGGCTGCACCGCGCCGGGGATGCGCAGGTTGGACACCGAGAACCCGGCGAGGCCGGCCTTGGGCCTGGAGCCGCGGCCGGTCGCGCCCTCGTCGCGGATCTCGCCGCCGCTGCCGGTGGCAGCGCCCGGGAAGGGCGAAATCGCCGTGGGATGGTTGTGCGTTTCCACCTTCATCAGGATGTGGGTGGGCTCGGCGTTGAAGTCGTACTTGCCGCCCGCGCCAGGATAGAAGCGTTCGATCTCGGCACCCTGCATCACTGCTGCGTTGTCCTCGTAGGCGGACAGCGTGCCCTGCGGGGTCTTGGCATGGGTGTCGCGAATCATGCGGAACAGGCTCTTGTCCCGGTCGCTGCCGTCGATGACCCAGGAAGCATTGAATATCTTGTGGCGGCAGTGCTCGGAGTTGGCCTGGGCGAACATCATCAGTTCCACGTCGGTGGGATTGCGCCCCATGCGCGTGAAGCTGTCCATCAGGTAATCGATCTCGTCGTCCGAGAGCGCAAGGCCGAGGCGCACGTTGGCCGCCGCCAGGGCCGCACGGCCGCCGCTCATGATATCGACGCTCTCCAGTTCGCGCGGCGGCACATGGGCGAACAGGCCGCTGGCCTCGTCCACTGCATGCAGCACGGCCTCGGTCATGCGATCGTGGATCAGCGGCAGCAACTGCGCCTCGTCGGCGGCGGATTCGAAGTGGAAGGCGATGCCGCGCTCGATGCGGCGCACCTTGGCAAGCCCGCAGTTGTGCAGGATGTCGGTGGCCTTGGACGACCACGGCGACACCGTGCCGAAGCGCGGCGTCACCAGGAAGAAGCGATCGGCAGGAAGATTCGAAACCGGATCGGCGTAGTCCAGCGCCGCCTCGAGCACCGCCTGCTCGTCCGCCGTCAGCGGAGCGTCCAGTTCCAGGAAATGCCAGTACTGCGTGCCGATCCTGCAGGCGGGCAGGCCCGCAGCCTGCATCTGCTCGCGGATTTTCTCGATGCGGAAGGAAGACAGCGCGGCGCCGCCGGCAATTGAAAGGATGGAAGGCTGGGCGAGGGACATGGGCGGGAAAACGCGGAAAAGCGCTATTTTACCTGACAGCGGCACCGCTTCCGACTGCCGCACGCAGGAGTCGGCCCGGCTCGACGGCCAATGCCCGGCGCAGTCGCCGAAGCCTTACTGCCCCTGCTGATGCTGGCCGCGCTTGTGCCGCTTCTGCCAGGCCTCGAAACACGCCAACCCGCAGAAGTGGGCGACATAATCCTCGCCCTCCTCGCGGACGGAATCCCGCTCGGGCAGGTCCTTCAGGCAAAAATCGCAGGTCAGCACGGTGCATTCATGATCGTGCTCGCAGTCCAGCAACGGCGCGCCGGCCGGCGTAAGCTTGTGCTTCTCGTCCATCGGTGCCTCCTGGTTCGGGCGGTCGCCCGAAATTCGGTCTATGCTGTCACTTTAGACAAAAATCCGACTGGATAACGTCATGCGCGATCCCCTGCTTCCCCTTCGTCCCGCCGAAAGCCACAAAGCCATGTTCGGCCGCGTCGGACTGCTGGGCGGCGCTCCCGGCACCGTTGGCGCGCTGCTGCTGGCCGGCCGCGCCGCCCTGCACAGCGGCGCCGGCCTGGTGACGCTGGGCATGCTGGACGAAGCCGTGCATGTCGACTACGCCGCACCGGAACTGATGTTCGCCCCGCCGGATAGCCTGGTTGCCGACCTCGATCTCAGCGTGCTGGCCATCGGCCCCGGCATGGGCCAGTCGCGCCAGGCCTTCGATCTCATGCAGGCGGCGCTGCTGCACTCCTCCCTGCTGGTCATCGATGCCGACGGCATCAACGTGGTATCGCGCCGCGCGGATCTGGCCTATGTCTGCGCCCATCGCAGCGCCCCCACCCTGCTCACCCCGCACCCCGGCGAAGCTGCGCGCCTGCTACAGGTGAAGACGCGGGAAATCCAGGAAAACCGCGAACTGGCGGCACGCGAACTGGCGACCCGCTTCAATGCGCTGGTCGCCCTGAAAGGCGCCGGCACCGTGCTGGCACGGCCGGACGGGGAAATCGAAGTCAACCGCACCGGCAACCCGGCGCTGTCGGCGCCCGGCATGGGCGACGTGCTGACCGGCATGATGGCCGCCTTCGCCGCGCGCGTGCCACCATGGGACGCGCTGCGCCTGGCAGTCTGGCTGCACGGTCAGGCAGCCGATGATGCGCTGGCCGAAGGCTGTGGCGTCGAAGGGCTCACTGCCTCCGAGCTGATCAGGTATGCGCGCCGGCGCTTGAATGCCTGCGCTGCCTGAAATTCTTTGAATTGCCCAAACAACTTGAACAATGAGGACAAGAGCACAGGAGTAACTCCCTCTTGCCCCTCTTTTTCTCTTTGTAAACGAAATTTCTCTGCGGTTCAGCAAAAACGCGACTTGAGATAGTTCTCGAACTCGTCGCTGACCTCCGGGTGCTTCATGGCGTATTCCACCGTCGCCTGCAGATAGCCGAGCTTGCTGCCGCAATCGTAGCGCTTGCCGTCGAAGGCGTAGGCTAGCACCTGCTGTTCCTGCAGCAGGGCGGCGATGGCGTCGGTCAGTTGCAGCTCGCCGCCCGCACCGGGCTTGAGGTTCTCGATGAAGTGAAAAATGCGCGGCGTGAGGATGTAGCGGCCGACCACGCCAAGGTTGGACGGCGCGACTTCGGGCTTGGGCTTTTCCACGATGGCATTCACGCGCGAGACGCGTTCGCTCAGGGGCGCGGCATCGACGATGCCGTAGGCTCCAGTTTCTTCGCGCGCGACTTGCTGCACGCCGAGCACCGAGCACTGGTAATAGTCGTACTTGTCGACCATCTGCCGCATTACCGGCGGAGCGGCGTCGATGAGGTCGTCGGCAAGGATCACGGCGAAGGGTTCGTTGCCGATCACCGGCTTCGCGCACAGCACGGCATGCCCAAGCCCGAGCGCCTCGGCCTGGCGGATGTAGATGAAATTGATGCCGCTCGGCCTGATCGACTGCACCAGGTCCAGCACCCTGTTCTTGCCGCGCATTTCCAGTTCGGTTTCCAGCTCGTAGGCCTTGTCGAAGTGATCCTCGACCGTGCGCTTGGTGCGGCTGCTGATGAAGATGATGTCGGTCATGCCAGCCTCGATCGCCTCCTCCACCGCATACTGGATCAGCGGCTTGTCGACGATGGGCAACATCTCCTTGGGACTGGCCTTGGTAGCTGGCAGGAAGCGGGTGCCGAGGCCGGCGACGGGGAAGACGGCTTTGGTGACTTTTTTCATTTTGCCTCTCTAAAAGAATCTCTCACACAGAGGCAGCAGAGGGAACAGAGGAAACCCATGAATAATTTTTTGCCTTCCTCTGTTACCTCTGTTTCCTATGTGTAAATTGCTTTCTCGATTTTCTTAAAAATCCAGTTTGCCCTGCGCCTCCGGCCGAAGCAAGCCTAGCAAGGCCTCTTCATCCAGAATGGCAACGCCTAATTGCTGCGCCTTGTGCAATTTGCTGCCGGCCTCGGCGCCGGCCACCACATAATCGGTCTTCTTCGACACCGAGCCTGCGACCTTGCCGCCCGCTGCCTCGATCCTGTCCTTGGCCTCGTCGCGCGTCATGCCCGGCAGGGTGCCGGTGAGCACGAAAGTCTTGCCGGCCAGCGCGCCAGGCTGTTTTCCTTGCGGGGCGTGTTCCGGCCAGGAAAGACCGCCGGCGCGCAGTTGCTCGACCACCTCGCGGTTGTGCGGCTCGGCGAAGAACTGGACGATGCCTTGCGCCACCACCGGCCCAACATCGGGCACCTGCATCAAGGCTTCCTCGTCCGCCTGCATCAAGCCGTCGAGTCCGCCGAAATGGCGTGCCAGGTCCTTGGCCGTGGTTTCACCGACATTACGGATACCCAGCGCGAAAATGAAGCGCGCAAGCGTGGTGTGCCTGCTTTTCTCGATGGCTGCGAGCAAATTTGCGGCGGATTTCTGCGCCATGCGCTCAAGGTTGGCAAGCTTGGCTACACCGAGTTTGTAAAGATCGGCCGGCGTGCGCACCAGCCCCTGGTCGACCAGCTGATCGACCAGTTTCTCGCCCAGGCCTTCGATGTCGATGGCGCGGCGCGAGGCGAAATGCAGCAGCGCCTGCTTGCGCTGGGCCGGGCAGTACAGTCCGCCGGTGCAGCGAATGGCGGCCTCGCCGAGCTGGCGCATGACGTGCGAGCCGCACACCGGGCAGACCGGGAAGCGCTGCAGTATCTGGAACCGCGCCGGCTCGGGCTGCGGACGGCGGTCCTTCACCACCCCCACCACTTCGGGAATGACATCGCCCGCGCGGCGTACGATGACGCTGTCACCCTCGCGCACGTCGAGGCGGTCGATTTCGTCCTGGTTGTGCAGCGTGGCGTTCGAGACGGTGACGCCACCGACGAACACGGGTTTGAGGCGCGCGACCGGAGTGAGTGCACCGGTGCGCCCGACCTGCACCTCGATGGCCTCGACGACGGTGAGTTCTTCCTCGGGTGGAAACTTGTGCGCCACTGCCCAGCGCGGCTCGCGCGAGACGAAGCCGAGCTTCGACTGCAGTTCCAGGCTGTTGACCTTGTAGACCACGCCGTCGATGTCGAACGGCAGGCTGTCGCGGCGGCGGCCGATATCGTCGTGGAACTGCACCAGCCCCTGGGGTCCCTGCACCACGGCACGCTCGCCGCTCACCGGCATGCCCAGCTCGCGCAGCATATCCAGAACCTGGCTGTGGGTGGCCGGCATTTTCCATCCAGCCGCCTCGCCGATACCGTAGGCATAGAACGACAGCGGGCGCCGGGCGGCAATGGCGGGATCGAGCTGGCGGATGCTGCCGGCGGCGCCGTTGCGCGGATTGACCAGCGGCGTGCCGCCGCTGTCGCGCTGCTGCGCGTTGTAGCGTTCGAAATTCGGGCGGCTCATGTACACCTCCCCGCGCACTTCCAGCACCGGCGGCGGGCTGTCGGCATTGAGCCGCAACGGGATGCAGCGGATGGTGCGCACGTTCTGGGTCACGTCCTCGCCGGTTTCGCCGTCGCCGCGCGTGGCGGCCTGCACCAGCACGCCAAGCTCATACCTGAGGTTGACGGCAAGTCCGTCGAACTTGAGTTCGCAGGCATACTCGACGGGCGGATCATCGTCCTTGAGCCTGAGCTCGCGGCGGACGCGCGCATCGAAATTGAAAGCCCCGGCAGCCTCGATGTCGGTCTCGGTCCGGATCGACAGCATCGGCACGCGATGGGCGACCGGCGCGAAGCCCTCCAGTGGCCTGCCGCCCACGCGCCGGGTGGGCGAGTCCGCCGCGACGAGCTCGGGATGCGCCGCTTCCAGCGCCTCCAGCTCGCGATAGAGACGGTCGTACTCGGCATCCGGAATCTCCGGATTGTCGAGCACATAGTAGCGATAGTTGTGATGGTTGAGCTGCTCGCGCAACAGGCGTGCACGCTCGGCAGAACTCTCGGACATGCCTGTCAGGAAAACAGCCTGAGCGCGAGGCGACTGCCCGCGGCGAGGCCACGTGCTTCCATCCTGGCGTAGATCTGCGCGAGCTGGTTGCGGATTTTCTCGATGCCGGTGTCGGTCAGCGGACGCAGGTTGTCGTCCACCAGCAGGCCGCCCGCCTCGTGCGCAAGCTTGCGTCCGAGCGTAACCATGATGTCGAAATTCTTCACGCCGTCGGGCACGCGCGGCACGTCGAACAGCAGGGTCACGCCCTTGCTCTCGGGTGCATGGGGATTGTCTCTGGCAAATGCACCCGGCTCGCGGTTGCTGAGTATGAACAGCACCTCGCCGCGGCTGTCGAGCAGCTGGTACACCCCACTGTCGGACAGGCGCATGCCCGCCGCCTCGGCCTCGCGCCGCATGCGTGCGATGGGCAGCATGGCGCTGCCGCGGGCAACGATGTTGAGTCCGATCTGCACGTCCACCTCCGCGCAGAAATTGTCGAGCGAGGCCGCGCGCTGTGCGGCCTCGTTAGTGTCATCGCAGCGCACCTGCCAGCCATGCGCCAGCGCAAGCTCCTGGATCAGACTGCAAAGCGCGGCCAGTTCGTGCTTCGCAGCCGGTCCGTCGCGATCCGCCAGTTGCATCGTCGCCTGCACTTCCAGATAGCGCTTGCCGCTTTGCGGGGACATTTCCTCCCAGGCGGGGCTGCCGAGCGGCAGTGCAAGCCAGCGCACGGGCTTGGCCATGGCCGTGGCGGCGCCCATGGCCTCGGCGAATGCCTCGGCCGCCATTCCATCCAGGTTCTTCAGCACGGAACGAAACTCGATCGATTCGTCGTAAGCCGCCACCGTCGAAGGCTGCGGCTGGCTGGCGGCCTGCGGCAGGTCTGCCGCCTCATCGGCTGGTGTCGGCGCACGGGAATAATCCTCTTCGGACAGCGCGGCATCCAGCAGCATCTCGGTATCGCCGAAATGCGGTTCCTGCGTGTCACGCCCATGGAAGCGGCTGGCGCCATCATGGCCGTCATCCTCGACGAGCGGCTCGAAGAAGCGTGTGTCCGGCCTGTCCTGCGGCATCCCGCCGCCTTCGCCGTCCAGCAGGACATCTCGTCCTGCCCGGGCAAAACCGGCCTCGGTTTGCCGGCGCATCCTGCGCTCCTGCAGGCGGTTGTATACCAGTACGCCAATGACCGCGAGGACGCCAATCAAGGCCAGAGCAATCTGCAGTTCGTTCATGGGCACCTCTAAGGATTAGATTACATCCCAACTGCGCTTATTTTCCATCCACATCGCGCTTGTCCTGGCCGGGCACGACCCGGACAAACACCTCGTCGGAGCGGATCATGCCGAGTTCGCCTCGGGCCCGCTCTTCGATGGCGTCGCGTGCCTCCTTGAGGTCGCGCACCTCGGCCGATATGGTTTCATTGCGCTCGCGCAATTTTCCGTTCAGTTCCTGCTGCGTGGCAACTTCACCGCCCAGGCCCCACAATTTCAGCCAGCCGCCATCGCCGAACCAGAGCGGATACTGCAGCAGCACGATCAGCGCGATGAGCAGCGGCCTCAGCCAGCGCATCATTCAGCGCTTGCCGTGTCAGCCGATCTGGTAGAACGCATCGCGGCCGGGGTAGGACGCCATGCTGCCGAGTTCTTCCTCGATGCGCAGCAGCTGGTTGTACTTGGCCATGCGGTCGGAGCGCGACAGCGAGCCGGTCTTGATCTGCAGCGCATTGGTCGCCACGGCGAGGTCGGCAATGGTGCTGTCCTCGGTCTCGCCGGAACGGTGCGAAATCACCGAGGTGTAGCCCGCGCGCTTGGCGGTCTCGATGGCCTCGAAAGTCTCGCTCAGGGTGCCGATCTGGTTGACCTTGATCAGGATGGAGTTGGCGATCTTCTTCTGGATGCCTTCGCGCAGGATCTTGGCATTGGTCACGAAGAGGTCGTCGCCGACGATCTGGATGTTCTTGCCCAGTCTTTGCGTCAGCACTGCCCAGCCATCCCAGTCGCCTTCAGCCATGCCGTCTTCGATGCTGATGATGGGGTACTTGTCGCACCACGCAGCCAGGTAATCGGTAAATTGCGCGGAAGTCAGCTTCAGGCCTTCGGCCTCGATGTGGTAGAGACCATCCTTGTAGAACTCGCTGGAAGCGCAGTCCACGCCGATGGCGATGTCGGCGCCGGGCATGAAACCGGCCTTCTCGATGGCCTCGACGATGAGCTTGAGCGCCACTTCGTTGGATTCCAGGTTGGGGGCGAAGCCGCCTTCGTCGCCGACGGTAGTGGTCATGCCCTTGCCGTCGAGCAGCTTCTTCAGGGTGTGGAATACTTCGGCGCCGTAACGCAGGGCCTCGCGGAAGCTCCTGGCGCCCACGGGGATGATCATGAATTCCTGCATGTCGATGCTGTTGTTGGCATGCGCGCCGCCGTTGATGATGTTCATCATCGGCACCGGCAGCGCCATGGGACCGGCACCGCCCAGGTAGCGGTAGAGCGGCAGGCCGGATTCCTCGGCGGCCGCGCGCGCGATCGCCATGCTCACGGCGAGGATGGCGTTGGCGCCGAGGCGCGACTTGTTCTCGGTGCCGTCCAGTTCGATCATGGTGCGGTCGAGGAAAGCCTGGTCTTCGACGTCAAGGCCGATGATGGCTTCGCAGATTTCGGTGTTCACATGCTCGACCGCCTTCAGCACGCCCTTGCCAAGGTAGCGTGTCTTGTCGCCGTCACGCAGTTCGATCGCCTCGCGGCTGCCGGTGGAGGCGCCACTTGGCACCGCAGCACGGCCCATCACCCCGGATTCCAGCAATACGTCGGCCTCCACGGTGGGATTGCCCCGGGAGTCCAGAATTTCACGTCCAATCACATCAACAATCGCGCTCAATTTTTATTCCTTAAAATCGCTCAAATTCCACAAGGAGGGCAAGAGGACAGGAGTTAATCAAAACCTCTTGTCCTCATGTCCTCTTTGTTCAGGTTTTCATCACTTTGTTCTCGGCAAACCCGCGCTGTTTAACCAGCGCGTCTATTTCCTTCAATGTTTCCAGCAGTTCCTTCATCAGCGGCAGCGGCCAGGCATTGGGGCCATCGGACAGCGCGCACTCGGGATTGGGGTGGGTCTCGGCGAACAGGCCGGCGATGCCGACCGCCACCGCCGCGCGCGCCAGCACCGGCACGAACTCGCGCTGGCCGCCGCTCCGCTCGCCCATGCCGCCGGGCTGCTGCACCGAATGGGTGGCGTCGAACACCACCGGGCAGCCGGTCTCGCGCATGATGGCGAGGCCGCGCATGTCGGAGACCAGGGTGTTGTAGCCGAAGGAGACCCCGCGCTCGCACACCATGATCTGCTCATTGCCGGTGGCGCGGGCCTTGTCCACCACGTTCTTCATGTCCCAGGGGGCGAGGAACTGGCCCTTCTTGATGTTGACCGGCTTGCCGGTGCGCGCCACGTTCTGGATGAAATTGGTCTGGCGGCACAGGAAGGCCGGGGTCTGCAGCACGTCGACCACGCTGGCGACCTCGGCGAGCGGGGTGTCTTCGTGCACGTCGGTCAGCACCGGCACGCCGATCTGCTTCTTCACTGCCGACAGGATGCGCAGGCCCTCTTCCATGCCCAGGCCGCGGAAGGACCTGGCGGAAGAACGGTTGGCCTTGTCGAAGGAAGACTTGTAGATGAAGGGCACGCCAAGCGCCGCGCACATTTCCTTGAGCTGGCCGGCGGTGTCCATGGCCAGCTGCTCGGACTCGATGACGCAGGGGCCGGCAATCAGGAACAACGGTTTATCGATACCCGCTTCGAAATGACACAGCTTCATGCCGTTTCCTTCTTTCTCGCCGCCTGGTTGGCGATGGCCGCCAGCACGAAGGCCTTGAACAGGGGATGGCCGCTGCGCGGATTGCTGGTGAACTCGGGATGGAACTGGCAGCCGACGAACCAGGGATGCACGTCCTGCGGCAGTTCGACCATTTCGCACAGGTCGGTGCCGGGCGCGCGCCCTGCCACGACCAGGCCTTTCTCCTCCAGCTTCGCCAGCAACTCGTTGTCGACTTCGTAGCGGTGACGATGGCGTTCCATGATTTCCGGCTGGCCGTAAACCTGGCGCGCCAGCGAGCCTTCCTTGAGCTTGCAAACCTGGCCGCCCAGGCGCATGGTGCCGCCAAGATCCGACAGTTCGTTGCGCTTTTCGATGTGGCCTTCGCGGTCGAGCCATTCGGTGATAAGGCCGATGACCGGATGTTTGGTATTGGGCTCGAATTCGGTTGAGTGAGCGTCGGCCATGCCGGCCACGTCGCGGGCATATTCCACCACGGCGAGCTGCATGCCGAGGCAGATGCCAAGGTAGGGCACCTTGTTCTCGCGCGCATAGCGGATGGCGGCGATCTTGCCTTCCACGCCGCGCTTGCCGAAGCCGCCCGGCACCAGGATGGCATCCTTGCCATTGAGGCAATCGATGCCGTCTTTCTCGATGGATTCGGAATCGATGTATTCGATGTTGACCTTGCTCAGCGTGTGCATGCCGGCATGGATCATGGCTTCCGAAAGCGACTTGTAGGATTCGGTCAGGTCCACGTACTTGCCGACGAAGGCGATGCTGACTTCGCGCTCGGGATGCTCCAGCGCATGCACCAGATTCTTCCAGACAGTGAGGTCGGCCGCGCGCGCCAGAATGCCGAGCTTGTGGCAGACGATCTCGTCCAGCATCTGCTCGTGCAGCATGGCCGGAATCTTGTAGATCGAATCGGCGTCCAGCACCTGGATCACCGCTTCCGGCTGCACGTTGGTGAAGAGCGCGATCTTGCGGCGCTCGTCCTTGGGAATCTCGCGGTCGGCGCGACACAAGAGCACGTCGGGCTGGATGCCGATCTCGCGCAACTCCTTCACGCTGTGCTGGGTGGGCTTGGTCTTGAGCTCACCCGCAGTGGAGATGTAGGGCAGCAGGGTCAGGTGCATGAAGCAGGTCTTTTCGCGGCCTTCCTCGATGCCCATCTGACGGATGGCTTCCAGGAAAGGCAGCGATTCGATGTCGCCCACCGTGCCGCCGATCTCGACGATGGCCACATCGGCATCGCCCGCGCCGGCGCGGATATGCAGCTTGATCTCGTCGGTGATGTGCGGAATCACCTGCACCGTGCCGCCCAGATAGTCGCCGCGGCGCTCGCGGTCGATCACGGTCTTGTAGATCTGGCCGGTGGTGAAGTTATTGCGCTTGCTCATCTTGGCGCTGGAAAAGCGCTCGTAATGGCCGAGGTCGAGGTCGGTTTCCGCGCCGTCCTCGGTGACGAACACCTCGCCGTGCTGGAACGGACTCATCGTGCCGGGATCGACGTTGATGTACGGATCCAGCTTTAAAAGGGTGATTTTGAGGCCGCGCGATTCGAGAATCGCAGCCAGGGATGCGGAGGCGATGCCCTTCCCGAGGGAAGACACCACGCCGCCGGTAACGAATACAAACTTGGTCATGTTCCGTTTGCGGAGCAGGTAATGCTGAATTCTACCCTCAAACGGGTTACGGGCCCAATACGGGGTTGGAAGACCCCTTAAAACTGGGCAGGCCGGCAAAAACCGCTGGAGAACTCTGGAAATGCCTTGGCAGGCCTACAAAAACCGCCGGGGGTAGCCCGGCAGCTAGTTACTTTCTTTGCTCCGCCAAAGAAAGTAACCAAAGAAAGGCGACCCGGCTATGCCGGCCTGCGGCTTCCCTTAGCCTGAAGCTTGCGGGCGGGCGACGCAGAACTCGCCCCGCTTTGGTTTGATTGCAGATGTGAGCGGGGCTCAAACATGCTGCGCCGCGTTGTTCCGCCCGCAAGCTTCAGGCTGCGGCGGCATAGACGGGAAACGTCAAAGGCCAACCCCAAAACCTTCACCCTCCCCCTGCCCCCTCCCATCAAGGGAGGGGGTGGGTTTTCCCCTCTCCCCTCGCGGGAGAGGGTGGCCCGAAGGGCCGGGTGAGGGGCGGTTTTCTCCCCCTCTGGGCTGCCTCGGGCGGGGGCTTGAATTGGGGGAAGTTGAGGCGAGCATGTCTGAACACGTGGCCGCCCGGACGTTTTTTCCGGGCGGATCGTGCGAGTTTGCGAGCCGCCCAATTCAAGATGCCGACCGAGGTTTACCCCGCCGCGTTTTTTGGCGGGGCAGCACAGCGGGGCCGCCTTTCTTTGGTTACTTTCTTTGGCGGAGCAAAGAAAGTAACTTGCCGCCGGGCAACCCCCGGCGACTTTTGTCGGTCTGCCCGATTCTAAAAGGCAGCCCCAAACCTATACCGCCAACCGCCTCCAGGTCGCCAGCACCGTATCCGGATTCAGCGACAGCGAATCGATCGACCGCTCCACCAGCCAGTCGGCCAGATCAGGATGGTCGGACGGCCCCTGGCCGCAGATGCCGATGTACTTCTCGCGGCGCTTGCAGATGGCGATGACCTCGCCCAGCAGTTTCTTCACCGCCGGGTTGCGTTCGTCGAAGCTGCCGGCGACCAGGGCGGAATCGCGGTCCACGCCGAGAGTGAGCTGGGTGAGGTCGTTGCTGCCGATGGAGAAGCCGTCGAACAGGTCGAGGAACTCATCGGCCAAGAGCACGTTGGACGGGATCTCGCACATCATGATCAGGCGCAGGCCGTTTTCGCCGCGCTTGAGGCCGTTCTGCGCAAGCAGTTCCACCACCCCGCTCGCTTCGTCCAGGGTGCGCACGAAGGGAATCATGATTTCCACGTTGGTCAGCCCCATGTCGTTGCGCACCTTTTTCAGCGCGCGGCATTCAAGCTCGAAGGCGGGACGGAAGGCGCTGGAGATGTAGCGCGCGGCACCGCGGAAACCGAGCATGGGGTTTTCCTCCACCGGCTCGTACGCCTTGCCGCCGACGAGGTGGGCGTACTCGTTGGACTTGAAGTCCGACATGCGCACGATCACGCGCCTGGGCCAGAAGGCTGCGGCCAGGGTAGCGATGCCTTCGGCCAGCTTGTCGACGTAGAAGGTGACCGGGTCGGCATAGCCGGCGGTCCTGTCCTTGATCACCGCCGCGACATCATCGGGCACATTGGGCCAGGCCAGCGCCGCCAGCGGATGGATGGCGATCTGGTTGTTGATGACGAACTCGATGCGCGCCAGGCCCACGCCATGGTTGGGAATCTGCGCAAAGGTGAAGGCGCGTTCCGGATTAGCCACGTTCATCATGATCTTCACCGGCGGCTCGTGCAGCTTCTCCGCGCTTTCCTCCTTCACCTCGAATTCCAGCAGACCCTCGTACACCAGGCCGGTGTCGCCTTCGGCGCAGGACACGGTGACCTCGTCGCCGTCCTTCAGCACCGTGGTCGCGTCGTTGGTGCCGACCACGGCCGGAATGCCCAGTTCGCGCGCGACGATGGCGGCATGGCAGGTACGGCCGCCGCGGTTGGTGACGATGGCCGCAGCGCGCTTCATCACCGGCTCCCAGTCGGGGTCGGTCATGTCGGCGACCAGCACGTCGCCGGGCTGCACCTCGTCCATTTCCTGCGGGCTTGCGACCACGCAGACGCGGCCGGCACCGATCTTCTGGCCGATGGCGCGGCCGCTCACGCGCACCTTGCCGCTGCCCTTTAGACGATACACCTCGCTGACGCCGCTGGCGCGCGCCTTCACCGTCTCGGGGCGCGCCTGCACGATGAACAGCTCGTCGGTCTCGCCGTCCTTGGCCCATTCGATGTCCATGGGGCGACCGTAGTGCTGCTCGATGGTAATGGCCATTTGCGCAAGCCTGCGCACTTCGTCGTCAGTGATGGAAAATTTCTGGCGTTCGTCGGCTGTCGTGTCGATCACGCTGGTACCGTGTGCGCCGTAGATCATCTTGATGGCCTTGCCGCCCAGCGCCTTGCTCACCAGCGCGCCAGTGGACTTGTGCACGTAGAACTCGTCAGGGTTCACCGAACCCTGCACCACGGTCTCGCCGAGGCCATAGCTCGATGTGACGAACACCACGTCGCGAAAGCCGGACTCGGTGTCGAGCGTGAAGATCACTCCCGATGCGGCGAGATCCGAGCGCACCATGCGCTGGATGCCTGCGGACAAGGCGACCTCGCTGTGCACGAAGCCGTGGTGCACCCGGTAGGCGATGGCGCGATCGTTGTACAGCGAGGCGAACACCTTCCTGACGTGCTCCACCACCGAGTCGGCGCCGTGGATGTTGAGGTAGGTTTCCTGCTGGCCGGCGAAGGACGCGTCGGGCAGGTCCTCGGCCGTGGCGGAGGAACGCACGGCCACTGCAACATTGTCGCCCATGCGCTGGTAGGCCTGACGGATGCCCGCCTCCAGCTCCGCCGGCAGGGGGACGGACTCGACCATGGCGCGGATGTCGCGTCCGGCATTCTGCAATGCCGTCACGTCGTTGACATCGAGGCTGTCGAGGCGCGCATTGATCTTCTCGCGCAGCCCGTTCTGCGCCAGGGTGTCCCAGAACGCCCTGGCGGTGGTGGCGAAACCGCCCGGCACGGTCACGCCCAGCCCCGACAGCGCACCGATCATCTCCCCGAGCGAAGCGTTCTTGCCGCCCACCCGCGGCACGTCCGCCATCGACAAGGTTTCGAGGGGCGCGATATAGTCGTGTTCGTGTTGGCTCATGAGCAATTCCTGTGCAAAAACTGATGGTATTTTTCGTGTCGGACCACACCGGCGTCACCGCCGAGGCTGTAGGCCACAGTCTACTCTCACAATTCATCGAGCTGGAATACCAGGCGCAGACCGTGCCCTTCATCGACACGCCGGAAAAGGCGGCGGAGCTGGCCGGGCGCATACGCAAATCCATGCCGGCCCTCATCGTCTCTACCCTGACCGACCAGTCTATTCGCGCAAAGTTGCGTGATTGCGAAGCGCCGATGTTCGACGTATTCGATGCCTTCAGCGAGCCGCTGGCAGCGACGCTCGGCATGGCGGCCACTGCTGCTTCCGGCCAGATACACGGCATGAGCAACAGTTACCACGCGCGCATCGAGGCGGTGAATTTCGCCCTGGCAGTGGATGACGGCCTCAACCCCGAACGGCTGGGCGAAGCGGACATCATCCTGGTCGGCGTGTCGCGCGCCGGCAAGACGCCGGTTTCACTCTACCTTGCGCTGCAATACGGAAAAAAGGCCGCCAATTATCCGTTGACGCCGGACGACCTCGGCGCACACACCCTGCCCCCCGTGCTGCTGGCGCTTCGCCAAAAGCTGCGCGGCCTGACCTTGAGCGCAGAAAGACTTTCCCAGATCCGCAACGAACGCCTTCCGGGCAGCCGCTACGCCAGCCTGGAAAACTGCCGCAACGAAATTCGCGCAGCCGAAAGCATGATGGCCGCCAGCGGCATTCCAGTGATCGATTCCACGCGCCGCTCGGTGGAAGAGATCGCCGCGATGATCGTGCATGACGGAACGGAGGCCAGGAGCTAGGGGCTGGCAATTGGATATGGGGAGCGCTTCATACCTTCCATCAGAGTGCGCCTGTGGCCGCACACTCCCCCAGTCGCCAATTTTTAGCTATTGGCCCCAGTTCTTTGCCGTACCGCCTCGAACAGCGCAACCGCCGCCGCCGCCGCGGCATTGAGCGACTCGACCTTGCCCGGCATGGGGATATGCACGCGCGCCGTCGCCAACTGCAGGATTTCTTCAGACAACCCCGCGCCTTCGTTGCCGACCAGGATCGCTGCGGGCTGGGCGAGGTCGGTGTCGAACAGCGTTCGCTCGCCTCCCAGCGCCAGCGCCCACACCGGCACATTCTGCGTTTGAACCCATTGAGCCAGATCCGCGCGCAACAGCATGGGCAGCACGAACTGCGCGCCCTGCCCGCCGCGCAGGGCCTTGGGCGACCAGGCGTCATGACAGCCCTTGGACAGCACCGCCAGCGTGGCGCCGGCGGCAGCCGCGCTTCTCAGCAGGCTGCCGAGGTTGCCGGGGTCCTGGATATTTTCCAGCAGCAGCACCAGCGGTGCGGCGGCACGCGGCGCCGGATTGAGCCACGCGACTTCCGCGAGCACGCCGGCCGGGCTGTCTACCGGCGACAGCTCGGCAAACAGGCTGTCCGACAAGGCTGCGACTTTCACGCCTTCGCAGCGGGCGGACAGCTTCTGCCAGCCCCCTGCTGCGCATGACTCGCTGTACAACAGCGTAAGCGGCCGGCCGCCGGCATCGAGACAGGCCTCGACCAGATGTTCGCCATCCAGCAGCGTGGTGCGCGTCTCGCGCCGTGCGCGTGCCGACTCGGCCAGCTTCTTCAGGCGCTTGAACAGCGGGTTGTCGCGGGAACTGATCAGGTCGTGCATAGTGCTATTTTCCGGCTTTGTGCCACTATTCCAAAATGCGCATCGTTTTGATCACCCCCTACGGCGCCGAGCACCGCAACGGCAACTGGCATACCGCCGCACGCTGGGCGGCCTTCCTGCAAGACGGCGGCTATGAAGTCGAAGTCGCCACCGAATGGGACGGCGCCCCGGCCGATCTCATGATCGCACTGCATGCGCGGCGCAGCCACCGCTCCATCCATGCCTTCGCCGAGCGCTACCCGAGCCGGCCGCTTATCGTGGTGCTGACCGGCACCGACCTCTACCGCGACATCCAGAGCGACCCTGACGCGCAGCTCTCGCTCGACCTCGCCCACCGTCTGGTGGTCCTGCAAGAACGCGGGGTGGACGAACTCACGGCCGAGCATGCGGCGAAGACCCGCGTCATCTACCAGTCCGCACCCGACGTGCCGCACCGCAAGCAGGCCGGCAATCAGTTCCGCGTGCTGGTGGTAGGCCATTTGCGCGAGGAAAAGGACCCGTTCCGCGCCGCCCTCGCCAGCGCCTACCTGCCCGAGCACTCCCACGCCGAGATCATCCACCTGGGCCGTGCGCTGTCCGAGGAGATGGCACAGACTGCACGTTTCGCCGAAAGCAAACTGCCGCGCTACCAGTGGCTAGGCGAACAGACGCACGAAGCCGTCCTCGATCAGTTCGCCCTGGCCGACCTCCTGGTGGTGAGCTCGGCCATGGAAGGCGGCGCCAACGTCATCTGCGAGGCACTGGCGGCCGACGTGCCGGTGCTCGCTTCTGCCGTGTCCGGCAACATCGGCATGCTCGGTAGCGATTATCCCGGCTATTACCCGCTCGAGGACGAGCGCCAACTGGCACAACTCATTTCAAGTGCCGAAAACGACCCCGAGTTCCATGCCGAACTCGTCAGGCAATGCAGGAACCGCCGCGCGCTCATGACCCCGCAGCGCGAGGCTTCATCGGTCAGACAACTGGTGGGAGAGTTCGAGGCACGCAGCGTGCAGTAAAGCCGGCGGGATTCGACGCCCCTCCCGGACGGGAGAGGCGTGCGGGAGACTACAGCGGACGCTTGACGGAAACGATGCCGCGCACCATGCCGGGGCCATAGCCCGTGGCCTTGTCGTGCGGGTATTCGGCGGCCAGGCGAGCCTTGACGCCGTCGGCAATGTTCTCGCCATGGCAGGTCAGGCACACCGGCTGGGTCACCAGCGCCTTGGCATAGCGGAATTCCTTGCCACTGGATGTCCGGACCACCTGCCAGGTGTCGAGAGTCTCAGGCTTTTCGCCCGCAGCCAGGCGCTTCTCCAGCGCTGCCTGGGCCTGGGTTTCCCACGCATCGGGCACGCCCTTTGGGTTGCGGTTCTTGGGGCTGACGCGCTTCACGTCGAATCCGGATGACTTGGAGAGCGAGGCCGCGATGGCCGGCGCCTTGTCCTTGCACACGCCGATACTGCCTTCCGGGCCATTCGCCTCGAGCGACTTCTTCAGTTCCCCGCCCAATTGCTGGATCAGCGAACCTGCGGTCTTGCGCGCATCGTCGGCCATGGCGGCCTGCTGCTCGGCACTGGGGCCCGTTGCGCAACCTGCCGCCATGAGCGCGGCGGCGGAAGCGAGAACGAGTTTCATTCGATTCATAAACATCTCCTTGTCCTCTTTTAATGGAATTTTCATTCTAGTCATGTCCGCGAAAAAGCGCGCGAAAGCAAAAATTAATTCTTCCGCTCAGAACAGCACGCCCTGCGCCAGCATCTGCTTGACCGGGGAAAAGCTTTGCCGATGCTCCGGGCAGGGGCCGTGCTGCCTGATGGCCTTGAGGTGGGCGGCCGTGCCGTAGCCCTTGTGCCCGGCAAAGTTGTATTGCGGATAGCGCGCATGCAGTTCGCGCATGGCCGCGTCGCGCGCGGTCTTGGCCAGGATGGAAGCGGCGGAAATGGCCGCCACCTTGGCGTCGCCCTCGACGATGGCGCGCGACGGATAGTCCCAGTCCGGGCAGCGGTTGCCGTCGACCCACACCGCCTGCGGCCGCGCCTTGAGGCCGGCCACTGCGCGCTGCATGGCCAGCATCGTCGCCTGCAGGATGTTGAGGCGGTCGATTTCCTCGACCGTGGCATAGGCGACAGCCCAGGCCAGGCTTTCCGAGCGGATGATGAAGGCCAGGCGCTCGCGCGCCTTTTCGCTGAGTTTTTTCGAGTCGTTCAGGCCGGCAATCGGCCTCGCCGGATCGAGCATGACCGCGGCAGCATACACCGCGCCGGCCAGCGGCCCGCGCCCGGCCTCGTCCACCCCGCACAGCCCCGCGGGCATTTCCATGTCCAGCAGCATTGTTCTCCCCTTGGAATGCTGCCATCTTAACGGGAAACGACTACCCTGAGAGCATGACGACGGATCCATTTACCAGCGATATTTCGCGCCATATCTGGGACGCGAAGTATCGCTTCCGCGATGCCGGCAAGGTGAAGGACGCCACGGTCGAGGACACCTGGCGCCGGGTCGCGCGTGCGCTCGCCGGCGTGGAGGCCGCCGGACGGGCGCAGTGGGAACAGCGTTTTTACGGCGCGCTGGAAGATTTCCGCTTCCTGCCCGGCGGCCGCATCCTTGCCGGCGCCGGCACCGGCCACCGCGTCACCCTGTTCAACTGCTTCGTCATGGGCCGGGTCGAGGATTCGATGGACGGCATCTTCGACGCGCTGAAGGAAGGCGCGCTGACCATGCAGCAGGGTGGCGGCGTGGGCTACGACTTTTCCACCCTGCGCCCCGCCGGCACCCAGGCCATGAGCGTGGGCGTCGTGGCCTCGGGCCCGGTGTCCTTCATGCACATCTGGGATGCGATGTGCGCCACCATCCTCTCCACCGGCGCGCGCCGCGGGGCCATGATGGCCACGCTCCGCTGCGACCATCCCGACATTTTCGAATTCGTCCGCATCAAGCGCGACCCCGCGAAACTCAGGCACTTCAACCTGTCGGTGCTGGCCAGCGATGGCTTCATGCAGGCAGTGAAGGAGGACACCGACTGGCCGCTGGCATTTCCCGCCGTCGGCGAGCCCGACTCGCGCGTGTACCGGGTGGTGCGCGCGCGCGAGCTGTGGAACGAGATCATGGCGGCGACCTACGACTACGCCGAGCCGGGCGTGCTGTTCATCGACCGCATCAACGCGCAGAACAATCTCTGGTACGCGGAGCGGCTCGCCGCCACCAATCCCTGCGGCGAAATCCCGCTGCCGCCCTACGGCGCCTGCAACCTCGGCTCGCTCAACCTCACCCGCTTCGTGCGCGCGCCGTTCGAGGACAGCGCCGCGCTGGATTTCGCCGCACTCGAGGAAACCACGGCGCTGGCCGTGCGCATGCTCGACAACGTCTGCGACCTCTCGCGCTTCCCCCTGGAAAAGCAGGCCCAGGCCGCACATGCCACGCGCCGCATCGGGCTCGGCCTCACTGGCCTGGGCAATGCCCTGATCATGCTGGGCCTGCGCTACGACAGCGCCGAGGCCCGGCGGGCCGCTGCGGCCATCATGCAGCGCATCTGCGAAACGGCTTACCGCACTTCCATCGAACTCGCGCGCGAAAAAGGCGGCTTTCCGCTGCTCGATCGCGAAAAGCACGTGCAGGGCGCCTTCATCCGCAACCTGGCGGAAGACATCCGCAGCGGCATCGCGCAGCACGGCATCCGCAATTCCCATCTCACCGCGATCGCCCCCACCGGCACCATCAGCCTGCTCGCCAACAACGTGTCGAGCGGGCTGGAGCCGGTGTTCCAGTACGACTACCGCCGCCGCATCTACGAAATGGACGGCCAGTTGCACGAGTACGCAGTCAGCGACTACGCCCATGCGCTGTATCGCAGCCTGCGCGGAGCGCAAGCGCCGCTGCCCCAGGCTTTCATCACCGCCGGGGAAATTTCGCCCTACCGCCACCTCGACATGCAGGCGGCGCTGCAGCCCTGGGTGGACAACGCCATCTCCAAGACCATCAACATCCCGGTCGATTACGCATTCGAGGAATTCCAGTCGGTCTACCAGTATGCCCACGAGCACGGCCTGAAAGGCTGCACCACCTACCGCCCCAATCCGATCACCGGGCAGGTACTGGTGGAAGAGCCGGAAGCGGCCTCGCATTGCTGCTCGGTCGAGCGCGAAGCGGATTGACTTTGACAACGGGGAGGTTAAGAGAGGCAAGGGAGAAAATCCTTTCTCCTCCATTGCCCTCCCATTCCTCCCTGTATGAGCTTTTTTCGGGTTGATGCGGTTTTTACATCAGGTAAGGCTCCAGCGCCTCGGCGATGCGCTCGCCGGCATTGCAGCGCAGGGTTTCGTGCAGGCTGCGGAATTCCGCCGCCAGGGCAGCACACTTTTCAGGGGCGTCCAGCCAGCCCAGTACCGCCTCGGCGAGCTTGTCCGGCGTGGCGTTTTCCTGCAGCAACTCCGGCACGGCGAAACGCCCGAGCAGGATGTTGGGCAGCCCGACGTAGGGCAGGTAGAGCTTGCCCCGGGCAATCCAGGCGGTGATGGCCGGCACCTTGTAGGTGATGACCATGGGTTTCTTCAACAGCGCCGCTTCCAGCGTGGCCGTGCCGGAAGCCAGCACCACCACGTCGGCTGCCGTCATCGCCTGCTGCGATTGTCCCCGCAGCACCTTGACCGGCAGGCCGGACGCGACAGCCTGCGCGCGCAGGCTGGACTCGACCGCCTCGGTCGCCGCCGGAATCAGGAATTGCGCCGCGGGCCTGCTTGCCAGGATGCGCTTCGCCGCTTGCAGCATGAGCGGCGCCAGGCGCTTGACCTCGCCGCGGCGCGAACCCGGCAGCAAGGCAATCACCGGGCCGGAGGCCTTGATGCCCAACTCCAGCCTGGCCGCCGCCATGTCAGGCGCGAGCGGCAGCCGGTCGGCCATGGGGTGGCCGACATAGGTCACGGGTATGCCGGCCTGGCGATAGATCTCCTCCTCGAAGGGGAACATCACCAGCATGTGCGAAACGGATTGCCCGATCTTGTGGATGCGCTCGCCGCGCCAGGCCCAGATCGACGGGCTGACGAAATGCACGGCAGGAATGCCGGCGGCCTTGAGCTTCGCCTCCACGCCGAAATTGAAATCGGGCGCATCGATGCCGACGAAGACCTGCGGGCGGCTGGCGAGAAAATGGTCAACGGTCTCGCGCCGCAGCCTCAACAAATCGGGCAGATGCCGCAGCACCTCGACATAACCGTTGACCGAAAGCCGCTCACAGGAAGCCAGTGCATGCGCGCCCGCCGCCACCATGCGCGGTCCGACGATGCCCTCGAATTGCAGTGACGGATGGCGCGCCTTGAGCGCCCGGATCAGTTCAGCGCCGAGCAGGTCGCCGGAAGCTTCGCCAGCGATCAGCCCAACGGCAGCCATCAACGGATGATGCCGCGCTCGGCCTTGCGCAGGAAATCGGTCAGCAGATCCACTTCCGGCGCCTTCATGGCATCGAGCTGTTGCAGCGCTTCCTGCAGGGTCAGGCCGTCGCGGTACAGGATCTTGTACGCGCGCTTGAGGGTGGCGAGCTGCTCGGGCATGAAACCGCGACGCTTGAGGCCTTCGCTGTTGATGCCGTGCGGCTTGGCCGGCTGGCCGGCTGCCGTGACATAGGGCGGGATGTCCTTGTAGACGATGGTGCCGCCGCCGGTGATGACGTGGGCGCCGATCTGGCAGAACTGGTGCACCGCGGTGAGGCCGCCGAGGATGGCATGGTCGCCGATCTCGACATGGCCGGCGAGCGTGGTGTTGTTGGCCATCACCGTGTGATCGCCGACGATGCAGTCGTGTGCGATGTGCACGTAGGCCATCACCCAGTTATGGCTGCCGACCCGGGTCACGCCGGCATCCTGCGCGGTGCCGATGTTGAAGGTGCAGAATTCGCGGATGGTGTTGTGGTCGCCGATTTCCAGGCGCGTCGGTTCGCCGGCGTATTTCTTGTCCTGCGGCACTTCGCCCAGCGACACGAACTGGAAAATGCGGTTGTTCCTGCCGATGCGGGTATGCCCGGTGATGACGGCATGCGCGCCGACCGTCGTACCCTCGCCGATTTCGACGTGCCGGCCGATGACGGCATAGGGGCCGATCTTTACATCCTTGGCGAGCTTGGCGCCCTGTTCGATGATAGCGGTGGTATGAACCTGCGGCATTACATGTTCCTGAGCGCGGCCATCATTTCCGCCTCAGCCACCACTTCGCCATCGACCTCGGCGCGCGTGGCGTATTTCCAGATGCCGCGCATGTTGCGCAGGATTTCGGCCTTGAGGATCAACTGGTCGCCCGGCATCACCGGTTTCTTGAAACGGGCGCCGTCGATGCCGGCAAAATACACCACCGAATCCTCATCCGGCACCTTGTTCTCGGTCACGTAGGAAAGCACCGCAGCAGCCTGCGCCAGCGCCTCCAGGATCAGCACCCCCGGCATCACCGGGTGATGCGGGAAATGGCCGGGAAAATGCGGCTCGTTCATGGTCACGTTCTTGAGCGCGACGATGCGCTTGCCGGGCTCGCATTCGAGCACGCGGTCCACCAGCAGAAACGGATAGCGGTGCGGCAGGTGCCGCATGATTTCCTGAATGTCCATGAATGCCATGATTATTTGTTTCCTTCCAGTTCCGAGATTCGTTTTTCCAGTTCCTTGATGCGGCCGGCGAGCTTGTCAAGGTTGCGCAAATGCGCCGCGTTCCTGAGCCATTCCCCATGTTCCGAGAAAGGCAGCGCCGAAGTGTAGGTGCCGGGCTTGGTCAATGATTTCGTGATCAGCGTATTGGTGGAGATGCGCACGCCATCGGCAATCTCGATGTGGCCAAAGATCATGGCCGCTCCGCCGATCATGCAGTGCCTGCCGATTTTCGCGCTGCCGGCGATGCCGGTGCAGGCGGCGATCGCGGTATGCGCGCCGATTTTCACGTTATGCGCCACCTGGATCAGGTTGTCCAGCTTGACCCCCTCCTCGATCACGGTGTCATCGAGCGCGCCGCGGTCGATGGTGGTGCAGGCGCCGATCTCGACATCGTCGCCGATGACCACGCGCCCCACCTGCGGAATCTTCACCCAGCGCCCCTTGTCGTTGGCGAAGCCGAAGCCGTCCGAGCCGATGACGCAGCCGCCATGCAGGATTACGCGGCTGCCCAGCACGCACTGGTGGTAGATCGTGACATTCGCATGCAGCAGGCAATCGTCGCCCAGGCGCGCATGCTCGCCAATCACGCAGTTGGGGCCGATGATGCTGCGCTCGCCGATGACGGCGCCCTCGCCAATGACAGTCCCAGGACCGATGGCGGCACTCGCCGCCACCCGCGCCTGCGGATGCACGCTTGCAGCCGGATGGATGCCCGGGATCGGCTGCGG
Source organism: Betaproteobacteria bacterium SCN2 (assembly GCA_008923285.1). GTDB lineage: Bacteria > Pseudomonadota > Gammaproteobacteria > Burkholderiales > Thiobacillaceae > UBA6918. Next base: position 207,080 of record WBSG01000003.1, read on the forward strand.
CGCAGGGTTCAGCAGCGTCGATACGCGCGCGAAATAAAGATAGGGGTTGTCGCTGACGATGCGCGGGCGCCTGTCGCTGTCGCGCCCCTCGGGCGGCAGGATCAGCGCGCCGGCCTGCGAGGAGCCGATGTCGCGCAGATATTTCGCCTGCGACACGAAGGCAATCTCCTGTGGCCCTGCCCGTTCGACCGGGGCCACGCCGGAAACCGTCACGCCATTGTCGTCAAGCAGTTCGCCGCCGAAGCGCGTGACAATCTCCGCCAGCGAATATGCCATCCCGCGCCGGAATTACTTGTCGCCCAATGCCTTCATCACGCGGTCGGTGATGTCGATTTTGGGGTTGAAGTAAACCGCCTGCTCAACGATCAGGTCGAATTTGTCGGTCTTGGCGATTTCGAGTATGGCCTTGCGCGCCTTTTCCTGGATCACGCCCAATTCCTGGTTGCGGCGCAGGTTCAAGTCTTCGCGGAATTCACGGCTCTGCTTCTGGAACTCGCGGTTGAGGTTGGCGAGTTCGCGCTCCTTGTTCCGGCGCTCGGTTTCGGACATGGTCACGCCATCCTTGTCGAGCTGCGCCTGCAGGTCGCGTGCCTGCTTGGCCATCTTCTGCAATTCCTGCTCGCGCGGGGAAAACTCCCTTTCCAGGCTCTTCTGGGCCCTGACCGAAAGCGGCGCTTCGCGCAACAGCCGCTCGGTGTTCACAAAGCCGATTTTTTCCGCCTGCACCGCCGTCATTGCGAACATCGGCAGCAGCATGGCTGAAAGCAAAAATATCTGTTTTTTCATTACCGCTCCACACGCATCCAATCAGAAGGTCGTACCCATGCTGAATTGGAATACCTCAGTTTCATCGTAATCCTTGGAATTGATCGGGTAGGCCAGGCTGAACTTCAGCGGCCCCAGCGGGGAGTTCCAGGCCAGCCCGACACCGGCCGAGAAGCGCATGTCTTCAAAGCCGAGCTTGTTTGACCCGTATTGGCTGGCGCCAGTTCCGAACGCCGCACCGGCATCGAAGAAGGTAGACAGCCGCACCGAATTGTCCTTGATGCCGGGCATGGGGAAGTACAACTCCACATTGCCGACGAACTTGGTGTCGCCGCCCAGGGCTACGACGTCGCCATCGACATCGATTTCCTTGGGGCCGATCGTGCCGGAAGCGAAGCCGCGCACCGAGCTCACGCCGCCGACGAAGAAGTTTCGGTAGAAAGGCAGTTCGCTGTTGCCCAGCCCGCCGCCGTAACCGACCTCGCCGTTCACCATGAGCGTGAAGTCCTTGCTCAGCGGGAAATACTGCTGGTGCTGCAGCGACAGCTTGTAGTACTGGAGGTCCCCGGGAGGTGCGCCGAATTCGAGCGCGGCACGCTGCATCATGCCGCTGGTCGGGAACAGGTAATTGTCGCGGGTGTCGCGCGCGAGTGAGGCATCCAGCCGCAGGGTGTTGTTGGTATCGCCATGCTTGGCGACGAAGTTCTGATACTTGATCGGGCTCTTCGCCGTGGTGGAGATTTGCAGCTGTTCGACGGCCGCGCCGAGGAACAGCGTGTCCTTCTCGTTGAGCGGCAGACCAAAACGCATGCCCAGGCCCATGGTGGAAGACTCGTACTCGCCGACGCCGTCGAGCGAGGAGGCATCCACGTCGCGGCGATAGGCATCATAGCCGAGGCTGATGCCGTCGATGGTGTAGTAGGGATTGGTGAAGGACAGCGAATACACGGTGTTCACGCTGCCGCTGTTGATCTGGGCGGAAAGGCGGTTGCCGCTGCCGAAGGCATTGGCCTGGTTGATCGAGCCGGACAGGATGAGGCCTTCGGACGAGGAGAAGCCCGCGCCCAGCAGGATGTTGCCGGTCGCCTTTTCGGACACGCCGATGTTCACGTCGACCTGGTCGGTGGTGCCGGAAACGGCCGGGGTCTCGATGTTGATGTCATTGAAATAGCCGAGGCGGTTCAGGCGGTTGCGCGAAAGATTGATCTTTTCGGCGTTGTACCAGCCGCCCTCCATCTGGCGGACTTCGCGGCGGATGACTTCGTCGCGGGTCTTGGTATTGCCGGCCACGTTCACGCGGTTGACATAGACGCGGCGGCCCGGATCGACGAACAGTGTGAAGGCGACCTGGTGCTTTTCCTTGTCCAGTTCCGGCACGGCATTGACGTTGGCGAAGGCATAGCCCTCGTTGCCGAGGCGGTCACCGATCTTGCGCGTGGACTCGGTGAGCTTCTCGCGCGAGAACACCTCGCCCGGCTTGATAGTGATCAGCTTGCGCAACTCGTCTTCCGGGACCAGCATCTGGCCGGCCAGGTTGATGTCGGAAACGGTGTAATTCGGACCCTCGGTAACGTTGACCGTGATGAAGATGTCCTTCTTGTCGGGACTGATGGTCACCTGGGTGGAATCGATGCTGAATTCCAGGTAACCCTGGTTCAGGTAGAACGAGCGCAGTGCCTCGAGGTCGCCGGAGAGCTTGGTCTTGGAGTACTGGTCGTCCTTGGTATACCAGGACAGCCAGCCGGGCGTCGACGAACCGAACTGGGAAAGCAGCTTCTTTTCGCTGAAGGTCTTGTTGCCGACGATGTTGATCTGCCGGATCTTGGCGGCCTCGCCTTCGACCACGTCGAACTGCAGCGCGACGCGGTTGCGCTCGAGCGGTGTGGCCGTCGTCACCACCTGCACCGAGTAGAGGCCGCGGTTGTAGTACTGGCGCTTCAATTCCTGCTCGGCACGGTCGAGCATGCTCTTGTCGAACACCCTGCCCTCGGCCAGGCCGGTCTGCTTGAGGCCGGCCTTGAGTTCTTCCTCGGAAAACTCCTTGATTCCGGACATGGTCAGCTTGGCGATCGAGGGCCGCTCTTCCACCGCCACGATCAGCACGCCATCCTGCGCTTCCAGCTTGACGTCCTTGAAGAAGCCGGTTGCGTACAGCGCCTTGATGGCGCTGACGGCGGTTTCGTCGGTAAAGGTGTCGCCCACCTTGACCGGCAGGTAGCTGAACACCGATCCCGCCTCGGTACGCTGCAGCCCCTCGACACGAATATCGCGGATGGTGAACGGCTCGACTGCCAGCGCAGAGGCCGACAACAGGGCCAGGACGACTGCCGAAGTGATGCGTTTTTTCATTTTTGACTCACTCATTCAACAAGCGGAGCACATCGTTGTACAAGGCCAGAAAGATCATGGCGCCAATAATAGCCATGCCGATCCGCGCGCCCAGTTCCATGACCTGTTCCGAGACGGGCCTCCCCCGAAAAACCTCGACGAAATAATACATTAGATGTCCACCGTCCAACAGGGGAATCGGCAACAGGTTGATCACCCCCAGGCCGATGCTGATGATGGCCAGGAAGCCGACAAAACTCAGCCAGCCCTGCTCGGCGCTCTGTCCGGCATAGTCGGCGATCGACACCGGCCCCGACAGGTTGCGCCAGGACACCTGCCCCAGCACCATGCGGCCCAGCATTTCCAGGCTGAGAATGGCGCTGTCCCAGGTCTTTACCGCAGCCTGCCCGAGCGCCTGCAAGGGCGGATAGCGTTCCTCGGTTTGCAGGCTGGCGAACAAGGCCGGGTCGATTTCCGGCCCGATGCCGACTCTGCCGATCTGCTGTCCCTGTTCGGTCAGGGTGGCCGGGGTCAGGCGCACGGCCCGCTGCCCCGCAGCGGATTCGACCTGCAGTTCGATTTCCGTCCCAGCGCGTCCGCGCACGTACTGGGCAAAATCCTGCCAGCGGACAACCGCCTGCCCATCCACGGACAGAATGCGGTCGCCGGCCTTGAGTCCGGCCTGCTCCGCGGCGCCGCCGGGTTCCAGTCGTCCGATCACAGGCGACAGGGGCGGCATGTAAGGCTGCACGCCCAGCACCCTGCCATCTCCCTCGAAATAGGTTTCCGACAGGCTGCTCAAATCCAGTTCACGCACTTCTCCGTTGGTCAGCTCGATTTCGATTCTGGCCTTTTTTGCCGCGGCCTCCACCAGCGTCAGCCTCAGGTCCCCGAAGGTGCGCACGCCATCGTCGCCAACGCGCACGATCTCGTCGCCGTCACGCAGCCCGGCCACGGCCGCGGGCGTGCCCTGGCCGGGCTCGCCGATGATCGGCTTGATGGCGGGAATGCCATGCATCAGCAGGCCCCAGAATACGACGATGGCAAGCAGGAAATTGGCCAGGGGTCCGGCCGAGACGATGACGATGCGGCGCCAGACCGTGGCTCGGTTGAAAGCGCGGTGCGCCTCGCTGCCGTCGACCCCGCCTTCGCGTTCATCCAGCATCTTCACATAGCCGCCCAGAGGCAGCGCGCTGATGGCCCACTCGGTGCCGTCCCGGCCCATGCGCTTGACGAAAAGCGGCTTGCCGAAGCCGATGGAAAATTTCAGTACCTTGACTCCGGACAGCCTGGCGGCAAGGTAGTGACCGTACTCGTGCACGATCACCAGCACGAAAATCACCACCAGAAACGCCAGCAGGGTCGTCATGTGCCGATGGTCGCTCTGGTGGCGAGGAATTCGTCCGTCTGCGCACGGGCGCGGCGGTCGGCATCCAGCAGATCACCCAGGCCAGCCGGACTGGAAGCGGGAAGCTGCGCCAGCGCATGTGCGATGGCACGGGGGATGTCGGCAAAGCTGCAGCGGCGGTTGAGGAAGGCATCGACCGCCACTTCGTTGGCTGCATTCAGCACCGCCGGCGCGTAGCCGCCGCTCTTCAACGCGTCGAAAGCGAGTTGCAGGCAGGGGAAGCGCTGCATGTCCGGCGCCTCGAACTGCAACTGGCTGCCCATCAGTTCCAGCCCCGAGACGCCGGCATCGATGCGCTCGGGGAAGCCCAGGCCATAGGCGATCGGGGTGCGCATGTCGGGCGTGCCCAGCTGCGCCATGACCGAGCCGTCACGGTATTCGACCATGGAATGGATGATGCTTTGCGGATGCACCAGCACGCGGATTTGCTCGGCCTGGGCGTTGAACAGCCAGCGCGCCTCGATCACTTCCAGGCCCTTGTTCATCATGCTGGCGGAGTCGACCGAGATTTTCTTGCCCATCACCCAGTTGGGGTGGGCTACCGCCTGCTCGGGCGTGACGTTCGCCATCTGCTCCCTGCTCCAGGTGCGGAAGGGTCCGCCGGAGGCCGTGAGCCAGATGGCCTTCACACCGGCCGCATCGAGATCGCCCTCGAATCCCGCCGGCAGCGACTGGTGAATGGCGCTGTGCTCGGAATCGATGGGAAACAGTTCGGCGCCGTTTTCGTGCACGGCGTCCATGAACAACTGGCCGGACACCACCAGGGTTTCCTTGTTGGCCAGCAGGATGCGCTTGCCGGCGCGCGCCGCGGCGATCGTCGCCGGCAGGCCGGCAGCGCCGACGATGGCCGCCATCAGGGTGCTGACTTCGGGCGCGGTCGCCACTTCGTCGAGTGCCGCGCTGCCGGCCAGCACCTCGGTCGCGCTGCCTGCGTCACGCAGGTTTTCGCGCAGCGCGTCGGCCGCATGCGCTTCGGTCATCACCGCGTAGCGCGGGCGAAACTGCAGGCACTGCCGGAACAGCTTGTCGGTCTGGGTCGCGCCGGTCAGCGCGAACATCTCGAAACGCTCGGGATGGCGAGCCACCACATCCAGGGTATTGACCCCGATGGTGCCGGTCGCGCCGAGGATGGTCAGGGTCTGTTTCGTCATATCCAGTGAGCGAAATACAGGATGCCGGCGGCGATCGGCAGCGCCGCGCACAGGGCGTCGATGCGGTCGAGCACGCCGCCATGTCCAGGCAACAGGGTGCCGCTATCCTTGACCCCGGCCACGCGCTTCATCCAGGACTCGAACAGATCGCCGAGGATGGAAAAATACAGCAGCGCCGCCGCCAGCAGCAGCGCACCGGGAACGCGCAGGCCATGAATGGCGGCACTGATGGCGGAAGCGTACAAGGCCAGTGCCAGTGCCGCGCCGGCCACGCCCTCCCAGGACTTGCCCGGGCTGATTCCCGGCGCCAGCTTGTGCCGGCCGAAGCGGCGGCCCGCGAAATAGGCCGCGCTATCGGCGATCCACACCAGCGCCATCACGCCCAGCAGCAGCAACGGGCTGTGCTCGCGCAAGGCCACGATCGCCGCCCAGGCCGGCAGGATGACCAGTGTGCCGACCAGCGCCCGCACGAAGAAACCCGTGCCATGCCAGCGCCCGGCGAGCCACAGGGGCGCCACCAGCCCCCAGAACACGGCGGCCATGGCATACAGAACCAGCATGGCGCCGGCCTGCTGCGGCATCAGGTAGATGATCACTGCCAGGACGCCCATGCCGATGGCGTACATCAATGGCAAAAACAACGGGAAGGCAGAGATGCGCGCCCATTCGAAGGCTGCGGCGCCGGCAACCAGCGCGATCAGCAAGGCCCACAGCACGGCCGGCGCGAAAAAAAGCGCAGGGATGAAAACCGCCAGCAGCAGGACGGCGGTAGACAGCCGGTTCATGGCTTCACCAGGGTTTCTGCCGCCGCAGTGTTTTGCGACAACTGCTCGCTGGTGCGGCCGAAGCGCCGCTCGCGCCTGCGATAGGATTCGATCGCCGCGTCCAGCGCAGCGGCATCGAAATCCGGCCACAGCGTATCGGTGAAATAAAGTTCAGTGTAGGCGAGTTGCCACAACAGGAAGTTGCTGATGCGCTGCTCGCCGCCGGTGCGGATGAACAGGTCCGGTTCGGGAGCATCGGCGAGGCACAGCCGGCTGGCGAGATCGGCCTCGCAGACGGGTTCGTCAGTGCCGCGTTCCCGAAGCAGGCGATTTACCGCCTGCAGGATGTCCCAGCGGCCGCCGTAGTTGGCCGCGATGTTGAGCGTGAGGCGTTCATTGCCGCGGGTCTGCACTTCGCCTTCGCTGATAAGCTTGTTGAGACGCGGCCCGAAGCGTTCGAGATCGCCCACGATGCGCAGGCGCACGCCGTTCTGATGCAGCTTGTCGACCTCGCGCTCGAGCGCAAGCACGAACAGTTCCATCAGCGTGTCGACCTCGGCTGCGGGACGTCGCCAGTTCTCGGAACTGAAGGCAAACAGCGTCAGGTGCTCGACGCCGCGTTCAATGCAGGCGCGGACGGTCGCGCGCACCGACTCCACGCCGCGCTTGTGGCCGGCTACGCGGGGCAGCATGCGCTGCCTTGCCCAACGACCATTGCCATCCATGATGATGGCGATGTGGCGCGGCGTGGCACGTACTTCAGGGATCGCAGTGGTTGTGCTCTTGAAGGTCATGGCCTTGCGCCATATTTCCGACAACACGCTAAATTGCCAGGAGATCGGCTTCTTTAGTCTGCAGCAGCTTGTCGATTTCGGCGATGTACTTGTCGGTCAGCTTCTGGACCTCGTCCTGGGCGCGGCGCTCCTCGTCCTCGCTGGCGGCCTTGTTCTTGACCATGTCCTTCAGCGCGGTGTTGGCATCGCGGCGCACGTTGCGCACGGCCACGCGCGCGTTCTCGCCCTCGCCCTTGATCACCTTGATGAGGTCGCGGCGGCGTTCTTCGGTCAGCATGGGCATGGGCACGCGGATCATGTCGCCCTGGCTGGCGGGATTGAGGCCGAGATCAGAGTCGCGGATGGCCTTTTCCACCTTGCCCGCGATGTTCTTCTCCCATGGCTGCACGCCGATGGTGCGCGCGTCGATCAGCGTAACGTTGGCAACCTGGGATATCGGCACCATGCTGCCGTAATAGTCGACCATGACATGGTCGAGAATGCCGGTATGGGCGCGGCCAGTGCGCACCTTGCCGAGGTCGGTCTTCAGCGCCTCGACTGATTTCTGCATTTTCTGTTCGGCGGATTTTTTCACGTCCGCTATGGTTTGGTCGGCCATGACTTGTCTCCTTGAATTGACAGCCTAGAGCGGCTAGTTCAGACGGTTACTCGCGTGCCTTCGTTTTCGCCCATGACGACTCTTTTCAGCGCACCGGGCTTGAAGATGCTGAACACGGCGAGCGGCAGCTTCTGCTCGCGGCACAGGGCGAATGCCGCGGTATCGAGCACGCCGAGGTTCCTGGCAATGGCCTCGTCGAAGCTCAGCGTATCGAAGCGGGTCGCCTTGGGGTCCTTCTTGGGATCGGCGGTGTAGACGCCGTCCACCTTGGTCGCCTTCAGCATGAGGTCGGCGCCGATTTCTGCGCCGCGCAAGGCCGAGGCAGTATCGGTGGTGAAGAACGGATTGCCGGTGCCGCCGCCGAAGATCACCACGCAACCGGCCTGCAGGTGCCGTACCGCGGCATCCCGCTCGAAAAGCTCGCCGACGTGGCCGATGCTGACCGCAGTCTGCACCCGCGCATCGAGGCCTGCAGCTTCCAGCGCATCCTTCAGCGCCAGCGCGTTCATCACCGTGGCCAGCATGCCCATGGAATCGGCTGTGGCGCGGTTCATGCCGCCCAACGCACCGGTAGCGCCGCGGAACAGGTTGCCGCCGCCGACCACGATGCCCACCTCGACCCCCAGCTCATGCACTTCCTTGATCTGGGCGACGATGCCGGCCATGGTCTCGGCATGGTAGCCGAAGGTCTCCGGCCCCATCAGGGCCTCGCCGGAGAGCTTAAGCAGAATGCGCTTGCAAAGGGGCTGCAGCATCATCGACTGCTACGGCTCAAGCCTTGCCAGCCTGCGCCATCACTTCGGCGACGAAATCGTCCTTCTTCTTCTCGATGCCCTCGCCCACGATGTAGAGGGTGAAGCCTGCGACCGAGGCGCCCCTGGATTTCAGCAGCTGCTCGATGGTCTGCTTGTCGTCCTTGACGAAGGGCTGGCCCAGCAGGGTCACTTCCTTCAGGTACTTGGCGACCGATCCTTCCACCATCTTGGCGACGATGTCGGCGGGCTTGCCTGATTCGGCGGCCTTCTGCTGGGCGACGGCGCGCTCCTTTTCAATCAATTCTGCCGGCACCTGCTCGCGCGACAGCGACACCGGCTTGGACGCGGCCACATGCATGGCGATGTCCTTGGCCAGCTGATCGTCGCCGCCGACCACGTCGACCATGACGCCGATCTTGGAGCCGCCGTGCACGTAGCTGGCCAGGCGGCCCTGTGCATCAATGCGCACGAAGCGGCGCAGGCTCATGTTCTCGCCGATCTTGCCGACCAGCTGGGTACGCACTTCCTCGACGCTCTTGCCGCCCATGTCCATGGCGGACAGCGCAGCGACGTCGGCAGGCTTGTTCTTCGCGACCATTTCGGCCAGCGACTTGGTGAAGCCCAGGAAGTCGTCATTCTTGGCCACGAAGTCGGTTTCGCAGTTGACTTCGATCATGGCGCCGAGCTTGGCATCGGGGCTGATGTAGATGCCGACCACGCCTTCGGCGGCGATGCGGCCCGCGGCCTTGGTGGCCTTGCTGCCGAATTTCACACGCAGAATTTCCTCGGCCTTGTCCATGTCGCCGGCGGCTTCGGTCAGCGCCTTCTTGCAGTCCATCATGGGCGCGTCGGTCTTGTCACGCAGATCCTTCACCATGCTTGCGGTAATTTCCGCCATTTCTTGCTCCTAGCTAAAACTATTTGTCAGATATGAAAAGAGGGGCCTTTCGCCCCTCTCCATGTCCACGAGGGCGATCAGGCCGCCGGCGTTTCTTCGCCGCTTTCCTCGACGAATTCCTCGTCGCCTTCACCGACCAGCTCCTGGATCACCTGGGCGCGGCCTTCCAGCACCGCATCGGCCACGCCGCGGGCATAGAGGCGGATGGCGCGGCTGGAGTCGTCGTTGCCGGGGATCACGTAATCCACGCCATCCGGGCTGTTGTTGGTGTCAACCACGCCGATCACGGGGATGCCCAGCTTGCTGGCCTCGGTGATGGCGCCTTTCTGGTAGCCGACGTCGATGATGAAGATGGCGTCGGGCAGGTTGTTCATGTCGCTGATGCCGCCGAGGCTGCGGTTGAGCTTGTCGGCTTCACGCTGCAGCAGCAGGGCTTCCTTCTTGGACAGCTTGCCGGCCTCGGCCAGCGCAGCTTCCATGTCCTTCAGGCGCTTGACCGACTGCTTGACGGTCTTGAAGTTGGTCAGCATGCCGCCCAGCCAGCGGTGGTTGACGAAAGGCATGCCGGCGCGGGTGGCTTCCTCGCCGACGATCTCGCGCGCCTGGCGCTTGGTGCCGACGAACAGGATGGTGCCCTTGTTGGAGGCCAGCTGGCGCACGAACTTGGTCGCCTCCTCGAACATCGGGAGGGTCTTTTCCAGGTTGACGATGTGGATCTTGTTGCGATGACCGAAAATGAACGGGGCCATCTTGGGATTCCAGTAACGGGTCTGGTGGCCGAAATGCACACCGGCTTCCAGCATTTGACGCATGGTCACGGACATACTAATTCCTTTCGAAGGTTGAGCCTCCACCCGCAAAGCGCCGACCTCGACGGACGGCGCACCTTGTTGTGATGCGGATGTGTGAATTTTCCCCGACCGGGACAGCCCCGAGCCGCAGGAAGTCCGCTATTTTATTGATTCATCAGGAATTTAGCAAGAACGTGAATCCACCGCATGCCCGGCGGTCTGGGCTGTCCCCCTGGCCGCAATCCGCGCGAGAACCGTGCTGAGGCAGGAAGCTCGCGGCTGAAATGACTGACAACTGGCTTGTTTCAAGGGAGAATGCGGTTTTTTACAAGTCAGTTGCCCGACGATGCCTGTCACCATCAAAACCCCCGAAGAAATCGAAAAAATGCGCATTGCCGGCCGTCTGGGGTCTGAAGTGCTGGATTACATCACCCCCTTCGTCAAGCCCGGCGTCACCACCGGCGAGATTGACCGGCTGTGCCATGACTACATGGTCAACGTGCAGGGCACCGTGCCGGCGCCGCTCAATTACACCCCGCCCGGCCACGTGCCCTACCCAAAGTCGATCTGCACCTCGGTCAACCACCAGGTCTGCCACGGCATACCGGGCGATCGCCTGCTGAAGAACGGCGACGTGGTCAACCTCGACATCACCGTGATCAAGGACGGCTGGCACGGCGACACCAGTCGCATGTTCATGGTCGGCGATGTCTCGATCCAGGCCAGGCGGCTGACCCAGATCACCTACGAGGCCATGTGGCTCGGCATCAGCAAGGTCAGGCCCGGAGCAAGCCTGGGCGACATCGGTCATGCCATCCAGAAACACGCGGAAGGCCACGGCTTCAGCGTGGTGCGCGAATTCTGCGGCCATGGCATCGGCGCCAGTTTCCACGAGGACCCGCAGGTGCTGCATTACGGCAAGCCCGGCACCGGCCTCAAACTCGAAGCCGGCATGATCTTCACCATCGAACCCATGATCAACGCCGGCAAGAAGGACATCCGCCAGTTGGGCGACGGCTGGACCATCGTGACCCGCGACCACAGCCTGTCCGCGCAGTGGGAGCATACGGTGCTGGTCACCGGCACGGGTTATGAAGTACTGACGGTTTCTGCCGGCAGCCCTCCCCCGCCGGACTTCATCGCCCAGGCTGCCTGACCATGGCAGGCGGGGCAGTCTCGACTCTGCCCTCGCTGCGCCAGCAGTTGAGGCATGGCCGCGAAGTCCTGGCCGCCGAATTCCTCGCCCGTCCGCACCCGCAGCGTTATCTGCAGCGCCACGCCCGCCTCGCTGACGGAATATTGCGCGGCCTGTGCGATGCGCTGCTGCCGAAGGAGGTCTGCCTTGCCGCGGTCGGCGGCTACGGCCGCGGCGAACTGTTCCCCGCCTCCGACGTGGACGTGCTGCTGCTGATTCCGCACGAACCGGACGAACATCTGCGCGCGTGCCTGGAAGCCTGGGTGCAGGGCTGCTGGGATGCCGGCCTGGAAATCGGCCACAGCATCCGCACCCCCGAACAATGCGCGCACGAGGCGGACAAGGACATCACCATCGAAACCGCACTCCTGGAATCGCGCAGACTGTGGGGCGCCGCCTGCCTGTTCGAAGCGTTCCGGGCAAGCTTCCGTTCCCGCTTCAACGCACGCCGCTTCGCCGAGGGCAAGCTGCTCGAACAGAAAAACCGCCACAATCGCTTCGAAGACAGCGCCTACAACCTGGAACCCAACCTGAAGGACAGCCCCGGCGGCCTGCGCGACCTGCACATGATCCACTGGCTGGCGCAGGCTGCGGGCCAGCATGCCGGCTGGAGCGGACTGGCCAGGTCGGCGCTGCTGTCGCGCAAGGAAGCGCAGCGGCTCGCGCGCATCCAGCAGACGCTCAACCTGCTGCGCATCCACCTGCACCTGATCGCGCGCCGGCGCGAAGACCGGCTCGCCTTCGATTACCAGAGCCAGCTTGCCGACAGGCTCGCCATCCAGGCAACAGCCACGCGCCGGGCGAGCGAACTGCTTATGCAGCGCTATTATCGGGCCGCCAAGCAGGTGCAACTGGCCAACGAAATCCTGCTGACCACCCTGCATGCCCAGTTCGTGCAGGAAACCCCAGCCAGCGTGCCGCTGGATGCCGAATTCGCGCTGCGCGGCAACATGCTGGCAATGCGCCGCTCCGAACTGTTCACGGCCGAGCCTTCCGCAATCCTGCGTGCGTTTCTTGTCGCCATGCGCCATTCGACGAGCGCTTTCGAGCCGGCCACCCTGCGCGCCCTGTGGCGCGCCCGCGCCGCGATCGACCAGGGCTTCCGCAGCAATGCGGAAAATCGCGCTGCATTCCTGGCCATCCTGCGCGAACCCGCCGGCGTCACCTGGGCCCTGTCCGCGATGTCGCGCTACGGCATCCTCGGCCGCTATCTGCCGGCCTTCGGGCGCATTGCCGGGCAGATGCAGCACGACGGCTTTCACATCTATACCGTCGACGAGCACACCCTGGCAGTGCTGCGCAATGTGCGACGTTTCGCCATCGCCGAGTTCTCGCACGAATACCCGCTCGCCTCACGCCTCATGCTGGCTTTCGACAAGCCTGAACTGCTGTATCTGGCGGCGCTGTTCCATGACATCGCCAAAGGCCGCGGCGGCGACCATTCCGAACTGGGCACCCGCGATGCGCGCCGGTTCTGCCGGGCGCACGGGCTGCCGCGCGAGGATGTGGAACTGGTGGCCTGGCTGGTAAAGGAACATCTGTCGATGTCGCGCACCGCGCAAAAGGAGGACCTGAGCGACCCTGCCGTAATCGAAGGTTTCGTCGCCAGGGCGGGCGACCTGCGCCATCTGGACGCGCTCTACATCCTCACCGTCGCCGACATACGCGGCACCAGCCCCAAGGTCTGGAACGCCTGGAAAGGCAAGCTGCTGGAAACCCTTTACTATGCCGCGCATGCCCGCCTGACGGGGCAGTCCGCGCTGAGCGGCGGACTCGCGGAAAAGCGCGCGGAAGCACAGGCAAAGCTCGCCCTCTATGGCATCGCGCCGGATGCAGCCGATGAGTTATGGCAGCATCTGGGCGACAGTTACTTCCTGCGTTTCGACATTCAGGACATCGCCTGGCACGCACGCATGCTCTGGCAAAAAGCCCATCCCGACCAGCCCATCGTGCGTGCGCGGCTTTCGCCGGCCGGCGACGGCATCCAGGTCATGGTCTACAGCCCCGACATGCCCGACCTGTTCGCCAGGGTATGCGGATTCTTCGCACGCAACCAGTTCAGCGTGGTGGAGGCCAGGATCCACACGACCCGCGATGGCTCCGCGCTCGACAGTTTCCAGGTGCTGGACGACGGGCAGCGTGAAGTGCATTACCGCGATTTCCTGCAATTCATTGAACACGAACTGGCGCTGGCGCTGGATCCGAACAGGCTGCCGGAACCGGTCCAGGCGGGCCGTCCTTCGAGGCGCCTGCGGCATTTTCCGATCCCGCCAGAAGTGGAAATACGCGCCGACGAACGCGGCCGCTATCATGTGCTGTCGCTCACTTGCGGCGACCGCACCGGACTGCTGCATCGTATCGCGCTGGTGTTCCAGCGGCATGGCGTCAGTCTGTACAGCGCCAAGATCCACACCCTGGGCGAGCGCGTGGAAGACCGCTTTCTCATCCGCGGCGCAGTGCTGGGAGACCCGAAAAGCCTGCTGGAACTCGAGCGTGACCTACTCGGCGCGCTCGATCAGGCCTGACTCAACAGGCCGGCTGCGCGTACTCGTCGATGTACTTGCCGCGCGACGGCGCGCGGCGCGGCACCACGGCCTTCTTGCCGGCCGGCTTGCGGCCGTCAGTCTTGGGTTTTCCCTGCGGCACCTGTTTGGTGTCCGTGCGTTTCGGTTTGATGGCACTACCCTTGCCAATGCCGTCGACGGTGTCTTCCGCCGCCAGATAGTCGATCCTGATGTAATCCATATTCTCCGCTCTTTATTTTTTGTTTATGCCGCCGAACGCCACTCCCGCAGGCTCATGGCCAGGCTGCGGGTCAATTCGATCAGTGAAGCCAGCTTTTCCTGGTCGGGAGACTGTGCGATTTCTTCGAGCTTGCTTTCCGCATACACGCTGACGATCAGCAGGTTATTGCGGATCTCTACCGGTACGCCGGAACTTTCGTCGGACAGGGCCTGCTGGATGTCCTTCCAGACCTGCCGGCTGGTTTCCAGGGCTTCACCCAGCAGCTTTTCACGACCCGGCGATTTCCAGCGCTGATTCACGGTCATGAGCAGCGCCGCCGCGTGAACCAGGCGTTTGGTGTCGATTGCCGCAGGAGAAATATTGTCCGGATTCACGCTTGCTCGATCGGTTAAGGGGAAAGGAAACTGCCCCGCAAGCGTGTTAGCGGCCAAAATCAGGCCGTCTTTAGGCCGTTCATCGGTGAATTTTTATTTGAAATCATGGGGTTCATTCATCGACCCGGCCAACGTCCGGGAACAGCACTTCGGTGAAACCGAAATTGCGCAGGTCGCGGATGCGCATGGGATAGAGAATGCCACGCAGATGGTCGACTTCGTGCTGCACCACGCGCGCATGAAAGCCGTCCACGGTGCGGTCAATCGGTTCGCCTTCCGCATTGAAGCCCTGATAGCGCAACCTGGTGCAGCGCGGCACCAGTCCGCGCATGCCTGGCACCGAAAGGCAGCCTTCCCAGCCCTCTTCGAGTTCGTCCGACAGCAAAGTCAGCTCCGGGTTGACCAGCACCGTAAACGGCACCTTGCCGGCATCGGGATAGCGCGGGTTGTTTGCCACCTCGAAAATCACCACCTGCAGATCCACCCCGATCTGCGGCGCCGCGAGGCCTGCGCCGTTCAGGCGGCGCATGGTGTCGACCATGTCTCGCACCAGTTCGCGCAAGGCGGGCGTGGAAAAGCGTTCGACCGGACGCGAAACCCGCAGCAGGCGCGGATCTCCCATCCTCAGTATCTCCCGCGCTGCCATCAGACTGCGCAGGCATCAGGGTGCTGCAGCACCACGAGTTCCTCCAGCAGTGCGCGCACACGGCACATGAGGTCGTCCAGCACGCGCTCGATGTCTTCTTCGCGTATGCCGTTCTTCGAAGCGCCGCGGCCGGCCGCATCGTTCACCACCACGCCGATCGCGGCATAGCAGATGTCGAGTTCGCGCGCGAGATAGGCCTCCGGCATGCCGGTCATGCCGACCATGTCGCAGCCGTCGCGCTCGAAGCGGTTGATCTCGGCCGCCGTCTCCAGGCGCGGCCCCTGGGCGACTGCATAGACGCCGCCGTCGCGAATAACGATCTGCTTCTGCGCCGCGGCGCGCAGGATGTCATCGCGCATGGCGCGGCAGTAAGGTTCGGTGAAATCCAGATGAGTCACCTGTTTCGCGCCGGAAATGACGAAGCTCTGGGCGCGGCCCCAGGTATAGTCGACGAGCTGGTGCGGCGTTACCAGGCTGCCAGCAGTGATTTCAGGATTGATGCCGCCGACGGTGGCCACCGAAACGATGCGATCGACGCCATGTTCCTTGAGCGCCCAGATGTTGGCGCGATAGTTCACTTCGTGCGGCGGGATGGTATGGCCGTAGCCATGGCGCGCGAGGAACACGACTTCCGCGCCGCACAGTCGACCGAAGGTCAATGCCCCGGAAGGCTCTCCATAAGGCGTGCGCGCTACCTGACGGCGGGTAATTTCAAGGTTGGTCAGTTTGGTCAGGCCAGTGCCGCCGATGATTCCCAGCATTAATGCATTCCTCTCGCTATTCTTCTTTCAATGCCCGTATTTCCGGCAGATTTCGCCACAGGCCGTAGGCATCCATGCCGCAACCGAAGACGAAGCGGTTGGGCACTCTGAGCCCGACGAAATCGGCCTGGATCGGTTTCTGGCGCGGAATTTCCTTGTCCGCCAGCACCGCGGTGTGTACACGGGCCGCGCCCATCTCCAGCAATTTCTGCTTCACCGCATGCAGGGTCTCGCCCTCGTCGAGGATGTCGTCGATCACCAGCAGCGTGCGTCCGGCCACTGCCTTTCCCGGCAGCACGCGCCATTCGACTGCTCCGCCCTGGGTCTTGCCACGATAGCGGGTGACATGCAGATAATCGAATTCAAGCGGGAAGTCCAGACGCGGCAACAGTTGCCCGGCAAACACGATGGCGCCGCCCATCACCGGCAGCACCAGCGGGAAACGGTCATGCAGTGCGTCGCAAATCTCCTGTCCAAGCCGATCAAGGCTGGCCTGAACTGTCGCGGCATCGGCAATCTCCTCCGATGCCAGCAGGATGTCGCGTGCATCATACTCGTTCATATCGCCACCTCTTCAAGCGTTACAACTTCATTTGCCATTTCTCGTCAGCCCCTGTCCCAGCGGGGCCCCGGGCGCGGCCTTCCGGGCGGGCCGCCGCAGTCCCTATCCCTGTGCCCGCACAGTCCGTTATCCCCTCTGCCGGACACTCTCGTACAAACAGATCGCAGCCGACACGGAAACGTTCAGGCTTTCCACCGAACCGCCAATGGGAATGCGCGCCGTTTCGTCGCAGGTCTTCTTCGTCAACTGCCGCAGGCCCGCGCCTTCCGCGCCCAATACCCAGGCAACGCCGGACTTGGCGTCGATCTTGGCGATGGTCTTGTCCGCCGCGGCATCCGCGGCCACCGTCCACACGCGGTGTTCCTTGAGTTCGTCCAGGCTGCGCGCAAGATTGGTCACCATCAGATAGGGCACGGTTTCGGCCGCGCCGCAGGCGACCTTCTCCACCGTGGCATTGAGCCCTACCGCCTTGTCCTTGGGCGCAATCACTGCATGTGCGCCAAAGGCGTCGGCCGAACGCAGCACGGCGCCGAGGTTGTGCGGGTCGGTCACGCCGTCGAGCACCACCACCAGCGGCGCGCCTTCAATAGACTCCATTACCTCGTCCAACGTGCGCGCCATGGTCACCGGCTCGACTTTGGCCACCACGCCCTGGTGGCGTGCGCCGCCCACCATCTTGTCGAGTCGACCGCCATCGGCCGTGCGCACGGTGAGGCCGGTACCGCTCATCAATGCCAGCAGATCACGCATGCGCGCATCCTGGCGGCCCTCGTCTACCCAGACTTCCTTGACCGAGCCGGGTGCCGCACGCAGCCGCGCGCGAATGGCATGGAACCCGTAGATCCAGCGTTCTTTCATCACTTGTTCTTTCTTTTCCTGGCCGGCTTTTCGGATTCCGCAGGTTCGATGCGCACGGGTTCGTCCACCAGCGTGAAATCGATCTTGCTGGTCTCGATGTCGGCGCGCACGACTTTGACCGTGACACGGTCACCCAGGCGGAAACGCTTGCCCGTCCGTTCGCCGATCAGCCAGTGCTTGCCCTGGTCATAGTGGAAATAATCCTGGCCCAGTTCGGTGACGTGCACCAGACCTTCGACGAAGACTTCGTCGAGCGCGACGAAAATGCCAAAGCTGGTGGCGGCGGACACCGTGCCGGTATAGACGTTGCCGATGTGGTCGCGCATGTAGTAGGTCTTGAGCCAGGCCTCGACGTCGCGCGTGGCTTCGTCCGCGCGGCGTTCGGTCAGGGAGCAGTGCATGCCGATCTCGGCCAGCGGCAGCTTGCCCGGCTTTTCCTTGTTGAGGCCCGCCTTGATGGCGCGATGCACCATCAGGTCCGGATAGCGCCGGATCGGCGAAGTGAAGTGGGTGTAATGGTCGTAGGCCAGGCCGAAGTGCCCGGCGTTGTCCGGGCTGTACATGGCCTGCTTGAGCGAACGCAGCATCACGGTCTGCAGGAGTTGCGCATCCGGGCGCGGCTTTATCTTCTCCAGCAACGCGGCGTAATCCCTGGCCTGCGGCTCGTCGCCGCCCTCCAGCTGCAAGCCGAACTCGCCGAGGAAACCGCGCAGCGCCTGCAGTTTTTCCGGGGTCGGCCCCTCGTGCACGCGATACAGCCCCGGGCGCTTGTTCTGGATCAGGTAATCGGCGGCACAGGTGTTGGCCGCCAGCATGCATTCCTCGATCAGCTTGTGCGCATCGTTGCGTAGAACCGGCTCGATGCGGGTGATCTTGCCCTGATCGTCGAACAGCATGCGGGTTTCCACGCTCTCGAAATCGATGGCGCCGCGCTTCTGGCGGTTTTTCAGCAAGAGCTGATACAGCTCATGCAGGTTCTGCAGGTGCGGCAGCAGCGCCTTGTGCTCCTTGCCCGGCTTTTCCACACCCGACAGCCAGTCCCACACCTGGGTGTAGGTCAGCCGCGCATGCGAGAACATCACCGCCGGATAGAAGCGGTAGTCGCCCAGTTCGCCGCGCGCGTTGATCTTCATGTCGCACACCATGCACAGGCGCTCGACCTGCGGGTTGAGCGAGCACAGGCCATTGGACAGCGCTTCCGGCAGCATGGGGATGACACGGCGCGGGAAATACACCGAGTTGCCGCGATCGTAGGCTTCGCCATCCAGTGCATCGCCCGGCATCACATAGTGGGAAACGTCGGCAATCGCCACGAGCAGGCGCCAGCCGCGGCCGGACTTTTCGCAATACACCGCGTCGTCGAAGTCGCGCGCGGTTTCGCTGTCGATGGTAACGAGCGGAATCTGGGTGACGTCCTCGCGCCCTTCCCAGTCCTTCTTCAGCACCTTCTTCGGCAGCTTCTTCGCCTGCGCTTCGACTTCGTCAGGGAAAATGTGCGGCAGGTCGTGCTTTCTCAACGCAATCTCGATTTCCATGCCAGGACCGGTGAAATCGCCCAGCACTTCCACCACTCGCCCGATCGCTTCGGAATGCTTGCTCGGCCAGGACACGAGTTCCACCGTCACCACCTGCGCGGATTTTGCATTGGCGGCATATTCGCGCGGAATCAGGATGTCCTGGTTGATGCGACGATTTTCCGCGACCAGGAAGCCGACGCCATGTTCCTCGTAGTAGCGCCCGACCACCTTGGTGAGCGTGTGCTCCAGCACTTCGATGATCTTGCCCTCGGGGCGCCCGCGACGATCCACACCAGAAACACGTGCCAGCACCCTGTCGCCATGCAGCACCTGGTGCATTTCTTTGGGTGAGAGGAACATGTCCTCACCGCCCTCGTCAGGCACCACGAAGCCGAAGCCGTCGGGATGGCCCTCGATGCGTCCGCGAATGAGATCGAGCTTGGTCGGCAGGCACCATTCGTCGCGCCGGTT
Organism: Betaproteobacteria bacterium SCN2; assembly: GCA_008923285.1. Classification (GTDB taxonomy): domain Bacteria; phylum Pseudomonadota; class Gammaproteobacteria; order Burkholderiales; family Thiobacillaceae; genus UBA6918. The sequence goes on from WBSG01000003.1 coordinate 226,461, forward strand.
CTGCATCAGCTGGCCGTCGCGCGCCATCGCGCCGAGCCGGCGCTGGAACAAGGGCAATTCGTCTTCGCGGATGCTCAGCAACCCGGCAATGGCCCCGAACGACATGGGCCGCCCCTCCTGTTCCAGCACCTGGATGATGAATTCACGCGAGGGCAAAGGCTGGCCATAATTGGCCATTTCCCGCTCCAGATAAGGGTCCTGGGCCCGCAGACCCTTGAAAACTGATGACTTGCCGCGACCGCGGCCGGATTTCTTCGTTGACAATTTGTGCGCTTTCCTTAAAATACGCGGCTTTCGTGCCCAGGTGGCGGAATTGGTAGACGCACTAGTTTCAGGTACTAGCGGGTAAAACCGTGGAGGTTCGAGTCCTCTCCTGGGCACCACCGATATAGAAGAAAAGGCAGCTTAGGCTGCCTTTTCTTCGTTCTGTGGCCGAATTATGCCACGCCAGCACCCGCAGTTCTTCCCAAATGACGGACAATGCGCTAGAAAGACAACTGATTACTGGTCTCATCCACGTTTCGTGCACCACCTTTAATCGTTTTCAAGCCGTCGCGAACAGGCGGCAACAAAAAAGACTTGCCAGTCTTTAATTTATTAAATACATTAGCAACCACTTATCTTCAAAGAGAGGGATATGTCCATGTCGAGCAAACCGATTCTGCTTCTTGCCACTGCCGCTGTCGCAACCGCGCTGCTGGCGGGCTGCGGCCAAAAAGAGACCAAGCCGCTTACCTACCAGGCCGACATCAAGCCCATCCTCGACCAGTACTGCGTGGAATGCCACAAGGCCGGCGGCCAGGGCACGGAAAAATCCGGTCTGCTGCTCGACACCTATGCCGCCACCATGCGTGGCACCAATTTCGGCCCTGTGGTCATCGCCGGCCAGGCCATCAACAGCACGCTTTATCGACTCGTCTCCGGCAAGGCAGATCCCTCCCTGCGCATGCCGCACAACCAGGCTCCGCTTTCTGAGGAGAACGTGAACACCATCAAGGACTGGATCGACCAGGGCGCCAAAGAGCAATAATTCCCTGTCACTTCAACCGGGACCCCAATCATGAACAGCTTTCTTCATTTCAAGTTCCTGCCGCTGTCGCTGCGCATGGTGTACACCATGACCCTGCTGGTGCTGGGCACGGGCTACCTGTTCGCAATGATCCAGGTATTCGAGGTGCATGCCGGACGCGACGGCAATCCCTCGCTGTCCGCGAACGACCTGCGCATCGCCTACAGCGGCCAGTCCGGCGGCACCCGGCTGGAGTCTGCGCTGCACGGCCCGATGAAAAGCATGTTGCCGAACGAGGAGCGCCAAGTCATCCTGGACTGGATCAACAAGGACGATGCCTCCAAGGAAAGCTATGACGCCAGGGTCAAGCCCATCATGGACACGCGCTGCATCATGTGCCACAGCGCCGCCGCCAACCCGCACCTGCCCTCGCTGACCAGCCACGACGAGGTATCCAAGCTGATCGTGAAGGACGAAGGCATGAGCATCGCCACCCTGGTGCGCGTGTCCCACATCCACCTGTTCGGCATCACCTTCATCTTTTTCATCGTCAGCCTGATTTTCGCGCACAGCTATCTGCGTCCGGTGTGGATCAAGTGTGTGGTCATCATCGTGCCCTTCCTCACCATCCTCATGGACATCGCCTCCTGGTACCTGACCAAGATGTGGCCGGCCTTTGCCTGGATGGTGATCGGCAGCGGCGCGCTGATGGGTCTTTCCTTCGCCATCCAGTGGTTCACGTCGATGTACCAGATGTGGTTCTACAAGCCGCCGAAGGAATTGCTTGAATGCGGCGGCCAGTTGCCCATCATGGGCGACGGCAGCATCAAGTGCCAGCCCTACAGGGAATAGGCTGGCAGCAAACAAAAAAACCGGGCAGTTGCCCGGTTTTTTTATTGCCCGCCGAGGAGAGCGATTACTCGAACGGATGGCGCTTGACGATGGTTTCCTCGCGGTCGGGGCCGGTGGAAATGATGTCGATCGGCACTTCACACAGGGCTTCCATGCGCTGCAGATAGGCCTGCGCACTTGCCGGCAGGCCGTCCACGGTCTTCACGCCGACTGTGGAATCCTTCCAGCCTGGCAGTTCCTCGTAGATGGGCTCACAGTTGGCAAGCGTCTCGGCGCCTACCGGCAGGATGTCGCTGACCTGGCCGTCGATCTTGTAGCCCACGCAGATTCTCAGGGTTTCCAAACCATCGAGCACATCGAGCTTGGTCACGCACAGGCCGGAAATGCCGTTGATCTGGATTGCCCGCTTCAAGGCTGCGGCATCGAACCAGCCACAGCGACGTGCGCGGCCGGTGGTGGCGCCGAACTCGTGGCCCTTCTCGCCGAGGTACTTGCCGACGTCGTCGAACAGTTCGGTCGGGAACGGCCCCGAACCCACGCGCGTCGTGTAAGCCTTGGTAATGCCCAGCACGTAGTGCATCGAGGACGGTCCCATGCCGGTACCGGTGGAGGCACCGCCGGCCGTGCAGTTGCTGGAGGTCACGAACGGATAGGTGCCGTGGTCGATATCGAGCAGCGTGCCCTGCGCGCCCTCGAACAGCAGGTTATCGCCGTTCCTGTTCGCCTCGTAAAGCGCACGCGGCACATCGGCGACCAGGGGCTTGATGCGCTCGGCCATGCGCATGGCATCGTCCAGCGTCTTGCTGAAATCGACTGGCTCGGCCTTGAAGTAGTTCTTCAGCATGAAATTGTGATGGTCGAGCACCTCGCCCAGCTTGGCGGCGAAACGTTCGCGGTGGAACAGGTCCTGCACGCGGATGGCACGACGCGCGACCTTGTCCTCGTAAGCCGGGCCGATGCCGCGCCCGGTGGTGCCTATCTTGCCAGCGCCCTTGGCAATTTCGCGCGCCTTGTCCAGCGCCACGTGATGCGGCAGGATGAGCGGCGTGGCCTCGGAAATCTTCAGGCGGCCGGCTACTTCCACGCCGGCCTTTGCCAGCATGTCGATTTCTTCCAGCAGCGCATCGGGGGCGAGCACCACGCCGTTGCCGATGTAGCAGGTGACGTTGTCGCGCAGGATGCCGGACGGGATCAGGTGCAGCACGGTTTTCTTGCCATTCACCACCAGCGTGTGGCCGGCGTTGTGGCCGCCCTGGAAACGCACCACGCCCTGGGCACGGTCGGTCAACCAGTCGACAATCTTTCCCTTGCCCTCATCGCCCCACTGCGTGCCGATGACGACCACATTCTTAGCCATGCTGTGTTTCTCCTACCTAAGGTTTGATTATTCGCCCGGCGCGGCTTCCACCAGTTCGCGCAGGTCAAGACTGAATCCGGTCGCGGGGCGCGCACGGCCGAAGGCCTTGCCGGCCTCGTCGTAGCGGCCGCCCAGGGCGATGGCGCGGCTGTGGCCGCCAGTGTAGGCAGCAAACACCACACCGCTGTGATAGCCGTAGCCGCGCAGTTCCGCAAAATCCAGTGCAAGCTCGATGCCTCGCCCCTGCAGGGATTCGATCAGATGCGCGAGCGTATCCAGCGCAGCGCGGATGCGCGCATCGTCCGGCAGGGTCGCGCGCGCCGCCTGCAGGGTTTCGGCCCCACCGTAAAGCCGGGTGAGAGCCACCAGCGCCTTGCCGATACCCGTATCCAGTCCTGCGCACAGCGCAGCGACTTCGTCTGCAGCCTTGGACTGCAATGCCTTGAACAGGGCGTCTTCCAATTCGGCCGAAAGCCCGGCCTGCTCGACCAGCGCGCGATAGATACCGACATGGCCGACATCGAGCTGAATATTCCTGAGGCCGGCCGCCTGCAGCGCATCCAGCATCAGGCTGAGGATTTCCAGGTCGCCCTCCACGCCGGCAACCCCGTAGAGCTCGGCGCCGAGCTGCATCGGCTCGCGCGAACGATACACGCCGTCGGGCACGGTGTGCAGCACGCTGCCGGCATAGCACAGGCGGTTGACGGGATTGTGGCCGAGCAGATGCGCGTCGATGCGCGCAGCCTGCGGGGTCATGTCGGCACGCACGCCCATCATGCGGCCGGAAAGCTGGTCGACCAGCTTGAAGGTCTTGAGATCGAGGTCGGTGCCGGCACCGGTGAGCAGCGAATCGACATACTCGATGAGCGGCGGCACCACCAGTTCATAGCCACGGCCGCGGAACAGGTCGAGCATGGCGCGGCGCACGCCCTCCAGCCTCCAGGCCTTGGGGGGCAGCACGTCTTCGATATTTTCGGGAAGCAGCCAGGCGCGCATGAGCTTATTTTGCGAACAACATGAACATCAGCCCCGCCAGCATGGAAATCGCGCCGATGAAGCGCAACTGGCCGTCGCGCATTTCGATCGCCCGGCGAAATGCCTCGCGCCACATCGCCGGGGCGGCAAACGGCATCAGGCCTTCAAGTATCAGCATGAGCCCGAAGGCCATGGCCAGTTCGCCGAATCCCAATTAGTTGCCCCCGGCAGCGCGCGGGTTCTTCATGTATTTGAAGAAATCCGAACTGGGGTCGAGCACCATGAGGTCGCCCTTGTTGGCGAAGCTCTCGCGATAGGCCTGCATGGAGCGATAGAACGCGTAGAACTCGGGATTCCGGCCATAGGCGGCGGCGTAGATGGCACTGGCCTTGGCATCGCCCTCGCCCTTGATACGCTCGGCATCACGATAGGCTTCGGCCACGATGATGGCCTTCTGCCGGTCGGCATCGGCGCGGATCTTTTCCGCCTCGGCTGCACCGGTCGCACGCGAATCGTTGGCATCGCGCTTGCGCTCGGCTTCCATGCGCCCGTAAACCGACTGACTGACGTCGTCCGACAGATCGACGCGCTTGAGGCGAACGTCCACCACCTGAACGCCGATCTTGCGCGCGTCCTGGTCCGCCTTGAGCTGGATCAGCCTCATGATCTGGTCGCGTTCGCCCGACACCACATCGTGTACGGTGCGCTTGCCGAACTCGGCGCGCAGGCCGTCGTTGACGGTCTGGCGCAGCCGGGTGGCGGCACGTTCCTCGTCACCGCCCACGGCGACATAGAACTGGTTGGCATCGATCACGCGCCACTTGATGAAGGAATCGACCAGCACGTTCTTCTTCTCGGCGGTGAGGAAGCTCTCGGCCTGCCTGGCATCGGAGGTAAGAATGCGCGTATCGAAGTAGAGCACATTCTGCACCAGCGGCAGCTTGAACTTGAGTCCCGGTTCCTTGTGCACCTCGACTACCTCACCGAACTGGCGCACCAGTGCGGTCTGCCGCTGGTCCACCGTGAAGATCACGGAGTTGAGCAGCATGAGCCCGATCAGGGCGCCGATTGCGATGGCTGCGACGCGATTCATGGCCGATCTCCCCGTTCACGTCCCAGCAGTTCGCGTCCGCCGCCAAGGGTGGCGGGGCCGCCCGCCGGCGCAGCGGAAGTCGACGGCTGGCGCAGCGCATCAGGTGCGCTGGCATAGGGCTGGGTGGCAATTTGTTGCAGTTTGTCCAAAGGCAGGTAGAGCAGGCTGCCGTTGCCCTTTTGGTCGACAATGACCTTGGAGCTGCTGTTCAGCACCTGCTGCATGGTGTCGAGATAGAGGCGCTGGCGAGTTACCGCCGGGGCCTTCTGGTATTCCGCCAGGACCTGGGCAAAACGCGCGGCCTCACCCTCGGCATTGGCGATCACCTTCTGCTTGTAGCCTTCGGCTTCTTCCATCAGGCGCGCTGCCTGGCCGCGGGCGCGAGGCACCACGTCATTGGCGTAGGCCTGAGCTTCATTCTTCAGCCGGTCGCGGTCCTGGTTGGCCTTCTGCACGTCCTCGAAGGCTGCCAGCACCTGCTCCGGGGCCTGCACGTTCTGCAACGTGATCTGGCTGATGTTGATGCCGGTTTTGTAGCGATCCAGCACTTCCTGCATGAGCTGCTTGGCACGCGCCGCGATCTCGGTACGGCCCACGTTCAGCACGAAATCCATCTTGCTCTTGCCGACCACCTCGCGCATCGCGGTTTCCGCCGCCTGGCGCACGACGTCATCGCCGTCGATGACATTCTCGTAGCGGTTGATGAAAACGAAATCCTCGGCACTCTTGAGGTTGTACTGCACGGCGAACTGCAGGTCGACGATGTTCTCGTCGTCGGTCAGCATCAGCGACTCCTGCAGGTTCTTGGATTTTCCGCGATAGCCGACTTCGATGGTACGCACGCTTTCCACGTTCACCACGCGATGGGCTTCGATCGGCCAGGGCATGCGTAGATGCGCGCCCGGGCCGGTGGTGACCGTGTACTGGCCGAAACGCTGCTCCACGCCCCTGCTGCCCGCATCGACTATATAGAAGCCGGTCGCAATCCAGACCAGAAAAGCCACGCCGATCAGCAGCCCGACCAGTCGCGGGGACGGCGCCGCCCCAGGTTCCGACGGACCGGATTCGCCGCCACCCTTGCCGCCGCCCTTGCCACCGAACATGCCGTTCAGGCGCTGATTCAGGCGCTGCCACAGCTCGTCGAGGTCAGGCGGACCCGAGTTGTCTTTATTGCCCCACTGGGGATCGTTCCAGGCCATGATGTTTATGCAATCTTGTGGTTTCAGAGCGTCAGGCTGATCTGATCAGCGCGACCGGAATCCTTGCCGCCTTCTGGCTGCTCCATCATCAAAAAATCCGCCAGCGCGCGCCTCAGTTCATCGAGGCCCGCGCCGTTTCTGGCGGAAACGCGAACGGCTTGGAGTTTACCATATTCGTCCTTCTCGATTCCCGGCGCCGCGCCGGTCGCATCGATCTTGTTGTAGACCAGCAGTTGCGGCACGTCGCCGGCGCCGATCTCGGCCAGGACCTTGTCCACCTCGTGCATCTGGCGATCGCGGCCGGGGCTGGCGCTGTCCACCACGTGCAGCAGCAGGTCGGCCTCCGCAGTTGCCTCAAGCGTGGCACGGAAAGCGGCGATCAGGCTGTGCGGCAGATCGCTGATGAACCCCACCGTGTCGGAAATGATCACTTCGCCCACGCCCGGCAGGTAAAGCTTGCGGCTGGTCGTGTCCAGGGTGGCAAAGAGCTGGTCGGCGGCATACGTGCCGGCACGGGTCAACGCATTGAACAGCGTGGACTTGCCGGCGTTGGTGTAGCCGACCAGGGCCAGGGTCCTGACCCGGTTGCGGCTGCGGGCGCGGCGCTGGGTCTGTCTTTGCCGGGAAAGTTTCCCCAGGCGGGTTTTCAGCATCTTGACGCGATCGCCCAGCAGTCGGCGGTCGGTTTCGAGCTGGGTTTCGCCTGGGCCGCGCAAGCCGATGCCGCCCTTTTGCCGCTCCAGGTGGGTCCAGCCCCGCACCAGGCGGGTGGAAAGATGCTGCAACTGGGCAAGTTCCACCTGCAGCTTGCCCTCGGCGCTCTTGGCCCTGCTGGCGAAGATGTCAAGGATCAGGGTCACGCGGTCAACCACACGGCACTGCAGGTGGCGCTCCAGGTTGCGCTCCTGGGCGGGCGACAGTTCGTGATTGAACAGCACGACATCGGCGCCGTGCTCTGCTGCTGCGGCGGCAATCTCGTCGGCCTTGCCGCTGCCGGCAAAAAAGCGCGGATCGGGCCGACCGCGCCGGCCCTTGATCAATCCGACGACATCCAGCCCGGCCGATTCGGCCAGGCGCTGGAATTCCTCGGTGCTTTCTGCGTATTCCGGGGTGTCGAAATCGAGGGAGACAAGCAGCGCGCGTTCGCCGCCCGTGGGACGTTCAAACAGAGTAGGTTACCGATAAAAGCTAGGAATTTTCGTCCTCGCCGCCCTGCCAGTTGATGGCGCGCGACGGCACCACCGTCGAGATGGCGTGTTTGTAGACCATCTGGGTGACTGAGTTCTTGAGCAGGACCACGTACTGGTCGAATGCATCGACTTGCCCTTGCAACTTGATGCCGTTCACCAGATAGATGGAAACGGGCACGTGCTCCTTGCGCAATGCATTCAGAAACGGATCTTGAAGAAGTTGTGGTTTGCCGGCCATTTAGGCTCTCCTGTTGTTGTCTCTTGTGTTATTGGGTTGGCCAGCGATTTTTCAAGGGTTCTTCCGGCCAAGTCATCCAATTCTAGTCGAAAGCATGAAAAGCGGAATCACTTTGTTTTTCCGGGAAAAAAGCCGCAGGCACTAGCCAGAAACAGACGCCCTGAGCAACTCGGGGTAGCCGAAATGGTAGCCCTGGGCCCAGTCGACGCCGACATCCTGCAGCCGGCGCGCAGTGTCTTCGTCCTCCACCCCCTCGGCGATGGTGATGATGCCCTGATTGCGGGAGAAATCGACCAGCGACCTGATCAGATTGAGCGCCTTGTTGTTGTGCTGGATGTTCTGGATCATCCAGCCCTCGATCTTGAGGAAGCTGATCGGCAGGCGCGACAAATACAGGAAGGAGGAATAGCCGCTGCCGAAATCGTCCAGTGCCAGCCTGAAGCCGAAATCGAGCAGGTATTTGAGATCCTGCTCCAGCGTGTCCAGATTCATGATGGCCTGGCGCTCGGTAATCTCGAACACGATGGGCTTGACCGGGCCCATCTCCACGCCGCAGCTTTGGCAATACCCCTGCGCGCGCTCCAGCAGCTTTTCGACCAGGTCGCGCCTGGCCAGGAACTGCGGCGACAGGTTGATGAAATGCGAAAAGCACGGGCTCAGCCTGCCTGCCGCAAGATTCTGCGCACAGCGCCCCATGGTCAGGGCGGCGACGATGCTGTCGATGTCGGCCATCAGGTTCAGGCCTTCGGCGGCATCGATGAAGCTTGCCGCGGCAAGTACCTCCCCTGTGGGTGTCTGCAGCCTGGCCAGGGCTTCGTCGGCCACGATCTCGCGCCGCGACAGGTCGACTATCGGCTGGTACGCCGCCAGGATGCGATCTTCGCTCGCCGCGGCTTTCAGCAGCGAGGCCATCTGCAGCATGCCGAGACCATGCTTGCTGCTGACGATGCGGTCGCGGCCGCGCGATTTGGCCTCGTACAGATTGCTGTCCAGGTTGGCGAGCAGCGTGTCCTGGGTGCCCTTTTCCAGATCGAACTGGCCGAGCCCCACGCTCAGGGTCAAATGAATGGCGCCGACCGAGGTATCGAAGGCCTCATGCTGAAGGGTTGCGCGCAGTCGTTCGAACACGGCCTCGGCCTGCGCAACATCAGCCGTATGCAGACAAACCAGGAACTCCTCTCCCCCCCAGCGGGCGACCCAGTCCTCCTTGCGCAGATGGTCGACGAATACCCTGGCAAAACTGGCCAGTGTTTCGTCGCCGACGCGGTGTCCGTAGCGATCGTTGATCAACTTGAAATGATCAAGGTCGACCAATCCAAGCACGAAGGTCTGGCCATGCCGCCGGGCACGGGAAATTTCCTCGCGCAACCTCGCCTCCGCGGCACGGCGGTTGGGCAGGCCGGTCATCTCGTCGGTCAACGCCAGCCTTTCCAGCCTGGCGTTCTGCATGGCCTGCTTTTGCAGCAGGCCGATCCAGCTGGCGACCAGTTCGATGAAGGCGAGGTCTTCCTGCTTGAGCGAAGCTCGATGTGCGGTTACGCCGGCAAAGGAGAGCACACCCCATAGCCGGCCGTCGATCAGGATCGGCGTGCCCACGTAAGTCTGCAGATTGAGTCGGGAGACGACCGACAAGCCGCTCAACGCCGGATCGGCGGCGAGGTCAGGCTGAAAAACCGTCGCCCGTCGGTCGACCACGTTCTGGCAAGGGGTGGCGGCGAGCGCCATTTCCATGCCCTCGGCAAACCGTTCCGCTGCATCGCACACATGCCTGACGCGGTACAGGTCGCCAGCGACTTCGCCGACCAGTGCAAGATCGAGGTCGAGGGCCCGGCAGGCTTCGGCAAGAATCGCCGCTACCCGCGTCGCATCATTGGGATAATGCCGGGTAGCGAGCTTCCAGAGTATGTAAAGCCGCTCCGGATTGACGCGGCTTTTGCCCGTTTCAGGAAAATCGGCGGCATCCGGGTTGGCAGACACATTCATGACCGGCAGGCTCCTTATCACAGCGCACACTTTCTGGATAATACAGCCTTGCTGGAAAAGCCAGCACTAACCCTCCAGCACCACTTCACGCAGCTTGCGAGCGGCGATTTCGGGGCTGATGGTGTTGACGAACAGGCCGGAACCCAGTTCGAAACCGGTCGGGATGGAAGTGCGCGGACAGATTTCCAGGTGCCAGTGATAGCTGGCCGCATGCGTGCCGGCATCCTCGCCATGCGGCACCGAGTGCAAAAAGAAGTTGTACTGCGCGCCACCGATGACGGCGTCGAGACGCGACATGGTACGGCGCATGATGCGGGCAAGGTCGGGCAGCCAGTCGTCGGGCGTATCGAGAAATTCGGCGGAGTGCACCAGCGGCAGGATGTGCACCTCCCACTCGAAGCGGCTGGCGAAAGGCTTGATGGCGATGAAGTGTTCGCCGCGCTCGATGACGTACTGACCGACGTCGACCTTGCGGCGGATCTCGCCGGAGGCGCGATCGTAGATGGTGGCCTCGAAGGTGAGCGCCTCGTCCACCAGCGCGCAGAAAATGCAGCGGTGGTGCTTGTGGTAATACTCCGCGCTGTTCCTCACTTCGGCCTCGACGTTGACCGGCACCACCGGCATGGCGATGATCTGGCTGTGGGTGTGCGGAATGGAAGCGCCGGCGGCAGGGCCGAAATTCTTGAACACCAGCACGTATTTCAGGCGCGGGTCGGATTCGTACAGTTCGCCCATGCGACGGCGGTAGGCGCGGAACATCTTCTCGATGTGCGTCTCGCTCATCTCCTGCACGGCGGCGCCGTGGTCGGGATGGTCGACGAATACCTCGTGGCGCCCGTAGCCATCGATGGTCTGCTGCAGGCCAAAGGTGAAATTGGCGTTCTCGCGGTCGTCGCCCAGCACCGGATAGAGGTTGGGCACCAGGCGCAGCGCCCAGTTGCCGTCTTCGGCCTCGACGCGGAAGATTTCCGGCGGGGTCTTGTCCTCGTTGCCGCGGCAGAACGGGCAGGTTTCGACATGCTTGCGCGTATCGCGCGGGGCCAGGTCCTCGGCTTTCTTGGGGCGCATGGAGCGCGCAGTGGCGACCAGTACCGACTCGGTCGGCACGATGGGGTTGAGACGAATTTCGCGAATTTCCTGCTCACTCATGACTGCATCCTGAAGACTGATTTTTGAGAGCATAATCAGCCTGCGCCGATGACGGATGAGAATCTTTTTATGCGCCTGTTTCTCCTGTTTATTGCCATCGTCTTCAGTCTGCCGCTCCACGCCGGGCCAACGGCTGGTCCCATGCTGGGGCCGGTCGCCCGGCATACGGCGACGATCTGGGTGCAGGGCGACCGGCCGGCGACGGTCGCGCTCGAAGTGGCGCCGGAAAATCCGGCGCAGCCCGCCTGGACGACGGCATCCGCGAGCCTTGCCGCGGCAGACGACTTCACCGCCCGCTTCGATCTTTCCGGGCTGGCGGCAGGCACCGCCTACCGCTACCGGCTGGTCTGGAATGGCACCGTGCTGGATGCAAGCCATGGATTCACGACCCGAGCCAGGCAGGCCGGCGATTTCAAGCTTTACCTTGGTTCCTGCGCCCACCTGCATGACCCGGAAGTCGATTTCGGCAAGGCCTGGAGCGGCAGCTACGAAATTTACGACCGCATTGCCGCCGATGCCGATGCCGACGCTGACACGCAGGCCAATCTCATGCTCTGGCTGGGCGACAACATTTACCTGCGTGCGAACGATTACGAAAGTCCGGCCGGCATGGCGCGTCGCTACCAGAAGGTGCGCAGCCATCCCGCCCTGCAGAAACTGCTGCCGGCATTGCCGCACTATGCGATCTGGGACGACCACGACTACGGACCCAACGACCACAACCGGAGTTTCGTCTTCAAGCAGGCCAGCCTCGACCTGTTCCGCCGCTACTGGCCCAATCCGGGCGCCGGGCTGCCCGGCGCCCCTGGCATCTTCACGGCGTTTTCCGTCGCGGATGCCGATTTCTTCCTGCTCGATGGTCGCTGGTATCGCGACAGCGACCGCGAACAGTCCTCCGCCGGCAAGGCCCTGTTCGGGCCCGAGCAGATGCGCTGGCTGAAAAACGCGCTGCTGGCCTCACGCGCGCGCTTCAAGTTCATCGCCGCCGGCAGCCAGTTCCTCAATGACCTGTCGCGCTTCGAGGGCTGGCACAACTTCCGGGAAGAGCGCACGGCATTTCTCGACTGGCTCAAGGCCAACAAGGTCAACGGCGTGATTTTCCTGTCCGGCGACCGCCACCACACCGAACTGCTGCGGCTGGATCGCGAGGACAACTACCCGCTCTACGAACTCACCTGCTCGCCGCTCAGTTCCGGCCTGCATCCTGTCCAGCCTGCCGAGGCCGCGAATCCCGCGCGCGTGCCCGGCACGCTGGTCAGCGCGCACAACTACTGCACGCTTGCAGCCGAAGGCAGCGGCAACGCGCGCAGCCTGGTGATGCAAAGCCGCGATGCCGCAGGCAGGGTATTGTGGGAAGCGCGCCTGGAAGCAGGCGCGCTCAAGTGAGACGCGCCTAGCTGGAGGTACCCTTGGTGTCGGCGCCGAACTTGCGCCGGCGGAAGCGCTTCTCGCGGCGGGCCTTGTTCATCTCGCGCTCGGTGAGCGGCTTGGCCTTGCGTCCCTCGAAGGGGTTGGAACCGTCCTTGAACTCGATCCTGAGCGGCGTGCCCTGCAGCTTGAAGGCCTCGCGGAAGGTGTTTTCCAGATAGCGCTGGTAGTCACGCTGCACGTTGCCGACGGCATTGCCGTGGATGACGATGATCGGCGGGTTGCTGCCGCCCTGGTGCGCGAACTTGAGCTTGGGCCGGAACAGCCCGGACTTGGGCGGCGCATGCTGGGCAGTGGCGGCGAGCAGCACGCGGGTGAGTTTCGGCGTCGGCAGCTTGGCCATGGCCGCGGCATAGGCCGCCTCGACGTCCTTCAGCAGGGCGCCCAGGCCCTGGCCTTTCAGCGCGGAAATATAATGAAAGCGCGCGAACGACAGAAAGGCCAGCTTCCTTTCCAGATCGCGCTTGAGGTTGCTGCGCGTATATTCGTCCAGCCCGTCCCACTTGTTCACCGCCACCACCAGCGCGCGCCCGGCCTCCAGGATGTAGCCGGCTATGTGCGCATCCTGCTCGGAAATTTCCGCCTGCGCGTCGAGCACCAGCACGACGACGTTGGCGTCCTCGATGGCCTGCAGGGTCTTGATGACGGAGAACTTTTCCACCGCCTCGAACACCTTGCCGCGTTTGCGCACACCGGCGGTATCAATCAGGGTGTAATGTTTGCCCTCGCGCTCGAAGTCGATGTAGATCGAGTCGCGCGTGGTGCCCGGCTGGTCGAAGGCGATGACGCGCTCCTCGCCGAGAAAGGCGTTGACCAGGGTGGACTTGCCGGCATTGGGCCGGCCGACAATGGCGATGCGCGGGCCGCTGTCGGCAGCCGCTTCTTCAGCCCCGGATCCGAACGGGGCCAGCGCGATCTCGACCATCTCGCGCACGCCCTCGCCGTGCGCGCCGGAAATCGCCAGCGGTTCGCCCAGTCCCAGTTCGTGGAATTCCGCCGTCACCACGGCCTGGTTCATGCCCTCGCTCTTGTTCACCACCAGATGCACGGGGCAGCGGGCGCGGCGCAGCTTTTGTGCAATGACCTTGTCCTGCGGCGTCAGACCCTGGCGACCATCGACCAGGAACACCACCACGTCGGCCTCGTCGATGGCCTGCAGGGTCTGGCGCGCCATTTCGTGCAGGATGCCGTCCTTCGCCACCGGTTCGAGACCGCCGGTATCCACCACCACATAGGGCTTGTCGCCCACCAGCCCGCGCCCGTAGTGGCGATCACGCGTCAGCCCCGGCTGGTCATGCACCAGCGCGGCACGGCTCTTGGTCAGCCGATTGAAGAGAGTGGACTTGCCGACGTTGGGACGGCCGACAAGCACGAGGGTAGGGAGCACGGGTAATCCTAAGAAACAGTAATAAAGTTCTTAACAAGGAGGACAAGAGGACAGGAGGAAAATTCTCTTTGTCTTCCTCTTGTCTTCATGTCCTCTTGTGGAGTTTTCAGTTCAACTTGAACGCGGCCACGCCGCCCTTTACGCTCTGTACCGCGAAGCCGGGGCCGATGTCGATGGGCGTGGCACGCACCGTGCCGTCAGCCTGGGCGCGCGCGGCGAAGCTGCCATCCTCGGTGGAAATCAGATGCACATAGCCTTCCACGTCGGCCACCGCCACGTACTTGCCGAGCGACAGCGGCGCGGTCAGCTGGCGATTGGCCAGCTTGTCCTGGCGCCAGGCTGCACGCCCGGTGTCCTTGTCGTAGGCGGTGACGGCATCCTTGTCGTCGACGACGTAGACATACTGCTCGTCCATCGACAGGCCGGAATCGCTCGAGGTCTCGCGCGCCCAGATCAGCGCGCCCTTGGCACGCTCGTAGCAGGCCACGCGCCCCTGGAAGGTCACCGCACACACGCGCTGGCCGTCGACCGCCGGCACGCCGACAACGTCATTCACGCGCTCCAGCTCGGTCGCGCCGCGCGGCATGCTGACCGAAGCTTCCCAGGCCTGCAGCCCACTGGACAATTGGATTGCCGCCAGCTTGCCGCCGGGGAAGCCGGCATAGGCCAGTCCGTCCTTGACCGCCAGCGCGGAGACGCCCTGCAGCGACAGGGCCGGCAACTGGCGCGAGTACAACCACTTGCGGCTGCCGTCCGCAACGTCGAGGCCATGCACCTGGCCGTTGCCGGTGCGCACCAGCACCAGCTCACCCTGAACCACGGGCGGCGCCACGACCATGCTGGTCAGCGTGACCTCCCAACGCTTGGCGCCGCTGGCGGCATCGAGCGCGACGACTTCGCCCTTGAGGCCGCCCACCAGCACCAGTCCGGCCCCGGCCCCGACGCCGGCGGAAAGCTTTTTGCCGGTGTCGACGCGCCAGGTCTCGGCGCCATTCTGCAGATTGACGCGCACCACGCGCCCCGCCTCGCCCGCAGCGTAGACAGCGCCGCCATCCACTGCCGGCGCGAACACGCCCCGCTCGGCCTCGCCAGCTGTCGCCGCCCAGGCGCGCGACAGCTGGCGTTTCTGCGCGAAATCGACCAGCGGCGCCGGCTGCGCCACCCGTTTCTTGCCGAAACTGAACCAGCCGGCCACGGTATCGGTGGTTCTGCTGAGAGTGCTGCAGCCGCCGAGCAGCGCGGCAGAAATCAGCACGACGAACGAAGCACGCAGCAGCTTGCTATTCATTTGGCAGGGCCTCCGAGTGAATCGAGTTTCATCTCCACCACGCCATGCAGCGGATTGTCGTCCTTGAGCCTGGCATACGCGGCGGAATAGGCCGCGCGCGCTTCCGCGGTCTTGCCCTGGGCCAGGTAGACATCACCCTTGATGTCGTCGAAGCGCGCCGCATAGGCATCGGTATGGGCGGCATTCAGCTGCTTCAGCGCGCCCTCGTAATCCTTCTCGTCGAGCAGAATGCCGGCCAGGCGCAGGCGCGCCACATCGCGCAGCGCCGCCTCCTTGGTGCTCTCGACCACCCACTGCAGCTGCGCCCTGGCGCTCTTGATGTCCTTGCCCTGCACGTTGATGCTGGCAACCAGCATGGCTGCGCGCGTGGCATAAGGCGTGCGGCCATACTTGTCCACCAGCAAAGCGCCCTGTTCGCGTGCAGTTTTCATGTCGCCTGCCTCCAGCGCGATGCTCATGCTTTCGAAATGCGCTGCCGCTTCGCCCGACTGCTTCGCAGTGTGGTTCTTCCAGTACTGCCAGCCGGCCACTGCAATCAACACTGCAGACAGGCCATAAATGACGTAATTTCCCCAGCGCTTCCACCACGCCTTCAGCGCATCAAGTTGTTCCTGTTCTTCCAGATCGAATGCCGCCATCTTGCTTCCTTGGTTTGACTTTATCTATTTGAACAAAGAGGACATGAGGACAAGCGGAAACTTCCTTTCATGCATGAATCGTTTCCACATCGCCTTACACCAGTCCCCTTGTCCTCCTTGTTCTGAATTTCATCTGTGCAACAAAATATCCACGGCCTCGTCCAGGCTCAGGCTTGCCTGTTCCGCCGCCTCGCGCAGCGGCTTCAGCACCAGCCTGCCTTCCGCCGCCTCGTTGTCGCCGATCACCAGCGCATGGCGCGCGCCGCTGGCGTCGGCCTTTTTCATCTGCGACTTGAAGCTGCCGCCGCCGGCATGCATGGCGACAGAAATCCCCTGTTCGCGCAGCCTGCGCGCCACCTGCCAGGCCCAGCTCGCCGCAGCCTCGCCGGCGTGCACGAGGTATGCATCGGGGGCGTAGCTTGCCGGCTGCACGCCTTCCGTCTCCAGCAGCGCCAGCAGGCGCTCGATGCCCATGGCGAAGCCGCAGGCCGGCGCGGGCTTGCCACCCAGTTGCTCGATGAGCCCGTCGAAGCGGCCGCCGGCACAGACCGTGCCCTGCGCGCCGAGCTTGTCGGTCACCCATTCGAACACGGTGCGATTGTAATAGTCGAGCCCGCGCACCAGCCGGGTGTTGATGCGGTATTCGATGCCGAGATCGTGCAGGAGTTTCTGCAGCGCGTCGAAGTGGGCGAGCGATTCCTCGTCGAGATCGTCCATCAGCCTGGGCGCAGCTTCCACCAACGCCTGCATGGCAGGATTTTTTGTGTCCAGGATGCGCAGCGGATTGCTGTGCAGGCGACGTTTCGCGTCCTCGTCCAGCACGTCGAGATTGGCCTCGAAATGCCTGATCAGGCGCTCGCGGTGGCGACGGCGCGCCTCGGCGTCTCCCAGCGTGTTGAGTTCCAGCACTGGCGACACGCCGAGGCGTTTCCACAAATCGGCGCTCATCAGGATATGCTCGGCGTCGGTATCGGGTCCGGCAAAGCCCAGCGCCTCCACGCCGACCTGGTGGAACTGGCGGTAGCGGCCCTTCTGCGGGCGCTCGTGGCGGAACATCGGGCCCATGTACCACAGGCGCTTGCCGCCGTCGTACAGCAGGTTGTTCTGCACCACGGCGCGCACGCAGGATGCAGTGCCTTCTGGACGCAGGGTCAGCGATTCGCCGTTGAGTTCGTCGACGAAGGTGTACATCTCCTTTTCGACGATGTCGGTCACCTCGCCGATGGCGCGCTTGAACAGCGCGGTGTGTTCGAGGATGGGCGTGCGAATCTCGCGGTAGCCGTAGCTTGCCAGCCAGGCTTTCACCGTATCCTCGAAAAATCGCCAGGTATCGGCATCCTGCGGCAGCATGTCGTTCATGCCGCGGACGCTTTGCAGGTTATTGCTCATTCTTTATTCAACCAAAACTTTTTTTACAAAGAGGACATATGGACAAGAGGAAACCGTTTTCTGCCTCACCTTAACTCCTGTCCTCTTGTCCACCTTGTTCAAATCTTTTCCGCGCCGTAATGGCTGCGCACGTAGTCTTCCACGATCGCCTGGAAATCCTCGGCGATTCTGTCGCCCTTCAGGGTCACGGTCTTTTTGCCATCGACGTACACCGGCGCCACCGGCACTTCGCCGGTGCCGGGCAGCGAGATGCCGATGTTGGCATGCTTGGATTCGCCCGGGCCGTTGACCACGCAGCCCATGACCGCGACCTTCATGTCTTCCACGCCCGGATACACGCCGCGCCAGGCCGGCATCTGGCCGCGCAGCCAGGTCTGGATCTTGAGTGCGAGTTCCTGGAACACGGTCGAGGTGGTACGGCCGCAGCCGGGACAGGCCGTCACCAGCGGGGTGAACGCCCTGAGGCCCATGGTCTGCAGGATTTCCTGCGCCACCTGGACTTCCTTGGTGCGCGATTCTCCCGGCTCCGGCGTCAATGAAACCCGTATCGTGTCGCCGATGCCTTCCTGCAGCAGCACCGCCAGCGCCGCGGTGGAGGCGACGATGCCCTTGCTGCCCATGCCGGCTTCGGTGAGGCCGAGATGCAGCGGGTAGTCGCACTGCGAGGCAAGGTCGCGGTACACGGTGATGAGATCCTGCACCCCGCTCATTTTGCACGACAGGATGATCTTGTCCGCCCCGAGGCCGAGTTCTTCGGCACGCCTCGCCGATTGCAGGGCGGAGGCGATCATGGCCCGGAACATCACATCCTTGGCATCCGCTGGCTCGGCAAGCCTGGCGTTCTCGTCCATCATGCGCGCGGCCAGCTCCTGGTCGAGGCTGCCCCAGTTCACGCCGATGCGCACCGGCTTGTCGTACTTGCAGGCGATTTCGATCAGGGTGGCGAACTGCTCGTCGCGCTTTTCGCCGCGCCCGACGTTGCCGGGGTTGATCCTCAGCTTGGCCAGCGCCTGCGCGCACTCGGGCACCTGGGTCAGCAGCTTGTGGCCGTTGAAATGGAAGTCGCCGATCAGGGGCACGTCGACGCCCATGGCATCGAGCTTGTTGCGGATTTCAGGCACCGCCTGCGCCGCTTCCAGGGTGTTGACGGTGATGCGTACCAGTTCGGAGCCGGCGCGATGCAGGTCCGCCACCTGCGCCACCGTGCCGGCGATGTCAGCCGTGTCGGTATTGGTCATTGACTGCACCACGATGGGCGCACCGCCGCCCACCAGCACGTGGCCGATGCGCGCCTGGCGCCGGAGGCGGGAGAGTATGGGATTCTGGCTCATGGACTCAGGGTCAGTCGGGCAACGTTGACGGAAGTGAAAGGCTTGAGGTCGATCGTCTCGCCCTTGTAGATCACTCGCACCTTTTCGGCATTGCCCACCACGAGGTAGAACGGCGCCTTGCCGGCGACCTCGACTGCCGAACCGGCCGGGTTCAGGCCGGAATGCACGATCTGTCCGCTGCTGTCGCGCACCTGCACCCAGGAGATTTCGTCGAACTGCAGCCGCAGTCCGCTGGCTGGCGCCGGCGCGGCTGGCGGGCGGCTTGCGGGCTGCGCAGACGCGGCGGGGGCAGGCGAATTGGCGGATGGGCTTGCTGGCGGCGCGGCTGCCTGCCCGGCCGCCGCATCCGCTTGCACAGCCGCATCAGCGCCGGCTTCCGGGGTGGCCTGCCCCGCAGCCATCGCAGCGACTGCTGCGTCAGGCTGCGGGTTCTCCAGCATCGGGGCGGGCGGCGGCGGCGGCGGCAGCGGGCTCTCGACCACGGCTGGCGGTGGCGGCTCGACTTCGTCGCTGGTCAGCCACCAGTAAAGCCCCAGCGGTATCGCCACGGCCAGGACCACGGCGGCGATTCCTCCCAGCACCCAGGGGGATTTCCAGAACTCCTGATCCGGCGTGAATGGCAGACTTTCCGGCTCCTGCACCCCGGGCAGCTTGACGACGGCCATCCGGCCCAGCAGTTCATCCGGGTCCAACCCCAGCAACTTGGCATAGTTGCGCACAAAACCGCGCGCGAACACCGGCTGCCCGAGGCTGGAAAAATCCTCCGCCTCGATCGCCTCGATCTGGCGCGACATCAGGCGCAGCCGGCTGCCTGCCTCCTGGACGCTCCAGCCCTTTGCCTCGCGTGCGGCGCGCAGCGTCGCACCGATTCCGAGTCCTTCTTCAGTCATTCATACTGTCCTCGCAGCAGCTTCTGCGTTTCTGGCGCGTCCGGGAAGTTGCGGCGCAACTGCTGGTTGTAGATTGCTTCCTGATTGCGGTCGCCGAGCTTGCGCTCGACCCTCAACCCCAGCCACAGCGCCTCCGCAGTGGGCGGGGATATTTCCTGGTGACGCGCCAGCAGGTGCTGGGCTTCGTTCAGCTTGCCATTGCGAAAATGCAGGCCGGCGAGCTTGATCGTGGGCAGGGGCGAATTCGGCGCCAGCTTCAGCGCCTTGAGGTAATAGGACTCGGCCTGCCGGAGGTCACCCTTGCGCTCGCTGCAGAGGCCGGAATTGGTCATGGCCTGTTCGGGCTTGTCATACAGGGGGTTGCGCATGGCTTCCGTGAACTCGCTCAAACCCTCGTCATGACGGCCTCGCGTGCACAGAAACCAGCCGTAGCTGTTGTGTGCGTCAGAGTCGCGCCGGTCGATGTCGAGCGCCCTGCGGAAGTTTTCTTCCGCCAGTTTGTCCTCTTCCAGCTCCATGTAGATCAAGGCCATCAGGTGGTAGGCGGGGCCGTAGCGATTCTCGATGCTGATCGCCTTCCGTGCCTCATCCAGCGCCACCTTCATCTGGCCGCGATTGAAGTAGGCAAAACCCAGTTCGGTGAACACCTTGGCGCGCGAGCGGGCTTCGGTTTCCATCACGGGTGCGCTCATCGTCGAGTCGGACGATGTGCCGACCCCCATGTTCGCACAACCCGACACGAACACCAGCGCCAACAGCCATATCCCTTTTTTCATGCCACGCTCCTCTCCAGGCGCTTGATCACCCGTCCCGTCTTGTCCGCCACCTGGCCCGCCAGCTGGCCGCAGGCGGCGTCGATGTCGTCACCGCGCGTCTTGCGCGTCGTTACCACGTAGCCCGCCTGCTGGAGGATTTCGCGGAAAATCCGCTGCGCCTCGGCACGGCTCTTGTCATAACCTGAATCCGGGAATGGATTGAAGG
Source organism: Betaproteobacteria bacterium SCN2 (assembly GCA_008923285.1). Lineage (GTDB taxonomy): Bacteria > Pseudomonadota > Gammaproteobacteria > Burkholderiales > Thiobacillaceae > UBA6918. The sequence goes on from WBSG01000003.1 coordinate 246,838, forward strand.
GTATCAGGTTGAACTTGCAGGGGGTGTCTTTCACCAGCCCCGCCAGCTGCCGCGCATGTTCCGGCGTATCGTTCACGCCTGCCAGCATCACGTATTCGAAAGTAATGAAGTCGCGCGGCGCATGCTCGAGATAACGCCGGCATGCCGCCAGCAATTCCTTCAGCGGGTACTTCCTGTTGATCGGTACGATCTCGTTGCGCAACTCGTCGTCGGGCGCATGCAGGCTGACCGCCAGCGCCACCGGGCAGCGCTCCGCCAGGCGGTCCATGGCCGGCACGATGCCGGACGTGGAAACCGTCACGCGCCGGCGCGACAACCCGTAGGCATGATCATCCAGCATGACGTCGAGCGCAGTCACCACGTTCTCGAAGTTGGCCAGCGGCTCGCCCATGCCCATCATCACCACGTTGGTGACGGGGCGCTCGCCCCAGCCGGCTTTTTTCAGCTCGCGCACCGCATGCCACAGCTGGCCGATGATTTCGGCAGTCGTGAGGTTGCGGTTGAAACCCTGGCGGCCGGTGGAGCAGAAAGTGCACTCCAGCGCGCAGCCGACCTGGGAAGAAATACACAATGTGCCGCGGTAACGCGCCACGTCATCAGGGCTCGCCGTCCCGCGATAGCGCGAGCTGTCTTCATCGGCATCCGCATCGCTGCATCCCGGGGTGCCTTCCGGGATGAATACCGTCTCGATGCCGTTTCCGATGCCGACATCGAACAGCCACTTGCGCGTGCCGTCGGCCGAAGTCCTGTCGGCCAGCACCGCCGGCGCGCGCACCTCGGCCAAAGCCATCAGCTTTTCGCGCAGGCTCTTGGCCAGGTCCGTCATCTGCGCGAAGTCAGCCTCCCCACGCTGGTGTATCCAGTGGAACACCTGCCTGGCGCGAAACGGCTTCTCGCCCTGGCTTGCCAGCCAGTCGGTGAGTAGCGGGAGGTTGAAATCGAGCAGGTTCTGCAATTAACGGGGGCAGAGTTCGGTGGTGGAGAAGAAATAGGCGATTTCCACCGCAGCGGTTTCCGGCGCATCGGAACCATGCACGGCGTTGGCGTCAACGCTCTGCGCAAAGTCGGCGCGGATGGTTCCCGGCGCGGCCTTCTTGGGGTCGGTGGCGCCCATCAGTTCGCGGTTCTTGGCAATCGCGCCTTCGCCTTCCAGCACCTGGATCATCACCGGGCCGGAGATCATGAACTCGACCAGGTCCTTGAAGAAGGGACGCTCCTTGTGCACGGCGTAGAAACCCTCGGCTTCGCGGCGCGACAGGTGCTTCATCTTGGCGGCCACGACGGTCAGGCCGTTGGTCTCGAAGCGCGAATAGATCTTGCCGATGACATTCTTGCCCACGGCATCGGGTTTGATAATGGAAAGGGTGCGTTCAATCGCCATGCTTTGCTCCAGTCAGGTTTGTAAAGTCGGGTTAAAAAACTGAAAAAGTCTTGAAAATTAGCCCGTTAGTATAACCCGGCAAAGACTTGCCTGTCTTGGCCCGGCACACGCTAAACTGGCTTGATTGCCGCTTCCGTGCCCCTTGCCATGAAACTGCGCTTGCTCGCCTCCAGCCTCGCCCTTCTCCTGCTGTCCGCCTGTACCGGCATTCCCAAGGGCCTTGCCCCCGTACAAGGCTTCGAAATCGACCGCTACCTCGGGCAATGGCACGAAATCGCCCGACTGGACCACAGCTTCGAACGCGGCCTCATCGACGTCAGCGCCACCTACAGCCCGCGCGAAGACGGCGGTATCCGGGTGCTGAACCGCGGATACGACCCCGAGCGCGGCCAGTGGAAGGAGGTCGAAGGGCGTGCCTATTTCCTCGACGGCCCGCAAACCGCAAGCCTGAAAGTCTCCTTCTTCGGCCCCTTCTACGGCGGCTATCACGTCATCGCACTGGACCGCGAAAACTACCGCCATGCGCTGGTCAGCGGCCCCAGCAGGGAATATTTGTGGATTCTGGCACGTGAGCGGGAATTGCCAGCCAAAACGCTCGCTTCCCTTGTGGCACAGGCCAGACAGGCCGGCTTCCCGGTTGATCGGCTGATCTATGTAAAACACCGCGAGTCCGGGCCGAACGCACCCCTAAAATAACGCTAGGAAATTTGCCCAAAGCCGTGTACTGTGGCGGGAATCTGTGGGATTCAAGTTGCAAATGCGGCATCAGTTTGATCGGTTTTTCCTTGATTTCGATAGATCCGGGCATGTGCCCACAGAGTCTGACAAACAGGCTCAACTGCAATTTTTTTAAGGAAAACTTAAATGCAAACTGGCATCGTTAAATGGTTCAATGACACCAAAGGCTACGGCTTCATCACTCCGGACGGTGGCGGCGAAGACCTCTTCGCTCACTTCTCCGAGATCAAGGCCAACGGCTTCAAGACCCTGAAGGAAAACCAGCGCGTTTCCTTCGAAGTGACCACCGGCCCCAAAGGCAAGCAGGCTGCCAACATCCAGCCCGCCTAAGCCCGGTCGCTTGAACGAAAAACCCCGGCATGCCGGGGTTTTTTTACGCTCGTTGCAATCGCTTCGCCCCGCAGGCCGCATAAGCTTCACACGCCGTTGATATACTTGGGCGCATGAACATGCAACCGCCCATCAACTCGCTGCAGGAAAGCATCGCCCGCCAGCGCGCAGCCTTGAAGGACATGCTGCGCGAACCGCTTGCGCACACTGCGTCGGAATGCAGCAAGGCATGGAACGACCGCACAGAACTGGACAATGTGCTGACAAAAGCCCTGGCCAGCCTGCCCATGTGCAAGTACATGTACGCGCTCAATACCGACGCCGTTCAGGTCAGCGACAACATCAGCCGCGAGGGCCTGATCGAAAAGGATTTCGGCCGCGACCGCTCCGATCGTCCCTACATGAACGAGCGCGTGCCGAGCGAGGGCTTCCTGCTGTCGCAGGCCTACATCAGCCTGCGCGCCAGACGGCCCTCACTGACCGCGATCCAGATCGTGCGCGACGAATCCGGCCGCGTGCTGGGCTTCGTCGGCGCCGACTTCGACCTGCGCAATCTGCCGCTCACCGGCAAGCTCTACGAGGAGCCCACCTACTGGCGGCAGATCAAGGGTGACCCCGCGATCCGCGGCACCGTCTTCCACCAGACGCGCAGCAGCAGCATGATGGACAACAGCATCGACACCGTTCTGGGCGTCATGGAGGAACTCATGGTCGACCATGGCGTGTTCCACGCCATCCTGCATTTTTCCAGCAGCCGCGCGGTGATCTGGCTGTTCGACGACCCCTACCGCTACCGCCTCCTGGACATCGATGCGCTGACCGATCCCGATACCTGCCTGATCTATCCGCATCAGCCCTACCCGGAAAACGCAGTGGTGCCGAAGAACAAGATCCGCCCCATCCTCGACAGCCTGCGCGACCTGCGCTTCATGGACGAGATGTTCTATCTCAGGAGCGGCACGCTCAACATCTTCAACGGCGTGGTCGGCCTGACCTTTTCCTGCGACGGTTCGCACTATCTGCCATGGGACGAGTTTCTCAGCAAGGGCCACGATTTCTGGGCCAGCGGCAGCGCCGAAGGGCACGCCTGCACGCTGTAGGCACCGTGTTTGCGACGCGCTGGCAGCAAGTCCGGCCGCACCGAGCGCCCGGCCCGAAAGCCGGCCGACGGAAAGCCTTGCCTGATGCGTTAACATGCCGTACCGCAGACGCTCACCTCCGAGACCGCGCGAGGCACTGATCATGAAAACAAGTATTGCATTCTTGCTGCTGGCCGTGACGGTCGCTGCCCATGCCCAAACCAGTGGCACCCCAGGCCCGGTGTCCGAATCCCGGATCGGCGACTTCGTCCTGGCGTGTTTCAACGCCCTCGGCAGCGGCAAATGGCTGGACAATGCGCGCTGTTACGACCGCACGCAGCTTGCGGAATTCCAGCGCCTGTACCTGCAGCGCAGCGAAGAATCGGCCCCCGGCACAGTGCCGCAGGAGTTCGTCGCCCATTACAAGGCAGGCATCAGCCTGGACCGGCTGAAAGCGGCCGACCCGGCCGAATTCTTCGCCGCCTTCAACGGCGGCTGGGCTGCGCTGCTGACGCCGCAGGGACCCTGCAAGTACGGCCCGGCTGGTTTCGCGGTTGCCAGGGTCGAAGCCAACGGGCAGGACAGGTATCTGGTCACCGGCACCACGACGGCGCGCCGGATCTGCGGCGAAAAGACCGAAGAGACTTCGCGCACGGACACGATTGCGATACGGGTGCGGGATGGCAAGCCATCGGTCGAAATGCCGCAGAGGACGTTCGAACTGCTCGGGGCCGGCAGGTAAATGCCCGCACGAATCGAAATGGCAGCAAATTTTCACAAGATCGAAACGAAATGCGGCCAGCCGCATCAACCAACCACAGGAGACCTCCCATGCAAACGCGCAAGGAATACGTAGAGCAGCTCAAGAACAAACTGGATGAATGGAATATCGAGCTCGGCAAGTGGGAAGACAAGGCCCGCGGCGCGAAGACCGACCTGACCATCGAATACGAAATGCGCATGGACGACCTGCGCAAGAAGCGTGACGAAGCCACCGACAAGCTGAAAGAACTGCAGGCCGGCAGCGAGGAAGCCTTCAAGGAGCTGAAGGCCGGTGCCGACTCGGCCTGGGCAGCGCTGCGCGAGGCCTTCGACAAGGCCCGCACCCACTTCCAGAAGTAAGCGCCTCGGTCGGCGCTGCCCGCGCCAGGGCAGCGCCGTTCACATATCGCACAGCACCTTGATGTGAGCCGTGGCGCTGCGGCCGAGTGCGTGCAGTTCGTAGCCGCCCTCAAGGGCCGACACAATGCGATTGCCGGCATGGGCGGCGGCGATTTTCTTGATCTCCTGCGTCACCCAGGCATAGTCTGCCTCGACCAGCTTGAGGCTGGCCATGTCGTCCTCGCGGTGCGCGTCGAAACCGGCGGAAATGAAGACCATCTGCGGCTTGAAACGGTCGAGCGCGGGCAGGAACTTTTCCGTTACCGCGGCGCGGAAGCCGGCACCGTCGGTATAAGCCGGCAGCGGCGCGGGAATGATGCGATCGCTGACCGTGTCCGCGCCGCAATGCGGATAGAACGGATGCTGGAAACTGGAGCACAGCATGACGCGCGGGTCGTGCCTGAAAATGTCCTCGGTGCCGTTGCCGTGATGCACGTCGAAGTCGACGATGGCCACGCGCTCAAGACCATGATGCTCCAGTGCGTGCACAACGCCGACGGCGACGTTGTTGAACAGGCAGAAGCCCATGGACTGGTTGCGGGTGGCGTGGTGGCCGGGCGGGCGCACGTTGCAGAAGGCGTTTTCCGCCATGCCCTGCATGACCAGCTCGGTGCCCAGCACCAGGGCGCCGGCCGCGCGCAGGGCTGCCTCCCAGCTGTGTGGATTCATCCAGGTGTCGGGGTCGACCATGGCCAGGCCCTCGGCGGGCACAGCAGCCTCGATGGCGTCGATGTAGGCTGGGCTGTGGACGCGTTCCAGCTGCTCGCGGGTCGCGCGCGGCGCATCGTGATGCTGCAGGAAACCGAAGATGTGCGAGGCGATAAGCTGGTCTTCGATGGCCTTGATGCGCGCCGGACACTCGGGATGGCTGCGCCCCATGTCGTGCAGCAGACAGGCGGGATGGCTGATGTAGGCGGTTTGCATGGTGCGGGTAGCGTAAAGTAATCGGTTTCGGCTAGGCTATCCGAAAACGTGCCAAAACCGGTCTCGCATCGGCTCCGACAACTTCATTCATTAAAGCAGACACCCGCCCCATGAGCCAGCATTACCTTTCCCCCCTCTTCTCGCCGCGTTCGGTGGCCGTGATCGGCGCGAGCGACCGCCCGGAGTCGGTCGGCGGGGTGACGTTCAGGAACATGCTGGAAAGCGGCTACCAGGGCAAGCTGTTCGCAGTGAACCCGCGCCATGCCTCGATCCAGGGCCAGCCTTCCTACCCGGACATCGAATCCATCGGCGAACAGATCGACCTTGCGGTGATCGCCACCAAGGCGCACACGGTGCCGGATATCATCGAGGCCTGCGGCAAGCGCGGCGTCAAGGCGGCGGTGATCCTGTCGGCCGGCTTCGGCGAGGCCGGCACGGAAGGCCGTGCGCTGGAACGCAAGGTACTGGAGATCGCGCACATCCATGGCGTGCGCCTGGTGGGGCCGAACTGCCTCGGCGTGATGCGGCCGTCGATCGGCCTCAATGCCACCTTCAGCAAGGCAGGCGCCCGGCCCGGCAATCTCGCGCTGGTGTCGCAGTCGGGTGCGCTGTGCACCGCCATCCTCGACTGGGCGCGGCCTAATGACGTGGGCTTTTCCAGCATCCTGTCGCTGGGCGTCACGGCCGACGTGGATTTCGGCGAAATCCTCGACTACCTGGTGTCGGACCCGAAAACCGAAAGCATCCTGCTCTACATCGAAGGCATCCGCCAGGCGCGCAGCTTCATGAGCGCGCTGCGCGCTGCGGCGCGCACCAAGCCGGTGATCCTGGTCAAGGTGGGCCGCCACGAAGCGGGCTCGAAGGCGGCGCTGTCGCATACCGGCGCGCTGGTGGGCGCGGACGACGTGTTCGACGCCGCCATTCGTCGTGCCGGCGCCGTGCGCGTGTCCAGCGTGGTGCAATTGTTCGCCGCGGCCAAGGCGCTGTCCACGCGCTTCCGGCCCACCGGCAACCATCTTGCCATCGTCACCAACGGCGGCGGGCCGGCGGTAATGGCGAGCGACCGCGCCGCCGACCTCGGCCTCGCGCTGGCAGAACTGGGCGACGATACCCTGCGAAAGCTGGACGAGGCATTGCCGCCGACCTGGTCGCACGCCAATCCGATCGACATCATCGGCGACGCCGGCGCCGAGCGCTACCGCCAAGCGGTAACGGCTTGCATGCAGGACGCCAACGTCGACGGCGTGCTCGCGATCCTCACGCCGCAGGCCATGACTCATCCGCTCGACGTGGCCCAGGCCATGATCGAGGTCGCCGGCCAGTTCAACAAGCCGCTGCTGACCTGCTGGATGGGCGAAACCGAGGTCGCCTCCAGCCGCGAGGCCTTTGCCCAGACGCGAATCCCCAGCTTCCGCACGCCCGAGCCTGCGGTGGAAGTGTTCTCCTACATCTCCGCCTACTACCAGAACCAGAAACTGCTGATGCAGGCGCCGGGACCGCTGTCGCACCATGCCGAGCCGGACGTGGAAGGCGCGCGCATGCTGGTCGAGAACGCCCTCGCCGAGCACCGCAAGGTGCTGAGCGAAATGGAATCGAAGGCGGTGCTGGCGGCATTCCGCATCCCCATCGCGCGCTCCATGGTGGCGCGCTCGCCCAACGAGGCCTTGCTGCTGGCCGTGGAGCTGGGCATGCCGGTGGCGATGAAGATCAATTCGCCCGACATCACGCACAAGTCGGACGCCGGCGGCATCCGACTCAATCTCGGCAATGCCCAGGCGGTGCGCGCGGCCTACCGCGAGATCATCGATTCGGTAAGGGAAAACCGGCCCAACGCACGCATCGACGGCGTGGTGGTCGAGCCCATGGTGAAGAAATCCAATGGCCGCGAACTGATGGTAGGCGTGACCAGCGACCCGGCATTCGGACCGGTGATCACCTTCGGCGCCGGCGGCATCATGGTGGAAGTGCTGGGCGACCGCTCGGTGGCGCTGCCCCCGCTCAACAGCTATCTTGCCAGGGACATGATCCGCGGCACGCACGTCGCGCGCATGCTCAAGCAATTCCGGCACATGCCGCCAGTGAACATGGCGGCGCTGGAAAGCGTGCTGTTGCGCGTGTCGGAAATGGTGTGCGAACTGCCGCACATCCGCGAAATGGACATCAACCCGCTGATCGTCGATGAAACCGGCGCCATCGCGGTGGACGCGCGCATCGAGATTTCCTACCCGCCGGCCGGCGCCGAGCGCTACGCGCACATGGCCATCCACCCCTACCCCGCGCACCTGGAAAGCCACTGGCAATTGCCGGAAGGCATCGACCTCATCATCCGTCCGATCCGGCCGGAGGACGCCGAGATCGAGCAGGCCTTCGTGCGCGGGTTGTCGCCGGAATCCAAGCACTTCCGCTTCGTCAGCGCACTGCAGGAGCTTTCCCCGTCCATGCTGGCGCGCTTCACGCAAATCGACTACGACCGCGAGATGGCGCTGATCGCCGTGACAGGAAAGGGCGGCGCCGAAACCGAAATCGGCGTCGCGCGCTACGTCATCAACCCGGATGGCGAATCCTGCGAGTTCGCCCTGGTGGTGGCCGACGAATGGCAGCGCCGTGGCATCGGCCGCCGGCTCATGGATGCGCTGATGGACATCGCCCGCGAAAAGGGTCTGAAAACGATGGAAGGCGACGTGCTGGCCGGCAACCGCAACATGCTCAACCTGGCGAGCGCCCTGGGCTTCAGCATCGGCGAAGGCGACGAACCGTCTGTAAAGAAGGTGGTCAAGCGCTTTTGAAGGGGCTGGCAGCTAGGACTCGGCCTGGCGTGCGGCTATGATTGAGAAAACTGCAACCATCCGCCGACAGGCCCCCAAGGAGGACTCATGAAAACCTGGCTCATCCCCCTCACCTTGCTGTGCGCTGCAGGCCTGGCCCATGCCGACGGCATGCCCGGCGCCACCCCCGCAGCCGAGGCAGCCGCACCGGCCAAAGCCAAGGCACGGACCGCCAGGCACAAGCCGGTGCGCCTGCCCCACGGCGACCTGCGCCATTGCCTCGACCGCGGCAGCAATGCCGCCATCATCCGCTGCGCGGAGAGACCGACCCGGCGCTAGCGCGCCCGACGCCTGATGGCGGTGAGACTCATTGCCTGTCCGGTGCGTCAGCAGGATCGATGCCCTCGACCTGGGGAATGGCCTTGCGCGGATGCTGTCTGACGGCGCGCTTGAGCTTGTCGTCCGATGCCGGGCCGTGCACGCTGCTTTGCTGTATAGGCTGATCCAGTATTGCGCTCAGCGCTTCGGACGCCCCGTGATCGATCTCGGCTTCGGCCAGCAGCCAGTCCTCGACATCGTGCCCGTCGCAGCAGCCGCGGGCCAGATAGCGGTAGTAGGCCGCTTCACGGATCATGCCTTCGCGCTCTTCCAGGGTAAGGTAGCCGCGCCAAGTGACACCCTCAGCATCGGGGCCGTTCTCTGCATTGCGTGGTAGTCCTGACATTGACCGAGTCTCCATAAGCAAAAAAGAAAGACCTCTCCTCCAGCCTGACGCACACCGCGCCCCTGGGTCCGTTATTTGTTCGCTTCTGCCCGCCTGCGGCGGCGGCTCTTATGTTTATAGCAAACGTGCTTCATTCAGCGTGTGGCCCGTTCGGCGGCAATCTCCCCACCTCGATCGCCAGGCCTTCCTGCGCCCGAACCACCGCTTCCGCCCGCTGCCAGTCGATGTCCTGGCCAAGGCCATGGATTTCGGCCAGGTCCCGCACGCTCCGCATCGGATCGATGCCTTTCTGATAAATGTCAGGATGGACTTCGAGCAGGATGCGGCCGTCTTCCACCTGAGCCAGCAGCACGGGCTGATAAACCAGACGGCCGCGGGTTCCCGCCCCGACCTTGTCATAGAGGTCGGCGATGTCGTCCGGATGCAGGCGGATGCAACCGTGGCTGCGGAAGCGATAGACGCTCGCAGGCGCGGTGGTGCCGTGAATCCCGTAGCCCCAGAGATTCAGGCCCAGCCAGTGCGCGCCCAGCGGATTGTCCGGGCCGGGCGGCACATGCTGCCGCACGGCTTTCTGTTCGCGGCGCATTTCCTCCTGGATGGATTCCGGCACCACCCAGCACTTGTGCGTTTCCTGCGAAGCAATGCGGAATTCGCCCTCTGGCGTCGGCCAGTCCGGCCTGCCCAGGCCAACCGGATAGGCGGAAACGGGCTCGCCCCTGACGAACAGGAACAGCATGCGCTGGGGGATGTTGATGAGGATGCCCTGGTCGATTCCCGCAGGCACGATGTGGGGATTGTGGATGCGCAGGAGGCGGCCGGCCTGGACCCGGTTTTCGTCGACGATGCCGTTGTGCCGGGCGATCAGCCTGTAATCCACGCCGAAACGGGCGCCGATGCCGATGAGGGTATCGCCGGGCCAGACCATGTACCAGTTGTCGCCGCCCGCCACCCTGGCAGACAGCGGCGGCGCGCCGGCGAGGACGGCGCAGCCGATTGCGGCGAGAAATGCTGCGAGCAGCCTGCGTGCGGCCATCCCCATCAAAACGCCGAATCTCCCTGTGTTAGGCTAAGCTTTGTATAGCTTGCTTGTCATTCTCCCTCAAGGCAATTTCAGGAGCGTCCATATGGCAGTTTCGATGTACCAGGTTTCGGTGCCGGTATTCACCCGCATGCTGAGCAATCTGATCGCGATTCTCGAAAAAGCTGAATCACATTGCGCGCAAAGGAAAATCGACCCGGCCGCGTTGATCGGTTTCCGCTTCTACCCCGACATGTACCCGTTCTCCAAGCAGATCCAGATCGCCACCGACGCGGCAAAAAACGGCAGCGCCTATCTGGCCGGTGCGGAACCTCCGAGATCGGAGAGTGTCGAACAGACCTTTGCGGAGCTTATCGAACGCGTGAAGAAGACCATCGACTACGTGAACGGCTTCAGCCCGGAGCAGATCGACGGCAGTGAGGAAAGGGAGATCAGCATACGGCGCGGGGAGACCACGCTGACCTACAAGGGTCAGGAATATCTGCTCAACCGCGTGCTGCCGAATTTCTTTTTCCACATCACCACGGCCTACGACATGCTGCGCCATAATGGAGTAGAACTGGGAAAGAAAGACTATCTGGGAAACCGGTAGCCCCGGCAAGGCAACAATGACTGTCCGCACGATCCGCCCGGCGTTCAACCGGTGACGATGCGGCTCACTTGAGGACAATTTAAACTTGGCAAGCGCAAAACCCCCTTTACTGTGGTTCTTCACCGACCCCATGTGCTCATGGTGCTGGGGTTTCACCCCGGTGATCGAAGCGGTGCGGGAGGAGTATCTTCCCCGCCTAGACGTCGAACTGGTGCTGGCCGGCCTGCATCCGGACGAGACCGAACCGATCTCCGACGTCGAGCGCCAGGACATTTTCCATGAATGGCATCAGGTACATGAACGCAGCGGCCAGGCTTTCGATTTCGAGCATGCCGCCCTGCCAGGCTTCATTTGCAACTCCGAGCCGCCCTGCCGCGCAGTGCTCGCCGCCGCCAGCCTGGACCAGAAGCTGGGCTTCCAGATGATCAAGGCCATCCAGTCGACTTTCTTCGCCCATGGGCGCGACGTGACCGAGACCGACGTCCTCGCCGACATCGCGGTGGAACTCGGGCTCGACCGCGACGCTTTCCTGAAGGCATTCGAATCGGATGAGGTGCGCTCCATGACCCAGGCGCAATTCATCCAGACACGCAAGATGGGCGTGCGCGGCCTGCCGGCGCTGATCCTGCAGCAGGGCGACGAGATGCATCACATCTGCAACAGCTGGCAGTCGCTTGTGAAAATCCGTTCGGAACTCGATGCCAAGCTGGGGAAGCCGAACTGAGACAACCCCGGGCCCGGCGCGGACAATCCGCCTGCCCGTCTGCGGCTTTGCCGCAGGATCATGAACGCGCCGCTGCTCTGGTACTTCGCCGACCCGATGTGTTCGTGGTGCTGGGGATTCGCGCCCACAATCGAGACGCTGCGGGAAACATATCGTCAGCGCCTGAAAATCGCACTGGTGCTGGGCGGGCTGCGTTCGGACAGTATTCCGCAATCGCACGCACAGCGTGAAGAAATCCTGCATCACTGGCGCGAGGTGCACGCACGCAGCGGCCAGCCATTCCGCTTCGAGGGCGCCATGCCCGCGGGCTTCGTCTATGACAGCGAGCCACCCTGCCGTGCCGTGCTGACCGCAGGCAGCCTCGACGCGGAACTGACGTTTCCCATGTACAGGACGATCCAGTCGGCATTCTATGCCGAGGGCCGCGACGTGACCCGGCCCGACATCCTCGCCGACCTCGCCGCAGACCTGGGCCTTGATCGCAGCGCATTCATGCGGGCTTTCGATTCCGATGAGCTGCGCGTCAGGGTCAAGGCACATTTCAGCCATGCGCGTCAGGCGGGTGTGCGCGGCTTTCCGACGCTGATCCTGCAGCAGGGCGACAAACTGCATCTCGTCAGCCACGGCTGGCAACCGCTGGCGCAGATACGCAGCCGTCTGGAGACGCAGCTGGATGGCGCGGGCTGAGCGCATGCCCGGGCTGGCCCGGGTCCTGTTGACACTGGCTGCAACCGCCACGCTCCCGGCCGTCGCCAGCGGCCTGACGCCGATGATCGATGCCCATGCGCACTACACCGCCGAGGATGCGCAGGCCCTGACAGCCGAAAGCATCATGGCGAAGCTGGATGCGGCCGGCGTGAGCCAGCTTGTGGTCAGCGGCGCCCCGCCGGATCGCGCCCAGGAGTTGTATCGGCATGCGCAGGAACGGGTGATTCCGCTGCTGGGCCTGTATGACACCGAAGCCGGCAAAACTGACTGGATGCGCGACGGCAGGCTGCCAGCGCTGACCGCAGCCCGGCTCGACAGCGGCTGCTGGGCGGGCCTTGGCGAACTGCACCTGTTCGCGCCCGATGCGGACAGCGCGGTCTTCGCCGAGCTGGTACGCATGGCCGCGGCGCACAGGCTGGTGCTGCTGCTGCACGCTGACGCCGAAGTCGTGGACAAGGCATTCGAACTCGCCCCCGGGATTCGCGTGCTGTGGGCGCACCTCGGCACCCGCCCCGACCCCAGGCTGCTGGTAAGCATGCTGCAGCGCCACCCCGACAGACTCTGGGTCGACACCTCGGTGCGCGACGAGCGCATCGCCCCGAACGGAAAGCTGCTGCCGGAGTGGCGTGCACTGTTCCTGCGCCATCCGGACCGGTTCCTGGCTGCGGTGGACACTTTCAGCCTCAATCGCTGGCAAGGCTACGCCTCGACGGTCAGGCAAATCCGCACCTGGACGAACTCCCTGCCCATCGAGACGAGGCGCAGGCTGCTGCACGACAATGCAGCGCAGCTGTTCGGCGAATTTGCGGACAGGCCTTGCCGGCGCGCCCATGCCGGCTGAGCAGCCACGCTTCGCCAGGAACGGCAGACTTGACCCTCTTTTCATACCAGTGCCGGCAGTCCTTTTTGGACGATAGGCACGGCTCCGCATTGCCCCTATGATGGGGACTTTGCCAAATCAATCGTTCCCTAGACGTGTCCAGCATTCTCCAGCCCCAGGCCGACGAACTCCCGGAAAGCGTTGACCCGGCCATGAACCAGCAGCAGATACTGGCGTCCCTGCGCGAGAGCGAGGAACGCTTCCGTCTGCTGCTGGAAGCTTCGCCCGAGGCCATTTTCGGAGTGGACACCCACGGCATTTGCACCTTCGTCAACCCGGCCTGCCTCAGGATGCTGGGCTATGCGGCGCACGAAATGCTCGGCAAAAGCGTGCATGCGCTGATTCACCATACCCATCCCGACGGACGCCCCTACCCCAGGGAGCAAGCAATGCCTTGTCCGCTGCTCCACGCTGCAGGGAAAGTCCACGCACGTGGACACGGAAGTGCACTGGCGCAAGGACGGCAGCTGCTTCCCGGTGGAGTACTGGTCGCACCCCATCTACCGCAACGGCGAACTGGTGGGCGCAGTGGTCAACTTCATCGACATCAGCGAACGCAAGCGCACCGAGGAAGCGCTGCGCGAGAGCGAGGCCCGCTACCGCGCCATGGCGGAGCAATCCGCCGACTGGGTGTGGTCGATCGACGTCGAAGGCCGGCACCTCTATACCAACCAGCGCGGTGCGGCAATCCTGGGTTACACGGCGGAGGAATTTCTGGCTGCGGACGCGCTGAAGCTGGTGCACCCGGAAGACCTGCCACTGTTCCACGAGACCCTGCGCGCCGCGCTGGCGACGCGGCAAGGCTGGCAGAGCGTGGTGCTGCGCTGGCGTCACCGCAACGGCAGTTATCGCATCCTCGAATCCAACGCCACGCCACTGTTCGGCGAGGGTGGCCAACTGACCGGCTTCCAGGGCGTGGACCGCGACATCACCGAACGCAAGCTGGCGGAAGAGCGCATCCAGTTCCTCGCCCACCACGATGCGCTCACCGGCCTGCCCAACCGCATCCTGCTGCGCGACCGCTTCGAGCACGCCCGGGAAATGGCGCGCCAGTCGAAATCACGGCTTGCCATCCTGTTCCTCGACCTGGACAATTTCAAGGTGGTGAACGACACGCTGGGACATGCTGCCGGCGACCAGCTGCTGCTGGACGTGGTCGAGCGCCTGTCGCGCTGCACCCGTAGCGGCGACACCATCAGCCGGCAGGGCGGCGACGAATTCATCATTCTGCTCAACGAAGTGCCGGACCTGGAGACGGTGGAGAACATCGCCGGCGAGATTCTTGCCGCAATGTCCGAACCGATGGAAATCGACGGCCGCTATCTCAACACATCCTGCAGCATCGGCATCTCGATCTGCCCCGAAGACGGCGACGATTTCGACTCGCTCCTGCAGAAGGCCGACACGGCCATGTACAACGCGAAGGACTCGGGCCGCAATGCCTGCCGTTTCTTCAACGAAGCAATGAACCTGCAGGCGCACGAACATCTGTTATTGCAGAACCGCCTGTTCCAGGCCATGGTCGAGGAAGACTTCCAGTTGCATTACCAGCCGCAAATACATGCCGGCAGCGGCAGGGTCGTCGGTATCGAGGCGCTGCTGCGATGGAACAACCCGGAACTGGGCGAGGTGGAGCCGTCACGCTTCATTCCGGTTGCCGAAGAAAGCGGCCTCATCGTGCCGATCGGATCCTGGGTCATGGTGGAGGCCTGCACGCAGGCGCAGGCCTGGCGCAAGGCGGGTTTCGCAGACATCGGCATCTCGGTCAACCTGTCGGCGCTGCAATTTCGCCGCACCAACCTGATCGAATCGGTTGCCGGCGCGCTCAACCGCAGCGGCCTGCCGCCGCACCTGCTGGAACTGGAACTGACCGAGTCGATCCTGCTGCAGGACGCCGAGAACAACCTGGAAACGGTACGGCGCCTGAAATCGCTGGGCGTGCGCCTGTCGATCGACGACTTCGGCACCGGCTACTCCTCGTTCAGCTACCTCAAGCGCTTTGCCGTCGACCGCCTGAAAATCGACCAGTCCTTCGTGCGCGACATCACCAGCGACCCGGATGATGCCGCGATCGTGCGCGCCATCATCCTGCTGGCGCGCAGCCTGCGCCTGGGCATCGTGGCGGAAGGCGTGGAAACCTTGGAACAACTCGATTTCCTGCGTGCCGAAGGCTGCGAGGAAGTGCAGGGATTCCTGTTCGCCCGGCCGCTGCCAGCGGCCGAGTTAGAGGCCTATCTGCACGAACACAACAAATAGCGCCGGGCGGGCGAAGCCCGCACAGGGGCGTAGACAAACCGGGAGCAGGTTCAGGCATGGATATCCTCACTCAGGGACTGGCCGGTGCAGTGATCGCAAGCAGCATGGCCCGGCCGCAGCAGTTGCGCACGGCGGCGGCGATCGGGCTGTTCGCAGGCCTGCTGGCAGACCTCGACGTACTGATCCGCTCTCAAGACGACGCCCTGCTGTTCCTCGATTTCCATCGGCACTTCACCCATGCCCTGGTCTTCGTTCCCTTCGGCGCGCTGATCGCGGCACTGGTCGCGTGGCCGTTCGCGCGACGCCGGCTGGCCTTCCCGGCGATCTGGGAATTTGCCCTGCTGGGCTATCTGCCGAGCGGCCTCATCGATGCCTGCACCAGCTACGGCACCAGCCTGTTATGGCCGTTCAGCGATGCGCGCGTGGCCTGGCGCGTGATTTCCATCGTCGATCCCCTCTTCACCCTGGTTCTGCTGACCGGGCTCCTGCTCGCGCTGGGCAGGCGGAGCCCGCTGCCCGCGCGGATTGCCCTGGCAATGGCCCTGTTGTATCTGCTGTTCGGTCTGATGCAGCGGGAGCGTGCGGAAGCCGTTGCGCGTGAACTCGCCGCCAGCCGCGGTCACGTCATCGAGCGCATCGTGCTGCACCCGACCCTCGGCAATGTGCTGCTATGGCGCTCGGTTTATTCGGCAAGCGGGCAGTATCACGTCGACGGCGTACGCGTCGGGTTGCTGTCAGCGCCTCTGGCATACCGCGGGGGCAGCCTGCCGCAATACCAGCCGGGCGACCTGCCAAGGCTGCAAACGGGTTCGGTGCTGGCGCGCGATATCGCGCGCTTCACTCATTTCTCGGACGGTTTTGTCGCACGCCACCCGGACAGGCCGGACGTGCTGGGCGATGTGCGCTATGCGCTGCTGCCGAACAGCACGCTGCCGTTATGGGGCATCCGTCTGGATCTGGCGCAGCAGGACAGGCATGTGGAATTCCTGACTTTCCGTCAGCATGGCGACGCCGAGCGGCGGGCCTTCGCAGCCATGTTGCTCGGCCAGCCACTGCCGGCGCCGTAAGCGGGCGCAGTCAGTGCGGCGGTCTCGCCGCGATCAATACCTTCTTGCCATGGCGGGACGCGGCTGGGCGTTGGCGTCCTTGTGGCGGAAGTTGATGCGGCCCTTGGTCAGGTCGTAGGGCGACATCTCCAGGGTGACCTTGTCGCCGGCCAGGATGCGGATACGATGCTTGCGCATCTTGCCGGAGGCATAAGCGATGATCTCGAAGCCGTTGTCGAGGGTGACGCGAAAGCGTGTTTGCGGCAGGACTTCGTTGACCACGCCTTCCATTTCGATCAGTTCTTCCTTGGACATGACTTGTTTCCTCGTGCTGAGCCGGTGCGACGGTGCGTTGCGTTCGGCTGTGTGTTGCAATGGGCGCAGTCGGGCTGCGGCGATCGCGCCTTGTGGGCGCGAGATGAAAGCCAATGAGGAAAGCCGACAGGAAGCCCAAGACGGGCGAAGAAGACTGACCAAAACAGCAATACGTGTGGACAGTATGAGGCTATGGCGCTGATTTGGCAAGGAAAACGGCCGGTACGACTGGCTTTGCGCCGTTTCAGCTTCTATGCTGAAGCGTGTGCAAGACATCGGGATTTTCATGAGCCACAAGCACGAAACCCTGCTCAATTCCATCTTCCACGGCCCGGTGAGCGGCAACGTGCACTGGCGCGACGTCGAGGCCATGCTCACGCACGTGGGCGCCACGGTCGAGCCGCATCACGGCGCCAGTTTTCGCGTGATGCTGAATGGCGTGGAAGGCTTCATCCATCGGCCCCACAACAGTTCGACCTGCACCAAGGATGAACTCCGGCACGTGCGGGATATCCTGATCGCCGCGGGCATGAAAAAGTGAGGCCGGCAAGCAGATGGCAAGAACGCTGACAGCCGGCCTGCTCGCCGTGGCCTTGCTCGCCGCCCCCCTGCGCCGCGCAGGCGGACGACCCCGGCACCATCAGCGGCGACAAGGGCACGGACATGCTGGTGGATGCCGTGGTGATGCGTCCGCTGGGCCTGGCGGCCACGGTGCTGGGCGCGGCGGTCACGCTGGTGACGCTGCCGTTCACCCTGGCCACCGGCAGCGCTGATGAAGCGGCGCGCTACATGATCGTCGAGCCCGCCGAATACACCTTCGACCGCCCGCTCGGCGAATTCGACCGCTGCGGCGAGGACCGGCACCCCTGCGGCGCATCGAACCGCTAGCCGCCTGCCCGGCCGTCGGATTTCAATCCGTCTGGCACTTGTTGACGAAGCTGTTTTTCGCAGCGCCGTACAGTTTCTTGTCCTTCGCCCTGGCTTCGCAGTAGGGCTTGAGGCTGTCGGCCATGCACTTCTTCATGTAGCTGGATTTCGCCGCGCCGGCGAGCTTCTTGTCCATCGCCGCTTCGCACTTGTCGCGCTCGCACTTGTGCATGAAGGCACTCTCGGCCGCGCCGGCGAGTTTCTTCTGGGCGGCTGCGGTCATGCAGGCGTTGTCCGCGGCGAATACCGGCAGGGACAGGGCCAGGGCGCCGGCCAGGGCAATCAGGATTCTCATGTTTTCTCCGCTCGGTGGTTATTTGGGCATTTTGCGCAGCAGCGCGGCCCTTGGCACCACCAGTCGCTGGTAATCCAGCGCGATGTAGTTGTTGATCTGGGCCGGGCCGCTGGGCGCCACGTCAATATAGGCCGGAAAGGCTTCCGGCACCACGCCCTTCCAGCCGGCGTAGGTTTCGCATACGTGCACGGGGATGTTCCTGTCGCGTTTCAGGCTCTGCACCTGTTCGTGCAGGGCGGCATTCCTTTGCCTGTCCTTTTCCTGCAGCGCGAACATCTCCTGTCCATGGGTGACAAGCGCCATGGGCACGCCCGGGAAACGCTCCTCGATTTTTTCCGCAGCCTGCCTGACCCAGGGCAGCGCGAATTCGAGCGCCTGCGGGTCGCGGTCGACGATCTCGAACACCACCCCCGCCGGCGGCGTGGGCTTGGCCAGCAACTGCTCCAGCGTGAGCGAGCTGGCGGCAGCCGTCGCCGTCAGCAGCCAGGGAAACAGCAACAGCAGGGCAGCGCGCAGAAGTATCATGTCGCCTCCAATAGAGTCGATGAGTTTATTACGCCTGAGGCAAGCCGGAAGCTTGTCTGTTCCCGTACATTAGAATCATGAGCGAACATCCCTTCTCCGCCCTCACCCCCGACCTCGTGCTGGACGCGCTGGAAAGCACCGGCCTCAGGTGCGACGGCCGCATGCTGGCGCTGAACAGCTTCGAGAACCGGGTCTACCAGATCGGCCGCGAGGACGACACGCCCTTGGTGGCCAAGTTTTATCGCCCTGAGCGCTGGAACGACGCGGCGATCCTGGAAGAACACGCCTACACCCTGGAACTGGCCGAGCGCGAAATCCCGGTGGTGGCGCCGCTGGAACTGGCGGGCAGGACGCTCAACGAATTCGCCGGCTTCCGCTTTGCCGTCTACCCGCGCCAGAGCGGGCGCCCGCCCGAGCTCGACGATCCCGATACCCTGGAATGGATGGGACGCTTCATGGGCCGCATCCACGCGGTCGGCGCAACCCGGCAATTCGAACACCGCCCGGCGCTCGACATCGAGACTTTCGGTACCGAGCCGCGCGCCTGGCTGCTGGAACATGGCTGGATTCCGCCGGAACTGCTGGGCGCCTGGGAAAGCGTGTCGGCGCAGGCACTGGAAGGCGTGCGCCACTGCTTCGAGCGCGCCGGCAAGTTCGCCGCCCTGCGCCTGCACGGCGACTGCCACATGGGCAACGTGCTGTGGACCGAAGGCGCCGACAGCGGCCCGCATTTCGTCGATTTCGACGACTGCCGCACAGGACCCGCGGTGCAGGACTTGTGGATGCTGTTGTCGGGCGAGCGCGAGGCCATGACCCGCCAGTTGAGCGATGTCCTGGCCGGCTACGAGGATTTCCACGACTTCGACCGCCGCGAACTGCACCTCGTCGAGGCCTTGCGCACTCTGCGGCTTTTGCACTATTCGGCCTGGCTGGCGCGGCGCTGGGACGACCCCGCCTTCCCCGCCGCCTTCCCCTGGTTCAACACCCAGCACTACTGGCAGGACCGTATCCTCGAGCTGCGCGAGCAGGTGGCGCTGATGCAGGAGCCGCCCCTGAGCGTGTAAGGCTTGTTTCTGCCTCCCGATCGTCTAGTCTGAAATTACCCCACAGGAGACAGAGCACAGGAGGACACCATGCTGCACGTATCATCCGACATCAACAAACTCACCCGCGAGCGCACCGTCGATCCCGAGTTTCCGCATGCGCCCGAAGAGTGGAACCGCCAGCACGCCATGGACATCGCGCGCGCCGAGGGACTCAAGCTCAGTGACGAGCACTGGGAAGCCGTGCGCGCCCTGCAAAGCTATTACGCACGCCACGAAGACCAGGCCAAGATCAGCCCGCGCGACCTGCACGACGCACTGGACGAGCATTTCCACCCGCAGGGCGGCATCAAGCACCTGTACCTGCTGTTCCCGGGCGGACCCATCGCCCAGGGCTGCCGCCTCGCCGGCCTGAAGGCCCCCTTCATGGCCAGCGACCGCAGCTTCGGCAGCGTGTCCTAGGCGGCGATTCGCACCCGCCGCTGCAATGCAGACGGCCTCTTCGGAGGAAGGGGCCGTTTTTGCGTCTGGATGTTGCCGCAGATTCCCACTAGACTGGATACATGCGCCGCCCCATCCGCCTGAAGATCTTCAGCATCATCGCCGCCCTGCTCGGCCTCATGGTGATCGTCACCTGGGTGTCGGTGCTGAACTTCCGCAATCTCAACAACCAGGTGCGCGCGCTCGCCGACTACTACCTGCCGCTGCAGGAGCAGGTCGCCAGCGTGGAGATTCTGATCCGCCAGCAGATGGTGCACATGGAGCGGCTGCTGGCCGGCATGGAGGCCGCCAACCCGAACAAGCAAGAGCTGGCCAAGGAATCGGACCTGTTCGACAACCGCGGCATCAACGCCGACCAGATCATCGACTCCTCGCTGCGCATGCTGAACGAGGCGCGCGCGGCAGAGGACATCGAACTCGACCAGGTGACGCTGGCGGTGCTGGGCGAGCAGTTGCCGGTGATCCAGACCGCGCGGCAGGACTTCCATTTCGCTTTCCGCATGTTCCAGATCGAGGCCGAGGAAGGCACGGTGCGGTCGCAGAAGCTCATGCACGACACCCTGATCAAGGCCAAGGACAGCGTCGACGTCGAAATCGGCAAGACCATCGACATCCTCTACAAGCTCACCAGCGACACCGCGGCGCAGGCCAAGCTCGAGGAGCAGCGCGCCACCCAGCTGAACTGGATCGTCACCGCTATCGCCACCCTGCTCGGCCTCATCTTCGCGTGGGGCGTAAGCCGTTCGCTGGTCGACTCGGTGCGTCGTCTGCTGGGCGGCACCCAAGCGGTGGAGAAAGGCGACCTCGGCGTGGAAATCCGCATCGACACACGCGACGAGATGGCCACCCTCGCCGACTCCTTCAACCACATGGTGGTCGGCCTGAGGGAGAAGGAATACATCCGCGAGACCTTCGGCAAGTACGTCGACCCGCGCGTGGTGCGCGGCCTGCTGGAAAAGCGCCTGCCCGCCGAAGGCGGCGAGAGCCACGTCATGACCGTGTTCTTCTCCGACCTCGCCGGTTTCACCCAGATGTGCGAAGGCATGGCGCCGGACACCGCGGTGCGCTTCCTCAACCGCTACTTCTCCTTCATGGCCGAAGTGATCCGCGAGCGCCAGGGCATCATCGACAAGTACATCGGCGATTCGGTCATGGCCTTCTGGGGCCCGCCCTTCACCGACGAGAAAAGCCATGCCGAGCTGTGCTGCGTGGCGGCCCTGCACCAGATGGCCAGGCTGGACGAATTCCGCGCCGCGCTGCCGGAGATCATCGGCGTGCGCCAGGGCCTGCCGAAAGTCGACGTGCGCATGGGCATCGCCACCGGCGAAGTCACCGTCGGCAACATCGGCTCGGAAACCGCGCGCGGCTACACCGTGATCGGCGACACCGTGAACCTGGCTTCGCGCCTGGAGCAGGCCAACAAGTTCTATGGCACGCGCATCCTGGTCAACGAAGACACCCGGCGACTGGCCGCCGACGGCCTCGTCTTCCGCGAAATCGACAGCCTGCGCGTCGCTGGCAAGGCGGAGCCTGCGCGTGTGTTCGAACTGATGGGTTTCGCGCAGGACATGGACGATGCCCGCAGGCAGCTGGCCGGAGCCTTCGAAGCCGGCCTCGCCGCCTACCGCAAGCAGGACTGGGATGCCGCCGAAATCGCTTTCCGCAAGGGACTGTCCGCGATGCCGGACGATATCCCCAGCCAAGTGTTCCTGGAGCGCATCGCCGCTTTCAGAAACTCACCGCCGTCCACGGACTGGGACGGCGTGTGGGTTGCCGCCCACAAGTAATCAGGCGCTATTGCAGGAAGCCGTCGTCGCCGTGACAGGTGCAGCCCGGCTGGTCGCTGGGCGTGCGGTCGCAGCAGATGATCTTGCCGGCGCGGCAGCCGCACACGCCCTTGTGCGCCTTGCAGCAGTCGCCCGGACTGGTCTGGGCAAGCTTGAGCTTTTCATCGCCCGGTTGCGGGCAAGCCATCGACGCCTCGGCCCCGGCTGCGGACGGCTGCCCGGGGTCCGCCAGGGCGGCCGGAACGGCAAAGGGAATCAGGGCCAGCCAGGCCGCCAGGACTAGGTTGAAGCGCAAGCTCATGTTCGCTCTCCCAACTGAACAGGATCGTCAGTAATACAAATTCCACTATATACGATTCGCAGGCTGCCGATTCGTTCCAAGCTGCTAAGATTGCCGCTCCGCTTTGCATGAGTTCGACGCCATGACACGTTTTTCCGCTTTCCTGCTCGCCCTGACGCTCGGCGCCTCGCTCGCCGCCACCGGCTGCAACGCCAGGGAACCCGGCAAGCAGACGGTTTCCACCGCGCCCGCCGCCGGCCAGCCGGCCAATCCCCGGGTGCTGATCGAGACCAGCAAGGGCAACATCACTGTGGAACTGTTCCGCGGCAATGCGCCGATCTCCACGGAGAACTTCCTCAAGCACGCGAATTCCGGCTTCTACGACGGCACCATCTTCCATCGCGTGATTCCCGGCTTCATGGTTCAGGGCGGCGGCATGCTGCCGGACATGACGGAAAAGTCGCGCGGCGCCACGATACAGAACGAGGCCGACAACGGCCTGAAGAACCTGCGCGGCACCCTGGCCATGGCGCGCACCATGGAGCCGCACTCGGCGAGTTCGCAGTTCTTCATCAACGTCACCGACAACTACTTCCTCAACCACCGCGGCAAGAGCGTCGAAGGCTGGGGCTATGCCGTGTTCGGCCAAGTGGTGGACGGCATGGACGTGGTCGACGCCATCGTCGCCGTGCCGCGCGGCAACCGCGGCCCGCACGGCGACGTGCCGCTGGAAGCCGTGATGATGAAGAAGGTGACGGTGATCAAACAGGACTGAGGACTGTCATTGCGAGGAGGCAAAGCCCTCACCCCAACCCTCGCGCAAAGGTAGAGGGAGAAAACGCCAAGCCCAAACCGATTTAACGCGGCAATCCAGTCAAACCAGGCCCGGCAAAACTCTCTTGCGGCTTGCAACTTGTATCTGGGCAGGGCTCCGCCTTTCCCAACCGGATCGCCACGGGCTGCCTCGCGATGACGTCTAGGCGTTACCCAACGCCTCCAGCGCTTCCTGTTGCATGAGCCACTCGCCCTCGACCCCTTCCAGTTCCCCGGCGATCTCGGCCTGCTCGCGCAGCAGGCGTTTCAGTTCTTCCTTGTTGGCTTCGGCATAGATGCCCTGGTCGGCCAGGCGCGCATCCACCGCGACCTTGCGCACGTTCAGGGCCTCCATGCGCTTTTCCAGCTGCGCGATCTGTTTCTCGATCGGCTTCCTCGCCACTGACAGCTTCTGCCGCGCTTCGGCCTCCTGGCGGCGCTCGGCCTTGCGGTCGATGCGATTCTCGCTCGGCGCCTCGGCTTCCGGTTTGGCGAGCCGCGTCTTGAACAGCCAGTCGCGATAGTCGTCGAGGTCGCCGTCGAACGGCCGCATGCCGCCGTCGGCCACGATCATGAATTCGTCAGTGGCCGCGCGCAGCAAATGGCGATCGTGCGACACCAGCACCAGGGTGCCCTCGAACTGGGCCAGCGCCACGGTCAGCGCTTCGCGCGTTTCCAGGTCAAGATGGTTGGTGGGCTCGTCGAGCAAGAGCAGGTTCGGCTTCTGCCACACGATCAGCGCCAGCGCCAGGCGCGCCTTCTCGCCGCCGGAGAAGGGTGCGATGGCGGCCGTGGCCATGTCGCCGTCGAAGTTGAAGCTGCCGAGGAAGTTGCGCAACTCCTGTTCACGCTCGTTGGGCGCGAGCCTGGTCAAATGCCACAGCGGCGACTGGTCGTGGCGCAGCATTTCCAGCTGGTGCTGGGCGAAGTAGCCGATGGCCAGGCCCTTGCCATGCCGCACCTCGCCGGAAAGCGGCGGCAGTTCGCCGACCAGGGTCTTGATCAGCGTGGACTTGCCCGCGCCGTTGACGCCCAGCAGGCCGATGCGGCTGCCTGCTTCGAGGCTGAGATTGATGTTGGCCAGCACGGGCTTGTCGCCCGCCTGCGCCCGGTAGCCGGCGACGACTGCCTCCATCACCAGCAGCGGATTGGGCGCGCGCTCGGGCTCGCGAAACTCGAAGGAGAAGCTCGCCGCCGCATGCACCGGCGCCAGTTCCTCCATTTTCGCCAGCATCTTCATGCGCGACTGCGCCTGCCTGGCCTTGGTGGCCTTGGCCTTGAAGCGGTCGATGAAGGACTGCAGGTGCGCGCGTTCGCGTGACTGTTTCTCGTATGCCGCCTGCGAGAGCGCCAGATTGGCGGCACGCTGCACCTCGAAGGCCGAGTAGTTGCCGCCGTAGCGCCTCAGTTTCCTGTCATCGATGTGCACGATGACGTTGACGATGCCGTCGAGAAAATCGCGGTCGTGCGAAATCACGATCAGCGTGCCGGGATAGCGCTTGAGCCAGTCTTCCAGCCAGAGGATGGCATCCAGGTCCAGATGGTTGGTGGGCTCGTCCAGCAGCAGCAGGTCGGACGGACACATCAGCGCCTGCGCCAGATTGAGGCGCATGCGCCAGCCGCCGGAAAAGCTCGCCACCGGCTCGTTCATCTGCGCGTGCGAAAAGCCGAGGCCGTTCAGCAGCGTCTCGGCGCGGGCGCGCGCGGTGTAGGCATCGGCATCGTGCAGCGCCGCGTGCAGCTCGCCGATGCGATGGCCGTCATGGCGCGTCTCCGCATCAATCAGTTCACGTTCCAGCCTTCTCAGCGTGGTGTCGCCGTCGATAGCGTAGTCGATGGCGGAGCGCGTCAGCGCCGGGGTTTCCTGCGCCACGTGGGCGATGCGCCAAGCCGCCGGGAAATCCGCCTCGCCGCCGTCGGCGTGCAGTTCGTTGCGCAAGAGCGCGAACAACGTGGTCTTGCCCGAGCCGTTGGCGCCGATGAGGCCGGCCTTCTCGCCGGGATTGAGGGTGAGATCTGCGGAATCGAACAGCGGCTTGGTGCCGCGCGCGAGCGTGAGGGATTGAAAACGGATCATGCGGATGGAAAATTTCTGCCAGGCACAGGGGAATCCATGAACACAGAGGTAACAGAGGCAACGGAGGAAACCATATTGTCCTCTGTTCCCCTCTGCTCCCTCTGTGGTTCAGCCTTTTTCCCCGTACGCCCCGCGGTTAAAAACCCTTATTGCCGCTTGCCGCTGCGCGGCTTTTGTTCCCGCGCCACCTCGGCGGCGATGCGGTAGATGGCGTGGATGGTGTCGCGGCCGAGCACGTCGGCGAACTGTTCGTGCACCGGCAGCAGCGTCTGCTGCCAGATGCGGCGTTCCTCGTTCGACAGGACGTGGATCTGAATGGCGCCGGCAGCCCTGATCTGTTCGAGCGCGGCGTCGTTTTCCTCCTGCGCGATGCGGCGCTCGTAAACGGTCGCTTCCTTCATTGCCTTTTCGAGCTGGGCGCGCAGATCCGGCTTGAGACCTTCCCAGAACGCCTTGTTGACGATGACCGCATAGCCGAGATAGCCATGATCGGACAGGGTCAGGTGCTTCTGCACCTCGTACAGCTTCTGGCTGTGGAAGTTCGACAGCGTGTTCTCGGTGCCGTCCACCGCACCCTCAGTTAGCCTGGTACGCACCTCCGACAGCGGGATCACCTGCGGCATGCCGCCGAGCGTGCGCATCTGCGCGTCGATCACCCTGGACGACTGGATGCGCAGCTTCAGGCCCTTGAAATCCTCCACCCGGATCAGCGGGCGATTGGCGCTCATCTGCTTGAAACCGTTGTCCCAGTATGCCAGCCCCTTGATCCCCTTGGCTTCGAGACGGGCCATCAGGCGCGTGCCGATGTCACCGTCCATGACGCGATGCAGCGTGGCCTTGTTGGGAAAGATGTAGGGCAAGTCGAACACTTCGAATTCGCGCAGTCCCAGCGGGCCGAACTGGGCGAACGAAGGCGCCAGCATCTGCACCGCGCCCAGGCGCAGGGCCGTCATTTCCTCGCGGTCCTGATAAAGCTGGCCGTTGGGATGGACCTCCACTTTCACCGCGCCGTCGCTGTAGCGCTCGGCCAGTTCCTTGAACTTGTCGGCCGCCTTGCCCTTGGGCGTGGCCGGCGACAAGGCGTGGCTGAACTTGATGACGAGCGGCTCCGCGGCCTGCACCGGCAACAGTGCAAGCGCGGCAAGCAGCGGAAACAGGAAAGCCAGGCTTTTCATCAGCCTGGCAGTATAAAGCAAGCCGGCGACCGGCTGTCAGGGCTCGATGCGGACCTTGTTCCTGACGCGAACCAGCCGGCGCCCGTCCGGCAGCGGCAGGCTCAGACGTCCGCGCGCCTGCAGGAGCTGGCGCAGGATTTCGCGCTGCGCCGCCGGCCGCGGCAGCGCCGCGCCGCGCACGCGCAGGAAATGCGCCAGCAGGTTGCGCGCCCGCGTCTCGGACAGGGCCTTCAGCGCATTGCAGTCGAGCTCGTCCTCGGCATGCGCCGCATGGTCCTGCCCCGCCATGTTTTCCAGCAGCGACGCGACTTCCGCCATGCGCCGCGCCGCTCCGGCCAGGCGTTCACGATAATCGGGGAAATGCCTTGCCAGCAACGGCAGGATGTCCTGGCGCAGGGCGTTGCGCGCGAGCGCCGTGTCGAGGTTGCTGTCGTCCTCCACCCATTTCATCCGATGGCGGCGGGCGTAGGCAACGAGTTCGGCCTTGGGCACGTTCAACAGGGGGCGCAAAAGCAGCATGCCCTCGTGCACGCGCGCTTCCGGCATGGCCGCCAGGGCGCGCGGCTCGCCGCCGCGCAGGAGTTGGAACAGCACCGTCTCGGCCTGGTCGTCGAGATGGTGGGCCAGCGCCACGGCGTCCGCGCCGGGACCGTACAAGGCCGCATAGCGCGCCTTGCGCGCGGCGGCTTCCAGCCCGAGCGTGGACTTCTTCGGCACCTTCACGCGCTCGACCGCACAGGGAATGTCGCGGCGCTGGCAGAACGCCAGGCAGAAATCCGCCCAGGCATCGGCCCGGGGGTTGAGGCCATGATGCACATGCACGGCGGAAAGGGTCAGGGGAAACTGCGGCTCGATCTGCGCCAGAACATGCAGCAGGACGACGGAATCGACCCCGCCGGAAAACGCCACGCGCAGCTGCGCGCCGGGCTTGAGGTGGCGCGCGAGGCAGGCGTTGACCTGCCCCGCCAGATTAGGCTTGCTTCTCTTCCTTGAAGCGGCCATAGGCCATGAGCCGCTGATAGCGCGTGTTCAACAGCGCGTCCAGCGGCTGGTGGCGGACCTCGGCCAGCGTGTCGGCCAGCGCCTTGCGGATGTTGGTGTACATGCCGTCCCAGTCGCGGTGCGCACCGCCCAAGGGTTCGGGCACGATCTTGTCGACCAGTTCCAGCGACAGCAGGCGCTCGGCCGTGATGCCCAGGGTTTCCGCCGCCACCGAGGCCTTGTCGGCGCTCTTCCACAGGATGGAAGCGCAGCCTTCGGGGGAAATCACCGAGTAAGTGGAATATTGCAGGATCAGCATGCGGTCGCCGACGCCGATCGCCAGCGCGCCGCCGGAGCCGCCTTCGCCGATGATGGTGCAGATGACCGGCGTCTTCAGTTCCGCCATCACGTACAGGTTGCGCGCGATCGCCTCGCTCTGGCCGCGCTCCTCGGCGCCGATGCCGGGATAGGCGCCGGGGGTGTCGATGAAGGTGAGGATGGGAATCTGGAATTTTTCCGCCAGGCGCATGAGGCGCAGCGCCTTGCGGTAACCCTCGGGCCGCGGCATGCCGAAGTTGCGGTACTGGCGTTCCTTGACGTCACGGCCCTTCTGGTGGCCGATGATCATCACCGGTTCGCCGTTGAAGCGGGCGATGCCGCCGACAATGGCGGGATCGTCGGCATAGCCGCGGTCGCCGTGCAGTTCCTGGAAATCGGTGAACAGGCCGCTGATGTAGTCGAGCGTATAGGGGCGCTGCGGATGCCGCGCCACCTGGGAAATCTGCCAGGCCGACAGCTTGGCGTAGATGTCCGCAGTCAGCTTCTGGCTCTTCTTGGACAGGCGCTTGATCTCTTCCGAAATGTCCAGCGCGGAGTCGTCCTGCACGAAGCGCAACTCTTCGATCTTGGCCTCCAGCTCCGCAATGGGCTGCTCGAAATCGAGGAAGGTGGTTTTCATCAATACACGGCAATTTTTTGAGGTGCGTAATTTTAGCAGGGTTGGGGGGAAAGCAAGGGATGGGAGATATGGGGCAGGCCAACAAAAGTCGCCGGGGGTAGCCCGGCAGCTGGTCACTTTTCTTGCTTCGCCAAGAAAAGTGACCAAAAGAAGGCGGCCCCGCTGTGCTGCCCCTACGGGGTAAACCGCGGTCGGCGTCTTGAATTGGGCGGCTCGCAAACTCGCACGACCCGCCTGGGGAAAACCGCCCGGTCGGCCACGTGCTCGGACATGCTCGCCTCGACTTCCCCCAATTCAAGCCCCCGCCCAAGGCAGCGCAGAGGGGAGAACACCGGGGACTCGGCGAGGGGCGGAGTTTTTCGTCACTGCGAGCCCCGAAGGGGCGCGGCAGCCCAGTCAAATGTGGCTAAGCCTTCTTGAACTGGATTGCCGCGCTGCGCTCGCAATGACGATGGGGAAA
The DNA here is from genome assembly GCA_008923285.1 of Betaproteobacteria bacterium SCN2. Classification (GTDB taxonomy): domain Bacteria; phylum Pseudomonadota; class Gammaproteobacteria; order Burkholderiales; family Thiobacillaceae; genus UBA6918. Next base: position 275,322 of record WBSG01000003.1, read on the forward strand.
GGTGCGTGTTTTGGGGGTGGCTTTTGAAGTTTCCCCGTCTTTGCCGCCGCAGCCTGGAGCTTGCGAGCGGAACAACGCGGCGCAGCCTGTCTGAGCCCCGCACTTCTGCGTACAAACATAAAGCGGGTCGAGTACAGAATTAATTGGCGCTTCGCGCGCGCCGCCCGCAAAGCTCCAGGCTAAGGGAAGCCGCAGGCCGGCATAGTTGGGGCGCCTTCTTTTGGTCACTTTTCTTGGCAAAGCAAGAAAAGTGACCAGCTGCCGGGCTACCCCCGGCCAAAGCCCTTATGCAATCAGGAGATGGTCAATCCGACCAACGCTATCCGCTCACCAAACAAAAAAAACGGATTTCCAAGCTGCGCTCGCAATGACAGCATAGGCAGCCGCAGGCAACAAAAAGGGGACTCCGAAGAATCCCCCTCACCCCAACCCTCCCCCCGCCAAGGGAGAGGACGTTATTGCAGCAGCCTGGGCTCAATGATGGTGATGCCCATGCGCTCCGTGCGCATGCCCATGCTCGATCTCGTGCGGATCGGCCGCGCGCACTTCGGTGATCTCGCAATGGAAATTCAGCGCCTGGCCGGCGAGCGGATGGTTGCCGTCCACCACCACCTTGTCGTCGGTGATGTCGGTCACGGTGTAGATGTGCACTTCGCCGGACGACTCGCCGTGGCCTTCGAACTGCATGCCGACCTCGATGTTCTCCGGAAAGACGTTGCGTTCCTCGATGCGCACCAGTTGCTCGTCGTATTCGCCGAAGGCCTCTTCCGGCTGCATCTTGCAATCGACCGCATCGCCGGCCTGCTTGCCTTCCAGCGCCTTTTCCACGGCGGGGAAAATATTGCCGTAGCCGCCGTGCAGGTAGCTCAGCGGATGGTCGCTCTGTTCGAGGATTGCGCCGTCGGCGTCAGCGAGGCTGTAAGTGATGGTAACCACGGTGTTCTTGGCGATGGCAGTCATTTCATTTCCTTGATGAGTTTCAGAATTTCTTCGGCGTGGCCCTTGCTCTGCACGCCGTAAAGGGCATGACGGACCACACCCTGCTTGTCGATGATGAAGGTGGAGCGCACGATGCCCATGCGCTTGACGCCATCCTTCTCCTTTTCCTGCCACACGCCGTAGGCCTGGCAGGCCTCGCCTTCCTTGTCCGCCAGCAACTGCACGCTGATGCCGTGCTTGTCGCGGAACACGCCGTGCGAAATGCAGTCGTCGCGGGAAATGCCCAGCACCACGGTATCCAGCCCGGCGAAATCGCGCTCCAGCTCGGAGAACTCGATGCCCTGGGTGGTGCAGCCCGGCGTATCGTCACGCACATAGAAATACAGCACGAGGTTTTTCTTGCCCAGGAAGTCCTTGAGTTCGACGAAACTCATGTCGGCGTCCGGCAGGGAAAACGCCGGCGCCTTGTCGCCTGGTTTCAGCATGTTTGCTCCGCTAATCGTATATTTGTGCCGATTCTAGACCGGGATTGAATACATGCAAACTGGCATAATGAATTTTTCACACAGAGGAAGCAGAGGTAACAGAGGAAAACCGTGGAAATTGTTTTCGCCTTCCTCTGATCCCTCTGCTTCCTCTGTGTCGATTGAATTTACCGGGCTTCTCAAGCTTATGAAATTGCAGCTATTGGGCGGCATGACCGCCAGGGAATTCCTCCGCGACTACTGGCACAAGAAACCGCTGCTGGTGCGCGACGCCATCCCCGGCTTCAAGGGCCTGCTCTCGCCCGCCAAAATGAAGGACCTCGCCTGCAGCGAAGGTGTCGAATCGCGCCTGGTGCGCGGCGGCAGGCACTGGTCGCTGGGGCACGGCGGCCCGTTCAGGCCGGCCGACTTCAGCAAGCTGCCCAGGCGCGACTGGACGCTGCTGGTGCAGTCCCTCGACCACCACCTCGCCAGCGGCGCCGAGCTGATCGAGCGGTTCACCTTCATCCCCCGCGCGCGGCTGGACGACCTCATGGTCAGCTACGCCGTGCCCGGCGGCGGCGTCGGCCCGCATTTCGACTCCTACGACGTGTTCCTGCTGCAGGGCATGGGCCACCGCCGCTGGCGCATTTCCGCACAGGACGACCTCGACCTGGTCGAAGGCCTGCCGCTCAAGATCCTCAAGCGCTTCGAAGTCGAGGAGGAATACCTGCTCGGCCCCGGCGACATGCTCTACCTGCCGCCGAAATACGCGCACGACGGCGTCGCCGAGGACGAATGCATGACCTACTCCATCGGCTTTCGCGCGCCCGCCTTCCAGGAGCTGGGCGAAGGCTTCCTCGACTTCCTGCACGACGAGCTGGAACTGCCCGGCCGCTACGCCGACTCCGAGCTCGCCCTGCAAAAGCACAGCGCGGAAATTCCCAAAACCATGCTGGCGCAGATCGGCGAAGAACTGGAAAAAGTCCGCTGGGACGCCGAACTGGTCGAGGCCTTCGTCGGCCGCTACTTCTCCGAGCCCAAGCCCGACGTGTTCTTCCGCCCGCCCGCCAGGCCGCTGGGCGCGAAGGCCTTCGCTGCGCGCCTCGCCAAAAACGGGCTTAAACTGGACAGCAAGACCCGCCTGCTGTTTTCCGGCACGCAGTTCTTCGTCAACGGCGAGGACTTCGGCGCCACCGGGCCGGAGCGCCGCGCGCTGATGCAGCTGGCGGACACGCGCGCCCTGCCGCCTGCCGATTACGGCGAGGCGCTGACAGGGCTTTTCCACGACTGGTACACGGCAGGATGGGCCCATGTCTGAAACGATCAAGTTCGAAACGCCGCCGGATTACGTCAACGCGCTGGACACGCTGCTGCAAAGCGCGGCCCACCTCATCCGCATCTACGACTGGGACCTCTCGGACGGCGGCTACGAATCGCCCGCGCGCATCGAACTGCTCAAGGAATTCTGCAAACAGAAACGCACCATCAAGATCCTGCTCGCCGACGACACCTATCTCAGGCGCAATGCCGGCCAGATGATGCGCCTGCTGTCGGTGTGGGGCCACGCCCTGCACGTGCGCGTGCGCGACGCCGACCCGCCGCCGGCCCACGACAGCTTCGTGCTGGTCGACGACAAGGGCGTGCTCAAGCGCTACGACAAGGACGAGACCCGCGGACTCGCACGCCTGGACGCGCGCGGCGACGTCGCCGAACTCGGCATGCGCTTCGACGGCGAATGGGACCGCGCCAGCAGGCGGGTGTCGGCGCATACCCTGGGGCTTTGAAGCGGCAAGTTTCAAGATGCAAGATGCAAGAAATTTTGCCGGGCCTTGTTGACTGGATTGCCGCGTCGGCTTCGCCTCCTCGCCATGACGGGATGGGGAAGCCGTCATCGCGAGGCCGCAGGCCGTGGCGATCCAGTTAAGTTTGGCTTTTCCTTGCTCGACTGGATTGCTTCGCCACTTCGTTCCGCGCAATGAGAAAGCACTCGGCAATCAAAGGCTGTTCAGCCAGCGCAATTCTTCCTCACTGAATCCGCCCGCCTTGCGCCCGGCGAGGTTGAACGGCGGCTTCAAGGGCGGCGCGTCGTATTGCTTCAGCAAATTGCGGAACGTCGCCAGCGGTTCCAGCCCGCGCTGGTGGCACAGGTACAAGTACCAGCGGCTGCCGATGGCGACGTGGCCGATCTCGTCACGCTCGATCACGCCGAGGATTTCCACCGCGCGCGCGTCTTGCACCGATTCGAATTTCCCGGCGATCGCGGGCTGCGCGTCCAGGCCTCTGGCTTCCAGCACGCGCGGCACCAGGGCCATGCGCACCAGCGGATCGTGCGCGGTCTTCACTGCCATTTCCCACAGCCCGTTGTGCGCGGGGAAGTCGCCGTAGGCGTGGCCCAGGCTTTGCAGGTGGTCGCGCACCAGGCAAAAATGCAGCGCCTCTTCCGCCGCTACCTTGAGCCAGTCTGCGCTTATGTAGAATTGTTTTGTTTATGGATATTTATGTAAATCAGTAAAATTGGGAATTTGAAGGCCATTCCATAAAATAGTCCTGTTCATAAACACTTTCGAAATAATTCCACACTTCAGATTATCCCCTCACCCTCCTGCTGTTGATTGGTCGCCGGACTTATGCAGCGACATGAGTCCACGGTTTTGAAAGAACCATCCTCGCCCCGGAGAATGTCGGCTTTCTTGCAGGGAGCGTAGGCCTGCTATCGCCGACCTACAAGGCAGGGAGCCGTGTCAGGCAGTATCCAACCAATCTGGCTGTTTTTGACAAGGTCGCCAACCATACCGTGGTATCACGGTAACCGCGTAGGATAATAACTGGAACATTACCCTCGGTAAGCGATACGGCGGAGAGATTTGATAGACATCGCCTGACGGGACAGGGTCACGATTACGTTGTCAGTCGGGTTGGACATGGAGGATTCGTTATGCTCAGGACTAATGCGCTTGCAGCCATTATGGAGACTGGCATTCATAACAAGCTAAGCGCCGTAGATTCAATTGACCTTGATGCCCCCATAGACAGTGACGCCATATTTCTTCCGGCTCGGCCTGTACCCGGCCGTTCAAACAAACCTCCCTTGGTCCCTCCGGCACAACTCAAGAAGCGATCTGTTAACACAACAGAAGGCCGTGCCTCGCTAATCCATGCTTTGGCGCACATCGAATTTAATGCCGTGGATCTTGGTCTAGATATCGTTTGGCGATTTCCAAACATGCCAGATCCGTTTTATCGAGATTGGGCCCGTATCGCAAAAGAGGAAGCGCTTCACTTCAAGTTGTTGAGCAATCACCTAATGAATTTGGGTTATTCATATGGCGACTTTCCTGCCCATAACGGGCTTTGGGAAATGGCTGAGAAAACGTCTGACGACATCCTGGCAAGATTGGCCTTGGTCCCCCGTACGTTAGAAGCAAGGGGGCTGGATGTCACACCCCACATCAAGCAAAAATTGCAGAACGCTGGAGATCATGGTGCTGCATCCATTCTGGACATCATTCTCCGCGATGAGATCGGCCACGTTGCCGCTGGAAATCGTTGGTACAGATATGTTTGTGAGCGGCGTGGCTTAGACCCTGTCACAACATACCGGGAACTTGCTGAAATCTACCGGGCTCCGAGGTTACGTGGACCTTACAACCATACGGCCCGACGTGCTGCAGGGTTTGATGAGACCGAGTTGGCAGAACTTGATAATGCATGATGCGGATTCCGGCGCCTCAGCTCTTCTCCCTATCCAACGTCATGGTATTAAGCTTTTTCAATGCTCCAGAAACGTCCTTGAAGATTGGCATCAAAATGCCTAGTTGAGATTTGATGATCTCTCTCATGCCGCCCACTTCCTTCCATGACTGGCATAGTCGAGCATCATCTCAAACACGTTATCGCACTTCTTCTTGAACAACGCACGGTCATAGCTTTTTGGCAGCGTTTCATCCAGGACTTGCTCTACAGTCGCTCGAACGATCTTCTGCGTCTGGCTATCCTTGTACCAATCTTGCACCAGCACTTTAGGGTGTTCTTCAAGCAGCCGGTGCAGCAGCTTCCTGGCGGCGAGCTTGACAGTCCTCTCCTCATCCTGCGTCATTTTGTCTTTGCGTATCAGATCGAAGAGTTCTAGTTCGTCTTCCGTAAGTCCCTCACGCACATGGCGCTCGTCCTCTTCCCTCATCTCTTGCGCAAAGCGCATCAAATCATCGAAATAGTTTTCCGTAGAAGACCCGCCTGAGTTGTAGGTATCGATGATCTGCTGCAGTCGTTGGGCGAAGTTGGTTCGGGTTATATTTTGCTGGAGCATCTGTTCCAGTTTGTGCTGTATAAACTTGCGAAGATCAGCGATTCCAATGTTCTTGTATGAGGACTTCTGGAAATCTTCCTTCAGCTTGTCAAAGTTGATCTTGCTCAGGTCCCAGACCTTGCCCTGCTTGATGATCTGATACTCTGCAGCGTATTCCTTTTTTGCAAATTTCTCTGCATTGTCGACTACCACACTCTCGTCGAGCAGCTCGCCGATGCGCAGACTGATGGCGTCCACGTCCACCTGCTCAATGATGCTATCGATCACCCCGCGCAAATACTGGAATGCCGCCACAGTGCGGCCCTTACCTTTGGACAATATTTCCGGCTTGGATGCCTCGTACAGAGAGGACACCGTGTTCTCGTAGACGTTGAACGCCCTTCGCCACTCTTCATTGCCCAGCAGCACATCGGCAAACTCATTGAACTTACCGATGTTCTTGAATACGTCCTCCTCGCCCAGCATGGCTTCCAGGTCGATTCCGCGCTCGCGGCAATAGCTCATCCCCTGGCCAATCGCATCGTCAAGCAACCGGAAGAGCTCCTCTTTCTCCTTCACCGGCGGATCATCCAGCCCTTCCTGGCCCTGTGCGTAGTCCTTCAGCGCCTTCTTCATGTTGCGGAAGACATTGTAGTAATCGACGATCTCGCCATTGGCCTTGGTCACCCCGTTAATCTGGTGCGACGTCACCCGGTTCGCACGGGCGATGGTCTGCATGAGAGTGTGGTCCTTCATCGGCTTGTCCAGATACAGCGTCGACACCGTGGGTGCATCAAAGCCGGTCAGCCACATGGCGCAAACAAACACCAGTTGTAGCGGATCATCCGGGTCTTTGAAGTTGTACTCGATGTCGTGGCCGTGCTCATCCAGGCGCTCCATGCGCTCCCGGTGTGGCTTGATGTCCAAACCTTGCTTCTTGAATTTGTCGTCTTCGCCGTTCTCCGCGCTGACCACCACAGCCATTTTCACGCCGCGCATGTATTCAACAATCTTCTTGAGCCGCGCTTTCTCGATGTCGTTTTGGGATTTTCCGATCCGTCCCACCAGTTCTTTCAGCGCGTCCTTCCAGAGATCCTGCACCTTGTCGAACATCTTCACGGCGGTGAACTTGTCGACTGAAATCACCATCCCCTTGCCTAGGTAACCCCGGCGCGGGAAGTGGTAAACAATGTCCCGCGCGATAGTCTCCAGCCGGTCGTCGCGCTTGATGACTTCCACCTCTTGCGCGAACTTCTTCTCCAGCTTGGCCTGCTGGGCCTCGTCGAGGTTTTCATCCTCCAGAATATCGTAGAACTCTTCGCTCAAGTCCTCGTTCTGGATCAACACCTCCGGCACGCGCTTCTCATAGAACAGCGGCACCGTGGCGCCGTCGTCCATGGACTGCTGGAAGTTGTACTCGCTCACGTAATCGCCAAACCAGGCATTGGTCAGCCTATCCCTCCCAAGCAGAGGGGTACCGGTGAAGGCCAGGTATTGCGCCTTGGGTAGACCAGCCCGCATGTTTTCGGCCAGCGACTTGTATTGGGTACGGTGTGCCTCGTCAACGATGACAATGATGTCGTCACGGTCCGAGAGTAGCGGGTAGTCCTTTCCCTTATCCCAGCGAAACTTCTGAATCAAGGTAAATACGATGCGCTTGCTCTTCTGCCCCAGAAACTTGCGCATCTCCTCGCCATCCTTGGGCTGGGCCGCCTCGTTCTTGCTGACCGTGCCGGTGTTGAGAAAGTTTCGGTAAATCTGCCCGTCTAGATCATCCCGGTCGGTCACCACAACAACCGTGAAATTCCCCGTGAGCTTACGAAAAATTTTCCGGGCGTAGAAAATCATCGAGAAGCTCTTGCCCGAACCCTGCGTGTGCCAGAACACACCAAGCTTGCCTCCGAACTTGTCACGTTCAACAAAGCGTTCAAATGCATTGTTCACGCCGATGAACTGGTGGTTCTGGGCGATGATCTTCTGGGTTTCCCGGTGGTAGATAATGAAATTCTCGAAGTAATCCAGCAGCCTCTTCGGTGCGCAAAGACCCGCCACGGCCCGCTCCAGGCTGATACCCTGGCTGCGGATCGCGTCACGATCCACCTTCTCTTTCTCGTCCTCCACCCGCCACCAACTGAAGAAATGCTCCCAACCTGCACTGATGCTACCGACCTTGGTCTCAATGGCATTGGAGAGTATGCAGAAAGCGTTGGTCAGGAAAAGCTGGGGGATGTCTTGCTTGTAGTTGGTGAGGTTGTCGTCGAAGGCGGTCTTGAGCTTGACGTTGGAATTCTTTAGTTCGATGAACACTAAGGACACGCTGAACAATTCAGCAATTGATCGATGACGAACGTGTTCAGCCGAAATGTTCCGC
>WBSG01000002.1 GCA_008923285.1 Betaproteobacteria bacterium SCN2
AGCGCAGTAATGCGTTAAGCTAACCGATACTAATTGCCCGTCAGGCTTGATCCTATAATTTTGAGTGGCGCGTGCGACAAGCACGCAATTGAAAGCAACTCAGCAGTTCGGTAACAACCAACCCAACCTTCTTCCAACAGTTAAAGCCACAGACTTAACCCATTGCGTCAGTGGCTGGACAACAGGCAAATGCCTCCCCAGCCCCTGATCACCGTTACGTCTGACGACCATAGCAAGGTGGCACCACGCCTTCCCATCCCGAACAGGACCGTGAAACGCCTTCGCGCCAATGATAGTGAGCACTGCGCTTGCGAAAGTAGGTCATCGTCAGACATCTACACCAAAAAGCCCTCCACCAGGAGGGCTTTTTTATTGGCAACAAATCAAAGAAACAACACCACCAGAGAAAAGACAGAAGCAGAACAGTCAATATCCAAAATGCGTGCTTGACAAAATAAATTGCCCTATAACTTTTGGCCTAATGAGGGGTTTGAGACGTATAACTTCTGACGGATGTCGGAATTTGGTTGAAACGGATAAGGTATGCGGGTGGGCTTTGCCCACATGCTGTACTTTCTCAAATCAATCTAATGGAGGCTATAAGAAGATGAAATTCACCCTGAAATTGTTTGCCATGCTGTTCTTGCTGGTCAGTTCGAGTTGGGCTGCGGTAAACATCAATACCGCCACTCAGTCAGAGCTCGAAGGCGTAAAAGGTCTGGGCCCATCCAAGGCAAAGGCGATTATCGAATATCGCGAGAAGAATGGCCCTTTCAAGTCGGTCGATGATCTCGACAAGGTCAAGGGATTTGGAAAACCCAGCGTCGAGAAACTGAAAGACGAGTTGTCAGTTGGGCAGAATGCAAGCAGGAGTGAGCCGAAGGCCTTGAGATAGGCGAGAACACGGCAAAAGAAAAAGGCTTGCATTTATGCAAGCCTTTTTTGTTGGTTGGCGCGCCCGAAGAGATTCGAACTCCTGACCCCCTGGTTCGTAGCCAGGTACTCTATCCAGCTGAGCTACGGGCGCGCTGAGAAGGCAAAATTATACACAAAATCGGCTTCGTGAGCATAGGGAATTACAGGCTTTCGGTCGATTTATTGCACATGCTTTTTTGCGCTGTTCAAATGAAAAAAGCCCCGGTATGGGGCTTTTTGTTTTTGGCGGAGACGGAGGGATTCGAACCCTCGATGCAGGTTTAAGCCCGCATGCTCCCTTAGCAGGGGAGTACCTTCAACCTCTCGGCCACGTCTCCGGAAGTGAGGCGCAAGGATACCGGAAAACCGGCCCTTCCGCCACTCCAAAACGCTTCTCAGGCAGCCTTGTCGAGATTGAAGGCCTGATGCAGCACACGCACGGCGAGTTCCATGTACTTGTCTTCCACTACCACGGAAATCTTGATCTCTGAGGTGGAAATCATCTGGATGTTGATGCCGTCGTTGGCCAGTGCCTCGAACATCTTGCGCGCAATGCCGACATGCGAGCGCATGCCGACTCCGACGATGGAGACCTTGGCGATCTTGTCATCGCCGATGACTTCGCGTGCACCGATGGTGGCTGCGGTTTTCTTGCAGACATCCATGGCTTTGGCGAAATCGTTGCGGTGCACGGTAAAGGTGAAGTCGGTCGTGTTCTCATGCCCGACGTTCTGTACGATCATGTCCACATCGACATTGGCATCAGCCACCGGGCCGAGAATCTGATACGCGATGCCGGGTTTGTCGGGCACGCCCAGAACGGTGATCTTGGCTTCGTCGCGATTGAAAGCGATGCCGGAAATGATGGCCTGTTCCATGTTTTTGTCTTCCTCGAAAGTAATCAGCGTGCCATCGCCTTCTTCTTCGAAGCTGGACAGCACGCGCAGTTTCACCTTGTATTTGCCGGCAAACTCTACCGAACGGATCTGCAGAACCTTGGAGCCGAGGCTGGCCATTTCCAGCATCTCCTCGAAGGTGACGGTCCGTAGGCGGCGTGCTTCAGGCACTATTCGCGGATCGGTAGTGTAGACGCCATCGACGTCGGTATAGATCTGACATTCGTCGGCTTTCAAGGCCGCTGCCAGGGCGACGGCCGTGGTGTCGGAACCACCCCTGCCCAGCGTGGTGATATTGCCGTCGCTGTCGATGCCCTGAAAGCCGGCGACCACGACTACGTTGCCGTCGTTCAGATCAGTGCGCATCCTGGCGTCGGGGATGCTCTCGATGCGTGCCTTGGTGAAGGCATTGTCGGTCCGGATGGGGACCTGCCAGCCGGTGTAGCTCCTGGATTTGATGCCGAGGTCCCGGAGCGCCATGGAAAGCAGCGCGATGGTGACCTGTTCCCCAGTGGAGATCATGACATCCATTTCTCGCGGGTCGGGGTTGGCCTGCATTTCCTTGGCCAGGGCGATGAGCCGGTTGGTCTCGCCGGACATCGCCGAGAGGACCACGACAACTTGATGGCCCCGGGCCCTGAACTTGGCCACTCTTTGCGCAACATTGCGGATGCGGTCGACGTTGCCAACCGAGGTGCCGCCGTATTTCTGAACGATCAACGCCATTTGATGATTTGCGGACGGTAAAAAAAGACAATTCTACTGCAATTGGCGGATTTCCTCGCCCCCCGCGACGGGGCTTGCCGGGGCTTAATCGGCCTGGGCGGCATGCCGCTCGAACAAGGCGATGGATTCGACGTGGGCCGTGTGCGGGAACATGTTGGCGACTCCGGCAGCCTTGAGTGCATAGCCTTTGACATGGCAAAGGACTTCGGCATCGCGTGCCAGCGTCGACGGGTTGCAGGAGATATAGACGATGCGCTGCGGCGGCCCGTCAACGGGCAGGGATTTCACCAGTTCCATGGCGCCGTCACGCGGAGGATCGATCAGCAGCTTGTCGAAACCGCCCAGCGCTGCGTACTTTTCCGGTGTCATTTCGAACAGGTTGTCGACGGCGTATTCGACGTTGCCTATGCCGTTCAGGCGGGCATTCTCCTGTGCGCGGGCAGCCAGGTTCTTGCTGCCTTCGATGCCGACGACCCGGGCCCCGGAGCGTGCAATGGGCAGGGTAAAGTTGCCCAGACCGCAGAAGAAGTCGGCGATGCGTTCATGCGGCTGGGGGGCCAGCAAGGCCAAGGCACGATGCACCAGGGCCCGGTTGATGTGCGGGTTGACCTGGGTGAACTCGGTGGGACGGAATGGATGCACCACATTAAACTCGGGCAGGCTGTATTGCAGCAGGGCAGCATTTTCCGGATGGAATGGCTCGGCGGTATCGGGGCCCTTGGGCTGCACCCAGATCTCCACGCCATGGCGGTCGGCGAAGGCGCGTACGATTTCCTTGTCTGCCTCGTTCCAGGGGGTCAGCAGGCGGAATACCAGCACCGTTGAAGTTTCGCCGATGGCCAGTTCAATCTGGGGAATGCGGTCGGAATTGGACAACTGCGGGATCAACTGGCGCATCGGCATGAATAGCGAAGCGACGTGCGGCGGCAGCACTTCGCAGGAGTGCATGTCGGCGATGAACCAGGATTTTTTTTCGTGAAAGCCGACCAGCGCACCGCCTTTCTTGTCGACCCGCTTTACGGAAAAGCGTGCGCGGTGACGGTATCCCCAGGCGGGCCCGTACAGGGCGGGGAGGATGATTTCCGGCCTGATCTTGCCGATGCGCTGCAGGCTCTCTTCCAGGATGCGCTGCTTGGCCGCAACCTGCGCACTCACTTCCAGGTGCTGCAGCACGCAGCCGCCGCAGCGTCCGTAATGGGCGCATTTCGGCGAGGCACGCTGGCTGCTCGACTTGAGGATGCGCACGGCATTGGCGCTGTCGTACTTGGGGTGCTTGCGGAAAACCGAGATCTCGGCGATTTCACCGGGTAGCGCACCATCGACGAAGGTGACTTTGCCGTCCACGCGGCTGATGCCGTGCCCCTCATGGTCGAGGGATTCGATTCGCACTGCCGTCACGACTATTCCTTCCAGGCGGCAAGAAAAGCCTGCCAGTGCGCGCCATCCATGGCCTGCAATGCGGCGCGGACCCTCGCGGCTTCACCGTGGTAGGCCTCGGTGGTCAGCGCCCCGCGCATGTGTTCGAAGCGCAGGTAGAGCAGGTAGGTGTTGGCGACGTCGGTTTCGCAGTAATCGCAAATTTCACCCAGTTTGCCGGCCTCGAAGGCGTGCCAGACCTGGCTCCCGTCCATGCCCAGCTTGCCCGGGAAGCCGCACAGCTTGGCGAGTTCGTCCAGCGGCGCATTGGCGCGCGGCTGATACATGGCGAGCTGATCCATGAGGTCGAGGTGGCGGGTGTGGTAGCGGTTGAGATAGTTGTTCCATTTGAAGTCCTTGTCCTCTTCGCCCCATTCCCAGTAGCGTTGTGCCGTGATGCCATGCATCAGGCCGCGGTAGTGGAGAACAGGCAGATCGAAGCCGCCGCCGTTCCAGGACACCAGTTGCGGGGTGTACTTTTCGATGCCGTCATAGAAGCGCTGGACGATATCATGTTCGGACTCGCCATCACGGCCCAGTGTCCACACCCGGAACTGGTCGCCCAGTCGCAGTGCGCAGGAGATTGCCACGATGCGATGCAGGTAGTGGGGCAAAAATTCGCTGCCAGTGGCCTGTCTGCGCTGCAGCAGGGCCATCTCTGCGATCTCGCTGTCCGGGATGCCTGCAGGGAGGTCGTGCAGGCGGGCAAAGCCGGCAGTATCGGGGATGGTTTCGATATCAAAGACAAGTACGGGGGTCACAATCAACGGCCCAGGCAATAAAACGAGGATTTTACCGCGCCAGTCAGATCAGGCGCGAACCGGTATCTTCGGCAGTCACGGCCGCCTCGACATGTGAAGCGGCGACGCTATCGAGTGAGATGCCGAGTTCGCCGGAAAGCCGGGACATCAGCTCGCCATCCTGATGTTCGCAGGCATGGGCGAGACGAAGCAGCTTGTTGATGGCGGTATCCTGTCCGGCCAGGCTCTCATAAACATTGCGGGACAGGCCGACGCGGCGGTAGAGCTGGTTCACCGATATGGAGAATGCAGCAGGAAATGTGGAGAAAAGGCCGGCCTCGAATGCCTCATCCGGTTCAGTGATGCCTGAAACCGAACCTGCCAGCTTGCCCATCAGCAATGCACGGGCAAGGGCAACCTGGGCGTAGAGCCGGTTGTCGGCGGTGACCGGCGAGCCGGCGAGCGCAGTCAGAATGGCAACGCGCTGCGAGCGCTTGCTGCCCATCTTGATCATGGCATGGGCGGCAGAGTCCGCCTCGGTGCTCAAGCCGCCGGCCATGGAGTGTGCGATGCGCATCAATTGAGATTCGAGCGAAGGGTTCAGCCGCATGAACTGGATCAGGCTGGGCAGGGCATCGCGCATGGCGACAGCGGCTAGTTCCATGCGCAGGTCATGGTCGGGTTTGGCATTGGGGGCTGCGCGGGGGCCGGTGAAGTACTCGCCCATGAACCAGCTGGAGTCGGGCCAGCGGGCCAGTTCGAATTCGCGGCTGATGTTCTGCACGATGATTCGGCCAGCGCGCAGGCTTGCCGGACTGGCATTCGAGGGAATGCGCTGATAGTGCCATGCGCTCGTCGAAACGTCAGGTTCAGGCGCTTCCAGGCAGAATTTCATGCCTGCGGAAGCAGCGAGCCTTTCGGCCTGTTCGGCGACTTTGGCATCGGCATCGTTCAGTATCCAGACGATGCCGGGGTGGGCAAGCTGGGCCAGCGCTTCCGAGAACATCACGTCACGACTGATTTTCACGAATAGGAGCTGGTCGCTGAGCAGGCCATCCTGGGAGAGTGAATACAGGCCGGTCAGCAGCATGTCCTCATGCATGCGCTTGAGTTCTTCGGGCTGCTTGCTAGCGGTATCCTGCCCGCGCAGCACCAGTTCGCGCGCCACGACCCGGCCCTTGCCGTCGAACATGGGCTCGAAGGAAAGGAAGCGGTTGCGCAGGTCTTCTTCTCGCACCGGACTGGGCGCATTTTCCCCCCCGACATGTGTTACCACCCCGGAACTGAGAGCCAGGGTGTCCACACCACCGCCTTTGCTGCCTGAAGAAGCCATGTGTGCCGGTTTTGGAATGTTATTCTCAGCCGCTATCATGCCATTACCGGACTGATGATGGAATCAAGCATGCAAGCTGATTGGCATATGTACCCTGATCGCGAATCGCTGCTCAGGGCTGCTCTGGAGATCGTCAGGCAATGCGAGGCCGGCAGCGACGATGCCTTCTCCGTCGTGCTTGCCGGTGGGCAAACGCCGCTGGAACTCTATCGAATGCTGGCGCACGAGCCGATGCAATGGGCCAAATGGCAGGTGTACCTTGGTGACGAGCGCTGCCTGCCGCCGGGTCATGCCGACCGCAACAGCCTGCAGGCGAGGCTTGCCTGGCTGGACCATGTTCCCATCCCGGCCGGGCATGTTCATGTGCCGCCGGCGGAACTCGGACCGGTCGAGGCGGCCTCATGCTATGTCGATCAGCTCAAGGCGGTCGGCGAGTTCGATCTCGTCCTGCTGGGTCTCGGTGAAGACGGCCATACTGCCAGCCTGTTTCCCGGCCGTGAACTGGGCGAGGAGAGCCGGTCGCCGGATGTTCTGGCGGTGCTTGATGCGCCGAAACCGCCGCCGCAGAGGATCAGCCTGTCCGCGCAGCGCCTGTCGCGTGCGCGAACCGTGCTGTTTCTGGTGACGGGCGAGGGGAAGCGCGAAGCCGTCAGGCGCTGGCGGGGTGGGGAACGGATCCCGGCGAGCCGGATTCACGCACGACAAAGGCTGATCGTCCTGGCCGACGAAGCGGCATATAACGAATAGCACACCTAGGAGATACACATGAGGCATAGCCAATTCCTGACCGCCTTGATCGCAGCGGGGCTCATGAGCGGCGCGCTGTCTGCGCCGCAGGGCGAGCGGCTCACGACCCGCGCCGACCAGCGCGAGGTCGCCGTCACCATCTACAACGAGAATCTCGCGCTGGTGAAGGACGGCCGCAAGCTCGGACTCGACCGGGGCGCAAATCAGCTGGCCTGGCGCGAGGTGTCCGCGCAGATGCGTCCGGAAACCGCCCTGCTGCGCAGCCTGTCCAATCCTGGCGGCCTCAGGCTGATCGAGCAGAATTTCGATTTCGACCTGCTGACGCCACAGAAGCTGCTGGAAAAATATGTCGGCCGCGAGGTCACGGTCATCAGCGTCAATCCTGCCAGCGGCGCCGAGAAGCGCGAGACCGCCACCGTGCTGGCGACCAATGGCGGCGTGGTGCTCAAGTTTGCCGACCGCATCGAAACCGGCGTGCCGGGACGTCTGGCCTTTTCCGGCGTGCCCGACAATCTCCGCGACAAGCCAACGCTGGTGATTTCCCTGGCCAGCGCATCTTCCGGCGAGCAGAACCTGGAGCTTTCCTATCTCACCGGCGGACTGTCCTGGAAGGCGGATTACGTCGCCGAACTGAACGAAAAGGATGACCGTCTCGACATCAACGGCTGGGTCACGCTCACCAATCGCAGCGGGACCGCCTATCCCAACGCACGGCTGCAACTGGTGGCGGGCGACGTCAACCGGGTGCAGGATGAACTGGCGCGAGGGCGCCCCGTGCCGCTGATGGCGAAGACCGCCATGGCGGAGGCTGCGGACATGAGCCAGGAGGCCCTGTTCGAATATCATCTCTACACGCTGGAACGGCCCACCACTATCGCCGACAACCAGACCAAGCAGGTTGCGCTGATGAGCGCGGCCGCAGTGCCGGTGAAAAAGGAATTGCTGTTCACGGGCCAGAACTATTACTACTCCGGCCAGTATGGCGAGCTTGGCCAGAAACTGAAGGCAGGCGTGTTCGTCGAGTTCGCCAACAAGGGCGAAGGCCTTGGCATTCCGTTGCCCAAGGGTGTGGTGCGCGTGTACAAGAAAGACAGCAAGGGCAATGCGCAATTCATCGGCGAGGACCGCATCGATCACACGCCGAAGAACGAATCCGTGCGCCTGAAACTGGGCGATGCCTTCGACGTGACCGCTGACCGCAAGCAGACCGATTTCAAGAAGCTGGCGGGTACGTCGCGCTACAACTATGTGTTCGAAAGCGCCTATCAGGTCACCATCAAGAACGCCAAGAGCGAGGCGGTGACGGTCAAGGTGGCAGAGCCGATGCCTGGCGACTGGCAGGTGCAGTCCGAGTCCCACCCCCATGCAAAGGTGTCTTCGGACACTGCGGTGTGGAACATCACCGTGCCGGCCGAAGGCAAAACCGTGCTGAGCTACCGCGTACTGGTGAGGTATTGAGCCATGCAGAAACTGGGCAGATCGCGCGATGCCTGGAATACCCCGGCATTCAGGGATGTCTTCAAGCGCGAGGCGGGACAGCTCGGCGTGGCAGTCCTGCCGCTGCAGCAGGGACTATCGCGCAGCAGCCATGTCAGCGGTAGCAAATACGAGGTGGTGGTGCTCAACGCTTCGGAGGATGCCCAGCGCATCCTGGTCAAGGCCGGCGTCTTCTACAATGGCATCATCGCCGGCTGCAGTTGCGCCGATGACCCCACGCCGGTGGACGAGCAGACTGAATACTGCGTGCTCCAGTTCGGTATCGACAAGCGCACCGCCGAGGCCGAAATCACGCTGCTCGACGAGGACTAGGGCGAGTTGACTCGACCGCCTATTTCCACTTGAGCTGCTGATAGTGCGCGCACAGGCCATTGGTTGAGGCGTCGTGTGCAGTGACGGTCTGGTCTTCGCCAAGTTCCTTGATCAGGGCGCTCGACAGGCGCTTGCCGATTTCCACACCCCACTGGTCGAAGGCGTTGATGCTCCACAGTGTGCTCTGCACGAAGGTCTTGTGCTCATACAGCGCGACCAGCCGGCCCAGGGTGCGCGGCGTGAGCTTCTGGTAGAGCATGGTGTTCGAGGGTTTGTTGCCAGGAAAAGCCTTGTGCGGCAGCAGCAGCCGAATGGTTTCCTCATCCGCGCCCTCGGCCTTCAACTCGGCCAGCGCTTCCTGCTCGCTTTTGCCGAGCATGAGGGCTTCGGTCTGGGCGAAGCAGTTGGCGACCAGCATCTGGTGCAGACCTTCGAAGGGGTGGCTGCTGACGGCGGCGAGCATGAAGTCGGTGGGGACGAAACGCGTACCCTGGTGCAGCAGCTGGAAGAAGGCGTGCTGGCCGTTCGAACCAGGTTCGCCCCAGACGATTTCGCCGGTCGGATAGTTTACCTTTTCGCCCAGCCGGGTCGTGCTCTTGCCGTTGGATTCCATGCACAACTGCTGCAGGTAGGCTGGCAGGCGCGAGAGGTGTATGTCGTAGGGGAAGATGGCATGGCTCGGCGCGTCCCAGAAATGCTGGTACCAGATCGACAGCAGTGCGAGGGTGCCGGGAATGCTGGCGAGCGGGTCGGCGCGAAAATGTTCGTCCATGTCGCGCGCGCCGGCAAGCATCTCCTCAAAATGGTCCATGCCGACGTAGAGCGCGATGGGCAGGCCGATGGCCGACCACATCGAATAACGCCCGCCGACCCAGTCCCAGAACACGAACATGTTGGCGGGGTCGATGCCGAAGGCCTTGACCGCGGCCTCATTGGTGGAAATGGCGACGAAATGGCGTGCGACCGCCAGTTCCGAACCAAGCCGTTCCACCAGCCAGCGCCGCGCGATCTTGGCGTTGGCCAGGGTCTCCAGCGTGGTAAAGGATTTCGAGGAAACGATGAACAGGGTCGTTTCCGGGTTGAGATCGTCGAGCGTGTCGCCAACATGGTTGGGATCGATGTTGGAGACGAAATGCATCTTGATGCGGGCATTGCCGTAATGCTTGAGTGCGCGGCAGGCCATCATGGGGCCGAGGTCGGAGCCGCCGATGCCGATGTTGACGATGTCGGTGATGATCTTGCCGGTGTGGCCGCGCCACTTTCCCTCGCGCACGGCATGAGTGAAGCGGTGCATCTGGTTCAGCACCTGCAGCACGCCAGGCATTACGTCGTGGCCGTCGGCCAGGATGGGCTTCAAGGGGTCATTGCGCAGCGCCACGTGCAGCACGGCGCGATTCTCGGTGAAGTTGATTTTCTCGCCGCTGAACATGGCCTCGGTCCAGGTCGGCACGTTGGCCTCATGTCCGAGCTGGCGCAACAGGGCGAGGGTTTCGTCGTTGACCAGATTTTTCGAATAATCGAGCAGGAAGTCGTCCAGCCGGATGCTGTAGCGCTCGAAACGGCCGGGGTCGGCCTCGAACAGTGCGCGCATGCGCACGCCGTCCCAAGCCTTGCGGTGCGTCTGCAGTTTTTTCCAGGTGGGGAGGTCGGATAGCAGCATGTCTAGATTTTAAGCAATATGCCGGCCAGCGGAGGAAGGGTGAGCACAATTGAATGAGGCTGTCCCATCCAGGGCTGCGGCTCGCTGTGCAGCCCGCCTGCGTTGCCCGTGTTGGAACCGCCATACAGCGCGGAATCGGTGTTGAGGATTTCCCGGTAATAGCCGGGTGCCGGCACGCCCACGCGATAGCCGTGCCGGGGCACGGGCGTGAAATTCAGTGCCACGATGGTGCATTGCCCATCGGCTGCGCGACGCAGGAAGCTGAATATGGAATGGTCGGCGTCATTGCAGTCCAGCCACTCGAAGCCGGCGTGCTCGAAATCCAGGCTGAACAGCGCGGAGTCGTCCCGATACAGGCGGTTGAGGTCGCGCACGAGGCGCTGGATGCCGGCGTGCCAGTCGATATTGAGCAGGCCCCAGTCGAGCTCCCAGCCGACCCGCCATTCCCGGCCCTGGCCGAATTCGTTACCCATGAAGTTGAGCTTCTTGCCGGGACTGGCCGCCTGCCAGGTCAGCAGGAGGCGCAGGTTGGCGAACTGCTGCCAGACGTCGCCCGGCATCTTTGCAATCAGCGAGCCCTTGCCGTGCACTACCTCGTCGTGGGACAACGGCAGGATGAAATTTTCCGTATAGGCGTACAACTGGCCGAAGGTGAGCTGGTTGTGATGCCAGCGGCGGTGCACCGGATCCTGGTTCAGGTAGCTCAGGGTGTCGTTCATCCAGCCCATGTTCCATTTCAGCGAGAAGCCGAGGCCACCCAGGTAGGCCGGGCGCGACACCATGGGCCAGGAAGTCGACTCCTCGGCGAAGGTGAGGGCGCCGGGGAACTCCTCATGCACCATGACGTTGAGCTGGCGCAGGAAATCGATGGCCTCCAGGTTCTCGCGCCCGCCGTGCTGGTTGGGCAGCCATTCGCCCTGCTTGCGCGAATAGTCGAGATAGAGCATGGACGCGACGGCGTCCACGCGCAGGCCGTCGAGATGGAATTCGGACAGCCAGTAATGCGCGCTCGCCAGCAGGAAACTTTTTACCTCGGCGCGGCCGTAGTTGAAGATGTGCGTGCCCCAGTCCTGGTGAAATCCGCGGCGCGGGTCTTCGTGCTCGTACAATGCCGTGCCGTCGAAACGCGCCAGCGCCCAGCCGTCCTGCGGGAAGTGCGCAGGCACCCAGTCGAGGATCACGCCGATGCCGGCCTGGTGGCAACTGTCCACGAAAGCACGAAAGTCGTCCGGCGTGCCGTAGCGGCTGGTCGGCGCGAAGTAACCGGTTGCCTGATAGCCCCAGGATTCGTCGAGCGGGTGCTCGGACACCGGCAGCAGTTCGACATGGGTATAGTTCATGTCCTGCAGGTAGGGGATCAGGCTTTCGGCCAGTTCACGATAGCTGTAGAAACGTCCATCCGGATGGCGCTTCCAGGACCCGGCGTGGACTTCGTAGACGTTGATGGGCGCATGCAGCCAGTCCCACTCCTGCCTCCGTTCCAGCCAGGCCGTGTCCTGCCAGACATGGCTGGATTGCGGACACACGCGCGGCGCAGTGCCGGGGCGGCGCTCGAACCAGCGCGCATAAGGATCGGCCTTGACCAGTATCCGGCCGCTGTCGCGATTGCGTATCTCGAACTTGTAGTGGGCGCCGGCCTGGAGGCCGGGCAGGAACAGCTCCCAGACCCCGGAGTTGCCGCGCGAGCGCATGGGGTTCACGCGGCCGTCCCAGTAGTTGAAGTCGCCCACCACCGATACCCGTTCGGCGTTGGGCGCCCAGGTCGCGAAGCGGACCCCTTGTACGCCGTTTACCGTGACAGGGTGGGCGCCGAGCATGTTGTAGGCCTGCAGCAGGCGCCCTTCGCCGAACAGGTAAAGATCATGCTCCGACAGCAGCGGCGGAAAGCAATACGGATCATGCCGTTCGTGGCCGGCATGGCCGTAGCTGGAGCGAATGCGGTAGGGCAGTTCGGGCGCGGATTGACCATGCCATTCGAACAGGCCGCGCGCGTCGGTTTTTTCCATCGGCCCCAGGCCGATGATTTCGACGCTGTCGGCGTGCGGGTCGAACACGCGCACGACATGTCCCTCTGGGTCGGGGTGCCAGCCGAGGAAGCCGAACGGGTCATGGCTGCGGCCGGCGGCAAGGTCGAGCAAGCGGGAATCGACGGAAGTGTTTAACATTGTTTTAGCAACCAGAGCCTATCATAAGAATATGTATGCTTATCGTGAAAAGAAAGGGAGTCATGCGAAACCCGTCAGGCAACGAGCCTAGATTCGTCAGTTTGCTGACCAAGAAAACCGTGGCGCTCATCCTCGCCGGCGGGCGCGGGTCACGGCTGATGCAGATGACCGACTGGCGCGCCAAGCCGGCCGTGCCTTTTGGCGGCAAGTTCCGCATCATCGACTTTCCGCTGTCGAACTGCCTGAATTCCGGCATCCGCCGCGTGGGCGTGCTGACGCAGTACAAGGCGCACAGCCTGATCAAGCACATCCAGCGCGGCTGGGGCTTTCTGCGCGGCGAGTTCAACGAGTTCATCGAACTTCTGCCGGCGCAGCAACGCATCGAGACCGAGTGGTACAAGGGCACGGCGGATGCGGTGTTCCAGAACATGGACATCATCCGCAAATATGGCCCCGAGTACGTGCTGATTCTTGCAGGCGACCACGTATACAAGATGGATTACGGCGAGATGCTGGCCTGTCACGTCAAGCATCAGGCCGACATGACGGTTGCCTGTCTGGAAGTGCCGCTGGAACAGGCGAGTGCATTCGGCGTGATGGCGGTCGACGATGACGAGCGCGTGATCGACTTCATGGAAAAGCCCGACAATCCGCCGCCCATGCCGGGACGGCCGGACCGTGCGCTTGTCAGCATGGGCATCTACATTTTCAACGCCAAGTTCCTCTACGAGCAGCTCATTCGCGATGCCGACGACCGCCATTCGGAGCACGACTTCGGCAAGAACCTGATTCCTCATATGGTCTCGCGCTATCGCGTGGTGGCGCACCGCTTTTCCGACAGCTGCGTTGGCAGCGAGGGTGTCGAGCCTTACTGGCGCGACGTGGGCACGGTGGACGCCTTCTGGGAGGCCAACATCGACCTGGCCGGGGTAACGCCCGACCTCAACCTGTATGACAAGAACTGGCCGATCTGGACGCATCAGGAGCAATTGCCGCCGGCCAAGTTCGTGTTCAACGACGATGACCGCCGCGGCATGGCGACCGACTCCATGGTATCCGGAGGCTGCGTCATATCGGGCGCGACGGTGCGCCATTCCGTGCTGTTTTCCAACGTCAAGGTGCACAGCTATGCCACGCTCGAGGATGCGGTCGTGCTGCCTGACGTGACGATCGGCAGGCATGCCAGGCTGAAGAAAGTGGTGATCGACAAGGGCTGCCTCATTCCCGAGGGACTGGAAGCCGGGTTCGACCGCGAGCGCGACGCCAAGTCCTTCCATGTCACCCCAAACGGCGTGACCATGATCACGCCCGAGATGCTGGGGCAGCATATCCATTACGTCAGATGAGCGAACGCAAATTGCATCTCGTCCTGTGCTGGCATATGCACCAGCCGGATTACCGCGACTCGCAGACCGGCGAGTTCCGCCTGCCCTGGACCTATCTGCACGCGCTGAAGGACTACTCGGACATGGCGGCGCACATCGAGGCCGAACCGCGCGCCAGGGCCGTGTTCAATTTCGTGCCGGTGCTGCTGGACCAACTCGAGGATTACGCCGAGCAGTTCGCCAGCGGCCGCTATCGTGATCCGCTGCTGCGCCTTCTGGCGCGTGAGGATTACGAGGGGCTGACGCAGGCGGAGCGCAAATTCATCCTCGAATGCGGCTTCCGCCTCGGCCACGAGCAGATGATCGCGCCGTATCCCTATTACAAGCGCCTGCACGAGTTGTACGATCTGGCCGAAAAATTCGGCGGCAGGGGCCTTGATTACCTGTCGGGCCAGTACCTGGCCGATCTCATGGTCTGGTATCACCTGGTCTGGATCGGCGAGACCATTTGCCGCAGCGATCCGCTGCCGGTCCGGCTGATGGCCAAGGGCGAGGGCTTCGATCTGGAAGACCGCAAGGCGCTTCTGGATCTGGTGGCGCGCGTGGTGAGCGGCCTGGTTCCGCGCTATCGCAGGCTGATGGAATCCGGACGCATCGAAATTTCGTCCACGCCGCATGCTCATCCCATTGCGCCGCTGTTGATCGACTTCCATTCCGCGCGCGACGCATGGCCGGAGGCCGTGCTGCCGCGCACGCACCACTACCCGGGCGGCAGCAGCCGGGTCGCCGCACATGTCCAGTCGGCGATCGAGTCGCACACGCGTCGTTTCGGCAGCGTGCCCGCCGGCTTCTGGCCGGCGGAGGGCGGCGTCTCCGATGAGACCCTGCGCCTGTTCGGACAGGCCGGCGTGAAGTGGGCGGCAAGCGGCGGAGCCGTGCTTGCCAACAGTCTCCGGCGTGCGGGCATGAACACGGAAGCTGCAACGAACTACCTGTATCGGCCGTACCGCATCGAGGGCATGGAGAGCGGCCCCGTGTGCTTTTTTCGCGACGACAAGCTTTCCGACCTGATCGGTTTCGAGTTTTCCAAGTGGCACGGCGCCGACGCGGTGGCGCATTTCGTGGCCGAACTGGAGCGGGTCCACAAGGAGGCGGGTGAAGAGGAGGCCGTGGTCTCGGTGATCCTCGACGGCGAGAATGCCTGGGAGTACTACCCCTACAACGGCTATTATTTTCTTTCCGGCTTGTATGCTGCGCTGGCCGAGCACGCCTTCATCCGCATGACCACATTCAGCGAATACCTGGACCAGGCGAAGGAAGAGCGGATCGGCAAGCTGCCCGGACTGACGGCGGGCAGTTGGGTCTATGGCACGTTCTCAACCTGGATCGGCGACCCGGCCAAGAACGCAGCCTGGGACCTGCTGTGCGATGCCAAGCGCACCCTGGACAAGATCGACGCGGCCGGCGTGCTCGATGCCGACGCGCGCAGCGCGGCTTTCCGGCAGTTGGCCGTTTGCGAAAGCTCGGACTGGTTCTGGTGGTTTGGCGACTACAATCCGGGCCGCACGGTCGCCAGTTTCGATCGGCTGTATCGCGACAATCTCAAGCGCCTGTACGCACTGCTCGGCGTTCAGCCGCCGTCCCAGCTCGATCATCCGATCTGCCGCGGCGAGGGCAGGGGGGCGGAGGCCGGCGGCACCATGCGCCGTTCGAGTTAGACGGGGGGCGGTTTTTACGCGAAAATGCCTGCTGTTACACAGGAGTTCGCAAATGAATCAGCAGGTTGTCCAGTCCGGACTGGTCGTCTACATCACTTATTCCATCCTCGACCAGGCGCGCAACGTGGTCGAGCAGCACGATCTGCCGATCGGCTACGTGCAGGGCGCGAACAGCGGCCTCCTGCCCAGCATCGAATCCGCCCTGGTCGGCAGGCGGGTCGGCGACCAGGTGGAAGTGACGCTGCCGCCGCAGGACGCTTTCGGCGAGCGCGACCCGGAGCTTTCCTTTACCGATGACGTCGACAACGTGCCGCCGCAGTTCCGCCAGGTGGGGGCGCAGGTGCAAATGGCCAGTGAATCGGGCGAAACCAGGACTTTTCATGTGACCAAAATCGAAGGCGGCAAGCTGACCGTCGACGGCAACCACCCGTTGGCCGGGCAGAATGCGATCTGCGTGGTGAACATCCTCAACATCCGCGAAGCCACGCCTGAGGAGTTGGTCAGCGGCATGGCGGCGGATTCTGCACCGCCGCAGTTGCATTAAAGACGGCCGTTGAACTTGAATACAGAGGAAACAGAGGTATCAGAGCAAGTGGGCAGATGAAGAAGTAATTTTCTCTGTGCCCTCTGTTATCCCGGTGCAAGAGGTTTGAAATGAAAAAAGCCGGGTCATCCCGGCTTTTTCGTTGAGCGATCCCCCGGATTACCTGGGGCAGGCCTGCTCGGCGGCGATCTTGCCAGGCAGGCGCAGGAAGGCCTCGAACGGCCCCATCACGCTCATGGCTTCCATCTTGGGTCCGGTGAACTTCAGCCGGCCGAACATCATGGCGCGCATGGGGCCGTATTCGCCCGCGCCCATCTGGTTCCAGCGCTCGGTGGTGGCGTGCATCAGATAGTCGACATCGTAATCCAGCGCCGCGGTCTGCTGCTTGCCGCCATACACGCACATGGCCTTGCCGTCCTTGGCGACGATTTTCATCTCGGTGATGTACTTGTCGCCGCAGTCGGTGCGGTACATCTGGACGATCTTGTAGCCGCGATCCTTGTCGTTCTTGATCCATTTGTCGGCGAGGCCGTCGGACAGGGCCTCATCCTTGTTCCAGGCATCGCAGGCCTGGGCGGTCCACTCGGCGGACATCAGGGCAGGCGCGGCGTGCGCGCCAGTAGCGGAAATGGCCAGCATGCTTGCTGCCAGCAGGGAAAGTTTGCGCATCGTATTGCCTCCATATAATAGTGTCGTAGTAGCATGAAAATGACATGCAGGCCGCAAGTTAAAGCGCCGGCAACTGACTTGTCAACGATTGGCGACGGAAAGTTCCATCTGGTTGGTGCCTGGGCACTCAGCCCGGGGTTTGCAGGGCGCCGGCATGTCGTCCATCCAACGTGGAAAGCCTGGTTTCGTCTTTGCGTTCCGTGATGGCAATGCAGCAGAAAAGCGCCTAGCGCGGTTCTTCTGCCAGCCGGATGCGGGCACGCAGCCTTTCCAGGCCGGCCTGGTCTCCATTTCGGGCAGCCTGCGCTTCCTGCAATTTGAGATAAACCAGCAGCGGCTTGCGCCAGCCCTGCTCAGAGGCGGTTTCCGTCGCCACTTGCAGCGTCGCTGCGTCAGCCTGCCTGCGCAGTACCGTGACGGAGGCCGCCACCAGCCGCGAGAGCGGATCGTCGATTTTCTGCAGGATGCCGGCATTCCTCGCGGGATCGCGGTTGCTGGCGAAGTCGCGGTACTGGGCGGGCAGCCTGCCGCTGTCGAGCCCTTCCCACTGGCCGCTGATGAAGCGGTGGTAGGCCTCGTCCTCGGCCGAGGCGCCGTGTTGCGCGTATTCCAGGTAGCCGCTGCAAGTCTCGAAGGCCAGGCTGGCCTGGCGCGTGGCACAGCGCACGAGATGCAGGCGCGCGGTTTCCTCGATGCGGGCGGCGCTGCCGGCAGCAGCCAGCGCCTGCCGGAAATGGCCCTCGGCCAGGGTGTTCTGCCCCTTGAGTTCGGCCTGCTTGTAGCGCTCGATCAGGCTGATGCTGTCCAGCTTCCAGTCCGGCGTCTTCGGTCCGCCGCCGCAGGCGGAAAGCGCAAGGACCAGGAATGCGATGAATGCTTTTCTCATGGCAGCTTCATGTCCGCATCGCCGCCGAACGGCCACATGCGGTTGATGTCGTTGAGGAGGTCGTTGGCCTTGCGCACCGAGTCGTCGATATCGGCGCGCAGCCTAGCGAGGTCCTGGGTGCCGTCCTTGACGTTGGCGGAGACGTCGACCGCGTTCTTCAGCAGTTCGTCCACACGCTTCAGACTGCCTTGGGCGTCCACCAGCATGGCGCGCACCTGGGCCAGCGCCTGTTTGCTCTGTTCCGACATGCCGTCCTCGGCGAACAGCCAGCGGTCGGTTTTGACCAGCATGGCGTCGACCCTGACGGAAACCTCGTTCAGCTTCGCCGTGAGGCCTTCGAGGTTCTTCAGGCTGTTGACGACGGGCCGGGCGTTCTCTTCGCTGCCCAGCACGCCTTCGAGCACGCCGTACTTGCCGCTCATGCGGGTGCTGATGGTCTTGGCGTTGGCCAGCGTGCTGTTGAGTTCGCCATCCTGGCGGGTGATGTGCTCGACGTTGGCGAGGATGTTCTTCACCCGCTCGATCAGCGCGGGGATTTCCTGGGTGGGGTCGGTCACCAGCAGCAGGACCGTGGCATTGTCGGGCAACTGGGGCGAAGACAAATCCGGGGTGCTGACCTTGATCTTCGCGCCGCCGACCAGGGGCTTGTCGAGGGTGAAGCCGCTGTCGACGCGCAGCCATCTTGCCCCGCTTTGCGAGACCTCGGCCTTGATGACGATGCCGCCGGCGTCATTGAGGGTGACGCTGGTGACCTGGCCGATGGACATGCCCGAGAAGGTCAGCGGCATGCCGGGGCTGATGCCTTCCGCGCTGGCGGCTGCCAGCTGCAGATGCATGCGCTGTTCGAAGAAACCGCGTGCGTGCAGCACGTAGGCGAGGAACGCCAGCGCCAGGACGGACACGGCGATGACGAAGAGGCCGACTTTCAGGTGCAGGTTCTTGAACATGGTCTAGTCGTAAAGGGGCCGGTTCCAGTCGAAATCGAATACTTCCCAATTGGCCGGCGTGTCTTCGAAACGTGCGGCGATCTCGCGCAGGAATGCCGGGTAATGGATATCGTACAGCATGGCGCCCGGGCGTTCGATAACCAGGCGCGGACGCCTGAGGATGAGCGCGCGCCCGAGTTTGGCGACAAAACGTTCCGACGGACTCATGTCGGGATCGCGCTTGTCGGCGATTGTGGCGAAGCCCAGTTGCTCCAGCAGTGCCTGCGCCTGCCTGGCCGCTTCGCCCGCGCTGTAATGTCTCTGGTACAGCGGAATCAGCGCGATGTTTTCGCGTGCGGACAGGTTGGCGCGTAGGGGCAGGTCGGGCGACACCAGCGCAGCCTGATCGCCTGGCACGCCGGCCAGCGCAGCTGCGAGTTGTTGCGCGTCGGCAAAGCAGGTCAGATGTATTCCAGCGCTAATGACACCACCTCGATCAGGACCAGGGCCAGGAACACGCGCATCATGCCGCGCAGCACGGAAACCGGCACCATGAAAAGTTTTTTCGGCGTTTCCAGGCCGGCCGCCATCGGCAGCGTGGTGAGAGCCAGGCCGAAGAAAACGCACTTGACCGCCACGCCAGCGAGCACGCCCACGCTGAAGACGCTGGAGATCGTGTTGGAAAACGCCGCGAATCCGGATGTGCTGAGGCCGTAAATGGACAAGTAGGCCAGGATCAGGGTCAGCACGCTGCCCAGCACGGTGAGGCCGATCACCGAAGCGATGCCGCCGATGATCCGGGGCAGGAACTCGAACTGCATGGGCTCGACCCTGCAGTGGGAGAGGGCATCGAGCTCATTGTTGACCTTCATCAGCGCCACCTCGGTGTTGATGGCCGAACCCGAACGCAGCGCGATCAGCAAGGCGGTCAGGAAGGGCAGCAGTTCCAGCAGCAGCACGCGGATGATCATTTCGGTGGCGGCGTCGAACAGGCCCACGTCGCGCGCGGTGGACAGGGTGATGGTGATGATGACCCAGGAGATCGCCAGCACGTAGATCAGGTACACATGCAGGATCTGCACCGCGGTGAAGTAGATCTGCTTGATGATGGTGTCGAGCGTGGCGCGGTTCCAGGTGGCCGGCCGCGCCAGCGTGGACAACACTTCGGAAAGGAAGGCCAGCACGCCGTATGACGTGCTCCACCAGCCCATGGCCTTGGCGCCGGTGCGTTCGACGAAATTTAACAGGAACTCCATGCGTTGATGGCCGGTCTGGTGTCCATGAAGCTTGTATTATGCCTATGCTGACAATAAATTTATCGAAGCACGGCAATCTTAGGAGGTCATCATGAAGCGTGTATGCGGAATTCTGGCGCTGTCGCTGGCCAGCAGCCTGGCACTGGCTGCTCCGGGCGTGGCGCTCAAGGACGAGAACATTCTGTCCAAGCCGGCGGCCACGTCGGCTGCCGTCGGCAAAATGAGCAAGGGCATGCCGGTCGACATAGTGGCCAAGCAGGGCGGCTGGCTGCAGGTCAAGGCAGGCGGCAAGCAGGGCTGGGTCAGGCTGCTTTCCGTACGTGCCGGTTCCGGCGGCGCAGGCGGCAATGGACTCGCCGGGGTTGCCGGCGTGGCTGGCGCAGTCACGCAGAAATCCGATCCCAGCCGGGTCGTGGCGGTGGCGGGCGTGCGCGGACTCAACGAGGAAGACCTCAAGGGCGCCAAGTTCAATGCCGAAGAACTCGCGAAACTGGAGGGCTATGCGGTCAGCGCCAGCCAGGCCAAGGCCTTTGCCGACAAATCCGGCCTGAAGGCCGCCAAGATCAAGGCGCTGCCCAAGCCCGGCGCCACTGCCGCAGAGGGGGACTCGCTATGAAAAAGGCACTTTCGATCCTGGCTATCGCCTTCGGCATGCATGCCGCAAGCAGCGCGGCCTTCGACCTGGGCAAGATTCTTCAGCTTCCCGAGGAAAACCGGCAGCAGAAAACCGAACAGGCGGCACAGCAGCCGTCGTCCCAGGCCGCCGGCCTCAGCCCGCTGATGCTGCTGGGCAAAACGTCGGTCGAGGACGAGGTTCGCATCGGGCGTCAGGTGGCAGGCGATCTTCTGGGCGCGGCGCCGCTGGTCAAGGATGCCGCCCTGCAGCGCTACGTGAACACGGTCGGCCGCTGGGTCGCCTCGCAATCCAACCGCAAGGACCTGAACTGGCATTTCGGCGTGATCGAGTCCGAGGACATCAATGCCTTCGCCGCGCCCGGCGGCTACATTTTCCTGACCAAGGGCCTGTACAAGCGGCTCAACAACGAGGCGGAACTGGCTGGCGTGCTGGCGCATGAGATCGCCCACGTCAGCAAGAAACACCATCTGGACCTGCTGAAGAAGTCGGCGATGATCGGAACCTTGGCGCAAAGCGTGTCCAGGGAAGTGAAGAGCGGCGACCAGGCGGTGCAAAACCTGATCGGCAACGGCGCCGAAATGCTGGCGCGCGGACTGGACAAGGAGGCCGAGTTCGAAGCCGACCGCATCGGCGCGGTGTTCGCCGCACGCGCCGGCTACGACCCCTGGGGGCTGCCGACCGTCCTGCAGGACATGGCCACCCTCAATACCAAGGACAACCGCCTGGCGCTGCTGTACAAGACCCATCCGACCGCGGCCGATCGCCTGGCGCGGCTGGGCGAAGCGGTCGGCAATCGCTTTGACAGCCTGCCGACCGGCAAGGAATTCCCCGATCGCTTCTATCGCATCAAGTGAGGCTGCAGGCCAGAAAACATGCCATCCCCTGGCTCCTGGCCGGGGGGTGGCTCGCCCTGTTGCTGCTGCATGAGGCAGCGTTTTTGCGTCTGGCTTTCGTCGAGCGGCTGGATGCCGTGCTCTATGACCTCAGCCTGAAAAACAGCGCCCCGCGCGGCGCCGACGACCGCATCACCATCCTCGACATCGATGAAGCCAGCCTGAAGGAAATCGGCCGCTGGCCCTGGGGACGCGACAAGATGGCCGTCCTGGTCGACCGGCTCTACAATGACTACGGCATCGCTGCCATGGGCTTCGATGTCGTCTTTGCCGAGCCCGATATCAGTTCAGGCATTGCTACCCTGGACCAGTTGGCCAAGAAAGAGCTCTCGGCCGACCCGCAGTTCCTCAACCGCTATGCGCTTTTACGCCCGGCGCTCGATTACGACGGGCGATTTGCCGAAGTGCTGGGCGGCAAGACACTGGCCTTGGGCTATTACTTCATCACGCCGGGTTTGCCGGCAGGCGTCACCGGCGCCCTGCCGCCGCCCAATCTGCCGGCTTCGGCGCTCGGTGAATATGGCGGCCGGCTGGTCGAAGCCATCGGCTATGGCGGCAACCTCAAGCAGTTCCAGGATGCCGCTGGCATCGCCGGGTATTTCTCGGTCCTGCCGGATGCCGATGGCACCATGCGCAAGGTGCATCTGCTGACCCGTTACCAGGGTGGGTTGTACGAGGCCTTCAGCGCTGCCACCCTGCGCGCGGCGATGGGCGGCGAGCCGCTGGCGGCGGGCGTGGATGAAAGCAAGATGCTCGGCCGCAGCTATCGCCAGCCCTGGGCCGAGGTGGCCGGTATCCGGCTCAATCTCAACGCCGACGGCAGCGCCTGGGTGCCGTACCGCGCGGGCGCGCCGTTTCCCTATGTGTCGGCGAAGGACGTGTTCGCCGGCAAGACGGGCAAGGACGTGCTGGAAAACCGCGTGGTGCTGGTCGGCTCCACCGCGCCCGGGCTCGCGGACCTGCGCGTGACGCCATTTTCCAGCGCCTTCCCCGGCGTGGAAATCCACGCCCACATGGTCGCGGGCATGCTCGATGGCGACACCGGTTTTACCCCGCCGTGGGCGCGTGATGCGATCCTGGCGCTTACCCTGATTGCGGGCCTGCTGCTCGCCATCGCCCTGCCGCTGATCGGGCCGGTCTACGGGCTGGGGCTCACCGTGCTCCTGCTGGGCGGCATGGCAGGCGGACATTACGCCGCCTGGCAGCAGCACTGGGTGTTGCCGATGGCCGGGCCGCTGATTACCGTGCTTGGCCTGTACATGCTGTCGACGGCCTATGGCTTCCTTGCCGAGACCCGCAACAAGCGCCAGATCACGCGGCTGTTTGGCCAGTACGTGCCGCCGGAACTGGCCGACGAGATGAGTCGCGACCCGACGCACTACAGCATGGAAGGCCAGTCGCGCGAAATGACCGTGCTGTTCTCCGATATCCGTGGCTTCACCAATTTCTCCGAAAAGCTGCCGCCGACCGAACTCGCCGAGGTGCTGAACAGCTATCTCAGCACCATGACCGCGATCGTGCAGCAGAACAAGGGCACCATCGACAAGTACATCGGCGATGCGGTCATGGCCTTCTGGAACGCGCCGCTCGACATGCCCAACCATGCCGAGGCCGCAGTGCAGACCGCGCTCGACATGCAGGCGGCGCTGCCGGCGCTCAACGAGCAGTTCGCCGCGCGCGGCTGGCCACACGTCAAAATCGGCGTCGGCGTGAACAGCGGGCGCATGAGCGTGGGCAACATGGGCTCCAGCTTCCGCATGTCCTATACCGTGATGGGCGACGCGGTGAATTTGGGATCCAGGCTGGAAGGCATCACCAAGCAGTACGGCGTCGGCATCCTCGCCACGCAGACCACGGTCGATGCCGATGCGAGGCACGTGTTCATGAAGGTCGACGACGTGCGAGTGAAGGGCAAGGAGCAGCCGGTGGCGATCTACGAGCCGCTGGGGCTGAAGGGCGCCATCGATGCGGCGGAACTGGACCGCGCCCGGCGCTTCGAGCAGGCCTTCGCCGCCTACCAGGGCCAGCAATGGGGCGAGGCGGAGACCCTGCTGCAAGCATTGAATACGGAATCGCCCCAGGCGCTGTACGATATCTATCTGGAGCGCATCGCGCATTTCCGCGAATCGCCGCCGCCGGCGGACTGGGACGGCGTGTTCGTCTATACGACCAAATGAAAGTATGAACGCTGAGGCACAGAGAACCCCAAAAGCATTTACAGGGAGGCATGGGAGGCTAAGGGAGCAAGCAGGGAATTACTCCCTTGCCCTCCTTAACCTCCCTGTTATTGAGTCTTCGTCTGTGTTTCAGCGTTCGCAGGTTTTCTGGGCAGCATCATGAAATTGACCGTACTCGGCTGCGGCGGCGGCATCGGCAGCGGCCGCCACACCACCTGCTTCCTGCTCGACGACGACGTGCTGGTCGACGCCGGCTCCGGCATCACCGCGCTCAGCCTCGAACAATTGGCCAAGATCGACCACGTCTTCCTTACCCACAGCCATCTCGACCATGTGCTGGGCCTGCCCTTGCTGGTCGACGCGGTAGGCGACCGGCGCCAGAAGCCGGTTACCGTGCACGCGCTGCCCGACACCCTGGAAATTCTCGACCGGCACCTGTTCAACTGGAAGCTGTGGCCGGATTTTCGCGAAATTCCCGATGCTTCCGCGCCCTGGCTCCGGTTCGAGCGCATGCCGCTCGGCTCGTCTGTCAGCCTGGGCGCCAGGGTCATCGTCAGCCTGCCTGCGCACCATACCGTGCCGGCCTGCGGCTACCGCTTCTCCAATGGCGCGCAGAGCCTGGTGTTCACCGGCGACACGACGCGCAGCGAAGCGCTGATGCACAGCCTGAACGAAATGACGGACCTTGCCCACCTCATCATCGAGACTTCGTTCGAAAACGATTTGCGTGACGTCGCCATTGCGTCCAGGCACCACTGGCCGGACTCGCTGGCCCAGGAGTTGCACAATTTGAAGCCACAGCCCCGTATCTGGATCACCCATCTCAAGCCGGGCAATGAAGCACCCATCATGGACGAGCTCAGGCGCTGCATCCCGGGGCGCGAACTCGCGCCCCTCGCGCAAGGACAGGTGATCGAATGGTGAACGAAAACAGCGCACCTGACGCGCTGCTGCTGATGACGGGCGGCTGTCCGCATTGCCCCGCTGCGCTGCAGGCGCTGACGGTATTGCTGAAGGAAGGCGCGATCGGCCGCCTCCAGGTCATCAACGTCGCGGTGCACATCGAGGAAGCCGAGGCGCGTGGCGTGCAGTCCGTGCCCTGGATCAGGATCGGGCCCTTCGAGGTGGAAGGCGCGGCCACGCCGGGCAAGCTGCGTGAACTCGCGCAGGGCGTTAACGATGACAAGATATTCGATGCCTGGCTGCTGGACCTGCTCAAGGCCGGCAAGCGGCAGAAATTCGAGGCGCTGGTGAAACAGGAACCGCAGCGCATCCACGCGCTGGCGCGCATGATGAAGAATCCCGAGGCCAGCATGGCCATCCGCC
This sequence comes from Betaproteobacteria bacterium SCN2, assembly GCA_008923285.1. Taxonomy (GTDB): domain Bacteria; phylum Pseudomonadota; class Gammaproteobacteria; order Burkholderiales; family Thiobacillaceae; genus UBA6918. The sequence goes on from WBSG01000002.1 coordinate 24,765, forward strand.
TCGGCATCGGCGCCATCCTGGAAGAGTTTCAGGGCACGGGCTACAGCGAGCCGCTGGTGGCTGAACTCGCCGAACTGCTCGCCTCGGACGACCGCTTGCTGCGCGCCGACGCCTGCCATTTCCTTACCCTGATCGGCACCGAGGCGATCCGCCCGCACATGCTCGCCTGCATGGATGACGCCGATCCCGAAATCCGCGAAATGGCCGAAGAGTGGCTGGCGGAGAACCTGGCTGTGTAGGAGGTCCGTCCTCGGGCCGATGAGGGTTACGCGCCGATAATCGCGGCGCCGCACCGCACCTACATCTTGACCACGTGCACGTGGGGCAGGGTGCGGCCCAGGAAACGCTCGCCGATGGTCTGGAATCGCAGCGGCACGTCAGTAACGTAGAAGTCGTAGCGCGGCGGTGTGGGGCCGGCGTTGGCGAGGCCTTTTTCGTTCAGCACCGCGGCCGCCTGTTCGGCCATGGCCTCGGCCGAATCCACCAGCCTTACTCCGGGTCCGCTCACTTCGTGCAACAGCGGTTTCAAGAGCGGGTAGTGGGTGCAGCCCAGTACCATGGTGTCGATACGCTCGGCCAGCAAGGGCCGCAGATATTCCCTGGCGGTGAGGCGCGTGACCTCGTGCTCCAGCCAGCCTTCCTCCACCAGCGGCACGAACAGCGCGCAGGCCTGCGAGTAGATGCGCGAGTCTGGCGCGTAGTCGTGGATGGCGCGCGCGTAGGCGTTGCTGTTGATGGTGGTGGGGGTGCCGATGACGCCGATGCGCCTGCCATCCCTGGCGGCTGCCGCGCCGGCGTCGATCACATCCAGCACCGGCACCGGCGAGAGGTCGCGTACCACCTGAGCGGCGACTGCGGCCATGGTGTTGCAGGCGATGATCAGCAGCTTGACCTCTTTTTCCAGCAGGAACTCGGCGATCTGGGTGGTGAAGTGGGAAATGGTTTCCACCGACTTCACGCCGTAGGGCACGCGCGCGGTGTCGCCGAAGTAGGTGATGCTCTCGAACGGCAGCCGCTCCATCAGCGCGCGCACGACGGTGAGGCCGCCGATGCCGGAATCGAATACGCCGATGGAGGAGTGGGCAGTGCTGGACATGCGTGGCAAGATATTGGCTGAGAAAACCGCATTCTACCCGCGGCGCGCTGGCACGGCACGCGGGCCGGGGCAAGGAGTTTTGCATGGCTGGATGCAGTTGCGACACGACCTGTCAGGCCGCCCCCACTGATCACCGATACCGCAGGGCGCTTTGGGTCGCCCTGGTGCTCAACGCCCTGATGTTCTTCGTCGAAATCGTGGCCAGCTTCAAGGCCGAATCGGTGTCGCTGCTGGCCGATGCGATCGACTTTCTCGGCGATGCCGGCAATTACGCGGTGGCCCTGTTCGTGCTCGGCCTGGCGCCGGTATGGCGCTCGCGCACCGCGCTGTGGAAGGGTTGGCTGATGGTCGGCTACGGCGTGTTCGTGCTCGGCAAGTCGGCCTGGCAGTGGGCTGCCGGCATCGTGCCGGAAGCTTTCATCATGACCTGGGTGAGCCTGCTGGCGCTGGCGGTCAACATCGGTGTGGCAATGCTGCTTTATGCCTACCGCAACGGCGATGCGCAGGCGCGCTCGGTATGGCTGTGTTCGCGCAACGACGCACTCGGCAACCTGGCGGTGATCGCCGCGGCCGGCGGCGTGTGGGTGACCGCGCAGGGCTGGCCGGATATCGCCGTGGCCCTGATCCTGGCCTCGCTGGCGTTGACTTCGGGTGCCTCGGTCATCCGGCAGGCGCGGCAGGAACTGCACGAACATCGGGGCAGCGCGTGAGGAGCCGCCGGCTCAGTGCGCCTCCTCGAGCCGGGCGAGCGCCCAGGCCACATGTTCGCGCACCAGCGCTGACGGGTGCCGGTTGCGTGCCTGCAGCGCGCTGATCGCCGCTGGCGAAGGCGGGGCGTTGCCGAGCGCGACCGCGATGTTGCGCAGCCATTTTTCATGCCCGATGCGGCGAATGGGCGAGCCTTCCATGCGTTTCAGGAAGGTTTCCTCGTCCCAACAAAAGAGCTCGACCAGTGCAGCGGCATCCAGGCCGTGGCGCGGCGCAAAGTCCGCCACGGCGCCAGGCCTTGCCTCGCGGTTCCACGGGCAGGCGAGCTGGCAGTCGTCGCAGCCGTAGATGCGGTTGCCCATCAATGGTCTGAGTTCGAGCGGAATGCTGCCCTTGTGTTCGATGGTGAGATAGGAAATGCAGCGCCGAGCATCCAGCACGTAGGGCGCGACGAAGGCGCGCGTGGGGCAGGCGCCGAGGCAGGCAGTACAGGTGCCGCAATGGGCGGAGGCGGCATCGTCGGGCGGCAGCGGCAGGCTGGCGTAGATTTCGCCGAGGAAGAAATACGAACCGGCTTCACGGTTCAGCAGCAGCGTGTGCTTGCCGCGCCAGCCCAGTTGCGTCTGTGCCGCCAGCGCCACTTCCATGACCGGCGCGGAGTCGGTGAATACCCGATATGAAAATCGCCCGATGGCGGTTTCGATGCGGCTTGCCAGTTTTTGCAGGCGGTCGCGCAGCACCTTGTGGTAGTCGCGGCCCAGCGCATAGCGCGACACATAGGCGAGCGCGGGATCGTTCAGCACGGCATCGGCGGGCGCGGCAGCCTGCGGCCAGTAGGGCAGGCGCGCGCTGATGACACTGAGCGTGCCCGGGATCAGCTCGTGTGGTCGCGTGCGCTTGCTGCCGTGGGCGGCCATATAATCCATGTCACCGTGATAGCCCTTGTCCAGCCAGTCCAGCAGTTTCTGCTCGGCTGCCTGCAAGGCGATGCCGCTGATGCCGATGTCGGCAAAGCCGAGCTCGCGGCCCCAGTTGCGAATATCATGCGCCAGTTTTGTATAGTCGACCGAATCATGCATAAGACCGATGATACCGCCGCCATCCGCCTGTCGCTGCCCGACGAGGCCGCGACGCTGGCGCTGGGGGCGAAACTTGCCGACTTGCTGAAGCCGGGCTGGGTGGTATACCTGCGCGGCGACCTCGGCGCGGGCAAAACCACCCTGGTGCGGGGCATCCTGCGTGCGCTCGGTTATGCAGGGCGTGTCAAAAGTCCAACATATACCCTGGTCGAATCTTACGATTTGTCTAGATTTATCTTGCAACACTATGATTTGTATAGGATGATGGACCCGAGAGAGTGGCTGGATGCAGGCTTTCGCGACGACTGCAACGCCGGCACGCTCTGTATCGTGGAATGGCCGGAAAAGGCCAGGGGACTGCTGCCCAGGCCGGATCTGGAAATTTTCCTGGAAATGGCGGGCGAGGGCAGGACGGCGCGCATCGAGGCGCTTTCCGCACAAGGCAGGAAGGAGCTACACGCATGGCAGGGATTCGATTCATAGCATGGCTGGCCTTGGCGCTGATCAACCTGAGCGTATACGCGGGCACGTTGACGGCTGCCCGCATGTGGCCTTCGCCGGACTACACCCGCATCACCCTTGAATCCGACGCGCCGCTCAAGTTCAGGCATTTCACCCTGAGCAACCCCGAGCGCTTCGTGATCGATGTCGAAGGCCTCGACCGGAGTGAAACCCTGGCGGGCCTGCCCGCGATGGTCAGCGAGACCGACCCCTTCGTGGTCAACGTGCGCAGCGCGGTGAACCGACCTGGCGTGATGCGCCTGGTGTTCGAACTCAAGACAACGGTCAATCCCTCCGTGTTTTCCCTGAATCCCATGGGGGAGTATGGGCATAGGCTGGTCATCGACCTGTATGGCGCAGCCCAGGCGCAGGCCCAGGCGGAGCCGGCCGGGAAGGCCGCTGTCAACAACGCCTCCGTCGCGCCGAAGCCCGCCAATGCGATGCCGAAATTCAACCGCCTGATGGTGGTTGCCATCGATGCGGGGCACGGCGGCGAAGATCCGGGCGCGATCGGCGCCAACGGCAGCAGGGAAAAGCACATCACCCTCAAGATTGCGCGCAAGCTCAAGGAAAAGATCGACGCCGAGCCCAACATGCGCGCCTACCTTACCCGTGACGGCGATTATTTCATTCCCCTGCACGAGCGGGTGAACAAGGCGCGCGCGGTCAAGGCCGACCTTTTCGTCTCGGTGCATGCCGATGCGTTCATGCGGCCGGAAGCGCGCGGCTCCTCGGTATTCGCGCTGTCGGAAAACGGCGCCACGTCGGCGGCGGCGCGCTGGCTGGCCAAGCGCGAAAACGATGCTGACCTGATCGGCGGCGTCAACATTGACGTCAAGGACAAATACCTCAAGCGCACCCTGATTGATCTGTCGCAGACTGCCACCATCAACGACAGCCTCAGGCTCGCCGACTACGTGCTCAAGGAAATCGGCTCGGTCAACACCCTGCACAAGCGTGAAGTGGAACAGGCGGGATTCGCCGTGCTGAAGGCGCCGGACATTCCTTCCATCCTGGTCGAGACCGCGTTCATTTCCAATCCGGAAGAGGAAAAGCGCCTGAACGACGAGGCCTATCAGGACAAGCTGGCCAATGCCATGCTGAACGGCATCAAGGCCTATTTCGACAAGCATCCGCCGGCAGGCAGAACGACAAAAGTCGCGCGCGAAATGTGATCCCGGGCGGCTTGCCCGGCTGCCGATCGCGTACAGCGTCAACGGCGCATGCCGAATATAATTCGGCATGCGCGCCATTCAGATTCTCCCCGACATTCTCGTTTCCCAGATCGCTGCCGGCGAGGTGGTCGAGCGCCCCGCCTCGGCACTGAAGGAACTGATCGAGAACAGTCTCGATGCCGGCGCGACCAGGATAGACGTCAGACTGGAGCAGGGCGGCGCCAGGCTGCTGTCGGTACAGGACGACGGCGCCGGCATCACCGCCGCCGAACTGCCGCTGGCGCTGGCGCGCCACGCCACCAGCAAGATCGGCGCGCTCGAGGATTTGGAGCGCGTGGCCAGCCTGGGTTTCCGCGGCGAGGCGCTCGCCAGCATGGCCTCGGTTGCGCGCGTGTCGCTTGCCAGCCGCAGCCGGGGGGCGTCGCATGCCAGCCAGATCGAGGCCGAGGGCGCGGCCCCCGGCGTGGTGAGGCCTGCCGCGCTGGCCGCCGGCACCACGGTGACCGTGGCCGACCTGTTTTTCAACACCCCGGCGCGGCGCAAGTTCCTTAAATCCGAGGCAACCGAGTATGCGCATTGCGCCGAGGTCGTGCGTCGCATGGCGCTGTCGCGCCCGGATGTGGCCTTCACCCTCGCCCACAACGGCAGGATCCAGCTGCGCTATCCGGCGCAAGCGCTGGACCAGCGCATCGGCGCGGTGCTGGGAGAAGAGTTCGTGGCGGCTGCGGTGGCGGTCGACGAACGGGCCGGGGCGCTGAGCTTGCAGGGCATGGCCGCGCTGCCAGCCTATTCGAAAAGCGGGCGCGACGCGCAGTACGTCTTCGTCAATGGCCGCTTCGTGCGCGACAAGGTGGTGGCGCATGCCCTGCGCGAGGCCTACCGCGACATCCTGCACCATGACCGCCACCCGGCCTATGCGCTGTTCTTCAACCTGCCGCCCGAGGGCGTGGACGTCAATGTGCATCCGGCCAAGACCGAGGTTCGCTTCCGCGACTCGCGCGGCGTGCACCAGTTCCTGTTCCACGCCATCGAGCGCGCGCTGTCCGGCAGCGCGGCAGAATCGCGCGCGGCCGTGCACCAGGCGCCGGTGCAGAACAGTCAGCCTGCCTTCGCCATGCCGCCGGCCGCATCGGAACGCTCCGACGGATGGCGCGGGACCGGGGTCCAGTCCGGCATGCAGCTCGGCGCGCGCGAGGCGCTGGCATTTTATGAAACGCTCGCGCGCGAACCCGCAACCGCTCCTGCCGCAGATGAGGCCGGACACGATTATCCGCTCGGTTTCGCCCTTGGCCAGTTGCACGGCGTCTACGTGCTGGCGCAGAACGCCAGGGGCCTGGTGCTGGTCGACATGCATGCCGCGCACGAGCGCGTGGTGTACGAGAAGCTCAAATGCGCGCTGGACGCGAAAAATGTCCCGACTCAGGCCCTGCTGATTCCGGTCACGGTGACGGCGGACGAGCGCGATGTCGCCGCCATCGGCGATCATCACGAGGCGCTTGCCGGCATCGGCTTCGACATCCACCCCCTTGCCGTCAATGCCGTTGCCGTGCGCGCGGTGCCGGCGCTGCTCAAGGATGCCGACCCGCTGGCGCTGACGCGCGACCTGCTGCGGGAAATTCGCGACTACGGCGTGTCGCGCCTCGTCACGGAACGCCGCAATGAGCTCCTGGGCACGCTTGCATGCCACGGCGCGGTGCGCGCCAACCGCAGGCTCTCCATTCCCGAGATGAATGCGCTATTGAGGGAAATGGAAGCCACCGAGCGCGCCGGCCAGTGCAACCACGGCCGGCCCACCTGGTTCCAGGTGAGCCTCGCCGAACTGGACAAATGGTTCCGGCGCGGGGAGTAGGCGAGCGTACTGACGGCCAATGCAGAACGTATAATTGCACGTTACCGAATAAGGCCAGAGCATCGAGATGAACACCTCAGCGAATTCCGAATACCTCGTCATCACCGCCAACGGCGAAGACCGCGTCGGCCTGGTCGAGCGCTTCACCAACCGCATTCTCGATGCCGGCGCCAACATCGAGGCCAGCCGCATGGCCGTGCTGGGCGGCCAGTTCGCCATTCTAATGCTGGTATCGGGGCCGTGGAACGCGCTGTCCAAGCTCGAAGACCTGATGCCCTCGATCGGCGAGCACCTGAATCTCGCCATTGTCTGCAAGCGCACGCGCGAGCGCTCCCTGACCAAGCCCATGGTGCCGTATCACGTCGAGGTCGTGGCCATGGACCATCCCGGCATCGTCAACAAGCTGTCCAGCTTCTTCGCCCGGCGCGGCATCAACATCGAGGAACTCAACACCAGCACCTACCCGGCCGCGCACACCGGCGCGCCCATGTTCTCGGTGCAGATGACCGTGGGCATTCCCGCCGGTACGCATTTCTCGACCCTGCGAGGCGATTTTCTCGACTACTGCGACGACCTCAACCTCGACGGCACGCTGGAACCTTCACGTATCTAGCGGCGAGGCCCCGGAATCCGCGGGTTGCGTTTTGCCCGGCGGCGGGGACCGTGGCAATTCCGGTCCATGGGGCTACGCACAAGCAGGGTCTTGAAAGGGGCTGTGCTCGCCCTTAGTTTTTCCCCACCTGATTCGTACTTAGACGGGAGAAATTAAGTCATGTCTACCGCCAGCAGCAAAGCAACCCTGGGCTTCCAGGCCGAAGTCAAACAGCTCCTGCAGCTGATGATCCATTCCTTGTATTCCAACAAGGACATTTTCCTGCGCGAACTCATTTCCAACGCCTCCGACGCCGCCGACAAGCTGCGCTTCGAGGCCTTGTCCGACGCCGCGCTGTTCGAGAACGACCCTGATCTGAAGATCTGCATCGCCTTCGACCGCGAGGCGCGCACGCTCACCATCAGCGACAACGGCATCGGCATGAGCCGGCAGGAAGTCATCGACCACATCGGCACGATTGCAAAATCCGGCACGCGCGAGTTCTTCAGCCGGCTTTCCGGCGACCAGAAGAAGGACGCCGCGCTGATCGGCCAGTTCGGCGTCGGCTTCTATTCCGCCTTCATCGTCGCCGACCGCGTGACGCTGACTACCCGCCGCGCCGGCCTCACCGCCGAGCACGGCGTGCGCTGGGAATCCGCCGGCGCCGGCGACTACACGCTGGAAACCGTCGACAAACCCGCGCGCGGCACCGAGATCGTGCTGCATCTGCGCGAAGGCGAGGACGAATTTCTCTCCGACTGGAAGATCAAGTCCGTCATCCGCACCTATTCCGACCACATCACCCTGCCCATCGTGATGAAGAAGACGGAATGGAAGGACGGCGTCGAGACGCCCACCGGCGAGGACGAGACCGTCAACAAGGCCTCCGCCCTGTGGGCGCGCGCCAAGAAGGACGTCACCGACGACGAATACCGCGAGTTCTACAAGCACGTCGCCCACGACTTCGAACCGCCGCTCGCCTGGTCGCACAACCGCGTCGAGGGCAAGCAGGAATACATCTCGCTGCTTTACCTGCCGTCGCACGCGCCGTTCGACCTTTACGACCGCGAGCGCCGGCACGGCATCAAGCTCTACGTGCGCCGCGTCTTCATCATGGACGACGCCGAACAGCTGATGCCGGCTTATTTGAGGTTCATTCGCGGCGTGATCGACTCCTCCGACCTGCCCTTGAACGTGTCGCGCGAAATCCTGCAGTCGAGCCGCGACATCGAAGCCATCAAGGCCGGCTCGGTGAAGAAAGTGCTTGGCATGCTCGAAGAACTGGCGGCGAACCAGCCCGAGCAGTACGCCGCGTTCTGGAAGCACTTTGGCAAGGTCATGAAGGAAGGCCCGGGCGAGGATTTCGCCAACCGCGAAAGAATAGCCGGCTTGCTCCGCTTCGCCTCCACCCATGCCGATACCGATGCGCAAGTGGTCTCGCTCAAGGATTACATCGGCCGAATGAGGCAAGGCCAGAGCGCGATCTACTACATTACCGCAGACGGTTTCGCCGCCGCCAGACACAGCCCGCATCTGGAAATCTTCCGCAGGAAGGGCATCGAGGTGCTGCTCCTGTCGGATCGCGTCGACGAATGGCTGATGAGCAATCTCACCGAGTTCGACGGCAGGCCATTGAAGTCGGTGGCCAGGGGCGGGCTCGATCTCGGTGACCTCGAGGACGAAGCCGAGAAGGCCGCGCAGAAGGAAGCCGAGGCGTCGCTGAAGCCACTCATCGAGCGCATCAAGTCCGCGCTCGGCGAACGCGTGAAGGAAGTGCGCGTCACCCACCGCCTCACCGACTCGCCCGCCTGCCTCGTTAGCGGGGAGGGCGACATGAGCGCAAATCTTGCACGCCTGCTGAAGGCAGCCGGGCAGGCTGCGCCCACCCTGAAGCCCACGTTGGAAGTCAACCCGGCCCATGCCCTGGTCACGCGCATGAACGGCGAATCCGATGAAGGACGCTTTGCCGACTGGGCCAATCTGCTGTTCGAACAGGCGCTGCTTGCGGAAGGCGGGCAGCTTGACGACCCGGCGAGCTTCGTGCGGCGTCTCAACGGCTTGCTGGCCATGCTGCCGCAGCAGCAATGATGCTGCTGGCCGGGGAACCCGCCTGTCGTTACCCGGGCGCGCCGGGGGTAACGCGGCGGTAGGCCACGACGTGATCCACCGCCAGCTTGATGCCGATCATTTCGCCGATGGCGTGGTCGTGGTGCGAAGGCACCAGTGACAACGCCCTGGCGCCGCTCGGCAGCTTGAGGGTGTAGAGGAAATCGGCGCCGCGGAAGGCCTTGTTCTCGACTTCCGCTATGAGCAGGCTTTCGTCGTCGTGCACGATGTCGTCCGGCCGCAAAAGCACGTCGACATAGCAGTCGTGCACGCACTGCCCGCAGCCGGTGGCGTCGCAGTCGGTGGGGATCATGCCGTGCAGCACGCCCAGTTCGATTTCCACCATCTCGTTGTTGAGCACCATGCCCGGCAGGAACACGCCTTGGCCGACGAAGTCGGCGACGAAGCGGTTGGCCGGCTGGTGGTAGAGGTTGTAGGGCGTATCCCACTGCTGGATGATGCCCTCGTGCATCACCCCGACCACGTCAGCCAGCGCAAAGGCCTCGTTCTGGTCGTGGGTCACGATGAGCGCGGTCATGCCTTCGCGCCTGAGGATGTCGCGCACTTCCTGGGTCAGGCGTTCGCGCAGTTCCACATCCAGATTGGAAAACGGTTCATCCATCAGCAGCAGGCGCGGTCGCGGGGCCAGCGCGCGCGCCAGCGCCACGCGCTGCTGCTGGCCGCCGGAGAGCTGGTGCGGGTACTTGTTGGCGTTCTCCAGCAGGCCGGTCAGCGCCAGCAGTTCGTCCACGCGGGTTTGCCTTGCCTCCTTGCCGAGGGCGCCGAGGCCGAAGGCGATGTTGCCCGCCACGGTGAGGTGCGGGAACAGCGCGTAGTCCTGGAACACCATGCCGATCTGGCGCCTTTCCGGCGGCGTCCGGCGTGCCGGGCTGCTCACGGTTTCGCCGCCGATTTCGATATGGCCGGCGGCGACCGGCTCGAAGCCGGCGATGCAGCGCAGCACCGTGGTCTTGCCGCAGCCCGAAGGACCGAGCAGGCAACCGATCTGCCCCGGGATAAGGTCGAAGGACAGGTTTTTCACTACCTCGCGTGAGCCGTAGGCCTGCGAGACCTGGTCGAGTTTAAGCATGTGTGTTCTCTCCGCGGCCGGCCAGGAAAATGATGGGGATGAGGCCAGCCAGTATGATGGCGACCGAGGGCAGGGCGGCACGTTCCCACTCGCCCTCGGCGGTCATTTCGAATACCCGTACCGCCAGCGTGTCCCAGCCGAAGGGGCGGGTCATCAGGGTGATGGGCATCTCCTTCATGATGTCGACGAAGGCCAGCGCCGCAGCGGTGAACAGGCTGGTCCTGAGCATGGGCAGGTGCACGCGCGACAGCAGCGACAGCGTGCTCGTGCCCATGACGCGCGCGGCCTCGTCGATGTTGCGGGTGACGCGCTGCAGACCGGAGTCCACCGGCCCGAAACCTACCGCCAGGAAGCGCACGGCATAGGCCAGCAGCATCACCAGCAGGGTGCCCTTCAGCACTTCGGTGCCCTGCCAGCCCTGGGACTTGAGCAGGTCGATAATGACATTGTCGAGCCAGGCCACGGGAATGAAAACGCCCACCGCCAGCACCGTGCCGGGGAAGGCATAGCCGATCGTCGCGACCCTTTGTACCAGTTGCATGAACTGGCCGGGTTTCTGCCTGCCGGCATAGCCCAGCAACAGAGCGAGCACGCAGACGATGGCGGCGCCGAGGCCGGACAGCCACAGCGAATTGCGCACGAATTCCCAGTAGCGGCTGTCGAGGTCGGTGGCGGCGACCTCACTTGTCCACAGCAGCAACTGCACGAGCGGGATCAGGAAGGCGATGGCGAACACCAGGCCGGCGTATGACGTGGCCAGCAGCGCCTGCCTGCGGGAGAGATGGATGCGGTCGTGGCTGGCGGCACGGCCGACGCCGCCGTACTTCATGTGGCTGCGCGTGCGCTGCTCGGCGAGCGCCAGGATCAGCACGAACAGGATGAGGATGGACGAAAGCTGCGAGGCGGCGGACAGCGAAAACAGCGAGAACCAGGCCTTGTAGATGGCGGTGGTGAAAGTGTCGTAGTTGAAGATGGCGACGGTGCCGAAGTCGGCCAGCGTTTCCATCAGCGCCAGCATCAGGCCGGCGGCGATCCAGGGCCGCGCCATCGGCAGCGCCACGCGGCGAAACCCCTGCCAGCGGTTCAGACCCAGCGACTGTGCGGCTTCCAGTGCCGCGCGTCCCTGGGTGAGGAAGGCATTGCGCGCGATGAGATATACGTAGGGATAGAGCGCCAGCGACATGACGAAGATGACGCCGCCGCGCGAACGGATCTGCGGCAGCTGCATGGGACCGAAGGCTTCGCGCAGCCAGGTCTGCAGCGGGCCGGTGTAGTCGAGCAGGCCGATCATGACGAAGGCCAGCACGTAGGCCGGCACGGCCAGCGGCAGGAGCAGGGCCCAGGAGAAGAACTTCCTGCCCGGAAATTCGCACATGGCAGTGAGCCAGGCCAGCGATACGCCGAGAACCGTGACGCCGATGCCGACGCCCAGCAGCAGCCAGAAGGTGTTGGCCAGCAGTTCCGGCAGCACGAACTCGGTGAGGTGGCCGAGGATGTCGGCTTCGGGCGTGAGCCAGGCGGAGAAGATCACCGCCACCGGGATCACCGTGAGCAGCGCGATGACGAGCGCCACCGCGCCCCAGCCGCCCGGGCGTGCAAAAGCAAATACGCCCGCTGGTTTGAATTTGGCGGGCGTATTTGCGGACAGAACGGAAGATTCGGCAGGCATGGGCCGGATTATATCCTTCCGTTCGGACTGCTCACTGGCGGGCCGCCATTACTTGTAGCCCACGCGGTCCATCAGCTTCACGGCCTGGGCCTGCAGGGCGCCGGCCTGCTTCACGTTGATCAGGTTCTGCCTGAAGCTGCCCCAGGCGGCCACGGCGGCGTCAGGCTTCACCTTGGGGTTGACCGGATATTCCATGTTGCTGTCGGCGTAGAGGTTCTGCGCCTTTTCCGAGGACAGCCATTCCATCAGCTTGATGGCGCCGGCCGGGTTCTTGGCGTGCCGGGTGATGCCCGCGCCGGAAATGTTGACGTGCACGCCGGCGTCCTTGGCCTTGGCATTCTGGTTGGGCCAGAAGATGCCCAGCGGCAGGTTGGGCTTTTTCTCCATCAGGCGGCCGTAGTAATAGGTGTTGACCAGGGTCACGTCGCACTGGCCGGCGGCCACGGCTTCCATGGCCTTGGTGTCGTCGGGGAAGGGCGGGGCGGCGAGGTTGTTGACCCAGCCCTGGACGATGTCCTCGGTTTTGCCTTCGCCATGTTCGTGAATCATCATGGCCACCAGCGACTGGTTGTAGACCTTCTTCGAGGTGCGCAGGCACAGGCGGTTCTTCCACTTGGGATTGGCGAGATCTTCATAGGTGGACAGGTCGGCGGGCTTGACCTTGTCCTTGTTGTAGATGAGGGTGCGGGCGCGGATCGACAGACCGAACCACTCGTTGTCGGGGTCGCGCAGGTGGGCCGGCACGTTGGCGCCGAGCGCCGCGGATTTCACCTGACGCAGCAGCCCCTCTTCGGAGGCCTGCCACAGGTTGCCGGCATCCACCGTCATCAGCATGTCGGCCGGGGTGTTCGCGCCCTCGGCCTTGAGGCGGGCGAGCAGCGGACCTTCCTTGTCGGTGACGAATTTCACCTTTACGCCGGTTTCCTTGGTGTAGGCGTCGAACAGCGGCTTGATCAGTTGCTCGTTGCGGGCGGAATAAACCACGACTTCCTCGGCCGATACCGCGTTCAGGGCCAGCACGGCGATCAGGCCGCCGGCCAGCTTGGTCATCATGTTGCGCATGTTTGGCTCCTTGAAAATGCGTTGCGGCCGGGGCCGGCCACGAACTGGAGCCATTCTATACGCTAATGAGAACAATTATCAATACTTTTTTGTTTGACTGCGGGGTTCGCGGAGGACGCTGAGGAAGGCATGGTATTCAGTGGGCAATCCAAAGCAGACATTTACACAGAGGAAGCAGAGTAAACAGAGGAAATCCGTCTCTTTGCGAATTTCTCTGCTGCCTTTGTTACCTCTGTGTCGTTTGCCTTAACACTCGGCGTCCTCCGCGAAATCCGCGGTTTACCAGGGGGCTAGAGGGTAGCAATCCGCATCGAGAGGTCGACCGCCCGCACGTGCTTGGTCAGGCTGCCGATGGAAATGCGCTGCACGCCGGTTTCCGCCACGGCGCGGATGTTGTCGAGGGTGATGTTGCCGGATGCTTCCAGCATGGCGCGGCCATCGGCCAGCGCAACCGCCGCACGCAATTCGTCGAGGCCGAAGTTGTCGAGCAGGATCAGCCTCGCGCCCGCGGTCAGGGCCTGTTCGAGTTCGTCCAGATTCTCGACCTCGATCTGGATCGGCACCCTGGTGTCGAGCGCGAAAGCCGCCTGCAGCACCTCGGCGATGCCGCCGGCGGCAGCGATGTGGTTCTCCTTGATGAGGATGCCGTCGTAGAGGCCCGAGCGCTGGTTGGCGCCGCCGCCCGCGCGCACGGCGTATTTCTGGGCGAGGCGCAGGCCGGGCAGGGTCTTCCGCGTGTCCATGACCACTGCGCCGGTATCGCGGACCTTTTCGGCATAGCGCCGCGTCAGCGTGGCGGTGCCGGACAAGGTCTGCAGGAAGTTGAGCGCCGGCCGCTCGGCCGAGAGCAAGGCGCGGGCATTGCCATCCACCTCGCACAGCAACTGGCCGGCGTGCATGGGTTCGCCTTCGCGCGCGTGCCAGCGGATGGCCGCGCGCGCGTCGATCGCATGGAAACAGGCCTCGAACCAGGCCTTGCCGCACAGCACGGCGTCTTCGCGGCTGATGACGCGGGCATGCGCGCGGCGGTCGGCGGGCAGCAGGCTCGCGGTGAGGTCGCCCGTGCCGATGTCCTCCTCGAGGGCGGCGGCCGTGTTCAGCAACACGGCTTCCTGCAGCCTGCGGGTTTCCTCGGGGGAGAGGCCGGAAATGAAGGGGTGCATGTTCATGCCGCGATTATCCGGAAATCAAGCCCCGAGAGGCACTGAAATCTTGCAAAGAGGCCAAGAGGACAGGAGGGGTGACTAAAAACGATTCGGGGAGTGAGGTTTTCTTCATGCCCTCATGTCCCCTTTGTTCAATCTTTCGCTTGAAAATCGCCCTGACTTCCCCACATTGGCAATAGTGTCAATTTTGATTGAAGGCGGGACCCCATGCGTTTCGACAAACTCACCACCCAGTTCCAGCAGGCCATCGCCGACGCGCAAAGCTATGCCGTCGGCTCCGACCAGCAGTTCATCGAGCCCCTGCACCTCATGGCTGCGTTGCTCGACCAGGAAGGCGGCGGCGCCTCCGGCTTGCTGGCCAAGGCCGGCGCACGCGTGCCGGCGCTGAAGAATGGCATCGAGGAGGCCATCGCGCGCCTGCCCAGGGTCGAGGGCCACGGCGGCGACGTCACCATTTCGCGCGACCTCAACAATCTCTTGAACCTCACCGACAGGGAAGCGCAGAAGCGCGGCGACGCCTACATCGCCAGCGAGCTGTTCCTGCTTGCCGCGCTGGAAGACAAGGGCGAGCTCGGCCGCCAGATGAAACAACACGGCGTCACGCGTGCCGCCCTGGAGCAGGCCATCAACACGGTGCGCGGCGGCGAGGCGGTGCAGAGCCAGGAAGCCGAGGGTCAGCGCGAGGCGCTGAAGAAATACACCCTCGACCTCACCGAGCGCGCAGTACAGGGCAAGCTCGATCCAGTGATCGGCCGCGACGACGAGATCCGCCGCGCCATCCAGGTCCTGCAGCGCCGCACCAAGAACAACCCGGTGCTGATCGGCGAGCCCGGCGTGGGCAAGACCGCCATCGTCGAAGGTCTCGCCCAAAGAATCGTGAATGGCGAAGTGCCGGAGACTCTGAAGGACAAGAAAGTGCTGGTGCTGGACATGGCCGGCCTGCTGGCAGGGGCCAAGTATCGCGGCGAGTTCGAGGAGCGCCTCAAGGCCGTGTTGAAGGAAGTCGCCCAGGACGAGGGGCGCATCATCCTCTTCATCGATGAGATACATACCATGGTCGGCGCCGGCAAGGCCGAAGGCGCCATGGACGCCGGCAACATGCTGAAGCCGGCGCTGGCGCGCGGCGAACTGCACTGCATCGGCGCCACCACCCTGGATGAATACCGCAAGTACATCGAGAAGGACGCCGCGCTGGAGCGCCGCTTCCAGAAGGTCATGGTGGACGAGCCTTCGGTGGAGGACACCATCGCCATCCTGCGTGGCCTGCAGGAAAAGTACGAACTGCACCACGGCGTCGAGATCACCGACCCGGCCATCGTCGCCGCGGCCGAACTCTCCCATCGCTACATCACCGACCGCTTCCTGCCCGACAAGGCCATCGACCTCATCGACGAGGCGGCCAGCCGCATCAAGATGGAAATCGACTCCAAGCCCGAGTCCATGGACAAGCTCGATCGCCGCCTGATCCAGCTCAAGATCGAACGCGAGGCGGTGAAGAAGGAAAAGGACGAGGCCTCGCAAAAACGCTTCGCCCTGATCGAGGATGAAATCGCTCGACTCAGCAGGGAATATGCCGACCTCGAGGAAGTGTGGAAGGCGGAGAAGGCCCAGGTACATGGCGCCGCCCACATCAAGGAGGAAATCGACCGCTTGAAGATCGAGATGGCCGAACTGCAGCGCAAGGGCCAGTTCGACAAGCTCGCCGAGATCCAGTATGGCAAGCTGCCGCAGCTGGAAGCGCAGCTGAAGCATGCCGAAGCCAGCGGCGAAGGCCCGGCGCTGAAACTCCTGCGCACGCAAGTGGGCGCGGAGGAAATCGCCGAGGTGGTGTCGCGCGCCACCGGCATCCCCGTGTCCAAGATGATGGAAGGCGAGCGCGACAAGCTCATGCACATGGAAGACGCGCTGCACGAGCGCGTGGTCGGGCAGGATGAAGCAGTGCGCCTGGTGTCCGACGCCATCCGCCGTTCGCGTGCCGGCCTGGGCGATCCCAACCGGCCCTATGGCTCGTTCTTGTTCCTCGGCCCCACCGGCGTCGGCAAGACCGAGCTGTGCAAGGCGCTGGCCGGTTTCCTGTTCGATTCGGAAGAGCACATGATCCGCATCGACATGAGTGAGTTCATGGAGAAGCATTCGGTCGCGCGCCTGATCGGCGCACCGCCCGGCTACGTGGGTTATGAAGAGGGCGGCTATCTCACCGAGGCCGTGCGCCGCAAGCCCTACAGCGTGATCCTGCTCGACGAAGTCGAGAAGGCGCACCCGGACGTGTTCAACGTGCTGCTGCAGGCGCTGGACGACGGCCGCATGACCGACGGCCAGGGCCGCACCGTGGACTTCAAGAACACCGTCATCGTCATGACTTCCAACCTGGGCTCGCAGATGATCCAGCAGATGGCCGGCGACGATTACCAGGTCGTCAAGCTCGCGGTCATGGCCGAGGTGAAGAACTACTTCCGTCCCGAGTTCATCAACCGCATCGACGAGGTCGTGGTGTTCCACGCCCTGGGCGAAGCGCACATCGCCTCCATCGCCAAGATCCAGTTGAAATACCTGGAACAGCGCCTGGCGCGCATGGAAATGAATCTGGAAGTGAGCGACGCGGCGGTGACGGAAATCGCCAAGGCCGGCTTCGACCCGGTGTTCGGCGCGCGGCCGCTGAAGCGCGCGATCCAGAGCCAGATCGAGAACCCGCTGGCGAAGGAAATCCTCTCCGGGCACTTCGCCGCCAAGGATGTCATCCGCGTGGATGCGCGCGACGGCAGGATCGTGTTCGACAAGGGAACGCTGGTACAGGCGGCCTGAGCGGCGCGAAAACAGAAAAGGCGGGGATATTCCCCGCCTTTTTCATGTCGGACGGGTGACGCCGCCCTAAAATCGAACCTTTCCTTGCCATAGCGAGCCGATTTGCCCGTTTTTCGCCTGCTGTCCATGCTGTTCCTGGCCGCCGCATTGTGCGCGGGGCCGGTGTACGCGCTGACGGTCGAGGTCGAGGCGCCGGAGGATCTCAAGGCATTGCTCGATCAGCACCTGGATGCCGCGCGCGCCGCGCGCCTGGGCGAGGCGCTGGACGAATCCGAGGTCAGTCGCCTGCATGGCCTGAGCGAGGCCAGCGCACGCGGACTGCTGGCGACGGAAGGCTATTTTTCGCCGCGCATCGAGGGCAGCATGACGCGCGCGGGTGCAGACTGGACCCTGCGCTACACGATCACGCCGGGTCCGCGCACGCGTGTGCGGGCACTGAGAGTCGATTTCCTCGGCGCGCTGGCCGACGAACCCGAATCGAGGATGCGCGCCTGGGCCGAGCGTTCGTTCAGCCTGCGTCCCGACATGCCCTTTCGCCAGGCCGACTGGGATGCCGCCAAGTCCGCACTGCTGCGCCCGCTGCTGTCGGTGCGTTATCCGGCGGCGCGCATCGTCGCGAGCGAGGCACGCATCGACCCGGAGGCACGGGCGGCCGACCTCAACGTGACGGTCGACAGCGGGCCGGCGTTCTTCTATGGCATGCCCGTGATCAGCGGCGTGCAGCGCTATCCGGAATCCATCATCCGCCACCTGAGCCCGATCAAGTCCGGCCAGCCTTACCGTCAGCAGGACCTGCTGGATTACCAGATGGCGCTGGAGGCGAGCGGCTATTACACGCATGCGACCGTGCGCATCGAGCCGGATCCCGAACAGGCAGCCGCGGTGCCGGTGCGCATCGAAGTGGTGGAGCGCCCGGAGAAGCGCTTCAGCATAGGCGCCGGCTACAGCACCGACACCGGGGCGCGGGTGCAGGGCGAGTGGCTCGCGCGCGACGTGGCCGAGCGCGGGCTGCGCCTGAAGCTGGATGCGCGCCTGGAAATGGCGCGGCAGTCCGGCGCGGCCGAACTCGCCTGGCCGCGCGACGCCCTGGGCTATGAAAACAGCCTCGGCGCCCAGCTCAAGCACGAGGACATCGAGGGGCAGGAAACCCGCGCCTGGCTGCTGGCGGCCAAGCGCAGCCAGGCGCGCGGCAACATCGAAACCACCATGGCCCTGCAATACCAGACCGAGGAACAGGAAATCGGCGATGTGGTGAGCGCGCGCAACCAGGCGCTCACCGCGCACTACAGCTGGACCCGGCGCGAGGTGCCGGCGCGCGCCTTCTACCCGCGCAGCGGCCATGTGTTGACGCTGCAGGCCGGCGCCGCCGCCGCGCCGCTGCTGTCCGACACCAGCTTCATCCGCCTGTACGGCAGGCATACCCAGTATTTCCGCGCCGGGGCGAAGGGCCGCCTGATCCTGCGCGGCGAGCTGGGTAGCGTGCTGGCGGACACGCGCGCCGGCATCCCCACGGATTTCCTGTTCCGCGCCGGCGGCGACAACTCGGTGCGCGGCTATGCCTACCAGAGCCTCGGGCGCACGCTCGAGGGCGGCACGGCTTCGGTGCGCTACCTCGCCACCGGCAGCGTGGAGTACAACCATTTCTTCGAAGGCAACTGGGGCATGGCCGTGTTCGTCGACGCCGGCGACGCCGCCGACAGCCCGGGCAGCCTGTCGCCGGTGTTCGGCTATGGCGTGGGCGCGCGCTACCGCTCGCCGGTGGGGCCGATCAATCTCGACCTCGCCTATGGCGAGGAAGTCGACGAGTTCCGCCTGCATTTCTCGCTCGGGGTGTCGTTTTGAGGCGCACCGCGAGGCGGCTGGCCTACCTGCTGGCGGCGCTGCTTCTGCCGGTCGCCGTCGCGGCCTGGCTGGCTTTCACTGCGACGGGCTTCCGCCTGCTGGCCGCTGCAGCCGATGCGGCAGGCGGCGAGCGCCTGAGCATCGATGGCATCGACGGCCACCTCGGGGCGCCGCTTTCCATCGGCAGGCTGGTCTACAACGACGGCTACAAGCGCTTCGAACTGGAAAGCCTTCGCTTCGAGTGGCACCCGCGCGCGCTGTGGCAAGGGCGCATCGAGGTCGATCTGCTTGCCGTGCAGACGCTGCGGGTCACCGAACTGAAGCCTGATCCTGCCCCGGCCCGCCGGCCCGACAGCCTGCGCCTGCCCTTCGCTCTGCAGGTGCGCAGGTTCGACCTGGCGCGCCTCGACATCGGCGGCGGCGAAAGCCGCCTCGTCTTGCGCACGCTGCGCGCGCGGCTCGACGACGACGGCGAGCGCTACGCATTGAGCGACGCCTCGGCCAGTACGCCGTGGGCCGATGTGAGCGGGCGGCTGGAAATCGGCAAGGATGCGCCCTTCAATCTGAGCGCACGCTTCGATGCCGCCCGGCAGGGCCCTCTGCCGGTGACGGCGCAGATGGACCTGGCGGGAGAGCTGGCCGAAATCCGCTTCAACCTGGAGGCCGGCGCCGAAGCCATGCGCCTGCTTGCCAGCGGCGTGCTTGCGCCGTTCGCGTCGGTCCGCCTGCCGCGGCTGATGGTGGCGGGCGAGGGTATCGACCCGCGCCAGTTCGTGCCGGCGGCGCCCGGCGCCGATCTCGCCTTCGCCGGCGTGTTCGAAGGCCAGGCGGGCGAACGGCTGCTTGGCAACTTCAGCCTCGTCAACCGCCTGCCCGGGCGCATCGACCAGCAGCGCCTGCCGCTGGTGGACCTAGCCGGCGCCGTGCTGGGCGATCTGCAGCAGGCGGATTTCAGCGATCTCGCCATCAATCTGGGCAAGGCCGGAAGCTTCGGTGGCGAAGGACAGTGGCGCGATGGGAACCTGGATCTCAGGCTTTCCAGCCCGCGCCTCGATCTTGCCGGCTTGCATGGCGACCTCCATGCCACGCGCCTGCGCACCGTGCTGCGGCTGACGGGCAACGCCGCAGGCCAAAAGCTTGCCGGCGAGGTGCAGGAAAGCTGGGGCGAGGGCCGTTTCGCGCTCGTGCATGGCGCCGGCACGCTGCGCCTCGAGGAGGCGAGCTTTGCCGGCCAGGCCGGTCGCCTCGAAGCGCACGGTTTGCTGCAACTCGATGCCAGCCGGGAATTTTCCGCCGGCTTCGAGGCGACCCGGATCAACCCCGCGCGCTTTGGCAGATTCCCGGTCGCACGGCTCAATGCCAGGGGCGAGGCGAGCGGAGCGCTGGCGCCGCAGCTGCGCGTCAACCTCGACTTCAGCCTGCCGCCTGGCGAACTCGATGGTCGGCCAGTCGGCGGCCGCGGCAAGCTGCGCATCGAAAACCGCCATGTCGCGGATGCGGACGTGGATCTCGATCTCGCCGGCAATACCGCGAAACTCAAGGGGGCCTACGGCCGCGCCGGCGACCGCCTGACCTGGAACATCGACGCGCCGGCGCTGGCCCGCCTCAGGCTGGGCCTGGGCGGGCGGCTCGCCAGCCAGGGCAGTCTCGGCGGCGATCCGCGCCAGCCGCAGATCGAGGGCACGCTGACGGCGCGCGACCTGCGCCTGCCTGGCGGACTCGCCGCCGGCGTGCTCGACCTGGAACTCGACATGCAGGCTGCCGCCGACGGCATCTTCAGCGGCCGCCTGGACGGACGCGAGATCACGCTGGCGGGCCGGCATCTGGACCGGGTGCGCGCCACTGCGCAGGGACGCCGCAATGCCCACGGTCTCGCCCTGGAGGCCGCTTCGCCCGAGTGGCGGTTCGATGCAGTGCTGTCCGGCGGGCTCGACCCGGCGCTGGTCTGGCGCGGGCGCGCCGAACAGGCCAGGCTGCAGGGCGAATGGCCGATGCAACTGCTCGTCCCGGCCCGGCTCGAACTGTCGCGCGCGCGGCAGCAGGCGAGCGATCTCGCCCTGTCTGTTGCCGGTGGCCAGTTGAAGATCGGGCATTTCAGCCGCGATGCCGGCGGGCTCGCCAGCCAGGGCAGCCTGAGCCGCTTGCCGCTGGCGCCCGCGCTCGCGTTGCTGCAGGCGCCGCCGCCCCTCAGCACCGATCTCAGGGTCGATGGCGAATGGGAGCTGCGCGTTGGCGACACGCTCGACGGCCAGCTGCGCCTGCGCCGGCAGTCGGGCGATGTGCGCCTTGCCGATCCTGCGCTCGATCTTGGCCTCAGCGCGCTCACGCTCGAACTCGATGCGGCGGCCAGTCGCGTCACCGCGCGCATCGAGGCGGCCAGCCGCGAAGCCGGCCGCCTGCAGGCAGACGGTCAGGCCGTGCTGATGCGCGAGGGAATGGGCTTCACGCTGCCGCGCAGCGCGCCGCTTGCATGGACGGCGAAGCTGGACGTGCCCGACCTGCGCCTGATCCGGCCGCTGCTGCCGGTGGGCGTGCGCATGGATGCCCGCGTCGACGCGCAACTCGAAGGCCGCGGCAGCCTTGCTGCGCCGCGCATCGATGGCCGCATCGCGGCGCGGGCAATCCGCTTCGCCATGCCCGAGGAAGGCATTTCGATTGCCGACGGCAGCCTCGATCTCGTTCTCGACGGCGATCGCGTGCGCGTTGCACAGGGCGTGCTGCGCGGGCAGAACGGACGCATTGCCCTCAGTGGCGAAGCCGAACTCAGGGACCCGCAGGCAGGCTTGACGCTGGATTTTGAAAAGTTCTCCGTCACCAACCGCAGCGACCGGCGCGTGTCGGTGTCTGGGGTGACCCGTCTCGCCGTCAGCCAGAAACGGCTGCGCCTCGAAGGCGAACTTACCGCCGACCGCGCCCGCATCGAAATGCCGGAAGCGGGCCGCCCAGAGCTTTCCGAAGACGTGGTGGTGGCGGGCCAGGCGCCGCGCGAAAAATCCGCAGCCAGACGCATACCCCTCGAACTCGACCTCAAGCTCGGCCTGGGCGATGACTTCCTGTTCAAGGGCGCCGGGCTCGACGCCCGTCTGGGCGGCCAGCTCCGGGTATACGCCCGAAATGCCGCGCTGTACGGGGAAGGCCGCATCCAGGCCGAACGCGGCCATTATTCCGCCTACGCCCAGCGCCTGGAAATCGAGCGCGGCGTGCTGAGCTTTGCCGGCCCCATCGGCAATCCGGCGCTGGACGTGCTGGCGGTGCGCAAGACGCCGACAGTGAAGGCCGGCGTGCAGGTGCGCGGCACCGTGCAGCGGCCGCTGGTGACGCTGTATTCCGAGCCGCCGCTGCCGGATACCGAGAAGCTCGCCTGGCTGGTGCTGGGCCATGGCCTCGAAGGCGGCGGACAGCAGGAGTTCGCCCTGCTGCAGCTGGCGGCCGGCGCGCTGCTGAGCCAGGCCGAATCGGCCAGCGTGCAGGCGCAGCTCGCCGGTGCGCTCGGCCTGGACAGTTTCGAGGTGCGTGCGGGCGAGGGAGAGAATCTCGCCGGTACCGTGGTCAGCGTCGGCAGGCGACTGTCGTCGCGCGCCAGCCTGTCCTACGAACAGGGGCTGGACGGTCTCAACCAGGCGGTCAAGGTGATGTACCAGTTGTCGCCGCACGTGCGCGTGGAGGCGAGGGCGGGGCAGCCCAACAGTTTCGACGTGTTCTACACGCGGGAATTCGATTGAGGTCCGCGTGACGGCAGCCCGCTCAAGGGCTGCATGGTTCAGATGTCGCCGTTGGCGGCGGCGCGCATCATCTCGTCCATCTTGGTACGGATGTCGGCGATGCCCTGGCGCAATTCTGGTGTGAGGCCGAGCGACTGGCCGGCGGCGTCGAGCCAGGTGAAATCCCAGTCCAGGGTGAGGACCCAGATGTTCTTCTGCGCGTCTTCCATGATGGCGATGCGGCAGGGCAGGAATACCACCATTTCCGGCACGATCTTCAACAGGTCGCGGGCAATGGCGATGTCGCAGAAGCTGAACACCTCCACGCGCGGCGCGCTGTCGTCGCCGAGCACGGCGCGGAAGTCCTTCCATATCAGGTTCTCGCCGACGAACTTGAAGTTGAGCCGGTTCGCGCGCAGCTTGAGCGACTGCACCGCCTCGTCGAAACTGACGCCGGGCCGCACCGGGTACTTGAGCACCATGTAGTTGAGGGCCTCGCGCGCATCCAACTGCATCATGCCGGCCATCATCGGCATGGCCATTTGCAGGTAGCGCTTTCTTTCTTCGGCGGTGATGACGCGGCTCATCTGGTAATCGCGCTGCGGCGGCATCGCGTCCTGCTGCATGATCACCGGGCCGTAGGGCGTCTGCATGGGGGCGATCCAGCCACCCTGCCGGGTGGAGGGCGGCGCATCGGCCGCTGCGGGTTGCGTCGCGGGCGCGGGTTCCGCGGCGAGCAGGGCTGCCGGAAGCAGCAGGGCCGTCAGCAAGGCAAGCGTTTTCATGTATGTCTCCTGGCCTGCAGCCGGTGAGGCTTGTGCAGTGGTTTGCTGAATCCTAGGAACAGGCAGCGGCTGCGTCAATCCGCGGCGTGCTCGACGGGCAAGCTGTCCAGAAAGTTGCGCAGACGCAGGTACTCCGCCTGCACGTCGTCGAGCAAGGCCTCGACCTCGGCCCAGCGGGACTCGGCGAACGCCTTCTCCAGCTGGGTCGCCGCCTGGAACATCAGTTCGGCGGAAACGGATGCGGCCGCGCCGCGCAGGCCGTGGGCCTCGCGCTTGCCCAGGGCGGCATCGCGGTTGTCCCAGGCGGTTTGCAGCGCATCCAGCGAGGCTTCCGTGGTTTGCAGGAACAGCTGCAGCATTTCTTCCTGCAGCCGGTCCTGGCTGGCCAGCTTGTGCACATTGATGGGCGGCGGCATTTCGATGGCCGAGCCGGGCAGCCAGCGCGACAGCACTGAAATCAGCGCGGCCTCCTCGTAGGGCTTGGTCAGGTAATCGTTCATGCCGGCGCGGAAGCACTGCTCGCGGAACTCGTCGCCGGCCTGCGCCGACAGCGCGACGATGGGCACCTGCGCGGTCTTGCCCGGCAGCGCGCGGATGGCGCGGGTGGCGGCAAAGCCGTCCATTTCCGGCATCTGCCAGTCCATCAGCACCAGGTCCCAGGATTCATCGCGCATCCGCTCGACGGCGGCGCGGCCGTTGTTGACGATGCTGGGTTCGAGGCCGAGCGCCGTCAGCTGGTAGGACAGCACCTTCTGGTTGACCGGATGGTCCTCGGCCACCAGCACCCGGCCCCTGAAGCGCTCGTTCCGGACCGCTGCCATGGAAACCGGCTCGGCACCCGGCGGCGCCGGCTGGTGGGGCAGTTCGAGCCAGAACAGCGCGCCGTTCACGGCGCCCGGCGGCGGGCTTTGCACGCCGATGTCGCCGCCCATGAGTTCGGTCAGCTTGCGGCAGATCGCCAGCCCGAGGCCAGTGCCGCCGTAATGGCGGGTGGTGGAGGTATCGCCCTGGGAAAAGGCGCTGAACAGCTGGGCCTTGGCCTCGGGCACGATGCCCACGCCTTCGTCGCGCACCTCGATGCGCATCTTCTGTCCGCCTGCATCCAGGCTGGCAGTGATGCCGATGCTGCCGCGCGAGGTGAATTTGATCGCGTTGTCCACCAGGTTGAGCAGGATCTGGCGCAGCCGGTGCGGGTCGCCCAGCACCGTTTCCTGCAGGCCCGGCGAGATGCTCATGTCGAGGTTGAGGGATTTTTCCAGCATGCGCGGCCGGTACAGATCGGCCACGCTGTGCACCAGCTGCGCGGGCACGTAGGGGATGTTTTCGACCGTGAGCTTGCCGGCCTCGATCTTGGAAAAGTCGAGGATGTCGTTGATGACCGTCAGCAGGCCTTGTGCGGATTGCCGCAGGGTGAGGGCATATTCGCGCTGGATGCCGGTCAGCGGCTCGCGCATCAGCAGGTCGGCCATGCCCATGATGCCGTGCATGGGCGTGCGGATCTCGTGACTGACGTTGGCGATGAACTCGTTCTTGGCCCGCGCCGCCGCCAGCGCGGCGTCACGCGCGGCCTTCAGTTCGGCCTCGGCCTCCTTGCGCTCGGAAATGTCGTGCATGATCGCCTGGATCACCGGGCGCCCTTCCAGTTGCATGGCATGCAGGGCGATTTCCGAGGGGAACAGGCTGCCGTCGTTGCGGCGGCCGATCCATTCCAGGAATGCGTGGCCGTCCCTGCGTGCCTGCTCGATGTGGCGCATGGCGTAGGGGACGGCAGGCTCGCCGCCAGGCTGCAGGTAGGCGCCGAGGTCGGAAATCTTCTTGCCGCGGAATTCCTCCACGGCCTGCATGCCGAACATTTCCAGCGTGGCCGGGTTGCAGTCGATGAAACCTTTTTCACCGAGGATGACCACCGCATCGGTGTTGGATTCGAACAGGGTCTGGAACTTGAGCTTCTCGTTGTCGAGCAGGCTGGTTTGCGCGGCCACTCTGCGCGAAACCGCCAGCGCCACTGCGCCGACCAGGATGGCGGCGATGATGCCGAGAACGAGGATGAAGTTGCGCGTCGCCGAATAGGCGGCGTAGGTCTTGATCAACGCCACCTCGTTGGCCTCGCGCTGCAGCCGCGCCATTTCGTCGAGCGCCGCGACCAGCTTGTTCTGCAGCGGATTGGCCTGTTCCTGCAGCAGGGTGAGGGCGCCGTAGTTGTTCTGGTCCATGGCCGAGCTGATCACTTCGAACATGACCGGCTGGTTCACGCGGGTGATCTCGTCCACCTTGGCCATCAGTTCCTTCTCGTGCGCCGTTTCCTGCATCTCGATCAGGGTGACGCGGTCCTTCGAATAGCGCTCGCCCAGTTCCAGGAACCGCTGGAACAGCTCGTCTTTTTCCCAAGAGTCGATGGAAACCACGATATGGTGCATGATTACCGCGCGGTCACGCAGCGTGTCGCGCATGCGGCTGGCCAGGCTGGCCTTGACGTTGTTGACCGTCACTACATGCTCGAGCTGGCGGTTGATGTGGGCCATCTGCGACACCGACAGCACGATCACGCCGAGCAGCAGCAGCATCGACAGGGCGAAGCCCAGGCCGATGTTGAGCATGAGCTGGCGTCTGGGCTGGGCGGTCATGCGGATAGCGTTCTCGAGTAGTCCATGGTGCGTGTGCAGGAAAGCCGGCATAAACAGAAGGGTGCGGCTATTTTCCTCTTTTTTTTCGTCCGTGGTCTGCCGTGCGGCGCCCCCCCCTACTCCTGCTGCGCATGCCGCTGCCGGCAGGTGTTCGTCAGTGCGGGTGGCTTTCCAGGCTGAAGCCCTTTTCGCGGAACAGGCGCAGGCAGGCATCGACCACGGCGGCATCGTAAAGGCGGCCGCGATTGCGCTCGATCTCCTCGAGCGCGGAATCGTGGCCCAGCGCGGGGCGGTAGGGGCGGTGCGAGGACATCGACTCCACCACGTCGGCCACGGCCAGCAGGCGCGCCTCGAACAGGATTGCATCGCCCATGAGCCGGCCGGGATAGCCCGAGCCGTCGAGCCGCTCGTGATGCTCGAGGACCATGCGCGCAACCGGCCAGGGAAACTCGATGGCCTTGATGATGTCGTAGCCGGCCTGAGGATGCTGCTTGACCAGTTCGAACTCCACCGGGCTCAGGCGGCCCGGCTTGCTGAGGATCTCGGCCGGCACGTAGAGCTTGCCCAGGTCATGGATCAGGCCGCCGAAATGGATGCCCTCGATCTGCTCCGGCGGCAGGTTCATTTCATGCGCGATGGCGGTGGCGAGCTGGGCCACGCGCCGCTCGTGGCCGGCGGTGTAGGGGTCGCGCGTCTCGACCGTCGCGGCGATGGCCTCGACCGTGGCCTCGAGGCTTCTGCGCAGGCGCTGCGCGCTTTCGCTGACCAGCCTGCGCGCGCGCAGGTTGACGATGCCATAGGCGAGGTCCTCGCTCATTTCGCTGAGCAGGCGCACCTCCTCTTCGTCGAAGGCATTGGGCTCCGCCGCGTAGATGTTTAGGGCGCCGAAAACCGCGCCTTCTTCCTTGAGCGGCAGGCTGATGACCGAGGCGTAGCCGCGATCAATGGCCGGCTCGCGCCAGGGCGCGAAGCGCGGGTCGCTCTGGATGTTGCGCGACACCTGCGGGGTGCCGCTGCGAATCGCGCAGCCCATGGGGCCGCGGCCGCGTTCGTTGTCGCCCCAGCTGATGTCGATCGATTCGAGATAGCCCTTCTCGAAACCCGCGTGCGCCATCGGACGCACGCCTTTCCTCGCATCCTGCTGCGCGTAGCCTATCCAGGCCAGACGATAGCCGCCGATTTCGGTGATGACACGGCACATCTCCTCCAGCAGTGCGTCTTCGTCGCTCGCGCGCACCAGTGCAGCGTTGCCGGCGGACAGCGTCGTCAGCGCTCGATTGACCCTGGACAGGGCGATTTCACCCAGCTTCTGCTGGGTGATGTCCTGCACCGTGCCGACGGAGCGCAGCGGCCTGTCTTCTTCGTAGTAGGTCTCGCAGCGTTCGCGCACGTACTTCACGCGGCCGTCCGTCATCAGCAGCCGGTGCGTGACGTCGTAGGGTGCGCGCCGGCTCATGTGCTCGGTGTAGCACTGGTTGACCATGGCGCGGTCCTCGGGATGGACGGCGGCAAGGAAGCTTTCATAGGAGGGACGGAACAGCGCCGGGTCGATTTCGAAAATGCGGTAGATCTCGTCCGACCACAGCAGCCTGTGGTTGGTCAGGTCGAGTTCCCAGCTGCCGAGGTGTGCGATGCGCTGCGCCTGTGCCAGGAATTCGCGGTTGCGGCGTATTTCCTCTTCGGCCTGCCTGCGTTCGCTGATGTCGCGGGAGTTGAGCACGATGCCGCGCACGTAAGGCTCGTGCAGCAGGTTGCGGCCGAAGGTTTCATAGTGCCGCCAGCTTCCATCCTTGTGCCGCAGGCGATGGCTGAGCTTGTGCGTGGCATTGGTCTCGGTCAGCGCGCGGGCGAGGGCGTGTTCGACATTCCCTGCTTCCTCGGGCGGATAGAATTCGGCCATGTGATGGCCGATCACTTCTTCCGGTGCATAACCCAGCAGGCGCTCTACGGCGGGGCTGACATAGCGCAGGATGCCGTCGGGCGTAAGGACCGCAACGAGGTCTGAGGCGTTTTCGGTCAGCAGGCGGAAGCGGGTTTCTGCGCGCCGCTTTTCGGTGACATCCTCGATCACATGCACGGCGTAGAGCAGGCGCCTGTCGGTGTCGCGCAGGGCAAACGCGCGTGAAATGTAGGTCTCGCCCGATTCGAGCGTGAACTCGTCGACCAGGGTCTCGTTTGCGTCCTCGGCGGCGATCTGGCAGTGCGGCAGGGGCCCGGAGCGCCGCGGGAAGACTTCCCAGTAGGGCTTGCCGAGCACGCCGGCAATGTCGCTGCCTGCGTGCTCGGCGTAGGCGCGGTTGGCGCGCACGATGCAGTAGTTGGCGTCGTGCACGAACACCGGATCGCGGATCGAATCGAACACCGCCATCCATTCGCGGCGCGACTGCTCGGCCTGCGCGTGTACGTGCTCGTTCTCCTCCATCAGGTGCAGCAGGGCCGCGCGGCTGCGGTCCTGTTCCTGGAGCTGGTCCTGGAGCAGGGCATTGCGCTCGACCAGTTCTTCGGTCAGGCGGATCAGCCTGTCGATCTCGGATTTGTCGGTGTGCTCGGCCATGTTCAGACGGCGGGCCCCTGAAGGGTTCGGAGCCTGTTTTTGAGACTCGCGTTTTCCTCCTCGAGTTCCTTGAGGCGCAGCTCGCGCGTCACCACGCTCTTTTGGAAACGGCGCAGTTCGTCGAGCTGTTGCTCGGTCTGTGCGCGGGATTTCGCCAAATCGGCAAAGATGCCGCGGGTGAGATGAACCGCGACGACGAGCAGGACCGATATCACCAGCGCCAGCGGTTCGGTCAGGGCGTGCAGGCGCTGCGGGTCGTCTATGAAGCCGGCTTCGTACAGCAGGCTGATGGTGCGGCGGACCGACATCAGCAGGAACACGAGCGAGAACAGCAGCCATGCGCTGGCGCGCCCCGAAAGCGGAATCAGGCGCAACGCCATGATCGCTGCAGTGACCTGAAGCAGAACCGATAGCCCAATAACCAGGCTGACTGTATCCATGACAGACCCCCTTGTGTAAGAGAAGCGCTGCGTTTTGACAGCGGATACAGGAAACGTAAAACCCATGTGTCGCCAGCGTGGCGGCATCACTTCAAGTCAAGCACAAAATGTTTTATCCGCCATGGGCGTGCGGCCCATGAGCACGGCTTCTTCTTGGACGTATTATTAGTGAAAAACCATCATTAGGCAAGGTTTTTTGGCCAGTCATGGGGCCAGGCACGGCCTGTTCAGGAGGACTGATGGCGGCCGGCGATCACCAGCGCGATGCCGCCGAGGATGGCGACGGAAGCGAGCGCGAGCCTCAGCGTGACCGGTTCGCCCAGCAGCAAGACGCCGCCCAGCGCCACGATTACCGGCACGCTCAGCTGTACGGTCGCAGCGCTCGCGGCCCTGAGCCCGGGCAGTGCCGCATACCAGATCGCATAGCCAATGCCGGAGGCCAGGGCGCCGGACGCGATGGCGTAGGCGATGCCGGCAATATCGAATCGCAGCCAGGGCCATGCCACGATGGCGAGCGCGATGCCCAGCGGCACGGTGCGCAGGAAGTTGCCGGCAGTGGCGGCGAGCGGTTTGGCGGCGCCGCGTCCGCGCAGCGAGTACGCGCCCCAGGCGATGCCTGCCGCGATCATCAGCAGTGCGCCGCCCAGCGGCGGTGCCGAGATTCCAGGCAGCATCAGATAGGCCAGCCCGCCCAGCGCCAGCGCCAATCCGGCCAGCTGGCGCGCATTCAGGCGCTCGCCGCGCCACCATCCCCACAGGATCATGGTCGCCTGCACTGCGCCGAACAGCAGCAGCGCACCGGCGCCGGCCGACAGCGACACATAGGCGAAGGAAAACGGCGCCGCATAGGCAAACAGCGCCAGCGCCGAGGGCCAGCTGCCTTCACCTGCCGCATGGCCGTTGCGCAGCGCCACGATCAGCCACAAGGCCAGCGCGCCGGCAAGCAGACGCACGGCGGTGAAGCTTGCCGCATCGATGGCGGTGTCCTTGAGCGCCGCGCGGCAGAGCACCGAGTTCGCCGCGAAGGCGAGCATGGCGAGCAGAGTCAGCAGGAAGACGCCGGCGCGGGGCATGCCGCTAGGCGGCGGTTCAGGCCGCACCGCCGGATTCGAGCTCCTTGAGCAGGGCGTCCGCCTCGGCCAGCTGGTGTTCGCTGAAGACCCTCACGCCGTTCTGCGTGAGCAGGGTCGCGGTCACGCCCATGTCGATGACCTTGGTATTGCTGAAGCTGCCGTCGAAGATGAAGCCCGAGCCGCACGAAGGGCTGCCTTCCTTCAGCACGGCGACGCGGATGCCGTGCTGGTTGGTTTTGGCGAGCGCGCGTTCGGCGCCGTTCACCAGCCAGGCGCTGACGTCGCGGCCGTTGGAGTCGATTGCGCGGGCGCTGCCGGCCAGCACCTTGGCGCCGCCGGCCCCGCCGGCGATTTCGGCGCGCGGACGCGGCACCGGCAGGCCGCCGGCCACTTCCGGGCACACCGACACCACGCGGCCTTCCTTGATCCAGCGCTGCAGGATGGCGTGGTCGCTGCGCATGTCGCCGCCGTCGAAGCGCACGGCTTCGCCGAGCAGGCAGGCGCTGACGAGGACCGGCTCCATGCCTAGCCTTCCCGTGTTTCGTGCATCACAGCAATTCTCCCTTGACCACGGCAACGACGTGCCCGCCCACGCTGACCTCGCGCGCCTCGCCTTGCTTGCGCGCGCGCAGCAGCACCAGCGAGGGGCGGCGCAGCGCATGGCCTTGTTCGATGCGCAGCGACAGCTTGTCGCCGTATACGCCGTGCTCGAGCAGGTAGTGGCCGAGGAAGGCGGCGCCGTTGCCGGTGGCCGGGTCCTCGCGCACGCCGTGCGCCTCGAAGAAGAAACGCACGCACAGGTCGTTTTGCGCATCGTGCGTCTCGCGGCAGAACAGGTACACCAGCGAGGGGAAGCCCTTGTCCGACAGCGCTGCATGCGCCGCAAGGTCGAGCTGCGCGCGCTGCAGGGCTTCGAGCTTTCTGATCGGCACGATCAGGGTCGAGATGCCGGCGCTGAGCATCTGCACCGGGCTGGCATCGTCGATGTCCTCGGGCGCGATGCCCAGCGATCTGGCGATGTCTGCGCGCTCGCAGGCTGGCCCGAGCTCGGCTTGCGGAGCGAGAAACCAGACCGCTTCCTTGCCGTCCTTGCCGCGCTCGAAGCTCACCGGGATCTGCCCCACGGCGAGGTTCAGCTTCACTTCGTCGGAAGAGGCGAGGGCGAGGTGGCGGCGAATGACCCAGGCCGTGCCCAGGATGGGGTGCCCGGCGAAGGCGAGTTCGCGCGCGGGCGTGAACAGTCGCACGCGCCAGCCGCCGTCCTCCTCGGGCGCACGGTTGACGAACGTGGTTTCCGAGTAGTTGGTCTCGGCTGCGACCTGCTGCATGGTCTCGGTCGACAAGTCGTCGGCATCGGTGACCACCGCGAGCTGGTTGCCCGCATAAGCCTGCTCCGCGAACACGTCGACGATGTGGAAAGGGTGGGTCATGGTTCTTGCATTGTTATGGCCAGCCCGTAGTGTAATGCGGCCGGCACGGCCGCCCAAGGTTCGGATGCGGGCTCAGATGCCGGGCATGCCGACGAAGCGGTCGAGCGACTTGATGCGCCCGATCCACTGCACCACGCCCGCGTAGGGCGCTAAATCCACCTTGCCCTCATGCGCCAGCGCGGCATAGGGAAAGCAGGCGATGTCGGCGATGGTCGGGCCGTTGCCGGCCAGCCATGGCTGCACGGAAAGGCGCGAGTCCAACACGCCGAGCGCGCGCTGGGCGATCTGCTGGGCGGCGGCCAGGTCACCGGGGAGGCCGAACTTGACGATGGCGCGCGCGCGGAACAGGCCGGTCAGGATTTCGTTCTGCGCCAGTTCCAGCCACTGCATCACCTCGGCCAGGCGCGCCGGGTCGCGCGGCAGCCAGCTCGATGTTTCGTCGTAGCGTGCGGCCAGGTAGCAAAGGATGGCGGTCGAGCCCCACAGCGTGTTGTCGCCGTCCACCAGGGTGGGAATCTGGCCGCGCGGGTTCAGCAGCAGATAGCCGCTGTCGACCACGTTCTTGCCGTCCTGCATCGCCACCGGGACGCGCTCGTAGGGCATGTTGAGGAAGGACAGCAGCAGGCGCGCCTTGTAGCTGTTTCCCGAAGCTTCGCGGTCGTACAGTTTCAGCATGTCGATTCCTGCAGGTGCCGGATGCAGCCTAGCGGTGGAACTCGCCGGCGCGCTCGGGCTGGTAGATGACTTCCTCGATGCGCACGCGCATCATTCCGCCGCCGGGCTTGGGCCACTCGATCTCGTCGCCCTGCGAGAGGCCGAGGAGGGCGCTGCCGACCGGTGCGAGGATGGAAATCTTGCGGCCGCTGTCGTCAAGATCCTTGGGGTAGACCAGGGTCAGTTCGAACTCCTGCGCGTTGGGCAGTACCTTGAAGCGCACCGTGGAATTCATCGTCACCACCGTGGGCGGAATGTCTTCCGGCTCCACCACGTCGGCGCGCGCCAGTTCCGCCTCGAGGTCGTCCTTGCCGGGAAAATCGCTGCCGTGCAGTGACTCGAGCAGGTTTTCCAGTCTCAGCGCGTCAAGCGTGGAGATCACGATGTTGGGGTTGGTTTGCATATCCTTACCTCTGTCAATCCGATGTGCGAGATCAACGGCCAAGCATATCACGTATATCGCGGCAGGCAGGACCGGGCCGGACGGCGGTGCCTGGGCGGTGGCTATTCCGCGTCCTGGGCGATTTCGGCGAAACTGGCGCCCGTCAGGGCCTTGAGGTCGTGCGGGCTCAGCTCGATTTCCAGCCCGCGGCGGCCTGCGCTCACGTAGATTGTCTGAAAAGCCGCGGCCGAAGCATCGATGAAGGTCCTGAGCCGTTTCTTCTGGCCGAGCGGGCTCACGCCGCCGAGCACATAGCCGGTCACGCGCTCCACCTCGGCGGGCGCCGCCATCGACGCCTTCTTCGCCCCCGCAGCCCTGGCGATCCGTTTCATGCCCAGCATTGCCGATACCGGCAACACACCCACGGCCAGCGCGCGCCCGTCGAGGCTGACGACCAGCGTCTTGAACACGCGCAGCTTCTCCACCCCCAGTTTCTCCGCGGCCTCCAGTCCGTAGGACTCGCTGGAGGGATCGTGTGCGTATTCGTGCACAGTGTGTTCGATTCCGGCTTTCCTGGCGATTTCTATCCCCGGCGTCATGCCTGGACCTGTAACCATGCCGCCAGGGCAATGGCGCACGAAACAACGGCAACCGCCACGGCCGCCGCCGCAATCATGCGCGCCTGTCTGATGGCGGCGTCGTTGGCCCGGGCCGATTCCTCCATGGCCCTGGCGAGCGCCTTGACGGACTCGTTGTTGGCCTTGACGGCATCCTGCAGCTCGGCGATCTGCTGGCTCACCAGCGGGTCGGCGGTTTCGCTCTTCTTTTTGGTGAACGAGGGGAGTGCCGAAGACACAACTGGCGCAAGGTAGGGCAGGACGACTTTGATCAAGGGGAGCCAGGCAGCCATAAGGGATCCTAAGGTTCTGGTCGATGGGCTGCCACGGCCTGGCAGACCCGGATAACGAAGCGGGCCCCGGGGAATCCGCCGGCCATCTGCCGCCGATGCTTCCCGGGTACTGTCCAGTGTGAACGCTGTGTGCGGACGTGGCAAGCCCCCGGCCCGGCCGATGCGTTCCAAACGGCGGGTCGATCGAACCGGGCCGAAACGCAATAAACTTGGCGGCAGTTATCTGGACAGGTCTTTCCTAATCGATGTCAGCAAAACCGGCAATTTCCCCGCCCGCGATTTTCCTCATGGGCCCTACCGCCAGCGGCAAGACCGCGGTGGCAGCGGAACTGGTGCGACGCCTGCCGCTGGAGATCGTCAGCGTGGATTCGGCGCTGGTGTACCGCGGCATGGACATCGGCACGGCCAAGCCGGATGCCGCCATGCAGCGCATCGCTCCGCATCATCTCATCGACCTCATCGAGCCGACCGAAACATACTCGGCGGCCAGGTTCAGGGAAGACGCGCTGCGGACGATGGCGCAGATCACCGCGCGCGGCCAGGTGCCGCTGCTGGTGGGCGGCACCATGCTGTATTTCAAGGCGCTGTGGGAAGGCCTGTCGGAACTGCCGCAGGCGGACGCCGGCTTGCGCGAGGACATCGAATGCGAGGCGAAGGCGCGCGGCTGGCCGGCGCTGCATGCAGAACTGGCGAAGCTCGACCCGGAAACCGCGCAGCGTTTGAAACCGGGCGATGCGCAGCGCATCCAGCGCGCGCTGGAAGTGGTGCGCCTCACAGGCAAGCCGATGTCGGAAGTTCTGCAGCAAAGTCGCAGCGATGCGCTGCCTTACCGCGTGCTGCCGCTGGCCCTGGTGCCTTCGGACCGCGCGGTACTGCACGCGCGCATCGCCGAGCGTTTTGCCGCCATGCTGGAGGCGGGGCTGGTGGATGAATTGAGACAGTTGCGCGAACGTTATCCGCTCAAGCCCGGCCTGCCGTCCATGCGCTGCGTGGGCTATCGCCAGGCCTGGGAATACCTGGAAGGCCAATACGGCCGCGAGGAATTGCTCAACCGCGGCATCTACGCCACGCGCCAGCTCGCCAAGCGTCAGCTGACCTGGCTGCGCGGTATGGCGGTGGAAACTTTCGACTGTCTGGCACCGGATCTTGCTGCACAGGTGGAGGCGAGGGTGAGGCGGTTCCTGGGCGATGGCTGAGGGGATTGCCTCTGGTTTCACCGTTCCTTGGGATCAAATAGCTGTGACCGGGAGCCGCCAGACGAAAACCGCCGGGGGTAACCCGGCGGTTTTCGTTGATTTGCAAGGATGCCTGCCGGTCGTAAAGACCGGCAATTTTCAGAACGGCATCACCTGCTTGCTCACTGCCACCATGGCAATGTAGCCGAACACGATCAGCGCGCCGACGAAGGCCAGGTTTCTCTGCATGGCAGTCTTGCCGCGCTTGATGGCGATGGTGCCGAGCACGATGTAAATGATGAGACCGATGATCTTGGCCATGACCCAGCCGTGCTCGAGCGGGTTGAGGCTGGCCACCACCAGCATGCCGATGGCTGCCAGCAGCAGCAGGGTGTCGTTGACGTGGGGCACGATCTTCACCCATTTCTTGCCATTCATGGGCGAGTCCATCATGCGCCAGGCGCCGCGCAGCACGAACAGCGCGATCGAGATGACGACGGTGAGACGGTGGATGGAAAGCAGGGCGGCGTAGTCCATTCATTCTTCCTTTTTGGTGACGAGAGCTTTTGCGTTGCCGTGATGAAACCGCAGGTCCAGGGTTTCGTCCAGCCTGATCTGCGCACTGCTGCGCACGACATCCCCCTGGGCATTGCGCACCATGCTGTAGCCGCGTGCCAGCACGGCCTCGGGATTGAGGTGGGCGAGGTGGGCGGCCATGCGTTCGACTTCAGTGCGGCGGCTTTGCAGTTGCTGGTGCAGGGCGCGGGTGAGGCTGGATTGGAGCGGTTTCAATTCGGCGTGCATGGTTTGCGGCTGCAGGCGCGCGGCAGCAAGGCGCCTGGCCAGCGCGTCGAACTGCCAGCGGTTGCGCGCGAAGCTTTGCGCGTGCGCGAGGCCCAGGCGTTTGCCCAGATGCATCAGCTTGTCGCGCTGTGCGGCCAGGCGCTGGGCCGGGTGCAGCAGGCGGCGCGCGGCCAGGTCCACTTGTTGTGCGCGGTTGGCCAGTTGGCGGTGCAGCGGGCGCGCCATGCGGTGCTGCAGCGCGGTCAGGCGCTGCATCCATTCCTCGCGGCTTGCCGACACCTGCTCGGCGGCGGCGGTGGGGGTGGGCGCGCGCAGGTCGGCGACGAAGTCGGCGATGGTGAAGTCGGTTTCATGGCCGACGCCGGACACGACTGGCACCGGACAGGCGGCGATGGCGCGCGCCACCGCCTCGTCGTTGAAGGCCCACAGGTCCTCGATGCTGCCGCCGCCGCGGCAGACGATGAGCACGTCGCAGTCACCGCGCTGGCCCGCAGCCTGGATGGCTGCGGCGATCTTCCTGCCGGCGCCCTCGCCCTGCACCGGGGTGGGGTAGAGCGTGACCGGCAGCCACGGTGCGCGTCGGCGCAAGGTGGTGAGCACGTCACGCAGCGCGGCTGCCTCGCTCGAAGTGACGATGCCGAGACGCCGGGGGAACAGCGGCAAGGGCCGTTTGCGCGCGGCCTCGAACAGGCCCTCGTTGGCAAGTTTCTGCTTGAGCCGCTCAAACGCCTCGAACAATGCGCCCAGCCCCGCGCGGCGCATCAGTTCGACCTGCAGCTGGAACTCGCCGCGCGCCTCGTACACCGTGGGCACCGCGCGCACCTCGACCTGGTCGCCATTGGCCGGCTGCCAGTCGACGAACTGGTTGCGCCCGCGGAACATGGCGCAGCGCACCTGGGCGCGATCGTCCTTCAGACTGAAATACCAGTGGCCGGAAGCGGCGCGTGTGAGATTGGAGATTTCGCCGCCCACCCACACCAGCGGCAGGGCGTTTTCCACGGCCGAGCGTGCCAGGCTGTTGAGGGCGGAAACGCTGAGGACGGGACTTGACGGGGGCAAAATTTGGCGCTCCATGGCATCAAACCGTCCACTGGCTGGGGAAAACTGCATCAGGTTTCATCAAATCCCTTGCAAATGCCGGAGATTTGTTTAAGCGACTGTTTTTTAAGGAAAATATCATGATGCATGAATAGGCGGCAGGGGAAATTTCCTTTGAAACAACATAGTTACGGGAATTTCGGTTGGCTTTTGCACAGTTTTATCCACAGAAATTGTGGAGAACTTTTAGCATGCATGCGCATCGACCATCCGGTTTCCATTTTCGAAAAACGGCGGGTGCGGGCGGCTTGTGACGCGCTGCCCAATGGGGTCCTGTTTGCATCATGAAGCGATC
The DNA here is from genome assembly GCA_008923285.1 of Betaproteobacteria bacterium SCN2. Lineage (GTDB taxonomy): Bacteria > Pseudomonadota > Gammaproteobacteria > Burkholderiales > Thiobacillaceae > UBA6918. Next base: position 61,487 of record WBSG01000002.1, read on the forward strand.
CTGTTTGGCGTGCGCTGCGAAGTGGCGGCGCGCTCGCCGGCTGCGGCCGGGCGAGGAAGGGCCGCGCCCGTCTGGCGCGATTATTCCAATTTTTAGCCGCGCTTGTCGAATCGAAATGCGCAAGCTAAAGTCGCAATGTTTGTCTTTAAATGGAGTGTACGCGTGTTAGCCATCATCGAGGCGGCCGGCTGGCCAATCTGGCCACTGATACTGGCATCCGTTCTGGCTCTGGCCATCATCATCGAACGATTCTATTCTCTGCGCGTATCCGAAATTTCCCCCCCTGCGCTGCTGCCAAGCGTGATCAAGCAGTTGCGCGACCATGGCGTGAGCGACGACATGCTGGCCAAGCTGGCGGCGGATTCGCCGCTGGGCCAGATCCTGGCGGCCGGCCTGCGCAACGTGAAAAGCTCGCGCGAGGTGATGAAGGAATCCATCGAGGAAACCGGCCGCGCCGTCATCCACGATCTCGAGCGCTTCCTGACCTCGCTTGGCACCATCGCCGCGATCGCACCCCTGCTCGGGCTGCTCGGCACCGTGGTGGGCATGATCGAAATCTTCGGCTCGCAGACGCCGACCGGGAGCGATCCGGTCAAGCTGGCCTACGGCATTTCGGTGGCGCTCTACAACACTGCCTTCGGCCTGATCGTGGCGATCCCGGCGATGATTTTCTACCGTTTCTTCCGCACCCGCGTGGACAACCTGGCGGTGGACATGGAGCAGCAGGCGGTCAAGCTGGTCGAAACCGTGCACGGCGAACGCGGCTGAAGCGCAGGAACGATCGATGAACTTCAAGCGCGGCTATTACAACGAGGATCCGGAAATCAACCTGATTCCGCTGATCGACGTGCTGCTGGTGATCCTCATCTTCCTCATGGTCACGACCACCTATGCGCGTTATTCCGAACTGAAGATCAACCTCCCCACCGCCACCGGCGAGGCCAGCCCGAAAAAACCGCAGACCATCCAGGTGGCAGTGGATGCGCTGGGCCGCTACCAGGTCGACGAGAAAAACATTGCCGCTTCGACCGAGGCGCTGAGCGCGGCGATGGCCGGCATCGCCAGGGGCAACGGCGAGATCGTCGTGGTGATCAACGCCGATTCCAAGGCCACGCACCAGTCGGTGGTCAACATCATGGAGGCCGCGCGCCGCGCAGGCCTGTCGCGCATCACCTTCGCCACGCAGAGTGCCGACGATTGATTTTCGAAGCCTGAACATTCAGGCCTTCTGGTCCCGCAAGGGGCCGCTCAACATCTTGCTGCTGCCTCTGTCCGTGCTGTTTGGCGCTGTGGCCATGCTGCGGCGCTGTTCCTATCGCTTCGGCTTGCTGGATTCCGGCCATCCGGGCGTGCCGGTGGTCGTGGTCGGCAATCTCTCGGCGGGCGGCAGCGGCAAGACGCCTTTCGTCATCTGGCTGGCGCAGTGGCTCACCGCGCAGGGGCGCAGGCCCGGCGTGGTGAGCCGCGGCTATGGACGCGAGGACGCCGGATTGCGCGAGGTGGATGCTGACAGCACTGCGGCACAGGTAGGCGACGAGCCGCTGCTGATCCATCTCAAGACCGGCGTGCCGGTGGTGGTGGCTGCCGATCGCCTGGCGGCGGCGCGCCTGCTGCGCGAGAGGTACCCCGAGGTGGACATCATCATCGCCGACGACGGCCTGCAGCACTACCGCCTGCGGCGCGACCTGGAGCTGGTGCTGGCCGATGGCCAGGCGCCGTTCGGCAATGGCTGGCTGCTGCCGGCCGGGCCCCTGCGCGAACCGCGCATCCGCCTGATGGGCGCCAATGCCCTGGTGCTGACCGAACGCAATGGCGCGGCCGCAAGCCCTCGGGCGCCGGTGCCGGTATTCCGCGTGCGCCACGCGCCGGCGGGCTTTCGCCGGCTGGCCGACAACGCGCATGCGGCGCAATTGCCCGATCCGGGCGGCCGCGAAGTGCAGGCGGTGACCGGAATCGCGCGGCCGCAGGCGTTCTTCGCACTGCTCGACAGGCTGGGCGTGCCGCACCGGCCGCGCGCTTTTCCCGATCACCACCGCTTCACCGCCTCCGACATCGCGGGCGATGCCGCCGTGGTGATGACGGAAAAGGACGCGGTAAAATGCCGTTCGTTTGCCGGACCCGACTGGTGGGCGCTGGAACTGGAACTGGTGCCCGATCCCGCGCTCGTCGAGTGGCTCAAGGCCCGGCTCGATCAACCCAAGGCGCCGCCAGCGCTATTCTGAAAGTCATCGCTATGAACAAGGTGCTCGAAATCCTGGTTTGCCCGGTATGCAAGGGACCGCTGGTGCTGCAGCGCGAGCGCGCCGAACTGGTGTGCTCGCCCTGCCGCCTGGCCTATCCCATCCGCGACGGCATACCGGTCATGCTGCCGGAAGAGGCGCGTACGCTGGGCGCCGAGGAAGAAGTGCGCAACTAGGCCGGCCATGAGATTCCGCGTCGTCATCCCCGCGCGCTATGCTTCGTCGCGCCTGCCCGGCAAGCCGCTGGCCGACATCGGCGGCAAGCCCATGGTGGTGCGGGTGGCCGAACGCGCGGCGGAAGCCGGGGCGGACGAATCCATCATCGCCACCGATGACGCGCGCGTACTGGAAGCGGCGGCGGCGGCGGGCCATCGTGCGTTGATGACTTCGCCGCACCATGCCTCGGGCACCGACCGCCTGGCTGAAGTTGCCGGGATGCTCGACTGCGCGGACGACGAGATCATCGTCAATGTGCAGGGCGACGAGCCCTTGATTCCGCCCGGCCTGATTCGTGAATGTGCGCTTTGCCTGGCCTCGCACGAGGCGGCGGCGATCGCCACGCTGGCGCATCCGCTGTTCAGCGCCGAGGAGTTCCGCAATCCCAACGTGGTCAAGGTGGTGACCGACCAGCAGGGCTACGCCCTGTATTTCTCGCGCGCCATGATCCCCTGGCCGCGCGACGCCTTTGCCGAGGCCGCTGCCGAGCCGTCTATCCCCGAGGGTTTGCCGGTGCTGCGGCATATCGGACTGTATGCCTACCGCGCCAGCTTCCTGCGCGAATTCGCCGGCCTCGCGCCGGCGCCGCTCGAACGCTTCGAAATGCTCGAGCAGCTGCGCGCGCTTTGGCACGGCTACCGCATCGCGGTGGCGGTCACGCCCGAAGCGCCTGGCGCGGGCGTCGACACGCCCGAGGACCTGGAGCGGGTACGCAGGTTGTTCGAATAACAATTCAGGCAATCAAAAACATTCACATGGAGGTTAAGGGAGGCATGGGAGCAATCTCTTATCTCTCTTAACCTCCCATACCTCCCTGTTGCCGGATTTCTGCGCCTTTATCCACCCCGGTTATCCGGTAATAAAAAAAATTAAGTTCGGCGCCAAGCCCGCATGAAATAAGCTTGCGTGTTTTCAGGCTTCAACATCTTTTAAGGGGAAAACCATGCGTCTGATTCTTCTCGGCGGCCCTGGCGCCGGCAAGGGCACTCAAGCCAACTACATCAAGGAAAAATTCGGCATTCCGCAGATCTCCACCGGCGACATGTTGCGCGCCCACGTCAAGGCGGGCACCGAACTGGGCGTGCGTGCGAAGGCGATCATGGAGTCGGGCGGTCTGGTGTCGGACGACATCATCATCGGCATGGTGAAGGAGCGCCTCAAGGAAGCTGACTGCCAGAAGGGCTACCTGTTCGACGGTTTCCCGCGCACCATCCCCCAGGCCGAGGCCATGAAGGCCGCCGGCGTGCCCATCGACTTCGTGGTCGAGATTGACGTGGCCGATGAGGAGATCATCAAGCGCATGTCCGGCCGCCGCGTCCATGTGGCCTCCGGCCGCACCTACCATGTCGTGTTCAACCCGCCCAAGGTGGCCGGCAAGGACGACGTCACCGGCGAGGACCTGATCCAGCGCGAGGATGACAAGGAAGAGACCGTGAAGAAGCGCCTCGAGGTCTATCATGCCCAGACCGAGCCGCTGGTGAAATACTATGGCGATTGGGCCGCGCGCGGCGAAGCTGGCGCGCCAAAATATGTGAAGGTTCCTGGCGTCGGCAAGGTCGATGAAATCCGCGACGCCGTTTTCAAGGGGCTGGGCGCGTAAGCGGCACAATCGGTGCCTATGCCGCATTCGAGGTTGATGCAGTGATATGAGCAGTGTTCCTGATTTTACCGACTCCGAACGCTGGGTGGTTGCCAGCGCACTGAAGGAGCGTTACGGGAAGGATGTCGAGACCCAGGACGTGGAAACCGAGATCCGACTGTTCACGGATGATCGCGAACTGACTGTGTGCCCCGGGATCTACTGGGAAGACAGCGACGGCTGCCACTTCATCGTGTCGAAAACCGGCGAGTCGCGCTACCGCTGCATGTTCTTCTACCGCGTGCTGCGTCGCTACAGTACCGGCAAGGAAGAGTACGACAATCTGGGCGATTGCATCGTCAGCCTGCTGCGGGTGCAGGCAGACCATGCCTCCACTGGCGAGGGCAAGGACGCACCGTATTGATTTGATTTTCGCGCCAGGCCGAGCCTGGCGTTTTGTTTTTGATTGGACTGGAGAATACCAACATGGCGAAGAAAATGAACGCCTTTTACGCACAATCGGGCGGGGTGACCGCGGTCATCAACGCCTCTGCCTGCGGCGTCATCGAGACCGCGCGCAAGCACAAGGACAAGATCGGCAAGGTCTATGCCGGCCGCAACGGCATCATCGGCGCGCTGACCGAAGACCTCATCGACACCACCAAGGAATCCGCATCCGCCATCGCCGCGCTGCGCAGCACGCCGTCCGGCGCCTTCGGCTCCTGCCGTTTCAAGCTGAAGAGCCTGGAAGCCAACAAGCGCGAGTACGAGCGCCTGATCGAGGTGTTCAAGGCGCACAACATCGGCTACTTCTTCTACAACGGCGGCGGCGACTCCGCCGACACCTGCTTCAAGGTGTCGCAACTGTCGGAGAAGATGGGCTATCCGGTGCAGGCCATCCACGTGCCCAAGACCGTGGACAACGACCTGCCCATCACCGACTGCTGCCCCGGCTTCGGCTCGGTCGCCAAGTACATCGCGGTTTCCACCCTGGAAGCGAGCTATGACGTGCGTTCCATGGCCAAGACATCGACCAAGATCTTCGTGGTCGAGGTGATGGGCCGCCACGCCGGCTGGATCGCTGCGGCCGGCGGCCTGGTCGCGGACCAGGGCATTCCGGTGGTGATCCTGTTCCCGGAGATTGAATTCGACCAGAAGAAATTCCTTGCCGCGGTGGACAAGAAGGTCAAGGAGTTTGGTTACTGCACCGTGGTCGTTTCCGAGGGCTGCCATTACCCGGACGGACGTTTCCTCGCCGAGCAGGGCACGCGCGACGCCTTCGGCCATGCCCAGCTGGGCGGCGCCGCACCTGTGGTTGCCAACATGATCAAGGATGCCCTCGGCCACAAGTTCCACTGGGCGGTGGCCGACTACCTCCAGCGCGCCGCGCGCCACATTGCTTCCAAGACCGACGTCAAGCAGGCCTACGAGCTTGGCAAGAAGGCGGTCGAGCTGGCGATCAAGGGCCACAATTCGGTGATGCCGACGGTCGACCGCATTTCCGACAGCCCCTACAAGTACAAGATCGGCATGGCGCCCTTGTCGAAGGTCGCCAACGTCGAGAAGTTCATGCCGCGCGATTTCATCAGCAAGGATGGCTATGGCATTACCGAAAAGTGCAAGCGCTACCTCACGCCGCTGATCCAGGGGGAGGATTACCCGAAATACGGCAAGGACGGCCTGCCGGTGTATGTGACGCTGAAGAACGTGGCGGTGGCGAAGAAGCTGCCGGAATTCAAACTTTAAAGGAGTCAGGAATCAGGGGCCATGAGTCAGGGAGTGAGCGGCTGCGCCGCGCATGAAGTCGGGGGGCGGACCATGTCTGCGCTTTCCCCGACCCCCGAATCCCGGCCCCTGACCCCTAAAGAGATGACACTCGATCGGGCAAGACAGCTGTTGAAGGTTCAGGCGGACTTTGGCGGGTTCTACAACGCCAATTCCGCCAAGCTGATCCTGTCCGAAGTGCAGAAGGAGCACGGACAGGAGTCGGTGGACAGCCTGATTCGCGAGCTCGAGCTGCAACGGATTTTCGGTTTCGAGCCCGGCACCCGATTCGAGGGCGGCCTGGTGGTTGGCAAGCAGTAGTGAATCAACGGCAGCCCTGGCTGCCGTTTTTTCATTGTTGGTTTAACTGAGAACGAAAGGGGAAGACAATGAGCAGTGCAATCATGCTGGCCCTGTTGTGTGCGGGCGTGGCGATTCTGTATGGGATCATTTCCAGCCGCTGGATACTGGCGCAGCCAGCCGGCAACGAACGCATGCAGGCGATTTCCGCTGCGGTGCAAGAGGGGGCGCAGGCCTATCTCAAACGCCAGTACACCAGCATCGGCATCGTCGGCGTGGTGCTGTTCGTCCTCCTGGCTGTTTTCCTCTCCATGCCCACGGCGATCGGCTTCGCCATCGGTGCCGTGCTGTCCGGTGCTGCCGGCTTCATCGGCATGAACGTGTCGGTGCGTGCCAACGTGCGCACCGCACAGGCCGCGCACAACGGCCTCAATGCCGCGCTCAACATCGCCTTCAAGGGCGGCGCCATCACCGGCATGCTGGTGGTGGGCCTCGGCCTCCTGGGCGTGGCGGGCTACTACGCCATCCTCACTGCTGGCGGCGCCAGCACCACGGATGCCGTGCACGCTCTGGTGGGCCTCGGCTTCGGCGGCTCGCTGATCTCCATCTTCGCGCGTCTGGGCGGCGGCATCTTCACCAAGGGCGCCGACGTCGGCGCCGACCTGGTGGGTAAGGTCGAAGCCGGCATTCCCGAGGATGACCCGCGCAACCCGGCGGTGATCGCCGACAACGTCGGCGACAACGTCGGCGATTGCGCAGGCATGGCCGCCGACCTGTTCGAGACCTATGCCGTGACCATCATCGCCACGATGCTGCTGGGCGGCCTGATGGTGGCAGGCGAGAGCGCGGCCAACGCCGTGGTCTACCCGCTGGTGCTGGGCGGCGTCTCCATCATCGCTTCCATCATCGGCACCTTCTTCGTCAAGGCGCGCGAGGGCGGCAAGATCATGAACGCGCTGTACCGGGGCCTGATTGTCGCCGGCGTGCTGGCGGTGCCAGCCTTCTATGTGGTGACCACGCAGATGTTCGGCGAAGGCATCATGATCGGCGACGAGATGGTGTCGAGCATGAGCCTGTTCTGGGCCTCGCTGATCGGCCTTGCGCTCACTGCCGCCATGGTGGTGATCACCGAGTACTACACCGCCACCGAATACGCGCCGGTGCGGCATATCGCCCAGGCCTCCACCACCGGCCACGGCACCAACATCATCGCCGGCCTCGGCGTGTCGATGAGGTCCACTGCTGCGCCGGTGCTGGCCGTGTGCCTGGCGATCTGGGGTTCCTATGAACTGGCCGGCCTGTACGGCATTGCCATCGCCGCTACTTCCATGCTGTCCATGACCGGCATCATCGTCGCGCTCGACGCCTACGGCCCGATTACCGACAACGCCGGCGGCATTGCCGAGATGGCCGAGATGCCGGACGACATCCGCAACATCACCGATCCGCTCGATGCCGTCGGCAACACCACCAAGGCAGTGACCAAGGGCTACGCCATCGGCTCGGCCGGCCTCGCCGCGCTGGTACTGTTCGCCGACTACACCCATGCGCTGGAAGCCAGGGTCGGGGGCGTCACGCTGTTCGACCTGTCCGACCACATGGTCATCATCGGCCTGTTCATCGGCGGCATGGTGCCGTACCTCTTCGGTGCCATGGGCATGGAGGCGGTGGGCCGCGCCGCCGGTTCGGTGGTGGTGGAAGTGCGCCGCCAGTTCCGCGAAATCCCTGGCATCATGGAAGGCAAGGCCAAGCCCGAATACGGCACTTGCGTGGACATGCTGACCAAGGCCGCGATCAAGGAAATGATGATCCCGTCGCTGCTGCCGGTACTGGTGCCGGTGCTGGTCGGCCTGATCCTCGGTCCCAAGGCGCTGGGCGGCGTGTTGCTCGGCACCATCATCACCGGCATCTTCGTGGCCATTTCCATGACCACCGGCGGCGGTGCCTGGGACAATGCCAAGAAGTACATCGAGGAAGGCAACCACGGCGGCAAGGGCAGTGAAGCGCACAAGGCCGCCGTGACCGGCGATACCGTGGGCGATCCCTACAAGGACACCGCCGGCCCGGCCGTCAACCCCTTGATCAAGATCATCAACATCGTGGCGCTGCTCATCGTGCCGCTGATTGCCTGATCGAATGCGGTATCAGGAAAGCCGGCGCAAGCCGGCTTTCCTGTTTAGGGTTTAGGCAAGCAGCGATTATCCTGAATGCACATCCGGGTTTTTCGGTGAGGCAAGAAAGGAACGCCATGGCATAACCTGCCCAGCAGCCCGTCGGAAAGCCTGGCATCGCGGATTATGCTGAAGGACAGCCTGAGGTAAGTCATGAAGGGGCGGTATAATCCGCCCTTTCCGCATTTTGGCCAGCCAGCAATGAATCTCGATCGCGTCAGTTCCGGCAAAAAGCTGCCGGACGATTTCAACGTCATCATTGAAATCCCTGCCCACGGCGAGCCCATCAAGTACGAGGTGGACAAGGAGACCGGGGCGATGTTCGTGGACCGTTTCATGTCCACGTCCATGCACTATCCCTGCAATTACGGCTATATTCCCCACACCCTGTCGGAAGACGGCGATCCGGTCGACGTGCTGGTGATCACCCCGATCCCGCTGATCACCGGCGTGGTGGTGCGCTGCAGGCCCATCGGCATGCTGATGATGACAGACGAGGCCGGTGTCGACGCCAAGCTGGTCGCCGTGCCCATCGACAAGCTGTGCAGCATGTACAAACTGGTGCAGCGCCCTGAAGACTTGCCGCCGCTGGCGCTCAAGCAGATATCGCACTTCTTCGAGCACTACAAGGACCTGGAGGAGGGCAAGTGGGTCAAGATCGAAGGCTGGACGGGGGCGGACGACGCCCGTGCCGAAATCATGGCCGGGGTGGAGCGCTACCGCAACGCGGAACACAAGCCGGCTTTCTGACCGCCTGGATCAAAAACATTTACAGGGATGTAATGGAGGTTAAGGGGGAAAATCAAGAAGACTTCCTCTCCTTCCTCTCCGCCCCCCTGTTAACTAGATGCCCGAAATGAAAATCTGCATCCTTTCCGATTCCCACGACAACCGCCAACTGATGGCCGCGGCAGTGGCCGACGCCAAGACGCGCGGCGCCGAAGCCGTGCTGCATTGCGGCGATGTGGTGGCGCCGACCACGCTGCGCATCCTGCAGAAATTCGAACTGCCGGTGCATGTCATCCACGGCAACAACACCGGCGACATGTACAGCATGACGCGGCTGGCGGCAGAGCCGGGCAGCGTGGTGCGCTATCATGGGCAGGACGCGGGCATCACTCTGGGCGGGCGCCACATCTTCATCGTGCACTACCCGCATTACGCCAAGGCCATGGCCTGCACCGGCGACTATGACCTGGTCTGCTGCGGTCATGAGCACAAGCCGGAACTCCTGCAGCTTGCCAATGTGAAGGGCGGGCAGACGTGGCTGGTGAATCCCGGTACCGTCGGGGGGGTGGGTCATGCGCCGACCTACGTGATGGCCGACCTGGATGGAATGCATTTCGAAACTCTGCCGGTGCCGGTACCGGCGACCGTGCCGAGCGAACAGCCGCGCGTCACGCCGCATGTGTGAGCGGCATACCCCTCGGCGCGTAGGGGGATTCTTTAAATCCCCTCTATTCCTGCATAAGTAAGTTCGATCAAAAACACGGACTTATTCTGTGGCTACGAGAGCCTCATCAGAGTAACATCCAAACACCCAAATATTGAGTTGCGCCGTGGGGTTGTGGCGCATTTTTCAATCGTTTCGACACCCCGCATCCGTTGCGATGGAGGACCTGATGACGGACGTAGTAGCAACCAACGAGACCATTCTCGTCGTCGGCGGCGGCATTTCCGGCATGACCGCGGCACTTGAGGCTGCAGAAACCGGAAAGCAGGTCGTGCTGCTGGAGAAGAACCCCGCCCTGGGCGGCCGCACTTCCCAGCTCTACCGCTATTTCCCCAAGATGTGCCACCCGACCTGTGGCCTGGAAATCAACCTGCGCCGCCTCAAGGCCAACCCGCGCGTGCGCGTGCTGACCCAGGCGGAGGTGACCGGCATCACCGGTTCCGCCGGCGACTACACTGCCACGGTCAAGCTCGCGCCGCGCTATGTGAACGAGAACTGCACCGCCTGCGGCGCCTGTGCCGATGCGGTGAAGACCGAGGTCGACAATCCGTTCAACTACAATCTGGGCAAGATGAAGGCGGCCTACATCCCGTCCGCCATGGCCTATCCCCAGCGCTACGTGCTGCACCCGTCCATCATCGGCACAGCTGATGCCGAGGCGGCGAAAGCGGCCTGCAAGTACGGCGCCATCGATCTCGACCAAAAGGAAGAGACCATCGAGATCAAGGCCGGCGCCGTGGTCTGGGCCACCGGCTGGCAGCCGTATGATGCCGCCAAAATCCAGCCCTACGGCTATGGCCGCTACAAGAACGTCATCACCAGCGTCGAGTTCGAGCGCCTGGCCGACCCGCACGGCCCCACCGGCGGCAGGATCCTGCGTCCTTCCGACGGCAAGGAAGCCAAGAACATCGCCTTCATCCAGTGCGCCGGATCGCGTGACGAGAACCACCTGCGCCACTGTTCGCGCATCTGCTGCATGGCTTCGCTGAAGCAGACCCACTACGTGCGCGAGCAGCATCCGGAGGACGGCAAGTCCACCATCTACTACATCGACATCCGCGCCATCGACCGTTTCGAGGACTTCTATCAGAAGGTCCAGGCCGATCCCAGCGTCACCTTCGTGAAATCCAAGGTTGCCCGCATCTCCGAAGACGAGAACGGCAATCCCGTGTGCTGGGGCGTCAACACCGAAGGCTACAAGCGCTACTCCAACCCGCATGACCTGGTTGTCCTGGCCGTCGGCATGGAGCCCTCCGTCAAGGGCGTGGCGATCCCCGCCAACGTCGTGTTCGATTCCAGCGGCTTCATCGAGGCCGACCCTGCCAACGGCGGGGTGTTCGGCGCCGGTTGCGCAAGCAATGCGCTGGACGTGAACCGTGCGGTGCAGTCCGCCACGGCGGCGGCGCTGCGTGCCATCCAGGTGGTCAATAAAGTGGCGCGCGCCGAAGTATAAGCAGGAGATCGAGAGAAATGGCTGAAGAGAAAAAATTCGCCGCGTATATCTGCAAGGGCTGTGGCCTGGGCGAGCGCCTGGATGCCGACAAGCTGGCAGGTATTGCGCAGAAGGAAGGCAAGATGCAGGTCGTCAGGCAGCACGACTTCCTGTGCAATGCCGACGGTGTTGCGATGATCAAGAACGACGTCGCCAATGAAGGTGTGACCCACATCATGATCGCGGCCTGTTCGCGCCGCGCCAAGACCGAGGCCTTCTATTTCCCCAACAACGCCGTGGCGCGCGCCAACCTGCGCGAGGGCGTGATCTGGATCCGCCCCGATACCGAAGAGGCGCGCGAGACCACCCAGGACATGGCGGAAGACTACGTGCGCATGGGCTGCGCCGAAGTGAAGGCGATGACTGCGCCCGGCGGCAACGTCAACACCGGCTCCAACCGTACCCTGCTGGTGGTCGGTGGCGGCCTGACCGGCATGACTGCCGCGCTGGAAGCCTCCAAGACCGGCTATCCGGTGGTGCTGGTGGAAAAATCCGGCGCCCTCGGCGGCTGGGCAGCCAGACTGTGGAAGCGCATTCCCGTGCATGAGCCGTTCAAGGCCCCGGCCGATACCGGCGTTGCCGACATGGTGGCGCAGATCGCCGCCGACCCCAACATCAAGGTCTACCTCAACTCGACCATTGCCAAGACCGATGGCGCTCCGGGCCGTTTCGTGGTGCAGATCGCCACCGAGTCCGGCGCGGTCAGCACCGAGGACATCGGTTCCATCATCCAGGCCACCGGCTTCGAGCTGTACGATGCCAACAAGTTGCCGCACCTGGGCTACGGCAAGTCGCCCAACGTGGTCGACCAGGCCGGGCTGGAAGCGCTGGCCAAGGCGGCCAACGGCGGCCCGATCCTGCGTCCTTCCGACGGCAAGCCGGTTCAGTCCGTGGCCTTCGTCCAGTGCGCCGGCCAGCGCGACGCTTCCGGCGAGCATCTGCCATACTGCTCGGGCTACTGCTGCAATACCAGCATCAAGCAGGCGATGTACTTCAAGGACAGCAATCCGGCCATCGACACCACGGTGATCTATACCGACCTGCGCACGCCCGGCAACGGCGAGGATTTCTACCGCAGCGCGCAGGAAAAGGGCGTGATCTTCACCAAGGGCAAGGTCGCGACCGTCGCCCCCAATGGCGGTTCCTGCATGGTGAATTTCCACGACCTGATCCTCGACGACCAGAACGCCCAGATCGAGGCCGACCTGGTGGTGCTGGCCACCGGCCAGGTGCCGAACTCCGGCGTGAACATCGACATGAGCGCCGAGGAAAAGGCCGATGAGGCTGCCGCCGAAGCCGCCGCCGCCGAAGCCACTGCCAGCGGCGCAGAGCCGGTGCAGTTCTCCAAGAAGGTGTCTGTGCTGAATCTGACTTATCGCCAGGGTCCGGACATCCCGCAGTTCAAATACGGCTTCACCGACTCGCATTTCATCTGCTTCCCCTACGAGACCCGCCGCACCGGCATCTACACCGCCGGCCCGGTGCGCCGTCCCATGGACATGGTGCAGGCGCGCGAGGACGCCACCGGCGCTGCGCTGAAGGCGATCCAGGCACTGGAAAACGCCCAACTCGGCCGTGCCGCGCATCCGCGTTCGGGCGACCTGTCGTTCCCGAAAGTGCGCCTTGAAGGCTGCACCCAGTGCAAGCGCTGCACGGTGGAGTGCCCGTTCGGCGCCATCGACGAGGACGAGAAGCGCTTCCCGCTGTTCAACGAGTCGCGCTGCCGCCGTTGCGGCACCTGCATGGGCGCCTGCCCGGTGCGCGTGATCTCGTTCGAGAACTACTCGGTGGATACCGTGGGCTCGCAGATCAAGGCCGTCGACATCCCCGACGAGTTTTCCGAGAAGCCTCGCATCCTGATCCTGGCCTGCGAGAACGACGCCTACCCGGCGCTCGACATGGCGGCCATGAAGCGCAACGAGTACTCCGCCTTCGTGCGCGTGGTGCCGGTGCGCTGCCTGGGTTCGGTCAACACCATCTGGATCACCGATGCGCTCAACGCAGGCTATGACGGCGTCATGCTGATGGGCTGCAAGCACGGTGAAGATTACCAGTGCCACTTCGTCAAGGGTTCCGAGCTTGGCCGCTACCGTCTTTCCAAGGTCGGCGACACGCTGAAGAACATGAACCTGGAAACCGACCGTGTGAAGGACCTGGAAGTGGCCATCACCGACATCGACAATCTGCCGCGCATCATCAACGAATACGCGCAGCAGATCGTGGACATGGGCATGAGCCCGTTCAAGGGCTTCTAAGGCGGAGGAAAGAACATGAGCGCAAACCAAGAAATGGCCGCCAAGTACAAGAACAGCTTCCTCAAGGAAGTTGAAGACCAGGTGGAAATGGGCGAATGGGTCAAGATGTGCATGCAGTGCGGCGTGTGCTCCGGCTCCTGCCCGACCAATTTCCACCCCGGCTGGGAGCATCCGCCGCAGGAAATCTTCATGATGATCCGCGCCGGCAAGCGCGAAGAGGTGCTGACCAGCCCCTCGATGTGGATGTGCACGTCCTGCTACAACTGCATCGTGCGCTGCCCGCGCAAGCTGCCGATTACCCACATTATGCACGGCCTTGCCAACTACGCCCACCGCCTCGGCGTGGCACCGAAGAACCAGCCCACGCGTGCGTTTTCCACGCTGTTCTGGAGCAATGCCATCGCTACCGGCCGCGTCAACGAGCTCAAGCTGTCCATGGGCCTGTACTTCAAGGATGCCGAAGGCAAGATCAACATCGGCGAAGGCATCAAGAAGGGCCTGGCCATGAAGGACGTCGCGCTGGGGCTGCTCAAGGCCAGGCGCCTCAACCCCTTCGAAATCTTCGGCGGCCACAAGTGCAAGGACCAGAAAGGCATTGCCGCCATGCTGAAGAAGGCGCGCGAGCTGGAAGACAAGCGCAAGGCGTTGCCTCAGTCCGGCGCGTCGCGCTGATCGAGGCCTAAGGAGATACGAGAAAATGGCAAAGAGACAATACGCCTTCTACCCCGGCTGCTCCTCGCAAAAGGGCGCATCCGCATCCAACTACCTGACTTCGGTCGAGTCCATGTGCAAGACCCTGGACATCCAGTTGACCGAGATCCCCGATTGGAACTGCTGCGGCGCATCCATCGGTTACGGTGAAGCCGGCGAACTGCCGCGCCACGTGATGAACGCACGCAACTTCGCCCTGGCCGAGACCAACCTGCCGGGACAGGACATCGTTGCCACCTGCGCCGCCTGCTGGCTGGGCGCCAAGGAGTCCAAGGAGCGCATCGAGCACAGCTCGCAGCTGATGGCCGACACCCAGGAAGCGCTGAAAGAGGCCGGCCTGCAGATCAAGGTCATGCCTGAAATCCGCCACATGGCCGAAGTGCTGGTGGAAGACTTCGGCTTCGAGGAACTGGGCAGGCACGTGAAGAACCCGCTCAAGGGCCTCAAGTTCGCCGGCTACGTCGGCTGCCAGACCAACCGTCCGTTCGGCATTGCCGGCGAGAACTTCGAGAACCCCATGTACCTCGACAAGATTGTCGAGACCATGGGCGGCGAAGCCGTGCCCTACGACCAGAAAGTGACCTGCTGCGGCGGCGCGCTGGCCTTCTCCGAACCCGACAAGGCCCAGGCCCAGATCAAGGATATCATCGAGGCGGCCTACGACGGCGGCGCCGAGATGATCGTGACGCCGTGCCCGCTGTGCCAGGCCAACGTGGAAATCTACCAGGGCCACATCAACAAGAAGTACGGCACCAAGTTCAACATCCCGGTGCTGTACTACAGCCAGTTGATGACCATCGCCTACGGCGGCAGCGCCAAGGAAGCCGGCCTCGACGGCCAGGTGATCCGCGCGCCCAAGCTCGAAGCGATCGCCAAGTAAGCAGGCTGCAATTTGTGGTAAAAAAACGGGGGCTTACACAGCCCCTGTTTTCTTTTTGAGGTTTGCAATGAGAAACGTCGAGAAATACGAAGAGTTCGTCGACCTGGTGCACCAGGCCGTGTACGAAGTGGACGAACTGCGCGCCTGCATGGAAGACGAAGAAGACTATGACATGGAACGCTATGCGCCGTTCATCGATGCGCTCGACGCCTCGCTCCGGCAGCTCTACGACGACATCATTTCCGGCAATTATTCCGGCGCCGGCATGGGCGGTGATTTGTCGTTCATGAAAATCGTCAATCGCTTCGAACGCGATATTCCCTTCCGCGATCTGTTGAAAACCATCAACGCGGCGCACCGCAAGGGCTGGCGCTAGTTTGTTGACCAGCGGAGCGTGCGGAGGGCGCAGAGTCCCTTGAAAAGCCATTAAACACAGAGGAAGCAGAGGTAACGGAGGAAGTCGGTGTATAGATGGAACTCTGAATGGTTTCCTCTGTTACCTCTGCTTCCTCTGTGTAATCGGTTTTCCTCTGCGGCTTCCGCGAACTCCGCGGTTATCCGTTAGGCGGTGCGCTTGACGCGCACGATGAGATCGATGCCCACGGTTTCCATGCCCTTGGGCAGAGCGGGCAGGCCTTCGATGCGCACATCATCGGCGTCGATGTCGGTGAGCTGGCCGGAGTCGACTTCGTAGAGGTGGTGATGCGGCCCGGTGTTGGGATCGTAGAACACCTTGGACGGGTCGACGATCACTTCGCGGATCAGGCCTTTTTCCAGGAACAGGTTGAGGGTGTTGTACACCGTGGCCTTGGAAGTCTCGGCATGGCGGTCGTTGACTATGGTCATGACCTGGTCCGCCGACAGATGCTCCTGGCGCGAGAACAGCGCATAGGCGATCTCGATCCGCTGGTGTGTCGGATTGATGTCGTGAGCCCGGAGGAGCTCGGCCATGTTGTCGCGGCTGTACTGGAGCATGCGTTCGTGACGGACAAATAACGATTTAATGATAATCTAGGATTTGGACTCTGTCTAACTCCCGGACATGCTATGGTTTCAGGCCCGGCTGCCGCGTTGCATGAATGCAATAGGGGGCGCATGGGAATTCCCTTATAATCCAAGCTTTAACGAGTCTTTTTCGCCGTGATTTCGATTACCCGCCTTTCTTCCGGCCAGCCGGATTTCCTGCCCCGGCTGGACAAGCTGCTGCAGTTCGACGCCGCCACCGATGCTTCCATCGAGCAGACCGTGGCCGCGATTCTGGCCGACGTGAGGGCGCGCGGCGATGCGGCGGTGCTGGAATATACCAACAAGTTTGACCGCATGAGCGCGACCTCCATGGCCGCGCTTTCGTTGCCCAAGTCGCGACTGGACGAGGCGCTGGCAGGGCTCGAACCGGAACGCCGCCAGGCCCTGGAAGCTGCCGCCGAACGCGTGCGCCGTTACCACGAAAAGCAGCTGCAGGCGTCCTGGACCTATACGGAAGAGGACGGCACCCTGCTCGGCCAGCAGGTCACCGCGCTCGATCGTGTCGGCCTCTATGTCCCCGGCGGCAAGGCGGCTTACCCGTCTTCCGTCTTGATGAACGCGATTCCGGCCAAGGTGGCGGGGGTCAAGGAACTCATCATGGTCGTACCCACCCCGGGCGGCGAACAGAACGAACTGGTGCTGGCGGCGGCGGCGATTGCTGGCGTGGACCGCGTCTTCACCATCGGCGGCGCGCAGGCGGTGGCGGCCATGGCCTACGGCACCGGGAGCGTGCCGCAGGTGGACAAGATCGTCGGCCCCGGCAACGCCTATGTGGCCGAAGCCAAGCGCCGCGTGTTCGGCACCGTCGGCATCGACATGATCGCCGGGCCGTCCGAGATTCTGGTGATCTGTGACGGCAAGACCAATCCGGACTGGATTGCCATGGACCTGTTCTCCCAGGCCGAGCACGACGAACTGGCGCAATCCATCCTGCTGACCCCGGACACAGCGTTCGCTGATCAGGTCGAAGCCTCGATCAAGAAGCTGGTGGGCGAAATGCCGCGCAATGAAGTCATCACCACCTCGATCAGCAACCGCGGCGCCATCATCGTCACGCGCGACCTCGACGAAGCGGCCGAGATCAGCAACCGCATCGCGCCCGAGCACCTGGAATTATCGGTCGAAGACCCCGTCGCCATGACCCAAAAAATCCGCCACGCCGGCGCCATCTTCATGGGCCGCAACACCTGCGAGGCGCTGGGCGACTACTGCGCCGGCCCCAACCACGTGCTGCCGACTTCGCGCACCGCGCGCTTCTCCTCGCCGCTCGGGGTGTACGACTTCCAGAAACGCTCCAGCCTGATCATGGTGTCGGAAGCCGGCGCCCAGACCCTGGGTCGCATCGCCGCGACGCTCGCCTATGGTGAAGGCCTGCAGGCGCATGCCCGGTCAGCCGAATATCGACTGCATCGCTAAGGGAACATCGTGAGCCGCTACTGGAGTGAAGTGGTGCGGGGGCTGACGCCGTATGTGCCCGGCGAGCAGCCCAAGCTGGCCAATCTGGTCAAGCTCAACACCAACGAGAACCCCTACGGGCCCAGCGCCAGGGTGCTGGAAGCGCTGCGCGCCGAGGCCGCCGACAGCCTGCGCCTGTATCCCGATCCCGGTTCGGACAAGCTGCGCGAGGCGATTGCCGCTTTCCACGGCGTGCAGGCCAATGAGGTCTTCGTCGGCAACGGCTCGGACGAGGTGCTGGCGCACGCCTTCCTTGCGCTGCTCAAGCACGATACCCCCGTCCTGTTCCCGGACATCAGTTACAGCTTCTATCCGGTGTACTGCGGGCTGTATGAAATCGAATACCAGGAAATCCCGCTGACCGAGTCCTTCGAAATCCGGGTCGACGATTATTTCGTGGCCAACGGCGGCATCATTTTCCCCAACCCCAATGCGCCGACCGCGCGCTTGCTGGCCCTGGGCGAGATCGAGCGCCTGCTGGCGAAGAACACGGAATCGGTGGTGGTGGTGGACGAGGCCTACATCGACTTCGGCGGTGAATCCGCGGTCGGCCTCGTTGGCAAATACCCTAATCTGCTGGTAGTGCATACGCTGTCGAAGTCGCATTCGCTCGCCGGCCTGCGCGTGGGCTATGCCATCGGCCAGGAGGAATTGATCCAGGCGCTGGTGCGCGTCAAGGACAGCTTCAACTCCTACCCGCTCGACCGCTTCGCCCAGGCCGGCGCCATTGCCAGCATGCAGGACCGCGCCTATTTCGACGAAACCCGCCACAAGGTCATGGCCACGCGCGAAAGGCTGGTTGCCGACCTGACTGCCCTGGGCTTCGAGGTGCTGCCCTCTGCGGCGAATTTCGTGTTCGCGCGCCATCCCCGAAAGGCCGGTGCCGATCTGGCGCAGGCCTTGCGCGAACGCAGCATCATCGTGCGTCATTTCAACAAGCCGGCACGCATCGAACCCTTCCTGCGCATCACCGTGGGCACCGACGAACAGTGCCGGATGCTGATGACCGCGCTGAGAGAGCTCCTGGCCTGATAGAATCGGGCTTTAGCGTTTATTTGCCGAATATCATGCGCAGTGCAGAAGTCAGCCGCAACACACTGGAAACCCGGATTGCCGTCAGGCTCAACCTCGATGGCACGGGCAAGGCCACGCTCAACACCGGCGTGCCTTTCTTCGATCACATGCTCGACCAGATCGCGCGTCACGGCCTGATCGACCTCGATATCCAGGCCGAGGGCGATTTGCACATCGATGCGCACCATACCGTCGAGGACGTCGGCATCACTCTTGGCCAGGCTTTCGCCAAGGCCGTGGGCGACAAGAAGGGCATTCGCCGCTACGGCCACGCCTACGTGCCGCTGGACGAAGCCCTGTCGCGCGTGGTCGTTGATCTTTCCGGCCGCCCCGGACTTGAGTACCACGTCGATTACACCCGTGCGCGCATCGGCGAGTTTGACGTCGACCTGCTGCTGGAATTCTTCCGCGGTTTCATCAACCACGCCGCGGTGACGCTACACGTCGACAACCTGCGTGGCATCAACGCCCACCATCAGGCGGAGACCATTTTCAAGGCCTTCGGCCGCGCCTTGCGCATGGCCGTGGAAACCGACGATCGCATGGGCGGGCAGATGCCCTCGACCAAGGGCTCGCTTTGATGGAACAGCTGGACATTGCCGTGATCGACTATGGCATGGGCAATCTGCGCTCGGTGGACAAGGCGCTGGAATACGTGTCGCCCAGGGCGAGGGTCAAGGTGACGTCCAGTCCTGACGAAATTCTCTCAGCAGCCCGTGTGGTGTTCCCGGGGCAGGGTGCGGCGCGTGACTGCATGCGCGAAATCGACGCGCGCGGCCTGCGCGAGGTCATCAAGCAGGCGGCGCAGACCAAGCCCTTCCTCGGCATCTGCATGGGACTGCAGGTGCTGTTCGAGCACAGCGAGGAGGGCGATACGCCCTGTCTCGGCATTTTCAAGGGCGAGGTCATGCGCTTTCCCAGGGAAGCCATGCACGACGACAAGGGCGAGAAGCTCAAGGTCCCGCACATGGGCTGGAACAACGTGCACCAGGCCATGGGACACCCCTTGTGGGCCGGCATCGAGGACGGCAGCCGCTTCTATTACGTGCACAGCTATTTCGTGCAGCCGACCACTCCCGAGAACGTGGCGGGTTTTTCGCACTATCCGTTTCCGTTCACCTCGGCGGTGGCCTCGGGTAATATCTTTGCCGTGCAGTTCCATCCCGAGAAAAGCGCCCAGGCGGGACTGACGCTGCTGGGCAATTTCATCACCTGGGACCCTTTCAACGCTCAACCATCGGCCTGCGACATGGCCGGCACCTGTGCCTAAACCGATTTAACCGCATCATGCTGATTATTCCTGCCATCGATCTCAAGGACGGACACTGCGTCCGGCTCGAACAGGGCGAAATGGACCGCGCCACCGTGTTTTCCGAAGACCCCGCTGCCATGGCCCGCCATTGGGTGAAGCAGGGTGCCCGCCGCCTGCATCTGGTCGATCTCAACGGCGCCTTTGCCGGCAAGCCGGTGAACGAGGATGCGATCAAGGCCATCGTCCAGGAAATGGGCGACGAAATCCCCGTGCAGCTGGGTGGCGGCATTCGTGATCTCGACACCATCGAGCGCTATCTCGACGACGGCATCCGCTACGTCATCATCGGCACCGCGGCAGTCAAGAATCCCGGCTTCCTGCACGAGGCCTGCGATGCCTTCCCCGGCCACATCATCGTCGGCCTGGACGCCAGGGACGGCAAGGTGGCGGTGGACGGCTGGTCCAAGGTCACCGACCACGATGTCGTCGACCTCGCCCAGCGCTTCCAGGACTACGGCGTGGAAGCTGTGATCTACACCGACATCGGCCGCGACGGCATGCTCACCGGCGTCAACATCGATGCCACGGTCAAGCTGGCCCAGGCCCTGCACATTCCCGTCATTGCCAGCGGCGGCATCACCAATCTCGACGACGTGAAGAACCTTTCCGCGGTCGCTGCCGAGGGCATCATGGGCGCCATCACCGGCCGCGCCATCTACCAGGGCACGCTCGACTTTGCCACCGCGCAGAAGCTGGCGGACGAGCTGGCCGGAAAAATTTACGGGGAATAATGCTCGCCAAACGCATCATTCCCTGTCTCGATGTGACCGCCGGGCGCGTGGTCAAGGGCGTCAACTTCGTCGAACTGAAGGACGCGGGCGACCCGGTCGAGATCGCCAAGCGCTACAACGACGCCGGCGCGGACGAGTTGACCTTTCTCGACATCACCGCCAGTTCCGACGAGCGTGACATCATTCTTCATATTATTGAAGCCGTGGCCGAACAGGTGTTCATTCCCCTCACCGTCGGCGGTGGCGTGCGCAAGGTCGACGACATCCGCCGCCTGCTCAATGCAGGCGCCGACAAGGTCAGCATCAACACTTCCGCCGTGACAAATCCGGAACTGGTGGCCGAGGCCTCCGGCTTCTTCGGCTCGCAGTGCATCGTCGTCGCCATCGATTCCAAGCGCGTGGGCGACCACTGGGAGGTCTTCACCCATGGCGGACGCAAGGCTACGGGGCTGGACGCCATCGACTGGGCGAGAAAAATGCAAAGCCTGGGCGCCGGCGAACTGCTGCTGACCTCCATGGATCGCGACGGCACCAAGAGCGGCTTCGACCTGGAGCTGACGCGGCGCATTTCCGATGCGGTCGACATTCCCATCATCGCCAGCGGCGGGGTGGGCAATCTGCAGCATCTGGTCGACGGGGTGAGGGAAGGGCATGCCGATGCGGTGCTGGCGGCGAGCATTTTCCACTTCGGCGAATACACTGTGGACGAGGCCAAGCGCTACATGAAGCAGCACGGCATCGAGGTGCGGCTGTGAGCTGGCTCGACGAAATCCGCTGGGACGACAAGGGCCTGGCCCCGGCCATTGCCCAGGATGCCCAAACCGGGCGCATACTCATGGTTGCCTGGATGAACCGCGAGTCGCTCGCGCTCACCGCCGAGAAGGGCGAAGCCATCTACTGGTCGCGTTCGCGCAACAAGCTGTGGCACAAGGGCGAGGAGTCAGGCCATGCGCAGAAGGTGAAGGAAATCCGCCTCGACTGCGACGAGGACGTCATCGTGCTGCAGGTGGAGCAGCAGGGCGGCATCGCCTGCCATACCGGGCGCGAAAGCTGTTTCTACCGCGTGCTCAAGGATGGGGCGTGGCAGACTGTGGACCCGGTGCTGAAGGACCCGAGCGAGATCTACAAAAAATGAGCGAAGACATCCTGAAACGCCTGACCGAGACGCTGGCAGCGCGCAAGACCGCATCGCCGGACTCTTCCTACGTGGCCAGGCTACATGCCAAGGGGCTGGATGCCATCCTCAAGAAGATCGGCGAGGAGGCCACCGAGACGGTGATGGCGGCCAAGGACGGCCAGAACGAAAAGATCATCTACGAAGTGGCCGATCTGTGGTTTCATACGCTCGTGCTGTTGTCGCACAAGGGCTTGACGGCTCAGGACGTGCTGAATGAGCTGGCGCGGCGAGAAGGCGTGTCGGGTATTGATGAAAAGGCGTCAAGGAAATGAGCAACTGCATATTTTGCAAGATCATCGCGGGCGAAATTCCCGCGACCAAAGTATATGAGGACGACGATGTCCTGGCTTTCCATGACATCAATCCCATGGCACGTGTGCATTTCATGCTTATTCCCAAGCCGCATATTGCTTCGCTGGCCGATGCCGCCCCTGAACACCAGGCGCTTCTGGGTAAAATAATGCTGCTTGCGCCCCGGCTGGCGAAAGAGCAGGGTCTGGACAGCGGTTTCAAGACCCTGATCAACACCGGGCGTGGCGGCGGCCAGGAAGTGTTCCACCTGCACGTGCATGTGTTCGGCGGCGGTCCTGCCGTCAAATGATTATTCAAGGAGACTGACATGGGTAGTTTCAGCATTTGGCATTGGCTGATTGTTCTTTTGATCGTGCTGCTGGTGTTCGGCACCAAGAAGCTGCGCAACATGGGTTCTGACCTGGGTGGCGCGGTGAAAAACTTCAAGGATGCCGTGAAGGACGAAAACGCCAAGCTCGCCGACAAAAGCGAGAAGAGCGAAAGCGGCGCCACCATCGATGCAGAAGTGAAGGACAAACAGCAAAGCTGAGATTCAAGTTGCAAGCGCCAAGTTGCAAGGGATTTCCTTGTGACTTGTAACTTGTATCTTGTACCAGAACCATGTTCGACATCGGTTTCACCGAGCTTCTCGTCATTGGCGTCGTGGCCCTGCTGGTTGTCGGCCCCGAGCGCCTGCCCAAGGTCGCGCGCACGGCAGGCCACCTGTTCGGCCGCTTCCAGCGTTACGTCACCACCGTCAAGGCGGACATCGGGCGGGAAATGGAAATCGATGAGTTGCGCAAGGCGGGGCAGAGCTTCAAGGAATCGATCGAACGGGCTGCGCGCGGCGTGGAGTCCGGCGTCAAGGAAGCCGAATACAGCATGCGCGATGAAGTCGTCAGTCCGATCGAGGAGGCCGCCAGCGCTGTTTCCCAGCCTGACCTGTTCGATGGCGAGGCGAAGAAAGCCGCTAGCCAGGCCGGCGATTCGCACGACCAGGCGGCCGCCCGCTCCGCAGGTGCGCCGGACGGCAAGCCATGAGCGACACATCGAGCAAGGAGGAGAGCTTCATCTCCCACCTGATTGAACTGCGCAACCGGCTGATGCGTGCGGTAGTGGCAGTTGCGCTGATTTTCATTGTCCTGTTCCCGTGGGCCAATGACCTCTACACCGCCCTGGCCCAGCCCCTGATCGGCAAGCTGCCGCAGGGCAGCCAGATGATCGCCACGGGGGTGGTCACCACCTTCTTCATTCCGCTCAAGGTCGCGATGATGACAGCCTTCCTCATCGCGCTGCCCTACGTGCTATACCAGGTGTGGGCTTTCGTCGCGCCCGGGCTGTACCTCCATGAGCGCAAGCTTGGATTGCCGCTGCTTGTGGCCAGCGTGGCACTGTTCTTCATCGGCATGTCGTTCGCCTACTTCCTGGTGTTCCCGGTGGTGTTCGGCTTTCTGGCCGGCACTACGCCGGAGGGCGTGAATTTCGCGCCTGACATCGGCGCCTACCTCGATTTCGTGATGACGCTGTTCCTCGCCTTCGGCGTCACTTTCGAAGTGCCGGTGGTGGTGATTCTGCTGGTGCTGACCAACCTAGTGTCGGTGCAGAAACTGAGGGAAGCGCGCCCCTATGTCATTGTCGGCGCTTTCGTGATCGGCGCAATCTTCACGCCTCCCGATGTGATTTCGCAGATCATGCTGGCCGTCCCGCTGTGGCTGCTGTATGAACTCGGCATCATACTCGGCGCATTCATGCGCAAGGTCAAACCGCTGCAGCGAGATATGCAAACAACGGAGGAAGCGCCGGCAGAGCAGGCGCCAGCGCAGGAAGCAGGCCAGCCAACCCAGAAGCATGCGCCTTATCCGACCTATCCCTCGGACTACAAGCCCTTGACCTACGAGGAAATGGAAGCCGAGCTTGATCGTATCGACGCCGAGAACAAGGCCAACGAGAACAAGACGGATAAGCCGGCTTCCTGATGCACATTTTTCGAGTGGAATTGCTGTATCCACACGAAACAAGTGTGCGGGCGGCTTCGCAAGGCAGCATTCATGCAATCAAATCAGTCAGGCGGGATGTGCGGAATACCCATTCCCATTGCTCTTGACCGGGCTCGGCAGAGCGCATCATAGGCGGCCGCATTGTCGAATATCCAGGATCACCGCCAGTTGAGGCCGTCTACTTCGTACGAGCCGGATTTGCCTATCCATCCTCGAATCTTGGCGAGAGAATTCGCCGGACGGAGCGCGGCGAAACATCCTGCAATGCGCGGCAGGCATTGCGTTCTTGTGCGGCAGGGGGCTCGCGGCGGCTGATTCATTTGCCCCCACGCATGGCGGCACTGCTGCTTGGGTGCTTCGCCTCCAGCAGCGCTGGGCCGAACTCCCGCAGAAACTCTCGAAACTGCCGGATTACGGGTAGCTCGGCTTTCGGCTTCAGGTAGACCAAATACCAGTGGCCTCTGATCGGCAGTCCTCTTACATTCAGCACCCGGATCTCGTCGCCGAAGTGCGAAGTTTGCAGCATCGTGCGCGAGACGATGGACACCCCGATCCCGGTTGCAACTGCCTGCTCGATGGCAAAATTGCTGCCGAGTTCCATTCGCGGCCGCAGCCGGATTCCCTGCTGCTGCAAATGCCGTTCGATCGTCGTGCGCGTGCCTGAGCCGCTTTCCCTTTGCAGGAACGGGTACTCGCATAGCTCTTCGAGGCTGATCTTCCGCTTTCGTGTTGCCAGCGGGTGAGTGCGTGCCGCGATGGCCACCAGCTCATTGGGCAGGAATGCCTCGACCGCAATGTCCGGGCCATGCGGCGGCACGCTAAAGATATACAGGTCGTCGAGATTGTCGCGCATGCGCTGCAGCATAACCTCGCGCTGGGTCACGGTGAGGGAGGGCTCGATCGCCGGGTGCTGTTTCAAAAAATATCCCAGGATGCGCGGGACAAAGAACTTGGCCGAGGTGACCACACCGAGACGCAGCCGCCCCCCTTCCAGCCCATTCAGCGCCTGCAGGCGTGCGTGCATCGCCTCGAGGCTGTCGAGCACCGTGCGCGCAGTATGCAATACCACCTCACCGGCCTCGGTCAGGTGCATCCGCTTGCCGAGCGGATAGAACAGGGGGCTGCCGACCAATTCCTGCAATTGCGCCATTTGCATTGATACGGTCGGTTGTGTGAGATGCAATTCGCGCGCAGCCTGGCTGAAATTCTGGCTGCGGGCGATCCGCTCGAATACCTGGAGTTGGCGCACGGTAGGCTGACGCATATTTTTAAAATAGTTAAATATCTATATAAACAATCATAACAATTGATTTTTATCTAGACAATAAGCCCTTTAGACTGCAGCCGTTGATGGCGTCAGCCCATCTTGAATTCGCAGGGGGATGTGTCGATGAATCGTTCTTTGCATGACTGGCTGCCGTTTTTGCGCTGGTTTCCCATGTCTGCGGCGACAGCGCGCGCGGATATCCTGGCTGGGATCACCGTAGCGCTGATCCTGGTGCCGCAAAGCATGGCCTATGCCTTGCTTGCCGGCCTGCCGGTCGTTTACGGGCTGTATGCAGCGCTGTTGCCTGTGGTGATCGGAGCGTTGTGGGGCAATTTCAATCTCCTGCATACGGGGCCGGTGGTCATGTTGTCGCTGATGTCCGCCGCTGCCATCGCGCCCCTGGCAATCAGTGGATCCGAGGAGTTTGTCCAGTTGTCGGTCATGCTGGCGCTGATGGTGGGTGTCCTGCGTCTTGCCATGGGCGCCCTGAAACTGGGCGCCATCGTCAATCTGGTTTCCCATCCGGTAATGATTGGCTTCACGAACGCGGCTGCGCTCATCATCGGCTTGTCTCAGCTGCGTTTCATCATGAACATGCCCAACCCGGGAACGGGCAGCCTGGTCGGCGACGTCAGCATGCTCCTGTCGCATGCCGGGCAGGCCTACCTGCCGGCAGTGGTCTTCGCGGCAGGCACCGCGATCATGATGTGGCTGCTTGCGCGCTGGTTGCCGAAGTTGCCGGCCGTGCTGGCGGCGGTTGTTGTTGGCACGGTGCTCAGTGCCGCCATTGATTACGAGCAGTTGAAACAGTTGCCGGCCTCGCGTATCGCAGATGCCGAGGTGCGCGGCCTGATCGATGCCTTCGTCGATGCGAACGGGCAGATCAAGACGCTGAATGATGAAATAGCCGTGAAGCGCGCCGCGCTGCGTGAAGCGGAGTCAACGCGCACGCCTCGGACGACGCTCGAGGCCCTGCGTGCCGAGATCCACATACTCGAAGTGCGCATTGACACCTTGAAGAAGGAGAATAGCGCGCGTCGGATGGAGATTCATGCCGTGCCGCTGGCGCTTGTCCGGGAGGCGAATGGCACCGTGCTCTACCGCGCACAACAGGCGCCCGAAAACGCCGCCCATGAAGCCGGCGCCTGGCGCTTTCAGGGCATCCAGGAGGGCACGGTCACCCTGGCGGCGGGCGGCGACGTCGTGGGCAGGATTCCCGAGGGCCTGCCTGCTTTCAAGGCGCCGACGCTGGACTGGGCCGCGATGCTTTCGTTGTTGCCGGCTGCGTTCGTGATGGCGCTGATCGGCTTCATGGAGGCCACCGCGATATCCAAGGCGCTGGCAGCCAAGACTCACCAGCGCATTGACACCAACAAGGAGTTGATCGGACAGGGCTTGGCCAATATTGTCGGCGCCTTTTTCCAGAGCTACACCGTGAGCGGCTCATTCTCGCGCTCCGCGGTCGCAGGCAGGGCGGGTGCGAAGACCGGGTTGTTCGCGGTGGTCAGTGCGGCGGTCGTGCTGCTTGTCCTGCTGTTTCTTACGCCTTATCTCTACCATCTTCCGCAGTCGGTGCTGGCCATGATCGTGATGATGGCGGTGCTCGGGCTGATACGCGTGCGTCCGCTGATACATGCCTGGAAAGTTCAGCGTAGCGATGTTTTTGCCGGCCTGGCGACTTTTGTCGCGACCCTGATGTTTGCGCCGGATATCGCCAATGGCATTCTCGTCGGCATGGCGCTTACTGCGATATTGTTGCTCTTGCGCTCTATGAAGCCGCGCGCGCCGGTACTCGGCCGCCGGGAAGACGGCACCATGGCGGGCATCGATACGGCCAAGCTGGAGCCGACAGGTCAGAATTTCGTCGCAATGCGCTTTGATCAGTCGCTGAATTACCTCAACGTGGCGGCATTCGAGGACACGGTGCTCGAGGTTCTTGCACGCTATCCCAATGCGCGTGGCATTCTGGTGGTCGGTTCGGGCATCAACGAGATCGATGCGTCAGGCGAGGATAAAGTAAGGGAACTGGCCAAGCGACTCAGCCAGCAGAACGTGGCGCTAATGTTCAGCAGCCTGAAGGGGCCTGTGGCGACCGTATTCAGGCGCTCTGGACTGCTCCATCAACTCGGGCCCGAGAACGTATTCGTGAACAAGGAAGTGGCCGTTGCGGAGGCGTGCAGACGATTCGACATGGCCAGGGCATTGGGATGAGGGCAGGTGAGGCTGGAGTTGCGGTAAGGATGCGCCAAAGGTTTGGCTGCCGCTGACGGACTGGCGCACAGGGGGTGAAGATTCCGGCAGTCTGCCGCGCCACCAAGGCATTGCCCGTTTTTTTATTCAAGATGATGCTGTTGTCTCTTTCTCGGGCCGTTGATTTGCTTGAAATCACCGTGTTGGGGGCATCTTGGGAACGTGGCTTCTTCGCTGCGTGAGGATTTGCGGGATTCAAGCGCGGTTCTGCGCCGGGCACGCTTTTCACTGTGCGAAGGAAGTCCGCGAAGGTAAAATTCACCCATGCCCGCCCCGAGCTTCATTCATCTTCGCCTGCATACCGAATACTCCATTACCGACGGCCTAGTGCGCGTCAACGAGGCAGTGGCGAGGGCGAAGGAGTTCGGCATGCCGGCGCTGGGGTTTTCCGACCTGTCCAACGTCTTCGGCTGGGTCAAGATGTACCGTGGCGCGCGCAGCAAGGGCATCAAGCCGGTATTCGGCTGCGATGTCTGGATCAGCAACGAGGCCGATCGCAACCGCTCTTCCCGGGCGCTTTTGCTGGTACAGCACCGCGAGGGCTACCGCAGGCTGTGTGAACTGCTGACCCGTGCATACCGCGACAACCTGCATCGCGGCCGTCCGGAAATCGATCCTGCCTGGTTCCTCGAAGGCACCGATGGCCTGCTCGCGCTGTCGGGCGGATTCCAGTCCGGTGTCACGCAGGCGCTGCTGACCGGCAACGCGAGCCAGGCGAAAAAACAGGTGGAATTCTGGAACAAGTCCTTCCCTGGCCGGTACTACCTGGAACTGCAGCGTTACGGCTTGCCTGACACCGAGGCGCTCATCGACGGCCTGCTGGAAATCGGCGCCGAATTCGATATTCCTTCAGTCGCCACGCATCCCATCCAGTTCCTCAATCCGGATGACTTCAAGGCACATGAGGCGCGCGTGTGCATCGCCGAGGGCTACCTGCTGGCAGACCGGCGGCGGCCGAAAGCTTTCACCGCCGAGCAGTATTTCAAATCCCAGCAGGAAATGGCCGAGTTGTTCGCCGACCTGCCTGAAACCTTGGCCAACAGCGTGGTCATTGCCCAGCGCTGCAACCTGGAGCTGGAACTGGGCAAGAGCAAGCTGCCGCAGTTTCCAACCCCCAACAACGAGAGTCTCGACGACTACATCCGCATCCGCGCCGAAGAGGGCCTGGCGGAACGCATGGCGCATCTGTATCCGGACGAGACCTTGCGCGCGGCAAAATATCCGGAATACCAGCAGCGCCTGGATTTCGAGCTTGGCACGATTATCCAGATGGGCTTTCCCGGCTACTTCCTGATCGTGGCCGACTTCATCAACTGGGGCAAGAACAATGGCGTGCCGGTAGGCCCGGGGCGCGGTTCAGGTGCGGGTTCGCTGGTGGCCTACTGCCTGGGCATCACCGACCTCGATCCCCTGCGCTACGACCTGCTGTTCGAGCGCTTCCTCAACCCCGAGCGCGTGTCCATGCCCGACTTCGACGTGGATTTCTGCCAGGACAACCGCGAGCGCGTGATCCAGTACGTCAAGGACAAGTACGGCCACGAGGCGGTGTCGCAGATCGCCACCTTCGGCACGCTGGGCTCCAAGTCGGTGATCCGCGACGTCGGGCGCGTGCTCGACATGCCCTACAACTACTGCGACAAGCTGTCCAAACTGGTGCCGATCGAGGGTGTGAAGCCGGTATCGCTGGCCAAGGCGCTGGAAATGGAGCCGCAGCTCAAGGAGCGCCATGACGAAGAGGAGGAGGTGCAGGAACTGTTCAGCCTGGCCGGCAAGCTGGAAGATCTCACGCGCAACGTCGGCATGCACGCCGGCGGCGTGCTGATTGCGCCCGGCAGGCTCACAGATTTCTGCCCGCTCTACCGCCAGGAAGGCTCGGACAGCTTCGTTTCGCAGTTCGACAAGGACGACGTCGAGGCCATCGGCCTCGTGAAGTTCGACTTCCTCGGCCTGCGCACGCTGACCATCCTCGACGAAGCCGTGCGCTTCGTGCGCCGCCGCGAAGGCAGGGAGAACTTCCGCCTCGAAGACCTGACGCTCGACGATCCGGCGGTGTACAAATTGTTTGCCGACGGCAACACCACGGCGGTGTTCCAGTCCGAATCGCGCTCGGCCAAGGACCTGGAAAAAAAGCTCAAGGGCGACTGCTTCGAGGACATCATCGCGCTGATGGCGCTGAACCGGCCGGGTCCCCTGGGTTCGGGCATGGTGGACGACTTCATCGCGCGCAAGCAGGGGCGGCAGAAGCCGGAGTATTTCCACCCTGACCTCGAACCGGTGCTGAAATCGACCTACGGCATCATCGTCTACCAGGAGCAGGTGATGCTGGTGGCGCAGATCCTGGCGGGCTATTCGCTGGGCGCCGCCGACCTCCTGCGCCGCGCCAT
The DNA here is from genome assembly GCA_008923285.1 of Betaproteobacteria bacterium SCN2. Classification (GTDB taxonomy): domain Bacteria; phylum Pseudomonadota; class Gammaproteobacteria; order Burkholderiales; family Thiobacillaceae; genus UBA6918. The sequence continues at coordinate 91,512 of WBSG01000002.1, forward strand.
GGGCAAGAAGAAGGCCGAGGAAATGGCCGAGCAGCGCGAGATTTTCCTCACTGGCGCGAAGAAGCGCGGTGTCGACGACAAGGTTGCCGGCCGCTTGTTCGACCTGATGGAAAAATTCGCCGAGTACGGCTTCAACAAATCGCACTCGGCCGCCTACGCGCTCATCGCCTACCACACCGCCTGGCTGAAGGCGCATTATCCGGCCGAGTTCATGGCCGCGACCATGTCGTCGGAAATGACCGATACCGACAAGGTGCGCATCTTCTACGAGGACGCGAAAGCCAACGGCATCGAAATGCTGCCGCCCGACCTCAACCAGTCTGGCTACCGCTTCGAGCCAGTGGGGGACAGGCAGATCCGCTACGGTCTCGGCGCCATCAAGGGCACCGGTGAAGCGGCGATCGGCGCAATCGTTGCTGCACGCGTGGAGGGCGGAGCGTTCACTGGCCTGTTCGACCTGTGCCGACGCGTGGACAAGCGCTATCTCAATCGCAGGGTGCTGGAAGCCTTGATCAAGGGCGGCGCCTTCGATGGCATACATCCCAATCGCGCCAGCCTGATGGCGAGCATCGCTTCGGCCATGGAGGTGGCAGACAGGGCGGCGCGCGGTGGCGGGCAGGGGGGGCTGTTCGGTGAGGAAGTTTCGCTTGATGTCGGCGAGCCCTGTGTCGAGACGCCGCCCTGGCCGGACAAGGAGAAGCTCCTGCAGGAAAAGTCCGCGCTGGGGTTTTATCTCAGCGGACATCCGTTCAACGCGTGTGCGGAAGAACTCGCCAAGTTCGTCAGGCAGCGGCTCAACGAACTGCAGCCCTCGCGCGAACTGCAGTTGATGGCGGGCGTCATCGTTTCGGTTCGCACACAGATGACCCGACGCGGGAAAATGGCCGTGGTGCTGCTGGACGATGCCACCACGCCCCTGGAAGTGGTGGTCTTTTCAGAGACATTCGATGCCTACCGCGACTGGATCAAGGAAGACGAGTTGCTGATCGTGGAGGGCAAGGTCAGTGATGATGCCTATTCGGGCGGCCTGCGGGTCACGGCCGACAAGGTCTACGACCTGGCGCACGCCCGCAATCGTTTTGCCAGGCAACTGCGCCTCACCTGCAACGGCCAGTCCAGCACCGCCAAGCTCAGGGAAATCCTTGCGCCCTATCGCATCGAAGAGGGCGGCTGCCCGGTTGCCATTGCCTACCATAACGGCAAGGCGGCCTGCGAGGTCAGTTTGGGCGGCGCCTGGCAGGTGCAACTGCATGACCGCCTGATCGAAACCCTGGGTCAGTGGCTGGAGCCAGCCTGCGTGCAGGTCCGTTATTAGGAACTTCCAGCCTCTTCATGCGGTCTTTTCCAGCGAGTTTTTTGTCGCGAGCGCGTGACTTTGCCTATCCTTGGCGCGGCTCCTGCTGTCTGGTACGAAGTGCCTAGCCCCATTCGGGGACATTCTTGCAAATGGGGCTTGCTTTATTTCTAATAATATTAGAAAATACTAATAACACGGTGCGTCATCCCCTGATGTGCTGTGTTGTCTCCTCCATCCTCCTCCTTTGGTGGATTTTTAGCCCGGCAACCCCTTGCCGGGCTTTTTTTATTATTAAATCAGTGTCTTGGGTCTTCTTTCAAGACTTTTTCTCGAATCCGTCGAAGCGCATTTCGGGCGCTTCCCCCTGTTCCACCCCTGTAACCCTGGCCAGGGGGGGGCCACGCCTGGCCCATTCCAGCATTCTTTCCAAGGCAGCGTCATCGCCGCAGACCGTGGCCTCGACGCGTCCGTCAGCGAGGTTGCGTACCCAGCCAGTGACGTCCAGTTTGAGTGCCTGCTGGCGCATGGACTCCCGAAACCACACGCCCTGCACGCGTCCGGAAATGAGCAGGTGCAGGCAGGGCATCCTGCTATTTCACTTTCATGCCCGGCGTGGCCCCGGAGTCGGGCGACAGGATGAATAGCCCGGCAGTCTGGCCTTCGGGGTCGGAGGCGGCCAGCACCATGCCTTCGCTCATGCCGAACTTCATCTTGCGCGGCGCGAGGTTGGCGACCATGACGGTCAGGCGCCCGACCAAAGCCTCTGGCGCATAGGCCGACTTGATGCCGGCGAACACCTGCCTCGTTCCAAGCGCACCGAGGTCGAGGGTGAGCCTGAGCAACTTGTCGGCGCCTTCCACATGCTCGGCATTGGCGATCCTGGCGATGCGCAGGTCGATCTTGCCGAAATCGTCGATATTGATGAAATTGGTTTCCTTGGCTTCTTCGGTCACGGCCTTGTTTTCCTGGTGAACCTGCGCCTCGGCATGGCGTGCCGGGGCAGGCGGGGCTTCGAGGGATTGCTTGTTGGCTTCCACCAGCGCGTCGATCTGCTTCATGTCCACGCGGGTCATGAGGTGGGAATAGGGCTGGATGGCGTGGCCGGCAGGCAGCAGGGACTGGCTGTCGATCCAGGCCAGCGGCGCAATGTTGAGGAAGCCTTCCACGCTTTGCGAGAGCTTCGGCAACACCGGCTTCAAATACAGCGCCAGCAGGCGGAACAGATTGAGGGCCACGGTGCAGGCTTCGTGCAGTCTGGCTTCCTGACCTTCCTGCTTGGCGATCTCCCAGGGCTTCTCGTCGTTGACATACTGGTTGGCGATGTCGGCCAGCGCCATGATCTCGCGTACCGCCTTGCTGTATTCGCGCCCGTCGAAATAGCCGGCAATCTCGGCGGCCTTGTCCTGCAGCGCCTGGATCGCGGGATTGGCCGGGCAGGCGGCGAGCTTGCCGTCGAACCTTTTCGTTACAAAGCCCGCGGAACGGCTGGCGATGTTGACGAACTTGCCGACCAGGTCCGAATTCACGCGCGCGGCGAAATCATCGAGGTTGAGATCGATGTCGCTCATGTCGTCGGACAGCTTGGCGGCGAAGTAGTAGCGCAGCCACTCGGGGTTCAGGCCGGTGTCGAGGTAGCTTTGCGCGGTGATGAAGGTGCCGCGTGACTTGCTCATTTTCTGGCCGTTCACGGTGAGGAAGCCGTGGGCGAAGATCTTGGTCGGCGTGCGGTAGCCGGAGGCTTCCAGTATCGCGGGCCAGAACAGGGCGTGGAAGTAGAGGATGTCCTTGCCGATGAAGTGGTAGAGCTCGGTGTCCGACTCGGCCTGCCACCAGGCGTCGAAGTCCAGATTGTTGTCGGCGCAATACTTCTTGAAGCTGGCCATGTAGCCCACCGGCGCGTCCAGCCACACGTAGAAATACTTGCCCGGCGCGTCGGGAATCTCGAAGCCGAAATAGGGCGCGTCGCGCGAGATGTCCCAGTCGGCCAACCCGGCGGCGAACCATTCCGCCATCTTGTTGGCAGCCTCGTTCTGCAGCGTGCCGGACTGGGTCCACTGCTTGAGGAAACCTTCCTGCTTGCCGAGCTTGAAGAAGTAGTGATCCGAGGTCTTGCGGATGGGCTTGGCGCCGGATACCGCCGAATAGGGATCTTTCAGGTCGGTGGGCGAATATGTCGTGCCGCAGGCCTCGCAGTTGTCGCCGTACTGGTCGGTGGCGCCGCACTTCGGGCAGGTGCCCTTGATGAAGCGGTCGGGCAGGAACATTTCCTTCACCGGGTCGAAGTACTGCTCGATGGCGCGCACCTCGATCAAGCCAGCCGCACGCAGCTTCTTGTAGATGCTGCCGGCGAGTTCGCGGTTCTCTTCCGAATGCGTGGAGTAGTAGTTGTCGAAGTCGATGTGGAAGCCGTCGAAGTCGCGCTTGTGCGCGTGCCAGACGCGGTCGATCAGTTGCTCCGGCGTGATGCCTTCCTTGTCCGCGCGCAGCATGATGGCAGTGCCGTGGGTGTCGTCGGCGCACACGTAATGCGCCTCGTGGCCCTGCATTTTCTGGAAGCGCACCCAGATGTCGGTCTGGATGTACTCGACCAGATGGCCCAGGTGGATGTCGCCGTTGGCGTAGGGCAGGGCGGAGGTGACGAGGAGCTTGCGCGGCATTTGCAGGAGGCGAATCGCTAAAAGGGACTATTTTACTTGAGCCACGGCTCGATTCGTGCCCCGGAGCGCGGTTTGCGCGATTTTTCGCCCTGCGCGGGCCGCTCAGGCAGGGGGCAGCTTCACGAGTTCGGTATGGCCGAAGCCCTGGGTGTAGTCGATCAGGGACATCACGCTGGGGCGCACCCGCACGAAGGCCAGGCCCGGCTCGTCAGGCGCTACGTCGCCCATTTCCGGGAATTTCTTGGCCAGCAGGGCAAGGGCGTGTTCGCGCTCGCGCTTGCCTTTCAGCACTTGCGCGTGCCCGCCCAGCGAGATGCCCCTGGTGCTGTTCCAGTCGCGCGGGTCGCGGTCGATGGCGGCTGAGACCTTGTCGTTCTTGCGGATGTTCTTCGCCTTCTGGCTGGCCGTGTCGCAGCAGAAATAGAGCTCGAAGCCCTCGTTGGCGTAGGTCACCGTCGTCGCCTGCGGGAAACCATCCGGCCGCAGGGTGGCAAGGGTCATGCTCTTGTGGCGCCGCAGCATGTCGAGGATGAATTTTTCCTGGGACTTATCCATTGCCGCTCCTATGAGAGAAGGGGGGTTCTCTCATATTAGTTCGCCTTGCGAAGACAAGCTGCCTCGCGACGGGATGAGGCGTGGCCTCATCCGCCCGGGATGGCATCAGCCCAGTAGTTGCTCCAGCACGAAGGGCAGGATGCCGCCCTTGTTGTAGTACTCGACTTCGATCGGCGTGTCGATGCGCAGCTTGACGGCAATACGCTCGATATTGCCGTTGGCGCGGTGGATCACGAGGGTGACGTCCTGCTGCGGGGTGATGCCGTTCTCGATGCCTTCAAGGTCGAAGGTCTCGGAACCATCCAGTTTCAGCGAAGCGGCGTCGACGCCGTCCTTGAACTGGCAGGGAAGCACGCCCATGCCGGCGAGGTTGGCGCGGTGGATGCGCTCGAAGCTCTTCGCCACCACGGCCTTCACGCCCAGCAGCGTGGTGCCCTTGGCGGCCCAGTCGCGCGAAGAGCCGGTGCCGTACTCTTCGCCGGCGAAGATCATCAGCGGCATGCCCTCACGCTGGTATTCCATGGCGGCGTCGTAGATGGCTTTCTGCTCGCCGCCCTTGAGGGTAATGCCGCCCTCGGAGCCGGGGATCATCAGGTTCTTGATGCGCACGTTGGCGAAGGTGCCGCGCATCATGACCTCGTGGTTGCCGCGGCGCGCGCCGTAGCTGTTGAAGTCGGCCTTCTCGACGCCGTGCCCGGTGAGGTAGAGACCGGCCGGCGAAGTCGGCTTGATGCCGCCGGCCGGGCTGATGTGGTCGGTGGTGACGGAATCGCCGAAGATGGCGAGCGCGCGCGCCCCCTTGATGGAAGCGCTGGCGGCATTGCCGTTGACGAAGAAAGGCGGCTCCTGGATGTAGGTGGACTCACCGTCCCACTCGTATACCGCGCCGGCCGGGGCAGGCACGGCATCCCACAGCGGATTGTCGGCGCCGACATCGGCATAGCTCTTGTACGCGCCGGCATCGGTGGAGTGGTGCAGCAGCGCCGCGACTTCCTCGTTGCTCGGCCAGATGTCCTTGAGATAGACCGGACCGTCCTTGCCGGCGCCGATGGGTTCCTTGTCGACATTGAACGGCACGCGGCCGGCGAGCGCGAAGGCGACGACCAGCGGCGGGCTCATGAGGAAGTTGGCCTTGACGTTCTGGTGCACGCGCGCCTCGAAGTTGCGGTTGCCCGAGAGTACCGAGCAGGCGACGAGGTCGTTGTCGAGGATGGTCTTTTCGATCGCCTCCGGCAGCGGGCCGGAGTTGCCGATGCAGGTGGTGCAGCCGTAGCCGACCACGGAGAAGCCGAGCTTTTCCAGGTAGGGCAGCAGGCCCGCGGCTTTCAGGTATTCGGTGACCGCGCGCGAGCCGGGGCCGAGGCTGGTCTTCACGTGCGAGGGCGTGTAGAGGCCCAGTTCGACCGCCTTCTTGGCCAGCAGGCCGGCGGCGATCATGACGCCGGGGTTGGAAGTGTTGGTGCACGAGGTGATGGCGGCGATCACCACGCTGCCGTGGCGGAGTTCATCGCCGCCGTCCACGGTATAGGTGCGGCGCAATTCCTCGGCGCTCTTGCCGTAGCCGCCTTCCTCGCGCGGCTTCTGCATCAGCGTGTCGAAGGTCTCTTCGATCGCGCTCAGGGAAATGCGGTCCTGCGGACGCTTGGGGCCGGCGACCGAGGGCTCGACCGTCGACAGGTCGAGCGTGAGAGTCTGCGAGTAGTCGATGGCGCCCGACTTGGGAATGCCGAACAGGTCCTGCGCCTGATAGTAGGCGCGGATGGCGTCGACCTGTTCCTTGCTTCTGCCGGTGGCGGCGAAATACTGGCAGGTGGCCTCGTCGACCGGGAAGAAGCCCATGGTCGCGCCGTATTCCGGCGCCATGTTGGCGATGGTGGCGCGGTCGGTGACGGGCAGCGCGGCGGCGCCTTCGCCGAAGAATTCGACGAACTTGCCGACTACCTTCGCCTTGCGCAGCATCTCGGTGATGGTCAGCACCACGTCGGTGGCGGTGACGCCGGGCTTGGCATGGCCGGTGAGGTTCACGCCGACGACATCGGGCGTCAGAAAGTACACCGGCTGGCCCAGCATGGCGGCTTCGGCCTCGATGCCGCCCACGCCCCAGGCGACGATGCCGAGGCCGTTGATCATGGTGGTGTGGGAATCCGTGCCCACCAGGGTGTCGGGGAAGACCACGCCGTCCTTTTCCATCACGCCGCGCGCGAGATATTCCATGTTGACCTGGTGCACGATGCCGACGCCGGGGGGAACCACCTTGAACGTATCGAAGGCCTGCATGCCCCACTTGAGGAACTGATACCTTTCACGGTTGCGTTCGAATTCGATCTTCATGTTGAGGTCGAGCGCGTCCGGGCTGCCGAACTTGTCGACCTGGATGGAGTGGTCCACCACCATGTCCACCGGCACCAGCGGCTCGATCTTCTTCGGATCCTTGCCGGCGCGCGCGGCGGCGGAGCGCATGGCGGCGAGGTCGGCCAGGAGCGGCACGCCGGTGAAGTCCTGCAGGATCACGCGCGCCACGGTGAAGGGGATTTCCTCGGTTCTATCCGCATTGGGCTGCCAGTTGGCGAGCTGCCTGACATGCTCCTCGGTCACTTTCACGCCGTCGCAGTTGCGCAGCACCGACTCCAGCACGATGCGGATGGAAACGGGCAGGCGGGAAATCTTGCCGATCCCGGCCGCCTCCAGTGCGGGCAGGGAGTGGTATTTACCGGCGGGAGAGGTTTTCAGGGTATCGAACGGCGTAGTGGACATGGCGTAGCTGTCGGAAATTGTCAGGAAAACCGCTATTCTAGCGTTTTTGCCGCCTCTCTGAATTCCGCCATGAGCAAAGCCGACCTCAAGAAACAAGCCCTCGACTACCACCGACTGCCCAAGCCGGGCAAGCTTTCGGTCGAGTCGTCCAAGCCCTGCGCTACGCAAAACGAACTGTCGCTCGCCTATTCGCCCGGCGTGGCCGACCCGGTGCGCGAGATCGCCAAAAACCCGAAAACCGCCTACGACTACACCAACAAGGGCAACCTCGTTGCCGTGGTGTCCAACGGCACCGCCATCCTCGGTCTCGGCAATCTTGGCCCGCTCGCCTCCAAGCCGGTGATGGAAGGCAAGGGCGTGCTGTTCAAGCGCTTTGCCGGCGTCGACGTGTACGATATCGAAGTCAATGCCACGACGGTGAAGGACGTGGTTCGCGTGGTCGAGGCCATCGCGCCCACCTTCGGCGGCATCAACCTCGAGGACATCGCCGCACCGGAATGCTTCGAGATCGAGGCGCAGCTGAAGAAGAAACTCGACATCCCGGTGTTCCACGACGACCAGCACGGCACCGCCGTCATCATCTGCGCCGGCCTCCTCAACGCCCTGCAACTCCAGGGCAAGAAGCTGGCCGATGCGAAGATCGTGTGCCTGGGCGCGGGCGCGGCGGGCCTCTCGTCCATGAACCTGCTGGTGGCCATGGGCGCGAAGAAAGCCAACATCACCCTGGTCGATTCGAAGGGCGTGGTGAGCAAGTCGCGCGCCGACCTCAACAAGTACAAGAAGCCCTGGGCGCGCACGACCGAACTGAAGACCCTAGCCGACGCCATGGACGGCGCCGACGTTTTCATCGGTGTGTCCGGTCCCAATCTGGTGAGCCCGGCCATGGTCAAGAGCATGGCGGCCAAGCCCGTGGTGTTCGCGCTCGCCAACCCCGATCCGGAAATCACCCCCGAGAAGGCGCACAAGGCGCGCAAGGACCTGATCATGGCGACCGGCCGCTCGGACTACCCCAACCAGGTCAACAACGTGCTGGGCTTCCCCTACATCTTCCGCGGCGCGCTCGATGCGCGCGCCAGGGCCATCACCCAGGACATGCTCATCGCCGCGGCGAAGGCGCTCGCCGAACTCGCGCGCGAGAAGGTGCCCGCCTCGGTGCTCAAGGCCTACAAGGCCAAGAAAATGGAATTCGGCCCCGACTACATCCTGCCCAAGCCCTTCGATCCGCGCCTGATCGAGCGCATTCCCGCGGCCATCATCAAGGCGGTGAAGAAGGGCAAGTAAGCAAGGCGGCGTCATCATGTACAAAGCGCGCCCCGACCGTCCGGTGACATTGCCCCTGCTGAGCCTGCGCCTGCCGCTGGCCGGCTGGGTCTCGTTCCTGCACCGGGTCTCGGGCGTGCTGCTGTTCCTCTGCCTGCCGCTCGCGCTGCTTGCGCTCGACCGTGCCTTGAGCGGCCCTGAGGCGTTCGACGCAGTACGCGATACCCTGGCGCAGCCGACCGCACGGCTGCTGGCGCTCGCCGCGGTATGGGCGCTGGCGCACCATTTGTTCGCCGGCATCCGCCACCTGCTCATGGACCTGCATTTCGGCGTGAGCCTCGCCACGGCGCGCCGTTCCGCGCTGGCCGTGGCGCTCGGCGGCGGCCTGGTGGCGCTCGTCACCGCGTGGAGGCTGTTCGCATGAGAAAGCCGGTCACTGGCAGCCACAGCGGCACCGTCTGGTGGCTGGTGCAGCGCTTTTCCGCCGTGGTGCTGCTGCTGTCCGGGCTGATCCTGTGGCTCGGCTACCTGCAGGTGCCGGCGCTCGATCACGCCACCTTGAGCGCGCTGTTCCAGGCCGACTCGATCCGCCTGCTGGTATGGCTGCTGGTGGCGAGCCTGTGCCTGCATGCCTGGGTGGGCCTGCGCGACGTGCTGATGGACTACGTGAAGCCGGTGTCGCTCAGGCTTGCGCTCGGCCTGCTCGTTACCCTCGTGCTGGTGCTGTGCACGGTATGGGCCACGACGATTCTCTGGGGCGCGCATGGATAAACGCGTATTCGATGCGGTGATTCTGGGCGGCGGCGGCTCCGGCCTGCGCGCCGCGCTGCAACTCGCCGATTCCGGCTTCAAGGTCGCGGTGGTGTCCAAGGTGTTTCCGACCCGCTCGCACACCGTGTCGGCGCAGGGCGGCATTACCGCCGCGCTCGGCAACGTGACCGAGGACAACTGGCACTGGCACATGTTCGACACCGTCAAGGGCTCGGACTATCTCGGCGATCAGGATGCCATCGAGTTCATGTGCCGCGAGGCGGCGAGCGCGGTGTACGAGCTCGAGCACATGGGCCTGCCGTTCTCGCGCCTCGACAACGGGAAAATCTACCAGCGCGCCTTCGGCGGCCAGTCGCAGAACTTCGGCGGGGAGCAGGCGGTGCGCACCTGCGCCTGCGCCGACAGAACCGGCCATGCACTGCTGCACACGCTCTATCAGCGCAACATCGCGGCGCGCACGCAGTTCTTCGACGAGTACTACGCGCTCGATCTGGTGCGCGATGCAGAAGGCTACTGCCTCGGCTTGACGGCGATGAGCATCGAGACCGGCGAGCCCATCCTGATCGAGGCGCGCGCCACCCTGCTCGCCACCGGCGGTGCGGGGCGCGTGTTCTGGAACACCAGCAACGCCATGATCAACACCGGCGACGGCCTTGGCATGGTGCTCAGAGCCGGCCTGCCGCTGGAAGACATGGAGTTCTGGCAGTTCCACCCTACCGGCATCGCGGGGGTGGGCAGCCTCATCACCGAAGGCGTGCGCGGCGAGGGCGGCTATCTCGTCAACAGTCGGGGCGAGCGCTTCATGGAACGCTATGCCCCGCATGCCAGGGATCTCGCCTCGCGCGACGTGGTGAGCCGCGCCATCGCCACCGAAATCCACGAAGGTCGCGGCTGCGGCCCGCACGCTGATCACGTCCTTTTAAAGCTCGAACACCTGGGCGAGCAGGTCATCGCCGAGCGCCTGCCCGGCATCCGCGAACTCTCCATCCGTTTCGCCGGCGTCGATCCGGTGAACGGGCCGATCCCGGTCGCGCCCACCGCGCACTACATGATGGGCGGCATCCCGACCAACCTCAACGGCCAGGTGGTGGCGCCGGCACGCTACGGCCCCGAGGAGCCGGTGCCGGGCCTCTATGCCGTCGGCGAATGCGCCTGCGTCTCGGTGCACGGCGCCAACCGCCTGGGCGGCAATTCGCTGCTGGATCTGGTCGTGTTCGGCCGCGCCGCCGGCCGCCACATGATCGAATACCTCACCGAAAATCCCTATCCGCGCGAGCTGCCGGACGCGGCGGTGCAATTCGGGCTCAAGCGCCTGGCGCGCTGGTCAGAGACGCGCGGCGACGAAACCGTCGACGGCATCACGCGCGAACTGCGCCGGCTGATGCAGAAGCACTGCGGCGTCTACCGCAAGCGCGCCGTGCTGGAAGAAGGCCTGGGCGAACTCGCCGGATTGCAGGAGCGGGCAGGCAAGATCACGCTCGGCGACCAGAGCCGCGTGTTCAACACCGCGCGCATCGAGGCGCTGGAACTGGAAAATCTTTTGCTGGTCGCGCGCGCCACCATCGTCTCCGCCCTGGCGCGCGAGGAAAGCCGCGGCGCGCACAGCCGCGAGGACTTCCCGCAGCGCGACGACGACCGCTGGCTGAAACACACGCTCTACCACCTGGAAAACGACCAGCTCGACACCAAGCCGGTGCGTCTCAAGCCGCTCACGGTGGACAGCTTCAAGCCCATGGCGCGGAGTTACTGATGAAATTCCGCCTGCATCGTTTTGATCCCGAAAGCGGCAAGAAGCCCTTCATGCAGGAAGTCGAGCTCGACATCGATCCGGCCGGCAAGATGCTGCTCGACGCCCTGCTCGAACTCAAGGCCGGCGACGACACCCTCGCTTTCCGGCGCTCCTGCCGCGAAGGCGTGTGCGGCTCCGACGCGGTCAACGCCAACGGCCGCAACGTGCTGGCCTGCGTCACGCCATTGTCCAGCCTGAAGGAACCCATCGAAATCCGCCCGCTGCCGGGCCTGCCGGTGATCCGCGACTTCGTCGTCGACATGGAACCGTTCTACCGCCAGTACCGCTCGATCAAGCCCTGGCTCATCAACGACGAGCCCGAGCCCGAACGCGAACGCCTGCAGACGCCCGAAGAGCGCGCCGAGCTGGAAGGCGCCTACGAATGCATCCTGTGCGGCGCCTGCACCAGTGCCTGCCCCTCGTTCTGGTGGCATCCGGACAAGTTCGTCGGCCCCTCCGGCCTCTTGCAGGCCTGGCGCTTCATCGCCGACAGCCGCGACCAGGCCACCGAGGAACGCCTCGACAACCTCGAGGATGCCTACCGCCTGTACCGCTGCCGCGGCGTCATGAACTGCGTGGAAGCCTGCCCCAAGGGCCTCAACCCCACCGAGGCCATCGGCAAGATTCGCGAGCTGCTGGTCAAGCGCAAGGTTTAGAAGGGAGGGGGGAATGGTGAAGGGGGAAGGGTGTGAAGCAGACCGCCTGCGCCGCCTGCGCTGGCGCTGCCGGCGCGGACTGCTGGAACTGGACCTGTGGCTTGCGCGCTTCGCCGACAACGGGCTGGAGACCTTGTCGGACGAGGAGCGCGGCAACTTCGAGGCGCTGCTGGAAGAGGCCGATGCCGATCTGCTGGCCTGGCTCGAAGGGCGTATGCCCGCGCCCGAAGACCATGCGCACATGCTGGGCTTGATCCGCACGGTTGGGTGATTTCACGCCGGCGCGCTACAATCGGGCAGGAATTACAAAGGTTTCAAGCCGATGAGCAACAATACTGTCACCCTCAATTTCAGCGACGGACGTGAACCGATCGAGCTGCCCGTTCTGGACAGCAGCATGGGCAATCCCGTCATCGACATCCGCATGCTGGCGGCGCACGGTATCTATACTCTCGACGCCGGTTTTACCTCCACGGCCAGCTGCGAATCCGGCATCACTTTCATCGATGGCGACGAAGGACTGCTGTCGCATCGCGGCTACGACATCGAGGACCTGGCCTACAAGTCGGATTTCATCGAGGTCTGCTATCTGCTGCTCTATGGCGAACTGCCGACCGCGGCGCAGAAGCACGCTTTCGAAAGCAGCATCCGCCACCACAGCATGGTGCACGACCAGGTGGTCAACGTGTTCCGCGGCTTCCGCCGCGATGCGCATCCGATGGCCCTGATGATCGGCGTGACCGGCGCCATGTCGGCGTTCTATCCGGACGCGCACGACGTGTTCGATCCCGCCGTGCGCGATCTCGCCGCACACCGCCTGCTGGCCAAGGTGCCGACGGTGGCGGCCTGGGCGCACAAGTACAATCTGGGCGAGCCCTTCATGTACCCGCAGCACCGCCTGGGCTATGCGGCGAATTTCCTGTACATGATGCAGGCCACGCCGTGCGAGAACTACGAGGTCAACCCGGTGCTGGCGCGCGCGCTCGAGCGCATCTTCATCCTGCATGCCGACCACGAGCAGAACGCTTCGACCTCGACCGTGCGCCTGGCCGGCTCCACCGGCGCCACGCCTTTCGCCTGCATCGCCGCCGGCATGGCTTCGCTGTGGGGGCCGCTGCATGGCGGCGCCAACGAGGCGGTACTGAAGATGCTGGAAGAAATCGGCGATGTGTCGAAGATCCCGGAAATCATCGAGCGCGCCAAGGACAAGACCAATCCCTTCCGGCTGATGGGCTTCGGCCATCGCATCTACAAGAACTTCGATCCGCGCGCCAAGGTCATCCGCGAGACCGCGCACGAGGTGCTGAACGAGCTCGACATGAACGACGACCCGCTGTTCAAGGTCGCGCTGGAACTGGAACGCATCGCGCTGGAGGATGAGTACTTCATCGAGAAGAAGCTCTACCCCAACGTCGATTTCTATTCAGGCATCGTGTTCCGCGCGCTCGGCATCCCGTCTTCCATGTTCACGCCGCTGTTCGCGCTGGCGCGTACCGCCGGCTGGGTGGCGCAGTGGAGCGAGATGCTGTCCAGCCCCGGGCACAAGATCGGCCGTCCGCGCCAGCGCTACATCGGCGAGAAGATGCGCGAGTACGTGCCGCTCGAAAAGCGCACCGGCTGAGCCCGGACGTGACAGCGAGGTCTGTGCCGGCATGAGCCTCAAGGACTGGATCGACAGCAGCGCGCTCGACCCCGCCAACGCGGCGTTCCTCGAAGAGCATCCCGAACTGGTGCCCGCCGCGTGGCTCGACCGCCCGTTGCCGGCGACGGTTGCCGGCACGCCCGAAGCGCTGGCCGAAAGCCTGTTCGAATCCAGGCAGGTCGGTGCGCTGCGCATCATCAACGCCTATCGCTATCTCGGCGCACGCCAGGCCGACCTCGATCCGCTCGCCCGCTTCGAGCATGAAGGCATGGCCGAGCTGACGCCCGAGTACTACGGCATCGGCCCCGCCGACCTCGAACAGGAATTCGACACCGGCACCCTGATCGGGCCGAAACGCGCGAAGCTGGCCGACACCGTCGCGCGCCTCAAGCGCATCTATTGCAGCACGGTCGGCGTCGAGTACATGTACCTCTCCGACGTGGCGCGCAAGCGCTGGATACAGGAGCGCATGGAAAGCGCGGACGGCTACTTCCATCACGCGCCCGAAACCCGCAGGCACCTGCTTTCCAGGCTGACCGATGCCGAAACCCTGGAAAAATTCCTCCACACGCGCTATCCGGGGCAGAAGCGCTTTTCGCTCGAAGGCGCCGAAAGCCTGATTCCGCTGCTCGACACCCTTATCAGCCGCGTTTCCCTGCATGGCGCGCGCGAGGTGGTGATGGGCATGGCGCACCGCGGCCGCATCAACGTGCTCAACACCCTGCTGGGCCGCTCGCTGGAGAGCCTGTTCGAGGAGCCGGAGAACGGTGACCCGCACGGTCCGCTGTCGGGCGACGTGAAGTATCACCAGGGCTTTTCCAACGACGTCGACACGCCCTACGGCCCGATCCACCTGGCGCTGGCCTTCAACCCCTCGCATCTGGAAATCGTGCATCCGGTGGTGCGCGGTTCGGTGCGCGCGCGCCAGGATCGCCGCGCCGACGCCACCGGCGTCGAGGTGGTGCCGGTGATCCTGCACGGCGATGCCGCGCTTTCCGGCCAGGGGGTGGTGATGGAAAGCCTCAACATGTCGCAGACGCGCGGCTTCCGCAATGGCGGCGCCATCCACGTCGTCATCAACAACCAGATCGGCTTCACCACCTCGGACCCGCGCGATGTGCGCTCCAGCCTGTACTGCACCGACGTCGCCAAGATGGTCGAATCGCCGGTGTTCCACGTCAACGCCGACGATGTCGACGCGGTGGCCTGGGTGGCGCAGCTTGCCGCCGACTACCGCTACACCTTCCACAAGAACGTGTTCATCGACCTGGTCTGCTTCCGCCGCCACGGCCACAACGAGCAGGACGAGCCGCTGGTGACGCAGCCGCTCATGTACCGGAAAGTCAGGGAGCATCCGGGCACGCGCGCGAAATATGCCCGGCGCCTGGCCGAGGAAGGCGTGCTGCGCGCCGGCGAGGACGAGGCCATGATCGCCGTCAGCCGCGAGAAGCTGGAGCGCGGCGAGAGCCTGAGCCCGCCGGCCGCCTCCGACTTCAAGCAGGTGTTCGCCATCGATTGGGGCCGCTTTCGCGGCGGCAGTCTCGACATGCCGGCCGACACCAGCGTACCGCTGGCAGAACTGCAGCGCCTGGGCGAGCGGCTCACCCAGGTGCCGGAGGGGTTTACCCTGCACGACCGCCTGGCCAGGGTGGTGGCCGACCGCCGGAAAATGGTTGCCGGCGAGCAGCCGCTCGACTGGGGCATGGCCGAGAACCTCGCCTATGCCAGCCTGCTCGACAAGGGCACCAGCGTGCGGCTCACGGGCCAGGATTCGCGGCGCGGCACCTTCTTCCATCGCCATGCGGTGTGGCACGACCAGAACCGCAAGTTGCGCACGGAAGGCGTCTACATCCCGCTCGAACACCTGCACGAGCGCCAGGGCATCTTCACCGTGATCGACTCGCTGCTGTCGGAAGAGGCCGTGCTCGCCTTCGAATACGGCTATGCCACCGCCGAGCCTGACACCCTGGTGCTGTGGGAGGCGCAGTTCGGCGATTTCGCCAACGGCGCGCAGGTGGTGATCGACCAGTTCATTTCCAGCGGCGAGGCCAAGTGGGGCCGGCTGTGCGGGCTGACGCTGCTGCTGCCGCACGGCTACGAAGGGCAGGGTCCCGAGCATTCCTCCGGCCGCATCGAGCGCTTCATGCAGCTCTCCGCGCAGAACAACTGGCAGGTGTGCGTGCCCACGCTGCCCTCGCAGATCTTCCACCTGCTCAGGCGCCAGATCGTGCGCCCGGCGAGAAAGCCCCTGGTGGTATTCACGCCGAAGAGCCTGCTCAGGCATCCGCAAGCGGTGTCCGCGCTGCAGGACCTGGCGCACGGCGGCTTCCGGGCCGTAATCGACGACCCGGCCGCGCCGCGCGAGGCGAAGCGCATCGTGCTGTGCTCGGGCAAGCTCTACTACGAACTCAACGCCGCGCGCGGCGAGCGTCGCGACGTCGCGCTGCTGCGCCTCGAACAGCCTTATCCTTTCCCCGAGCGCGACTTGCGCGAAATGCTCGCGGCCTACCCGCAGGCCCGGTCCTTCGTGTGGGCGCAGGAAGAACCGATGAACCAGGGCGCCTGGTATGCCATCTGGCACCACCTCAACCATTGCGTATCGAACGGCGCCCACTTCGACTATGCCGGCCGCGACGCCGCTGCCGCCCCGGCATCCGGCTATCCCTCGCGCCACAAGGCGGAGCAGGCCGGTCTCATCAACGAGGCACTGGGAAAATCCGATGAAAATTGAAATCAGGGCCCCCGAACTTTCCGAATCCGTCACCACCGGCACGCTCCTGTCCTGGCGCAAGCAGCTGGGCGAGAAAGTCGTGCGCGACGAAACCCTCATCGACCTGGAAACCGACAAGGTCATCCTCGAAGTGGCCGCGCCCGCCGACGGCGTGCTCATCGAGCAGCGCCATGCCGAAGGCGACACGGTAACAGCCGGCGAGGTGCTGGCGGTGATCGAAACCGAGGCAGCGGCCGCAGGCGCCGCGCCAAAGGCCAAACAGGCCGGAAAGGCATCCGCACCGGCACCCAGGCCCGCAGCGGCGGCGAAACCCGCGCCGCAGACGAAATCCAGCCCGCCCAAGTCCGAGACCCGCCCCGCCAAACCCGTGCCCGACAGCGGACCGCACCGCCAGAAGTTGCCGGTGGCGGAGAAGCAAGGCCGGGAGCGGCGCGTGCCGATGTCGCGCCTGCGCCAGCGCATCGCCGAGCGCCTGGTGTCGGCCCAGCACACCGCCGCCATCCTCACCACCTTCAACGAAGTCAACATGCAGCCGGTCAACGAACTGCGCCAGCGCTTCAAGGCGGAGTTCGAGGCGCGCCACGGGATCAAGCTGGGCTACATGTCCTTTTTCGTGCGCGCGGTGTGCGACGCGCTCAAGCAGTTCCCGGCCATGAACGCCTCCATCGACGGCGAGGACATCGTCTATCACGACTACTACGACATCGGCATCGCCGTGTCGACGCCGCGCGGCCTCGTGGTGCCCATCCTGCGCGACGCCGAGCGCCTGTCCTTCGCCGAGATCGAGCAGGGCATCGCCGATTTCGCCGCGCGCGCGCAGACTGGCGCGCTGTCCATCGACGAACTCACCGGCGGCACCTTCTCCATCACCAACGGCGGGGTATTCGGCTCGCTCTTGTCCACGCCCATCCTCAACCCGCCGCAGTCCGGCATCCTCGGCATGCACAAGATCCAGGAGCGGCCCGTGGCCGAGCACGGGCAGGTCGTCATCCGTCCGATGATGTATCTCGCGCTGTCCTACGACCACCGCCTGATCGACGGCAAGGAAGCGGTGCAGTTCCTGGTCGCGGTCAAGGCCGCGCTGGAAACGCCGGAAAGACTGCTGCTGGAAGTTTGAAGCGGCCCGGATGCGGCCCGCATTCAGCGGCTGCCCGTGTCCGCGTTGCGGCAGAGCTCGTCGGTGACGAACACCGGCGCCTTGCCGTCGCCCCTCATCACCTGCACCGCCTTGCCGGCCAGTTCCGGCGGAAAGCCCGGCGGCGGCCCCACGACAACCCGTTCGCCGC
The DNA here is from genome assembly GCA_008923285.1 of Betaproteobacteria bacterium SCN2. Lineage (GTDB taxonomy): Bacteria > Pseudomonadota > Gammaproteobacteria > Burkholderiales > Thiobacillaceae > UBA6918. Next base: position 108,910 of record WBSG01000002.1, read on the forward strand.
GCTCGCGCAGCATGCGCGCGTAGTCCTCCGGCGAAGCCGGCACGCGCGGCAGCCTTTCCGCCCGGGCCAGCTGCGCCAGCTCGACGCAGCCGTCGTCGCGCGCGAATACATGCCAGGCCGGCTGCCCGGCGAATACCGGCAGCGGAGCCAGCAGCAGGCAGAGACAAAGTCCGCGCAGGGCTACTCGTCCAGCGACCATTGCGGATTCCATGCCACCTCCCAGAGGTGCCCGTCCGGATCCATGAAATAGCCGGCATAGCCGCCCCAGAAGGTGTCCTGTGCCGGCCTGGTGATGGCGGCGCCGGCTGCCGCGGCCTGCGCCATCACCGCGTCCACTTCGGCGCGCGAGGCGACGTTGTGCGCCAGCGCGAATCCGCTGGAACCCGCCGGGCCGAGCGGCAGTCCGGCATCGCGGGCCAGGCTCGCGCGCGGCCACAGCGCCAGCCGCAGGCCCGACTCGAACTCGAAGAAGGCCACCGCCCCGTGCTCGAACTCGCGCCCGACGATGCCTTCGGTCGCAAGGCCCAGCCCTTCGGCATAGAACTGCACCGCGCGTTCGAGATCTTCGACGCCGAGCGTGATGAGGGAGATGCGGGGCTTCATGCCGGGCTGGCGGCTCAGGCCGGCGAGGCGAGCTTGAGCCCGACGATGCCGGCAATGATCAGCGCCACGCTGATCATGCGGCCGGCGTTCGCCGGCTCGTCCAGCAGCACGATGCCCAGCAACACGGTGCCCGCCGCGCCCACTCCCACCCACACGGCGTAGGCAGTGCCGACGGGAAGGGACTTCATGGCAAGCCCCAGCAGCCAGAGGCTGACGACCATCGCCGCCACCGTGCCCACGGTGGGCCACAGCCGGGTGAAACCTTCGGTGTATTTCAGTCCGATCGCCCAGGCGATCTCGAACAGCCCGGCAATCACAAGTATGGTCCAAGCCATGCGTACTCCTCGTTCACGAGATGCCGGGGTCGTCCCCGATGAAGGGTGGAGCGGTGAGGTTGTCCTCACCGCCGGTCAATTATCCCCGGTTTGCCGCAAGGGGTCACCCGGCGTGAATCCATCAGCGCATCTGAAACAGCTCCTGATGGAAGCGTGCAGGCGACAGGCCGTGGGCGAGGAAATCCTCGCGCAGCGCCTGGCCGAACCCGGGCGGGCCGCAGAACCAGATGCTGGCCGACTGCCACTCAGGCACGGCGGCGCGGATGCGCTCGCCGTTCAGCCGTCCATCCTGCGGGCTGACGAGCAGGTGCAGGCGCACGCCCGCAGCCCTGGCGTCCGCGGTGAGGCGGCCGATGGCTTCCTCGTCGAACTCGCCGGTCGGATGAAAGAGGTCGATTTCCCTGGCTTCCGGCGCGGCGGCCAGATGTTTGAGGCGGGCGACGAAGGGCGTGATGCCGATGCCCGCGCCCACCCAGATCTGGCGCGGCTGCGCATCATTGAAGTCGAAACAGCCGTAAGGGCCTTCCACCGTCACCGCCATGCCGACCTTCAGACGCTCGCGCAGCCGGCCGGTGTGGTCGCCCAGCGCCTTGGTGATGAAGACGATGCGGCGGTCATCGGGGTTCCAGGCCGAGGCGATGGTGTAAGGGTGCGCGCTTTCGTTCCGGTCCGAGGTGACGAAGGCAAACTGGCCGGCGGCATGCCCGCGCCAGCCTTCTTCCAGCACGACTGAAGTTTCGAGCACGCGCAGCGCCGGGAAGTAGGTCAGTTCATCGATCGTGCCCCGGGTCTTGCGGCCGGCGCCGATCCGTCCCGTCAGCGTCAGCACTGCCGCCACGCTGCCGCCCAGCAGCAATGCCGCCAGCAGCCAGCCAACCGGCTGCGTCCAGTATTCCGCCTTGGCGAGCACCGCGGAATGGTAGGCCAGGGCAAGGTAGGCGAGCGCGAGCAGCTTGTGAGTCTTGACGAACCAGTGGTAGGGGAAGCGCTTGACTAGCGCGAGCACGATCAGCGCGACGGCGGCATAGAACGCCCATTCGCCGACCGATTCGGCCAGTTCCCGCTGGCCGAGCAGCCAGCCCTCGAAGCCGCCGGGCGGCTCGCCGCCTGCGCGCCTGCGCACGGGCCTTGTCAGCCAGCCCCAGCCGACCATCCATTTGGTGCCCTGCGCCCACCACCAGTGAATGATGGCGACCGCCAGCGCGGTAATGCCCAGCCACTTGTGCAGACGGTACATCTTGTCCAGCCCGTCCAGATAGCGCTCCGGCCATTTCGGGCGCAGCGCCAGCAGCATGGCGAGACTCATCACGCCGATGCCGATCACCCCGCTGTACTGCATGAACACGGTGCGGAACGAAAAGTAGCTGAACGGCTCAGGCGCCAGCGTATCCGCAGCCAGCCACAGCGCGGTCAGCAGAAGCAGGACCGCCCAAAATGCAATTTTTATGCGCTTCATGGATTGGTTTCGATGCCGTGTCGCACGGCCACTCGGCCGCGCCTGTCATAACAGGTCTGAGTATAGCCATGAAGGGTTAGCTGACAACGCCGCCCTTTCTGTTGATTTCATAGCGAAGCTCAACCATTCCAGTACTCATTTGATTAACCGACATCAGTCGCAAAGTTGGGCTCAGGACCCGGCGCGGAAATAGGGGCTTGCCGCTCCCCAATGTTGCCGAGCCAATCTGGACGATCAACTCATCAAGTAGTGCTGCGTCGTAGAACTGTCCTGCCAAGTCGCCGCCACCGACGATCCATATGTTCTTTTCCTTGGCTGCAGAGCGCATTTCGTGATGCACAACGCTCATCTCTTCAATTGCGCCGTGCGGATCGTCGTGGTGCGCAATTAGCCGCCAGATGCCCATAGATCTCCCCGAAATGCCTAACGTTTAAGGTGAGGGGCGCGGAGCCAGCTTGCTGGCGGAGCGTCCCTCTCGACCGCAGTGTTGGGCCGATAAGTCATTGTGGAATTGCCTGCTTAACGGGTGAGGCTTCAAGCATTTTTGCTGCCCTTGATTTTTGCTCCGCTGCGCATGACTTCGATTGGACAGCAGAATACACATTGCCCTGTGCTACTCCATGCAGTAGCCCGATAAATGCCACCTGCTTTTCGCTAAACCCCTGTTGGCGTGCTTTAGCTGTAAGACTTAAGAAATGAGTCTGCCAGTCCATGCCGCACCACTCTGCAATACCCGATAACTCCCCAACTGAAATTACGTGGTTAGCTGCTGCTGATGATATAGGGAGCGTGGATCGTTCAGCCGCATTATCGGGCTGAACGGGATTGCCATTGCTGAGTCTCGCCTTGCCCCAGAAATTGGCGAAAGCTCCTTGGATAAGCTGCTCTCGATGCTCTTGCTGCAGGATGCCAGCAGACGCAGTCATCGAAATGGAGAAGAGCAAACATAGGCTGATGAATGTATGCATTGTTGTAGCCCAACGTTTGAGGTAAGGGGCGCGCCGCTTGCGGCGCGTCCCGTGGAGGCCGCAGGCCGGAACGAACTTGACCGAGGGGTTAGGGCCATTTTCACCTGCCAACGTTTGTTTCACGAAGATACCCCCTGGCCACATTGAAATAAAACGACTTCAAGAATCGCTTTCTGTTGTAACAGTAAATTGGGGTTGCGACAAAAACTGGCACGAATGCGATATATGGGCCGGCATGCCCCGATAGGATGAGTAAAGTGGTGACAAAGCCGGAAACAAACAAAGCTATGTATTGTGGCCAGCCAACGATAAACCTAGACCACACGTTGGCTCTCTCTTGGGCAATGCTCTTCTTTGTCGCAAACAAGACGAGAACAATGGCAACAGCGAAAATGATTGGCCATGCAATTAGGAAGCCACAGAAGAACCCTGCCACCAAAGGGGCTGTGTAGGCGCCCCGGCCAAACCTGTTGTACCAATCCCTGGTACGTCGGCTTATCTCTGCGCGATGCAGTTCACGGTGGCTTGGGTTCATATGGCCCTAACGTAGAGCTAACCGGCGGCGCTTTAGCGCCGTCCAGCGACCGAAGGGAGCGAGGTTGAGCGCCATGTTAGGTCTGAGCCTCACTTGAATTGCGGGCCAAGAGCCACCGGGCGGCAAGACAAACCAATAACAGTGGGGCACTCTTGAAGGGAAGCAACCCAATAGAAAGAGTTGCGGCAGTCCACATCTTTTGGCTCATGTAGTTCTGCGAATCCTGATAGGCAGAAAAAAACATGGCGCCAAGTAGCAAGGCGCCAATGAGAAACAAAACGAGCCCCCGGTCAAACCCCTGACGCTTTGCCAAGGAAGCGGACATCCACCCAAGTAGCGCGAAGGGGGCGAGTAGCATGGCCGTGCCAATTGGTTGAACGAGGGCGTAATGGAAGTGCTCTGCGACAGCCTTGCCAACTCCCTCACCACTAACGGTAGTTCGCGCCACAACATCAGACCCCGCTGTAGCCAGCAAAAAGAGCAGCACTGCGAGGCCAAAAAATGCTGGATATGGGCGATTGCGGAATGTCATTTCCCAAGACCTAACGTAAAGTTAAGGGGCGCCGCTTCGCGGCGTCCCGCTTGAACGACGGGTTGGGCTTAACAACACTTTGCCCCCGCTTCACGCTTTACTTTTTCTGTTATCTCGTACGATCCAAGGAACTACGGAAAGGACGAATAGGGCTACAAGAGTGCTCAGGACGGCAGTCGATTCCCGCCCCATTCCTGCAGCCACGCCGATTGCTGCCGTTACCCATATGCCTGCCGCCGTAGTCAACCCCCGAGTCTCCACTTGTTTGGTTCCCAAGATTATGGCTCCGGCTCCAAGAAACCCCACCCCGGCGACCAGGCCCTGCAACACCCGAGTTAAATCTGCGGTTGATGCCCCGGCTTGTTGGGGAATGAGGACGAAGAGCGCCGCCCCGATGGCAACCAGCATATGCGTTCGTACCCCCGCACTCTTGCCTTGCTTCTCCCGCTCGTACCCCAGTAGACCGCCAAGGGCCGCAGCAACCAGAAGGCGTAGTGTGATACGTGCAATCTGCGTCGCATCTGGGATATCGGAGAATTCCGACAGCACGGTATTCCATATCTCTTGCCACATGCTCATAGTCCTCATCACTTCTCGTTTTTCTGTGCTTCGTCCGGTTCCTTCATGAGCCCGCCCAACGTGAAATATACACCTTGAAAGGTGTATATTTTGGTTGTTTGAAGGTGTATAACACCGAGTGTTGTTTCATAACTGTCTGTTTATTATTGGTTCGCAGTTAAGAATAAGGACTGATGCAGATGGCAAACACACCTGAGGCCTCTCCTCCAAAACTACTTGACCAGGTGCGTGATCGCATTCGGGTCAAGCATTACAGCATCCGCACGGAAACGCAATATGTCCAATGGACTAAGCGCTTCATCCTGTTCCACGGCAAGCGGCATCCGCGCAACATGGGGCAGAAGGAGATCGAGGCTTTCCTGACCCACCTGGCGGTGGAGGGCGGCGTGTCGGCCTCCACGCAGAACCAGGCTTTATCGGCGCTGCTGTTCCTGTACCGCGAGGTGCTGGAGATGGAGGTGCCCTGGCTGGACAAGGTGGTGCGCGCCAAGCGTCCGCAGCGCATGCCGGTGGTGCTGACCAGGCAGGAGGTGCGCGCGGTGCTGGACCGCATGAGCGGGGTGTACGGGCTGATGGGCGCGCTGCTGTATGGCACCGGCATGCGGCTGATGGAGTGTGTGCGGCTGCGGGTCAAGGACATCGATTTCGAGCGTGGCGAAATCCTCATCCGCGACGGCAAGGGCGCCAAGGACCGGGTGACCATGCTGCCGGCCGCGGTCGCGGAGGAATTGAAGGCGCACCTCAAGGCGCGCCGCGCGCTGTTCGATGAGGACAGGCGCGCCGGCATGGCCTCGGTCTATCTGCCGGACGCGCTGGCGCGCAAGTATCCCAACGCGCCGACGGAGTGGGGCTGGCAGTACGTATTCCCCTCTGGCAGCTATTCGGTCGATCCGCGCAGCGGCGAGGAGCGACGTCACCATCTGGACGAGAAGCTTTTGCAGCGCGCCATGAAGAAGGCGGTGCAGGCGGCGGGCATCGCCAAGCCGGCCACCCCGCATACGCTGCGCCATTCCTTTGCCACGCATCTCTTGCAGGCCGGCTACGACATCCGCACGGTGCAGGAACTGCTTGGGCACAAGGATGTTTCAACCACGATGATCTACACGCACGTGCTCAACAAGGGTGGGCGAGGCGTGGTGAGTCCGCTCGACGGCTGAGCGGACGAGCGAGGCGCACTGCGCCGAGAACAACGAGCGGGCGAGACGTGCAAGTCGAGCCCTGGAACGAGGCGTGGTGAGTCCGCTCGACGGCTGAGCGCCCATCACCCGGTCTTCTCCCGCACGAGGAGAGGGAGTGGTTGCGCGCAGGCCAGCCCTCAAATAAATATTGTTGATGGTTGGATAAACCTGTATAGTGCGCGCTTCCTCGGCCCAGCCAATCGGCCGCGGTTCTCTGTAACACGATCTCTACGATCCCCTATTCGTCTGCCTCGATTGGTGCTGTCTTAACGCAGCAGGCCGTCGCAGGAAACCCAATGACTACTGAAACCACCTTTGCCAGCCTGGGCCTGGCCGAACCCCTTTTGCGCGCGATTGCCGATGTCGGCTACACCACGCCCACCCCGATCCAGGCGCAGGCGATTCCGCTGGTGCTGGCGGGCGGCGACCTGCTCGCCGCGGCGCAGACCGGCACGGGCAAGACCGCCGGCTTCACGCTGCCGATTCTGCACCACCTTTCCACGCGCCCGGCGCAGAACCCCAAACCCGGCCGTCCGCGCTGCCTGATCCTGGTGCCGACGCGCGAGCTCGCATCGCAGGTGGAAGAATCGGTCAAGACCTATGGCAAGCACCTGCCGCTCACCTCCATGGTGATGTTCGGCGGGGTCGGCATCAACCCGCAGTTCGCCGCGCTGAAAAAGCGCGTGGATATCCTGGTGGCGACGCCGGGCCGCCTGCTCGACCACCTGGGCCAGAAGACCGTCGACTTGTCCGGCGTGGAAATCCTGGTGCTGGACGAGGCCGACCGCATGCTCGACATGGGCTTCATCCGCGACATCAAGAAGGTGCTGGCGGTGCTGCCCAAGCAGCGCCAGAACCTGCTGTACTCGGCGACTTTCTCCGACGAGATCAAGGCGCTGGCCAACGGCCTGCTGCACAACCCCGGCTGCGTGGAAGTGGCGCGCCGCAACACCGCCTCGGAAATGGTCGAGCAGACCGTGCACCTGGTGCCGCAGGCGCACAAGCGCGACCTGCTCGCGCACCTGATCAAGCAGCACGACTGGCAGCAGGTGCTGGTCTTCACCCGCACCAAGCACGGCGCCAACCGCCTTGCCGAAAAGCTGGACAAGGACGGCATCAGCGCCGCCGCCATCCACGGCAACAAGAGCCAGGGCGCGCGCACCAAGGCGCTGGCCGGCTTCAAGAGCGGCGAGGTCCGCGTGCTGGTGGCGACCGACATCGCCGCGCGCGGCATCGACATCGACCAGTTGCCGCAGGTGGTTAACTTCGAACTGCCCAACGTGCCGGAAGACTACGTGCACCGCATCGGCCGCACCGGCCGCGCCGGGGCGAGCGGCTCGGCGCTGTCGCTGGTGGACAGCGAGGAGATGGGCTATCTGAAGGACATCGAGAAGCTGATCAAGCGCAGCATCGTGCGCGTGGAAGTCGAGGGCTTCGTGCCCGTGCCGCGCCCGGCCGGCTCGGTCGACGAGCGTCCGCCGCGTCCGCCCCAGCAAAATCGCGGGGGCCGGCCGCAGCAGGGCAGGAGCGATGCGGGCCGCGGCCAGCAAGGCCGCGGAGAGCAGGGCAGGGCGCAGGCGGGCAAGGGCGGCCAGCCCAACCGCGAAGGCCGCGGCCAGCCCGGCGGCAGCCGCCAGGGCCAGGGCGCCGGCAAGCCGGCGAAGGCGCAGCCTGCCACGGCGCAACCGAGGTCCGGTCCGTCAGGCAGGAAACCCCGCCCGCAGGCGGCGCTGTTCTCGTCCAAGCCGGGCGCGCGCGGCCACTAAGCTGACAGGCAAAAGCAAAACGGCCGTTTCCGGTTGCGGAAACGGCCGTTTTTTGTTGGCGTGCGTGCGGCTAGAAGTTCGCCTGCGCCCGCTTGCACTCGGCCACGCCCTTGCGGCCGGTCGTGTCGTCGACCTGCTGCAGCAGGGAGCGCGCCATCCACATTCCCATCTTCACTTCCTGCCAGACGAAATAGGACTTGCCCGGCTCGGTGTCGAGCTTGAGCAGGGAATTGTTTTCCGCGATGGAGCTGACTTCGTGCGCGCCGGGGTCGACTTCGAACAGGAAGAAGGTCTGCGGACCGGTCTGTCCGGCGACCTTGCCGTTCAGCGCCACCGTGATGGGGATGGCGCCGCCGAAGGATTCGTTGCGATAGACGTAGATACTGGATTTGCCTTCCTTGACGGCGAAGGTCTTGGCGCTGGCGTCGTCGTCGAGCGAGGCCATCGGCACCGACGCGCATCCGCTGACCAGCGCTGTGGCGAAAAGACATGCCGAGATGAAGAATCTGCTGCCTGAAATCATGTTGCCTCCCTTGTTATGCTTGTGTGGTTGATTGTTGCACTGCTTGCGGCCCGCTGCGGGGCTGCGGTCACTTCTGCTGCTTCTTCGCCATTTCCGCCTTGACGCTCTTGAACACCGGCCCCCACGCCGGGTGGCCGGCTTCGGTCTGGCCGAGTTCGAATTTTGGATCGAGTTGCAGGGCTTGGCGGAATTCCTCGCGGCACTGGCTCACGCGGCCGTGCGCGCAGTGGATGAAGGCGAGGTACTTGTGCGCCACCACCTTGTCGGAATTGAGGATCAGGCCGGCGTCGAGTGCGCCCTGCAGGTGGCCCTGCGCGCTTTTGTAGTTGCCGTCCTCGTAGGCGCGGATGCCGCTGGACAACTGCTGCTCGGCCTTGCGCGGGGCAAGCTTGTCGAGCCCGGTGTCGCGCACGAAGGCGGTGGAGCAGGCGCTCATCAGCAGGGCGCCGCATGCGGCCAGCAGGATTGCGCGGAGGATGTTGAGCGGGTCTCGTCTCATTTGAATTTGTGCTTGATCTTCATGTCCTGATCCGCGGCGAGGTTGACTTTAACACGGTGGCTTGCGAACGTGCCGTTGCGGATTTCGATGGTGTGTGCGCCCGGCGGCAGTTCCAGGCGGGTCAGCGGCGGCGAGATGCCGGCCATCTTGCCGTCGACGAAGACTTCGCCCCAGGGGGTGATGGCAAGCGACAGCGTGGCCTTCGCGCTCGCCGCGGCGGCTGGCGATTCTTTCGCTGCGGGCAGAGGGGCGGGGGGTGGCGGCTGTGTCGGCGCCGGCGCCGCCTGAGTAGGGACGACGGCCGCCGGCTCCGGCACAGTGTCGCCGGCCTCGTGCTGCACGCCTGCATCGACGGCAGCGGGCGGCGCTTCTGCGGCGGGTTTCAGTGCGAGGTAGGCCGCCAGCGCGGCGACCGGGATGGCCAGCAGCAGGGCGTGGCGCCGGGTTTTCGCGGCGGGCGTTGCAGCCGGCGCGCGGCGGGCGCAGCGGTGCTGCGGCGGCGGCAGCAGGATTTCGGTCTTGACGTCGAGCGGGTCGTTGTCGGTTTCGGCGTGTTGCCGGGCCGCTACCGCCACGTTTTTTTGCGCGGGCTGCGGCGGCTGCGCGGGATCGAGCACGGCCAGCACTTCCTCGCTCCTGAGCGCGCGGGAAAATTCCTTCGCGTTGGGGTAGCGGTCTTCGGGCCGCTTGGCCAGGGCGCGGGCGACGATGCGGTCGAACACCTCGGGCACGCGCGCGTTGAGCCTGCTCGGCGGGGCCGGCTCCTCGTTCATGATCTTGTACATGATGGCGCTGAGATTGTCGCCGCTGAAGGGCGTGGCGCCGGTGAGCATTTCGTAGAGCATCGCGCCCAGCGAAAAGATGTCGGCGCGGCCGTCGGTCGGCTTGCCGGCCACCTGTTCCGGCGCCATGTACTTGGGCGAGCCCAGCACGGTGCCGGCCTGGGTGCGCGAGCCGGTGGGGATGAGGGCGATGCCGAAGTCCATGATCTTGGCGTCGCGGCTGCGCGAGATCATGATGTTGGCGGGCTTGATGTCGCGGTGCACGACGCCGTTCGCGTGCGCGTAGTCGAGGGCGTTGGCCACCTGCACGGCGATCTGGCAGATGCGCTTCAGCGGCAGCACCACGCCGGAATCGAGCACGTCGCGCAGCGATTCGCCCTCGATGTATTCCATGGCGATGTAGGCGGCGTTTTCGGTTTCGCCGACGTCGTAGATGGTGACGATGTTGGGATGGTTGAGGCGGCCGGCCGACTTGGCCTCGCGGTAGAAGCGCTCCTCGAATTCGGCGCGCTCTTCCCTGGACAACTCGAGGTTGATGGTCTTGATGGCGACGGTGCGCTCGATGACCGGGTCGGATGCCTTGTAGACCGTGCCCATCGCGCCCTGGCCCATCACGGAGACGACTTCGTAGCGGCCGATTTTTTTCTGGTTGAGCATGCGTGATTCAGGCGGTGTGGGGCTTGCTTCGAGTCGTTTGGTGATGTGAGAATGGGCGCGAAAATTATAACAAACCGAGAGGACCGGACTTTACCGTGGCTACCGCCATCTCCCCCCTGCAACTTGAAATAGCGGCCGAAACCGACGTCGGCTTGATACGCAATCTCAACGAAGACAGCATCGCCACCGACGCCAGGCTCGGCCTGCTGGTGCTGGCCGACGGCATGGGCGGCTACAAGGCCGGCAACGTCGCCAGCGAGCTCGCCACCCGCTCCATCGCCGAAGTGGTGAGCGACGGACTGAAGAAGAACCCCGGCGGCGATGCGGCGGCATTGATCCGCCAGGCCGTGAAGGCGGCGAATCGCCTGGTTTTCGACGAGAGCCAGCAGCTCACGCAGCGGGCCGCCGGGCAGGAGCAGGTCATGGGCTCGACGCTTGCGCTGCTGCTGCTGCACGGCGACCGCATCAGCATCGCCCATGTCGGCGATTCGCGCGTCTACCGGCTGAGGCGGGGACGCCTGGAACTGATGACCCACGACCACTCCATCCTGCAGGAGCAGATCGACCTCGGCATGGTCAGCGCCAGGGATGCGGAAACCTCGCACAACCGCCATCTGGTGACACGCGGTCTGGGCCTGAAAAACGAGGTGGAAATCAGTATGAGCGAGGGCGCCGCCCAGTCCGGCGACATCTACCTGCTTTGCTCGGACGGCCTCAACGACATGGTGGAGGACGCCGACATCGAACTGGTGCTCGATTCGCTGCAGGCCAACCTGCCGCTGGCCGCGCGCCAGCTGGTGATGATCGCCAACGACAACGGCGGCGAGGACAACATTTCCGTCATCCTGGCGCGAGTCCGCCCGCAGCCCACCGCGTCCGGTTCGATCGGGGCATTCTTCGCGCGGCTGTTCGGTCGCTAACAAATCCGGGTTGAACATACGACACCATGGCAAAACTGATTCTTACCGTTAACGGCGAAGTGGCGGGAACCCACTTCATCGACGGGCAACGCTTCACCATCGGCAGTGTGGCGGACAGCAGCCTGCAGCTGCCCTATCCCGGCGTAAGCAGGATGCATGCCGTCATCTTCACGGTCGGCAACGACGACATTCTCGAAGACCTCGACAGCACCAACGGCACCCTGGTCAACGGCAGCAAGGTCAGCCGTCACATCCTGCAGCACGACGACGTGATCGAGATCGCCGGCTGCCAGATCCGCTACCGCAGCCAGAAGGCGGCCAGCGGCCCGAGCCTGGACCGGACCATGGTGATCAAGGGCCTGGCGCCGGAACTCGCGGAAAAATCTCCGGCGCTCGCCAGCCTGGAGCGCGTCGGCGCCAGGCGGGCCGGGCAATCGCGCGAGGCGAGCCGCCTCGGCCTGGTCAGGTTCATCAAGGGCCCGCAGGCCGGCCAGGAAATCGAGCTTGCCCGGGTGCTGCGCACTTTCGGCAAGCCCGGCGAGCAGGTGGCCGTGATCAACCGCCGCCCGCACGGCTATTTCATCACCCATGTCGAAGGCCGCAAGCCGGCGTTGCTCAACGGCAAGCCGATTGGCGAAGAGCCGCGGCCGCTGGCGCCCGATGACGTGATCAGCGTGGCCGGCGACGAACTGCTGTTTCTGCTTGGATAGGCCATTGCTGGCGTCGCCTGAGGCTCAGGCTGAGCGCGACACCCCAAAGGAAAGGCGGCGCGCCATGGATACCCTGCAAAGCTACGACGAACTGCCCTACGACCGGCTGCCGTTTCCCGAGACGGAGCCGGATTTCCTGTCCGCGCTGGCGCGGCTGCACGGTTTCGTTGCGGCGGATGCGCGCGCGGCACGCGTGCTGGAACTGGGCTGCGCGCAGGGCGGCAACCTCATCCCGATGGCGGCGCGCTATCCGCAAGGCGAATTCGTCGGCATCGATCTTTCGCGCGTGCAGGTGGAGGCGGGGCAGGGCTTCATCGCAGACCTGAAGTTGCACAACATCTCCCTGCGCCACGGCGACATCGCCGCGCTGCCGGACGATCTCCGCGAATTCGATTTCATCATCGCGCACGGCGTGTATTCCTGGGTGCCGGATGCCGTGCGCGCCGCGCTGCTGGCGGCCTGCCGCAGGCTGCTCAGGCCGCAGGGCATCGCCTATGTCAGCTTCAACGTGGCGGCGGGCTGGCGCACCTACGATCGCCTGCGCCAGCTGCTGGTGCAGCACGACCGGCCCGAGCTTGGACCCATGCAGCGCGTGGCGCGTGCGCGCAGCCTGCTGGCCTCGACCCGCTTCGACGACGAACGTCTGCAGAAGGAGGCTGCCTACCTGGAAAAGGCTTCCCCTTCCTACGTGTTCCACGAGTACCTGTCCCACATCAACCAGGCGTTTTCCTTCGAGCGTTTTGCCGCCGATGCGGCCGGCCACGGCCTGCGTTATCTGGGCGAGGCGGGGCCGCGCCGCGCGCGCATCGCACTGGAGGATGACTGGGGCTTGCTGCCCGATGCGCGCTTCGAGCGCTGGCTGGAGGCGGAAGCCAGGCTCGACGAGGCGCTCGACACGCGTTTCCGCCGCGCCCTGCTGGTGCGCGACGATGCCGCATTGCCGCAGCCGCAGCGTGCGGAATCGCTGCAAGCGCTAAGCTTCAGCGCCGAACTGGGCTCGGACGACGAACTGGATTTCGCCGAGGCCTGCGAACAGCATTTCATTTCCAGCGCGGGCGAGCGCCTGCCGGCCGGCCATCCGCTGCTCAAGGCCTTTCTGGTCGTGCTGGCCGGCGCCTATCCCCGGGTGACGGGCTATGCGGATGCGCTCGACCATGCGCTGGAACTGGCGCGCGAATATGGCTATCGCGGCGCGGCGGACGAAGCGTTTCTCGATGCGCTGCTGGATTTCGTGCAGATGCAGGGCGTGCGCCTGCATGGCTTTATGCCTGCGCCTGCTGCCGCACCATGTGACATGCCGCGCGCTACGTCGCTGGCGCGCGCGCAGGCGTCAACGCCGGGCTGGCCGGTGACCAATGCCTTCCATCTGGCGCTCGACGTCGATGAATGGGGCCGCAGTCTGCTGGCCGTCATGGATGGCAGCCGTTCGACCGACGCGCTGGCGGCACACTTGCTGGCGGCATTGAAGGCGGCTGACATCCAGGCCACGGCCGGACAGGCGGCGCAGCATGCGCACGCCTATGTCGATTTTTTCCGGCGCCAGGGCCTGCTTAGTTGCTGACCGCGCCGAACACTTTCTTCAGCAGGTCGCTGCCGGCCTGCAGCGGGTTGGCGCGGATGGCGGCTTCCTTCTCGCCGATCACGGTGTAGAGGCGGTCGAGCGCCTGCTGCGTCACGTACTGGTCGACGCTGGCCTGGTTCTTGTCGACCAGGTTGTACTGCGCGGCCACGCCGGCATAGCGGTTGTACTGCTGAGCCAGGCCGACCTTGTCGGTGTGGGTCTTGACGATGGGCTGGAAGCGCTCGCTGAGCCTGGCTTCGGTCTTGCGGCGGAAGAAATCGGTGGCCGAGGTCTTGCCGCCGGTGAGGATGCCCTTGGCGTCTTCCAGCGTCATGTCCTTCACGGCGTCGACCAGCAGGGTCTTGGCTTCGGGCACGGCGGCCTCGGCGGCGCGGTTCATCGACAGCACCAGTTCATCGGCCTGGTTGCCCATGCCGAGCAGGCGCATGGCGCTCTCGGCCTTCTTCAGCGGTTCGGGCAGGGGAATGCGCAGCTTCTTGTTGCCGAAAAAGCCGTCCTGCTGGCCGAGCTGGGTGACGGCGGCATCGGCGCCGCGGGTCAGCGCTTCCTTGAGACCGGAGTTGATCTCGGTGCTGGAAAGGGAGTCGACCCCGGCAGCGGATTGTTCCTGGCTGGCGGGTTTTTCGATGGTGTTTTTGAGCAGGCTGCCCCAGTCGAATGCCTGTGCAGAAGAGGCAAGCGCGATACCGGTTGCCAGAACGAGCCATTTTTTCTTCATTTGCCTCTCCTTTCGAGGGTGTCGGGTTACAGCACTTCCGCGGCGTAATCCGCGAGGCGCGAACGCTCGCCGCGTGCCAGTGTGACATGGCCGCTGTGCGGCCAGCCTTTGAAATGATCCACTACGTAGGTCAGGCCCGAACTGCCTTCGGTCAGGTAAGGCGTGTCGATCTGCGAAATGTTGCCCAGGCACACCACCTTGGTGCCGGGGCCGGCGCGGGTGATCAGGGTCTTCATCTGCTTGGGCGTGAGGTTCTGCGCCTCGTCGATGATGAGGAACTTGTTGATGAAGGTGCGCCCGCGCATGAAGTTGAGCGACTTGATCTTGATGCGGCTGCGAATCAGGTCCTGGGTCGCGGCGCGGCCCCAGTCGCCGGCCTCGTCGTCGGTCTTGTTGAGCACGTCGAGGTTATCCTCCAGCGCGCCCATCCACGGCGTCATTTTTTCCTCCTCGGTGCCGGGCAGGAAGCCGATGTCCTCACCGACGGGAACCGTCACGCGAGTCATGATGATTTCCGAGTAGATCTTCTTTTCCAGCACCTGGGCGAGGCCAGCGGCCAGCGTGAGCAGGGTCTTGCCGGTGCCGGCCTGGCCGAGCAGGGTGACGAAGTCGATTTCCGGGTCCATCAGCACGTTGAGCGCGAAGTTCTGTTCGCGGTTCCTGGAGGTGATGCCCCAGACGTTGTTCTTGTGGTGGCTGTAATCCTTGATGGTTTCCAGTTCGACCGTCTTGCCCTTGACCGACAGCACCTTGGCATAGAAGGGGTTGTCGGATTCCTGGTAGACGAAGCCGTTGACGAGGAAACCGTCGCTCATCGGCCCCTTGAGGCGGTAGTAGGTGTGGCTGTTGGCCTGCCAGGATTCCATGCCCTTGCCGTGCTTGTCCCAGAAGTCCGCCGGCAGTTCGGTGACGCCGGTATAGAGCAGGTCGGTGTCTTCCAGCACCTTGTCGTTGAAATAGTCCTCGGCCGCCAGACCCAGCGCGCGCGCCTTGATGCGCATGTTGATGTCCTTCGACACCAGCACCACCTGACGCTTGGGATTCTTTTTGCTGAGGTGCACGACCACGCCGAGAATCTGGTTGTCCACCTTGCTGGCGGCGAGCGATACCGGCAAGGGGCCGTCGATCGCCTCGGTCTGCAGGAACAGGCGTCCGGTGGCGGCATCGTGGCTTTGCGGACCGAGCGGGATGCCCTCGTCCATGTTGTCCCAGCTGCGCACCAGGTCGTCGAGGAAGCGGCTGGCCTGGCGTGCGTTGCGCGAGACCTCGCTCATGCCCTTCTTGTGCTGGTCGAGTTCTTCCAGGGTGATGATGGGGATCAGCAGGTCGTGCTCCTGGAAGCGGAACAGGCAGGTGGGATCGTGCATCAGCACGTTGGTGTCGAGGACGAAGAGCTTGGTCGCTGCAGGGGGTTTTTTGGCCATGAAGGGCTGTGCCTATTTCAGGGTTTTGACAAAATCGAGGACTTCCTGGGCATGGCCGGGCGCCTTGACGCCGCGCCATTCACGGGCGAGCTTGCCCGTGGCGTCGAATACGAAGGTGCTGCGCTCAACGCCGCGCACCTGTTTGCCATACATGTTTTTCAGCTTCATGACGCCGAACAGTTCGCACAGCTTTTCGTCCGGATCGGAAATCAGTTCGAAGGGCAGTTCAAGCTTGGTCTTGAAGTTCTGGTGCGATTTCAGGCTGTCGCGTGAGGCGCCGAGAATGACGGCGCCTGCCCTGGAAAACTTCGCTGCCAGGTCGCGGAACTCCATGCCCTCGGTGGTGCAGCCGGGCGTGTTGTCCTTGGGATAGAAATAAAGTACTACCGTCTTGCCCTTCAGGGCCGAGAGTCTGAACGGGCCGCCGGTGGAATCGGCCTCGAAATCCGGGATGTCTGGATACTTCATGTCGTGTGTCAGCCAATACTGCTGTCATTGTGGACCGACAGCGTGCGCCAGGCAACAAAAAAAATGCACGCATGCGGCGTCGATGCGGATGGGCGATTTTTGCCCACAGGAGCCGGGCGTGCGTGCGCGAAGCCGTCTGCGGCGCTGGATTCGGGCGGCGCTATTTTCAGTGATTCGCACAGATGTAAAATCAATGGAATAAATCGGCCGGCTGCCCGGTCTTTATAACAGGGTCGGCTGGATTCAGGTGGTCTGGGAGGATCCGACAGTTCGACTGCAACGAACATTTTCAAACCGAAGGAGACATATATGAAATTCGCTGGTCTTATGGGCGCTGCCCTGTTTGCCCTTGCCACCCTCACCGGTTGCGCCACCCAGCAACAGGAAGAAGCCTCTTCCAAGGTGGTTTACCATGTCAATGACTCCAGCGTTGCGCGTGCGGCGATGAACAACGTGCGCAATCACAAGGCGGCCGAACCCGATGCCAAGATCGTGGTGGTGACCCACGGCAAGGGCATCGACTTCCTGCTGAACGACGCCAAGGACGCCAAGGGCGAGCCCTACACCGCCCAGATCGCCGGACTCAAGGACATGGGCGTCGATTTCCGCGTGTGCGCCAATACCCTCAAGGGCCGCAACCTCGACAATAACGCGGTGATTCTCGACGCGACTGTCGTGCCGTCCGGCGTGGCCGAAATCGGCAGGCTGCAGGCAAAGGAAGGCTACGTTTACGTGAAGCCCTGATCCAGGCTTCGCCTCCGCTGAAGGCCGCTCATGCGGCCTTCTTTTTTTGATGCCAGCACTTATATACATGTCCGGGCTTTTAGAAAGAACAAAGCGATGACAGGGAGGTAGGGGAGGTGCGGGAGGAAATCTTGCTTTGCTTTCCCCCTTTACCTCCCATTCCTCCCTGTTGGATGGGGTTGTGTTTTTATAGGCCTAAAAGTGACAGTGGTTTGCTGCTAGCGCGCGCCGCTTTTCAGCAGCACGATGGCGGCGCCGCTGCCGCCGTCGGCGGGGCGCGCCTGGCAGAAGGCGAGCACGTCCTCGCGCTGCATCAGCCAGTGGCGCAGTTTGTGTTTCAGGACGGGCTCGCGGTTTTTCGATCGCAGGCCCTTGCCGTGGACGATGCGCACGCAGCGGATATCGCGGCGTGCACAGGCCGCCAGGAACTCGGCCAGGGCGAGGCGCGCCCCGTCGGAGCGCAGTCCGTGCAGGTCGAGTTCGGCCCGCACGACCCAGCCGCCGCGTCTGAGCTTGCGCAGGGCCGCAGCCGGCACGCCGGGGCGGGCAAAGAACAGCTCTTCCCCGCTTTCGATGGAATCGGCACCCCCCTGGTCGAGGATTTCCCATGGGTCGGACAGCGAATCGACCAGGGCCTGCTGCTCATCCTTCAGACGCTGCAGGGGAACGGGCTTGACGCGGGGGCGGGGTGGGGCCGCCCGGTTGGCGGGCGGCAGGGCGACGGTGTCCGCCACCCCCTGCCGGAAGAGATGCGCGTCTTCAGGCGGGGCGGCGGGCTTGGCCAATCAGACCCCGAGGTTGTCGAGGTAGCGCTCGGCGTCGAGCGCGGCCATGCAGCCGGAGGCGGCGCTGGTGACGGCCTGCTTGTAGATGTGGTCCTGCACGTCGCCGGCGGCGAACACGCCGGGAATGCTGGTGGCGGTGGCGTTGCCGGCGCGGCCGCTCTGGGTGACGATGTAGCCGTGTTCCAGTTCAAGCTGGCCCTGGAACAGGTCGGTGTTGGGCTTGTGGCCGATGGCGATGAAGACGCCGGTGAGCGCGATATCCTGGGTGGCGCCGGTCTTCGCGTGCTTGATGCGCATGCCGGTCACGCCGGAGTCGTTGCCCAGCACTTCATCCAGCACATGGTCGGTCTGCAGGCTGATCTTGCCTTCCTTCACCTTTTCCATGAGGTGGTCGACGAGGATCTTCTCGGCCTTGAACTTGTCGCGGCGATGCACCAGGGTCACGTGGTTGGTGATGTTGGCGAGGTACAGCGCCTCTTCCACGGCGGTGTTGCCGCCGCCGATCACGGCCACGTTCTGGTTGCGGTAGAAGAACCCATCACAAGTGGCGCAGCCCGACACGCCCTTGCCCATGAAGGCCTGTTCCGAGGGCAGACCGAGGTACATGGCGGAGGCGCCGGTGGCGATGATGAGCGCATCGCAGGTATAGGTGCCGCTGTCGCCAATCAGGGTGATGGGCTTTTCCGTCAGCTTGGCGGTATGGATGGTGTCGAAAATGATTTCGGTTTCGAAGCGCGTGGCATGCGCCTCGAAGCGCTGCATCAGTTCAGGGCCCTGCACGCCGCTGGCGTCGGCCGGCCAGTTGTCGACGTCGGTGGTGGTGGTGAGCTGGCCGCCCTGCTGCAGGCCGGTAATGAGCACGGGCTTGAGGTTGGCGCGGGCGGCATAGACGGCGGCAGTGTAGCCGGCGGGGCCGGAGCCGAGAATCAGGAGTTTGGCGTGCTTGGTCGTCATGTTTAGTGTTCTTCCCAAATTTGTGAATCTGTGTGGACAGGGCGAATTCTACCAAGTTCGGGGACAGGCCCCGACACAGCCTTATATAATGGCGCATTCGCATGATTAAAAGAGCCATGTCACAGGCCAGACGCCAAACCCGCACCAGATCAGCCGAACCGTTGCCGCCGCGCATGCTGAAGCTGCTGCGTGAAGCCCGCGCCATCGCCGTGCTGGCCGCGGCACTGTTCCTTGCCGCCATGCTGGCGACGCACAGCATGAATGATGGCGGCTTCTTTACCACTGGTGTCGAAGGGATGCCGCCGGACAATCTCGCCGGCAGTCTCGGCGCCTGGGTTTCCGATCTGCTGCTGGGCTTGCTGGGCTACTCTGCCTGGTGGCTGGTGGCGCTGGCGGCGGGCTATGCAGTCTGGGTGTTTCGCCATCTCGACGAGGAGCCCCTGGCCAATCGTCGCCAGCTGTGGCTGGCGCTCGGGGGGTTCGCGCTGCTGTTGCTGTGCTCCAGCGGGGTCGAGTACCTGCGCCTGTGGTCGCTGCAGGCGTTGCCGCACGGCGCCGGCGGTATTCTCGGCCAGGGTATCGGCGGGCTGTTCCGTTCGTTGATCGGCTTTACCGGCGGCACGCTGCTGCTGCTGATCGGCATGGGCATCGGCTTCAGCCTGTATTCGGGCATGTCCTGGCTACGCATCGTCGAAACCGCCGGCGCGTGGCTGGAGCGCGCCTGGTGGGCCGGCATCGGCTACATCCAGCGCAAGCGTGACGAGAAGATCGGCCAGGCCGCGCTGCAAAAGCGTGAGGAAGCCGTGGCCGAGGAGAAGAAGAAGCTCGAAATCGCCAAGCCCATCCGCATCGAGCCCGTGGTCACCGAAGTGCCCAAGTCGCCGCGCATCGAGCAGGAAAAGCAGACCCCGCTGTTCCGCGAACTGCCGGATTCGCCGCTGCCGCCGCTGCATCTGCTGGACGAAGCCACCGAGACGGCCGAACCGGTGGGCAAGGAAGCGCTGGAATACACCTCGCTGATGATCGAGCGCAAGCTCAAGGAATTCGGCGTGGAAGTGAAAGTGGTGTCGGCCTCGCCCGGCCCGGTCATCACGCGCTACGAAATCGAGCCGGCGGTGGGGGTCAAGGGCAGCCAGATCGTCAATCTCGCGAAAGACCTCGCGCGCACCATCTCGGTCGTGAGCATCCGCGTGGTCGAGGCCATTCCCGGCAAGCACACCATGGGCCTGGAAATTCCCAATCCCACGCGCCAGACCGTGCATCTCTCGGAAATTCTCGGTTCCAAGATCTACCATGACATGGGCAGCGCCCTGACCGTGGCGCTGGGCAAGGACATCGCCGGCAATCCGATGGTGGCCGATCTCGCCAGGATGCCGCACCTGCTGGTGGCCGGCACCACCGGCTCGGGCAAGTCGGTGGGCATCAACGCCATGATCCTGTCGCTGATCTACAAATCCGGCCCGGATGCGGTGCGCCTCATCATGGTCGACCCCAAGATGCTGGAATTGTCGGTGTACGAAGGCATCCCGCACCTGCTGGCGCCGGTGGTCACCGACATGCGTCAGGCGGCTTCCGCGCTGCACTGGTGCGTGGGCGAGATGGATCGCCGCTACAAACTGATGTCGGCCGTGGGCGTGCGCAATCTCGCCGGCTACAACCAGAAAGTGCGCGATGCCAGGAAGGCCGGCAAGCCGCTCACCCATCCCTTCAGCCTCACCCCCGACAATCCCGAGCCGCTGGAGCCGATGCCGCACATCGTGGTGGTGATCGACGAACTCGCCGATCTCATGATGGTGGTGGGCAAGAAGGTCGAGGAACTGATCGCGCGCCTGGCGCAGAAGGCGCGCGCCGCCGGCATCCATCTCATTCTTGCCACCCAGCGACCGTCGGTGGACGTCATCACCGGCCTCATCAAGGCCAACATTCCCACGCGCATCGCCTTCCAGGTCTCGTCCAAGATCGATTCGCGCACGATTCTGGACCAGATGGGCGCCGAGGCATTGCTGGGCCAGGGCGACATGCTCTACCTGCCGCCCGGGGTGGGGCTGCCCAACCGCGTGCATGGCGCCTTCGTCTCCGATGGCGAAGTGCACCGCGTGGTGGACTATCTGAAGGCGCTGGGCGAGCCGGAGTATATCGAGGGCATCCTCGAAAGCCCTGAAGAGTCCGGGGAGGGCATGGAAGGCGAGGGCGGGGCGGATGCCGAATCCGACCCGCTCTACGACCAGGCCGTCGGCATCGTGCTGAAAACCCGCCGTGCCTCGATCTCGGCCGTGCAGCGCCACCTGCGCATCGGCTACAACCGCGCCGCACGCATGATCGAAGCCATGGAGAAGGCTGGCCTGGTCTCGCCCATGCAGCCGAACGGCAACCGCGAAGTCATCGCGCCCAAGCCGGAGAACTGAGGAACCCCGCCGCCGTTCGCGAGCCAAAGGGGAATCACCACACCCGCTCAATCATCATGAAAATCCGACATTTCGTGCTTTCCCTGCTGCTGCTTTCACCCGCGGCCCTGGCCGGCGGCGTGGACGCGCTCAAGGCCTTCATCGGCGACACAAAAACCGCCAGGGCGAGCTTTTCGCAGAGCGTGCTCGACCAGAACGGCAAGCTGCGCCAGAAATCCGAAGGCACGCTGTCCTTCTCGCGACCGGGCAAGTTCCGTTGGGTCTACCAGAAACCTTACGAGCAGGTGATCGTCGGCGACGGCAGCAGGCTGTGGATCTACGATGCCGACCTCGAACAGGTCACGGTCAGGAAGCTGGGCGATGCGCTCGGCTCCAGCCCGGCCGCGCTTCTGGCCGGCAGCAACGAGATCGAGAAATACTTCACCCTCAAGGACGCCGGCAGCAGAGAAGGCCTGCAATGGCTGGAAGCGCGCCCGAAGGACAAGGAGAGCACGTTCGAGGCGGTGCACATGGGCTTTGCCGGCAACACCCTGGCGGCGATGGAACTCAGGGACACCTTCGGTCAGACCACGCTGCTGAAGTTTTCCGGCATGGTGAAGAACCCGGCGGTGAACGCCGGCGAGTTCAGGTTCACGCCGCCCAAAAATGCGGATGTGATTACGGATTAAACGTGTCCGACCTGTTTGACACCGACCCCGTCTACCAGCCGCTGGCCGACCGCCTGCGGCCACAGACGCTGGACGAGGTGGTGGGGCAGGGGCATCTCATCGGCCCCGGCAAGCCGCTGCGCGTGGCCTACGAGTCGGGCAAGCTGCATTCCTTCATCCTGTGGGGGCCGCCCGGCGTGGGCAAGACCACGCTGGCACGGCTGATGGCCGACGCCATGGCGGCGGATTTCATTCCGCTTTCCGCCGTGCTCTCTGGCGTCAAGGACATCCGTGAGGCGGTGGTGCGCGCCGAGGCCAACCGCAGCATCGGCCGCCACACCATCCTGTTCGTCGACGAAATCCACCGCTTCAACAAGGCGCAGCAGGACGCACTGTTGCCGCATGTGGAGTCGGGCCTGGTGACCTTCATCGGCGCCACCACCGAGAACCCATCGTTCGAAGTCGTGGGTGCGCTGCTGTCGCGCGCCCAGGTCTACGTGCTGAAGCCACTCACGGCGGAAGACCTGCAGGCCCTGTTCAGGCGCGTGCAGGCTGCCATGCCCGATCTCGCGTTCGAGGACGGTGTGGTGGACAAGGTCGTCGAATACGCCGACGGCGATGCACGACGTTTCCTCAATGATCTCGAACAGCTGGCCGAGGCCGCGCGCTCGGAGAAGTCGGGCGTCACCCTGGAGCTGACCTCCAATGTGCTGGTGCGCGGCACGCGCCGCTTCGACAAGGGCGGCGAGTCCTTCTACGATCAGATTTCCGCGCTGCACAAGAGCGTGCGCGGCTCCAACCCCGATGCGTCGCTGTACTGGATGGTAAGGATGCTGGACGGCGGCTGCGATCCGCTTTACCTGGCGCGGCGCGTGATCCGCATGGCCAGCGAGGACATCGGCCTGGCCGACCCGCGGGCGCTGAGATTGGCGCTGGATGCGGCCGAAACCTTCGAACGCCTGGGTAGCCCAGAAGGCGAACTGGCCATCGCCGAAGCGGTGCTGTACATGGCCTGCGCGCCCAAGAGCAACGCGGTGTACGTGGCTTACAATAACGCCCGGCGCTTCGTTGCCGAGGACGGCTCGCGCGAAGTGCCGGCCCACCTGCGCAACGCGCCGACGAAACTGATGAAGGAACTCGGCTACGGCCGCGCCTACCGCTACGCGCACGACGAGCCGGACGCCTACGCGGCGGGCGAGACCTACCTGCCCGAAGACATGCCCGAGCCGAACTGGTATCAGCCGACGCCGAGGGGGCTGGAAGGCAAGATCGCCGAACGGCTGGCGTATCTGCGTAGCCTGGACAGGCAGGCAAGAAAAAAGACCAAGTAGGGAACGCAGAG
The DNA here is from genome assembly GCA_008923285.1 of Betaproteobacteria bacterium SCN2. Lineage (GTDB taxonomy): Bacteria > Pseudomonadota > Gammaproteobacteria > Burkholderiales > Thiobacillaceae > UBA6918. The sequence continues at coordinate 132,022 of WBSG01000002.1, forward strand.
GAAAAGCGATAAACAGGGAGGTAAGAGAGGCAAGGGAGGAAAAAGATGTGCTTGCCTTCCTCACTTTACCTCTTACCTCCCGTTCCTTCCTGTTGAAGGTTTTAAATTTTAGGAACGAACCATGCTGGATATACAACTTTTGCGTGCCGACATCGAAGGCGTGGCAGCCAAGCTCAAGGCTCGCGGCTTTTCGCTCGACGTGGCTGAATTCAGTGCGCTGGAAGCCGACCGCAAGGCGGTGCAGACCCGTACACAGGAATTGCAGGCCACCCGCAACAGCCTGTCCAAGAGCATCGGCATCGCCAAGTCCAGGGGCGAGGACGTCGCACCCATCATGACGCAAGTGGCGGGCCTGGGCGACGAGCTGAAGGCGGCGGAAGAGAAGCTTGCCTACATCCAGACGCGCATGCAGGAGCTGCTCGCGGGCGTGCCCAACCTGCCGCACGAAAGCGTTCCTGCCGGCAAGGACGCGGACGAAAACCTGGAAGTCTCGCGCTGGGGCACGCCGCGCGTGTTCGACTTCGAGGCCAAGGACCACGTCGACGTCGGCGCGGCGCTGGGCCTGGATTTCGAGGCCGGCGCCAAGCTCTCCGGCGCGCGCTTTGCGGTGATGCAGGGCGGCGCCGCGCGCCTGCACCGCGCGCTCGCCCAGTTCATGCTCGACGTGCACACGCGCGAGCACGGCTACACCGAGGTCTACGTGCCCTACATGGTCAACGCCGATTCCATGTTCGGCACCGGCCAGTTGCCCAAGTTCGAGGAAGACCTGTTCTCGACTTTCAAGAATGCGGACGAAAAGCTGTATCTGATTCCCACCGCCGAAGTGCCCGTCACCAACCTCGCGCGCGGCGAAATCCTCGCCGCCGAGAGCCTGCCGCGCAAGTACGTGGCGCACACTCCCTGCTTCCGTTCCGAGGCCGGTTCCTACGGCCGCGACACCCGCGGCATGATCCGCCAGCACCAGTTCGACAAGGTGGAGCTGGTACAGATCGTGAAGCCGGAGGACTCCTATGCCGCGCACGAGGAGTTGACCGCGCATGCCGAAAAGATCCTGCAACTGCTGGAACTGCCGTACAGGAAAATGCTGCTGTGCACCGGCGACATGGGCTTCGGCAGCGCCAAGACCTACGATCTGGAAGTGTGGCTGCCGGCACAGAACACCTACCGCGAGATTTCCTCCTGCTCCAACTTCGAGGCTTTCCAGGCGCGGCGCATGCAGGCGCGTTACCGCAACGAGAAGAACAAGCCCGAACTGGTGCACACATTGAACGGCTCCGGCCTTGCCGTGGGCCGCACGCTGGTGGCGATTCTGGAGAACTGCCAGAACGCCGACGGCAGCGTCAGCATACCCCCGGTGCTGGTGCCCTACATGGGTGGTGTCGAAAAGCTCGGGAGCTAGGTTTTTTCCGAACCGGATCGCCGCAGGCTTGCGGCCCTCGCGATGACGGTTGGGCGTCATCGCGAGGCGCGTATCCAGCCTTTTGTTTGCATCAGTTGAGCGCCAGCTTTTCGCGGCCAGCCTGGCCCATGAGCAGCGGCTTGTGCTCGGGCTCCAGCCTGAGCAGGATGTCGTAGTAGTTGCGGATGCTCTCGACGAAGATCACCGCCTCGCCGCCGCGCGCATAGCCGTACTTGGTCACCTTTTCGTAACCGCCACGCGCGAGCAACGGCAGGGTCTGTTTCACGTCCGCCCAGCTGTCCGGATCCATGCCCTTGGACTGGGCAATGCGGCGCGCGTCTTCGAGGTGGCCGATGCCCTGATTGTAGGCGGCCAGCGCCAGCCAGGTGCGGTCGGGCTCGGCGATCCGGTCGGGCAGTGTGTCCTTCAAAAGCACCAGGTATTTCGAGCCACCGAGGATGCTTTGCCGCGCGTCGAGGCGGTCAGTCACGCCCATGCGGTCGGCCGTGTCGCCGGTCAGCATCATCAACCCGCGCACACCGGTGGGGGAAGTGGCGTAGGGATCCCATTTCGACTCCTGGTAGCCGATGGCGGCCAGCAGGCGCCAGTCCAGCGCAGTCTGCTCCTGGGCTGTATGGAACAGGCTGCGGTAGCGTGGCAAAATGCTCAGCCTGCGCATCAGGATGCCTTCGGCATGGGCGGGCTCGAGGCGCTTTACATGGCCGTAATGACGCTCGTAGATTTGCCGCAGGGTACCGTCGCGGCGCGCCTCGATGAAGAAGCGGTTGAGTTTGGCCAGCAGCGATTTGCGGATGTCGTGCGGCAGGGCCCAGACCACCGGCTCCTGTCGAGACAGTTCGTAGGCGATGCGCAGGGCCGGGTACTGGTTGCGTGCGAGGTCGAAATCCTGCTCGTTCACCACCACCGCGTCGAATTCGTTTTCGTCCAGCTTGGCCAGCAGGCCTTCGGGAAAGATGTCCTCGAGCACGGTCCACTTCAGCTTGGGGTACTTGCGGCGAGCGGAATCGAGCAGGGATATGTGGCCGGCGCCCAGGGCCACGCCGATTTTGAGCCTGGCAAGGTCTGCCAGATTGCGAATCTTCGGCACGGGATAGCGGGTGACCACCACCACCCGCGTTTCGAACAGCATCGGGCCGGGCAGCAACTGCAGCTCATCGACCGAGGCGGCGATCAGGTTGGCCGCGACGAGGTGGCTCTCCTGATTGCGCAGGCTGGCGAATGGTGCGGAATAGGATTGCGTTTCCTGCCACTTCACTGTCCAGTCGTGCTTCGCGGCGAAAGCCTGCACCACATCATAGGTATAACCCGCAGGCTTGCCTTCGGGATCGAGGTAGAAGGTGGCGGGACCATATGGGACGGAGACCACCAGTTCTTTGCTGGTGTCGGGATCGGGCACTGGGCGGCTGCATCCTTGCAGGATCATCAGGACCAGCCAGCCCAAACACAAGGCGCGGATCATTGTGAAAGTCTAGCATGCCAGAACTGCCAAATTTGGGTTGGGCGGTCGGGCAAGTCCATGTAAAATCCCGCCTTCACCGTTCCGTAGCCACGGCAAACTCAGGTGAAACCACGCGGAGAGGTGGCAGAGTGGTTGAATGCACCGGATTCGAAATCCGGCATACAGGTTCTCCTGTATCGGGGGTTCGAATCCCCCCCTCTCCGCCAAATTAAAAAGGCCCCAGCGGGGCTTTTTTAATTTGGTGGGGCAGGGTGTGTGGACGAAGCCCCTTGGGGTTCGGTGAGCGAGCACTGCTCGCGAAAGACGCCCGCAGGGCGGTCCCGAGCAAAGCGAGGGATGAGGATTGGCGGAGGCAACGCCAATCCGAACAATCCCCCCCTCTCCGCCAAATCAAAAAGGCCCCAGCGGGGCGTTTTTTATTTTGGGGGCTGGCTGGAGTGGCCGGCGTTCGGGGAGCGCTGGACGAGCGACGAAAATCCGCGAAATCTGCGCGAAACCTGCGTCCCTCATTCGGCGATCAACGCGGCTTTCTTCGCCTTTTCACTGTTTGGCCGCACTGACGGAAATGAGTGGCTGGAAACAATCTCCTTGCGAAACAAGGCTTGCGGCGACTGCCGCGGCATGCATGCCGCTGGCCGGCTCTCGCCCCTTGTTGCTGCGGGGTTGAAAATTCTTCGCGGCTCATCAAATATAAGCACTGTGATGGGCTACATTCCGAATAATGGCTGTTAAACGCGAAGCGGGGACGGTGCTTGAGCCGGCGAAAGCCAAAGCCAAGCCGCCGCCGCTCTACAAGGTTCTGTTGCTGAATGACGATTACACCCCCATGGACTTCGTTGTCGTGGTGCTGCAGCGTTTTTTTGGCATGGACCGTGAACGGGCGACCCAAATCATGCTCAAAGTGCATACGGAGGGCGTCGGGGTTTGCGGCGTTTATCCGAAGGACATAGCCAGCACGAAGGTAGAGCAGGTGACCCGGTTTGCCCGGGATAACCAGCATCCCCTGCAGTGCACGATGGAGAAAAGTTGAGGTAATCATGATTGCGCAGGAACTCGAAGTCAGTTTGCACATGGCCTTCATGGACGCGCGCCAGAAACGGCACGAGTTCATCACGGTCGAGCACCTGCTGCTGGCGATGCTGGACAACCCGTCGGCTGCCGAGGTGCTGCGCGCCTGCGGCGCCAGCCTGGAAGAGCTGCGCAAGAAGCTGGTCGAATTCATCGAGGAGCATGCGCCCAGGATGGAAGGCGAGGGCGAGGTCGACACCCAGCCTACGCTGGGCTTTCAGCGCGTGATCCAGCGCGCCATCCTGCACGTGCAGTCTTCCGGCAAGAAGGAAGTCACCGGCGCCAACGTGCTGGTGGCGATCTTCGGCGAGAAGGATTCGCATGCCGCCTATTTCCTCGAACAGCAGGGCGTCTCCCGCCTCGACGTGGTCAATTTCATTTCCCACGGCATCGCCAAGGTGCCGCAGGCCAGTACTCCGCGCCAGGAGGAATCCACCGAGACCGCGCAGGAGAGCACGGCCGGCACGCCGCTGGAGTCCTATACCCTCAACCTCAACGCCCAGGCGCTGGCCGGCAAGATCGACCCGCTGATCGGCCGCGAGACCGAACTGGAACGCGTGATCCAGACCCTGTGTCGCCGCCGCAAGAACAATCCGCTGTTGGTGGGCGAGGCGGGCGTTGGCAAGACCGCCATCGCCGAAGGCCTGGCGCGCCGCATCGTCGAGGGCACGGTGCCCGACATCCTCGCTCACAGCACGGTGTACGCGCTGGACATGGGCGCGTTGCTGGCCGGCACCAAGTACCGCGGCGACTTCGAGCAGCGCCTCAAGGGCGTTCTGAAGCAGCTGGCCGACGATTCCGACGCCATCCTGTTCATCGACGAGATCCATACCCTGATTGGCGCGGGCGCGGCTTCCGGCGGCACGCTGGACGCTTCCAACCTGCTGAAGCCCGCGCTGTCCTCGGGCCAGCTGCGCTGCATCGGCGCCACCACCTATACCGAATACCGCGGCATCTTCGAGAAGGACCACGCACTCTCCCGCCGCTTCCAGAAGATCGACGTGCTGGAGCCCAGCGTGGACGATACCGTGGCCATCCTGCGCGGCCTGAAGTCGCGCTTCGAGGATCATCACGGCGTGAAGTACACGGCCTCGGCGCTGACCACGGCGGCGCAGCTGGCGGCCCGCTTCATCAGCGACCGTCACCTGCCGGACAAGGCCATCGACGTCATTGACGAGGCGGGGGCGGCACAGCGCATCCTGCCCAAGTCGAAGCAGAAGAAGGTCATTACCCCCAGGGAGATCGAGGACATCATCGCCAAGATCGCGCGTGTGCCGGCGAAGACGGTCTCGGTGGACGATCGCGAGTCGCTGAAGCGCCTCGACCGCGATCTCAAGGCCGTGGTGTTCGGTCAGGACGCCGCCATCGACGCGCTCGCCGCCGCGATCAAGATGTCGAGGAGCGGCCTCGGCAACCCGCAAAAGCCGATTGGCTCATTCCTGTTTTCCGGGCCCACCGGCGTCGGCAAGACCGAAGTCGCGCGCCAGCTCGCCTACACTCTCGGCATCGAGCTGACCCGCTTCGACATGTCCGAATACATGGAGCGCCACGCGGTCTCGCGCCTCATCGGCGCGCCGCCCGGCTATGTCGGTTTCGACCAGGGCGGCCTGCTGACCGAGGCGGTCAACAAGCACCCGCACTGCGTGCTGCTGCTGGACGAGATCGAGAAGGCGCACCCGGACATCTACAACGTGCTCTTGCAGGTCATGGACCACGGTACGTTGACCGACACCAACGGCCGCAAGGTCGATTTCCGCAACGTCATTCTGATCATGACCACCAACGCCGGCGCCGAGAACCTGTCCAAGGCCTCGATCGGCTTCGCGCTGTCGAGCAAGGTGGGTGACGAGATGGCAGACATCAAGCGGCAGTTTTCGCCCGAGTTCCGCAACCGGCTCGATGCCATCATCCAGTTTGCGCCCCTGAACCATGAAGTGGTGATGCGCGTGGTGGACAAGTTCCTCATGCAGCTGGAAGACCAGTTGCACGAGAAGAAGGTGGAAATCAGCTTCTCCGACGCCTTGAAGGAATATCTGGGCAAGGAGGGTTTCGATCCGAACATGGGCGCCCGGCCCATGGCGCGGCTGATCCAGGACACCATCCGCAAGGCGCTGGCCGACGAACTGCTGTTCGGCCGGCTGGCCAGCGGCGGGCGCGTGCGGGTGGACGTCGATTCGGCTGGCGAGGTCAAGCTGGAATTCCCCGAGCCATTGCTGACAGCCTGACGGCACAAATAAAAAGCGGCGCTCAACGAAGCGCCGCAAAGCTGTCTGGCTCACCCGGTGTGCTGAAGGGCATCACCGAGGGGGCATCCGATCCCCGGCCAGACGGTACTACCCACATAATTTGACCATCATATCGGCAAGGCTTTGCCCGGCTTTAGGCCTTGCCGGAAAAAATTCCTTCGGCCGGCCGTCACCTCGTTCACTCGCGGCAGCGGGCAGGCGAATTTCCATTGCGGACTGTCATTGGCGTGAAACCTTGCACGGGTAGTTTTGCCCCGATTGGGTTGATGAAGTCATGAACAATGAACATGCCGGACATGCAAGGCGTACTCTGCGATGTGCTCGAACAACGCAAGGTGACGACGCTCTACCAGCCGATAGTCGATTTGCGCGCAGGCACGATGTATGGCTACGAAGCGCTGTCGCGCGGCCCGTCGGACAGCTCGCTGCATTCGCCGCTGGCCATGCTGCGGGCGGCCGATCATTTCGGCCTGCAGGCCAGGATCGAGCAGTTGTGTGTCGAAACCGCGGTGCGCGGCTTCGTCGCGCGCAGGCTCGCCGGCAAGCTGTTCGTCAATATCCGGCCGGCGCGGCTGTTCGATCCCTTCTTCAAACCCGAGAAGCTGGCGGGCTTCCTCAATTCCGCCGGCCTCAGCCCGCGACGGCTGGTTCTCGAAATCACCGAGAGCGATCCGGTGGTCGAATACACGGCCATGGCCGATCTGGTCGGGAGCCTGCGTGACGTCGGCATCGAAATGGCCATGGACGATCTCGGCGAAGGCTTCTCCAGCCTGCGCCTGTGGTCGGAACTGAAGCCGAGCTATGTCAAGATCGACAAGCATTTCATCTCCGGGCTGAATCAGGACCCGGTCAAGCTGCAGTTCGTGCGCTCATTGCAGCAGATCGCGGAAAAATCGCAGTCCCACATCGTGGCGGAAGGGATCGAAATGGTCTCGGAACTGGCGATGGTCAAGGACCTCGGCATTGCCTTCGGGCAGGGCTACCTGCTCGGCCGGCCGGCGCTCATGCCGCCCGCGGTTCCGTCCGCCGAAGCCGCGCAGTGCCTTGCCCGCTCCGCGATCAGCGTTTTCCCCCGGGCCGGCGCGGTGCGCACGCAGCGCACTGCGCACCGGCTGTTGATCGAAGCGCCCAGCGTCGACATCAGCACAGCCAGTGAACAAGTGCTGGAAATCCTGCAGGAAAACGAGGGCTTGCATGCAGTGGCCGTGGTAAAGGACGGGATTCCCGCCGGCATGATCAGCCGGCCGCTGCTGCTGGACCAGTTCACGCGCCATTTCTCCCGGGAACTGTATGGCCGCAAGAGTTGCAGCCTGTTCATGGACAAAACGCCACTGGTGGTGGACATCGGCACCCTGGTTTCAGAACTTGCGGAACTGGTGGTGCGCAAGGGCAAGCAGGATTTCAGTGATGGCTTCATCATCACCGAAAACGGCCGCTACCGCGGGCTCGGCTCCGGTTACGACCTGATGCGGGAAATCACCGAAATGCAGGTGGTGGCGGCGCGCTATGCCAGCCCGCTGACCCTGCTGCCGGGCAATGTGCCCATCCACGAGCATACCGACCGGCTGCTGGCCGCCGGGGTCGATTTCGTCGCGGCCTATTTCGATCTCGATCACTTCAAGCCCTACAACGATGTCTATGGCTATCGCAAGGGCGACGAGATGATACAACTGCTGGCCAGGATCATCACGGAACATTGCGACGCCAATCTCGATTTTGTCGGCCATATTGGCGGCGATGATTTCATCGTGCTGTTTCAGAGCCAGGACTGGGAATGGCGTTGCAGGCAGATCATGCGCCAGTTCGACTCGTCACGGCTGGCGCTTTTCCTGCCCGAGCATGTTGCTCAGGGTGGGTACGAAAGCGAAGACCGGCGCGGGCGCATGGTTTTCCATGCGCCAGTCATGCTGTCGATCGGCGCGGTGCCCGTGCGCCAGGGCTACTTCCAGCAGCATCTCGAGGTAGAACGCGCGGCCTCGCAGGCAAAGAAGATGGCCAAGAAATCGGAGGGCAACAGCCTGTTCATTGAAAGGCGATGCCATCTCGACAACACTGAAGAGCCGGGCGAAGAGGACTGGGCGCCAGCCAGGCTGGCCGAGGTCTCCTTCCGCGATTTCTAGGCGGCAGCCATTTCCCGCAAGGCGGGGGCGATACCGGTGCCGGTGCAGCCCTCACGCCGGATGCGGGGCCCCGGCATTCAAGCCGATCCGGCAAAAGGGTAGAATCGGGCCACTTGCGACAATAACTGCCTTCCCGAGCTACAACATGATTCTCGTCACTGGCGGCGCCGGTTTTGGCTACTGCCGGCCGCATTGCGGCCTTAACCTTCGCTGCGCCCACGTTAGCCTTCGCCGAAACCGGCTTTGGAGCAGAAAATGATTTTGGTAACAGGCGGGGCCGGTTTTATCGGCGCCAATTTCGTCCTCGAATGGCTGGCCCGCACCGGCGAGCCGGTGCTCAACCTGGACAAGCTGACCTACGCCGGCAATCTTGCCAGCCTGGCGTCGCTGAAGGGCGATCCACGGCATGTGTTCGTGCAGGGCGACATCGGCGACCGCGCCCTGGTGGAAACGCTGCTGGCCGAACACCAGCCGCGCGCCGTCATCAACTTCGCCGCCGAAAGCCACGTCGACCGCTCCATCCACGGCCCGGCCGACTTCATCGAGACCAACGTGGTCGGCACCTTCAAGCTGCTGGAAGCCGTGCGCGCCTGGTGGAGCGGCCTGGAAGGCGAAGCCAGGTCCGGTTTCCGCTTGCTGCACGTTTCCACCGACGAGGTGTACGGCTCGCTCGGGCCGAACGATCCGGCATTTTCGGAAACCACGCCGTTTGCACCCAACAGCCCGTATTCCGCATCCAAGGCCGCGTCCGACCACCTGGTGCGCGCCTATCATCACACCTATGGCCTGCCGGTGCTGACCACCAACTGTTCCAACAACTACGGGCCCTACCAGTTCCCGGAAAAGCTCATTCCGCTGGTGATCCACAACGCCATCTCCGGCAAGCCCTTGCCCATCTACGGTGACGGCAGCAACATCCGCGACTGGCTCTACGTCACCGACCACTGCACGGCCATCATGGCGGTGCTGGAAAAGGGCAGGCTCGGCGAGACTTACAACATCGGCGGCAACAGCGAGAAGACCAACCTCGAAGTAGTCAAGGCAATTTGCGCCATCCTCGACGAACTGCACCCGAACTCGCCGGTAACGCCGCACGAAAAGCTCATTACCTTCGTGAAAGACCGCCCCGGCCACGATGCGCGCTATGCCATCGATTCCTCCAGGATCCAGGACGAGCTGGGCTGGCGTCCGCAGGAGAGCTTCGAGACCGGCATCCGCAAGACCGTGGCCTGGTACCTGGCGAACGAGGACTGGGTGGATAATGTGATCTCCGGCGAATACCGCCACTGGGTGCAAACCAATTACGCGACCAGATCATGACGACAAGAATATGACTCAGCGCAAAGGCATCATCCTCGCCGGCGGTTCCGGCACCCGGCTCTATCCCGTCACCCAGGCGGTGTCCAAGCAACTGCTGCCGGTGTACGACAAGCCCATGGTGTACTACCCGCTGTCCACGCTGATGCTGGCCGGCATCCGGGATATCCTGCTGATTTCCACCCCGCAGGACACCCCGCGCTTCGAGCAGTTGCTGGGCGACGGCAGCCAGTGGGGCCTCAACATCCAGTATGCGGTGCAGCCCTCGCCGGACGGCCTGGCGCAGGCCTTCATCATCGGCGAGCAGTTTCTCGGCGGTTCGCCGAGTGCACTGGTGCTGGGCGACAACATCTTCTACGGCCACGACATGGCCAGCGACTTGAAGCGTGCGGATGCCAGGAGCGCCGGCGCCAGCGTGTTCGCCTATCCAGTCAAGGACCCCGAGCGCTACGGCGTGGTGGAGTTCGACGCCGAGGGCCGCGCCGTCAGCCTGGAAGAGAAGCCCAGGGCGCCGAAGTCGCGCTATGCAGTGACCGGCCTGTATTTCTACGACAACCGAGTGGTCGACATCAGCAAGAATCTCAAGCCCTCGCCGCGCGGCGAACTGGAAATCACCGACGTCAACCGCCAGTACCTGCAATGGAACGAGCTCGACGTGCAGGTCATGGGCCGCGGCCAGGCCTGGCTCGACACCGGCACGCACGAGACCCTGCTCGAGGCGGCGCAGTTCATCGAGACCATCGAGCGCCGCCAGGGGCTGAAGATCGCCTGCCCCGAGGAAATCGCCTATCGCCAGGGCTTCATCGACGCCGGGCAGATCCAGCGCCTGGCCGCGCCCCTGGCCAAGAACCAGTATGGCCAGTACCTGCTGGGCCTGCTGAAGGAGCAGATTTTCTGATGGAAAAAATCGCCACCGCGATTGCCGACGTGTTCATGATCGCGCCCGGGGTCTTTGGCGACGAGCGCGGCTTCTTTTTCGAAAGTTACAACCGCCGCAGCATGGCCGAACTGGGCATCGATTTCGATTTCGTACAGGACAACCACTCGCGCTCTGGCCGTGGGGTTCTGCGCGGACTGCATTATCAGATCAGACAGCCGCAGGGCAAGCTGGTGCGCGTGGTGGCGGGCGAGATATTCGATGTGGCAGTGGATGTCCGGCGGTCGTCGCCCACCTTCGGCCAGTGGGTGGGCATGACGCTGTCGGCCGAGAACAAGCGCATGGCCTGGGTGCCGCCCGGCTTCGCGCATGGCTTCTATGTGGTCTCGGAGACCGCCGAGGTGCTGTACAAGGCCAGCGACTACTACGCCCCCCAGCACGAGCGCTCGCTGCTGTGGAACGACCCCGCGCTCGGCATCGAGTGGCCGCTTTCCGGCGAGCCGCTGTTGTCGGACAAGGATCGCAAGGGGATACCCTTGAATGAAGCCGAGGTCTACGCGTGAGAACCATCCTGCTCACCGGCGCCAGCGGCCAGGTGGGCTGGGAACTGCAGCGCACGCTTGCCACGCTGGGCCGCGTGGTCGCGCCATCCCATGCCGAATTCGACCTCGCGCGGCCGGACACCCTGGCAGACGCCTTGCGCGCCATCAAGCCCGACCTCATCGTCAATCCTGCGGCCTACACCGCCGTGGACCAGGCCGAAACCGAGCAGGAGCTGGCCTACGCCATCAATGCCGAGGCGCCGCTGGCGCTGGCCAGGGAAGCCGCCAGGCGCGGCATCACGCTGGTGCATTACTCCACCGACTACGTTTTCGACGGCACCCAGTTCGGCGCCTACGCCGAGTACGACGCGCTGCGCCCGCTGGGCGTGTACGGCGCCAGCAAGCAGGCCGGCGAGGAACTGGTGCAGGCGAGCGGGGCGGACCACCTCATCTTCCGCACCAGCTGGGTGTACGGTCTGCGCGGCAAGAACTTCCTGCTCACCATGCAGCGGCTGGCAAGGGAGCGCGACAAGCTCGCAGTGGTCGCCGACCAGTTCGGCGCGCCCACCTGGGCCAGAAGCATCGCCGAAGCCACCGCGCAGGTGCTGGCGCTGTGGTTGTCGCCCGGCGCCACTGCTGCAGACCGCCAGCGGCTGTCCGGCATCTACCACATGAGCTGCGGCGGCCGTGTCAGCTGGCACGGCTTCGCCGAGGCCATCCTGCAGGACATGCAGAACCGTGGCGAGAAGATCCCCGCGCTCAAGGCCATCAGCACCACCGAATATCCCACCCCAGCGCAACGCCCGGCCAACTCCGTGCTGTCCAACGAAAAGCTGCAGCAGACCTTCGGCGTGCGCATGCCGGACTGGCAGCATGCGCTGGCGCTGTGCCTCGGCTGAGCCTGCGATCCGCGCCGGACAGGGCGCGGCAGGCCGTGAAAACGGCAATCAGGCACCAACAAGCTTGACCCAACCCCGCATTCTCTCTAGAATGCGCGTCTTTCCTGTTCCCCGATAGCTCAGTCGGTAGAGCGACGGACTGTTAATCCGCAGGTCCCTGGTTCGAGCCCAGGTCGGGGAGCCACGAAATACCAAAAAGCCCGCAGCAATTTATTACCCCCAACCGGGAATACATCGTAAGTGTTTTGAGGCTGTAATTTCTACTGAACACCCCTCTCGTAGGGGTGTTTTTTTGCCTTCATTGCAATAAAGCTATTCCATAATCTAGCATTATATGTAGAATCAATGTGGAGATGCATAGAAGTGTAGGCGGGGTCGAGTAGCAGGCTTTCTTTGAAAGCCGAGTAGCCTAAGCGGAGGATGCGAAGTGACAAGAGTCGAGGAAACCGAACTGCGTCGATGGCGCGCCTTGCCGGCCAATCAATTACTGATGCGGGTTGCCACCTTTGCCAAGCGTGATGGAACCTTCGAGCCCGTCAAAAGCACGGGTACTGAGCGCTGGCATGCGAACGTGGAAGGCCGTGAGTACGAGTTGGTCACCGATGGCCCTAAGTTTTTTGACACCCGTGCCAAGCGCGGTGGTGGAGGTGCAGTGGATTTGGTTATGCATCTCCACCACCTCGACTTCAAATCGGCGACCGCTTTATTGCGTCGCTTAGGGGTTTAGGTGATGGAATGTTCGTAACCGTCAAGGCCCGCGTCTATGCCGATGCCACGGGCGTCTACACAGAGATTCCCGCCTTGCTGACGCCGGCCGGTGTGCTGGAGCCGCTGCTCGACTATTGCCTATATCGCAGCCACGACCGCAGTCTGACCTGGATGTCGAAGGTGGCCCGCTCGGTCCGGATGTTTCTTGAATACCTCCAGACCAACCCCGCCGAGCGCGATACCTACCGCCTGTTCCAGAACTTCGCCCAGCGGCTCTACACCGGCACCTTCGACCGCGAGACGGGACTCGACTCCAGCGGCCTGTGCTGGGCGCCGCGCTCGCCGCAGGACGCCGGCCACATCATCACCCACCTGACCGATTTCTTCGATTGGCTGGGTGAGATGCGCCCGGAGGCGGCCAAGGTCAATCCCCGCTATGCGGGAGGCGCCTTTGACCGGAAGGCTGATGAGGCTGCCTACCAATATCGGCGTAACAAGGCTTTCCTTGGCCATATATGGGCCGCAAACGCGCCGCCCGCCGAGGTCGGACATCGCGTGCGCAGCCAACGCTTACCCAAGGTCGAGAAGGGCGAACCCCCAGCCTTCCCGGAAGAGCGCTTCGAGGAACTGCTGGGCAAGGGATTCCGTGCGGCGGGGCGCCAGGACTATCGCGGCATGCTCATCACCTTGCTGCTGCATGGCGCAGGATTCCGCGAGTCGGAGCCCTTCCATCTTTATATCCACGACGTGCTTCCGGACCCCGCCAACCCGCGTCAGGCATTGGTTCGCATCCACCACCCGTTCCACGGGGCCGCTCCCGTCGACTGGCGCGACCAGCGGGGTCGGCCGCGCAAAGGCAACCGGGCGGAATACCTTGCCCAGCAGTTCGGCCTCGTGCCTCGCACGGAAGTGATGGACAGCCGCCACGCCGGCTGGAAGGGGGGCATGCACGACGGTCCCTATTACAAGCAGGCGTATTGGTTTGTGCCGGAGTATGGCGAGTGGTTCCTGCAACTCTGGCACCGCTACCTGGAGCAGGTCGCTCGTCTCGACCGCGACCACCCCTTCGCATTCATCAACCTGAACCGCGAGCCGGCCGGCGGGATGTACTGCCTTAGCCAGTACAACAAGGCCCATGCCGCCGCCTGCGAGCGTATCGGCCTTTCGGTCAGCAAGGCGCTGGGCACGACGCCACACGGTCACCGCCACGCCTACGGCCGGCGGCTCAAGAACGCGGGCATCGACAAGGCGCTCATCCGCCGCTTCATGCACCACGCCTCGCCGGAAAGTCAGGAGGTCTACACCCAGCCGAACACCCGCGAGGCGCTGGCGGCGCTGGAGGCTGCGGCTCAACGGCTTCGGACCACACACGCCCGGGCGCCGTCTGCCTCCAGCTTGTTGCTCCCAGGTGTCGAACCTAACGACTGAGGATTCGTCATGACCGAAAAAAGGAAAACGTCCGCGCCGGGAGCCTCTACCCTCCCTTCGCCCAGGAAGAAAGGAGTTAAGCGAGAGACGGACACTTCTCTCGGGTGGGTCGCGCGGGAGTATCCGCAGCTCGAACCCTGGCGGGGCATGGCGGTGGAGTGGCTGAAAGGCGAAACACGCGGGGTCCATGAGCGGCTCATGGCGCTGGTGGCTTTCTTCGAGCGCTACCTCGTCAAGCTATCCTTACCGCTCGACCCCGCGGTGTTCCTGGCGCGCACCACCGTCCTACCCGACTTCTACCAGACGGCATGTCCTGATTCGTCGCACGGCATCAAATACAACAACTATATTCACGCCTTCCTGCACTTCGTGCTGCTGCGCGAGTTCAGCGAAGCCGACGACAATGGCCAGCCGAGGGTCTCGCCGGCCTTCCACAACCCGGTGCCTAGGATGTCCACGAGCGGCCTGCCCCGGCGCGACGAAAGCGTGCATTCTCCGCTCCCCTACGGTTACATCGACGAGTTGCGTCAGATGCTCGCAGCGGGGCCGAACTTCCGCGACTGGCAGTGGGCGCAAAGCGCGCTGAGTGTCGAAGCTGATACAGGCAGGCGCCGCGCGAGCGACTGGTTCGAGGTGACTGAAGCGCAGATTGACCCGGGCGACCCCGACTGCGTATGGCTTGAGCGCCCGACGCAGAACGGCACACGTCTGGAAATGTGGAGCCCGGTGCGTTGGGTGGCCCTGCTGGTCAAGCTTATCCTGCCGCTGCGCACCTTCCAAGTCCGCATGCTCGACTCAGGTGAGGCCGATACCTGGTGCTACGCTGAGGGCAATTGGACGTTGAACGCGAGCCTGCTCGCACAGGGCAGCGAACGGCACCCGCTGCAACAGGGCGTGTTCCGCCGCAGCGCCCCGCTCGCCGATGGCGAGGCGGTCCCAACCGTGCTCTACATCAACACCAACAAGACCGCCGACATCGCCAAATCCGGCCCCGAAAAGGGCTATGTGCTGCCATGGGTCTCTGGCGGCCCGGTGCATCAGGATGTCTTCTATTGGCTGGAAAAGCTGCGCGACTGGCAGGCAAAGTACAACACCGTCTCGCGGCGCACGGCCTGGTCAGAACTGGACGGGCGCCACATCAAGGCGAAGAGCGATGTGCAGCTCGCGGGCTATCCCGACACCTGTTACCTGTTTCGGCTACCTGAAGCCGTTGAAGTCGAGTGCCATCTGCCCATCCAGCGATTTGGCCCAATGGAGCGTAGCTGGTTCCGCCTGCTGGAAGCGTTGGAACTGCGACTTGCCGAGCGGGGCGAGACCCATCGCAATGGCACGCCAATTTGCTTCTTGCCACCGCTGGAACAGCAGAACAACGGACTGACGACCCTCTTCCCCCTGCACAGCCTGCGCGTCTCCCTCATAACAGCGCTGGCGCTCGAAGGCCAGGTCCCGTTTCCCATCCTGCAAAAGCTGGTCGGCCACAGCCGCCTTCTGATGACTTTGTACTACACCAAACCCGGTGCGACGCACATCCGCGAGGTGGTGCTCGGCGCCGCCGAGCGACTGGAAGCGACCAAGGAGGCAAGCATTCAGAACTTCCTCCTCGACACCGAGCACGAGGAACTCTTGGAACGTGCCATCTGCAACAGCTTGCCTAGCCTCGC
Organism: Betaproteobacteria bacterium SCN2; assembly: GCA_008923285.1. Taxonomy (GTDB): domain Bacteria; phylum Pseudomonadota; class Gammaproteobacteria; order Burkholderiales; family Thiobacillaceae; genus UBA6918. Next base: position 147,767 of record WBSG01000002.1, read on the forward strand.
TGCTGCCATCCCGCAACATCCGGCCGCGCGCAACCCGGTGGGTTGGATGCCGATGCACCATGGCCTCTGCCTGGTCGGCGGCAACACTAGTGAGGTCGAGGACAACGGTGCCGTGGGCGGCTGCTACAACGGCGGCCCGAACATTGGTTCACCTTCCGCCCCCAAATACGGACCGGTGCCGGGCGGTAGCCGCAATTGCGTGCGTTGCCGCTGGTTCGTGACTTCCCCGCATCACTTGCCGGCACTGGCCGCCCACTTCAACACGCTCGCCTACCACTTCGACGAGGCGCGCAACGCCTGCCTCGCTCGAGAAAACGACCTCCAGGCCCTGAAGAAGGAGAAAGCGGATGCGGAAGAGGCCGGTCATCCATTCGCCCGGCTGGACGCCTATCGGCAAGCCGAGCGGGTATGGGAGAGCGCGATGAAGCGCTTCAGCGACCTGGCCGAAGACCTGGTGGCCTGCTGGCGTCTCGTCGAGCGCTGCAAGGCGGCGCTAGATGCAAGGAGTGGCGACGGCATGCAATTGGTGGCCGCCGGCACCGTCTGCGACGTGCAGGCCGTCTTCGAGGAAACTGAGTCGGAGCTGCTGCAACTCGCGGGCGTGTGCGAAAACGTCGAGTTCTATCCTGACCTGGAGCCGGGCAAGGCGGTGTTTCGCCGCAGCCAGCTGCTTGATGCCGTCCTCTACCGCGACGATTTGCCACCCGTGTTCATGCTGCTGAGTGAGGACGAGCAGCTGCGCGTGGGTAACGCCTTCATGCGCCATCTCGCTATGCAGATGAATCCGCAGAACCCAACGCTCGGCCAACGCGCAGTGATTCGCCTGATGGACGCGGGCGTGCGCCTCAGCGAGCACTTTGACCTGGACCTTGTCTCGCTGCTGCCTGCGTCCAATCGTGCCCAAGCGTTCCCGCTCGGGCGACAGACCCTTCCTGAGAGTGATTGATGAATAGCAAAACGAACATCCACCCGGACGCGGTACTGGAGTCGCTGCTGGCCAAGGCCGAGCGCTCGAATCGCCGTAAGAATCTCACGCGAATGCATGAGCTTTGCCGCAAGCAGCACGAAGCGGGCTCGCGCGACTTCTCGCTGTCGGCTATCGGCCGCTTGGTCGAGGCCGAAGGCATTATGAAGGGCCGGGCCCTCTACAACGCCCAGTCTGCCGACTACAAAGCGCTCATCGAAGCCTGGGCAGCCTACGCCGGGCCACCGGCGCCTAAGGCGCCGAAGACACTGGCGAGCCATGATTACCTGATGCGCATCGAGGACCCGGCCATCCGCTCCATCATGCAGGCCATCATTGCAGAGCGGGACAAGCTCAAGGCACAGCTCAACGTGCTCAAGGCCAACACACAGGTGACCGTGGACCGCCGTCCGCTGGGTGCCACTGTTTCGGCTGCTCCAGGAATGCAGCCGGTGACCGTCCTCGCGCTAGCCGCACAGCTAACTCCGTCCGAACGCGAAGCCTTACAGAAGGCGGTTTCCCCCGACTACCTGGAAGAACGTGGTCTGCGGGAAGGCAGCCACGGCGAAATCATGAATGAGCGCGGTCGGCAGGTGTTCGAGGTCGGTTTCGCACGAGCCATTCGCAAGGTATTGGGAGACTGAAGCGGTGACAGTTGCCTCACGGCAAGTGCGAGGTCTGGGGCAGCGCCCCGGGGGCTGCAATCGGCCATTAGCTGACGGTCACAGCACTTGCCGATAGCAGTAGCTCGTGGAGCAGATCGGCCAGAAGCAGAAAGTCATTAGCGCAAGAGCATGGACCAGTTCGTCGCTGATTACCGGAATCAGGGCTGGCGGCTACTCTGAACGCAAGGCCGTTGATTCCCGCTCAACGATGCGAAAACCGATGTCGTTAATCTTCTGAGGGACTTCTTTCCCGGCGCAGCGGCTCAGGATTAGTTCGGCTGCCATGCGGCCAATTCCCGCACCGTCCACATGCACTGTCGTGAGTGACGGCACCAAGTGGGCCGCAAAGTCGGCATCGCCGAAACCGCACAGTGCCAAGTCCTGCGGAACCCGCAAGCCACGCGCAAGCGCCTCGACCAGCACACCCTGGGCAAGTCCGTCTGAACTGCAGAAGATGGCCTCGATGCCCGGCTCTTTTTCCAGGATTTCGCTCAGCGCCCGTCGCCCGCTTGCCAGGTTGCTAGGGGCGGGAATCGTCACCGTGGGAACGTCGTGACCAAAAGTGGCCATGAATCCTTGGCGTCGCTGTTGGGCTCGCTCGTCATCACCCGTGGCTAAGGCCACATTCTTCCACCCGCGCGACAGGAAAAAACCAGCCACCGCATTGCCCACCTTGATGTGCGAAAAGCCAACAATCATGTCAATTGGATGCTCGCTAAGGTCCCAGGTCTCCACAACTGGAACACCAAGATTTTTCAGGAGTTCGCGAGCCTTGGGCGAGTGCACCTGACCGGCAACAACTACGCCGTCTGGTCTACGCCCCATCAAACTTGAAATTAGCTTTTCCTCGCGCGCATGGTCATAACCGGTCTGCCCAAGGATAAGTTGATATCCGCTCGTATCCAACGTTTCCGTCATGACCCGTACTGTGGGCAGGAACTGCGGCACGGAAATGATCGGAACTAAACCGACTACAGTCATGCTGCGACGCGACTTCAAGCCACCCGCTAGCATGTTGGGTATGTAGCCAGTAGCGATGACCGCTTGCTTGACCTTTTCGATTGCCGGTTTGGATACCTTCTCGGGTGTGCGCAAAGCACGCGAGGCACTACTGCCTCAACGAGCATTCCGCACGAGCCGTACCGGCAGTCGGTCATCGCGGTGAGATGGAGTTCGTGAATGAGATCGGTGAGGTTGAGGTCAGCAACTCACATAGGTTTCTTATCCCGCCGAATGGCATGCCGTGCAAGTCGCTCGTAGAGCGGGAGTTCAATCTTCGTTTCGACTTCACCTTGTCCACAGACCAGGCGGCTGAACTTAGGCTCCGATTGTCGGCTTGGCCGTTTCGCTCAAGCTGGCCGGCAGCGTGGCCCACGACGGCACCTATGTAGAGCAGTGCTCCGCGTACGCAGAGTGCTGATCGTCAAGCGATGGGGCAGCCAGACGTCACCCTGGGGCTGTAAGGTGCGCGGGCAGAGCGTGGGGTGCAGGCTAGCTGCGCGAAGGAATATTGCTGGGAAAGGGCTGCGAACGCAGACTGGAGTTCGGCCCAGCGTAGGCCGACTTCAAAAGGAGATCAGCATGAAGCTGACGGATCAAGAGTTGCGCAAGCTGCGCGACGCATACAACGTACAGAAGAAAACGCAACGGCGCCGGAAACCAGATCGGAACGGCCACCGAATCCAGGTCACGATGACCTTCGAGGAGTGGCTGCAGGTCTGGACGGAGAGCGGCAAGCTGCACTTGCGAGGGAATGGGCGCGGAAAGTTCTGCATGTCGCGCAAGAACGACCTGGGCGACTACGCGGTGGGGAACGTGGAGATCAAGGCCTGTGAGGAGAACAGCCGGGAGGCCAAGCTGGGGCGACAACCTTCAACTTGCACTCGAGACAGGATGAGCGCGAGCCGAGCTGGAGTGTCAAAAACCCAAGCTCACAAAGAAAGCATCTCGGAAGGGCACCTTGCGTTGCCGATAGTCAGGTGCCCGCACTGCTCTAAGCCCGGCAGGCAAGGAGGCGCAATGCGGAGACACCACTTTGATAGTTGCAAGTCACTGGCAGAGCCGATACGAGAGCCAGGAGCCATCTACACTTGACCTTCGCATCGATATCTAGGTCCAACTCGGAGGAGTCCCCCGTATTGATCGGCTGCCGTTCTTGCTATCGCATCGGGACTGTGCTGCGCTGGCTCTTGTCTACGATAACAAACTCTAGAAAAACGAGTTTTTCCGTTGCGCTCAAATTGCGGTGCGCATGAATCATCCCGGGCCGAACGTGGAGGCTGTCCCCCGGCTTCAGCGTGACGGGTTCCTTTCCCTCCTCCTGCCAAACGCCCGATCCTTCGAGCACATAGAACACCACATGGGAAGGGTGGTAGTGCTTCGGGTTTTGACCGCCCGGAGCATACGTCGTGTGAAGCACACGAAACTCCTTGCCCGGCATAGTTATGTCGTCGAAAACATGCCGTGCTACAGCAGTGATGCCGGCGCGCTCGCCTGTTGCCCCAGCTAAGGCCTGCGCATTGGAAATGGCCGGACCGACCAGCAGAGCGCAAAAGGTGCATACGAGTTTCTTCATGCTTCTTCCTTCAGTGTCATGAGGGGTGCAGTCTAGCATGCGGGGTATAGTTCAGGTATCGATAATGGGCGTTTAGATATCCACCGTGGGTTATACCGAATGAGCGTGAGTTTGATCGACAGAAGGGTGACGCTGCGCGAGCTGCGTCTTTTTCTCGCGGTAGCGCAGTCTGGAAGCATCTTGAAGGCCGCGAACGAGATCGGCCTCACACAGCCGGCACTTTCAAAGTCAATCGCCGAACTGGAGCGGACATTCGGCGTTCGATTGTTCGATCGGACGAATCGGGGCGTGACTACCACTCCTCAAGGCGAGGTTCTATTACGGCGGGCGACGGGAATGTTTGAGGAGCTGCGTCAAGCTGTAGACGAGTTGGGCGCGTTGGCAGATGCAAGCATTGGAGAGTTGCGGCTCGGGGGCACACCAAGCATGTGTGCTGGAATGCTGCCTCTGGCTCTCACCACCATCCTCAAAGAGCGGCCTAAATTCCGTTTCCATGTGGCAGAACTTGAGTCGGGAAAGCTCGGAAGCGAAGTACTTGCGAGATCGCTGGACATCGGCATAGGCCGCGAGCAATTGGGTGTTGAGAACAATGGCTTGACTTTCGACCGGTTGTTCGATGATCGATTGTTCATAGTCGCTGGAGCACTTCATCCACTCGCAAGTCGAAGAACGACGACATTGGAGGAAGCCGCCCGCCAACAATGGGTGCTTCCAGTGACAGACGGCGGGGTAACAGCACAGTTGGCAACTGAGCTGCGCAAGCACGGGTTGGAGCTGCCACACTCCGTCGTCACGTCTATGTCAATGCTCGTCCGATATGAGCTGATTGCGACAAACGGGTTTCTCACAGCCATGTACGGCTCGGTGCTTCGCTTCGGGAAAGTGCCGAGATTCCTGCGGGTTCTACCGATAGATCTGCCCATCGGCATGCCAATTGGATTGCTTCGGCTAAGAAACCGCACGCTAGCGCCAAGTGCGGAGTTGTTCGCCATGGTCACTCGGGGCATCGTCCGACCCATGCACTCGTTAAGCGCAAAGCAGCTACGCCGCGAGATGCAAGCAAATTCGTGACCCTGCACTCCGCAGCGTCTACAACCGCAATCCCGGGCTTAGCTGCAGTCTTGTCAAACCTCCGTCGCCACCAGCCGCTGCAATGATCATGCAGTTTCTGCTTCTGAGCGCGGACACGCGCACCGTCTGCACGCTGCGCAATACTCTGGCGAAGTCGCTTGCCCCGACGCTTCCACCGACTGCGGACTTAGCTGATGTACTGAATGGGTCCAAGACCCATTCAGTACCCCTTTCGACGCACGCTGCTGCACACCACCTGCACGCTGCGCAACACGCTGGCCTAAGCCGCTTGGGCCGACGCTTTCGCTGACTTCTGACTTAGCTGATGTACTGAATGGGTCCAAGTCCCATTCGGTACATCTTTTGACCTATACTGACGCACATCGGCCGGTGCAAGAGGCTATCAAACTGGCGTAAGGGGGCGCGCTACATACCGGCACGATGGACCCAGTAAGAACGTCTCTTCGCGAAGCCTTGCCGCATCACCCATCTGCCGCCCTCCACCATCCACAAGCCCTCTCGATGCAACTCGCAGTAAGTCGGCCTGCACGAGCGCCATCGGACTAATGCGATTACGAGAGCATCGTCTGACCTCTCGTGTTGGGCACTCGGCTCGTCCTCCATGCAGCCTTCGTACGTCCAGCGAAAGATCTCCAATTCGGCTGGACTGCAGGGATTGAAAGTTCGATCGGGCAACAACGCCGCAGCACCGATTACCTCCGCCTGGTGCGGACCCCAAGACTCCTCAGGAGGTCTCCTCCAAAGGGAGCGGCCGAACTTGTTGGTTGCAATCGGAACCTCGTATTCCAAGCGATCGTTCCAAAGCTCCACGCATGACGGCGCCTTCGACGCAACCGTTTCGACCAGCGCCGCGCCTACGTCCATCTCAATCCCGAGTTCCAGCAATGCCGTCAGTACAACATCTGCCAGATCAAAGACGCTGCCGCCCTGAAGCTCAAGCCCTCGCTGAAGGCCGGCGAACACGGCCGCAGCAGAAGCTGCAGAGTTCTTAGCGGACAGGTTTGTTTCTCCGGGTCTGGGGCTGCGGTTAGGGTCATCAGACATAGCGCTGAGCATTCCGACCGGTGTTTGGGGTGCCCAAGTAGGGTAGGCACGAGTTCGAGTGCTTACCGGCACAAGCACTTGCATTGTGTCGCGCTGGTCCATCTGCGCTGCGCAACCCCCTGGCGGAAGCCGTCTTCGCTGCTGCACACCATCAGCACGCCGCGTAACACGCTGGCCAAAGCCGCTTGGGCTGACGCTTCCGCCACGCTCAGACTTAGCTGATGTACTGCAGCGCGGCAGCGATGGATTCGATCAGGTCGGCTTGCGTGATGTTCGTGCTCATGGGGCTTCCAGGGGGCTTGAGAAGGTGTGCGCCGCTTCAAAGACGCGCAGGTCTTTGCTAGGGTGAACCGACCCGTATTTTGACAGCGAACTCTTCGGGAGCCTGACATGGCCGATCACCCGCCCGACGGCGGTACCACCCGGCTGGAGCGCGACAGCTTCGGCGACATCCGCGTGCCGGCGGCGCGCCTGTGGGGGGCGCAGACCCAGCGTTCCCTGCAGCATTTCGATATTTCGACCGAATGCCTGCCCGATGAGCTCATCCATGCCCTGGTGCTGGTCAAGCGGGCGGCGCGGCTCGGGCCGTGCTGTTTGGCTTGATGGCCGAGGGGGCGAGAGAGATTCGCCTGATCAACCGTACCCGCGCCAAGGCCGAGGCACTGGCCGAGGACATGGGGGGTGTCGTCCAGGTGCTGGATTGGGAACAGCGAGAAGCCGCGCTTGAAGGCTGCGCCCTGCTGGTCAACACCACCAACCAGGGCATGTACGGCCAGCCGCCGCTGGACATCCGGCTGGACGCGCTGCCCCTGTCGGCCATGGTGTCCGACCTGATCTATATCCCGCTGGAAACGCCCCTGCTGGAGGCGGCGCGTCTGCGCGGTCACCAGACGGTCAACGGTCTTGGCATGTTGCTCAACCAGGCGGTGCCAGCGTTTGAGGCCTGGTTTGGCGTCAAACCGGAAATTACCGGCGAACTTCGTCAGGCTATTTTGGCCACATTTCAATGATGGGTGTTCTGACCGAACCCAAGATCGACGCGCACTGCCATGTGCTCGATCCGGCCAAGTTCCCGTATAACCCGGACGTGGCTTACCACCCCGCTGGACAGGAAATGGGCAAGGCGGAGTACTTCCTGCAGCTCATGGCGTGTTACGAGGTCAAGCACGCCCTGCTGGTGGGGCCCAACTCGGGCTATGCCACCGACAACCGCTGCCTGCTGCATGCCCTGCAGATCGGGCAAGGCGCATTTAAGGGCATTGCGGTGGTGCCCAACGACTGCCCGCTTGAAACCCTGCAGGTGCTCAAAGCCCAGGGTGTGATTGGCCTGGCGTTCAATGCGGCACTGATGGGGTTTGATTTTTATGCCGGCATAGAGCCCTTGCTGCGGCGCTTGCGCCAGCTGGACATGTGGGCGCAGTTCCAGGTCGACAAAGACCTGTTGCCTCGATTTCTGCCCATGCTCTCGCGGGTGGATGTGAAAGTCATGGTGGACCATTGCGGCCGCCCGCACCTGCCCGATGGGGTGTCACAGGCCGGATTTCAGGCCTTGCTGGCGCTGGGTCGCGAGCAGCGGGCGGTGGTCAAGCTCTCGGGCTTCGCCAAGTTTTCTGAAGCGGGTTACCCGTTTGCGGACGTGCGACCGTATGTGCAGGCGCTGGTGCGCGATTTCGGACTGAAGCAGTGCGTCTGGGCATCGGACTGGCCTTACCTGAAGGCGCCGTACCGCCTCGATTACGGCCCCATGCTGCGCACGTATGAATCGATGTTCACCCCCCAGGAGCGCCGGCAGCTGATGTGGTTGTCGCCGAATCAACATTTTGGATTCTGAACGTACCTTTTGAATTCGAGTGGCGGCTTTGGGTCGGTTTGAGACCTTCACTTACACCCCAATTATTTGACCAAGCATATGCAGCAATGAAAAGGGCCGGAGGAAACTCCGGCCCTTAAAGTTTGTATGTATTAGGATGTATTTATACATACATCACTCCAGCCCAAAACGCGCAGTGTTGTCGGGGAGTCTTGCGGCTCGCTCGCCTAACTATGCGCCATTAAGGTATAAGTCCTCAAGGCGGGCTTTTTTTCATTTGCGGGCCTCGTCTTCCCGTCACGCCCCGGCCTGTGCTGGACGCGCTTCAACAAAACCTTCATCCGGGCTTCATCCCCCTGTAAAGACGCAGGCATACATTTCGGACTTTCTTGTAGAGGAGTTTGAAATGGCTGGACAGAAAAAGATTCGTAAAAAACTTGCTATCGCGCTGGCTGCGGCATTCGTCATTGCGCCTGTCGCTGTGCAGGCCGAGTCGACCATCGAGGTGCTGCTTGAGAAGCTGCGTGCGAAGGGCGTGATTTCGGAGTTCGAGTATGGCGAGTTCAAGGCCATGCACGCCGCGGAGTCCAAGGAAGCCGAAAAGCAGGCGGCGGAGACCCTGGTGGGCAAGTTCAAGAACGGCTTCAAGTTCGAAACCGCGGACAAGCAGAACTCGATCCAGCTCGAAGGCCGCGTCCAGGCTGATTACCGTCACTACTCGCCGGGTTCGGGCACGACCGACATGTTCGATATTCGCCGCGCCAGGCTGGGCATTTCCGGCAAGTTCATGGGTGACTGGGAATACGAGGTGACCGGCGATTATGACGCGACGGAAGACGAAGACAGCGGTTTCGATACCGAACTCGACACCGCCAAGATCGCCTACGCCGGATTCAAGCCGCTCAAGATCACGGCCGGCAAGTTCAAGATGCCCTTTTCCCTGGAAGAGCAGACCAGTTCGCGCTTCATTGATTTCATGGAAAGGAGCATGGTCAACACCTACGGTGGCGTAGGCAAGAACCTTGGCTTCATGCTTTCCGGCGCACCCTTCAAGGGCGCCACCCTTGCCGTCGCTTATGCCAATACCGGCACGGGCGTGGACGTGAACGCATCCGACGAGAAGGAGACCATCCTTCGCGGCACGCTCAACTTCTCGGAGCTGATGGGCAGCAAGAACACCATTGCCCACCTCGGCCTCGGCTACACGACCGGCAAGTTCGTCGACGGCGACGATGTCGACACGATCCGTCCCGACAACCGCGGCGAGAAGATTTTCGATACCGGCAATTTCTCGACGCTCGACGACACCGTCGACCTGGAGCGCAAGGGCCTTGAACTGGCCCTCGCCTACGACAACTTCAAGTTGCAGGGCGAATATCTGACGACCACCTTCTCGGGTGATACGGCCGGCGGTTCCTTCGACAAGGATTTGAATACGGCCTACGTCAGCGCAATGTGGATGATCACCGGCGAGAAGTATGCCGACTCCTACAAGGGCGGCAGGTTCGGCGGCATCAAGCCGAAGAAGGATTTCAAGAATGGCAGCGGCGGCGCCTGGGAACTCGGCGTGCGCTACAGCATGCTCGACGGCTCAGATTTCCTGACCGGCAACGGCCCGATCCTCAACGCGAACTACACGGACAAGGCATCTGCCTGGACCGTCGGGCTCAAGTGGATTCCCAACTACAACACCCGCGTCATGCTGAACTACGTCAAGGCGAACTTTGACGACACCGTGACCGCCATCGGTTCGGACGAGCAGGACGCCTTCATGCTGCGCACGCAGGTCTTCTTCTAAGCCTCGACCTATCGGTTCTTTTGCATTGACTCGTTCCCCTGCCCGTATGGTGCAGGGGATTTTTTTGGAGCATACGCATGTCTATCAGCCTCATTGCGGCGCTGGTGCTGGCAGGGGAGATGAGTCTTTCCCTCGAAGGCGCGGAAATTCCCGCCTTCGATGCCACTACCCAGCAGCTTTATGTAACTTCTGAATCCGGGCTTCAGGTCGTCGACCTGAGGAACCCGTCGAAGGCGAAGGTCCTCAGGAGCATCGATTTCACCAAGCCGCCTTTCAGCTTTTCCAACGACATCAGCAGCGTGGCGGTAAAGAACGGCCTGGTCGCAGTCGTTGCGGCATCGAAGAACCGGCATGAGCCGGGCAGGATGTTCCTGCTCGACTCGCGGCAGGAACTGACGGCCGAGGCGCTGGTGGGCGTGCAGCCTGACATGGTCACGTTTACCCACGACGGCAGCCGCATCCTGGTCGCGAACGAGGGAGAGCCTTCCAGGCCGGACGGCAAGATCGACCCGCCCGGTTCGGTCAGCATCGTCGACATCCGCGATCCCCGCAAGCCGCAGGTGCAGACGGTCGGTTTCGAAAGCTTCGACGCGGAATCCGCGAAACTTGCCGCAGCAGGGGTGCGCATTTTCCCGGGCCGGCTGCCGTCCACGGATTTCGAACCGGAGTACATCGCCGTCTCGCAGGACAACCGCAAGGCCATGGTGACGCTGCAGGAAGCCAATGCCATCGCTGTGCTGAACATTGCCGACGCCCGTTTCGAGCGTATCGTTCCGCTGGGCCTGAAGGACTGGCGGAATTTCAGCTTTGACGGCTCCAGCAAGGACGGAGGTTATGTGCCGCGAACCGGCTTGCCGATCTACGGAATGTACATGCCGGATGCGATTGCCGGCTATGTGGCTGCGGACGGCCGCCAGTATTACGTGATCGCCAACGAGGGTGATGACCGGGACGACTTCGTGAGCGGAGGGGAAACCGGGAAGCTCGAATCGGTCGTGCTCGATCCGAAAGTGTTTGCCAATGCGAAAGAACTGCAGAAGCAGAGCGTGCTCGGCAGCCTTGCCGTGCCCGTGATCAAGGGCCTGAACGGCGATACCGACAATGACGGCAAGGTCGATGTCATCCATACCTACGGCGGCCGTTCCTTTTCCATCCTCGACGAGAATGGCAACATGGTCTACGAAAGCGGCGACCACATCGAGCGCACGCTGGGCGGCATGGGCCTCTGGAAGAAGGATGCCATCCACCGCAAGGGCATCGATGAGGGACGCAGCCCGAAAAAGGGCCCCGAGCCGGAAGGCGTGGCGATCGGAAGCCTGGACGGCAAAACCTATGCGTTCATCACGATCGAGCGCGGCTCGGGCGGAGTGATGGCCTACGACGTGGGCAATCCGACATCCCCCGAATACGCCGGCTACTGGACGCGCATCGGCGACCTTGCCCCCGAAGGCGTGCTGTTCGTGCCGGCAAGCGATTCCGCCAGCGGCAAGAATCTGCTGATCCTGGCGAATGAAAAATCCGGCTCGCTGAGCATTTTTTCGGTAGGCAAGGGCAAATAAGCACCGATCCCGTGCCTCCGGTCCGGGGGCGCGGGGCTGGCTGCAAACCCGGCTGTTTCAGCGCGGCTCGCCGTCCGCCTGGAGCAGTGCTGCGATCACGTGCTTGTGCCCGCACAGATATTCCGCAAGCACTGAAAACCCCGAGGGGAATCCTGCCGTCACGTTCGCGAAATACAGCTCGTCCGCACGGCCCAGCGCAATGAGATCGACGATGGTGTCGATTGCCGCTTCCCGGCGCTGTTCGTCGCTGCCGTGCTTCTTGTATTTGAAATGCAGGGGCCGGTCGCCGCTGTGTGCGGAGGTGCGGGTGGTGAGGATTTTCGATTGGCCGAAAAAAATCCCGGCATGGGCGATGACGGCGGCATCATCGCTGCATACCAGCAACGGCCTGTTCGCCACACGCGGGTAAATTTCACGAAACAAGCCTTCATACTCGGTCTTGTAGTCGGTGTTGCGTACATGGATGGCGGCGTAGTCCCGGCCGAGCGGGCGCAGGCGCTCGAGCACGAGCGGAAGGATGTTGTCCGCGAGGCAAAGCCGGTCGAAGAGTGCGAAGGAATCAGTGCCGCCGCCGCATTGTTCGTGCAGCAGCACGGCTTCTTCGTGCGCCCTGTCGAAATCGAAGCACAGCTGGCGGGCGCTTTTCTTGTCGAGATAATTGCCGGCCCGCCTGGAGTAGGCCGGCTGGTAGGCATGCAGTTTTCCCTGCAGGGCGGGCGGCTGACAGGAAAGCGCGTTGAGCAGCTGCAGTTGCGCGGCGCTCAAGCTGAAATGCACGCGCGCATCGCCGTCGCGCGGCCTGAAGAATGTCGAGAAATCGTCGAGCAGGCCTGATCTCGTGCTGTCTATGATCAGCGTGCGCGAGAAAGACTCGGCGTATTTCCAGCACTTCTCGATCTGGCACAGCGTGTCGTTGAGCCCGCCGCGCGGACGGCAGAGCACGAATTTTTCCTCTGGCCGCATGGCGGCTGGCAACCGTCCGCCCCTGCCGCGCTGAAACAGGGCTTGCAGGCTGCTCAGGGCGGGAAGTCGCTTGGGCATGGGGCCAGGGAAAAGGAAATGTGGTGGGAAACCAATTAAAACAAGCGCTTGGGTGCGTCCGCAAGCAAATATACCGCGCCAGTAGCGAGGTTTTATAAGATAATTTCGGCCAAACCGACATAAACAATATCGAGGACAATCCCGCCCATGCTACCCGACAGTTTTTTTGAAGTGGCCGTGCCCGAGGTGATCGCCGAGGAATTCGGAACCGAGATCGTGGTACTGAATCTCGGCAACGGCAAGTATTTCAGCCTGACCGGGCTGGCCATGGAGCTTTGGCGCGACGTGTCGGGCGGCCATCGGCCGAAGGATCTCGTCGACCGCCTGACGGCCCAGCATGGCGAGGTGGGCAGCGGAGCGCGGATTTTCTTTCAGGACCTGATCCGCGAAGGCCTCATCCGCCCGCTGCAGGCGGCTGGCACAGCGCCTTCCGTGGACGAGGCCTGCGTGCTGGCTGCCCTCAGGCCGGACAGCCAGCCGCCCCGGCTGGAAGCCTTCGACGACATGGCGGAGCTCATCCTTGCCGACCCCATCCATGATGTCGACGAGGATCTTGGCTGGCCGGCCCGACGCGATCCGAACTGACCGCGAGACCGTGCGCGAGGCGCAATCTACGACCGGCGACCTGGCCGGCTTCGGCCGCGCGCTGCTTGCCCAGGCAGACACGCTCGATCTTTCTCGGATGCACGCGCGCCGCTTCAACCTGCCCAACCTGACGATCGAGGCCTGGTTCAGCGACCCGGCCTATGCCGAGTTGTGTGCGGGCAACCTGGCAAACGGCTGCAGCCCTGAAGCGCAGGGGCAGCCTGACCTGACGCTCTATCTGCTCGACAGCGCATCCGCCGGCTGGCCGCCGCCGCCGCGCTGGATGCATGAGGTGTACGACCGTCAGGCGGCCAATGCCGAACTCGGCCAGGCAGGGCTGCGCGGCGCCTACCTGCATGACCCGCGCGTGTGGCAGTTCTATTCCGAATCAGCACGCACCGGCATTCAACTCGTGCGCCGCCCGGGCGCGATGCCGGCGTGGGAATCGGGCGGGCCCTTGCGCGCCTTCCTGCACTGGGCCTACGCTGCCCAGCAGTGCCGCCTGTGCCACGCCGCGACGCTGGGTGTGGACGGGCAGGGCATTCTGCTGGTCGGCGCGGGCGGCTCGGGCAAGTCGGGCACCTGCCTCGCCGGCATCGCAAATGGCCTCGACACGGTGGGCGATGATTATTGCCTGGTCGGGCAGGACGAAGCGATGACTGCTTATCCGCTGTTCCGCATGCTCAAGCAGGACCCGGCAGGCGTTACGCGCGCGCTCGGCGAACAGGTCGGCAGCGGGTTTGGGACGCCCAACTGGCAGGGCAAATACGAGATCCACGCCAGCATGCTTGCACGCCAGCCCTTTGTGCCGCAGCTCGAGATTCGCGCCATCGTCGTGCCGCGCGTGGCGCATGCCGGCAGCAGCGCGTTCCGACCGATCCAGCCGGGGCTTGCCATGCGCAGCTTCGCGCCGTCGAGCGCCTTCCAGTTGCCCGACGGCGAGCACGAGGTCATCGCTTTCGCCGGCGTGCTGTGCCGGCGGCTGCCCTGTTTTGAACTGGAATTGTCGGTGGACGCGCGGGAAATCGCCGGCGAAATCCACGCCTTTTTGGAGAGACTCGACTAGATGGATACTGCGACAGTCAGCATCATCATGCCGGTGCGCAACGGCGAAGCTTACATTGCTTCCGCGCTGCGCTCTCTCCTGCGCGAAAGCGGGATCGGTCTCGACATCATCGTCGTCGACGACGGCTCGACCGACGGCACGGCGGAGATCGTGCGCGGCATCGCCGCCGCCCATCCCGGCGTGCGCATGGTCGGCGGCCCGCAGTCCGGCGTATCCGGCGCGCGCAACGCGGGGCTTGCGGCGGTGCCGAAGGAAGTGCCCTACATCAGCTTTCTCGATTGCGACGACCTCAGCGTACCGGGGCGCATCGCGCGCCAACTCGCCAGGCTGAAGGAAAGCCCGGATGCCGGCTATGTCATCGGCCTCATCCGCTTTTTCGAGGAAGCGGACGAACAGAGCGCGACTCCGCTGCCGGGCAGCCGGACGGTGACGGTGAGAGGCGTGCAACTGGCAGCGGCGCTGTTCGACCGCAGGGTGTTCGAACAGTTGGGCGGCTTCGACGAGGAGATGAACCACGGCGAGGATACCGATTTTTTCCTGCGCCTGCTGGAGGCAAAGATTCCCTACATTGCCGAGGACGAGCCCGCTGTTCTCTACCGGCGCCACACCGGCAACATGACCAACGACATCGCCCAGACCCGCCGCGGTTTCGTCGATGCGATCCGCAGATCGCTCGCGCGCCGACGCGCGAGCGGGGCAAACGCAGAACTGGGCGATCTGTTCAAGGCCCGCGGCAATGCAGAGGAGGCATTCAGGCATGGATAAGCGCTACAGCGTCGTGATCCCCGCCTACAACGCGGCGGACACCCTGGAAGATGCCCTGCGCTCGATTCTCGAACAGGACATCCCGCCGATAGAGATTATCGTGGTCGACGATGGTTCAACCGATGACACGGCTGCGATAGTCGGCGCATTCGGCGCGCCGGTCACGCTGCTCCAGCAGCCCAACCGGGGCTGCGGCGCGGCGACCAATGCCGGTATGGCGCGGGTTTCGTCGCCGCTGATGGCGTTCCTCGATGCCGACGATGCCTGGCTGCCGGGCAAGGCCGCGCTGCAGCTTGAGAGACTCGCGGCGGAGCCGGGCATTGCCGGCCTGTTCGGGCACGGACAGAACTTCAAGGGCAGCCTGGCCGCGCCGGAGCGCGGCGCCATCTATGGCATCTGGGGCCGCACCACCATGATGATGCGCACCGAAGCGGCGCGCCGGATCGGCGATGTCATCGACCCTGTCGGCGGGCGCGGCGAGCTGGTCGACTGGATTGCGCGCGGACGCGAGCTTGGCCTGCGCTTCGAGATGCTGCCCGAACTGCTGGCCATGCGCAGGATCCGGCCGGGCAGCCTGTCGTACGGGCCCGACCGCGAAAAGGACCTCGGCTATCTCGAGGTCGTCAAACGCGCGCTCGACCGCAAGCGCGGCAAGACCGGCTGAAGCGGAGCCAGTCCGGTGAGGGACAGCCTGCAGCGCATTCTGATCCGGCGGATCTGGCCCAGGGGCGATCTCGACCTGCTGCTCGGCGCGGCCTTTCTCCCCGATGCGCAGGCCCTGAGCAGCTGGCAGGCGTGGAAGCGGCAACGCGACATCGAAGACGTTTCCTGGGAAGAGCACAAGCTGTTGGCGAGGATCGCGGGGCGCCTGGCCAGGATCGACCCGGACTGTCCCTATCGGCCGCGCCTTGAAGGACTTTCCAAGGCGCACTGGACTCAGTCCCAGCTCATGCTGCGTTCCGGTGCCGATGCGCTGGATAGCCTGATCGGCAAGGGCATCCCGGTCATGCTGCTCAAGGGCGGCGCGCTGCATGCCGCTGGCCTGACCCGCGGGCCGCGCATCACCAGCGACCTCGACATCCTCGTGCGGCGAGCGGATTTTCCGCGCGCGATGGAGTGCCTGTACGCCGCGGGCTGGACCACCAAGTACTCGCTCGAATTCATGCGCATCAGCTGGCGCTTCAGCCATGGCGCCAACCTGCGGCGCAGGCCGCACGGCGACATTGATGTGCACCACCAGCCGGTGCATGGCGCGATGATGGCGGACGAGGTGCTCGACGCCCTGTGGGCGAGGGCGCGGCCCGCCGACTTTCACGGCCGCCCGGTCATGATCCCGTCGCTGGAAGACATGCTGGTGTTCGCCGCCGAGCATGCCGTGCATGCCTATGCCGACAAGGAACCGGCCGCTTCCTGGGTGTTCGACCTTGCGCTTCTGGCCGGCTGCCGGGAGGTGGATGGGCAGAAGGTGGCCGCGATCGCCCGGCCCCTCGGCGCCGGCCCCGACGTCGTGGCAACGCTTTCATATCTGGCCGGCCTGGACGGCAATCCGCGCGCCGCAGAGATCGCCGCCACGGTGCGCAGCAGTGCCGGGGGCGCGCAGGCCTGGCTGCGCTACCTGTTGAGATCCATGAGGCGCCCTCACGGAAAGCTGTTGCGGCGGCTTGCGCGTCGCGTTTCGGCTGCTTACGGCTTTGAATACGTCAGCGAGGTCGTGCCGCGGTTGCGTCCGGCCTTGCGTCCGCTGCGCGCGGCGCATGAGATTCCGCTCGCAGGCACCAATGGCGAAGCGCATCTGCGCCACGACCTCGATATTCCGCTATCGGCCTCGACGAGCAAACGACTGGTGCTCGAAATGGCATTCGAACCGGCTGCAAGGAGCCTGTATCAGTTCGACGTATCGGCCGAAGGCATGCCAGTGGGGCGCCTGTTCGCGCGCGTCGGCGCCGCGAATCCAATCACGAAAAACATCTGCGTGGCGATCCCGACCCGAGGCGCCGTGCCCAGGCAGCTGTCCATCCAGTCGCTCGCCCGGACCAGCCTGGCGCTGAATGCCACGGTGACGGAAGTGGAGAAGACGCGGCCAGTTCCGTTCCGGATCGTTCGTCTGTCCTGGGACTGAGGCCTGCGGTTGCAGGCTGCAACCCAGGCTGTGGCGCTTCAGGCGGCGCTGCCGAGCAAATGCTCGACGAACTTGCCGATGCCATGCCGTGATGGCCAGGCGCGGCTGGTCGTGAAGGCCGACTGCGCCAATTCCGGGTAGCGATTCCTGGCGGTACAGATGGCCTGGAAAATCGAGTTCGTGCTGCGGTTCGCAAAAGCCACGCCGGCGCCGCTCTCCTGCACCAGGCGCATGGAGGCGGTGGCCGAGGGGACCACGACCGGCACGCCGCAGGCAAGCGCCTCGGCGGCGATGCCGGAAAGCCTGAAATGGTATCGCACCGGGTCGTAGGGCGTGACGACCAGATCGCAGCGGGCAATTTCCCGTGCAAAATCGTCGAGGTAGCCGAGGGTGGTGAGGTTGGTCCTGCTGCCGATGTCGGGAGCCCCCTTGCTGTCATGCAGCACCACCTCATAGCCGGCATCCAGCAATTTTGCGATCAGGGGCCCGAGGATGTCGATGCCCTTTTCGCGGCGCTGCTGGCCGAAAAATCCGATTTTCCGCATGCGTGTCTTCGGCTTCGCGGGAGGCAGGCCATCGTGCGCGATCGGTGCATAGCCGATGGAAATCCCGGGAGCGATCCGGGCATAAAGAGCTTGCAGCGCGGGCGTGGTTGCACTCAGTTTCGGGCTCAGGCCGGCTTCGCGGCATTTGTCGAAAACAAGCGTCCACCATTTCCTGCCGCTGGGCAGCAGATAGCCGGGCTCGTGGTGTATGCAGCCGGCAACCGGGACGGCAGGGTCGGCCTCGGCGCATGCCAGAAGATGGGCGGGGAACAGCGTGGGCCACAGCCAGAGATCGGCAGCCCCGGCCTGCTTGAGTACCCTGCCCGCGGAACTGGCGGCATCCAGCAAAAAAGATTGTTCGCGCTGCGGGTCGTCCAGCGTGGCATACGGGCTGACGTCGAAGAGCGGCATCACCGGGCCGTAAGCGGCAAAGGCCTGCGCGGCGGTTTCGGTCACCTCGCTGCTGCAATAAAGGCGCACTTCGTGGCCGCGTTCGGCCAGTTCCCTGGCGATGAGCGAATCCCACTCGACGTGGTGGCCGCCAATGCGAATGTAGCCGGGATCGAACAGGTGGATGCGCATGTATCCGGTGTTGAGGAATTTGGCCGAAAACCGCATTCTATCGCCAGCCGCTGTTTCATCGGGCCTGTTCAACTGACGGCGCAGCGGCTAAAGTGATTGAATAAGGAAGGTGGTTTGCCATGAAAAAAGTCCTGCTGTTGTGCCTTGCCGCCATGCTGTGGAGCTGCGATACGCCGCGCAGCTATGGCCCGGAAACGCCATACTATCGATTCCCTGCAGACAGCCGCCTGGTGCTCAATCGCGCCGTCGAGATTCCCGCCGACTGGGCCACGCTGCGCCTGCAGGCCGGCAAGCCGGTGCCTTTCGGCCACGTGAGCGAATATGCGCCGCACTGCATTCTCGAGATCGATAGCGTGCGCCCGGAGCCGCAGCGCGTCGAGCCAGACAGCTTTGCCATCGTCAAGGTGGAGCGCAGCATGAGCACGCTGGCGGTGGGGGCCGGATTCCTTTTCTTCGTCAACAGCGCCTGGGCCAACAGCGACCGGCCCGGCCAGATGTTCTACAAGACCGTGTTCTGGCTGAAGTCCGAGCGGCAGCCAGGGGTGAAATGGCTGACCTGCCAGAGCGACCAGTATGCCGCTGGGGTGGGCATTCCACGCCATCTGACTGTGGGCGAAATTCGTCAGGCGCTGGGCGACATCTTCACCCTCGAATTGCCTGCCGCGCAGAATTAGTTTCCCGCTGCGCTGCAGGGCTCATTCGCCGCGCCGAGCTTGATTTGCGCGGCTATTCACCGCGCAGCGCCGCCTTGAACTCGCGCCGGCGCCGGTGCAGGGTGGGCTCGGTGTAGCCGTTGGGCACGCGCCGGCCATGGAAGATCATGTCCTGCGCGGCCTGGAAGGCGAGGCTGATGTAGTGCGGCCCCATGTTGATGTAGTTGCGGTCGCCGGCGTTCTGCTGGTCGACCAGCCGGGCCATGCGCTTCAGCGTTTCCATGACCTGGCCTTCGCTGATGATGCCGTGGTGCAGCCAGTTGGCGACATGCTGGCTGGAGATGCGCAGGGTGGCGCGATCTTCCATGAGGCCGACATTGTGGATGTCGGGCACCTTGGACGCGCCCATGCCCTGGTCGATCCAGCGCACCACATAGCCGAGCAGCCCCTGGATGTTGTTGTCGAGTTCCTGCTGAACCTCTTCGGCCGTCCAGCCCGCCATTTCCACCACCGGTATCCTCAGCAGGTCGTCGAGCGAGGCGCGCGTGCGCGACTTCAGGGTTTGCTGGCGCGCGAACACGTCGATGCGGTGGTAATGGATGGCGTGCAGGGTGGCGGCGGTGGGCGAGGGCACCCAGGCGGTGTTGGCGCCGGCTTCCGGGTGCGCCTGCTTGCTTGCCATCATGCCGGCCATGAGGTCGGGCATGGTCCACATGCCCTTGCCGATCTGCGCGCGGCCCGAGAGTCCGCAAGCCAGGCCGATGTCCACGTTCCAGTCCTCATAGGCGCGTAGCCAGGCCGAGGTCTTCATGTCGCCCTTGCGCAGCACGGGGCCGGCTTCCATGGAAGTGTGGATCTCGTCGCCGGTGCGGTCGAGAAAGCCGGTGTTGATGAAGATCAGCCGTTCGCGCCCGGCGCGGATGCATTCCTTGAGGTTGAGGGTAGTGCGGCGCTCCTCGTCCATGACGCCGATCTTGAGCGTATTCTTCGGCAGCGCGAGCACGTCCTCGATGCGACCGAACAATTCCACGCTGAAAGCGACTTCGGCAGGACCATGCTGCTTGGGTTTGACGATGTAGACGCTGCCGGTGCGGCTGTTCTTCAGCGGGCTTGTGCCCTTGAGGTCGTGCAGCGCGCAGTAGCTGGTGACGAAGCCGTCGAGCAGGCCCTCGAACACCTCGTTGCCGTGTTCGTCAAGCACGGCGTCGGTGGTCATGAGGTGGCCGACGTTGCGCACCAGCATCAGGCTGCGCCCGGGAATCTCGAAGTACTGGCCTTCGGGGGAGAGATAGCGGCGGTCCGGGTTGAGCGCACGGCTCAGGGTCTTGCCGGCTTTCTCGAAGCTGCTGGTGAGGTCGCCCTTCATCAGCCCCAGCCAGTTGCGGTAGACGCGTACCTTGTCCGCGGCGTCGACGGCGGCCACCGAATCCTCGCAGTCCATGATGGTGGAGATGGCGGCTTCGAGGTAGATGTCGCGGATGCCGGTGGGATGCAGCTCGTGGATGGGGTGGTCGGTGTCGAAGCGGATTTCCAGGTGCAGGCCGTGGTGCACCAGCAGCAAGGCCGTGATGCGGCCAGCCTTTTCCTGGTAACCGCGAAAATGGGCGGGGTCCTTGAGGCCGACGCGCGCGCCGCTGGACAGCGTGACCGTGAGCGTGCCGTCCTTGACGGCGTAGGCGATGGCGTCGATATAGCTGCCTTCCCTGAGCGGCACGGCCTCGTCGAGCAAGGCCTTGGCGGTGGCGATGACCCGGGCGCCGCGCACCGGATTGAAAGCGCCCTTGCGCTCGGCGCCGTCCTCCTCGGACAGCGCGTCGGTGCCGTAGAGCGCATCGAACAGGCTGCCCCAGCGCGCGTTGGCGGCATTCAGCGCATAGCGCGCATTATTCACCGGCACCACCAGTTGCGGGCCGGCGATGCGCGCGATTTCGTCATCGACGTTTGCGGTGCTGATGCAGAAATCCTCGCCTTCCGGCAAAAGATAGCCAATGTCGTAGAGGTACTGCTTGTAGGCTGCGGCATCGTGCGGCCTGCCTTTGCGCTCCAGGTGCCAGGCGTCGATCCTGGCCTGCAGTTCGTCGCGCTTGGCGAGCAGGGCGCGGTTTTTCGGAGTCAGCTCGCGCACGATGTCGGCAAAGCCGAGCCAGGCGCGCTCGGCCGGGATGCCGGTGCCGGGCGCGATCTCATCGCGTACCAGGTCGTAGAGCGGTCTGGCGATCTGCAGCCCCGCTACTTGGATGCGTGTGTTCATGTGGATATCGCCTCCATGAGGAATTCATTCTTATCCTAGCTGGCGCCCGGGCATTTGCCAGCCTGCGGCATGGCTGCCCTGTGCGCGGGCGCTCAGACGACGACGTTGCGCGGCGCGCCGGCAGCGAAAGCCTCGATGTTGTCGACCAACTGGTCGGCCATGATCTGCATGGCGTCGCGGCTGCCCCAGGCCACGTGCGGGGTAAGGATGAAATTGGGCAGGTCCAGCTCCAGCAGGGGGTTACCCTCGCGCGGCGGCTCCACCGACAGCACGTCGAAGCCGGCGCCGGCGATGCGTTTTGACTTGAGCGCCTCGACCAGCGCGGCCTCGTCCACCAGATTGCCGCGCGCGGTGTTGATGAGCAGGCTGGTGGGTTTCATCAGACCGAACTCGCGCGTGGAGATCATGTGCCGGGTTTCCGGGGTAAGCGGGGTGTGCAGCGAGATCACGTCGGCTTCTCTGAGCACGCTATCGAACGCTGTGTAGCCGTCGCGCACGGTCGCAGTATTCTTGTGCTCGGCGACCAGCACCTTCATGCCGAAGGCCTCGGCGATCCTGCGCACGCTCTGGCCGAGCACACCCTGGCCGATGAGCCCCAGCGTAGTGCCATGGATGTCGCTGATCGAACGCGTGAACAGGCAGAACTGGTCGGCCTGCTGCCACAGCCCGGCCTTGACGTCCTCGCGCCAGCCTAGGAGGTTGCGGCGCAGCGCCAGGACCAGCATGAATACGTGCTCGGGCAGGGTATGCATGGCATAGCCGCGGATGTTGGAGACGGCGATGCCGTTCGCCTTGCAATACGCGAGATCGACGTTGTCGGTGCCGGTCGCGCACACTGCGACCATTTTCACGCTCGGCGCCTGCTTCAGGATGTCCGCGGACAGCCTGACCTTGTTGCTGATGACAATGCTGGCGTTCTGGATGCGCGCAAGGGTTTCGTCCGGCGCGGTCTTGTCATGATCGATCCACTCGTGGTCGAAAGCGGGCGCGCGGATGTCTGCGATGATGCTCTTGCGGTCGAGAAAGACGATTTTGTGTTTCATGCGTAATCCCTTTTTGCCGCAGAGTTCGCGGAGGACGCGGAGTAAAGCTATTCACACAGAGGGAGCAGAGGTAACTGAGGAAATCAATAATGAATCCTGGTTTCTTCCGGGCTTTCCTCTGCTTTCTCTGTTGCCTCTGTGTTTGAGCCTTTCATGGCTTCGCGTCCTCCGCGGTTAAATCATTTTCCTGCCTTACCGCGCCATGCCGGAAGCGCGCTCGACGATCTTCATCACTGCGGCCGAATCGAGCTCGGCGTCGCCGGTGCCCATCAGCGCATTGAGGTGCTGCATGACCAGGGCCGCCCCCGGCAGCGAAAGGCCGAGTTCGCGCGCGGTCTGCATGACGATGTTCAGGTCCTTCTGGTGCAGCCTGGTCTTGAAGCCCGGCTTGTACTCGTTGTCGAGCATGCGCTTGCCGTGCACCTCGAGGATGCGGCTGCCGGCGAAGCCGCCCATCAGCGCGTCGCGCACCTTGGCCGGGTCGACGCCGTTCTTGCGCGCGAAGGTGAGCGCCTCGGCCACGGCCTCGATGGTGACGGCGACGACGATCTGGTTGCAGGCCTTGGCCACCTGGCCGGCGCCGTTGCCGCCGACCAGCACGATGTTCTTGCCCATGGCCTCGAACACCGGCTTTACGCGCTCGAACACCTCGGGCTTGCCGCCGACCATGATGGACAGGGTGGCGTTGATGGCGCCGACGTCGCCGCCCGACACCGGCGCGTCGAGCATGTCGATGCCTTGGGTCCCGAGCCTGTCGGCGAACGTCTTGGTCGCGGTCGGCGAGATCGTGCTCATGTCGACCACCACCGAACCGGCCCTGGCACCGTGGATGACGCCGCCCTCGCCGAAGAGGACCTGCTCGACGTCGGGCGTGTCCGATACCATGACGATGGTGACCTCGGCGCGCGAAGCGGCTTCGGCCGGCGAGGCGGCGGCGGTGCAGCCGGCATCGGTCAGCGGCACCATGGATTCGGGGCGGCGGCCGCAGACGAAAACCGTGTGCCCGGCCTTGTGCAGGTTGAGGGCCATGGGTTTGCCCATGATGCCCATGCCGATGAATGCGATATTCATGTTGTCTCCCTCGTTTATTGCTTACTTGTAGAGAACGCTGGGCAGCCACATGCCGATCTCGGGCCACATGTAGAGCAGCGCCATGGCGATGACCTGTATGCCCATGAAGGGCAGCATGCCGGCGAAGATCTGATTCAGCGTGACATGCGGCGGCGCCACGCCCTTGAGGTAGAACGCAGCCATCGCAACGGGCGGCGAGAGGAAGGCGGTTTGCAGGTTGAGTGCCACCATCAGGCCGAAAAACAGCGGGTCGATGTTGAAGTGCGGCAGCAACGGGATGAAGATCGGCATGAAGATGACGATGATCTCGGTCCACTCCAGCGGCCAGCCCAGGATGAAGATGATGAACTGGGACAGCAGCATGAACTGCATTGGCGTCATGTCGAGCGACAGCACCCATTTCTCGATCAGTTCCTGGCCGCCAAGCAGGGCGAAGGCGGCGGAAAAGATCGAGGAGCCGACGAACAGCCAGCACACCATGGCCGAGGTCTTGGCTGTGAGGAAGACGGATTCCTTTACTGTTGGCAGCATGGTCACCTGCGGTACTGCCATGAGGCACCAGACGCCGATGGCGCCCATGGACAGCCAGCCCACCCAGTCCGGCGGCGCAGAGGCCAGGACGTCGAACTCGTACAGGATGAACCAGACGCCCGAGATGCCGAACAGCAGCCACAGCGGAATCCAGGTCTTGCGCAGATTGCGCCGCGTTTCCGGCGACTTGTTGAAGGACAGGTAGATGGCAGCGAGCACGAAGCCGCCGAAGGAGCCGATCGCGGCAGCCTCGGTCGGCGTGGCGAGGCCGAATACGATGGTGCCGAGCACGGCGAGGATGAGGACGGCCAGCGGGAAGAACGAAGTCAGCAGCATCTTAAAGACTTCGAGACGCGCGAAGGACATCATCGCGTAGATCACGGCAAGCACCGCCACACCGGCCAGCAGGATTTCCCAGAATGTGTCGGGGGTGGGCAGTCTTTCCGTCTCGGCGCCGGCGGGTACTGCTTCCGCCACGGGAGATTCGAGCGCGCGCTCGGCAGCCACGGGCGCCTGGGCGGATTCCATGAGCGGTGCCTGCAGGTCCTCGGCCGGTGGCTCCTGCACGCCGTCGAGCGGCGGTTCCTGCAGTTCCGCCGGCGGCTCCAGCAATTCTATCGGCGGTTCCTGGATGCCTTCGGCAAGCGGTTCCTCGATCTCTGCAGGCGGCTCGGCAATGCCGGGCGCGAGGGGTTCGTCCAGCAGGGGCGTCTCGTGCGACTCTCCGGCGACCGAGCCCATTTCCTGCAGGATGGAGATGTCCCTGACCGCTTCTGGCTTGGTGATCGATTGCCAGGCTAGCCCCATGATGAGAGCGAAGGTGAGGGCCGGCAGCAGCGCGACGGACAATTGGCGCAGGACATGGCTCTTGCCCACGCCGCCGCCATCGCCGGCGAAAGCGGCGCGCAGCAGGGACGGCAGGGCGCGTTTGCCGAAGCGCTCGGCAATGCGCGCGTTGCCCTCGGGGATGTCGACCTTGCGTTCGGACTCGGGCAGCGGCGGCGCCCATTCCGGCTTGAGCTTGGCGACGAGCATGGCATAGCCGACATAGAGCAGGGCCAGCATGATGCCGGGGAAGAAGGCCCCGGCATACAGTTTGACCACCGACACGCCGGCGGTTGCGCCATAGACGATGAGCAGCACCGAAGGCGGGATGAGGATGCCGAGGCAGCCGCCGGCGGTGATGACGCCGGCCGACAGCTTGACGTTGTAGCCGGCGCGCAGCATCGCGGGCAGCGCCAGCAGGCCCATCAGCGTGACCACGGCGCCGATGATGCCGGTGGCGGTGGCGAAGATGGCGCAGGTCACCAGCGTGGCGACGGCGAGCGAGCCGGGGATGCCGGCCATAGCCAGATGCAGGGACTTGAACAGTTTTTCGATCAGGTTGGCGCGCTCGACCAGATAGCCCATGAACACGAACAGCGGGATGGCGATCAGCACGTCGTTGGTCATGACCCCGTAGGTGCGCTGTACCATGAGATCCAGCGTCTGGGTGATCGCCAGCTCCGGATTGCTGCTGTGGTAGGCGAACCAGGCGAATATCACGCCCATGCCCATGAGGGTGAAGGCAGTGGGGAAGCCGAGCATGATGGTGACCACCACCAGGGAAAGCATGAGCAGGCCGAGGTGGCCGTTGCTGACATTGCCCCAGGGCATGAGCACGGCGATGGCGATGAGGATGATCGCCATCAGGCCGAAACCGAAGCGCAGTTCCTTCTTCATTGCTTCGCCTCCTGCCCGACGACGTATTTGTCGAGGCTGGCGATATCCTCGTCCTTGACGTTAACCATTTCCTTGAGCTTGTCGACGTCCACTTCCGCGACGTCGCCGATGCGCGGCGGCCAGACGCCGTCGCGCAGGCACATGATGCAGCGCACGATTTCGACGATGCCCTGCAGCAGCAGGAAGACGGCGGCAAGCGGGATTACGAACTTGAAGGGATACAGCGGCAACGGGTCCGGGCTGAAGGTCTGCTCGCGAATGGCCAGGGATTCGTTGGCGTAGGTCCAGCCGGCATAGGTCATGGCGAAAACGCCGGGCAGGAAGAACACGATGTACAGCACCAGGTCGATGGTGGCCTGGGTGCGCGGCTCGAAGAAGCCGTAAAGCACGTCGCCGCGCACGTGCCCGCCATGCGCCAGCGTATAGGCGCCGGCCATCATGAACAGGATGCCGTAGAGCATGATCTGTACGTCCAGCGCCCAGGGGTGTGGCGTGTTGAGGACGTAGCGGGAAAAAACTTCCCAGGAAATCAGAAAAGTCAGTCCGACGATGGACCAGGCGAAGAATCGGCCGGCAAAGGTGCTTACCTTGTCGACGAAGAGCAGCAGTTTCTGCATGGCGCGCATTTCTTGAGTAAGGCAAGAAATGGCCGCCCGCTCAGTGCAGGCGGCCACCTGTGGCTATGCGTCGGTCAGCCCCTCTTCTTGCCGAAGAAATGGTTGTAGGCCATCTTGTAGTCGACGCTGGTGTCGTTCTGCCAGCGACAGGTGCGCTGGGCAAAGGCACGCATGGAATCGAGCACCTTCTTGAACGACGGGTTTTCGGCGCTCTTGGTTTTCATGATGTTGTCCCAGGACTGCAACTGCTTGCGCAGGATGGCATCGGGGGTCTTGTAGAACTTGACGCCTTTCTTGGTGCTCATGTCGATGTAGTCCTTGGAATAGCGATCGATTGCCTTCCACGACATGTCGGCCGAGGCGGCCTCGATGGCATGCTTGATGATGGCCTTGTGCTCGGCGTTGAGCGTGTTGTATTTCTTCTTGTTGAAGAGTATCTCGAACTGCTCGCTGCACTGGTGGAAGCTTTGCAGCATGCAGACCTTGGCCACGTCGGGAAAGCCGAGCAGGTTGTCGGAAGAGGCATTGTTGAATTCGGCCGCATCGAGCAGGCCACGGTCCATGGCCGGCACGATCTCGCCGCCGGGCAGCGGGTTCACTGCTGCGCCCAGATCCTTGTACATGTCGACGGCCAGGCCGACAGTGCGGAACTTGAGGCCTTTCATCTGCTCGGCGCTGGTGATCGGCTTCTTGAACCAGCCGAAGGGCTGGGTCGGCATGGGGCCGTAGAGCATGGACACCACGTCCATGTTCATGTCCTTGTAGATTTCGTCCAGCAGCTCCTTGCCGCCGCCGTAGTAGTGCCAGGCCAGCACCATGTTGGGGTCCATGCCGAAGGCCGGGCCCGAGCCCCATAACGCGACGGCGGAGTTCTTGCCGTACCAGTAGGCCACCACGCCATGACCGCCATCCAGGGTGCCCTTGCTCACTGCATCGAGCAGGCCGAAAGCCGGCACGACTGCGCCAGCCGGCAGGACCTCCATCTTGAGCTCCTTGCCGGACATGGCGTTGACCTTGCTGGCGAAGTCGGCGGCGTATTCATGGAAAATGTCCTTGGCCGGCCAGGTGCTCTGGAAGCGCAGGCTGATCGGGGCCTGGGCCTTTACGATGGATGGAAAGCCAAGCGCTGCGGCTCCAGTGGCTGAGGCGGCAGCGGCGCCGAGAAACTTGCGCCGACTGAGTTGTGCTTCGGGCCTGTCGGTAGACTTGCTGTCGGATTTGCTGTCCTTCTTGCTCATTGACGTCTCCTCATTTGTTATCGGGGCAAAGCAAGTACAACAATAGTCCAGCTTGGGCAAGGCGACAAATTAGTAAACCCATAATGTGCTTCTGGGCCTTGCAGGACATGGGTTGCGGCAGATTTCTCGCGGCGGGAAAGGGCGTTCGCCGACGTTCTCAGCCATCGCTTTCCACGGACAGCTCGGGGATGTGATTGAAGGCGATGCGCATGGGGGCCGAACCGATGCCCCCGTGGGCGGCGCCGAAGTGCACGGCATTGGGGCCGAAGCGCTGGTTGATCTGGTCCAGGGCGATCGACAGGCCTTCGCCCAGGCTGTCTTCTGCGAACAGGTCGCGCGCCACGCAGCGCTGTTCGGTGAGCTCGGACAGCACCACGCCGATTTTCATAGGGCGGCTCATCGGACGGTCGGCTTGGCGCGGGCGTCTTTCCCACAGGGCGGCCAGTACGTGGTTGAACTTGAAGCTGTCGGCATGCGGCGCGAAGCGGGTCTGTTCACTGAAGCGCTCGCCGTCCTGGTAGCGCACGTGCACGCCCAGCGAGCCGGCGTAGTAGCCGTAATGCCGCAACCGCATGGCGGCCTTGTGCAGCAGGCGATAGAGCACGGCGAGGGCGGATTCGTCGTTGCGCATCTCCGGCGGCAGCACGTGCGAATGGCCGACGGTGGAGCGGTGGGTAGGCAAGGGCGGCAGCACCTCGCCGCGTAGCTTGGCGAGGTAGCGCTCGCCTTCGACACCGCCCCAGGCCAGCCGCAATTTCTCCGCCGATGCGGCGCAAAGCTGCTCCACGGTATGGATGCCGACGCGCTTGAGGCGTTTCTCCATGCCGTGGTTGATGCCGTTCAGGTCGGTCAGTTCAAGCTTGTGGAGGACGTGTGGCAAATCCTGTGGGCGGATGAGTTCGAGGCCGTCGGGTTTTTTGAAATTGGATGCGGTCTTGGCCAGAAAACGGTTGGGCGCGATGCCGATGGAACAGTGCATGACTTCGCCGGCCTGCGCGTAGATGGCGCGCTTGATCTGGCGCGCGAGCTTGACCGCGTGGGCTTCCTGGGTGTGACGTCCGGTGAGATCGAGCGCCATCTCGTCGATCGACAGCACCGCCGCTACCGGATAGCAGGATTCCACCGCTTCGACGATCCGGTGGTGCATTTCCACGTACACCGAAGGCCGCGCCTGCACGAACTGGATGCCCTTGCAGCGCTTCCTGGCTTCCCACACCGGCGTGCCGGTCCTGATGCCGAAGCGCTTGGCCTGGATGCTGGCGGCGATGCAGCAGGTGGTCTCCGCCAGCACCGGCAGCACGCCCACAGGCTGGCCGCGCAGGGCCGGGTCGAGCTGCTGCTCGACTGAAGCAAAGAAGGAATTGAGGTCGACGTAAAGCGAGTGGAACATTCAGGCATTCCCCCAGAGGGAGTCTGAATTCTAGAACGATAAACCGGGCGCAGAGAAAAGCTTTTTACAGGGAGGAAGGGGCGGTTAAGGGAGAAAAGCAATATCAGCTTTTCCTCCCTTTAACCTCCCTGTTAATGCTTTTGACTGTATTTGTGAATTTATGCCAGTGCCTTGGCCATCCTGGCGAGTGCGTTTTCCAGGTTGGCGTTGGAAGTGGCGAAGGACAGGCGGATGTAGCCATCGGCGCCGAAGGCCGAACCGGGCACCACGGCCACGCCGGCTTCCAGCAGCAGGTATTCGGACAAGGCGAGGTCGGTGGCTTCCTTGATCTTGCCCTTGGCTTTCATGTTCGCGGCGGCTTCGCGCGCGTCGGGGAAGGCGTAGAAGGCGCCGCCGGCGTCGAGGCACTTGAGACCGGGGATGGCGTTGAGCCCATCCACCACCAGGCGGTGGCGCTGGCGGAAGGCCGCCAGCATCGGCGCCATGCAGCCCTGGTCGCCGTTCAGGGCGGTTTCCGCCGCCACCTGCGAAATCGAGGTGGGGTTGGAGGTGGACTGCGACTGGATGTTGGCCATGGCCTGGATGATGGCTTCGGGTCCGGCGGCATAGCCGATGCGCCAGCCGGTCATGGAATAGGCCTTGGACACGCCGTTCAGCACCAGGGTGCGATCAACGAGGTCGGGACAGGCGTTGAGGATGTTGACGAAAGGCACGTCGTTGAGTCGGATGTGCTCGTACATGTCGTCGGTCGCGATCAGCACGCGCGGGTGCTTCCTCAGCACTGCGCCCAGCGCCGCCAGCTCGTCTTTCGTGTACACCGAGCCGGTGGGGTTGCTCGGGCTGTTGATGACGAACAGCTTGGTGTTGGGGGTGAGGGCGGCTTCGAGCTGGGCCGGGGTGATCTTGAAGCCCTGCTCGATGCCGGCATAGACGATGACCGGCCTGGCGTCGGCCAGCAGCACCATGTCCGGGTAGGACACCCAGTAGGGGGCGGGGATGATGACTTCGTCGCCGGCGTCGAGCACCGCCTGCGCCAGATTGTAGAAGCTCTGCTTGCCGCCGCAGGAAACCAGGATCTGCTTGGGCGTGTAGCTGAAGCCGTTGTCGCGCTGGAACTTGGCGATGATGGCCTGCTTCAGGCCAGGGGTGCCGTCCACCGCGGTATATTTGGTGAAGCCCTTGTTGATCGCTTCGATTGCCGCCTGCTTGATGTGGTCCGGGGTGTCGAAGTCGGGCTCGCCGGCGCCCAGGCCGATGATGTCGCGGCCTTCGGCCTTGAGGGTGGCGGCACGGGCGGTGACCGCGAGGGTGGGGGAGGGCTTGATCGACTGGACGCGGCGTGAGAGCAGGGGGTTCATGGTTTAGCGGGTTGTCAAAGCGTAAAATGCCGTTTTTGGCGCGCCATGTTTCATCAAGTTGAAATGTGCGCGAAACCGGCAAATTCTACCCGTGATTCTGACCTTTCCCAATAGCCCTTACCGACTGCACGAACCCTTCGAACCGGCGGGCGACCAGCCCGAGGCCATCCGCCTGCTGGGCGAGGGTCTGGAGGACGGTCTCGCCTTCCAGACCCTGCTCGGGGTGACCGGCTCCGGCAAGACCTACACCATGGCCAACGTCATCGCCCGCGCCGGACGGCCGGCCCTGATCCTGGCGCCGAACAAGACCCTGGCCGCGCAGCTGTATGCGGAGATGCGCGAGTTCTTCCCGGAAAACGCGGTCGAGTACTTCGTTTCCTACTACGACTACTACCAGCCCGAGGCCTACGTACCCTCGCGCGACCTCTTCATCGAGAAGGACTCCAGCATCAACGAGCATATCGAGCAGATGCGGCTTTCCGCCACCAAGGCGCTGATGGAACGGCGCGACACCATCATCGTGGCGACGGTGTCGTGCATCTACGGTATCGGCGACCCGGTCGACTACCACAGCATGATCCTGCACCTGAGGCAGGGCGACCGGCTGGAGCAGCGGGAAATCCTGCAGCGCCTCATCACCATGCAGTACGAGCGCAACGAGTTCGATTTCAATCGCGGCACCTTCAGGGTGCGCGGCGACGTGATCGACGTGTTCCCGGCGGAAAACGCCGAGACCGCCTTGCGCATCAGCCTGTTCGACGACGAGATCGACAGCCTGCAATTGTTCGACCCGCTGACCGGTCATATCGCGTCCAAGGTGCCGCGCTTTACCGTCTACCCTTCCAGCCATTACGTCACCCCGCGCGAGACCACGCTGCGGGCGATCGAGGCGATAAAAATCGAATTAAAAGACCGGCTGGAATATTTCTACGCCAATCACAAGCTGGTCGAGGCCCAGCGCCTGGAACAGCGCACCCGCTTCGACCTGGAGATGCTCAACGAGATGGGCTTCTGCAAGGGCATCGAGAACTACTCGCGCCATCTTTCCGGGCGCAAGCCCGGCGATCCCCCGCCCACGCTGATCGATTACCTGCCGCCCAACTCGCTCATGTTCATCGACGAATCCCACGTCACCATCCCGCAGGTGGGCGGCATGTACAAGGGCGACCGCGCGCGCAAGGAGAACCTGGTCGAATACGGTTTCCGCCTGCCCTCGGCGCTGGACAACCGCCCGCTCAAGTTCGACGAATTCGAACGGCTGATGCCGCAGACCATTTTCGTCTCGGCCACCCCGGCCGACTATGAAGCGGCGCACCAGGGCCAGGTGGTGGAGCAGGTGGTGCGGCCCACCGGCCTGATCGATCCGGTGGTGGAAATCCGTCCGGTGGCGACCCAGGTCGACGACCTGCTGTCCGAAGCCAACAAGCGCATCGCTGTCGGCGAGCGCGTGCTGGTCACCACGCTGACCAAGCGCATGGCCGAGGATCTCACCGACTACTTGAGCGAACACGGCGTCAAGGTGCGTTACCTGCATTCCGACATCGACACCGTGGAGCGGGTGGAAATCATCCGCGACCTGCGCCTGGGCGTGTTCGATGTGCTGGTCGGCATCAACCTGCTGCGCGAGGGCCTCGATATACCGGAGGTTTCGCTGGTGGCGATCCTCGACGCCGACAAGGAAGGTTTCCTGCGCTCCACGCGTTCGCTCATCCAGACCATCGGCCGCGCCGCACGCCACCTCCACGGCACCGCCATCCTCTATGCCGACCGGGTCACCGACTCCATGCGCCGGGCCATCGACGAGACCGAACGCCGGCGCAACAAGCAGGTGGAGTTCAATGCCGCGCACGGCATCACGCCCAAGGGCGTGGAGAAGAAGATCAAGGACATCATCGAGGCCGCGGTCGACATGGAATCCGCGCGGCTCGAACTCAAGGCCGCGCAGACCCTGGCGTCCTACCACGTCATGAGCGAGAAGGAGCTGGCACGCGAAATGAAGCGGCTGGAGAAGGACATGCTGGCCGCTGCGAAAAACCTGGAATTCGAAAAAGCCGCCGAACTGCGTGACGAACTCGCCAAGCTCAAGCAGGTCATGTACGGAGCGGCGCCGCCGGACGAAAACATCTAGTTTTTGCCGCCTGCCGCCTTGCGGTCTTTTCAGGCCTTGTCATGGCCGCAAGGGCCTGATTTCGCGGTAGAATCCGGCTTGAGGTTTTTCATATATCTTTTTGTTTTTCATGAAAAAAATAGCAATCATATTCGTCTGCATGGGCAACATCTGCCGTTCTCCGATGGCGGAAGGGATTTTCAGGCGCGAGATCGCCAGGGCCGGCCTGCAGGATGCCGTCGTCATCGATTCGGCCGGCACGCACAGCTACCACATCGGCAAGGCGCCAGACCCGCGCGCGCAAAGTGCCATCGGCCAGCGCGGGGTGGATATCTCGGATTTGCGCGGCCGTCAGGTCGCGGATGCGGATTTCGAGAAATTCGATTACATCCTGGCCATGGACGAGGCCAACCTCGGCATACTCAGGGGCAATGCCCCGAGCCACGCACACGACAAGATCCGCCTGCTTCTGTCCTACAGCGGCAAGTTTCCCGGTCAGGAAGTGCCCGACCCCTATTACGGCGGCGCGCAGGGATTCGAAGAAAACCTGGACATGATCGAGGATGCGGTGGCTGGCCTGATTGAGGATATCCGCGCCAGGCTGAACGCTGGCTGAGGTTTTTCGCCGGGATAAAAGACGAAGGGGGCCACAGGCCCCCTTGTCATTTGCCGGGCGGAACGAGCCTTACTGCTGGGTTTCCACCTGAACCAGCGGCTCGCTGGCCGCAGGCTGTCCGGTCGTGCGGCGGCGGCGTCCGGGTCCGTGCGAGCGCGGACCTGTTTCCTCTGCCACGGGAGTGGCTGCGGGTGCGCTGGTCTCAACCTGCATGAGTTCCGCTTGTGCCGGGGCGGCTGCCTGCGGCCGGCGGCGGGGACGACGGCGGCCATTCGATGCGCCGGCCTCGCTCTCGGCCGGCGCCGGGGCGGCGTTTTGTGTTTCCACCTGGCTCAAGCCGGCTTCTCCGCCGAGAGTTTTCAGGATGTCCTCGGGCTTGGCGGTTACGCTTGCAGGCTGGCTCGGCTCGTCCGCACGGCTGGCTGCCGCTGCGGGTTCTGCCCGGGGAGCAGCCGGTTCTGCTGCGGGCACCGGCACAGGCGAGGCTGTGACCGCGGCCGGCGCAGGGGTTGCGACGGACTCGGCTGCGGATACCGCGACCGGGGCCGGCACGGGCTCGACAGCAACTGCAGAAACAGCCTGGGCAACCGAGGGGGCGGTCTCGGCCTGGGCGGCTGCCGGGGCCGGTTGTTGCGTGCGTTCGCCACGCTCGCCGCGTTCACCGCCGCGTCCGCCGCGACGGCGTCGGCTGCCGCCTTCGCGCGGCGCGGATTCGCCGTCCTGGACCGGCTGCTCGATCCTGGGCTGGCGCTGGGCATCGGCGGACGCGGCCTGTTCGGCTCTGGGCTGGCGCGGCGGCTTGGGCTGGCGCTGGGGTTTTTCCCGAGCTTCCTGCGGACGCGCTTCCGTGCCTTCGGTCTGTTCGCTGCGGCGTGCCTCGCGCGGCGGCCGGGCGGGGCGCTCGCGGCGTTCGCCACGCTCGCTGCTGCGTTCGCCGCGCTCACTGCGCTCACTGCGCTCACCGCCACGGTCACTGCGTTCGCGGCGGGCGCCGGGTTTGCGCGTTTCGCGCTTGGGCGCTTCCGGTGCCTGGACGGCCTGCTCGGGTTTTTTGAACCAGCCGAGGATGCGGCTGATGAGGCCGGAAGGCTCGGCAACCGCAACGGCAGCGGGCTGAGGGATCACCACCGGTGCGGGCTGGGCCGGAGTGATGCCCTTGACCATGGCCTCAGGTGCGGCCGGCTTCTGCTCGTGTGCAGAAATGCCTGCCTCGACCTCGGGAATGGCGACCATCTTGTAGCTGGGCTCGATGATGCCTTCACGGTTGAGGTCTTCGTGCTTGATGCGCTCGACCGTGTAATGCGGCGTTTCCAGGTGGATGTTGGGGATCAGCACCACGTTGATCTTGAAACGGGCTTCCAGGGCATGGATGTCCTGGCGCTTTTCGTTCAGCAGGAAGGTGGCGACTTCGACCGGCACTTGGGCGTGGATGGCGCCGGTGTTTTCCTTCATGGCCTCTTCCTGCAGGATGCGCAGGATGTGCAGGGCGGTGGACTCGGCGCCGCGGATGTGGCCGGTGCCGCTGCAGCGCGGGCAGGGCTGGTGGCTGGTTTCGCCGAGCGACGGTTGCAGGCGCTGGCGCGACAGTTCCATCAGGCCGAAGCGCGAGATTTTGCCCATCTGCACGCGGGCGCGATCGTGGTGCAGGGCATCGCGCAGGCGGTTTTCCACCTCGCGCTGGTTCTTTTGCGACTCCATGTCGATGAAGTCGATGACGATGAGTCCGCCGAGGTCACGCAAACGGGCCTGACGCGCGATTTCGTCGGCCGCTTCCAGGTTGGTGCGGTAGGCGGTTTCCTCGATGTCGCCGCCCTTGGTGGCGCGCGCCGAGTTGACGTCGATGGACACCAGCGCTTCGGTGTGGTCGATGACGATGGCGCCGCCGGATGGCAGGTTGACCTGGCGCGAGTAGGCGGACTCGATCTGATGTTCGATCTGGAAACGCGAGAACAGCGGCACGTCGTCCTTGTACAGCTTCACGCGGTTGACGGTGCCGGGCATGACGTGGGCCATGAAGCCCTGCGCCTGTTCGAACACGTCTTCGGTATCGATGAGGATCTCGCCGATGTCGGGCTGGAAGTAGTCGCGGATGGCGCGGATGACCAGGGAGCTTTCCTGGTAGATGAGGAAGGCGCCGGACTGGCTGCTGGCGGCGCCGTCGATGGCTTTCCACAATTGCAGCAGGTAGTTGAGGTCCCACTGCAACTCTTCGGTGGTGCGGCCGATGCCGGCGGTACGGCCAATCAGGCTCATGCCGTCCGGCACTTCCAGGCCGGCCATGGCGTCCTTCAGCTCGTTGCGGTCTTCGCCCTCGATGCGGCGCGACACGCCGCCGCCGCGCGGGTTGTTGGGCATCAGCACGAGGTAGCGGCCGGCCAGCGAAACGTAGGTGGTGAGCGCAGCGCCCTTGTTGCCGCGCTCGTCCTTTTCCACCTGCACGATGAGTTCCATGCCTTCGCGGATGAGGTCGCCGGGACGGCCGGAGCCCTTGACGCAGGAGCGGGCGATTTCCTTGAAAGGCAGAAAGCCGTGGCGCTCGCAGCCGTAATCGACGAAAGCCGCTTCCAGGCTGGGTTCGATGCGGGTGATGATGCCCTTGTAGATGTTGCTCTTGCGTTGCTCTTTTGCAGAGGATTCGATATCCAGGTCGATGAGCTTCTGTCCATCGACGATGGCCACCCGCAGTTCCTCTGCCTGGGTGGCGTTGAATAGCATGCGCTTCATGTTTTACTCCCGTGCGCACGCATACGGGACGGAAAAACCGTCAGGGTCTGTGAGGCCTGTAAATTGGGGTCAGCAGAACGGTCATCAAAGATAATTGAAAGGTTTTTCAGTCCGGTCAAAACGCCGCGGAGATTGCTCGACGCGGTCGTTGCTTCTTAGACCCGGCAAAGCGTGGCCGAGTCAGGCGTATGCGTAATGCACGTTACATTAAGTTAGTATCACCACTTTTTCCTTCACACCTTTTTGCGGGCGCCAGGCGCTGTGCTGATTGTTCAGGGCGCGGGCGCGAGAGGTCAGGATGCAAAGTGCCGGTGGGTGAAAACGACCGGTGAATTCGGGTTCGGTGGCGGGCTTGGCCCCCCAGGAACCAGCGCAGTATATAAAAAAATGAATGACTTAGGCAAAGTTTCGGTCAGGCGGGTGAAAGTGGACGAAGGTCATGAAGGCCAGCGCCTGGACAACTTCCTGCTCGGCCAACTCAAGGGCGTACCCAAGAGCCGCATTTACAAGCTCGTGCGCGGGGGCGAGGTGCGGGTCAACGGCGGTCGCGCCGAGGCCAGCTACAAGCTGAAAGCCGGCGACGAGGTGCGCATTCCGCCGGTGCGGGTGGCCGAAAGCCTGCCCAAGCCGGCCGGCCTGCCCCGGGACGTGCCCCGTCTGGCGCCGCGCATCCTCTACCAGGACGAGTATCTGATCGTGCTCAACAAGCCGGCCGGCATGGCGGTACATGGCGGCAGCGGCATTTCCAGGGGTGTGATCGAGCAACTGCGCCTGGAATTCCCCCAGCACCGCTTCATGGAACTGGCGCATCGACTGGACCGGGAAACCTCGGGCGTGCTGGTGGTGGCGCTGAAGCGCCGGGCGCTGGTCGCCTTGCACGAGATTTTCCGCCTGCACCGCATCGACAAGCGCTACCTGGTGCTGGCCACCGGGCGCTGGCGCGACGAACTGCGCAACGTCAAGCTGTCCTTGCGCAAGTTCGTCACCGCCGAGGGGGAAAGAAGGGTCAGCGTGGACGAGGGCGGGCAGACCGCGCACACGGTGTTCCGCCGCATGAAGACCTGGCCCGGCTTCGCCCTGTTGGAGGCGGAACTCAAGACTGGCCGCACCCATCAGATCCGCGTGCACCTGGCGTATTTGAAGCATCCCATCGCCGGCGACGACAAGTACGGCAATTTCCCGCTCAACAAGGAGCTGGCCGGCCAGGGCCTGAAACGCATGTTCCTGCATGCGGCGAAGCTCAGCTTCAACCATCCGATCAGCGGCGAGGCCTTGATTTTCGAGGCGCCGCTGCCAGATGACCTGCAACAGTTTTTGGACAGACTCGATGCCCCGGCAGTATGAACTCCTGATTTTCGACTGGGACGGCACCCTGATGGATTCGGCCGGCCATATCGTCGATTCCATCCAGCAGGCCTGCGCCGATCTCGGCATTCCGGTGCCGGGCGAGCGCGCCTGCCGCCAGATCATCGGCCTGGGCCTGCAGCAGGCCCTGCAGACCCTGCTGCCCGACTTGCCCGCAGGCGACTACCCGCGCCTCGTCGAGCGCTATCGCCACCATTATCTGGGGCGGGATGCCGAGATTCCGCTGTTTGCCGGGGTGCGGGAGGGCATACGCGAACTGCACGGCGCCGGCTTCATCCTCGCGGTGGCCACCGGCAAGAGCCTGAAAGGCCTGGAGCGTGCGCTCGATTACTCGCAGTTGCGACCTTATTTCTCGTCCACGCGCTGCGCCGACCAGACCCATTCCAAGCCGCACCCGGCCATGGTCGAGGAAATTCTCGACGAACTCCTGCTGGAGCGCCGCCAGGCGCTGGTAATCGGCGACACCAGCCATGACATGCTGATGGCGGCCAATGCCGGGGTGGACCGGCTCGGCGTGACTTACGGCGCCCACCTGCCCGAGGACCTGCATGGGCATGCGCCGGTCGCCGTGCTGGACAGCTTTCTGGACGTGAAAACGTGGCTGTTGGAGCGCACATGAGCGAGGAGCGCGTGATCTGTGCTTCCGGCGATTTGCTCGACGGCGGCAAGGGGCTGCGTTTCATGGTTGACTGGCATGGGCGTCCGGTCCCGGCTTTCGTCATCCGCCACCAGGGCGTGGCGCATGCCTTCCTCAACCAGTGCGGCCACGTGCCGGTGGAACTGGACTGGCAGGAGGGCGATTTTTTCGATGCCGACGGCGTATACTTGATCTGTTCGACACACGGCGCCCTGTACAGCCCGAAAGACGGCCGCTGCGTGAGCGGAAGGTGCAGCGGCAAGGGCCTGACCAGCCTGCCGGTGGAAGAGCGCGACAACCAAATCTGTTTAACTGAACATCGTCTGGCAAACACATGAGCAACACGGACAACAACTGGGAACGGCAGGCGCTGGAAAAGGTGGCCCTGGCCGCAGTGCAGGAGCAGCGCAAGTCCCGGCAGTGGGGCATCTTCTTCAAGTCGCTCACCTTCCTTTACCTGTTCATCCTGCTGTTTGCTTTCATGGGCTGGATGGGGCAGAGCGAAAAAGTGCTTGGCAAGCACACTGCCCTGATCGACATGCAGGGGGTGATTTCCAGCGAGGAGGTCAGCGCCGACATGGTGGTCATGGGGCTGCAGTCGGCGTTCGAGGACAAGCGCACCCAAGGGGTGATCCTGCGCATCAACAGCCCGGGCGGCAGCCCGGTGCAGGCGGGGCAGATCCATGACGAGATCAAGCGCCTGCGTGCCAAGTATCCGGCCACGCCGCTGTACGTGGTCGTGGATGACATCTGCGCTTCCGGCGGCTATTACGTGGCCTCGGCGGCCGACAAGATCTTCGTCGACAAGGCCAGCATCGTCGGTTCCATCGGCGTGTTGATGGACGGCTTCGGCTTTACCAGGGCCATGGACAAGCTGGGCGTCGAGCGCCGCCTTCTTACCGCTGGCGAGAACAAGGGCTTCCTCGACCCATTCTCGCCGGCCGATCCAGAGCAGGAGGCCTACGCCAGGACCATGCTGGGCGAAATCCATCAGCAGTTCATCGACGTGGTGCGCAAGGGCCGCGGCGACCGTCTCAAGGAAACCCCGGACATGTACAGCGGCCTGGTCTGGAGCGGCGCCAGGAGCATCGAACTGGGGCTGGCCGACGCCTACGGCAGCACCGACTATGTCGCGCGCGAGATCATCAAGGCCGAGAACATCATCGACTACACGCCGCGCGACGACCTCGCTTCGCGCCTCGCCGACAAGCTCGGCGTGGGCGTGGCCAAGGCGCTGAAGCCGCTGATCAGCGGCGAAACCACGCTTAGGTGAACGACGCAGCCTACCAGCCGATTTCCTGTGTCAGCCACGAACGGCTGGAATTCGCCGTGTTGAAACGGCAGTGGCTGAATATCAATGTGAAACAGGGCGAGCATGCCGGCCGCCACCGCCTGCTGCCGCTCGACGTCTATGCCCGCGAAGGCGTGGAATGGCTGGAGGCGCAGACCGATGCCGGCGAAAAACTCACCTTCAGGCTCGACTGGCTCTCGTTCTAAACCCCGATCCCGAACACCACCAGCCGGTCTTTCACCGTTTCGTCTTTTCCTCGCCAGGCTTTCGCGCTTTGCGTTCTGATGACCTGGCTGGGCAGGCTCAGGTCGGCACCCACGCTGATCAGCGTGTCCGGCGCCAGCGTGGCGGCCAGCGCTTGCAGCAGTACCGCGCTGCGATACGGCGTTTCGATGAACAGCTGGGTGGCTTTGTCCCTGCGCGCGGTTTTTTCCAGTTCGCGGATTTTCTGCGTGCGTTCCGGCTCCTTGGCGGGCAGGTAGCCGTGGAAGCAGAAGCGCTGTCCGCCCAGTCCCGAGCCCATCAGCGCAAGCAGGATGGAAGAGGGGCCGATGAGCGGTACGACCGGTATGTTCTCGCGGTGTGCGGCGCGCACCAGCTCGGCACCGGGGTCGGCGACCGCCGGGCAGCCGGCCTCGGACATCAGGCCCACATCCTTGCCGGCTTTCAGCGGCGCCAGCAGCGCCGTGATTTCATCGGCCTTGGTGTGCTCGTTCAGCTCGGCAATGCTCAATTCCTGAAGCGGCCGTGGGTGTCCCATGGCCTTGAGGTGCGCGCGCGCGGTCTTGGCGCGCTCGGCGACGAAATGTTCCAGCCGCCTGGCCGCGGCCAGGGTATCGGGCGGCAGGCAGATGTCCGGCGCGGCTGGTCCGAGCGGAACCGGGATCAGGTAGAGCGTGCCCGGACTCATTTGAGGACGTCGACATCCTCGTTCATGAGCATTTCCGTCAGGGCGATCAGCGGCAGGCCGATCAGCGCGGTGGGGTCGGTGGTTTCCATGCGCTCCATGAGGGCGATGCCGAGCGACTCGCTCTTGGCCGAGCCGGCGCAGTCATAGGGCTCTTCCTTCTTCAGGTAGGACGCGATCTGCGCATCGCTGAGGTTGCGGATATAAACCACGGTCTGCACGTCGCGCGTCTGCAGGTGCATCTTGCCGCTGTTGAGCAGGGTCAGCGCGGTGTGGAAAACCATGGACTTGCCCGACATCTTCTTCAGCTGGGCGAAGGCGTTGTCGTAATTGCCGGGCTTGCCGAGCTGCTCCTCATCCAGCATCAATACCTGGTCGGAGCCGATGATGAGCGCGTCCGGATACTGCTGGGCGACGGCCTGGGCCTTCAGCACCGACAGCCGGAAGGCGGTCTTCGCAGGCGACTCGCCAGGCAGCGGGGTTTCGTCCACGTCCGGTGCGGCGACCTCGAACGGGAGCTGCAGGCGCGACAGCAGTTCGCGGCGGTAGCGCGAAGTGGAGGCGAGAACGAGTTTCATCAAACGGCACCAAGAAGCGCGAAAAGCGGCATTCTAACCAATTGCCGCCTGCCTATTCCGGCTGGATTTCGATCAGCGCCATGTCCGGCGTCACCGATTCGCCCTTGGCGGTGAAGATGCCGGTGACGGTGCCGGTCACCGGCGCCTGCACCTCGTTCTCCATTTTCATGGCCTCGATCACCAGCACCGGGTCGCCGGCGCTGACCTTTTGTCCCGTCTTCACCAGCACGTCGACGATGGTGCCGGGCATGGCGGCGGTGACGTGACCCTTGTGGCTGGGGCGCGGCTTCTGCCCGGCAGGCGGCGCTTTCTGGGTGGGCTTGCTGACGGCGCTGCCCGCACTGCTGGCGTCAACCTCGATTTCGTTCAGCGCCTCGACCAGCACTTCCTCGGACACGCCGTCGACGATGACGAAGTAGGGGCGCTGGGTCTCGCTCGCGCGGCCGCTGGCAGAGAGCCTGATGTGGTAGGTCTCGCCATGCAGGGTGATGTTGAACTCGTCGGCAGCAAAGCGTGGCGCGCCTTCGCCATTCTTCGCTTCGACGGGCAGCAGCGGCTCGGGCTTGAGGCTGCCGGCGGCACGCTCCTGCAAAAAGGTGCGTCCCAGCTCCGGGAACATGGCATAGGTCAGCACGTCTTCATCCGACTTTGCCAGGCTGTCGGCCTCGCCGCGCAGCTTGTCGAGCTCCGGCGGGATGAGGTCGGCGGGACGGCAGCTCATCACGTCGAGATTGCCGATGGCGAGCTGGCGCACTTCCTCGTTGACCTTGCCCGGCGTGGCGCCGTAGCGGCCTTGCAGATACAGCTTCACTTCCTGGGTGATGCTCTTGTAGCGCCCGCCGGTCATGACGTTGAGCACGGCCTGGGTGCCGACGATCTGCGAAGTCGGGGTGACCAGGGGGGGGTAGCCGAGGTCTTCGCGCACGCGCGGGATTTCGTCGAGCACGGCATCCATCTTGTCGAGCGCGTTTTGCTCCTTCAACTGGTTCGCCAGGTTGGAAATCATGCCGCCGGGCACCTGGTTGATCAGCACGCGCGTGTCGACACCGGTGAATTCGCTCTCGAACTGCCAGTATTTCCTGCGCACTTCCTTGAAGTAGGCAGAGATTTCTTCCAGCAGCGGCAGCGACAGGCCGGTGTCGTATTCGGTGCCGGCGAGCGCGGCGACCATGCTTTGCGTGGTCGGATGGCTGGCGCCCTCGGCGAAGGCGCCGATGCAGGTGTCGATGATGCTGGCGCCGGCCTCGACCGCCTTCAGGTGCGCCATGTGCGACAGGCCCGAGGTGGCATGGCTGTGCGTGTGCACCGGCAGGTTGGTCGCCTCGCGCAGGGCCTTGACCAGGTCGTAGGCGGTGTGCGGCGTGAGCAGGCCGGCCATGTCCTTGATGGCGAGGGTGTCGCAGCCCATTTCGGCGAAGCCCCGGGCCAGCGTGACGAAATGCGGGATGTCGTGCACCGGGCTGGTGGTGTAGCAGATCGCGCCCTCGGCGTGCTTGCCGGCCTTCTTCACCGCCTCGATCGACACCTGCATGTTGCGCAGGTCGTTCATGGCATCGAAAACGCGGAACACATCGACGCCGTTGTCGGCGCTTTTTTGCACGAAGGCGCGCACCACGTCGTCGGAATAGTGCCGGTAGCCGAGCAGGTTCTGGCCGCGCAGCAGCATCTGGAGGCGCGTGTTGGGCAGCGCGCGGCGCAGCTTTCTCAGGCGTTCCCAGGGGTCTTCCTTGAGGAAACGCACGCAGGCGTCGAAGGTGGCGCCGCCCCAGGCTTCCAGCGACCAGAAACCGACGGCGTCGAGCTTGCCGCAGATCGGCAGCATGTCGTCGGTGCGCATGCGCGTGGCGATGTGCGACTGGTGGCCGTCGCGCAAAACGAGGTCGGTAACGTAGACTTTTGCCATTTTTATAGTCCCTGATAGGCCGCGATGGCGGCGGCAACGGCGGCCGCCAGCATTTCCGGCGGGTTCTTCTCTTCATATCGGATGAGTTCGGGGTGGGCTTCGACGAAGCCGGTGTTGAAGCTGCCGCTCCTGAAATCCGGGTGCTTGAGGATTTCCTGGTAGTAGGGGATGGTGGTCTTCACACCGTACACCACCATGTCCGAAAGGGCGCGGCGCGCGCGCTCGATGACGCCCGGCCAGGACAGGTTCCACACCGTGAGCTTGGCGCACAGCGAATCGAAATAGGGCGGGATCACGTAATCCGTGTACATGGCGCCGTCAACGCGCACACCGGGGCCGCCCGGCGCGTAGTAGCGGGTGATGCGGCCGAAGCTGGGCAGGAAGTCGTTTTTCGGGTCTTCGGCGTTGATGCGGAATTCGATGGCGAAGCCGCGGTAGCGGATGTCTTCCTGCTTGTATTGCAGCGGCAGATCGTCGGCGATGCGGATCTGCTCCTGCACGATGTCCACGCCGGTGATGCTCTCGGTGATGGTGTGCTCGACCTGCAGGCGCGTGTTCATTTCCATGAAATAGAACTGGTTGTCCTGGTCGAGCAGGAATTCCACCGTGCCGGCATTGACGTAACCCACCGCGCGCGCCGCCTGCACCGCCAGTTTGCCGATGTACTGGCGCTGGGATTCGGTGAGCTGGGGCGAGGGTGCGATCTCGATCAGCTTCTGGTTGCGGCGCTGGATCGAGCAGTCGCGCTCGAACAGGTGCACGGTGTTGCCATGGTTGTCGGCCAGGATCTGTACTTCGATGTGCTTGGGATTGACCACGCATTTCTCGATGAACACCTCGGGCTTGCCGAAGGCCTTGGTGGCTTCGGATACCACGCGCTCATAGTTCCGGCCCAGTTCATCATCGCTGTCGCAGCGGCGGATGCCGCGGCCGCCGCCGCCGTTGGTGGCCTTGAGCATGACCGGGTAGCCGATTTTCGCAGCCAG
Organism: Betaproteobacteria bacterium SCN2; assembly: GCA_008923285.1. GTDB lineage: Bacteria > Pseudomonadota > Gammaproteobacteria > Burkholderiales > Thiobacillaceae > UBA6918. The sequence continues at coordinate 190,965 of WBSG01000002.1, forward strand.
CGCGCGCGCCTCGTCGAGACTTTCCAGGTTGTGGTCGGAACCGGGCACCACCGGAATGCCGGCCTTGATCATGGCCTGGCGCGCCTCGATCTTGTCGCCCATCTGCTGGATCAGTTGGGCATCCGGCCCGATGAACTTGATGCCGCGCTTGGCGCAGGCGTCGGCCAGGATGGGGTTTTCCGACAGCAGGCCGTAGCCCGGGTGCAGGGCGTCGCAGCCGGAGGCGGCGGCCAGGTTCACCAGGTGGTGGGGGTTGAGATAGCCGGCCAGCGGGTCCTTGCCGATATGGTAGGCTTCGTCGGCCTTCTTGACGTGCAGGGCGCGGCGGTCGGCGTCGGTATAGACGGCGGCGGACTCGATGCCCAGCTCGCTGCAGGCGCGGATGATGCGCACCGCGATTTCCCCCCGGTTGGCGACCAGAATTTTGCGTATCACGCCTGTCTTTCCCCGTAATGGTCTTTGACAAAATTACTGCGAAATCATAAAATTGCGCGCTTATGCTCGAACGACCTGTGGTTGCACCGTCGGAGTTTGCCGAAAAATCCCGCTGTTGGGAGGGCAATACGATGGTAGGTGATTTCGAGCGACTTGCTCAAGAGTTTGTGAATCCGGAAGCCATGTTGCAGTTCCGGGTTTGTGGCGGGCAGGATGCGCGCGGGCGTCCGCAGTTGCGCTGCTCCGTCAAGGGCAGCGTGGAAATGCAGTGCCAGCGCTGCCTGCAGCCGGTCAGGGTGGCGGTCGACAGCGACCGGCTGCTCTACCTTGCTGCCAGCGAAGCAGAGGCCGACAGGCTGGAAACTGCGCTCGCTGACGAAGACATTGAAGTGATCGTTGCCGATCTGGATCTGGATCTGGCTGGTGTGGTTGAGGACGAAGTACTACTGAGTCTGCCGATCGTGCCCGTGCATGCAAATTGCAGCATGGCGCCGGGGGCGGATGCTTAAAACAAGGAGTTTGATATGGCCGTTCAGCAAAACAAAAAGTCCCCCTCCAAGCGGGGCATGCATCGTTCGCACGATTTCCTGACCAACCCCCCGCTGGCGGTCGAGCCCACCACGGGCGAGGTGCATCTGCGCCACCACGTGTCGCCTTCCGGCTTCTATCGTGGCAAGAAAGTGGCCAAGGCCAAGGGCGAATAAATTGCCTTGCCGGCTCCTGCCGTCCGGCGGGAGCCCGTATGTCCTTTCTGGAACCCAGCTGACCCGATGAGGGAAATCACTGTCGCCATCGATGTGATGGGTGGCGATCACGGCCCGCACGTCACCATTCCCGCCGCCATCAAGTGCTTGGCGCGGAATGACAGCCTCAACATCATCCTGGTGGGCTCGCAGGATGCCATCGAAACTGAATTGAAGGCCAGGCACGCCCAGCCGGGGCCGCGCCTGCGCATCCGCCATGCCTCCGAAGTCGTAGCCATGGACGAGTCGCCGGCGCTCGCGCTGCGCAACAAGAAGGATTCTTCCATGCGCGTGGCCATCGACCTGGTGAAAGCCGGCGAGGCCGACGCCTGCGTGTCCGCCGGCAACACCGGGGCGCTGATGGCGACCGCGCGCTTCGTGCTGAAAACCCTCCCCGGCATCGACCGCCCGGCCATTGCCACCTTCATGCCCAGCCTCAAGGGCCCGGTGCTCATGCTGGATCTTGGCGCCAATGTTGACTGCACGGCGGAGCACCTGCTCCAGTTCGCGCTGATGGGGTCGATGCTGGCCTCCGTGGTCAACCACAAGGAGCGGCCTACCGTTGGCCTGCTCAACATCGGCGAAGAGGAAATCAAGGGCAACGAGGTGGTGAAGCAGGCGGCCGAGCTTGTTCGCGCCAGTCATCTGATCAATTTCCACGGCAACGTCGAGGGCGACGATATCTACAAGGGCACCGTGGATGTGGTGGTGTGCGATGGCTTCGTCGGCAACGTCTCGCTGAAGACCGCCGAGGGCCTCGCCAAGATGATTTCCACTCTGCTCCGGCAGGAATTCCGCCGCAATATTTTTACCAAGCTGGCCGGCCTGGTGGCGCTGCCGGTAATGACTGCCTTCAAGCGCCAGGTCGACCCGCGCCGCTTCAACGGCGCCACCTTGCTGGGATTGCGCGGCGTGGTGGTGAAAAGTCACGGCGGTGCCGACCACTTCGCCTTCGAGCATGCCATCGAGGCCGCAACCGAAGAAGTGGAGGGCAGTGTGCTCAAGCGCATCTCTGACCAATTGCATCAACTTAGCCCTGTGGAGCAGGCATGACCTATTCACGCATCATCGGCACCGGCAGCTATCTGCCCGAGCGCCTGCTGACCAATGCCGATTTCGAGAAGCTGATCGATACCACCGACCAGTGGATCGTCGAGCGCACTGGCATCAAGGTGCGCCATATCGCGGCGGAAAACGAACTGACCAGCGATCTTGCCGTTGCCGCCGCGCGCCGCGCGCTGGAGGCGGCCAACGTGGTGCCGGCCAACATCGACCTGGTGATCGTCGGCACCACCACCCCCGACCGCGTGTTCCCCAGCACTGCCTGCATCGTCCAGGCCAAGCTCGGCATCGCCAACGCCTGCCCGGCCTTCGATGTGCAGGCCGTGTGCAGCGGCTTCGTCTATGCGCTGGCGACGGCCAACAATTTCATCAAGGCAGGACAGGCACGGACGGCACTGGTGATCGGTGCCGAAACCCTGTCCCGCATCACCGACTACAGCGACCGCGGCAACTGCATGCTGTGGGGCGACGGCGCTGGCGCCGTGGTGCTGACCGCGAGCGAGGAGCCGGGCATCATCTCCACGCATATCCATGCCGACGGCCGCTACCAGGAACTGCTGTACGTGGATGGCGGGCCGTCCATGGGCAACACTGAAAAACCTGCCATGCGCATGCAGGGCAATCCCGTGTTCAAGATGGCGGTCAACACCCTGGACGCCATCGTCGACGAGACCCTGGCCGCCAACGGCATGGAAAAGGCCGACATCGACTGGCTGGTGCCGCACCAGGCCAACATCCGCATCATTCAGGCCACCGGCAAGAAACTGGGCCTGCCCGCCGAGCGCGTCGTGATCACCGTCGACCAGCACGGCAATACCTCTGCCGCCTCCATCCCGCTGGCACTGGACACTGCCGTGCGCGACGGCCGCATCAAGCGAGGACAAACCCTGCTGATGGAAGCCTTCGGCGGCGGCTTCACCTGGGGCTCGGCGCTGGTGAAGTTCTGAAATCGAAATGACTCGTTAAAATCCTATTAACAAAGAGGACAAGAGGGCAGGAGTAAAGCTTAAAGAACTGGTTCCCCTCTTGTCCTCCTGTCTTCCTTGTTCAAAAACAGAATTATGAAAACCGCATTCCTATTCCCCGGCCAAGGCTCGCAATCCGTCGGCATGATGGCCGGCCTGGCGCAGTTTCCCGAAGTGAAACAGACCTTCGACGCGGCCTCCGCGGCGCTCGGCGAAGACCTTTGGAAACTGGTGACCGAAGGTCCGGCCGAGACCCTGAACCAGACCACTTACACCCAGCCTGCCATGCTGGCGGCCGATATCGCCACCTGGCGCGTGTATCTTGCGCAGGGCGGCGTCAGGCCCGCCGCCATGGCCGGCCACAGCCTGGGTGAGATCGCTGCGCTGACCGCGGCCGGTGCGCTGGATTTTGCCGATGCGGTGAAGCTGACTCGTTTCCGCGCCGAAGCCATGCAGAATGCCGTGCCCGAAGGCGTGGGCGCCATGGCCGCGGTGCTGGGGCTGGATGACGACGTGGTGCGCGCCGTGTGCGCCGAAGCCGCCCAGGGTGAAGTGCTGGAAGCGGTCAACCTCAATTCGCCCGGCCAGGTGGTGATCGCCGGCAACCAGGCCGCGGTCGAGCGCGGCATGGCGCTGGCCAAGGAGAAGGGGGCCAAGCGCGCGCTGCCGCTGCCGGTGTCGGTGCCTTCGCATTCCGCGCTGATGAAGCCGGCGGCCGACCAGTTCCGCGCCTACCTCGAAAGCGTCGATCTGCGCGCGCCGGAAATTCCCGTGCTGCAGAACGCCGACGTGCAGGCCTACAGCGACCCGGTCGCGATCAAGGACGCGCTGGCGCGCCAGCTGCATTCGCCGGTGCGCTGGGTGGAAACCGTGCAGGCGCTCGCCGCCCAGGGCGTCGAGCGCTGCGTCGAGTGCGGGCCCGGCAAGGTGCTGGCAGGCCTTGGCAAGCGCATCAATGACATTCCCTGCGTGGCCCTGGTGGACGAGGCCGCGCTGCAGACGATCAAATAAGGAGAACGAGGATGGAAGGCAAAATCGCACTGGTGACCGGCGCATCGCGCGGCATCGGCCAGGCCTGCGCGCTGGCGCTGGCGAAGGAGGGCGCGACCGTGATCGGCACCGCCACTTCGGACAAGGGCGCCGAGGCCATCAGCGCCTATCTTGCGGCGGCGGGCGCCAAGGGTCGCGGCATGAAGCTCGACGTGACTGACGCGGCCGAAGTCGATGCGGTCATCGCTGCCATTGAAAAGGACTTCGGCGCCATCGGCATCCTGGTCAACAATGCCGGCATCACCCGCGATAACCTTTTGATGCGCATGAAGGACGAGGAGTGGGACGAGATCATGGCGACCAACCTCACTTCCGTGTTCCGCCTTTCGCGCGCCGTGCTGCGCGCCATGATGAAGGCCCGGTCCGGTCGCATCATTTCCATCGCCTCGGTGGTGGGCGCCATGGGCAACGCCGGCCAGACCAACTACAGTGCGGCCAAGGCTGGCATCATGGGCTTCACCAAGTCGCTGGCGCGCGAAGTCGGCAGCCGCAACATTACGGTGAACTGCGTGGCCCCGGGTTTCATCGACACCGACATGACCCGTGCGCTGCCTGAAGCACAGCGCGAGGCCCTGCTTTCGCACATTCCGCTGGGCCGCCTGGGCGCCGCGGATGACATCGCCAATGCCGTGGCCTTCCTGGCCGGCGACAAGGCGGCCTATGTCACCGGCACCACGCTGCACGTGAACGGCGGCATGTACATGATTTGACTAGGCTTTATCGAACTTGGTCGAATCTCGCCCAAGTTTGGTAAAATTCCCCCGCTTTGGCTGAGCCAAAGCCCGTATCAACCAAAGAGGAACAACATGGATATCGAAGCACGCGTCAAGAAAATCGTTGCAGAACAACTGGGCGCCAATGAAGCGGATGTGAAGAACGAATCTTCCTTCGTGGACGACCTGGGTGCCGATTCGCTGGACACCGTGGAACTGGTGATGGCCCTGGAAGAGGAGTTCGAATGCGAAATCCCCGACGAGGAAGCCGAGAAGATCACGACTGTTCAGCAAGCCATCGACTACGTCAACTCCCACAAGGGTTGATGACTGTTTCCAAGCTTTTTTCGAGACAAAATCTTGTCTAAGCGCCGTGTAGTAGTCACCGGCCTGGGGATCATCTCCCCGGTCGGCAACACCATTCAGGAAGCCTGGGATACGCTGCTTGCGGGCCGGTCCGGCATTGCGCGCATCACGCGTTTCGACCCCACGCCCTTTGCCTCCCACGTCGCGGGCGAGGTGAAGAATTTTGAAGTTGAGCAATACCTCAGCGCCAAGGATGCACGCCGTATGGATGTTTTCATCCAGTACGGCATGGCGGCCGGCATTCAGGCTGTCCGGGATTCCGGGCTGGAGGTTACAGAAGCCAATGCCGAGCGCATTGGCGTCAACATCGGTTCCGGCATCGGCGGCCTGCCGATGATCGAGGATACGCACAATACCTATATCGAGACGGGCGGCCCGCGCAAGATTTCGCCCTTCTTCATTCCGGGCACCATCATCAACATGATCTCGGGCAACCTGTCCATCATGTACGGCATGAAGGGACCGAATTTGTCGGTGGTCACTGCCTGCACCACCGGCCTGCATGCGATTGGCCTGTCCGCACGCACCATCCAGTACGGCGATGCCGATGTCATGATCTGCGGCGGCGCCGAATCAGCCGTCTGTCCGCTGGCGGTAGGCGGTTTTGCCTCGGCCAAGGCGCTGTCCACGCGCAACGACGATCCTGCCACCGCCAGCCGTCCATGGGACAAGGGCCGCGACGGCTTCGTGCTGGGCGAAGGCGCCGGCGTGATGGTGCTGGAAGAGTACGAACATGCCAAAAAACGCGGCGCCAGGATCTACGCCGAGCTTGCCGGCTTCGGCATGAGCGGCGACGCCTACCACATGACCGCGCCGAACATGGACGGTCCGCGCCGCTCCATGGTCAATGCGCTCAAGGATGCCGGCCTCAACCCCGATCAGATTCACTACATCAATGCCCACGGCACCTCGACGCCGCTGGGCGACAAGAACGAGACCGAGGCTATCAAGGCGGCGCTCGGCGATGCGGCCTACAAGACCGTGGTCAATTCCACCAAGTCCATGACCGGCCACCTGCTGGGCGGTGCGGGCGGCGTGGAATCGGTATTTACCGCGCTGGCTCTGCATCACCAGGTATCGCCGCCAACCATCAACATCTTCGAACAGGATCCCGAGTGCGACCTGGATTACTGCGCCAATACGGCGCGGGATATGAAGATCGAGGTGGCGCTCAAGAACAACTTCGGCTTCGGCGGCACCAACGGCTCGCTGCTTTTCAGGCGAGTCTGACCGCTTTCCGTGGAAATACAGGCCTGGCCGGATACGCCTGATCTTCTGGCGTTGAAGGCCGCCCGGCCCGAGCGTTATCCGGCCCTGTTCAGGACCGGTGGCGGGCTGGGCTGGGACATCCTGTTTGCCTTTCCGCAGTTGAGCAAGGTCCTCGCGCGGGAGGCGGGGCCGCAGGCCGCGGCTGCATTTTTCGATGGCCTGCCCCAGCCGGGCGCCACCTCCGCGCCATCCTCCCCCCTGCCATTCCGAGGCGGCTGGCTGCTCGCGCTGAGCTATGAACTGGGCGGCCTGCTCGAGCCGAGCGCAGGCATGGCGTCAGATGCCGAGCGTTTTCCGCTCGCCTGGGCAAGCCGCATTCCGGCGGCCATCCTGATCGACCACCAGCAAAAACAGACCTGGCTGATGGCCGAAACTGGCCAGGAGGGGCTGCTGGATAGCATGCAGGCCGACCTGCGCGGGTTGGAGGAACAAGCCGAGGCCGATCTTCCGGATATGCGTCTGGAAGAGGATCCTGCCCAGGGTTTTCTTGATGGCGTTGCGCGCATCAAGTCCTACATCCGCGAGGGCGACGTGTTCCAGGTCAACCTGTCGCGCGGCTGGCGTGCCGAGTTCGCAGCGCCGCTCGCCTCCTCGTTGCTCTACCGCAAGCTGAGCCGCAGCAACCCCGCGCCGTTTTCCGCCATTGCCGACATGGGGGAATGGAGCATCGTCAGTTCCTCGCCCGAACGGCTGGCCCGGCTGGAGCAGGGCGGCCGCGTCCTCACCCGGCCCATCGCCGGCACCCATCCGCGCGGCGCCAGCCGCGACGAGGACGTTGCGCTCAAGGCGCGGCTGGCCGCACACCCCAAGGAGCGCGCCGAACACATCATGCTGGTCGACCTCGAGCGCAACGACCTCGGCCGGATCTGCGAGCCCGGCAGCGTGCGCGTCGAAGCGCTGATGGAACTGGCGAGCTACGCCCACGTGCATCACCTCGAATCCACCGTCAGCGGGCGCTTGCGCAATGGCACCAGCCTGTTCGAGCTGATCCGTGCCGTGTTTCCCGGCGGCACCATCACCGGCTGCCCCAAGGTTCGCACCATGCAGATCATCCGCGAGCTGGAGCAGGCGCCGCGCCGCGCCTATACCGGCAGCCTGGGTTATTTGAACCTCGACGGTACGCTCGATCTCAACATCCTGATCCGCAGTTTCCTGCTGAAAGGCCGCACGGCCTGGTTTCGCACTGGCGCCGGCATTGTCGCCGATTCCGAGCCCGAACGTGAACTGGCGGAAACGCGGGCCAAGGCCAGGGGATTGCTGAAGGCTTTGGCGAGGGAAGGGGCATGAAAGAAATGGTGCTGGTCAACGGCGCGCGCAGTTCCTCCGTCGAAGTTCTGGACCGCGGGCTGCAGTACGGTGACGGCGTCTTCCGTACGCTCAAGGTCGTGGCGGGCGAGGTGCGCTGGTGGGAGGACCAGTATCGCAAGCTCGCGGAGGATTGCGCGGCACTTGCAATTCCATGCCCGGACAAGCAGGCGCTAGGTGGTGAAGTGCGCAAGATCGCGGCAGGCCCTGGCGTGGGCGTGGTCAAGATCATCGTCACTCGCGGCGCCGGCCAGCGCGGCTATGCCATCCCGGCCGCAGCCGCGGCTTCGCGCATCGTCATGGGTTTTTCGGGTGGCGGTAACGAAACCCGCGAGGTGCGCGTGCGCTGGTGCGACCTGCGCCTGTCAGTCCAGCCCCGGCTTGCCGGCATCAAGCACCTGAACCGCCTGGAGAACGTGCTGGCGCGCTCGGAATGGAGCGATCCGGAAATTGCCGAGGGCCTGTTGCTGGATGAAGCGGGCCATGTCATCTGTGGCACCATGAGCAATCTGTTCCTGCACGAACAGGGCAGGCTGGTGACGCCCGATCTTTGCGGCAGCGGCGTGGCCGGCGTGGCGCGCGGTCGTATAATCCGGGCAGCGGGGCGGCACGCCCGGCAGGTGAGGGTGGAGCAGTGTTCGCGTGAGCGACTGCTGGCCGCAGACGGTCTGTTCCTGTGCAACAGCCTCATCGGCGTATGGCGCGTGGCGGAACTGGAAAACAGACACTGGCCGGATGACGGCTGGGCAGAAAAATTAAGAAGCTGGCTGGATGAAGATCATTAAAAAACTCATTGTGCTGGGCCTGCTTGGGTTCGCCGGGCTCGCAGCCTGGATGGCGTGGTTCAGCTTGCGGCCGCTTCAACTCCCGTCCGTTCCCTACGAGTTCACCATTCCCCCTGGCGCCAGCCTGCACAGGCTTGCCACCCAGCTGGAAGAGGCCGGCGTGCTGCAGGACGAACTGCGCTTTCGCCTGCTGGGCCGCGTGATGGGACATGCCGGCAAGCTGCAGGCCGGTACCTATTCCCTCGACAGGCCGCTCACGCCGCTCGAATTGCTGGGCAAGATCGTGCGCGGCGAGGTGGTCCGCGGAGTGGTGCTGCTCATCGAAGGCTGGAACATTCGCGAGGTGCGCAGGGAACTGGCGCGCAACCCGCAGCTGGAGCATCGTCTCCTGGACATGACCGATGCCGACCTGCTCGCCGCAATCGGCGCCGAGGAAGGTCATCCGGAAGGCCTGTTTTTTCCGAATACTTATTATTTCAGCCCGCATTCGCCCGACATCGAGGTGTTGCGCCGCGCCTATCAGTTGCAGCGGCAGAAGCTGCTGGCGGCCTGGGAAACGCGCGCACCGGGATTGCCGTACAAGACGCCGTATGAAGCGCTGGTCATGGCTTCCATCATCGAAAAGGAAACCGGCGCGGCGGAAGAAAGACCGCTGATTGCCGCGGTATTCGTCAATCGGCTGAACCGGGGCATGCGTCTGCAGACCGATCCCACCGTCATCTACGGCATGGGCTCGAAGTTCGACGGCAACCTGCGCAAGGCCGACCTGCAGCGCGACACGCCTTACAATACCTACACGCGGGCAGGCCTGCCGCCGACGCCGATTGCCATGCCTGGAGAAGAGTCGATCCGCGCCGCACTCAACCCAGCCGATTCGAAGGACCTGTATTTCGTTTCCCGCGGGGACGGCACACATGTGTTTTCGGCCACCCTGGAAGCGCACAACCGGGCGGTCAACCGCTTTCAGAGAAATCAGAAGTAGGCGAGACGAGACATGGGCAGCCCACGATGCGGAAAATTCATCACCCTGGAAGGCGTGGACGGCGCAGGCAAGAGTACCCACCTCGACTACATCGCAGACAGGATCCGCGCCCGCGGCGTGGAACTGGTGGTGACGCGCGAGCCGGGCGGCACGCCGCTGGGCGAGAAGCTGCGCGCGCTGCTGCTCAATGATTCCATGCAGCCCGATACCGAACTCATGCTCATGTATGCTGCGCGCGCCGAACACGTGGCGGCGCTGATCAGGCCGGCGCTGGCACGCGGGGCCTGGGTCCTGTCCGACCGCTTCAGCGACGCCAGCCATGCCTACCAGTGCGGCGGCCGCGGCATCGATGCCGGTCGGCTGCAGGCGCTTGAGGACTGGACCCTGGCCGGCTTCAAGCCCGACCTGACCCTGCTGTTCGACGTCTCCGCCGAAGTGGCCGAATCGCGCCGCTCGCTGGCGCGCACGGCCGACCGCTTCGAGCAGGAGCAGGCGGCTTTCTTTACCCGCGTGCGCGATGCCTACCTGCAGCGTGCACGCAGCGAACCCGGGCGCATCCGGGTCGTCGACGCCAGCCGCAGCATCGAAGCGATCCGCGGCGAACTCGACCGCCTGCTGGAGGGGCTCTGATGCCTGCGCCTTACCCCTGGCTCATGCCGCTGTGGTCGCGTTTGCTGGCCATGCGCAAGCGGTTGCCGCATGCGCTGCTGCTGGCCGGTCCCCGGGGCGTGGGCAAGCTGGAACTGGCGAAGAACTGGGCGCGAAGCCTGCTGTGCGAACGTCCCGCGCCCGAGGGCGAAGCCTGCGGCGAATGCGAGGGCTGTCACTGGTTCGCCGCCGGCACGCATCCGGATTTCATGCATCTGACCTTGCAGGAGAAGGAAACCCGTGAAGGCGAAATCCGCATCGCCAGCGATATCAGCGTCGAGCAGGCGCGCCAGGCGGTCGATTTCGTCCAGCTCTCCACCTACAGGGCGGGCTATCGGCTGGTGTTGATCGAGCCGGCCGAGGCGCTGAACACCGCTTCGGCCAATGCCCTGCTCAAGGTCCTGGAGGAGCCGCCGATAAATACGGTATTCATCCTGGTGAGTCATCAGCCGCGCCAGTTGCTGCCGACCATACTCAGCCGCTGCCACAAGCTGGAGGCCGGCCTGCCGGCCCCGACCGCACTGGACGGGTGGCTGGAACAGAACGGGCTGGAGGGGAAGGCGCTTGCCTGGACCGGCGGCGCACCCCTGGCGGCCCTGGAGGCGCAGAACGAGGGCGAAATGGAGACGCGGCAGGCGGTGCTTGACGCATTGAGCGCGGCGGCCGGCATCGACGGCTTGGCCCTGGCCGAAAGCTGGAACAAGCAGCTTGCTGCCCGAACCTGGCACAGGATAAGCTACAAGTGGCTGCTCGATCTGCTGGCGTGCAGGCTGGGGGGACGGGCGCTCTACAATCCGGATTATCAGACCGTGCTGAGCGGCCTGGCACGACTTGTCGAACTGGGTAAATTGCTGGACTTTGTCCGGCGCGAGAGCGAAAGTGGCAGGTGGGTCGAACACCCGCTCAACCGCCAGATGGTCATGGAAGCCTGGCTGATCGAATACGGCCGCATTTTTGAAGGAGCAGGCAGATAATGCAGTTACCCGCATCGGAAATGGGCGGTGGCGCCCGGCCCGGGGTGCTTTCCCTCGCCATCAAGGAAAAGGCGGCGCTGTTCGCGGCCTACATGCCCTTCGTCAAGGGCGGCGGCCTGTTCATTCCCACCAGCAAGGCCTACAAGATGGGCGAAGAGGTCTACATGCTGCTGTCGCTGATGGACGACCCGGCCAAGATACCGGTTTCCGGCAAGGTCATCTGGGTGACGCCGCAGGGCGCTCACGGCGGGCGCGCACAGGGCATCGGCGTGCAGTTCGCCGCCAACGAAAGCGGCATCGCCGCGCGCAACAAGATTGAAGGCTTTCTCGGCGGCGCGCTGAAATCCACCCGGCCCACGCATACCATGTAATTCAGTCACAAGTCACAAGTCACAAGTTCGTTAAGGCTAGGGCGTAAAATGTACCCCCTTGCAACTTGAATTTTGCGACTGGTTTATGTTCATCGATTCGCACTGTCACCTCGATTTCCCCGATTTCGCCGAACGCCTGCCCGAGGTTTTCCATCTCATGCAGGAAAACCAGGTCAGCCATGCATTGTGCATCAGCGTCGACCTGGATGCCTTCCCGGCCGTGCTGGCCGTGGCCGAGAGCCGCGACAATCTTTATGCCTCGGTGGGCGTGCATCCGGACCATGAAGACTGCACCGAGCCGACGGTGGCAGGTCTGGTGGAACTGGCGGCCCATCCCAAGGTGGTTGCCATCGGCGAAACCGGCATGGATTACTACCGCACGCCGGGCCCGCTCGAATGGCAGCGCGAGCGCTTCCGCGTGCACATCCGCGCGGCGCGCGAAGCCGACAAGCCGCTCGTCATCCATACCCGCGCCGCCTCGGAGGACACGCTGCGCATCATGGCCGAGGAAAAGGCATACGAGGCAGGCGGCGTCATGCACTGCTTCACCGAAAGTCTGGACGTGGCGAAGGCTGCCATGGACATGGGTTTTTACATCTCTTTCTCCGGCATCGTCACCTTCAAGAATGCGAAGGAACTGAAGGAAGTCGCCAGGGCTGTGCCGCTCGAGCGCATGCTGATCGAGACCGACGCACCCTATCTTGCGCCGATGCCGCACCGCGGCAGGATCAACGAACCGGGCTTCGTCCGGCACGTGGCCGAGGAAATCGCCCGCATCAAGGAGGTTTCAGTGGCTGAAGTCGGGACTGTCACATCGCGCAATTTTTTCGACTTGTTCAAGGCGGCGCATCCCTGAACACCCTCCGGTGCAGCGCCTACTGCATGTAGGCGAAGCCTTCTTCCTGCTGCAGGCGCACGATTTCGGCGTCGGCCATGGGCACCATTTTGACGAAGCCGTGAATGTCCTCGGGCCTGAATCCCTGCATCCTGGCCGCGATCATGCACATGCGGAATTCGATGATGTCGCCTACCGAAAGGCTTTGTGCGCGTTGCATCAACTCCTTGTGCCTGGCGTAATTCCTTGCGGCGAAAAAGGGTATGGCATCGCCATGCAGGACAATGACGATCCTGTTGTCGAAAGGGTCGGCACCATTCAGCACGCTGATATAGCTCGCGCGATCGAGTACGCTGGTCAGCTTCTCGGCAGCGCCGGAAAATGTGTCGAACACGACTTTCTGCTTGCTGTAGCTCTGGTGGATTTCAGTCGCTCCGCCCCAGGGGGATTGGCGGGACTCGCTGTCTGCCTGTCCGGTTGCAGGCAGCATCGCCAGCACGGAAACAATCAGTGCGGCCGATTTCATTCGCACCTCCGATTGGTGAATGGCAGGCGGCATTTCCGCACGCCCGGACAAAAAAGGCCGTTCCACTGGAACGGCCCCGGATCAAGCCCGAATTACTTTTTGAGCTGTGGCTGATCGATATAACGTACGTCCTTGACCGGATACGGCAGCGGATTGGTGTACTGGTAGCCCTTGCTCTGCCAGAAGGCCAGTTCCGGGAAGCCTGCCGGCACCACGGTGATGAAGCCGTGCATGTCTTCGGCCTGGAAGCCGGCTGCCTTCATGGCGTTGTTGCACATCTTGAACTCGACGCCATCATTTGCCAGTTCGGCCATCTTGTCGACGATGCCCTGGTATTTCTCATAGTTTTCCTTGGCGAAAGCGCGCAGCTCGGGGCCGTGCGTCACGATGACCACTTTGCCGCGGGTTTCCCGCTTGGTGTTCTTGACGAAGTTGTACAGGGTGTTCAGTTGCTGCGGATCCATGTAATTCACGTCGAATACCGTATCGGTTACTGGCATCTTGTGCATGTCGACCTTGGCGGTGCCGTAGGGCGCCAGTTCTGCGGCCAGCGACTGATACGCCGGGACCATGGCGATTGCCGCCGCGATTGCGATTTCCTTGAAACCAAGTTTCATGATTACTGCTCCTCGAATGTAAATTTCCTGGTGCGCTTCAACAACCCGCGCGGCCGCGCACAAGGCCGCGCTTCGGATCAGTCGGGCCGGGCGTTCGTTCCCTTCCCGGATGGGCCGGAAATTTGCCTCAGCCAGTCTTTCAGCAGCTTAGTTTCCGCGAGGATCAACTCCGGATCACCCAGTGCATTGGCTATGAGGCTGATGCCCTGCAGGGCCGAAATCAGGTGCAAGGCATGCATCCGCGAATTCTTTTGCGTCAGGCCGAAAAGGCGAAACTGCGCTTCAGACCACTCCAGCAAGGTGGTGAAAAGCTGCGAGGCGGCAATGCTCAATGGGCCGCGTCCCTTGGCGAGTTCGTAGCACAGGCTGCCTATGGGACATCCGTAAAGGGCATCGGTTTCGCGGTCATCCACCCAAACGTTGATCAGCGCCTTCAGGCGCGCGGCAGGGGCGGGCAGACGGTCGATCTTTTCCAGCAGGGCATGGATGTCGTTGAGGCGGCTGTCGGAAATCGCCTGCGCCAGCTCGTCCTTGCTCCTGAAGTAATAGTAGACGCCACCCAGCGGCACGTCCGCCAATTTGGCGATATCGGCCAGCGTGGTGTTGGAAAAGCCTTTCTGGTGCGCCAGCATGGCTGCAGCTGTCGTCAGCCGTTGTCTTTTTTCCATGGTGCCGTTCATGTTCTCGAATATCAGTGAGTTGACTGACTATATACCGGTCCAGGCAGTCTTGTCCGCGTTTTCCCGCCGGCTGGTCGGAAAAGACCATGCCTGGCCTGCCCAGTGTGCGCGTGGATATGCCGCTTCAGTGCGTGGGCATTGCCAGGGAGCTGGCCGTGCGCTCGGATGGGGCCGGCCAGCGGCTGGTGATGACTTTGGTGCGGGTGTGGAAATACACGCCTTCCATGCCGTGCACGTGCAGGTCGCCGAACAGCGAGGCCTTCCAGCCGCCGAAGGAGAAGAAGGCCATGGGCACCGGGATGGGCACGTTGACCCCGACCATGCCGACTTCGATCTCGTTTTCGAAGCGGCGCGCCCAGTGGCCGGAACTGGTGAAAATGGCCGTGCCGTTGCCGTAAGGATTGGCGTTGATGAGCTTGACGGCCGCTTCGTAGTTTTCTGCGCGCAGCACGATCAATACCGGGCCGAAGATTTCTTCCCTGTAGATGTCCATCTCCGGCGTCACGCGGTCGAACAGGGTGGGACCGACGAAGAAGCCGTGCTCACAGTCGGGCACCGTGAGACCGCGGCCGTCGAGCACGAGTTCGGCACCCTGCGCCACGCCGCTGTCGATGAGCGAGACGATGCGCTCGCGATGGGCGGCTGAAATCAGCGGCCCCATCTCTACGCCATCCATGTCGCCGCGGCCTACGGTGATGGCTTGGGCCCTGGCTTTCAGCAGCGGCAGCAGGGCATCGGCGGCTTCGCCCACCGTCACCACGGCGGAGATGGCCATGCAGCGCTCGCCGGCCGAGCCGTAGGCGGCGCCGACCAGCGCGTCGGCGGCGAATTCCATGTCGGCGTCAGGCATGACCACGGCGTGGTTCTTGGCGCCGCCCAGCGCCTGCACGCGCTTGCCGTTTTTTGCGCCGGTTTCGTAGATGTACCTTGCCACCGGGGTGGAACCGACGAAGGAGATCGCGCCGACATCGGGATGGCAGAGCAGGGCGTCGACCGCCTCCCTGTCGCCGGGCACGACGTTGAGCACGCCGTTGGGTAGTCCGGCTTCCTTGAACAGTTCGGCCATGCGCAGGCTGCATGACGGGACCTTCTCCGAGGGTTTCAGCACGAAGGTATTGCCGCAGGCGATGGCGACCGGGAACATCCACAGCGGCACCATGACCGGGAAATTGAACGGGGTGATGCCGGCGCATACGCCCACTGGCTGGAGGAGGGAATGGCAGTCGACGCCGCGGCCGACATCCTCGGAATGCTCGCCCTTGAGAAGATGCGGCACGCCGCTGGCGAACTCGATCACCTCGATGCCGCGCTGCACCGAGCCGGTGGCATCGATCAGGGTCTTGCCATGCTCTTCCGAGGCCAGCCGCGCCAGTTCGTCGCGGTGCTGTTCCATCAGTTCGCGGAAGCGGGTAAGGATGCGCGCGCGGCGCAGCGGGGTGGTGTCGCGCCAGGCGGGGTAGGCAGCCTTGGCCGCTGCCACCGCCGCATCGACATCGGTTTCGGAAGCCAGCGGCGCCAGGCGGATGACCGCGCCGGTAGCGGGGTTGAAGATGTCCGCGGTCCGGCTGCTCTGCGCCTGAACGCGCTGGCCGTTGATCCAGAGGTGCAGTTTTTCGACCGGCATGTTTTCTCCTTCTCCAGGGCATCCTGGATAAAGAGATTAACGCGTTCGCCCCGGCCGCCACAATGGCGGCAGGTACTTACTGCCCGAAGAACTCCTTGACCCGGTCCATGAAGGACTGCGCCTTGGGATTGTTGTTCTGCTGTGAGAGCGATTCGAACTCACGCAGCAATTCCTTCTGCCGTGCGGACAGCTTGACCGGGGTTTCCACCACGACATGGCAGTAGAGGTCGCCCGGGCCGCTGCTGCGCACGCCCTTGATGCCCTTGCCCTTGAGCCGCAGCACCTGGCCGGACTGGGTCTCGGCCGCGACTTTCAGGCGCGCGTGGCCGTCGAGAGTGGGAATCTCGACTTCGCCGCCCAGCGCCGCGGTGGCGAAGGACACCGGCATTTCGCAATGCAGGTCGTCGCCGTCGCGCTTGAACAGCGGATGGGCCTTGAGGTGGATCTGCACGTAGAGGTCGCCGGGCGGGCCGCCGTTGACGCCGGCCTCGCCCTCGCCGGCCAGGCGGATGCGGTCGCCTTCGTCGACGCCGGCGGGTATCTTGACCGACAGGGTCTTGTGCTTCTTGATGCGGCCCTGGCCGTGGCAAGCGCCGCAGGGCTCGGCGACGATCTTGCCGCTGCCGTGGCAGCGCGGACAGGTCTGCTGGATGCTGAAGAAGCCCTGCTGCATGCGCACCTGGCCATGTCCCTGGCAGGTGGGGCAGGTCGTCGGCTGGGTGCCGGGCTTGGCGCCGGAGCCGTGGCAACTCTCGCATTCTTCCAGGGTGGGAATACGGATCTTGGTTTCGGTGCCGCGCGCGGCTTCTTCCAGGGTGATTTCGAGGTTGTAGCGCAGGTCGGCGCCGCGATAGACGTTGGAACGCCCGCGGCCGCCACCGCCCATGCCGCCGCCGAAGATGCCTTCGAAGATGTCCGAGAAATCGAAGCCGCCCGCGCTGCCGAAACCGCCGAAGCCGCCGGGACCGCCCTGCGGGTTGACGCCCTCGTGGCCGAACTGGTCGTAGGCTGCGCGCTTGTCGCCGTCGGACAGGACTTCGTAGGCTTCCTTGGCCTCCTTGAATTTCTCCTCGGCGCCCTTGTCGTCCGGATTGCGGTCCGGATGAAACTTCATGGCCAGCTTGCGGTAGGCCTTCTTGATTTCGTCGTCGGAGGCGTTCTTGGCGACGCCGAGAATTTCGTAATAGTCGCGTTTGGACATATGGAGTGAGGGGGGAAGGGTGAAGGGGGAAGGGTGATGGGAGGAGGGGGAAAGGGGATAGGTTTTACCCTTCCCCCTTGAGCGCCAAAGGCGCGGTCCCTTCTCCCTTCACCGACTTACTTGTCTTTCACCTCGGTAAATTCCGCGTCGACGACATCGTCGCCGCCCTTGCCGGTGTCGCCTGCGCCGGCCTCGGCGCCACCATTCTTGGCAGCTTCGGCCTGGTACATCTGCTCGGCGAGCTTGTGCGAAGCGGTGGCCAGTTCGTTGGTCTTGGCCTCGATGACTTCCTTGTCGTCGCCGCGCACGGCCTCCTCGACGTCCTTGATGGCGGCCTCGATCTTTTCCTTCTCGGCGGCGTCGATCTTGTCGCCGTAGTCGACCAGCGACTTCTTCACCGCGTGCACCATGGAGTCGGCGGCGTTGCGGGCCGTGGCCAGTTCGAAGGCCTTGTGGTCTTCGGCGGCGTTGGCTTCAGCGTCTTTCACCATCTGCTGAATCTCGGCCTCGGTCAAGCCAGAGGAAGCCTGGATCTTGATCTTGTTCTCCTTGCCGGTGGCCTTGTCCTTGGCCGACACGTGCAGGATGCCGTTGGCGTCGATGTCGAAGGTGACCTCGATCTGCGGCATGCCGCGCGGGGCAGGGGGGATGTCGGACAGGTTGAACTGGCCGAGGCTCTTGTTGCCGGAAGCCATTTCACGCTCGCCCTGCAGCACGTGGATGGTCACCGCGGACTGGTTGTCGTCGGCGGTGGAGAACACCTGCGAAGCCTTGGTCGGGATGGTGGTGTTCTTGGGGATGAGCTTGGTCATCACGCCGCCCAGGGTTTCGATGCCGAGGCTCAGCGGGGTCACGTCGAGCAGCAGCACGTCCTTGACTTCGCCTTTCAGCACGCCGCCCTGGATGGCGGCGCCCACGGCCACGGCCTCGTCGGGGTTGACGTCGCGGCGCGGGTCCTTGCCGAAGAATTCCTTCACCTTTTCGATCACCTTGGGCATGCGGGTCTGGCCGCCGACCAGGATGACGTCGTCGATGTCGGAGACCGACACGCCGGCGTCCTTGATCGCGATCTTGCAGGGCGCGATGGTGCGCTCGACCAACTCATCCACCAGCGATTCGAACTTGGCGCGGGTGATCTTCATGGCCAGGTGCTTGGGGCCGGAAGCATCCGCCGTGATGTAGGGCAGGTTGATTTCGGTCTGCTGCGCGGAAGACAGTTCGATCTTGGCCTTCTCGGCGGCTTCCTTCAGGCGCTGCAGGGCGAGCACGTCCTTGGACAGGTCAACGCCCTGTTCTTTCTTGAATTCTTCGATGATGTAGTCGATGATGCGCTGGTCGAAGTCCTCGCCGCCGAGGAAGGTGTCGCCGTTGGTGGACAGCACCTCGAACTGGTGTTCGCCGTCGATTTCGGAGATCTCGATGATGGAGATGTCGAAGGTGCCGCCGCCGAGGTCGTACACGGCAATCTTGCGGTCGCCTTCCTTCTTGTCCATGCCGAAGGCGAGCGCGGCCGCGGTCGGCTCGTTGATGATGCGCTTCACTTCCAGTCCGGCGATGCGGCCGGCATCCTTGGTGGCCTGGCGCTGGGAATCATTAAAGTAGGCCGGCACGGTGATGACGGCTTCGGTCACTTCCTCACCGAGATAATCCTCGGCGGTCTTCTTCATCTTGCGCAGGGTTTCGGCCGACACTTGTTGCGCCGCCATTTTCTGGTCGCGCACTTCCACCCAGGCGTCGCCGTTGTCGGCCTTGACGATCTTGTAGGGCATGAGGCCGATGTCCTTCTGCACTTCTTTCTCTTCGAAGCGGCGGCCAATCAGGCGCTTGATGGCGTACAGGGTGTTCTTGGGGTTGGTCACCGCCTGGCGCTTGGCCGGCGCGCCGACCAGGATCTCGCCGTTGTCGGTGTAGGCGATGATGGACGGCGTAGTGCGAGCGCCTTCGGCGTTCTCGATCACTTTCGGCGTGCCGTTTTCCATGACGGCCACGCAGGAGTTGGTGGTGCCCAGGTCAATACCGATGATGCGTCCCATGGTTCTTTCCTTCCAAAAAAATCGATTAACTGATTGGCAATGTTGGGTTCAGGGTTTAATTTTCAAGCGTTGCCGTCCTTGGCCACCATGACCAGGGCCGGGCGGATCACGCGTTCGTTCAGCAGATAGCCCTTCTGCAGCACGCTCACCACGGTGTTGGCCGGCTGGTCTGACTCGACCACGCTCATGGCCTGGTGACGGTGCGGGTCGAAGGCCTCGCCCTGGGGATTGACTTCGGCCAGGTTGAACTTTTCGAACACGCCGGCGAGCTGTTTCAGCGTCAGTTCAACGCCGCTTCTGAGGTTCTCGACACTGGGATGATCGGCGGCGAGGGCGGCCTCCAGGCTGTCCTTGACTGACAGCAACTCGGAAGCGAAGCCTTCGATGGCGAACTTGTGCGCCTTGGCAACGTCGTCCTGGGCGCGGCGGCGGATGTTCTCGGTTTCGGCCTTGGCGCGCAGCCAGGCATCATGGTGTTCGGCCGCCTGGAGTTCGGCTGCCTTCAGCAGCTCTTGCAGGCTGGGCATGGTTTCCTTGTCATCCTCTTGCGGATTATCCTGGGTAGTGTTTTCGGTCTGCATGCGGTCTCCAATTGAAAGCGGAAAATAACTGGGGATGCCGCAAGGGTTTTCAAGCCCTGGCAGGAAATTATCGGAATGAAGATGGCCATCGGCGGATTTTCGCGACCAAAGCGGGGGCCGGTGCCGCTTGCGCATCCGGGCGAAGTCGGGCGTTGAAGCGGGCCGTGCGCTATCGTCGGATGCACGGTCTTGCGAAGAGGGGACAGCCTTTGCGGTGGCAGGGCATCAACAGATTTGCCTTATATTGGGCAGTCGATTAGAATGTCGGGCTGCTCGGAGAGGTGGATGAGTGGTTTAAGTCGCACGCCTGGAAAGCGTGTTCAGGGTAATACCCTGACGGGGGTTCGAATCCCCCCCTCTCCGCCAGCCCGAACACGGCTGGTGGATTCGAACCCGCCTCGAGCACATCGCGTTTGTTGCAACGCACACCCGAAAATCTGGCAATCGCCAGACTGCCTCATCGGCAGCGTCCCTGACCTCCTTCCTGCACAGGCTTTGCCCGCAGTGTTCCCGGTTAGCGACTGAGCGCTAGCCGCCGCGACACGGGCACGCGGCAGCATGTCTTTTTTTGTGCCTGTCTCTAAGGAAGAACGAATTGAATTTTGAATCCCTTTCCCTGAATCCCTTCATCCTGAAGGCCATCAACGACTCCGGCTACACTGTGCCCACGCCCGTCCAGGCAGCAGCCATTCCCGTGGTCATGGCCGGCCACGATCTCATGGCCTCGGCGCAGACTGGCACCGGCAAGACCGCGGCCTTCATGCTGCCGGCGCTGCACAAGCTGTCCGACCCGCCCAAGGGGCCCGGCAAAGGTCCGCGCATCCTGGTGCTCTCGCCGACCAGGGAGCTGGCCCAGCAGATTTCCGCCGCTGCCGCCAAATACGGCAAGTACATGCGTCGCGCGAAGTGCGTGAGCATCCTCGGCGGCACCCCTTATCCGGTACAGAACCGCCTGCTGGCGAGCCCGGTGGATATTCTCGTCGCGACCCCCGGCCGCCTGCTCGATCACATGCAGCGCGGCAAGGTGGATTTCTCGCGCCTTGAAATGCTGGTGCTGGACGAAGCCGACCGCATGCTGGACATGGGCTTCATCGAAGACGTGAACCTGATTGCGAAGGCCACGCCCGAATCCCGCCAGACCGTGCTGTTCTCCGCCACCCTGGACGGCAAGATGGCGCAGATCGCCAAGAACCTGCTGCGCGACCCCCAGCGCGTTGAAGTGGCGAGCGCACAGCAGCGCCACGAGAACATCGAGCAGCGCCTGCACTTCTGCGACGACCTCGATCACAAGACCCGCATCCTCGATTTTCTGCTGCGCGACGTCGAGGTGAACCAGGCCATCGTCTTCACCGCCACCAAGCGTGATGCTGACCAGCTGGCAGGCGACCTCTTCCAGCAGGGCTACCCGGTGGCCGCGTTGCATGGTGACATGCACCAGGGTGCGCGCAACCGTACGCTCACCAAGCTGCGCCGCGGCGAGATCCGCATTCTCATCGCGACCGATGTGGCGGCACGCGGCATCGATGTGGCCGGCATCAGCCACGTCATCAACTTCGACCTGCCCAAGCAGGCGGAAGACTACGTGCACCGCATCGGCCGCACCGGCCGCGCCGGCGCTTCCGGTATCGCCGTATCGCTGGTGTCCAGCCGCGACGGGCTTCTGCTGCGCAAGATTTCCAGCTATACCGGCCAGAAAATCGAAGCTGCCGTGATTCCCGGCCTCGAGCCCAAGACCCGCATGCGCGAGGACCGTCCGCGCCGCGATTTCAACAACGCCAAGCCGGGTAAGCGCCGTGCGCCGCAAGAGTTCAAGCAGGGTAGCGGCTTCAAGCCCAAGGCCGGCAAGGAAGGCCCGCGCGGTCGTCCGGCGGGCAATGAAACCGGTTTTGCCGGCCCCAGCGAACGCCGCATGCAGGAGCGCTACGCGGCGCAGCCCGACCAGTCGCTGGGCAACAGACACGCTGCCAAGCCGGCCCAGCGTGCCGGTGCCGGCGGACGCCCCCAGCGTCGCGAATGGGAGTAAGCCAGGGTACACGGCCCGTCATTGATTTGCGGCGGCCGGCATTGCCCCGATAAAATCGGGGTTTTCCTGTCGTCGAGCATTCATGCCTAGCCATCCCTACCACGGGCGCATTTCGGTTGTCGTCCCGGTCAAGAACGAAGAGCACAACGTCGAGCCGTTGGTGCGGGAAATTGCCGCCGCGCTCACCGGTCGTGCCGAGTTCGAAATCATCTACGTCGACGATGGCAGCACAGACGCCACGCCGCAGGTGTTGCAAGGGCTGAAAGCGGAATTTCCCATGCTGCGCGTGATTACCCACAGCGCGTCCTGCGGCCAGAGCCAGGCGGTGGCGACCGGCGTGAAGCACGCGCGCTGCGAATGGATCGCGACCCTGGACGGCGACGGCCAGAACGACCCCGCCGACATACCGGCCTTGATTTCCGCGCTCGCCGACCCCGGACAGCCCGCTAACCTGCAGTTGCTCGCGGGCTGGCGCAACAAGCGGCAGGACACCTACATCCGCAAGCTGTCATCGAAAATCGCCAACGGCGTGCGCAGCCGTTTCCTCCGCGACAACACGCCGGACACCGGTTGCGGCCTGAAGGTATTCGCGCGCGCCACCTTCCTCGAACTGCCGCACTTCGATCACATGCACCGTTTCCTGCCCGCACTGGTGCAAAGGAACGGCGGGGCGGTGGTGTCGGTGCCGGTTAACCACAGGCCGAGGGAACGCGGCACTTCCAAGTACGGCATCCATAACCGCCTCTGGGTCGGCATCGTCGACCTGTTCGGCGTGGCCTGGCTGCAGCGACGGGTGCGCCGCCCGGTAATCGTCTCGGTCGACTGATGTCACGTCCGCATCTGCCCGTCTGGCTGCGCGGCATTTTCCTGATTCTCTCCCTGGTCGGCATCGGCCTGCTGCTGAAGGGTGCCGGGCTCGATCATCTGTTCGAGCGCGAATGGATCGATGCCAACGTGCGCGGCAATGGCTTGCGCGGTTACGCCCTGTTCCTCGCTGCCGGCGCGCTGATGACGGCGATCGGCCTGCCGCGCCAGGTGGTGGGCTTCTTCGGCGGCTATGCCTTCGGTGTCCTGCTCGGCCTGATATTGGGCGCCGTGGCGGCGCTGGGGGGCTGCGTGCTGGCTTTCTACTACTCCCGGCTGTTCGGCCGCAGCCTGGTCAGGCGCATGTTTCCGGAGAAACTGCAGCGCTTCGATGATTTCATTCGCGGCCATCCGTTTTCGATGACCTTGCTGATGCGCCTCCTGCCGGTGGGCAGCAATCTGGTCACCAACCTCATCGCAGGGGTTTCGCGCATTCCCAAGCTGGCTTTCTTCGGCGGCAGCTTCATCGGCTATCTGCCGCAAACCCTGGTGTTCGCCCTGGCTGGCAGCGGGCTCACCGTGGGATCGCAATGGCAGATCGGCATGTCCATCCTGCTGCTGATTGTGTCGGGCTGGCTTGGCATTCGCCTGTATCGCGGCATGCGCCATGGCCGTTCCTATGCGAGCGAACTGGAAACCGCTTCGGACCCTCAATGATGAATTCGCAAACCTTTGAAAAAGTGGCCGGCCCGGCCCTGATCCTTGCGCTCCTGACGCTGGTGGCGCTGTATGTGCGCCCGCTCACGCCCATCGACGAAACCCGTTATGTCAGCGTGGCGTGGGAGATGTGGCTGCGGGACGAGTATCTGGTGCTGTTCAAGAACGGCGAGACCTACAGCCACAAGCCGCCGTTGCTGTTCTGGCTCTACAACCTCGGCTGGGCGGTATTCGGCATCAACGAATGGTGGCCGCGCCTGGTGTCGCCGCTGTTCTCGTTCGGCGGACTGCTGCTGACCCTGTCGATTGCGCGCAGGCTGTGGCCGGATGCCGGTGACAGCCATCGCAATGCGCTGTGGATACTGGGGGCCAGCCTGTTGTGGATGGTGTTTTCCACCTCGGCGATGTTCGATGTCATGCTGGCTTTCTTCGTGCTGCTGGGCATGCGCGGGCTGCTGATCGCAGCGGACGGGGCGATGAAGCGCGGCTTCGCATGGCTGGCATTCGCGATCGGCATGGGCGTGCTGGCGAAGGGGCCGGTCGTGCTGCTGCATCTGCTGCCGGCGGCGGTGCTGGCGCCCTGGTGGGCCGGCGGCGGCCTCGACTGGAAGCGCTGGTATGGCGCCATCCTGCTGGCGGTTTTGGGCGGCGCGGCCATCGCCCTGGCGTGGGCGATTCCGGCTGCGATTCACGGCGGAGAGGAATACCGCAACGCGATCTTCTGGGGCCAGACCGCCAACCGCATGGTCGATTCCTTCGCGCACAAGCGCCCGTTGTGGTGGTATCTGCCGCTGCTGCCGCTGCTGCTGTTCCCCTGGCTGGTGTGGCCGGGCCTGTGGCGCCGGCTCCTGGCTGCCCGGCGCGAAGGCCTCGACCTCGGCCTGCGCTTCTGCCTCGCCTGGATGGCGCCGGTGTTCATCGCCTTCTCCTTCATCAGTGGCAAGCAGATTCACTACCTGATCCCGCTGTTTCCGGCCTTTGCGCTGTTCGCCGGTCATCTGTTCGGCAAGGGCAGGAGCGGGCCCGTCTGGCTGCCGGTGCTGCTGTCAGCGGCCGTGGGCGCCGTGATGCTTTATTTTGCATGGTCCGGGCTGCCCGAAAAGCTGAGCATCTGGGGCGAACTGCCCTGGTGGCCCGGCGCTGCGCTGATCGCCGCCGCGCTGGCGGCCTGGTGGGCGGGCAGGGCGGAGAATCTGCGTCTGCCGGCGCTGGCGGCGCTGGGCGCATGCCTGTTCGCGCTGGTACAGATCTACATCGCGCCCGGGGCTGCCCGCAGCTATGACATGCATCCCATGGCCGGTGCCATCAAGTCATTGCAGGACAGGGGAATTACGGTGGCGAACGTGGGCAGGTACCATGCCCAGTTCCATTTTGCCGGCCGGCTGGAGAAACCGCTGGTGCAACTGGCGCCGGGCGAACTGCCGGGCTGGCTGGCGCAGAATCCCGAAGCGGCGCTGGTGGTTTACGTGAATCGCAGGATTGATCTGCGCGAATCCCTGTTCAGCCAGCCGTACCGAGGCGAAACCGCCGTGCTGATGAGCGCCGAGCAGGCGCGGCGTCAGCTGGCGGCACTGAACAGCGGCAAGAAAGGCAAGGCGCTCAGGCTTCCCGAGGGGGAGGAGGAGTAAGCTCCACTTCGCGGCTGGGCGAGATGGTCGAAATGGCGTGCTTGAAGACCATCTGGCCGGCCTGGTCATGGCCCTTCAGATGAATCACGAACTGGTCGAAGGAATCGATGCGGCCGGTCAGCTTGATGCCGTTGACGAGGAAAACCGATACCGGCATGCGCTCGCGCCGCAAGGTGTTGAGAAACATTTCCTGCAGGTTGTTGCGGTTGTCCATGGACGGGTGAACCTGTGATTGAATGGGCTGAAGTCTAGCACGTCCGGGACGAATGCCCCGGACGTGCCGGCGACTTACTCGATTTTGGCCTTGGCGCGCAGTTCGGTAATGGCATCACGCACGCGTTTTTGCTCGACCTGCTGGCGAACCTCGTTTTTCACCGTGTCGAGGGCGGGAAACTGGGTCGGGCGCATGTCGTCCAGCCTGATGACGTGCCAGCCGAACTGGGTCTGCACCGGCACCTTGGTGGTTTCGCCCTTTTTCAGCTTCTGCATGGCTTCGCCGAACGCCTTGACGAAGGTGCCAGGCACATTCCAGCCGAGGTCGCCACCGTTCTTGGCGGAACCCTTGTCGAGCGATTTTTCCCTGGCCAGCTTGTCGAATGCGACTTTCTTGTCCAGCTGGGCGATGATTGCCTTCGCCTCGGCCTCGGTCTTCACCAGGACATGGCGCGCCTTGTATTCGTTGCCGCCAGCGGCCGCCTTGGCCTTGTCGTACTCGGCCTTGATTTCGGCGTCAGTCACGGGGTGGTTCTTGACGTAGTCTTCCAGGTAGGCCTTGGTCAGCTGTTCGCGCCGCAGCATTTCCATGGCGGCAACCAGCCTGGGATTCTTGTCCAGGCCCTTGTCGATGGCGGCGCGCGACAGCAGTTCCTGGTTGATCAGGGCTTCGCGGGCGCGCGCATCCAGGTTGGCATCGTTGGGCGCGCCCTGGGAGAGCAGGGTCTGCTTGGCCATGTCGCCGTAGATGGCCGGAATTTCGCGGCCGTTCACGGTGGCGATGGGCTTCGCGTCCTGTGCGAAGGCGGGTGCCAGCGTAACCAGCAGCAGGGTAAGTACGAGGGGGTGCTTCATCGAGTGCTCCTCAGTGAGAAATCAGAATTCTTCCGGTCCATAGGCGTTGATGGCCAGGGCGTGGATGCCTTTTTGCATGAGATCACCCAGTGCTTCATAAACCAGACGGTGGCGCTCGACGGCACCAAGGCCCTGGAAGCGGCTGGACACGATGGTCAGCCGGTAATGCTTGCCGCCGGCGGCGCCGGCATGTCCGGCATGCTGCGAGCTTTCATCTTCCAGCGCAACCGAGGAGGGAGAAAGCGCGTCCAGTCGATTGTAGATTTCATCTTCGAGATTCATGCGGGTAATACCTTCTTGAATGGTTTGACACTGACGCCGGCATAGACGCCGGCAGCGACGTAGGGGTCGGCATCGGCCCAGGTCCTGGCGGCATCGAGCGAGTCGAATTCGGCCACGATCAGGCTGCCGCTGAACCCGGCCGGGCCGGGCTCATTGCTGTCGATGGCAGGGAAGGGGCCGGCCAGCAGCAAGCGGCCTTGTTCCTGCAGTGCCTTGAGGCGCTCGACATGCGCCGGGCGCGCAGCCTGGCGCTTGTCCAGGCTGGCGGGGGCATCTTCGCCAATGATGGCATACCACATTATTTGGAGTTTCCTTTGTCCATATATTTTGCGAGGCTGAACGACAGGCCCACCAGGAACAGCAGCATCAGTCCGATGCTGCCATAGAGCTTGAAGTTCACCCACGCATCGGTGGAGAAATTGTAAGCCACCCAGAGATTGGCTGCGCCCATGAAGGCGAAAAAACCGCCCCAGCTCAGGTTCATCTGATTCCAGGCGGCATCGGGAAGTTCCATCTGCCTGCTGGTGATCATCCGGATCAGGTTCTTGCCGAAAGCGGCAGCGCCGAAAATCGCCACGGCGAATACCCAGTACAGCACCGTCGGCTTCCACTTGATGAAGGTCTCGTCCTGCAGCCACAGTGTGGCGCCGCCGAACACGGCGATGATGAACAGGCTGATCCACAGCATGACATCGATCTGGCGGCCGCGCAGCTTGACCCAGGCGACCTGGACGAAGGAGGCCAAAATGGCGACCAGCGTGGCGAGGAAAATGCCGGGTTTTCCGCCAGGCGCGGCATGCACGCCGAAATCGCTGAGGATGGCCTGCGCCTCCTCGGGATGGGCGACGCCAAGCTTGTAGGCGACAAAAAACAGGATGACCGGAAACAGGTCAAACAGGAATTTCTTCATGGATTATTCGATATGCTCAGGCCTGCAGGCCTTGAAAACGGCTATTTTGCTATGATTTGCCTGGCTTACCAAATAATCCGATGGACCCGGCCCCGAGCCGGTATTGGCTTGAACCGCTTGAATTACGACCTGCATTGCCATTCCAGCATCTCCGACGGCGTCCTGTCTCCCGCACTGCTCGTGCAAAGGGCGGCGGAAAAAGGCGTCGACGTGCTTGCGCTTACCGACCACGATGATGTCGGCGGACTCGGCGAGGCTGCGCAGGCGGCAGCGGCGGTCGGCATCGGTTTCGTCAACGGTGTCGAGATCTCGGTAACCTGGAGCGGCGTCACCCTGCATGTGGTCGGCCTCAACATCGATGCCGGCAACGCCATGCTGCAGGCCGGACTGGCCGACATCCAGCTGGGCCGGCGCGAGCGCGCCGAGCGCATCGGCCTTGAACTGGGGAAACACGGCATTCCCGGTGCCTTCGACGGCGCGCTGCGCCATGCGGCCAATCCGCGCATGATCGGACGCACGCATTTCGCCCGCTTCCTGATCGAGCAGGGCGTATGCAAGGATGTCCGCAGCGTGTTCAAGAAATACCTCGTGCGCGGCAGGCCGGGCTATGTCACCCATGAATGGACCGCGCTGGAAAACGCCGTGGCCTGGATACGCGCGGCCGGCGGCCAGGCGGTGCTGGCGCATCCCGGGCGCTACGACCTCAAGGGCAAGGCCACGCGCCGGCTGCTGGGCGAATTCAGGGAGCTGGGCGGCGAGGGCGTGGAAGTCGTGACCGGCAGCCACACGCCCGACCAGCATGCGCTGTTCGCGGAACTGGCCAACTTGTACGGCCTCACCGCTTCGCGCGGCTCGGACTTTCATGCGCCGGGCGAATACGGTCGCGAACTCGGCGGCGGCCCCGAGCTGCCGGTGAAATGCACGCCGATCTGGCATAATTGGCGTTTGACGAGCGCAAGGCGTACCCGGGCGGCCTCCAAAACCGTCCCCAACTGATGGCCCAATACTTCAATATTCATCCCGACAACCCGCAGCCCAGGCTGATCCAGCAGGCGGTCGAAATCCTGCGCCAGGGCGGCGTCATCGTCTATCCCACTGATTCCTGCTATGCCCTGGGCTGCCACGTCGGCGACAAGGACGCGGCCATGCGCCTGTTGCGCGTGCGCGGCCTCGACGATGGCCATGACCTGACCCTGGTCTGCCGCGACCTCTCGGAACTGGGACGCTATGCCCAGGTGGACAACAGCCAGTTCCGCCTGCTCAAGGCGCATACGCCGGGGCCCTACACCTTCATTCTCAAGGGCACGCGCGAAGTGCCCCGGCGCCTGCTGCACAAGCGCAGCGACACCATCGGCCTCAGGGTGCCGGACCACGCCATCGTGCAGTCGCTGCTGGCCGAACTGGGCGAGCCGATCCTGTCTTCGACCCTGCAACTGCCGGGCGAGGATGTGCCGCTCAATGAGGCCTGGGAGATACGCGAACACCTGGAGCATCAGGTGGATCTGGTCATCGACGGCAACGGCTGCGGGCTCACGCCGACCACGGTGGTCGACCTCAGCAGCGGCGAGCCGCGCGTGCTGCGCTACGGCAAGGGCGATGCCACGCCCTTCGAAGCCTGATCATGGAGCTCACGCTGATCCAGAAAATCGCCGTGTTCGCCATTCCGGTGATATTCGCCATCACCCTGCACGAGGCGGCACACGGCTTCATCGCCATGAAGTTCGGCGACCGCACCGCCTGGATGTTGGGCCGTGTGACGGCCAATCCCCTCAAGCACATCGACCCCGTCGGCACCATCGGCTTGCCGCTGTTCCTGCTGCTGATGAGCAAGCTCGCCGGCGGCCCCGCCTTCCTGTTCGGCTGGGCCAAGCCGGTGCCGGTCAACTTCAACAACCTGCGCCGGCCCAGGCGCGACATGATGTGGGTGGCGGCGGCCGGGCCCGGCGCCAACCTGATCATGGCGGTGTTCTGGGCAGCGATGATCCAACTGGGCTCCATGCTTGGCGAAACCATCGGCCTGCCCCTCATGCTGATGGGCGCCGCCGGCATCCTCATCAACGCCATGCTCGCCGCCTTCAACCTGCTGCCAATCCCGCCGCTCGACGGCGGACGCATCGCCGTGAGCCTGCTGCCGCCGGGGCCCGCCGGCATGCTGGCGCGCGTCGAGCCGTTCGGCTTCTTCATCCTCATCGCGCTGATTTTCGCCGGCGTGCTGGGGACCGTGATCTGGCCGATGATCAGCCTGATCGCCAGCTTTTCCACGCTGCTGACCGGCGTCTCCGACCAGCTGCTGTTTTCCCTGATTGCCATCCTGCTCAACTGACCATGTTCGCCAACCGCGTACTCTCCGGCATGCGCCCCACCGGGCGCCTTCATCTCGGCCACTACCACGGCGTGCTCAAGAACTGGATCAAGCTCCAGCACGAACACCAGTGCCTGTTCTTCGTCGCCGACTGGCATGCGCTGACCACGCATTACGACACGCCCGAAGTCATCAACCAGAACGTCTGGGACATGGTGGTGGACTGGCTGGCGGCGGGCGTCGATCCGTCGCAGGCGACCCTGTTCGTGCAGTCGCGCGTGATTGAGCATGCCGAACTGCACCTGTTGCTGTCGATGATGACGCCGCTCGGCTGGCTCGAGCGCGTGCCGACCTACAAGGACCAGCAGGAAAAGCTCACCGACAAGGATCTTTCCACCTACGGCTTTCTCGGCTATCCGCTGCTGCAGAGCGCCGACATCCTCATTTATCGCGCCAATCTCGTGCCGGTCGGGGAGGATCAGGTGCCGCACATCGAATTCACGCGCGAGATCTGCCGCCGCTTCAACCATCTCTACGGCCGTGAGCCCGGCTTCGAGGAAAAGGCCCTGGCCGCCGTGAAAAAACTGGGCGGCAAGAAGGCCAAGCTCTACCAGGAAATGCGCACCGCCTTCCAGGAGCAGGGCGACGAATCCGCGCTGGAATCGGCCAAGGCCATCCTCAACGATGCGCAGAATCTGAGCCTGGGCGACCGCGAGCGCCTGTTCGGCTATCTCGAGGGCGGCGGCCGCATGATCCTGGCCGAGCCCGAGGCGCTGTTGACCGAGGCCTCGAAGATGCCCGGGCTCGACGGCCAGAAGATGTCCAAGTCCTACAGCAATACCATTGCCTTGAGGGAGGACCTCGACAGCGTGGCGAGGAAGATCCGCACCATGCCCACCGACCCGGCGCGCGTGCGCAGGACTGATGCGGGCAATCCGGAGAAGTGCCCGGTGTGGCAGTTTCACGAGGTGTATTCGGACGCTGGCCTGAAGGACTGGGTGGTGAAGGGATGCACCAGCGCCGGCATCGGCTGCCTCGACTGCAAGCAGCCGGTGATCGATGCCGTGCAGCGCGAACTCACCCCCATCCATGATCGCGCCCGGCATTACGAAGAAAGCCCCGATCTCGTGCGCAACATCATTGCCGACGGCTGCGAAAAGGCGCAGGAACTGGCGCGCGAGACCATGCGCGAGGTGCGCGATGCCATGGGCCTGAACCTGGACTGACTTGAAATCGCGGAATCCGTCCTAAACTTTCCTGGAAAGTTTGAGGATGGCACATGATCGAGCAAGACCCCCCGCAGTTCATCGAAGGCGAAATCATCGAGGAAGCGGATCAGCAGAAGCTGCTGCCGGCCGAATCTCGACCGGCGGAACTCTACCTGCTGCCGCTGAGCGAGAAGCCTTTCTTTCCGGCACAGACCCTGCCGCTGGTGATGAAGGAAGCGGCCTGGCTGGAGACCGTCGAAGCCATCGGCGAAACGCCGCACCACATGGTCGGTCTGGTGCTGATCAAGCCCGAGGACGCCGACACGGCTACGCGCGAGGATTTTCACGGCATCGGCACCATGGTGCGCATGCACCACCCGGCGAGGAATGAAGGCCGCATCCAGTTCATCGCCGAAGGCCTGCGCCGTTTTCGCATCGTCAAGTGGCTGTCCGACAAGCCGCCTTATCGTGCCCAGGTCGAGTTTCCCAACGAGCCCGGCAAGCCCGAGTCCGAGGAGATCAAGGCCTATGCCATGGCCATCATCAACACCATCAAGGACCTGGTGCCGCTCAATCCGCTGTATTCCGAGGAGCTAAAGTTCTTCCTCAACCGCTTCAGCCCCAACGAGCCGTCCTATCTCGCCGATTTCGCCGCCAGTCTCACCACTGCCAGCAAGCAGGAACTGCAGGAAGTGCTGGAGTCGCTCGGCCTCAAGCGGCGCATGGAAAAAGTGCTGGTGCTGCTGAAGAAGGAGCTCGACGTGGCCAGGCTGCAGAGCCAGATCCGCGGCCGCATGGAAGAGAAGATGTCGGCGCAGCAGCGCGAATTCTTCTTGCGCGAACAGCTGAAGGCAATCCAGAAGGAGCTCGGCCTGTCCAAGGACGACAAGACCGCCGAACTGGAAACCTTCAGGGAGCGCATCGGCAAATTGACGCTCCCGGAAGCGGCGAAGAAGCGCGTCGACGAGGAAATGGCCAAGTTCTCGGTGCTGGAGGCCGGTTCGGCCGAGTACACGGTATCGCGCAATTATCTCGACTGGCTGACCGTGCTGCCCTGGGGCGTGCATTCGCAGGACAAGCTCGACCTCAAGCGCGCGCGCAGGATACTCGACCGCGATCACGACGGACTCGACGACGTGAAGGACCGTATCATCGAGTTCCTCGCCGTCGGCGCCATGAAGGGCGAGGTCTCCGGTTCCATCCTGCTGCTGGTCGGCCCGCCCGGGGTTGGCAAGACTTCCATCGGCAGGTCGGTGGCGGAAGCGCTGGGGCGCAAGTTCTTCCGTTTCTCCCTGGGCGGCATGCGCGACGAAGCCGAGATCAAGGGCCATCGGCGCACCTATATCGGCGCCATGCCGGGCAAGTTCATCCAGGCGCTGAAGGAGGCCGGCACGTCGAACCCGGTCATCATGCTGGACGAAATCGACAAGATCGGCGCGAGCTACCAGGGCGACCCCGCTTCGGCCCTGCTGGAAGTGCTCGACCCCGAGCAGAACGTCGATTTCCTCGACCATTATCTCGACGTGCGCTTCGATCTTTCCAAGGCGCTGTTCATCTGCACCGCCAACCAGCTTTCCATACCCGGGCCGCTGCTGGATCGCATGGAGGTGATCCGCCTGTCCGGTTACATCACCGAGGAAAAGGTCGCCATCGCCAAACACCACCTGTGGCCCAAGGTGCTGGAAAAGTCCGGGCTGAAGAAGAGCCAGGTGACGATCAGCGAATCCGCCCTCCGCCATGTGGTCGAGGGCTATGCGCGCGAGGCCGGCGTGCGCAACCTGGAAAAGCAGCTGGGACGCGTGGCGCGCAAGGCCGTGGTGCAGATCCTCGACGGCGCCGCCACGCCGATCAGGGTCGGTGTCAAGGAAATCGAATCCTATCTCGACAAGCCCGTATTCCACAGGGAAAAGCCGCAAAGCGCGGTGGGCGTGGTGACCGGGCTGGCCTGGACAGCGATGGGCGGCGTTACGCTCGATGTCGAGGCCACTCGCGTGCACACGCTCAACCGCGGCTTCAAGCTCACCGGCCAGCTCGGCGATGTGATGCGTGAATCCGCCGAGATCGCCTACAGCTATGTCGCCAGCCATCTCAGGCAGTACAAGGCCGATACCGCCTTTTTCGACTCCAGTTTCGTGCACCTGCACATTCCCGAGGGTGCCACGCCCAAGGACGGCCCCAGCGCCGGCGTGACCATGGCCACCGCGCTGCTCTCGCTGGCGCGCAACCAGAAACTGGCCAGACCGCTGGCCATGACCGGCGAGCTTTCCTTGACCGGCCAGGTGCTGCCGGTAGGAGGCATCCGCGAGAAGGTGATTGCCGCGCGCCGCGCCGGCATCATGGAACTCATCCTGCCGGAGGCCAACCGGCCCGACTTCGACAAGCTGCCGGCCTACATCAGGCAGGGCATCACGGTGCATTTCGCCAGCAAATACAAGGACGTAGCGCGGGTGGTTTTCCCGGCCTGAAAGGCTTGAAGCCGCTGCGGCAAGACAGCGGAGCAGGGTGATAGAATGCCGGTCATGGAAGCCCTACAGGCAGAACTCCCCATTGCCCGCGTCAAGGGCGAGCCGCTGGCAGAAATGCCGGTCGACCTCTACATCCCGCCGGACGCGCTGGAAGTGTTCCTCGAAACCTTCGAGGGCCCGCTCGACCTGCTGCTGTACTTGATCCGCCGTCACAACCTCGACGTGCTCGACATTCCCATGGCCGAACTCACGCGCCAGTACCTGGCCTATGTCGAGGCGGCGCGCACCTCGCGTCTGGAGCTGGCGGCCGAGTACCTGCTGATGGCGGCGATGCTGATCGAGATCAAGTCGCGCATGCTGTTGCCGCGCCCGCCGCGCGCGGACGAGGGCGGCGAGCCGGAAGACCCGCGCGCCGAACTGGTGCGGCGCCTGCTCGAATACGAGCAGATGAAGCTGGCCGCGCAGCGCCTTGACCGGCAGCCGCTGGCCGGACGCGATTTCCAGGTGGTGTCGGTGGCAGTCGAGTCTGCCGCGCGCAGGCTGCCGGAGGTCAGGGCGGAAGACCTTTCCGCCGCCTGGCTCTCCATCCTGTCGCGCGCCAAGGTCAACAGGCACCACCGCATCAGCCGCGAGGAACTGTCGGTGCGCGAGCACATGACGCGCATCCTCAAGCAGCTGCAGCCGGGCCAGTTTCTCGAATTCGCCAGCCTGTTCCGCGCCGAGGCCGGCGTGGCGGAACTGGTGGTGACCTTTCTCGCCATCCTCGAGCTGGCCAAGGAAACCCTGGTCGACGTCACCCAGGCCGAGCCGCTGGCGCCGATTTACGTCCGCTTGCACGAAGAAGGTACAACGGTTGATGAATATGCCGATGAACACGCCGACGATCAACAATCTTGAGGAACTGAAGCGCATCCTCGAAGCTGCGCTGCTGGCAACGGATGCGCCGCTGTCCTTGCGTGAGATGAAGCGCATGTTCGAGCAGGAACTGTCCGAGGACATGCTGCGCCGCGCGCTCGATGAACTCAGGCAGGACTGGGCCAGCAAGGCCGCCGAACTCGTTCAGGTGGCCGAAGGCTGGCGCTTCCAGACCCGCCCCGAGATGCAGCCCTACCTCGCGCGCATGCGCAACGAGAAGCCGCCGCGATACTCGCGTGCGGTACTCGAAACGCTGGCTATCATTGCCTACCGGCAGCCGGTGACGCGTGGAGACGTCGAGGATATTCGCGGTGTCTCGGTCAACGCGCAGATCGTGAAGACGCTGGAAGAGCGTGGCTGGATCGAGACCGTCGGCCATCGCGACGTGCCGGGCCGGCCGGCCTTGCTCGCCACCACGCCGCGCTTCCTGTCCGACCTCGGCCTGCGTTCCCTGCAGGAATTGCCGCCTCTGGAAGAGCTTGGCAACCTGCTCGCGCCCGACACCGCAGCGACACCGGAAGAACTGGAGGAAGTGCGCGAAGAACTGGCCGCGGAGGATGTTGTCGAGCGCGAGCCGGAAGCTGCCGAGACGGAAAGCGCGCCTGTGCAGGAGGCAAGCGAGAACGCGTTCACTGCCGAGGCGCAGGGGACGCCCATGACAGACAGCGAATCCGAGGCCGCCGCTGCCGACGGTGCGGTAAATGACGCACAATCGTTGGCCGCCGCCGCTCCCACTGACTCTTGAGAAGAACCTGCATTTGCTGCAGCGCCTGCGACGGATGCGGAGAAATTCCATGGCAGGAAAGTGATGATGAGGGGAGCAGTGGTGTTTCCAACTCCCATCCTTGAACGGCTTCTGATTTTCCCGGATCTTCGAGAACGCTGCGGTTAACCACTCCTTCCATCTTATTTCTGATCGAGACCTGAAATGCCCACTCGCCGCCGCAGTCCTTTGCGCCCACCCAGCAAGCCCGCCGCGCGCACGCGGCCGGTGCCTGAGGGGGACGATAGCCCCGCCGCCGGCGACGAAGACGCAGTCAGGCTGCACAAGGCGCTGGCCGACGCCGGCATCGGCTCGCGCCGTGAAATGGAGGCCTGGATCGCCGAGGGCCGCGTCACGGTCAACGGCGAGACCGCGCAGGTGGGCCAGCGCGTTACGTCCAGGGACGTCATCAAGGTATCAGGCCGCCGCGTCTATCTGCGTGCGCCTGAAACAAAGCGTATTCGCGTACTGATCTACCACAAGCAGGAAGGCGAGATTGTCAGCCGCGACGATCCCAAGGGCCGTGCCACCGTGTTCGAGCAATTGCCGAAAATCCGCGGCGCCAAGTGGGTGAGCGTGGGGCGGCTCGACTTCAACACCGAGGGCCTGATGATTTTCACTACCAGCGGCGAACTGGCCAACCGCCTCATGCACCCGCGCTTCGAAGTCGAGCGGGAATATGCCGTCCGCGTGCTGGGCGAACTGACCCTGGAGATGCAGCAGCAGCTGCTCGATGGCGTGGAACTGGAAGACGGTGTAGCGCGCGTGGAAAAACTGCTGGAAGCCGGCGGCGAGGGCGCCAACCGCTGGTGGCGCGTGGTCATCATGGAAGGACGCTATCGCGAGGTGCGGCGCCTGTTCGACGCGGTGGGCGTCAAGGTCAGTCGCCTGATTCGCACGCGCTACGGCCCGGTGGCGCTGCCGCCGCAGTTGAAGCGCGGGCAGAAGCAGGAACTCGACGAAACCGAGGTCAAGCGACTGCTGCGCTGGGCGGACATGCCCATTGCCGACAGCCGTCCGCGCCCCGCTCAGGGCCGTGCTGCACCGCGCAAGCCGGCACACGGACGTTCACGATCCTAGTTTATAAAAGCATGAACACAGAGGTAATGGAGGTAACAGAGGAAAGCAATAAAAGGTTTCCTCCGTTCCCTCTGCTTCCTCTGCGTCAATGATTTGACGGATGGACGAGCATTTCCTGCTGCTCTACCCGAAGAATCCGGCATGGGCGCCGGCAAGCCTCGCGCCTTTGCTGGATGCGCTCAAGGCAATCGGTTTTCTCGGCGCGGAACGCGGTGCTGCCCTGTACAGTGCTGGCGCCGACTACCTCGGCCTGGTGACCTACCTCGGCTGCTCGCCGCAGATTGCACTGGGCGATAACGAAGCCGCTACCACCATTCGCGTCGCAGGCATTTTCGAGACCCCGCAGTTCGTACAGGGCGCCAACCTCAAGCCGCCGCGCTGTCCGCGATGCCGCAAGCCCCTGAAAAAGCCGGTCGTTTCACTGGCGGCAAGCGACGAACTGCAATGCAGCCATTGCGGCCATGCCGCCTGCGCATGCGCATTCGACTGGCGTCACAGCGCCTGCTGCGCGCGCGTGCGCATCGAAATTTCCAATGTGTTCGAATCCGAAGCGGTGCCCGGAGAAACGCTCGCCGCCTGCCTGGAACAGGCAAGCGGCGAGGTGTGGGACTACTGTTACGTGCGCAGGGGCTGAGCGGCAGCGCTCCTGGCCTTGCCGCCCGCTGCCGTTATTTTTTCTCGGTCAGCCGCTTGATGACACCTGCGGCCCACTCCCTGCCGCCGAGGCCGAAGGCCAGTGCGAGGGCCAGTCCGATCGCGCCGAAACCGATCTGGAAGGCGGAAATCAGAAGATGGGTGCCGATCTGCAACTGTTCCAGCGCCACGAACACCACGAAGATGATCACGGCATATTCTGCCAGCGTGCTCAGCGTGAGGGCGCCATCGACGCCCATGTTGTTGAGGTAGGCGAATATCAGGCGGTTGATGAAACGGGCCACCATGACGCCGAACACCAGAACCAGCACGGCAACGATGATGTTGGGCAGGTAGAAGACGACCTTGTTGAACAACTCGGCCACGTTGGTAAGGCCAAGGCTGTTGGCGACGGTGACGATGACCACCAGCAGGATGATCCAGTACACCAGGTTGGCGATCAGTCGCGACAGCGTGAGATCGATGTTGCCCTGACGCATGAAGGCCTCAATGCCGGTTTTCTTGCCGAGTTCGTCGAACTTGAGCGTATCCAGAACCTTGCCTATGGCAGAACGCACGATATTGGCCAGTATCCAGCCCAGGAACAAGAGCACCAGCGCCGCGAGCAGTTGCGGAACGAAAGCTGCAAGCTGGGTCCAGAACGAAGTGAGGGATGCGACGAATACGTCAATCTGCTGCTCCATGGAGTCCTCCATTGTTTCAGGTTTGGCCCTGAATTATAAACGACTCGCTTTTATGTCTTCCTTGCGCAGCAGGAAAACGTACTCGTCACCGCCGCTGGTCTCGAGCCAGACGAAGGGAAGCTGCGGGAATGCAGTCTCCAGCGCCTCGCGGTTGTGACCGATTTCTGCAATCAGCAGGCCGCCCGGGTTCAGGTGCTGCGGCGCGTCTGCGAGGATGCGGCGGGCATGATCGAGGCCGTCCTCGCCGCTGGCCAGCGCCAGCGTGGGCTCGTGACGGTATTCGTCGGGCAACTGTGCCATCGATTGTGCGTTCACATAAGGCGGGTTGCTGATGATGAGGTCGTACTTTCTGCCCTTGAGCCTGCTCATGAGGTTCGACTGCACCAGATGCACGCGATCCTGCAGGGCGTAAGCCTCGACATTCCTTTTCGCGACCGCCAGGGCTTCTTTCGATATGTCCACTGCATCGATCTCGGCGTATGGAAAGGCATGCGCCATCAGGATGGCGAGGCAGCCCGATCCGGTGCAGATGTCGGCGGCGGAGCTGACGGCGTCGGGGTCGTCGATCCAGGGCGACAGCTGCTCCCTGAGGAGTTCCGCGATGAAGGAGCGCGGCACGATGACGCGCTCGTCGACGTAGAAGCGGAAATCGCCCAGCCATGCCTCGTGGGTGAGGTAGGCCGCCGGCACGCGCTCCTTCACCCGGCGCTCGATGATGTGCCGGAGCGCATCGGCCTCGGCATGCGTGAGGCTTGCATCGAGGAAGGGTTCCAGGCGGTCGAGCGGCAGGTGCAGGGTGTGCAGGACGAGATAGACCGCCTCGTCGAAGACGTCGCTGGTGCCGTGGCCGAAAAACAGGCCGGCCTCGTTGAAACGCGACACCGCGAAACGCAGCCAGTCGCGCACGGTGATGAGGGACTCGGTGTCCTTGAAGAGGTCAGGGGCTTTTTTCATCCGGCTATTTTATGTTCATCCGTACGCTGCGCGAAAAAATTTGGCCGTTCGCTTTGCTGCGGCCGTGATTTCATGCAAGGCGGAAGAAACGGTCTGCAAGAGCTGCTACGTGCAGAACGTCCGGTCACGGCTTGTTGCGGCGTTTGCAGAAGCGCCTGGCGATTCTTTCGATCAGCGCATGGGTGCCCTTCCGGGGTCGTGTCATGGCTTGCAGAAAGCGGCCGCTCAAGGCTATTTTTTCATCGCTCGGCAGGCGGGAATTCCAGATCTCGCGCATGCAGGCGGCGGACGCATCCTTCCAATTTTCCCGCGAGAACCGCCAGTTCGGCGAAAGGCTGTCAGGGCGGCGCGTCTTGCAGCAAAGCACCTCGGGCACGCGCCTGAATGTGCCAAGAAGGCTCATGTGCACGAGCCATGGCCAGTCGGCCGAGAATTCGCCGGCATTGTGGTGCTTGAGGCCGCCGATGTCGCGTGCGAGGGGCAGCCGGAACAGTCCATGCGCCGGCAGCCACCAGTTTTTTTCCCGCGCCAGCAGCCGGGCTGCGCGTTCGACGCGATCCCGATTGCCATCGAGCGCGGGGCAGGTGCAGAGCTCCCTGCTGCCATCCAGCCGGTCGAGTTGCAGATCGGCATAGGCCAGCACGGCATCGGGATCGCGGTCGAGTTCATTGGCGAGTTTTTCGATGCAGCCTGGCAGTAGCAGGTCATCATGAAAGGCGAAAAGAGCATAATCGGCGTCCGCCTGGCGCAGCAAAAAATTGCTGTTGTTGATCCAGCCAAGGCGCCGTGTCTGAGCGAACACCTTGAAGCGTGCATCCTTCTTGGCATGCGCCCTGCAGAGTGCGAGCGTGTCGTCGTCGCACTGGTCTACCGAGACGAGTATCGCCAACTCGGGGCAGGCCTGGGCCGACAAGGCGTCAAGCGTGGCCTGGATGAAGCTGCCGGCCTCGTATGCCGTCAGCAGGGCGGCGACCCGGGGGCGCGTTCGGCCATGGCTCGAAGGCAGGCTGGTCATGCTCAGTGCGGTGGTGTCGTGGCGGCAAGCCCTTAAGCCAGCAGCTTTTCCAGGGTCCTCTGGTAGATTTCGCGCAAGGGCTCGATGTCAGCCACCGGGATGTTCTCGTTCAGCTTGTGGATGCTGGCGTTCATGGGGCCGAATTCGATGACCTGCGGGCAGATGTCGGCGATGAAGCGGCCGTCCGAGGTGCCGCCGCTGGTGGAGACGTCGGTGTCGAGGCCGGTCACTTCCCTGATGGCCTGGGAAATCTTCTCGACCAGGTCGCCCTTGGGCGTGAGGTAGGGTTTGCCGCCTTCTTCCCAGATCAGGTCGTATTCGAGGCCGTGCTTCTGCAGCATGGCGTGCACGCGCTCCTTCAACTGCGCCTTGGTGCTGGCGGTGGAGTGGCGAAAGTTGAAACGGATCTCGACTTCGCCGGGCACCACGTTGGTGGCGCCGGTGCCGCCGTGGATGTTGGATACCTGCCAGGAGGTGGGCGGGAAGTATTCGTTGCCTTCGTCCCACACCGTCGCCGCCATTTCGGCTATGGCCGGCGCCGCCTGGTGGATGGGGTTCCTCACCAGGTGCGGATAGGCGATGTGGCCCTGGATGCCCTTGACCGTGAGTCTGCCGGAAAGCGAACCGCGGCGGCCGTTCTTGATGGTGTCGCCGAGTTTGGAAACACAGGTCGGCTCGCCGACGATGCAGTAGTCGATGGTTTCATTGCGCGCGGCCAGGCATTCCACCACCTTCACGGTGCCGTCGGTGGCGACGCCTTCCTCGTCCGAGGTGATCAAGAGCGCGACCGAGCCCTTGTGCTCCGGATGCTTTTCAAGAAAGCCCTCGATGCTGGTGACGAAGGCGGCGATCGAGGTCTTCATGTCCGAGGCGCCGCGCCCGTACAGCACGCCGTCGCGGATGGTGGGGGTGAAGGGGTCGGACAGCCACTGGTCGAGCGGGCCGGTCGGCACCACGTCGGTATGGCCGGCGAAGCACACCACCGGCGCTTCCTTGCCCTTGCGCGCCCACAGGTTGGTGACGCCGTTGGACTCGATGGTCTCGAACGTGAAGCCGAGCGGGGCGAGGCGGGCCATCAGCAGGGCCTGGCAGCCGGCGTCCTCCGGGGTGTTGGATTGCCTGGAAATCAGGTCTTTGGCGAGTGCCAAGGTATCGTTTATGGGGGTGGAGGTCATTTTTAATTCCACTAAAGAGGGCAGGAGGACAAGAGGAATACCGGGGTTTGAATATA
The DNA here is from genome assembly GCA_008923285.1 of Betaproteobacteria bacterium SCN2. GTDB lineage: Bacteria > Pseudomonadota > Gammaproteobacteria > Burkholderiales > Thiobacillaceae > UBA6918. Next base: position 231,432 of record WBSG01000002.1, read on the forward strand.
ACCCTCCCGTCCCCTTGTCCTCTTTGTTCAAATTATTTGTTGAAAATTGCGGCATATTCGTCTGGCGAAAATCCCAGGTGATAGCTGCCATTCACGTCCAGCAACGGTCGCTTGATGGCGCTGGAAGTGACGGCAAGGAATTCGAAGGCCGCCTTTTCGCTGATCACGGCGTCCTTCACTTCGTCCGGCTGCTTGCGCCAGGTCGGTCCCTTCTTGTTGATCAGCGCTTCCCAGCCCAGCTGTTTTGCTGCTTTCTTCAGCACGTCGAGCGGCACGCCCTGTTTCTTGTAGTCGTGGAATTCGGCTTCAATGCCGTGTTCATTCAGCCAGGCGCGGGCCTTTTTCACGGTGTCGCAATTGGGGATGCCGTAGATTTTCATGATGGCTTTAAAAAATAGCGGCGGTAAAATGAGTTCGTCATGGATTTTAACCGCACATGAGACACAACGCCTCAAAAAACTCCCCGCCCGGGCCGGCTGACTGGCGCACCCTGAGGAAACTGGGGCCTTATCTGTGGGATCATCGCTGGCGCTTCATCTTCGCCGTGAGTTTCCTCATCGGCGCCAAGGTCGCCACCATCGGCGTGCCCATCGTGCTGAAGCACATCGTCGACAGCCTCGACACCGCCAAGAACGCGGTGCTGATCCTGCCGGCAGCGCTCATCGTCGGCTACGGCCTCCTGCGCCTCGCCACCACGCTGTTCACCGACCTCAGGGACATGATCTTCGCCAAGGTCACCCAGGGCATGATCCGCAAGATCAGCATCGAGGCCTTTCGCCACCTGCACAGCCTGTCGCTGCGCTTTCATTTGGAACGCCAGACCGGCGGCGTCACGCGCGACATCGAACGCGGCAGCCAGGGCATTTCCGCCATCATCAATTACCTGCTGTTCCGCATCGCGCCGACCCTGATCGAAATCCTGCTGGTGGGCGCCATCCTGCTGGTGCAGTTCGACTGGGTGTTCGCCCTCATTACCGTGGGCGTGGTGCTGATCTACATGACTCTGACCATCGCCATCACCGAATGGCGCACCAAGTATCGCCGGCAGATGAACGAGCTCGACTCCATCGCCACCACGCGCGCGGTGGACAGTCTGATCAACTACGAGACGGTGAAATACTTCGGCAACGAGCGGTTCGAGACCGATCGCTACAACACCAGCATGGAAAGCTGGCAGGAAGCCGCGGTAAAGAGCCAGAACTCGCTGTCCCTGCTCAACACCGTGCAGGCCTTCGTCATCGCCACCGGCGTGACGCTGGTTCTCTGGCGTGCCTCTGCCGGCGTGGTGTCCGGGCAGCTGTCTTTGGGCGACCTGGTGATGATCAACGCCTTCCTGGTGCAGATCTTCCTGCCGCTCAATTTCCTGGGGGTGATGTATCGCGAGATCAAGCAGTCCATCACCGACATCGAACGCATGTTCAAGCTGCTCACGCAGAACATCGAGGTGCGCGACAAGGACAAGGCCCCGGGCCTGCAGGTCTCCGGCGGCGCCGTGCGCTTCGACAGCGTGAGTTTCGCCTATGACCCCGAACGGCCGATCCTGCAGGGCGTGAGCTTCGACATCCCTGCCGGCAGTACCGTCGCCGTGGTCGGCGCTTCCGGGTCCGGCAAGTCCACCCTGGTGCGCCTGCTGTTCCGCTTTTACGACGTGAGCGGCGGGTCCATCAGCATCGACGGCCAGGACATCCGCGAGGTGACGCAGGAATCGCTGCGTGCCGCCATCGGTATCGTGCCGCAGGACACCGTGCTGTTCAACGACACGCTCTACTACAACATCGCTTATGGCAAGCCCGATGCCACCAGGGAACAGGTGGTCGAGTCCGCGCGCGCGGCGCACATCCTGCATTTCATCGAGTCGCTGCCCAAGGGCTGGGATACCGTGGTGGGCGAGCGCGGTCTCAAGCTTTCCGGCGGCGAGAAGCAGCGCGTGGCCATCGCCCGCACGCTGCTGAAAAACCCGGCCATCCTGGTGCTGGACGAAGCCACTTCTGCACTCGATTCGAAGACGGAAAAGATCATCCAGGCCGAGCTGCGCGAGGTGATGAAGCACCGCACCAGCCTGACCATCGCGCACCGCCTGTCCACCATCATCGACGCCGACGAGATCCTGGTCATGGAGGCCGGCCGCATCATCGAACGCGGCCGCCACGAAGTGCTGCTCGCCCAGCGCGGCCACTATGCGCACATGTGGGAGATGCAGCAGCAGGCAATGAAAGACCAGGCCGAGGCGCCTGAGTTGAGTTTGCCGAACGCCTGAAAGCGAATTGACAGGGGGGGGATATGAGAGACTCAGGGTGTAAAAATCATTCCTCCCGCGCCTCCCATAACCTCCCCGTTGCTGATTTTATTTTGACAGGCATGAGAATTCACAAGGTCAACTGGGCAGACGAGCAAAAAGCGCTTTCCGCCATCCGCCGCGCGGTGTTCATCAAGGAGCAGGACGTGCCCGAAGAACTGGAATGGGACGGTGAGGACGAACATGCCCTGCATGTGCTGGTGAAGGAGGGTGGGGAAGCCATCGGCTGCGGACGCATGCTGCCCGACGGCCACATCGGCCGCATGGCGGTGCTGAAGGGTTTTCGCGGCAACGGGGTGGGGCGCCTGGTCATCAAGACCCTGCTCATGGAGGCGGAAAGACTGCGCAAGGGCAAGGTCTTTCTCAACGCACAGACCCGTGCCGCCGGTTTTTACGCAAAATACGGTTTCATTCAGGTGGGCGGGGAGTTCCCCGACGCCGGCATTCCTCACGTACGCATGGAGAAGACCTTGGACAATTTCAGTGAAACCTTGAACAGCCGCTTTGCCATTCCCGGCCGACTGCGCTTCCAGGACGCCGCGCCCGGCCTGCCGGTGGCGGAGATCACCACGCCGGACGCCATGGCGCGCGTGGCGCTGCAGGGCGGACAGGTGCTGGAATGGCAGCCTAACGGCCACAAGCCGGTAATCTGGGTGTCGAAGGCCGCGGTCTACCAGCCGGGCAAGGGCGTGCGCGGCGGCGTGCCGGTATGCTTTCCCTGGTTCGGCCAGCTTGGCGACAAGGGGGTGCACGGCTTCGTGCGCGTGCGCATGTGGGAAGTGCGCGAGGCGAAGACCGACCTTGCCGACACCGTGGTGCTCAGGCTCGGCATCAGGGACGACGAATCCACCCGCGCGATCTGGGATCACGCCTTCGATCTCGAACTCATCGTCACCGTCGGCGCCGCGCTGAAAATGGAACTGCTCACGCGCAACACCGGCAATGCGCCTTTCACCATCACCGACGGCCTGCATACCTATTTCCGCGTCGGCGACATCAACCAGACCAAAGTGCGCGGCCTCGACGGCACGGCCTATCTGGACAAGACGCGCGACTTCAAGCAGTTCACGCAGAGCGGGCCCGTTACCTTCAGCGAGGAGACCGACCGTGTCTACATCGACACTGCCGCCGACTGCCTGATCGAAGACCCCGTGTTTGGCCGCAGCATCCGCGTGGCCAAGCTGGGCAGCCAGTCGAGCGTGGTGTGGAACCCGTGGAGCGAAAAGGAAAAGGGCTTCGCCGACATGGCGGCGGGCGAGTACAAGGACATGGTGTGCGTGGAAACCGTCAACGCCAGTCCGGACGAAATCACCCTCGCGCCGGGCGGCAAGCACAGCCTGGTGGCATTCATCGGCGTCGAGTGATTCATTTTTTTGGCAACCCGGCAACTACCGGAGGAGACATGTTCAGAGTTCATGCACTGACAGCCTGCCTGCTTGCGCTGGCGGTGTCCGCCTGTGACCGGGTTGCCGAAACCGCGCCCGACGCCACTGCTTCGGCATCGGTTCCCGCACACAAGGCGGCCACCATGCCTGACACTTGGCTCAAGTCCGACCAGGTCGAACGCGGCCGCCTGGTCTATGAGAAGCACTGCCTCGAGTGTCATGGCGCTGAAGGCCGCGGCCAGCCCGGCGACTGGCGCGTCAAGCGCGCCGACGGCATGTATCCGCCGCCGCCGCTGGACGATACGGCGCATGCCTGGCATCACCCGACCGAGGTGCTCAAGCAGCGCATCCGCGAAGGCAGCCCGCCCGGCGTGGGCGACATGCCGGCCTGGCAAGGCAAGCTCACGGAAGGCGAGATCGATGACGTGGTGGTCTACATCAAGTCGCTGTGGTCACCCGAAGTCTTCAGGAACTGGATCGAGATCGAGATGCGCTCGATGCAGAACTGAGCGGAGCCGTCTTGCGCGCGCAATCGCCGGGCAGCGACTTCAGTTCAGGTCTGCCGCATGCGCCTTCAGATCATCCAGGGCAACGACTTTCAGCGAAGTCTGATGCGTGGCGCCCAGCACCACCTTGGGCGCATAGCCGGCGTCCAGCGCCTGCTGCCAGCGGCTCGCGCACAGGCACCAGCGGTCGCCGGGCTTGATGCCGGGGAAGCCGTATTCCGGCGCAGGTGTGGCGAGGTCGTTGCCGGTGTAGCTGGAAAAGGCGAGGAAGGCCTCGTCCGCCACCACGCACACGCCGTGCAGGCCGACATCCAGAGGCCCGGTATTGCAGCTGCCATCGCGATAGAAGCCGGTCAACGGGTGATGGCTGCAGGCCTGCAATGCCTCGCCGAGCACGTTCAAGGAGGGGTCAAGTTGTTCGTTTTCGTTCATGGATTGGCTTTTTCTTCCTCTGCCAGACGGCTGATGTAGCGGCTGAAATCCGCGTCTTCTCCCTGCAGCAGATGCGGCAGGGCGTTCCTGAAATCCTCGCGCCCGCACCATTCGCGCATGTAATCCTCCCACGACAGCCAGCGACGGAGCTTGCGGTCCGTCATGTCGTCCTCGTAGGCGAGCAGGTAGGCGCGCTCGAACAGGGCGATGAGGATTTCGTACAGCACCAGCATGCGCTCGCGCTGGTCGGCGTTGAGATTCGCAACATGGGTGTGCGTGCGCAGCTGCAAGTCGGGGTTGTCCAGCACCAGCTTGAGAAAATCGGTGTAGGCGTCGGACAGCAGCTGATAGGCTTCCTCGTCCTCGTTTTCGCGCTCCTTGCGCTGTTCGTAGAGGAACACGCCGATGGCAAGCGGCAGGCCGATGACGGTGACGATGTAACTGGCGAGTTCCCAGTTTTCCACGGATGCCATGGTGTTCCTGTCGGGTGGCGCCTTCCGCCCGGAACGGGCTTCGGCCAGGTTTCAAAAAACGAAGGCTATGTGGGAACATGCGGCAACCCGCTTTCCACATGCGTTCAATTCTGCCACCAATATGGATTTCGCCAAACAAATCGAATTCGCCCGTGAACTGGCCGGGTCAGGCCAATATGAAAAGGCAGCGAATGTCTGCCGGGAAATCACGGCGCGGCAGCCGAACAACCATGAAGCCTGGCATCTGCTCGGAGTCCTGCACAACCTCGGTGGCCGCCCGCGGGACGCCAGAGATTGCATCCGGCACGCCATCGACATCGAACCCGGCATTGCGAAATACCATCTCAATCTCGGCAACGCCTGCCTGTCCCTGAACGAGCCTCCGGCAGCACGCGCCGAATATGAGAGAGCGCTGGAACTGGATGCGGATTTCCAGGACGCACACTACAACCTCGGCCTTCTGCTGCTGGCATCGGGCGACAGGGGAAAGGGCGAGTTCCATCTGCGCCGGGCTGTCGACGGTACGGCTCCCTTGCCGGAAGCCTGGGCACGGCTGGCGGATACCCAGGAAACCGACAACAGGCTGGAAGATGCCGCCCACTCGGTGGCGCAAGGCCTCGCCCTGGCGCCGGATGCGCCTCTTCTGAGAATCGTCGAGGCCAAGCTGCTCAGGCGAGACGGGCGGCACGCCGAGGCGCTGAGCCGGCTGTCGGAGCTTTCCAGGGTGCGTCTGACTGCGCGTCTCGCAGTCGGCTACCACCATGAGATGGGCCTGCTGCACGAACAGCTCGGGCAAAGCGGACTCGCGTTCGAGCATTTTTCCCTGGCCAACCAGGCCCAGTCCGAAGACCCGGCGGTGAAAACACTCAATCCGGCAAACTATCTTGCGGCGGTCGAGCAGCTTGCCGACACGCCCCTCGGCGACAGCTGGCTGGCGACCGATGTCGCAGACGACGAGCCTGCGCCCGTCTTCCTGATCGGTTTCCCCCGGTCGGGCACGACGCTGCTCGACCAGATCCTCGACAGCCATCCGGCCATACAAACCCTGGAAGAGAAGCCCCTCATCCTGACCCTGGCCAACGAATATGAGAACCTCGCCGCGGAAACCGCGCCGGACCGGGAGGCGCGCCGCCGAATGCAGGCCCGTTATTTCGATCTTGTCGCCGAGCACCTGGCGCTGAAGCCGGGCATGACGCTGGTGGACAAATTCCCGCTCAACATCATCCGCGTGCCGCTGATTGTCCGCATTTTTCCGAAAGCGCGCTTCATCCTGGCCTTGCGCCATCCGCTGGACGTGTGCCTGAGCTGCTTCATGCACCCCTTCGGCCCCAACGAAGCCATGCTCAATTTCGCCCATCTGGATACCACCGCGCAGCTCTACCGCCATGCCATGCGCCTGTGGCTGCGAGTGGAGCGCGAGCTGGGCCTGACGGCCCATCGCATCCGCTACGAGGATCTGGTACGGAACTTTGATGCGGAAGTGCAAGGCCTGCTTGCTTTCCTCGGCTTGCCCTGGGACGAGCGGGTGCGCGATTTCGCCCGACACGCAGCCGAGCGCGGCAAGATCAACACCCCCAGCTACCACCAGGTCACGCGTCCGCTCAGCCGCGATGCCGTCTACCGCTGGAAGCGATACGCAAAACAGCTCGCCCCGATCGTTCCCGTGCTTGCGCCCTTCATTCGGGAGTATGCTTACGATGTCGAATTTGCCGATCAGGCTTGAGGTTCCAATCACATGCGCGTGCTGAGAAACTTCCTGTCATTCGTTGCAAAACGGGTCCTGCACATCCGGTGCGGCCGCAATTCACCTGCCGACGACGGCCTTGGCAGGCAGAATGGGGTTGGGAGAGCCAGCATCAGAACCTACACGGCAGGCGGGGATCCGTTCGAGGATCGCATCGAGTTCCATCTCGCGGGCCAAGCGGCCAACCGGGGCGGTTTCCGTGATCCGCGGGCATGAAAACATGCATGCGGCAACAAACGACCCGGACTGACTTGCGCAACAGCCTGCATGAACAAAAAAGGCCTGGAGCGCGAATCCCCAAGCCTTTCTTTTAACTGGTGCTGGTGAGAGGAATCGAACCTCCGACCTACTGATTACGAATCAGTTGCTCTACCAACTGAGCTACACCAGCGCGAGCGGCATTATACCTTGAAGCGTGTGACTTTCCAGTCGCGACAGTCACATTCCAGGGTGCGGCAGGTGTTCTGCCAGCCTGGCCAGCACGCGCTCGCGGCCGAGCAGTTCCAGGGTCGCGTCGATGGATGGGGTTTGCGGTTCGCCGGTGACCAGCACGCGCACGGGCATGGCGAGCCTGGGCATCTTGAGCTTGTATTCCCTGGCCACCTCCTTGATCAGGGCGCCCAGGCTTTCGCGGGTCCAGTCGATGTCGGCCAGGCGGTCTTTCAGCGCATGCAGGGCAGCGAGGTTTTCTTCGCTGACATGTTGCGAGAGCAGGTCGGCGCTGGGGGCGAGGTCCTGGTAGAACAACATGGCCTCGTCGGCGAGGTCATTCAGCGTTGCCGCGCGCTCTTTCACCAGAGCCACCACTTTCAATGCGTCCGGGCCCTGGTCGATGTCGAGGCCGCGCTTGCCCATGCGTTCCCTGAGGTCGGCAACGAGGTCGGCATCGCTGGCCTGCTTGATGTAGTGCTGGTTGATCCAGCGCAGCTTTTCGGTATTGAACTGGGCGGAAGAAGCGGTGATGTGGTCGAGGTCGAACCACTCGATGAACTGGCCGCGCGAGAAAATCTCATCGTCGCCATGCGACCAGCCCAGGCGGGCCAGGTAGTTGATGACGGCCTCGGGCAGGTAGCCGTCCTCGTGATACTGCATCACCGATACCGCGCCGTGGCGCTTGGACAGCTTGGTGCCGTCATCGCCCAGGATCATGGACAGATGCGCGTACTGCGGCACCTCGGCGCCCAGCGCCCTGAGGATGTTGATCTGGCGCGGGGTGTTGTTGACGTGGTCGTCGCCGCGGATGACGTGGGTGATCTTCATGTCCCAGTCGTCCACCACTACGCAGAAGTTGTAGGTGGGGGTGCCGTCGGCGCGGGCGATGACCAGATCGTCGAGTTCGGTGTTGGAAATCTCGATGATGCCCTTGACCAGATCCTTCCAGGCCACGCTGCCGGTGAGCGGGTTCTTGAAGCGCACCACCGGCTGTACGCCCGACGGCGGCACCGGCAGGGTCTTGCCGGGCTCCGGGCGCCAGGTGCCGTCGTAGCGGGGCTTTTCGCCGCGCGCGCGCTGCGCTTCGCGCATGGCGTCGAGTTCCTCGGTGCTGCAATAGCAGTGATAGGCGTGGCCGCTGCCGAGCAACTGCTCGATCACTTCCTTGTAGCGCATGAAGCGGTGGGTCTGGTAAAACGGGCCTTCGTCATGCTCCAGCCCCAGCCATTGCATGCCGTCGAGAATCGCCTGCACCGCCTCCGGCGTGGAACGCTCGATGTCGGTGTCCTCGATGCGCAGGATGAACTGGCCGCGGTGATGCCGGGCGTAGGCCCAGGAAAACAGCGCGGTGCGCGCACCGCCGATGTGCAGGTAGCCGGTAGGGGAGGGGGCAAAGCGGGTTCTGACCATGGGAATGCGGACTGCCGAAAACCCGCCATTTTACGCCAAAGCACGTATCGGCGTTTGACCACATGGGCGGGCTTGTGGTTAAATTCGCCCCGTCCGTTCGGACTGCTTCTAATCTTGGGCAGTTAGCTCAGCGGTAGAGCACTGCCTTCACACGGCAGGGGTCACTGGTTCGATCCCAGTACTGCCCACCAAGATTACCCAACAGGTTTAATTGCCCAGCCAACCGGGCCGGGCCTTCGTGCCGGCCTTCTGGCAATCGGTTCCGTGCCTCGGCAGATGTCCCGCTTCCCTCAGCTATTGATGTTTGCAATCGAATTGATTGTTATTTGAACTTGGTCTGCGCCGGCTTTATGTGCACAATATGCAACATGGTTGCATTAAATCATGTGTGCACTGAAGGCTTGGATTGCCGTATCAACAGACTTTAAGGAACAGAGAGATGAAACAGAGAGATGAACAAGGTACGAATTTCATTGTTGCCGATCTTGACGGCGGGAGTTTTCGCGGTGTCGGCCGCCCATGCCGAGGCGCCGATGAATGTCGATGACGCCGGCACGCTGGGCAAGGGTGGCATGAAAGTCGAGGGCGTCTGGCAGCAGGACGATGAAACGCGCGGCGGTTCAATGGCTTTCGGCTTTGGTCCGACCGAAACCCTGGAACTGGAAGTCGGCGTGTCGCGTGATCGCGACGCTTCCGCCAGCCCCAGCGTGACCCTGCGCGGCGTTGGCGTTGGCGCGAAGTGGGTGCCCTACCAGAACGAAATCGGCTGGTCGCTGGGCGCGCGTTTTGACTACGGGCGTACCCGTGCGGAAGGAGAAACCGAGCACGAATACGCCCTGACCGGCCTGGCTTCCTACCGCTTCGAGAACGGACAGATCATCCACCTGAATGCCGGCGCAACGCATGTCAAGGTTCCGGGAGACCGCGAGACTTTGCGCACCTGGGGGGTGGGTTACGAGTACCCGCTGGCGGAGCGGCTGCAATTGACGGCGGAAATCTTCGGCGAGGAGCATTCCGGGCCGGACAAGGCTGTCGGACTGCGCTACGAAATCTTCGACGGCTTCAAGGTGTCGGCTGCGATCGGCCATGGCAACGACCGCGAATTTGGCCAGGCCGGCTTTGCCTGGGAATTCTGAACACAGCAAGAACAGAGGTCTTGACCAGACAATAAAAAAACCGGCCATGCCGGTTTTTTTATGCCTGATCGACAAGTGGCGCATGTCGATGCGCCACTTTCGTAATCTGCGATTTACTTCTTCTTGGCCTTCTTGCCAGCAACGGCGGCCTTGAAGCCAGCGCCCGGGGTGAAGCGGGGCACGGTGGTGGCGGCAATCTTGATTTCCTTGCCGGTCTGGGGGTTGCGGCCGGTGCGGGCAGCGCGCTTGGAGGATTTGAAAGTGCCGAAGCCGACGAGGGTGACGGTGTCGCCCTTGGACACGGCCTTGACGACGGCCTCGATGGCTGCGTCGAGCGCCTTGCCGGCCGCTGCCTTGCTGATGTCGGCTCCCTGGGCGACGGCATCGATCAGTTCTGACTTGTTCATGGATTCTCCTTTGGTTAGTGGAAGCCTGATGCTACCAGCGTTTCAGGCATTTGTGTGCGGCTGGACTAGCGCAGGCGCTCAAATTGTACCTGCGTGCGCAACTCGCCCTCGAATAGTGTATCAATATTGACCATTCCGGCCTTCTGGCGGACCCGAAAGCCGGTCTGTTCGGGTGGGGAAATGTCGATTATCTGCAACAGTCCGGCCGGGTACTCCAGCTTCAGCGATACCTGCATGGGGTAGTAGCCATCGAGGAACTTGCGCATGTAAGGGCCGTTGTTGAGGGTGAAATAGCCGCTGCCGGAATCATTGAGGGCGCGGGTTTGCGCCGCGAGGCACAGGCGCGCGCCGGTGCCGACCTCCCGCAGTTGTACCGAAGCGCCCTCCACCCAGGCCTTGCCGATGGCGCGCGATTCCAGCAGGCGCAGGTTGCGGATATAGCCTGCGCGGAAAGTGATCTGGGCACGCGGGACAGCATCGAGATTGTCGTGGCATTGCTCCAGCTCGGTCCAGCCGCTGGCGAGGCTGTCCTCGGTGATGCGTATGCGGTTCTGATGGTGGTGCACGGGCTTGTCCGGCGCCGTGCCGAGAAAGGTCAACTGGCCCTCGTTGACCTCGGCCGTGCTCTTGGCGTTGAACCAGGCGTCCAGATCTTCTGCGTTCATGGGCGGCGCTGGCGCTGCCCATGCCGGCGCCGCCGTGCCCGACACCAAGGCTGCCAGAACGAATGGGAGTGCGCGCAGGAGAGGCATCATCGAAGACAGGTCCGCCAAATATTTGGTTAAGGAAACCTCCGGAATGGCTTAATCTTAAGGTGAAACGGAATTCGACACATCTGTCCCCGCCGCCACGGAAACAAAACATAAATGCTCTGGGAAACCATCACCGTCATCCGCGACCTCCACCGTCTGCACGAAATCGCCTCCATCATGATCCGCTACGGCTGGGGCGATCTCGTCCGCCTGCTGGGCATGGCCCATGCGCTGGAGCGCGCCGGCCGCCTCCTGCACTGGCAGACCACCAACGAGATTTCGCGCCTGGACCCCGCGGTCCGCATCCGCATGGCCCTGGAGGAACTGGGCCCGACCTTCATCAAGTTCGGCCAGCTGATGGCTACCCGGGTGGACATGTTTCCGCCGGCCTGGATCGATGAATTCGAGAAGCTGCACCAGCGCGTGCCGCCTTCCGATTATGCGCTCATCCACGCCGAGCTGACCAAGGCGCTGGGCCGCCCGCCGGAAGAAGCGTTTGCCGAATTCGAGGCCGAGCCGCTGGCGGCCGCCTCGATCGCTCAGGTGCACCGGGCAGTGCTGGCCGACGGCAGCAGGGTGGTGGTCAAGGTGCGCCGCCCCGGCATCGAGGCCAAGATCGAGGCCGACCTGCGTATCCTCGAACACGTCGCCAAGCTGGTCGAAAGCGAAATGCCCGACATGCGCCGCTACCAGCCAGTGCGCATGGTCGGAGAGTTCCGTCGTTCCATCATCCGCGAGCTCGACATGATCCGCGAGGCGCGCAACATCGACAAGTTCTCTCGCAACTTCGCGCACGACGAGAACGTGCACATACCCAGGGTCTACTGGGAATACACCTCGCATGCGGTCAACGTGCAGGAAGAACTGCGCGGCATCAAGGGGGTCAATCGCGAGATGCTGGCAGAAAACGGCCTGGACGCCATCGTGCTGGGCTCGCGCGGCAGCGACGTGGTGCTGAAAATGATCCTGCTGGACGGCTATTTCCATGCCGATCCGCATCCCGGCAACATCATCTTCCTGCCGGGAAACCGCATCGGCATCATCGATTTCGGCATGATCGGCCATCTCACCGAGCGCCGGCGCAACGAGATCGTCAATCTGCTGCACGCCATCGTTTATCGGGACGAAAACGGCATACGCGAAGTGCTGCTCGACTGGGCAGGCGATGCCGAGATCGACGAGGCGCGTCTCACGCACGATCTTGCCGAACTGGTGTTCAGCTACGACGACCTCAAGATCAAGGACGTCAATGTCGGCGCGCTGCTGCAGGATATCACCACCATCATGCGCGACAACTCGCTGGTGCTGCCGGCCGACCTGACCCTGTTGTTCAAGACCATCATCACCCTGGAAGGCCTCGGGCAGCAACTGAACCCCGATTACCACATGGTCGACCAGATCCAGCCCTTCATCGAGCAGGTGATCGGCGAGCGCTACACGCCGCAGGCCTTGATGGCGCGCGGGCGCAAAAGCCTGCGCGAGGTCGCCGGCATCATTGCCGGATTGCCACGCGACCTGTCCCATCTACTGCGCGAGGCGCGCCGCGGCCGCATCAGGATTGACCTCGACCTCAAGCGGCTCGACCATTTCGGCCACCAGCTGGACCAGGCCAGCAACCGCCTGACCATGGGCATCCTCACCGCTTCGCTGGTGATCGGTTCGTCCATCATCATGACGGTAGAGGGCGGGCCGACCCTGTTCGGCCTGCCGCTGTTCGGATTGCTGGGTTTCCTGATCGCCTTCTTCAACAGCCTGTGGATCCTGTTTTCCATCTGGCGTTCCGGCAAGCACTGACAGGGCTCGCAACTGCGTTTGCCGACGTTGGTTGACTCCGGCGGGGCCGAAATCGCGCATCTGAGCAATGTGCCGGCAGGGTCGAAGCCTGCCGGCCTGGCGCCTGCTTTCGAACGGACTGTCTGGCAGCCGGTGTTTCCGCCCCGGAAGGCGGTGCGGCCGACAGCAGGCTCAGGCGCAACGTCCACCCTGGCTGCGGTAACATGCGGCTCTTGTTCCGCACCCGAGCGCAGCACGTGACGACTGCTTTCACAGAACTGGAAAGAATCTTCGCCTCCGATGGGGTGTTTTCCGCTCGCCTGGCGCAGTATCGATTTCGTCCGCAGCAACTGGACATGTCCAGAGGCATCGCCGCTGTGCTGGCCGAGGGCGGCGTGCTGGTCGCCGAGGCCGGCACCGGCACCGGCAAGACGCTGGCCTATCTCGTGCCGGCGCTGCTCGCAGGCGGCAAGACCATCGTCTCCACCGGCACCAAGGCCCTGCAGGACCAGCTCTACCGGCGCGACATCCCGGCCGTGCTGCAAGCCCTGTCGCTGCCGGTCAGGACTGCGCTGCTGAAGGGCCGCGCCAATTACGTTTGCCACTTCCATCTCGAGCGCAACCTCGCCGACGGCCGCTTCGCCAGTCCGGACGAGGCCGCGACCCTGCACCGTATCCAGCGTTTCGCGCTGACCAGCGACAGCGGCGACCGCAGCGAGGCCACCGGCATCCGCGAAACCCATCCGGCCTGGAGCTATGCCGTGTCCACGCGCGAAAACTGCCTCGGCAGCGAATGCGCGCATTTTCGCGACTGCTTCGTCATGAAAGCGCGCAAGGAAGCGCTGGAGTCCGAACTGGTGGTGGTGAATCACCATCTGTTCTTCGCCGACCTGTGGCTGCGCGACGAAGGCGTGGCCGAACTCTTGCCGGCCAGCCACAACGTCATCCTCGACGAAGCGCACCAGTTGGCCGATACCGCCGCGCTGTTCTTCGGCCAGTCGGTGTCCACAGGCCAGGTCATCGACCTCGCGCGCGATGCGCGCCAGACCGCGCTGGTGTTCGCGAAGGACACGCCGGCCCTGGCGCAGGCCGCAGAAAAGCTCGACAAGGCGGCGAAGAGCCTCAGGATGTCGGTGCCGGAATTGAACCTGCGCCTGCCGGCAAAACTGGCGCAGAACCGCGCCGACTTCGTCGGCGCGCTGGAAGCAGCCAAGTCTGCATTGGCCGAACTCGATGCAGGGCTGAAGGCCCAGGCCGAGCGCGCCGAAGAACTCGCGGACTGCCATGTGCGCTCGCAGGACATGATCCGCCGCCTGGAGAACTGGCAGGGCAGGGACGAGGCCGACTGGGTGCGCTGGGTGGAAACCATGGGCCGCTCAATGACCCTGCACGCCACGCCGCTGTCGGTGGCCGATTTTTTTGGCGCCCAGGTCATGCAGGACGGCCGCGCCTGGGTGCTGACTTCGGCCACGCTCAGCGTCGGCGGCGATTTTTCGCACCTGCTTTCGCGCCTGGGCCTGGCAGAGGCCAAGACCCTGTGCGTGGACAGCCCTTTCGATTACCCCAGCCAGGGCCTGATTTACCTGCCGACCGGCTTGCCCGAACCCAACACGCGTGAGCACACCCAGGCCGTGGTCGATGCTGCGCTGCCGGTGCTGGAGGCGAGTGGGGGGCGCGCCTTCATGCTGTTCACTTCGCTGCGCGCGCTCGATAACGCCAGGGCCATGCTGGCCGAGGCCTTCAAGCAGCGCGGGCTGGATTTCCCGGTGCTGGCCCAGGGCGACGAGCCGAAACAGGTGCTGCTGGAACGTTTCCAGCAGTCAGGCCGTGCCGTTCTGCTGGGCAGCCAGAGCTTCTGGGAAGGCGTGGACATGCCGGGCGAGGCGCTGTCGGTGGTGATCATCGACAAGCTGCCGTTCGCGCCGCCGGATGACCCGGTGGTGGCGGCGCGCATCGCCCGCATCAATGAGTCCGGCGGCAACGCCTTCATGGACTACCAGCTGCCGGAAGCAGTGATCTCGCTCAAGCAGGGCGCCGGGCGGCTCATCCGCACCGAGACCGACCGCGGCGTGCTCATGCTGTGCGACCCGCGTCTGATGGGCAAGGCCTACGGCCGCAAGGTGCTGGATGCGCTGCCGCCGATGCAGCGCACGCGCAAGCTGGAGGATGTGCGCGGCTTTTTCGTGACCGAGGTGACGGCGTGACCCGCTGGCTGGCCGTCGCGCTCGCTTGCCTTTGCCTCCACGCCTGGGCCGAGACGCAGGCGCACATCCTGCTGCAGGATTCGCCGCTTGCCGGCTTCCAGTACCACGCCGGCAAGCAGTTGTGGGATGAAATGAAAGTCGGCGATGCCCTCGAACTGGTGCGCGAGCCGGACAATCCTTATGACGCGAAAGCCGTGCGCGTGGACTGGCGAGGGCAGAAACTGGGTTATCTGCCGCGGCGCGAAAATGCCGATATCGCGCGCCTCATGGACAATGGCGCAAAACTGGAAGCGCGCATTACCAGATTGGTGGAGTCGCGCGATCCCTGGCAACGCGTGCGCTTCGAAATCCTCGCGCCATTGGAAGCACGGCAATAAAAATCGTGTATACACAGAGGAAACAGAGGTAACGGAGGAAACCATAAAACTGATTTTTTCCGTTACCTCTGTTCCCTCTGTGTCGACTTGTTTTGTGTCCATGCTTTTCAAAAAACCGGATAATGCCGGCATGCGCATCCTCGCTGTCGAAACCTCCACCGAGTACTGTTCCGTCGCCCTTTATCGCGATGGCGAGGTGCGCTCGCTGGGCGAACTGGCCGGGCAGCGCCACAGCGAAATTTTGCTCGGCATGCTTGATCAACTGCTGAGGGAGGCCGGCTGCAGCTTGCAGGATCTCGGCGGCATCGCTTTCGGCGCCGGCCCCGGTTCCTTCACCGGCGTGCGCATTGCCGCCAGCGTGGCGCAAGGACTGGCTCTGGGGCTGGATCTGCCGGTCATGCCGGTCTGCACCCTTGAAGCGCTGGCTGAAGCGTCTAAGCATGACCACGTTGCCTGCGCCCTGGATGCGCGTCTCGACGAAGTGTATTTCGCGGCTTACGAGCGTGAAGGCGACAGCTGGCGTGCGCTCGTCGAGCCGTGCCTGTCCGCCATCGGCGAATTGCCCGGGCTGCCGGGTGCGGGCTGGGTCGGCGTGGGCAGCGGCTTTGCCATCCTGGACCAGGAATTGGCGCACCATCTGCAGTTATCCGACACTCACCCGCAGCGGTTTCCCGAAGCGGCTGCCGTGGCCGCGCTCGGCGCGCGCCTGCTGGCGAATGGCGGCGGCGTCGACGCTGCTGCCGCCCAGCCGCTCTATCTGCGCGACAAGGTCGCCATGACCACCACCGAGCGCCACGCGCGAGGCTACAAATGAGCGCGGTGCTCAAGCTGGTCCACAACATCAGGACCATGCGCGATGCCGACATCCCGGCCGTGCTGCTGGTGGAGAAGGACAGCTATGAATTTCCCTGGAGCGCCGGCAATTTCATCGATTCCATCCATGCCGGCTATCACGCCTGGGTCTACGAGGTCGGCGGGGAAATCATCGGCCATGCGGTGCTGACGAGGGTGCTCGACGAGGCGCATCTGCTCAACATCACCATCGCGCCGGGCTGGCGCCGGCAGGGACTGGGCCGTGTGCTGCTGGGCCACGCCATGGATTTTGCCCGCCAGCAACTGGTCCGCACGCTGTACCTGGAAGTGCGCCCGAGCAATCGGCCGGCGATCGAACTTTACGAGAAAACCGGCTTCGAGGCCTTCGCCTTGCGCAAGGGCTATTACCCGGCGCGGGAAGGGCGCGAGGATGCGCTGGTGATGAGGACCATGCTGTGAGGGTCCATCCATGAGCGTGTCGCGCGAACAGGTGCTGAAGGAACTCGGCATCGCGCCGGTCTGGCGCCTGCGCCAACAGCCGGCATCCGCCGCATCGGCAATGACGGAAACGGGCGGCGATGACCGCCGCAGCCGCATCCTGCAAATGGACTGGGCGCAGTTGAAGGAGGCGGTTGCCAACTGTACCGGCTGCGAACTGCACAAGACCCGTACCCAGGGTGTGCCCGGGGTGGGCGACGAAAGCGCCGACTGGCTCGTCATCGGCGAAGCGCCGGGCGCCGACGAGGACGCGCAGGGCGAGCCCTTCGTCGGCCAGGCCGGCCGGCTGCTCGATGCCATGCTGGCGGCGATCGGGCTGGCGCGCGGCGACAACGTCTACATCGCCAACGTGCTGAAGTCGCGCCCGCCCGGCAACCGCAACCCGGCGCCGGAGGAAATCGCTGCCTGCATGCCCTACCTGGAGCGTCAGGTCCAGCTGATCCAGCCGAAAATCATTCTCGCCCTCGGCCGTTTCGCCGCGCAAACCCTACTCGACACCGAAGAGGCCATCGGCCGGCTGCGCGGCCGCGTGCACCATTATCAGGGCATCCCGCTCGTCGTCACTTACCACCCGGCCTATCTCCTGCGCAACCTGCCGGACAAGGAAAAGGCCTGGGAGGATCTTTGCCTTGCCCAGCAAACGATGGCAAAGCTCAAATGAACAATGAGGCCGGGAGGACCAGAGCAAAGGCCGCTTAAAAATGCTTTTGCGCCTGTCCTCTTGTACTCTTTGTCTATGATTTTCTGTGTCCCCTTACAAAGGAGCATGACAATGAAGAAATGGCTCGCAATCGGTTTTCTCGCCTTCAGTCTGTCCGGCTGCGGCTACAACACCTTGCAGACCACGGACGAGCAGATCAATGCCTCGTGGTCGGAAGTGGTCAACCAGTACCAGCGCCGCGCCGACCTGGTGCCCAACCTGGTCAACGTGGTGAAAGGCTACGCCGCGCACGAGCAGGAAGTTTTCATCCAGGTGACGGAGGCACGCGCTAAGGTCGGCCAGATCCAGGCCACGGCGGACCTGGTCAATGACGAGCAGGCCTTCAACAGGTTCCAGGCTGCCCAGGGCGAACTGTCCGGCGCGCTGTCGCGCCTCCTGCTGGTGGCGGAGAACTATCCGCAGCTCAAGGCCGACGGCCTGTTCCGCGACTTGCAGGCGCAGCTCGAGGGCACCGAGAACCGCATTTCCGTGGCGCGCGGCCGCTACATCAAGGCGGTGCAGGACTACAACGTCACCGTGCGCCAGTTCCCCAGCAACCTCACCGCCATGCTGTTCGGCTTCAAGGTGAAGCCGAACTTCACGGTGGAAAACGAGAAGGCCATCGCCGTGCCGCCCACGGTCGATTTCGGCAAGCCGTCCCCGGCGCCCTCGGGCGGCGAAGCCGCGCCGGCCGGCCAGAGCCCCTTGAGTTCCGGCTACTGATCGCATGCCGCGACCGCCACGGGCGCTGAACCTGCCGCTCGGCGCATGGCTCCTGGCCATGCTGCTGGCACTGGCGGCATCGCTCGCCGTTCGTGCCGAGGTCGCGGTTCCGGCGCTGAGCCAGCGTGTCACCGACCTTACCGGCACGCTCACGCCCGATACCGTCGCCCGCCTGGAAAACACCCTGGCCCAGTTCGAAGCTGCCAAAGGCAGCCAGATCGCGGTGCTCATGCTGCCCACGACCGTGCCGGAGGACATCGCCGAATACGGCATCCGCGTGGCCGAGCAATGGAAGGTTGGGCGCAAGGGCGTGGACGACGGCGCCATCCTCATCGTCGCCAAGGACGACCGGCGCGTGCGGATCGAGGTCGGCTACGGCCTGGAAGGCGTGATCCCGGATGCGGTCGCCCGGCGCATCATCGCGGAAGACATCGTGCCGCGCTTCAGGCAGGGCGATTTTTCCGGCGGAGTGGAGGCCGGGGTGTCGCGCATGATGCGGCTTGTCGAGGGCGAGCCGTTGCCGCCGCCGCAGGCCGCCGCTGGCGTCGAAGCCGACAACATGGACAAGCTCGTACTGTTCCTGTTTGCCGGCATCATCGGCGGCAAGATTCTCGGCACGGTCCTGGGCAAGGGGCTGGGTTCTTCGCTGGCGGCAGTCGGCACCGGCGCGCTGGCCTGGATGGTCAGCGGCCTGTTCTTTTTCGGCATTGTCGCCGCCATTCTCGTCCTGTTCCTGACCCTGGCCGGCGGGCGCGGCAGCCACTGGGGCAGCGGCGGCTTCGGCGGCGGTTCCTGGGGCGGCGGCGGATTCGGTGGTGGCGGCGGATTCGGTGGTGGCGGCGGCTGGTCGGGCGGCGGCGGCGGTTTTGGCGGAGGGGGCGCGTCCGGATCATGGTAAGCCGATTGCTCAAGCACCTGTTCATGCCCGCATGGCTGTTGTGGAAATATTTTCCGCCGGCGCTGCTGGCGGAAATCGAATCCGCCATTCGCGAATCGGAAACCGTCCACCGCGGCGAGATCCGCTTTGCCGTGGAAAGCGCGCTGACGCCATCCGAAATCTGGCGCGGCCTGAGCGGGCGACAGGCCGCGCTCGAGGCGTTCAGCAAGCTGCGCGTCTGGGATACCGAGGGCAACAGCGGCGTGCTGATCTATCTGCTGCTCGCCGACCACGACATCGAAATCGTCGCCGATCGCGGCATTGCCGCCAGAGTCGACCAGACGGAATGGGATAACATCGCCAGACTGATGGAACGGCACTACCGGGCCGGCGATTTCCGCACGGGCACGTTCGAGGGCATCCGCCGCGTGACCGAATTGCTGGCGCGGCATTTTCCGGCCGGGCCGGAGAATCCCAACGAATTGTCCAACCGCCCCGTGCTGCTGAAACGATAGGAAACTCATGAGCGCTTACGTCATCTGGTGGATCGCTGCCCTTGCCCTGGTGGGGCTGGAACTGACAACCGGCACCTTCTACCTGCTGGTCTACGGCATCGCCGCGGCGGCGGCCGGCATCGCCGCCTGGCTTGGCATGGGCTTCATCGCCCAATTGGTGATCGCTGCGGTGATCGGCATGGCCGGCACGGTCGCACTGAAAAAGTGGCGGCGCGCCGAAGCGACCAATGCCGACCTGCAGGACCTCGACATCGGCCAGAGCGTGACGCTCGAAAGCTGGCAGGACGGCAAAGGGCAGGTCAAATACCGGGGAGCGCTGTGGGATGCCGAGGCCGCCGGCCCCGATGTCGACACGGCCCGGCCCCTGTACATACGCGCCATGCGCGGCAGCGTCCTGGTAGTGGGCAACTGAGCGCCGACTGGCAATGGATTACTGACAACTGGGGGTACTCATGGAAATCGCGGTTGCACTGCTTATTGTGGTTCTGATCGTCATCGGCAAGGGCGTGCGCGTCGTGCCGCAGCAGCATGCCTGGGTCATCGAGCGCCTGGGGCGCTTCCACGCCACGCTGGCGCCGGGCCTCAACCTGGTCATTCCCTTCGTCGACCGCGTTGCCTACAAGCATATCCTCAAGGAAATTCCGCTCGACGTGCCGAGCCAGGTCTGCATTACCAAGGACAACACCCAGCTCGCCGTGGACGGCGTGCTGTATTTCCAGGTCACCGACCCGCGCCTCGCGTCCTACGGCTCCAGCGACTACATCATGGCCATCACCCAACTGGCGCAAACCACGCTGCGCTCGGTCATCGGCCGCATGGAACTGGACAAGACCTTCGAGGAGCGCGAGCACATCAACCACAGCGTGGTGCAGGTGCTGAACGAGGCTTCGCTCAACTGGGGCGTGAAGGTGCTGCGCTACGAAATCAAGGACCTTACCCCGCCCAAGGAAATTCTGCATGCCATGCAGGCACAGATCACCGCCGAGCGTGAGAAGCGCGCGGTCATCGCCACCTCCGAGGGCAAGATGCAGGAGCAGATCAACATCGCCACCGGCGAGCGCGAAGCCGCCATCCGCGAATCCGAGGGCGAGAAGATGGCCGCCATCAACCGCGCCCAGGGCGAGGCCGAGGCAGTGAAACTGGTGGCCGAAGCGACCGCCAAGGCGCTCTACATGGTGGCGCAGGCCACCCAGGCGCCCGGCGGCATGCAGGCGGTGAACCTCAAGGTGGCCGAGCAGTACGTCGATGCCTTCGGCAACATCGCCAAGACCGGCAACACCCTCATCGTGCCCTCCAACATGGCCGATATCGCCAGCCTGATTGCCGGCGCCATGAGCGTGGTGAAAGCGCAGAACTGAACAAGGCGCTACAAAGGGGACATGAGGACAAGACGAAAGCCATAGTCAGGCGTAATGTTCTGGAGTGGTTTACTCCTGTCCTTTGTCCTCCTTGTCCGGACTGGAGTTTTTCAACTGGAGTTTTGATTGCAGATGAAATCCGTCGAATTTTTCGAGCAGCAATTCCAGCAGCAGTCCGCCAGGGGCGATTTCGTCCTGAATCCGTTCGAGGAAGCCGTGCTGCCCCATCTGAGCGGCGGCGTGCTCGAACTGGGCTGCGGGCTAGGCAATCTCGCCATCGCCGCGGCCAGGAAGGGCTGCGCGGTCAGCGCGCTGGACGGCAGCCGCACCGCCGTGGACCGCGTCAATGAAGCCGCCAACCGGCTGGGCCTGCCGTTGGCTGCCTACCAGTCGGATCTCTCCACCTATGCCATCGACGGCGACTACGACAGCATCGTCTCCATCGGCCTGCTGATGTTTTTCGCCAAGGGCAGGGCCCATGTGCTGCTGGACGACATCATCAGGCACGTCAAGCCCGGCGGCATCGCCGCCATCAATGTGCTGACCGAGGGCACGACTTTCGGCGGGGCGCTGGAACCGGGCAATCATTATCTTTTCGCGGAAAACGAGCTGACCGACGCCTTCAAGGGCTGGGAAATCCTGCTCTCGCGTCACGATGAATTCCCCGCGCCGGAAGATACCGTCAAGAAATTCCACACCGTGGTGGCGAAGAGGCTGGCCTGAGATCGGGGCGGTTTGCTCAGTGCACCACGTCGTGCCGGTGGCGCTTCCAGATCAACGTCATCAGCGTACTGATGAACAGGCCGAAGAGGATCATGATGGTGTGGATGTGCCATTCGGCGCGCATCATCAGGGCGTAGGCCCCGGTCATCAATAGAATGCTGATGTTCTCGTTGAAGTTCTGCTGCGCGATGGAGTGGCCGGCGCCCATGAGCAGATGGCCGCGATGCTGCAGCAAGGCATTCAAGGGCACCACGAAATAGCCGGCCAGCACGCCCAGCAGGGTAAGGACGAGGGCAGCCAGCCAGAAGTCGTGCACGCCCGTCAGGATGATGGGCAGAAAGCCGAGCGCGATGCCGGCCGGCAGCACGCTTACGGATTTTTTCAGCGGCACCAGCCAGCCGGCCAGGGCCGAACCGATGGCGATGCCGAAGGCGACCAGGCCGGTGATCTGGGTGGCGAGGTCGAGCCCGAAGGCCAGGTTGTAGGCGGCCCAGGCAATGACCATGAGCCTGAGCGTGGCGCCGACGCCCCAGAACAGGGTGGTGACGGCCAGCGAGACCTGGCCGAGCGGGTCCTTCCACAGCAGCAGGAAGCTGTGCCAGAAGTCGTGCAGGATGAAACCTGGCTTCTTGCTGGGCAGGCGGTGGTCGATGGGCAGCCGCGGAATGAACAGATTGACGATTGCTGCCAGCAGGTAGAGCGCGGTAATGATGCCGATGGCGAACATGGGTGGCGCAATGTCCGCGCTCAGCTTCAGGCTGCCAAGGCCGGACGTGGCCACATCCGGGTTGATCAGCACCCCGCCGATGATGGCGCCGAGCACGATGGCTGCCACGGTGAACCCTTCCATCCAGCCATTGGCGGCGACGAGTTTCTCCGGCGGCAGGATTTCGGTGAGGATGCCGTATTTCGCCGGCGAGTAGGTGGCGGCGCCGATGCCGACGATGGAATAGGCAAGCAGGGGGGGCAGGCCGAGCAGCATGGTGGCGCAGCCGACGAACTTGATGGCGTTGCCGATGAACAGCACCCGCCCCTTGGGCAGGGCATCGGCAAACGGGCCGACGAAGGGCGCCAGCACGATGTAGGCGACCACGAACACACTGGCCAGCAGCGGGTGATGCCAGTCGGGCGAACCGTAGAACATGAGCAGGCCGATGGCGGCGAACAGCAGTGCGTTGTCGGCCAGGGCGGAGAAAAACTGCGCGACGAGAACGGTATAGAAAGTCCGGTTCAAGCGGGTTCTTATGGCGCAGTAAGCGCTCTTATGGTTAAATAAAAAACTTTTCTGGAATCACATTTATTTCGGAGCCAAACCATGGCTGACCGCAGACTGCAAGTATTCTACACCGTGGCCAAGCAGCTCAGTTTTACCAAGGCTGCCGAGATGCTCTACATGACGCAGCCCGCCGTCACGTTTCAGGTCAAGCAACTGGAAGAGCATTTCAATACCCGCCTGTTCGAGCGCAGCCACGGCCGCATCTCGCTGACTCCCGCGGGCGACCTGGTCATGGGCTATGCCGAACGAATCCTGGCGCTGGGCAGCGAAATGGAGGCGCGCGTCGCCGAACTGACCGGCCAGGTGAGCGGCCCCTTGATGATCGGGGCCTCCACCACCATTGCCGAATACCAGTTGCCGCGCATCCTCGGCGAATTCAAGGCACATTATCCGGAAGTACAGGCGCGGCTGATGGTGGCCAACTCCGAGACCATCGAGAACAAGGTGGCCGAGCATGCGCTGGATGTCGGCCTGATCGAGTCCGCCCCGCACCATCCGACCCTCAAGGTGCACGCCTGCTGCGACGACGAACTGGTGATGATCTGCTCCCCCGACAACCCGCTCGCCAAGAAGGGCGTGGTGAAGGCCAAGGACCTCGCGGTGCAGCCCTACGTTTCGCGCGAAATGGGTTCCGGCACGCGCGAAGTGGTCGACCAGTATTTCCGCGACCACGGCATCAATCCGGACGATCTGCACATCGAAATGGAACTCGGCAGCCGCGAAGCCATCAAGGGCGCGGTGCAGGCCGGTCTTGGCGTGGCGATCCTGTCCGCCGCCACCGTCAGCAAGGAAGTGAAGCTCGGCGAACTGGTGGCGATTCCGCTGGACCCGGCGCTGCATCGTCCGCTCTCGCTGGTGTTTTCTCCCGACAAGTTCCGCAGCAAGCTGCTGGACGCCTTCATCAGTTTCGTCGAAGAGCGTTTCCGTCAGTGCGAAACGGTCGCCCCCGCCAAGAAAGCAGCAGCCGGCAAAGGTAGCCGCTGATCCGTGAGCGGCGAAAGCAAGAAACTGCTACGGCTGTTCCGGGGGCTGTCGCCGGCGCGCCGGCTGGCGCTGCTCGAATATGCCGAATTCCTGGCCTCACGCGACGAGGCCGAAGGCCTCAATGCCGTGCCGCAGGAGCCGCTGGAGATCCCGCGTCCCGCGCAGGAATCCGTGGTGAAGGCCATTCAGCGCCTGATGTCGAGTTACCCCATGCTCGACCGCAACAAGCTGCTGCATGAAACCTCCGCTCAGATGACCCGCCACCTCATCCATGGCGTGCCCGCGATCGAGGTGATCGACGAACTGGAAATCATCTTCCGGCGCCACTACGAAACGCGGCTGGAAGAAAGCAGCAATGAGACCCAATAAGGCGCGGCGCGAACACTGCGCGGCGATCCGGTCGACCAAGTCCGGCCAACTCTAAACCAGCGCCTGGCCGCAGTGCCAGCAGCTCAGGAAGTGCCCCGGGTTCTCCTCGCCGCATTGCGGGCACAGCTTGCTGCCGGTTTCTTCGGGGAAATGGATTTCCTTGAGCAGTTGCATTGCCTGTTCGGCGTCTTCGTCATCTTCCACCCACACTTCGGGCCAGATCTGCGTGGCGGCAAGTTCGCCCAGCCCGCCCGTGGCATGGGTATTGAAGACATGCGCCCGGATGCCGCGCATGCCCAGCCAGTCGAGCGCAATCTGCGCGTCGGCGAGGTCGGCGGCGATATAGATGCGCTTCACTTTTCGGCCGCCTTGATGGCTGTCCAGTCATAGGGCAGCGGCTGTGCGGGCCAGCTGCCGATATCGTTGATCATGGCCTGCAACGCCTGCATGCGGTCTTCGCTCGCCGGGTGCGTGGAAAGCAGGGCTGGCGGCGCAGCACCTTCCTGCCTGCGCAGTTTGTCGAAGAAGCTGACCATGCCCTGCGGCGCGATGCCGGCCTGCTTCAGCGCGAGCAGGCCGAGCCGGTCCGATTCGCTTTCCAGGTCGCGGCTGAACCTGAGTTCGCTCAACTGCGCGGCCATGTCGCCGAGCATGCCGCTGCCGATATCGCCCAAAGCCAGTGCCAGCGCCGCGCGCAGGCCCAGCGAGTGCACGATGTTCTTCAGCGTGTGACGCCGTTCGATGTGCTGCACCTCGTGCGCCAGCACGCCGGCGACTTCCTCCGCCGAATCTGCCGCCTGGATGAGTCCGGTGTTCACCACCACGTAGCCGCCGGGCACGGCGAAGGCGTTGACGCTCGGGTCCTCGGCAACGTACCACTTGTAGGCGTACGTCGAACCCTGGGTGAGGCGGGCGCCGATTTCCTGGATTGCCGCGGCGTCGATGCCACCCTCCCTCAGCTTCATGCCGGCAGTTGCCTGCTTGAAGGCGAGTTCGCCCAGCTGCTGCTCGTTCTCGATGGAAATGTGGCCGGCGGCCCAGCCGGCGATGTCATGCGACTTCCAGACAAGCAGGCCGATCAGCAGCAGAGGCAGCAGCAGGATGAGGCCGAGCACGCCAAGGCCGAGGCGCGAGCGACGCTGCTTGCGCGAGGCATCCTTGCGCGCTCCTTGCAACAGCCCGGCGAGCGGGGCGGGCGCGGAGTCGATCAGCAGCGACTGTGCGTTCGCATCCGCCGGGCTGATGGCAAAGCGGCCTTCCTCCTGATGCCAGAAGAGGAACAGCTGATCGTGGTTGAAGCCGCCGAGGGTCACGCCGACCTCGGTGAGCGATATCTCGACGCGCCGGCCGTTGACGAAAAGCGCATCGCCATTGAAGGCGGCGCGGGCCTTCTCGCCGTGCGAAGGCAGGCCGGGGGCGAAATAGAGGATGTCGAATTCCACAGGCTGGTTCCTGAAATAAAATTATTTACAAGGAGGACAAGTGGACATGAGTAAAACCCTTATGGCTTTCCTCTTGCCCTCCTGTCCTCTTTGTTCAACTGAATTTTAGTGTTATTCCGTGCGCAGGGATTCAACGGGGTCAAGCCGCGACGCCGCCCAGGCCGGCGCCACGCCCGCGCCCAGGCCGATCAGCATGGAGGCGACCAGCGCGCCGCTCACGTAAACCCAGGGCACCTGCACCGGCAGCGCCGGCACCAGGGTCTGCAATAGCCAGGCGATGGCGCCGCCGCCGGCGAGTCCGATGACGCCGCCCAGCAGGGACAGTCCGGCAGATTCGATGAGGAACAGGCCGCGGATGCCGGCGCGCGTCGCGCCCAGCGCCTTGAGCAGGCCGATTTCCGATACGCGCTCGTTCACCGAAATGTGCATCAGGGTGATGATGCCGACCGCGCCGACCAGGAGCGAAATGCCGCCCAGTGCCGCGACGGCGAAGGTGAGCACGTCCAGCACGGTGGAGAGGGTGGACAGCATCTGTTGTTGCGGCGTGATGGTGAAGTCTTCCCGACCGTGGCGGGCGAGCATGATGCGGCTGATGTCCTCCACCACGGTTTTCACCGGCGTGCCGGGCCGGTACACCACGTGCGCCTCCATGACACCCTCGCGGTTGAACAGTTCTAGTGCGCGCGCGGTGGGGATATACACCGTGTCGTCGAGGTCGAATCCCAGCACCTGGCCTTTCGGCGCCATCACGCCGATGACGCGGAAGCGCAGGCCGCCCACCTGGATCACGGCGCCGAGCGGGTTCTGGTTGCCGAACAGTTCCTGTTGCACCTTGGCGCCGAGGACGGCGAAAGCGCGCGCCGAATTCGGGTCGTCAGGGGGGAGGAAATTGCCGAACGCCACTTGCATGCTGAAGGCGCGCGAGAAGTCCGAGCCTTCGCCGTTGACCATGACGCGGCGGCTCTTGTTGCCGACGCGCACTTCTGCGTTGCCGGTTACGCCGCCATTGACGAAGCGTGCGTTGGGCACGGCCCGCAAGGCCTCGACGTCGTCGAGCGTGATCGGGCGGGTGGTGCCGATGGAGCCCACCGACACGCCGTGGGTCTGCGTCTTGCCCGGCGTGACATTGACGATGTGGGTGCCGAACTGGGTGAACTCGGCGAGCACGAACTGGTGGATGCCCTCGCCGATGGCGGTGAGCAGGATGATGGCGGCGATGCCCACCGCGATGCCGCCGGCCGAAAGCGAGGTGCGCAGCTTGTGCGCGGTCAGCGCGCGCAGGGAAAAGCGGAAGCTGTCGGCGAGTTTCATGCTGACCAGGCAGGAAGAATAATCTTACAAAGAGGACAAGAGGGCAGGAGTAAAACCATGAATAGCACTCCTCTTGTCCTCCTGTCCTCTTTGTTCAAACAAGATTGAGTCATGTGTTTCATCGTCTCGACAGCGCCAGGACCGGATTGAGCCTGGCCGCGCGGCTGGCCGGCAGCAGGCTCGCCACCATGCCGGTGAGAAAGGCGGTGGCGATGGCGGCGAGGCTGGCCCAGGCCGGCGGGTAGGCGGGCAGCTGCGGGTAGGCCAGGCGCAGGCCGAGGCTGCCTAGGTAGCCGAGCGCGATGCCGACGGCGGCGCCGGCAAGCGCCAGCCACAGGGTTTCCATCAGGAACAGGCGCTTGATGTCCTTGCGCGTCGCGCCCAGCGCCTTCAACAGGCCGATCTCCGCGGTGCGCTGGCTCACCGCCACCAGCATGACGTTCATCACCAGGATGCCGGCCACGGCCAGGCTGATGGCGGCGATGCCGGAAACGGCGAAGGTGAGCGCGCGGAAAATGCGGTCGAAGGTCGACAGCACCGCATCCTGGGTGATGACGGTGATGTCTTCCTCGCCGTCGTGGCGCAGGGTGATGGTGTTGCGGATCGAGGCCTTGACCGGCTCGATCGCCGAGCGGCTTTGCGCTTCGACCAGGATGCGAAACAGGGTCTGCGTATTGAACAGCGATTGTGCATGATCGATGGGGATGATCGCGATCTCATCGGTGTTGAAGCCCATGCTCTCGCCCTGCGGCGCCAGCACGCCGGCTACGCGAAAGCGCCGGTCGCTCAGGCGTACGCGCTGGCCCATGGCGTCGCCTGCCGGGAACAGTTCCCGCGCCAGGGTCGCGCCCAGCAGGATCTCTGCGGGGTTGGGCCCGCCGCCAGCGGTGAATCTGCCCTGCGCGAGCCGCATGTGGCGAATGGGAATGAGATCGGCGGTGCTGCCCAGCACGTTGACCTCGCGCAGGCGGCCGCCAAAGCTGATTTCGCTGGCGCCGACATTGAGCGGGGCGTAGCGCTTCACGCCGCGCAGCCCTTCGATGCTGGCGGCATCGTCGAGCGTGAGGTCGCGCGGCGTCTGCCCGGTCAGTGCGCCGGGAAAGCCGCCCGAGGTCTCGGCGCGCCCGGGCAGCACGATGATGAGGTTGGTGCCGAGCGAGGCAAACTGGTTGACCACGAAGCGCCGCGCGCCGTCGCCCAGCGCGGTCAGCACCACCACCGCCGCCACGCCCAGCGCCATGGCGAGCAGGATCAGAACGGCACGCAGTCGGTAGCTGACCACGGTGCGGTAGGAGAGGGTAAGGGCGTCGGGCAGGTTCAAGATGCAAGTCGCAAGTTACAAGATGCAAGTTTCAAGTACTTGAAGGCGCGAAGCGCCGCTCTTGTGACTTGGGACTTGTATCTTCAACAATCTCGCCGTCGCGCATCTGGATTCGCCGGTGCGCGCGCGCGCCGAGTTCGCGGTCATGGGTGACGACGATGACGGTGGTGCCTTCGTGGTGCAGCTTTTCCAGCAGTTCCACGACTTCGGCGCCGGTCTTGTGGTCGAGGTTGCCGGTGGGTTCGTCGGCCAGCAGCACGGCCGGCTTGAGAATGGTGGCGCGGGCGATGGCCACGCGCTGGCGTTGGCCGCCGGAGAGTTCGGCAGGGCGATGATGGGCGCGCTCGACCAGGTCGGTCTGTTCCAGCGCGGCGGCCACGCGCGCCTGTCGTTCCGCTGGCGGCAGGCCTTCGAGTATCAGCGGCAGTTCGATGTTCTCGGCCGCGGTCAGCCGCGGCACCAGATGGAAGGCCTGGAAGATGAAACCGATGCGTTCGCGCCGGACCTTGGCCTGTTCCGCTTCCGACAGCGCGGTGACATCGCGGTTTTCCAGAAGGTAAGTGCCGCTGCTGGGCTGGTCGAGCAGGCCGATGATGTTGAGCAGGGTGGACTTGCCCGAGCCGGAAGGGCCCATCACCGAGAGATATTCGCCCTGATCGATCTGAAGATTGACGCGGTTGAGCGCGCGGACTTCCTGGTCTCCCATGGTGAATATCCGGGAGAGCTCGCTGAGCGTAATCATTCCCGGGCTTTCGCGAGCGCTCCCGCCTTGATGGCCTCGCTCTCGAAACTCGAGACCACGCGTTCGCCCTTGGACAATCCCTTGCCAATCTCGGTGTAGGCCCAGTTGGCGAGGCCGGGCGTGACGGCTCTTTCACCCAGCCGTCCGTCCTTCTCCAGCACCAGCACCTTGTTGCCTTCGAGAATCGCTTGCGTCGGCAGGCGCAGCACCTTGTCGCGCGCTTCGAGGATGATCTCGACGTCGGCGCTGTAGCCGGCCAGCAGGTTCCTCGGTACTTCGTCAGGATTATTGAAGATGACTTCCACGTCCACGGTGCGTGCCTGCTTTTCCACTTCCGTCACGTAGGGCGCGATGCGCCGCACCGTGCCTGCGAAGCTGCGGCCGGGCAGGGCATCCATGGCGATGCGCGCCGGCATGCCGGGCCGAATCTTGGGCGCGTCGATCTCGTCCATGGGCGCGGTCACGTAAAGGCAGCTGTCGTCGATGAGGTCCACCGCCGGCGGGGTGGGAATGCCGGGCGGCGAGGGCGTGGTGAACTCGCCGACTTCGCCGGTGACCTGCGCGACGATGCCGTCGAAGGGCGCCACTAGAACGGTTCGTTCCAGGCTCGCGCGCGCCACGCTGATCTGACTCTGCGCGCGTCTGACATCGGCGCGCGCGGCATCGCAGGCGGCTTGCTGCGCGCGGGCCTGGGCGCGGGCGTCATCGACACGCTGCGTGCTGACGAAGCCCTTGGCCGCCAGCGCCTGCATGCGCTCGGCTTCGAGACGCGCGTTATCCGCCAGAATGCAGGCCTGCTGCTGCTGCTGCTGCGCCGTGGCAACCTGGCGGCTCGCCAGTTCGGCCTGGGCGGAGAGGTCCCGGTTCCACAGTTCCAGCAGCTTCTGCCCGCGCTTGACGCGGTCGCCTTCCTTGACCCACATCTGACTGATCTGGCCGCCCGCAGGCAGCGCGAGCTTGGAGCGGCGGCAGGCTTCCACCGTGCCGGCGCGGGTGTTGACCACGGTGGCTTCGACCAGCCCTTCGTCCACAGCAGCCACGCTGACTTCGATCGGCTGCGGACGTGTGAGGAACCAGGCAGCCGCTGCGATCGCAGCCAGAACGGCTGCGGCGACAGCGATTTTGATCAGCTTGGGGCGGGCGATGATGGACTCCTGTCAGAAAGTATTACAGCGAGGAATGAAAGGGCAGGTGAGGGCTTTGTTTCGGTTTGCTCCATTCCTCCCCTAACCGCCTTGTTAATGGCATTTCCAAAGAATTAGCTGTTATCGCCGTCGAGCAGCCCGCCGAAGCCGCCAAGAATCGAGCCTTCGCCCTGGGCGCGGCCGCCGGCGGCGGGTGCGGCCATGACGATGCGGTTGGCCAGGCGGGAGAGCGGCAGCGACTGCAGCCAGACCTTGCCGGGGCCGGTGAGGGTGGCGAAGAACAGGCCCTCGCCACCGAACAGCGCGGACTTCAGCTTGCCCACGTACTGGATGTCGTAGTTCACTGTGGGCGCCAGCGCGGCGATGCAGCCGGTGTCCACACGCAGGGTCTCGCCCGCACCGAGTTCGCGTTCCATCAGCATGCCGCCGGCGTGCACGAAGGCGAGGCCGTCGCCTTCAAGCTTCTGCATGATGAAGCCCTCGCCGCCGAACAGGCCGACGCCCAGGCGCTTCTGGAAGGCGATGCCGAGTGACACGCCCTTGGCCGCGCACAGGAAGGAATCCTTCTGGCAGATTAGCGTGCCGCCGAGCTTGCTCAAGTCCATCGGCAGGATGCGGCCCGGGTAGGGGGCGGCGAAAGCCACGCGGCGCTTGCCGCTGCCCTGGTTCTGGTACACCGTGGTGAACAGCGACTCGCCGGTCAGCAGGCGCTTGCCCGCACCCATCAGTTTGCCGAGGATGCCGCTTTGCTGGGCCGAACCGTCGCCGAAAATGGTGTCCATGTCGATGTCGGGATCCATGTACATCATGGCCCCGGCCTCGCCGATGGCGGCCTCACCCGGGTCCAGTTCGATTTCCACGTACTGCATGTCTTCGCCGAAAATCTCGAAATCCACTACATCCATTGCCATGATTTTTCCTGGTTCAAATAAACGAATACGAATAAAAGAATTGTAGCCCGTGAATATTCAGTCGGCTTGCGGTTTGCCCTGCAGGCGCAGGATTTCTCGATAGCCGCCTTCGACCATGGCACGCGCCTCGTCCAGCAGGTCGCCGGATTGACTGTCCCAGGCATGCAGCAGTTCCGTCCAGCGTGTACGCTGGTTTGTCAGGCTGTGCGGCACGGCCAGCCCCTGCCGCTTCAATGCCGCCTGGCTGCTGAGGAGCCAGGTCCTGGCGGCTTCGAGCTGGGCCGGCAGGGGCAGGGCAAGGTCGAAAGTCAGCCGGATCTCGCTTGCCGACAAGGCCGGGCGGTCGAAGCGGAGTCCCGGCGGCGGCCGCCAGTTGAGCGGCGACTCCAGCTGCCAGGCGGGCAGGGCCGGATCCTGGGGAAACTGGTAAAACCCCCACTTGGAGCCCATCCAGCACTCGATCAACTGCCTGTCTTCCTCGTCGGCCACGCAGGCGGCGCCGGTGCTGAGCGCCGGGTCCCAGGCCGGGCGCGTGGCGCGCGGATCATTCTTCCAGCGATGGAAATCGCGGTGGGGCGGTGCGCCGTAGTCGGTTTCCAGCGCCTGCCAGAGGGCGATGAATTCGCGGTAATCGGCCAGATAGGCCGGGTTGCGGCGCAGGAACTCCCAGGCCCACTGGCCGAGGTCGAGGTGTTCGAGGGATGAATCCATATGTTCTGATGAGGTTAACATAGCGCCATGGAAGCACTGCCCTGCTGGCGCTGCGGCGCCTCATTGAAGGACCTGAGCCCGCCCATCGAACGGCGCGATGAATGCCCCGCCTGCCGGGCGCAGTTGTATGTTTGCAGGTTCTGCGAATTCTACGATCCCAAAGTCGCCAGGCAATGCCGCGAGCCGGTGGCGGACGAAGTGAAGGACAAGGAGCGGGCCAACTTTTGCGGCTACTTCAAGCCTAATCCAAACGCCTATGTGCCTGCGGACGCTGCGGCAGCGAACAAGGCCAAGGCCGAACTCGACGCACTCTTCGGCGAGGGCGAGGCTTCATCCGCATCATCGAATGCGCGCGACAGGCTGGAAGATCTGTTCGGGAGAAAATAAATGGAAATTTTCAACATCTACCACATCGAAGCCGCGCGACGGCTGCCCAATCTGCCGGCGTCGCATCCCTGCTCGCGCGTGCACGGGCATTCCTTCCGCATCGAAATCCACGTCGGCGGCCCGGTCGATCCCGCCACCGGCTGGGTGATGGATTTCGCCGATCTTGACGCCGCCTTCGCGCCGGTCAGGGCGCAGCTCGACCATCGCTACCTCAACGACGTCGCCGATCTCGACAATCCGACCAGCGAACGCCTGGCGCAGTGGCTGTGGCAGAAGCTCAAGCCGGCCTTGCCCGGGTTGTGCCGGATCGTGGTGCAGGAAACCCATCAGTCCGGCTGCATTTATGCGGGCGACTGAAGGCATGAACCGCCTGCCGCCTGCCTCGCTGGCCTGGCTGACCTGGGGCCTGATCGCCGCGCTGTTCTTCGCCGGTTTCTTCCAGCGCGTCGCACCCGCCGTCATGGTGGACGAACTGATGCGCGAATTCGCCATCGCGGCCACGCTGCTGGGCACGCTGTCGGCGGCGTATTTCTACGCCGAGGCCTCGATGCAGGTCTTCAGCGGCATGCTGGCCGACGCCAAGGGCCCGCGCTGGCTGGCGGCCGTCGCCGCCGTGATCGGCTCGGCCGGCATACTGCTCTTCGCCAGCGCTGACAGCCTCTGGCAGGCGATGCTCGGCCGGGGCTTGATGGGCGCCTCGTTCGCGGTGGCCTTCGTCGCCGCCATGAAGCTCGCCGGGCACTGGTTCCCGGCCAACCGCTTCGCCACCGTGACCGGTGTCTCGCTGCTGATCGGAAACATCGGCGGCATATTGGCCGGCGTGCCGCTGGCCGAGGCTGTGGCGGCGATCGGCTGGCGCGCCTCGCTGGTGGTGAGCGCGGCCGCCACGCTCGCGCTCGCGCTGGCCATCTGGCTGTGGGTGAGGGACGATCCGAGCGAACGCGGCTATGCCAGTCACGCTCATCCTGAAGCGCTGAACAACGGCGGCGTGTCCCTTGCCGGCAGCCTCAAGCGCGTGATTTCGCAGCGCGAGACCTGGATGCTGTTCTGCGCGGCCGGGTTCCTGGCCGCGCCCGTGCTGACCTTTGCCGGGCTGTGGGGCGTGCCTTATCTGGTCCAGGCGCATGGCATGGAGCGCAGCGAGGCAGCGAGCCTCACAGCCGCGATGTTCCTCGGCTATGCCGTTGGCGGTCCCGCCCTGGGCGCGCTGTCCGACCGCATCGGCCTGCGCAGGCTGCCCTATATTGGCGCCGCGGCAGTCAGCGCCTGCGGCTGGATACTGCTGCTCGCCGTGCCGGACATGCCATTGGCCGCGCGCTACGCCCTGTTTGCCGTGATCGGCTTTTCGGCGGGCGGCATCATCATCGGCTTCGCTTTCGCGCGCGAGGTGAACCATCCGGGCGCCGGGGGCACCGTGGGCGGCGTGGTCAATACCTCCGTGCTCGGCGTGACCGCCATCCTGCAAAGCGCTCTGGGCTGGATACTCGACCAGAACTGGCAGGGAGCGATTTCCGGGGGCGCGCGGATCTATGACGCTGCGGCTTACGAGGCTGCTTTCTTCTGGCTCGCAGCCAGTGCCATCGCGGCCATGATCAGCGTCGCCTTCACGCGCGAGACGCATTGCCGCTTGCGCTACGACAGTGCCGGGCAGAAGCTGTCCCGCCGCCGGCGCGAAATCGAGCACCTCGCCAGCCAGTTGGAGAAAGAGGGCAGTCTGGAAGTCGGGCCCAAGGCCGCAGCGCCATCTTCCCGGAACGGAACGGGGCCGAAGGTGTTCGGCATCGGCTTCGGCAAGACCGGCACGAAAAGCCTGCAGTCGATCCTGCAGACGCTCGGCTACCGTCTGCCCAACCAGCAGGAGCAGGAGATGCGCATCGTGAAAGCGCTATATGCCGGCGATTTCCGGCCGCTGGTCGACATGGTCAGCCAGTACGACGCCTTCCAGGACAAGCCGTTTTCCCAGGGTGTCACCTATGCCCAGGTCGATGCCCTGTTCCCGGGCAGCAAGTTCATCCTGACCGTGAGGGACCCCGACGAGTGGTTCGACAGCCTGTGCCGCTACAGCTGCAAGACGAACGGGGTGAGCTCCGTCAAGGAGCTGGACGAGGCATTCTTCAAGGACAAGACGGTCTATCTCTACAAGAACTATTCGTACGACAATTTCAGGCGCTACGTGACCGTGGTGCGCGATTACAAGCCGGTGGCCGATTGGTCGCTGAGCTTCGACAGGGAGCATTTCATCGGCTTCTATACCCGGCGCAACGAAGACATCATCCGGTATTTCGACGGCCGTGAGCAGGACCTGCTGGTCATCGACCTGACGAAGGAAAAGGACATAACCAGGATCCTGGATTTTCTCGGCCTGCCGCAGGAACTGAACTGCCCGATGCCGCACAAGAACCGCACCGACAGGGCCGGACGCTCGGCCTGACCTCCCGCGCCGGCGGCGCGGGAGAAAAGCGCATCAATGGCGCGTGACCAGGTCGCGGTAGGCATGCCAGGTGGCATGGCCCAGCAGCGGGAAAATCACTGCCAGCGGCACGAACCAGAGCAGTTCGGCGAGCAGCACAAGCGCACCGATGACGATGGCCCACACCAGCATGGGCAGCGGGTTTTCGCGCACCACCCACAGGCTGGTCATGAGGGCGGTGACGAAATCCACCTTGCGGTCCATCAGCATCGGCAGCGAAACCACCGATAGCGCGAACACCAGCGCGGCCAGCACGCCGCCTGCCAGCAGGTAGGGAATGATGAAACCCAGGTGCTCGGGCGCGAACAGCGTGGCGAGCGAGAAGCCGCCTTCCGCCAGCAGGTCGCCCTCGAAGAACAGCCCCACCATGATGGCGGAAATGCGCTCCCAGCTGCTGAGGATGAAGGCCAGCATCAGCGCGTACATGCCGACGGATACCGCGTTGCGGCGCACGCCCTCGAAGCGGAGCGCGCGCGAGGTTTCATGGTGATGCGACAGTTCGTAGAAGACGATGGCGAGGAAGGGTGATACCAGCAGGAAGCCGCTGGTCAGGGTCAGCGCCAGATGCGGACGCGCCCAGGCGTATTCCATCAACAGGTAGCCGAACAGGGTGAACAGGACGCCGATGCCCAGCGAAACCGGCCAGTTGCGCAGCAGATCCTTGCCGCCGTGCTTCAGCCAGAGCAGCACGTGGCCGGCTTCCACGCGCCGGATGGCTGGCAGGTCGATGTTGTGGGTTTTGGGCTTGATCGAAAGCGTGCTCATGGATGTGCTCCTCTCTCGTTTCGGGGTGAACCTGAATTGATACTAGACCAGTTCGGTCAACAATTTGAGCAGTGCTCAGCATGCCGAGTTCCGCTGGCCTGCATGGCCTAGGCGTGGAGGAGGTTTTCGTAGATATCGAGGCTGCTCTGCGAAAAGCAGCAGAAGACGACTTCGCCGACGGAGGGGCGGGCCCGGGTGGCCGCAATGACGGCAGCCACCGCGATCCCGGCTGCCAGATCGGCAGGATAGCCGTAGATGCCGGTGCTGATGTTGGGGAAGGCAAGGCTGCCGAGGCCGTTTTCGGCGGCCACTGCGATCGAGCGCCGGTAGCAGGAAGCCAGCAGTTCGGCCTCGCCGTGGCTGCCGCCGCGCCAGACCGGGCCCACGGTATGGATGACGTATTTTGCCGGCAGCATGTAGCCGCGGGTGAGCTTGGCATCACCGGTTGCGCAGCCGCCCAGCAGCCGGCATTCCTCCAGCAGCAGCGGGCCGGCGGCGCGATGGATCGCGCCATCGACGCCACCGCCGCCCAGCAGCGAATTGTTGGCGGCATTGACGATGGCATCCACCGCGAGGGTGGTGATGTCGGCCTGGATCGCGCGCAGGGTGGCGGGCATGGGTATTGTTCTTATTCTCCTGATTCCTTGAGCCTGCGCCACAAGGTGGAGGGATCAATGCCGAGCTGTCGAGCGGCCTGTGTGCGATTGCCTCCACAGCGGTCGAGTATGTGGCGAATCCAGAGCCTCTCTACCTCGTCCAGGGCGGCGTCTACGGGCCAAAGCAATGTAGTGCCGCCGGATTGGGCTGGGCGCATGTCAGCGGGCAGGTCGGACAGTGAGAGCGTGTCGCCTCCAGCCAAAACCAGCGCACGCTGAATGACGCCTTCCAGTTCACGCACGTTGCCGGGCCAGTCGTATTTCAGCAGGCGTTCCAGTGTCTCGGGGGCGACGCCGCGCACGATGGGATTGAGCGCGCGCCCGTGGCGCGCGAGGAAAAACTCGGCAAGGCCCGGAATGTCCTCGCGCCGTTCACGCAAGGGTGGCACTGGTATGGGGAAAACCTGGACACGGAAATAAAGATCCTGACGGAAGCGGCCGGCGGCGACTTCGTCCTTGAGCGGACGGTTGGCTGCCAGGATCAGCCGTACGTCAACGCTGATGGATTTGACGCCGCCCAGCCGCATCAATTTTTTGTCCTGTATGAATTGCAGCAGGCGGGTCTGTGCGTCGAGGCTGGCGCTGTTGATCTCGTCGAGGAACAGCGTGCCGCCGTTCGCCAGTTCGAGCAGGCCAGGCTTGCGCGCGTTGGCTCCGGAAAATGCGCCTTTTTCGAAGCCGAACAACTCGGATTCCAGCAGGCTGGGCGGCAGCGCGCCGCAGTTCAGCGTGAGGAAGGGGCCTTCGCGGCGTGAAGAGAGGCGGTGGACGTGCGATGCCAGCACGCCCTTGCCGGCGCCGGTTTCGCCTTCCAGCAGCACCGGCAGTTCGGTGGCGGCGACCTGCGCTGCAAGTTGCAGGCAGTGTTTCATCGCTGGAGCGCGGCTGTCCATCAGCGGCGGTGATGCCTGGACGGCGACCTGCGCAGCCAACTGGTCGATGCGGCGACGCTGCGCGAGACTGTCATACAGGCGTTTCAGGGTCAGCCGCAGGGTATCCAGTTCCAGCGGTTTCAGCAGCACGTCGTTTACGCCCAGATGGAAAGCCTCGACGGTGTTGTGCGCAGTGGCAAAGCCGGTGGCCAGGATTATCGGCATCCCTGCATCCGCTTCACGCGCGGCCGCGATCAGCGCGAGTCCGTCGGCACCGGGCAGGCGCAGGTCGGTGAAGAGCGCGTCGGGCGGAGTAGCACGCAACTCGGCCAGCGCGGCATTGCCGTCATGCACCGTCTGGGTTTCAAAACCAGCTTCGG
Organism: Betaproteobacteria bacterium SCN2; assembly: GCA_008923285.1. Lineage (GTDB taxonomy): Bacteria > Pseudomonadota > Gammaproteobacteria > Burkholderiales > Thiobacillaceae > UBA6918. The sequence continues at coordinate 268,708 of WBSG01000002.1, forward strand.
CAGCTGTTTTGGCTAGCAGCTTGGCCTGGGCGACATCGTCTTCGGCAATGAGCAGGTTGAAAGTCATGCTGCGGAACCCTCGGCAAGCATTGGAAAGTCGAGCTGGAAACAGGTGCCCTGCACAGAGGCGACGAGCCTCAGTTCTGCGCCCATCTCGCGCGCCAGACGCTGGCTGATGGCCAGCCCCAGGCCGGTGCCCTGGCCGGCTGGCTTGGTGGTGACGAAAGGTTCGAACAGTCGTGCGCGCACCGAATCCGGCAACCCCGGCCCGTCGTCGGCTACGCTGAGTCCCGGCGTGGGTTCAGCCGAGGGGATCAGGCGGATTTCATGCGCGCCGGCCTGCACGGCGTTGAACACCAGGTTGAAGAGGATTTGTTCCACCCGGGAGGCATCGCCGCGCACCCGCACCGGCCCGGACGCTTCATGCAGGATGGCAACGCCCTGCTTGCGCGCGAGTGGTGTGACCAGCCGGGTAAAGGCGGCGCAAATTGCTTCCAGATCGATGTCCTGCAGCGTTGGTGCAGGTGCACGCGCTGCGGTGAGCATGTCGCGCACGATCTGGCCGGCCCGGCGTGCCTGCGTTTCGATGGTGGTGAGCGATTCGCGCAACTCTGGATCGGTCGTGCCGGGCAAGGCGCTTTGCGCATAGCCCAGGATGTTGGAAAGCGGCGTGTTGAGTTCGTGCGCGACTTCGCCGGCCAACTGGCCGACGGCGGCCAGGCGCTGTTCCGAGCAAAGCCGTCGCAGCGCCTCGTTACGCACTTGGGCGGCTTCATCGGCCTCGGCGATGTGCTGGCTGATTCGTTCGCGCAGGCCGGCGATGGCGGCGGCCAGGTCGGCGACTTCGGTTGGGACATTGGCCGGGACGTTCATGATCGGTCTCTCGGGATCGGCCTGTTCGATCAGTGCGGCGACCGGCGCCACCAACTTTCCCAGCAACAGCCGGCGCAAGGCCCAGAAGGTGAGGCCGGCGAAAACCGCAAGTGACAGCGCCATCAGCCCTGCCAGTTGCCAGGCGGCGCGGCGGCCGGGATTGGGGTCGTATTGCGCCAGCACCTCGCCGATGTGCTCGCCAGCGGCCTGCATGGGCACGCGCAGCAGTTCCAGACCGGGCGTTTCCTTGCCGCTTCGTCCCAGGATCTGGCCGTCGGCACGGCGAATTTCCGCATAGGCCACCGCACCGGAAAGGTCGTCCAGATAGCGTTCGATGGTTCCATAGTCGCGCAACAGCACGGCATCGAGCGAAATCGTCGCGAGCTGTGTCGCAAGGGCACGCGCCTTCTCGACCTGGGCTTCCTGGACGAGCCGCTGCGTGGTTTGCCAGATGACGACGCCCAGCGCTAGAAACAGCACGAACCAGGCGCCGCCCAGGATGGCGGTGAGGCGGAAGGCAAGCGAGCGGCGGGTCACCAGTTCTCCAGTTCGCGTTCCATGCGCCGCACCACGTTGTAGTGGGCGTCCTCGATCTCGACGAAGCTGACGGCCTTGCCGAGCGCGAGAAAGGCGTCGCGCGCCGTCGGGTCGGGGTGCAGCAAGGCCGTACGCGCCTGTTTCATCTTTTCCGGCGGCACCCTGGGCGAGGCGGCGATCATGTGCGGCGGCAAGGGCTGCGAGGTGGCCAGCACGCGCAAGCCCCGCGGCAGGTAGGTTTTGGCGATGTCGAGGCGCAGGCCGCCAGCGTCGAAATCGCCGTGCAGAACGGACAGCGCTACGCGTTCGTGGCGATCGAGATGCTCGATGGCGGCCAGGTCTTTCTGCCTCACGCCGGCCTGGGCGAGGATGAGTTTGGGTGCCACGGCGCTGGACATGGAAATCTCATTGCCGAAAGCGATGCGTTTGCCAGCGAGGTCGGCGACTTTTGCAATGGGGCTGTCGGCGTGTACGACCAGGGCGCTCTGATAGAAGGCCTGGCCGCTTTCGGATTCGCCGCCCAGGAGTTCCACTTTCGCCAGCTTGCGAGCACGGATATAAGGCGTAGGGCCAAGATAGGCGAAATCGGCACGACCAGAAGCGATCATCTCGATTTGTTCGTCATAGCTGCGCGCGATGACCAGACGCAAGGGCTGGCCTACGACACCGCCGAGATAAAGCGTCAAGGGCCGGAAACGTGCATAGATGCGACTTGGCGTGTCGTAAGGGTGTACCACGAATACGCCAGCCGCAGCCGCAGCCCTGGCCAGCAGGGGCGAAAGCGTGATGGCAGCGAGGAGTTGGCGGCGGTTCATGTCAGGGACGCAAGGCAGGTTTCATTCAGTTCCGATTGTGGCGTACATCCGTCCAACGTTGCGCATTTCGAAGGAATCATATCAACTGAGCGCCCCAGCTAGGCATAAGGTCATGAAGTTGCCAGTCCAGGTAATGAAAAAACCGCCCCGTAGGGCGGCAGAGATTTTCTCGGGCAGAAGGATGACTGCGTTCAGCCGATCTTGGCGGTATCGGTGCGCTTGTCGCCCTTGTTGTCTTCCCAGGACACCTCGAC
>WBSG01000019.1 GCA_008923285.1 Betaproteobacteria bacterium SCN2
TGTTGAATTGCACCCAAATCTGACCCGGGTTTTGCACTGAATTTTGACCCACCCGGATGAGCCGAATTATGGCTCAGGATGTTGCGGTTTTCCTGGGTTTTTTCTCCTTGCCGGTTAAGCTTGAACTGTTCTTGAAGCGGTAACTCTCGTTGCCCGTTTCCACGATGTGGCAGTGATGCGTGAGGCGGTCGAGCAGCGCCGTCGTCATCTTCGGGTCGCCGAACACCGAGGCCCATTCCGAGAAGCTCAGGTTGGTCGTGATGATCACGCTGGTGCGTTCATAGAGCTTGCTGAGCAGGTGGAACAAGAGCGCGCCGCCCGCCTGGCTGAAGGGCAGGTAGCCCAGCTCGTCCAGGATCACCAGGTCGGCATGCGCCAGCCGGTTCGCCCACTGCCCCTGCTTGCCCGCCTGCTTCTCCAGTTCCAGCGCGTTCACCAATTCCACCGTCGAGAAGAAGCGTACCCGCCGATGCAGGTGCATGATGGCCTGCACCGCGATGGCGGTAGCAAGGTGCGTTTTGCCGGTGCCCGGCCCGCCGATCAGCACCACGTTCTGGGCATCGTCCATGAACTGGCCGCGGTGCAAGAGTCGGATCAGCGCCTCATTGACCGCGCTCTGAGCAAAGTCGAAGCCGGCCAGGTCGCGGTAGGCCGGGAAGCGGGCTGCCTTGATCTGGTAGTTGACCGAGCGCACCTCGCGCTCGGCCACCTCGGCCTTGAGCAGGGTGTCCAAGAGCGCCTGTGCGCCCTGGTAGGCAGGCGAACCCTGGGCCGCCAGTTCCGCCACGGCTTGCGCCATGCCGTGCAGTTTCAGGGTCTTGAGCATGTCGATCATTGCGCTAGGCTGCATGGCGTTTCTCCCTCAGGCTGTCGTAGCGCACCACGTTTGCCTGCGGCTCGACCGCAAGCGCCATGTCCTGCGGGGTGAGGACCGGCGCCGGCTGCGGCAGCTCGACCAGGCGGCCGAGCAGGTTCAGTACGTGCAGCTTGGTCGGGATGCCGGACTCGAGCGCGAGCTCCACGGCCGAGAGCACCGCTTCCTCGTCGTGGTGCAGCACCAGGGCAAGGATCTCGACCATTTCCCGGTCGCCGCCCGGGCGTTTGGACAGGTGCGCCTGCAGACGCTTGAAGCCTTCGGGCAGGTCGAGGAAGGGGGCGCCGTTGCGCAAGGCCCCCGGCTTGCGCTGCAGCACGGCGAGGTAGTGCCGCCAGTCATAGAGCGTCCGGCCGCCGGCATGCCGGCGGTCGAAGCATCTAGCATGCTCGGCGATGACGTTTCCCTCTGCCGCCATGACCAGGCGGTCGGCATAGACCCTGAGGCTGATCGGCCGGTTGGCGAAGGTCGCCGGCACGCTGTAGCGGTTGCGCTCGAAGTGGACGAGGCAGGTGGGTGACACCCGCTTGGTGTGCTCGACGAAGCCATCGAACGGTGCCGGTGCGGGCATGAGTAAAGGTCGCTCTTCTTCCCACATCTCGGCGAGAGTGCGGTCCTTCTGTTCGGGATGAGCAAGCTCCGACCACAGGGCGATACAGCGCACTTCCAGCCAGGCGTTCAGATCGGCCAGCGTGTCGAAGGCCGGTGCGCCGTGCCACAGGCGGTGCCGGGAGTCCTGCACGTTCTTCTCGATCTGGCCCTTCTCCCAGCCGGAGGCGGCATTGCAGAACTCGGCGTCGAACACATAATGGTTGACCATGACCTTGAAGCGCAGGTTGACCTGCCGCTCGCGTCCTCGACCGATGCGGTCGACGGCGGTCTTCATGTTGTCGTAGATGCCGCGCCGGGGCACGCCGCCCAGCACCGCGAAGGCGTGGCTGTGGGCGTCGAACAGCATCTCGTGGGTTTGCAGCGGATAGGCGC
>WBSG01000021.1 GCA_008923285.1 Betaproteobacteria bacterium SCN2
TAACGAGGCTGTAGAAAAAGCCCCAAAAACATCACCCCCCGCATCTTGCCCCAGCCCCCCGCCTGCATCAACATCGGGCCATTGATCTTGCGTAGAGACCGACCGCATGGCGCGCTACAAACCCATCGACACCAGCCCGCGATTTCTGGCGGTTGATCTCCAGCGGCAACTGCTTCCCGGCACCTTCGAGCACGCCCTCAACCACCTCATCGATCACGAGATCGATCTGTCCGGCTTCGATGCCCGGTTCAAGAATGACGCCACCGGCGCTGCCGCCTATCCACCTGCCATGCTGCTCAAGGTTGTTCTGTTCGCCTACAGCCAGGGCATCATTTCCAGCCGCAACATTGAAGCCGTCTGCCGCGACCACGTTACCTTCATCGCCCTGTCTGGCGACAGCCAGCCGCACTTCACCACCCTTGCCGGATTCGTCTCCACCCTCGCCGACGACATCGCCCGCGTCTTCACCCAGGTGCTCTACCTGTGCGACCGGCAAGGCTTGATCGGGCGCGAGATGTTCGCCATCGACGGCGTCAAACTGCCGTCCAACGCCAGCAAGCAGAAGAGCGGCACTCGCGCCGACTTCGAGCATCAGGCCGCCAAACTCGAAGCCGCTGCCCGCGTCATGCTCGACCGCCACCGCGAAGCCGACAGCCAACCCGTCGAGGCCGACCTTCGACAGAAAGCAACCCAGCGCATCACCCGCCTGCAACGTGACGCGGCCCAACTCCGCCAGTGGCTTGCCGATCATCCCGAAGACCGCAAAGGTAGCCAGGGCACCATCCGGAAGAGCAACCGCACCGACAACGAGTCGGCCAAGATGGCGACATCCAAAGGCGTGATGCAAGGCTACACCGGCGTCGCCGCCGTCGACGCCAAACACCAGATCATCGTCGATGCCCAGGCCCACGGCACCGGCAGCGAACAGGAACTGCTGGTGCCCGTCGTCAAGGCGATCCAGGGCGCAATGGACAACGAACAGACGCTCCTCAGCCCGACCAGCCTCATCACCGCCGACGCCGGGTATCACTCTGAGGCCAACCTCAAACAACTCGCTGACCTGAACATCGACGCCCTGATCGCCGACAACGGCATGCGCCAGCGCGACGAGCGTTTTAAAGACCAGGGCAAACACAAACAGCAGCCCGACCCGCTGCACGACAAATCAGGCCAGAAGAAAGCCAAAAAACAGACAGCCCCCTATCGACCCGAAGACTTTCACTACGACCCGGACACGCACACCTGCGTCTGCCCGGCGGGCAAGACGTTGTACGGCAACGGCAGTCACTGCGTGATCAACGGCTACCACGCCGTCAAGTTTCAAGGGGCGAAGCAAGACTGCGTACCGTGCGCACAACGGGACCAATGCTTGCGCACCCCGGAAAAAACCCGGACCCGGCAGGTGGCATTCTTTCAGGGTAAGGCTGACGGCGAGCCCAGCTTCACCGACAAAATGAAAGCGCGTATCGACAGCCCGGAAGGTCGGGTCAAATACGGACGACGTTTTGCCACAGTCGAACCCGTGTTCGGGAATCTCCGGCACAACAAACAGTTGAACCGCTTCACTTTGAGAAGCCAGAAGAAGGTCGATGCGCAGTGGAAGCTCTACTGTCTGGTGCACAACATCGAGAAGCTGGCCCATCATGGGTATGCGCAGTAGAGGGTGGGGCAGATAGCCCGCAACGCGCCCCCCGGAAGCCTCCCATGACTTGATCGAGATGGCCCGCCGGAACGACTAACCGGTTGCAAAACAGGAAATGAAAATGGCGTGGAAAATTCCACGCCATTTTTACGCCGCCTTATTACGCCGCCGATTCGGCTGAAAAGGGGTTTTTCTACAGCGTCAAC
>WBSG01000020.1 GCA_008923285.1 Betaproteobacteria bacterium SCN2
AGACAGCTAGGAAGTTGGCTTAGAAGCAGCCATCCTTTAAAGAAAGCGTAATAGCTCACTAGTCGAGTCGTCCTGCGCGGAAGATGTAACGGGGCTAAGCACGTAACCGAAGCTGCGGATCTCGTAAGAGATGGTAGAGGAGCGTTCTGTAAGTCTGCGAAGGTGTGCTGTGAGGCATGCTGGAGATATCAGAAGTGCGAATGCTGACATGAGTAGCGATAAAGGGGGTGAAAGGCCCCCTCGCCGAAAACCCAAGGTTTCCTGCGCAACGTTCATCGGCGCAGGGTGAGTCGGCCCCTAAGGCGAGGCAGAGATGCGTAGCTGATGGGAAACGGGTCAAAATTCCCGTACTTTCGTTCACTGCGATGTGGGGACGGAGAAGGTTAGGTGAGCCGGGTGTTGGATGTCCCGGTTTAAGTGCGTAGGCGGATCCCTTAGGCAAATCCGGGGGGTCAACGTCGAGACATGATGACGGTGCTCCATTGGAGCCGAAGTCACTGATACCAAGCTTCCAGGAAAAGCCACTAAGCTTCAGGTGAACGAGAACCGTACCGCAAACCGACACAGGTGGGTAGGATGAGAATTCTAAGGCGCTTGAGAGAACTCGGGTGAAGGAACTCGGCAAATTGGTACCGTAACTTCGGGATAAGGTACGCCCCGATGACGTGAAGTCCCTGCGGATGGAGCGGTAAGGGGTTGCAGTGAAAAGGTGGCTGCGACTGTTTAATAAAAACACAGCACTCTGCAAACACGAAAGTGGACGTATAGGGTGTGACGCCTGCCCGGTGCCGGAAGGTTAATTGATGGGGTGCAAGCTCTTGATCGAAGCCCCGGTAAACGGCGGCCGTAACTATAACGGTCCTAAGGTAGCGAAATTCCTTGTCGGGTAAGTTCCGACCCGCACGAATGGCGTAACGATGGCCACACTGTCTCCACCCGAGACTCAGCGAAGTTGAAATGTTTGTGAAGATGCAATCTCCCCGCGGCTAGACGGAAAGACCCCATGAACCTTTACTGTAGCTTTGCATTGGACTGTGACGGGACTTGTGTAGGATAGCTGGGAGGCTTTGAAGCGGCGCCGCTAGGTGTCGTGGAGCCGACGTTGAAATACCAGCCTGGTGTCGTTGCGGTTCTAACCTGGGTCCATTAACTGGATCGGGGACCGTGCATGGTGGGCAGTTTGACTGGGGCGGTCTCCTCCCAAAAGGTAACGGAGGAGTGCGAAGGTTCTCTAGACACGGTCGGACATCGTGTTGATAGTGCAATGGCATAAGAGAGCTTGACTGCGAGACTGACACGTCGAGCAGGTGCGAAAGCAGGTCATAGTGATCCGGTGGTTCTGTATGGAAGGGCCATCGCTCAACGGATAAAAGGTACTCTGGGGATAACAGGCTGATTCCTCCCAAGAGTTCATATCGACGGGGGAGTTTGGCACCTCGATGTCGGCTCATCACATCCTGGGGCTGTAGCCGGTCCCAAGGGTATGGCTGTTCGCCATTTAAAGTGGTACGTGAGCTGGGTTTAAAACGTCGTGAGACAGTTTGGTCCCTATCTGCCGTGGGCGTTGGATATTTGAGGGGGGCTGCTCCTAGTACGAGAGGACCGGAGTGGACGTGCCTCTGGTGTACCGGTTATGACGCCAGTCGTATCGCCGGGTAGCTAAGCACGGAAGAGATAAACGCTGAAAGCATCTAAGCGTGAAACT
>WBSG01000001.1 GCA_008923285.1 Betaproteobacteria bacterium SCN2
TGTAGAATTGCAACCCAAGGACTTTTACTAAAGCGCCCTTGGTACTAAAACTGGGGGCACCTCAATCGGATTCCAACTAAGAAAGGCGCTAGATGCAGAGGCAACAGACAGTCTGCAATGGATCAATCACTGCCGAGGAACATTTTGCTGCTACGATAAATTCATGGAAAACAGCTCAGCCCCTTCAACCGCGCTCCCATCGGTGATCCGGAAAGGCTTGACTGCGTCTTGGGGCGCGCCAAAGAAGTTTTATGGATGCTGAAAAACCAGAGGAATGGCTGAATTCCCACGACGCAGCGCTTGGTGCCAAGCCGGTACCTTTGCTCGTTTATGAGGATGGGGAAGCGCAGTCCTCCGGCTTCTGGTCAGTATCGAATACGGGGCTACTGTTTAGCTATCTTGCGGTATGTGATCTTGCTCGCATGCCAAACCACGATGATAGCCAGGCCGATCGACGGGAACCACAGAAATGCGCCGATCACTTCGCTGACGAAGAAGTAGATCGCCACGACAGCGCCAATGACTGCTGCCACTGACGCAACTCCCGCCAAGATGGCCATGCGTATTGCCCGCCGCTCGATCGGTCTGTAGTCGTTTGTTATCAGATAGATCAAAAAGATGATCACACTGATGAAGGTAGTGAACATGCCGGCGAGGCTTGCGATTTCGACTTCACTCATGTTTTCTTTTCCTTAAGTTTGATTTGATTGCGTCATGGCATACCGCCAGCAGCGCTTGACCAGCCACCATGCCAGCCGGGCAGGCGCGAAGTAGCCCGGCAGGGTTTCCCTGCCTGCGTTCCACATGGCTTTGAAAAAGCCGTCATTGGGCCGTGTGTAGACCGGATTCAGGCGCTGCCACTCGGTTTTGAACTCGTCCTTGAACATGGATTTCTTACCTCCTCAACCCACGCTACCATCCGAAAACTCCGAATCAAGTACCACGTATGGACGATTTTTCAGGTGCCTGTGATAGCGCCCGAACCCGGCCTTGCGGGGTGCCATGCGGCTCACCAGATCCATGTGCCCCGAGTGTCGGTCGGCCATGGACAGGATCGAGGCCTCCAGCGAGGCCGGCTCACGGATGCCGAGCCACTCCGCGCCCTTGACCGAGGTCAGCGCATGCAGGAGCGCGAGGTAGTGGGCCTCGGGGAGGAGGATCCGGTTGCTTTCCCTGGCCGCAGCGATCCATTCGAGCACCGTATGGCGGTGCCCCACCAAGGCGCCCCGGTCGGAGAGGGTGAACGTCTGGCGTGAGCGGTCATAGCGGTACTCGTCCGCCTTGCCGATGTCGTGGAGCAGGGCGGCGGCCAGCAGCACAGGCCGACATACCTGGGCGTTCTCGCCTGACAGCCCCAATGCCTGCTCTGCCGTCTCGATGGTATGCCTGAGATTCCCGTTCCACTCGTTGTGATGACCGTTGATGGACGAGGGGCCGGTCATGAACCGGTGGCAGCGGCCGGCATCCCAGAGCACCGCGTTGTAGAGGTGCTGGAACGGCCTCGACATCGCATCCCACAGCCTGCGGCCCCGATCGACCAGCTTCCTGTCCTTGACCCAGCCGGGAGGAATGGTGTCGAACGGGTTGAGCTTCGGTTCGGCCCGTTCGAGCAGCACCAGGCGGTTGATCCGGATGGCGCCGTTGCAGGATGTGGGCTTGCCCATCCAGCGGATGGAGACCAGACTCCCCGCCCGCAGACGGCTGTCGATGTGGGCGGTCATCCAGGTCACCCGGATGCTGGCCTTCTCGTGGAAGAGCGCAGCCTCGTTGATCTGGTTGCGGGAGTTCGGGGCCGGGACGCGGGTAATGGAGAGAATCCGAAAAACCGCCGGCAGTTGGCCGGGAACCGGGTCGTGTGCGGTGAGAGGAACGGGAAACTTGTGTTCAGACATGTGAAGCCTCCTTCTTGTCTTGTTGTGCGGCCATCGGGTTGCCCATGACGCCGGTCAGTAGACGCTCGAAGGCCGAGCCGTCCTGGCGCGTGAGATTGGGGACGTAGCGGGAATAGACCTTGAACAGCATCTCGGTGCTGGTATGACCGAGCTGTCGTGCGACCCACTCGGGGTTTTCGCCCGAGGCCAGCCATAGCGTCGCGCAGGTATGCCGTGTCTGATATGGCCTCCGAACCTTGAGCCCGAGGTAGCGCAACAACGGATACCACACTCGATTGGTGACGTTGTTATGGTTGAGCGGTTTTCCCTGCTGGTTGCAGAAGACATACTCAGATTTCTCGCGGGTGGCTTTCTCCTGCTCCTTGAGGGCATTGAAGACAACCTGGCTCATCTGGATGTCGCGCTGGGAGCCGTCGGTTTTGGTGTATTCCTCAATCCCGTTGACGATGGTCTCGCGCACGAGGATCAACCGATGCTCGAAATCCACGTACTTCCATTTCAATCCGTCCACTTCGCCGGTCCGCATGCCGGTGAAGAACCTGACCGTGTAGTAGGCACGGTAATCAGGCCTGACTCGCGCAAGGATGGTTTGAACCTCCTGGAGCGAGAATGGCTCGATGTCGGTCTTGCGCAGCTTGACCGGCTTGATGTTTCGGTAGGGGTTGGTAAAGTTGAAGCGGTCGGCCGCCTCCGTGAGGATTTGCCGCAGAACCATCATCACATAGTTGATTCTTGCGGCGGACAGCGTCTTCCCGCTTTTCCGGATCTGAACTTTGCCGAGCGTGGACCGGAACTGCAGGATATCCGCCTTGGAGATCTGGCCGACCTCCTTTCCCCCAAAGGTAGGACGCAGACGGCCTTTGATGATGTCCTCGATGGTGCGACGGTAAGTCCTGCGCCACCTGATCTCGTTTTCTGCAAACCATTGGTCGGCGAAGTCCGAGAACCTTGGGGTGTTGCCAGCCTGGGGATATGTCAATCCAGGAGCAACATTGCCTGCTACATTGATGACCGGGATGTAATGGGTGACTCCCGGATGATCAAGGCGCGCAGCAAGGCGGCTATCAGGAAAGTGTTCCCGATAGTTGAATTTTCCTGCTTCGATTTGCGCCTCGATCAGCTTCAGCATTTTTCCGAGCCGTTTCCGGTTGGCAGGCGTGTCTTCGAGCGCGGTGTACTCCCGACAGCGTTGCCCCTTGAAACGGAAATCCAGGAAGAGCAGCTTGGTGCCGGTGGCACGAATGCTACCCATGGCAAACACCCCCGTTGGCCATGGGGATGGCTAGGCCGGAGGTGCCGGACACCAGCAAATCCTGTTCGATCGCCTCCCAGAGGTACAGAATCTTGCGCCGCCCGAAAGGGCGGATGTAGTGGATGCCCTCGATGAGCACCGCATCTTTTAACTGTTCGCGGATGGTCCTGGGGTCATACTTGATGCGCTGGGACAATTCTTCGGTGGTCAAGAACGTGCTTGCCATGGTCTTCTCCTTTGTTGAAAATGACGTTTGCCTTGTAGAGCAACTCGACCGCTAATCGATTTAATTGATCTACTGAAGATCATTCTACTCTGCAAAAGACCTATTACAAGCCATTTTGTTCTCTAGAAGAACAATATTTTCCGGAGAAGATCATGATCAGGTGTCACCTGTCGAGAATCCTGGGCGAGAAGAGGATAAAAATCAGCGACTTGGCCAGGGACACCGGGATCAATCGTGGAACGCTGACCCGGCTCTATCACGAGACTGCCGAGCGCGTTGATCTGGAGGTTCTCGATCAGCTCTGCCGTTTTTTGAACTGCAAGCTTTCCGACTTGATGGAATACGTGCCCGAACCGGACGAAGGGAAATAATTTGGGCCAATCGTGCGAAGGTCACTTACGCACTCAATTGCTCGGCACAGATTTTGAAGTGGGTTTTTGTTGGGCCAGGCATGGGCCACGGGTGGGCCATGGCCCAAATGAAAAAGGGCTTGCATGATGCAAGCCCTTGGTATTTCTGGTGAAACGGTGGAGGGTCGAGTTCCCGACCTTCGCATTGCGAACGCGACGCTCTCCCAGCTGAGCTACCGCCCCACGTGAGGCGCGATTATAGCGCTAGCGGGGCCGGCCGGGGAAGGCGGCGGTGAGCCTTTGGTAGAAGTTGGGCAGGCGCGGCGGCGCGGCGAGCCAGCCCAGCAGGACGCCGGCGGTGTTGGCGGCGAGGTCGAGCCATTCCGGATAGCGGTCGGGGGTGAGGCCCTGGGCCAGTTCCATGGCGCCGCCCAGGGCGATGAAGGCCAGCGCCAACTGCAGGCGTGCGATGCGGGACAGGTAGAGTTGCGACCACCAGAGCATGAGCCCGCCGTAGGCGAGCAGGTGGCCGAGCTTGTCGCCGCCCTGGATGTCGCTGTCGACGGCGAGCTTCACCAGCGAGAAATAGACGATGGCGGCGACGATGAGCCAGCCGCCGCCAAGCCAGAGCTTGCGCATCAGGCTTTCCGGTAGGCGCGCATCAGCAGGTAGAGGCCGATCGCGATCATCGGCAGCGACAGCCACTGGCCCATGCTCACGGTGTAGGACAGACCGAAAATGCCGGCGTCGGGCTCGCGGAAATATTCGGCGGCCGAGCGCAGCACGCCGTAGCCGACGAGGAAGGCGCCGGACACTGCGCCGATCGGTCGCTGCGCGCGCGCGAAGAGCCAGAGGAGGATGAACAGCAGCAGGCCCTCGCCCAGCGCCTGGTAGATTTGCGAGGGGTGGCGCGCGAGCAGGTCGCCGGCCTGCGGAAAGACCATGGCCCAGGGCAGGGCGGGGTCGGCGGTGCGTCCCCACAACTCGCCGTTGATGAAGTTGCCGATGCGGCCGAAGGCGAGGCCCAGCGGCACCAGCGGTGCGACGTAATCGGTGGCGGCGAGCCACGAGACTTCGTATTTGCGCGCCCACAGGGTGACGGCGGCCAGCACGCCGATGAGGCCGCCGTGGAAGCTCATGCCGCCTTTCCACACTGCGATGATGTCAGCCGGATGCTGCAGGTAGTAGGCGGGCTCGTAGAACAGCACCTGGCCCAGGCGCCCGCCCAGCACCACGCCCAGCACGCCGTAGAACATGAGGTCGTCGAGGCCCTTGTCGGTCATGCCCAGTTCCGGACGCGCGGCCAGGCGTCTTTTCCCCAGCCACCAGAACTGCAGGAAGGCGAGCAGGTACATGAGGCCGTACCAGTGCAGCTTGAGCGGGCCCAGCGAGAGGGCGACGGGGTCGAATTGGGGGTGGGTCAGCATTGGTAGTCAGCGGGAGAGGTCAATTTCGGCTGCCAATCAGGATGCTCACGTGAAGCCGACCGGTGAGCGCCGCAGTCAGCGCAGCAGTATGGCGAGGAGCGAACCAGGCAGGCGACAAAGTGAGGCTTGATTTGGGAATGGAAGTAAAATGGCAGATCGATTATAGCTTCAGCGGATGACAGCCATGCCCGAATACCGTTCCCGCACCACCACCCACGGCCGCAACATGGCCGGCGCGCGCGCCCTGTGGCGCGCCACCGGCATGAAGGACGAGGATTTTTCCAAGCCCATCATCGCCATCGCCAACTCCTTTACCCAGTTCGTGCCCGGCCACGTGCACCTGAAGGACCTGGGCCAGCTGGTGGCGCGCGAGATCGAGGCCTTCGGCGGCGTGGCCAAGGAGTTCAACACCATCGCCGTGGACGACGGCATCGCCATGGGCCACGGCGGCATGCTGTATTCGCTGCCGAGCCGCGATTTGATCGCCGACAGCGTGGAATACATGGTCAACGCGCACTGCGCCGATGCGCTGGTGTGCATTTCCAACTGCGACAAGATCACCCCCGGCATGCTGATGGCGGCGATGCGCCTCAACATCCCCACGGTGTTCGTGTCCGGCGGCCCGATGGAATCCGGCAAGGCGGTGATCCACGGCAAGGTCATCCACCTCGACCTCGTCGATGCCATGGTGTCGGCTGCCGATTCGCATTGCAGCGATGACGAAGTGATGGAGATGGAGCGTTCCGCCTGCCCCACCTGCGGTTCCTGCTCGGGCATGTTCACCGCCAACTCCATGAACTGCCTGACCGAGGCGCTGGGGTTGTCCCTGCCCGGCAACGGCTCGGTGCTGGCGACCCACGCCGAGCGCAAGAACCTGTTCCTTGCCGCCGGCCGCCTCATCGTCAAGCTGGCCAAGCGCTATTACGAGAAGAACGACGCCTCGGTGCTGCCGCGCAACATCGCCACGTTTGAAGCTTTTGAAAATGCCATCGCCCTCGACATCGCCATGGGCGGTTCGACCAACACCGTGCTGCATCTGCTGGCCGCGGCGCACGAAGCCGGCGTCAATTTCACCATGTCCGACATCGACCGCATGTCGCGCCGCGTGCCCAACCTGTCGAAAGTCGCGCCCGCCACCCAGCAGTACCACATGGAAGACGTGCACCGCGCCGGCGGCGTGATGGCGCTCCTGGGCGAGCTCGACCGCGGCGGCCTCATCCATCGCGAGCTGCCCACCGTGCTGTGCAAGTCCATGGGCGAGCAGATCGAGCTGTACGACATCGGCCGCACCAAGCGCGAGGACGTGAGGCACTACTACAAGGCCGCGCCCGGCAACGTGCCGACGCAGGTGGCCTTCAGCCAGAACAAGCGCTGGCAGGAACTGGACCTCGACCGCGCCAACGGCTGCATCCGCGATCTTGAACACGCCTACTCGAAGGAAGGCGGCCTCGCCGTGCTGTATGGCAACCTCGCCGAGCACGGCTGCATCGTCAAGACCGCGGGCGTGGACGAAAGCATCTGGAAGTTCTCCGGTCCGGCGCGAATTTTCGAATCGCAGGACGCCGCGGTGGAAGCCATCCTCGCCGACCAGATCAAGGAAGGCGACGTCGTCGTCATCCGTTACGAAGGCCCGCGCGGCGGTCCCGGCATGCAGGAAATGCTGTATCCGACTTCGTATCTCAAGTCCAAGGGCCTCGGCAAAGCCTGCGCCCTCATCACCGACGGCCGCTTCTCCGGCGGCACCTCGGGTCTGAGCATCGGCCACGTCTCGCCGGAAGCGGCCGAAGGCGGCCTCATCGGCCTGGTGCAGGAAGGCGACCGCATCGAGATCGACATTCCGAAGCGCAGCATCAGCCTCGTGGTGCACGACGCGGAACTCGCCCGCCGCTGGGGGGAAATGGAAGCCAGGGGCACGGCCGCGTGGAAGCCGGTCAAGCGCGAGCGCACGGTGTCGGCTGCGCTCAGGGCGTATGCGGCCATGGCCACATCGGCAGCGTTCGGCGCGGTGCGCGACGTGACGCAGGTGGAGAGAAAAGAATAGTTAACACAGAGGAAGCAGAGGTAACAGAGGAAAATCATCTATAAGGAATTCCTCTGGTTCCTCTGTTGCCTCTGCGTAGATTTAGTTCTTTGCTGAGGAGGCGGCATGAAGGCGATTCTGGTGGCGAATCCGAAGGGCGGTGCGGGCAAGACCACGCTGTCGATCAATCTTGCCGGCTGGTTCGTGGCGCAGGGCGAAGCCGTGAACCTGCTGGACATGGATCGGCAGAAATCGGCTACCAAGTGGCTGGCGCGCAGGCCGGCCCATCTGCCTGCCATTGGCATTGCCGGCGAGAGCAAAGGCAAGGCCGACTGGCTGGTCATCGATTCGCCCGCCGGGCTGCACGGCAAGAACCTCGACCATGCGGTGAAGCTGGTGAACCGCGTGCTAGTGCCGATTTCGCCCTCCCTGTTCGACATCCAGGCAAGCCAGGATTTTCTGCAGGAACTGGCGGAAGAAAAGAAGGTGCGCCAGGGCAAGATCGACGTCGGCGTGGTTGGCATGCGCATGGCGCCGCGTACCCGCGCTGCCGCCACGCTCGAACAGTACCTGCGCAAGCTTGATCTGCCGGTAGTCGCCTTTCTCCACGAAACCCAGCAGTACGTGAACGCGGCGTTCGAGGGCAAGACCCTGTTCGACCTGCCGCCGCATCTGACCCAGGCCGAGCGCGAAAGCTGGGCGCCGCTGATCGATTGGCTGACGCGCTAGCGTACCTGCTGCGCCGCGTTTTTTCCGTGCCGCATAAAGAGTTTGCCGTGCCGCTCGGCAGCGTCCAGCTGCCGTTCGCTGCGGCAATGGCAGCAATCGGCGCGCAAGCCGGCTATCATGGTCTGTAACCCGTCCTCTTTCCGACTCCGTGACCATTGTCCGCCTGATCGCAATCGCAATCGCAACTGCCGCTGTCCTGCTGCTGATGAGCGGCACCGTGCGGGCTGCCGAGCTTCCGCTGCTGGTGTTGAACGACGCCAACGAGCCGCCTTATACCACCGCGGATGGAACAGGGTTTCTCGACATCGTTGCTGGCGAAGCCTTTCGCCGTGCCGGTGTCAGGCTGGAACTGGTCAAGCTGCCGGCCGAGCGCGCGCTAATGAATGCCAACAGCGGTTTCGAGGACGGCGATCTCACGCGCATCGCCGGGCTCGATGCACAGTATCCGAATCTGGTGCGCGTGCCGGAGGTGCTCATCGAGTGGAATTTCACCGCTTTCGGCAAGGATTCGGAATTGCCTGCGCAGTGGGAGCTCATCCGGCTGCGCCCGGTCGCGCACATCCGCGGCTGGAAGATTTACGAGAGGGAACTGGCGGGCGCCGGGCATGTGCTCACGGCCGAGGACCCGGGCCAACTTTTCCGCCAGCTGAACCTCGACCGTGTCGAGGTTGCGCTGTACGAGCGCTGGATGGGAAAAAGCCTGCTTGCCCGGCACGGCGTGCGGGATATGCATGCGCTTGAACCGCCGCTGGCAAGACGGGAGATGTTCATCTACCTGAACAGGCGCCATGCCGCCCTGGTCCCCGCGATCGCCGAGGCGTTACGCGCAATCAAGGCGGAAGGGCTTTATGATCGGCTGTATCGTGAAAAAGTGCTCCAGCTGGAGCAGTCATCATCAAAGTGAACCGAGCCCTGCTTCAATTTCATTCCCTGAAGTCGCCGCTGGCGCAGCGTCTGATCGTCGCTGTCGTCCTGTTCAGCGTGGTGATCACGCTGGCGATGACGGCGTTCCAGGTCCATCAGGAATACCAGCGCAGCCTGCTCAGGCTGGAAGCGCAGCTGCGGCAGATCGAGGCCGTCCACCTGCCCACGCTGTCGCGTTCCCTGTGGGCGACAAACAAGGAGGGCGTGCAGCTGGAACTGGAGGGCATGGTGCGCGAGCCCAATATCGTCCATGCCGCGGTGCACGAGGCCGGCCGGCCCTATGCGCAGGCGGGGGGACGTGACGCGCAAAGCTCCATCGAGCGCAGCTATCCGCTCAAGTACGAATATCGGGGGCGGGTGCGCGAGATCGGCACGCTGAGTGTCGTTGCCACGGTCGACGACATCCGGCGCGAATTGCGGCGCGATGCGGTCGGCGTCCTCACGAGCAATGCCCTGCGCATCTTCCTGGTGGCGGTTTTCATATTCCTGCTGTTTCACCACCTCATTACCCGCCATCTTGCGAACATCACCGAGCAGCTGGGCGAGGCCGACCCGGTTTCAGGCTTCATGCCCCTGAAGCTGGCGCGCAGCCCCCGCGCGCGCGCGGACGAACTCGACGTGCTGGTCAAATCGGCCAACGACATGCAGCAAAAGGCCTTCGCCGCGCTCAATGCGCAGCGCGACAGCGAGGAGCGGGTGCGCCTGCTGCTGGACTCGACCGCGGAGGCGATTATCGGCGTCGATATCAGGGGCGTCTGCACCTTCGCCAACCCGGCCTGCCTGCGCATGCTCGGCTATGCCAGCGAGGCCGACCTGATCGGCAAGCGTATCCACGACCTGATCCATCATACCTATCCTGACGGCAGGCCCTATCCGATCGAGGAATGCACCGTGCGCAATGCCACGCTCGCCGGCCGGCCGGCCCACAGCAAGGAAGAAGTGCACTGGCGCGCCGACGGCAGCAGTTTCCCGGTCGAGTACTGGGCGCACCCGATGTACCGGGACGGCGAACTGGTGGGTGCGGTGGTAACCTTCATCGACATCAGCGAGCAGAAGCAGGCGGAGGCGATGCTGCATCACCTGGCCTACTATGACACGTTGACCGGGCTGCCCAACCGGGCGCTGTTCAACGATCGCCTGCATCGTGCGCTGGCCGATGCCAGGCGCCACGGCCGCTACGTCGCGCTGATGCTGCTGGACCTCGACCATTTCAAGATCATCAACGACACCATGGGACACGAGACCGGCGACAAACTGCTGCACGAGATCGGCGCGCGCCTGCAGAAAAGCGTGCGCGAAGGCGATACGGTGTCGCGCCTCGGCGGCGACGAATTCGCGTTGATCTTCCCCGACATCGGCGAAGTCCGCCATGTGGTGTCGCTCGCGCAGAACGTGCTGTCGCAGTTCGCCGCACCGGTGATCATCGGCGGGCGCGAGATATTCAGCGAGGCCAGCATCGGCGTGGCGCTGTTCCCGCAGGATACCGAGGATGCCGATTCCCTCTTCAGGTTCGCCGACTCGGCGATGTACCACGCCAAGGAAAGCGGGCGCAACAACTTCCAGTTCTATTCCGACGAGATGACCGCCAGCGTGCAGGCGCGCCTGCAGATGGAAACCGATCTGCGCCGCGCACTCGAGAAGAACGAATTCTTCCTCAATTTCCAGCCCCAGGTGGACACCAGAACCCGGCGCATCACCGGCGCCGAGGCCTTGCTGCGCTGGCGCGACCAGGCCGGCAACCTGGTCGCGCCAGCACGCTTCATACCGCTCGCGGAGGAGACCGGGCTCATCGTGCCGATCGGCAAATGGGTGCTGGAAACCGCCTGCGCACAGGCCAGAAAATGGCTCGATGCCGGGCATGCCGGCATGATCGTCTCGGTCAATGTCGCTTCGCGCCAGTTTCGCGATCCGCAGTTCCTGGATGTGGTCAGGCAGGCGATTGCCGCCGCCGGCATTCCGCCGCGTACGCTCGAACTCGAAATAACCGAGGGCATCCTGCTCGAGCACAGCGAAGACACGCTGCAGACTCTCGATGAGCTCAAGGTCATCGGCGTGACCCTCGCGATCGACGATTTCGGCACCGGCTATTCCTCGCTCGCCTACCTCAAGCGTTTTCCCATCGACCGCCTCAAGATCGACCAGTCGTTCGTGCGCGACATTGCCAGCGACAGCGAGGACCTGGCCATCGTCAGGGCAATCGTCGCGCTGTCGCAGGCGCTCTATCTCGACGTGATCGCGGAAGGGGTGGAAACCGCGGAGCAACTGGCGATGCTGCAGCGAGAAGGCTGCGACGCCTGCCAGGGCTATTATTTTTCGCGGCCGATGGATGCCGACAGCTTCCTGCACTGGCTGGATTCCGCGCAGCTTGCATGACGCCGGCGCCGATGCGGCGGCCTAGCCCGCGGTGCTGCGTTTGTCGCGGCGCTTGCGCCAGGCCCGCACGATGCGCAGGCGCCAGGCCCAGTGCACGGCGAAATAGAGCAGGATCGACAGCGTTGCCGCCAGGGTCGCCAGCCCCAGCGCCAAGGGCGCGCCGACGGTGGTGATGCGTTCCACCCAGAGGACGATTCCGGTGCTGGTCTGTTCCGCCACGTTTTCCAGTTCCTGCGTGCTGACGGCGCCCTCGGCGCCAAGCATCCACTCGCCCAGACGGTAGGCGGCGTAATACACCGGCGCGAAGGTGATGGGGTTGGTGACCAGCGTGCTGCCGATGGCGGCCGGGATGTTGGCGCGCAGCAGCAAGGCCACGATGGCGGCGGCGGGGATCTGGGCAATCGGGATCAGCAGTCCGAAAAACACGCCGACGGCCAGCCCCAGGGCGATGCCGCGCCGGTTGATGTGCCACAGGCGCGGGTGGTGCAGGCGCGGCCCCAGCCAGCGCAGGGCGCGGTGCTCGCGCAGCGTGTGCGGATCGGGAAGCAGGCGGCGAAAACGTTCGGGCAGCATGACGCGAGCAGGGGCAGTCAGACGTTAATGTGCATGTGTGACCGCTTCGTGGGACAAAGGTTTGATTTTACTCGCCTGTCTGCCGGCCCGCATCAGGCTGCCTGGTACAGCCAGCCGCGCCGCACCAGGGCCTTTTCGATTTCCACGCCGATGAACACCACCGAAGACAGCGCCAGGCAGGCCAAAAGTTCGCCAAGGCTCAGCGGCTCGGTCTTGAAAATGGGGTTGAGCCAGGGCACGTAGAGCACCGCCATCTGCAGTGCGAAGGTCAGCAGCAGGGCGGCGATCAGCAGGCGATTGGACAATACGCCCTGGGAAAACAGCGATTCGCGCTCGGAGCGGATTGCCAGCACGTGACCGAGCTGCGACAGGGTGAGCACGGTGAACACCATGCTCTGCCAGTGCGCCGAGCCGGTGTGCAGTGCCCAGGTCTGGGTGAGCAGGGTGACTCCGCCCATCAGGAGGCCCACCCACACGATGTGTTGCCACATGCCGTGGGCGAAGATGCTTTCCTTCGGCGGCCGCGGCGGCCGCTGCATGAGGTTGCGTTCGGCGCCTTCGTTGGCCAGCGCCAGCCCCGGCAGGCCGTCGGTGACGAGGTTGATCCACAAAATGTGGATCGGCAGCAGCGGGATCGGCAGGCCCATGAAGGGGGCGAGGAAGATGGTCCAGATCTCGCCCGCGTTGCTGGTCATGGTGTACTTCACGAACTTGCGGATGTTGTCGAAGATGCGGCGGCCTTCGCGCACCGCCTGCACGATGGTGGCGAAGTTGTCGTCGAGCAGCGTCATGTGCGCGGCCTCGCGCGCCACGTCGGTGCCGCCCTTGCCCATGGCCACGCCGATGTCGGCCATTTTCAGCGCCGGTGCGTCATTGACGCCGTCGCCGGTCATGGCGACGAGCTCGCCCTTGCCCTGCAGTGCCTGCACGATCCTGATCTTTTGCTCGGGATTGATGCGGGCGTAGACCCGCACCGATTCCGCCTCGTGCGCGAAATCCTCCTGCGAGAGTTGCGCCAGTTCGCCGCCGCTCAGCACCTTGCCGCCCTCTGCGATGATGCCTAGGCGCAGGGCGATGGCGCGCGCAGTGGCGGGATGGTCGCCAGTGATCATCACCGGAATGATGCCAGCGGCCCTGCAGGCCGACACCGACTCGGCGGCCTCGGCGCGCGGCGGGTCGATGAGGCCGGCAAGGCCGAGGAAGGTCAGGCCGGATTCCAGCGTGACGGCATCGAGATTGTCCGGAATCGCCGGCAGCCGCTTCAGTGCGAAGGCCAGGACGCGCAAGCCTGCGCCGGCCAGTTCTTCGGCCTCGGCCTGCAGCGCGGCATGATCGATGGACGCTGCGCCGTCGCCGCCGAGCCGGTCGATGCACAGGGGCAGCAGGCCCTCGGGTGCACCCTTCACCAGCACCAGCACGCCGTTCCCATCCTGATGCAGGGTGCTCATGCGCGCGCGTTCGGAACTGAAAGGGATTTCCGCCAGGCGCGGGTAGCGTGCATGCAATGCGGTCTGGTTAGCGCCATCCGTCATGGCGGCTGCAAGCAGGGCGGTTTCGGTCGGATCGCCGGCCAGTTTCCCGCCGGCATCGAAGGTGGCGTCGTTGCACAGCGCCATCGCCAGGCCCAGTTCGCGCCAAGGCGAATCTTCCGTTCGCGGCAGCGCGGCAAGCCGCCTGCCCTGTACCCGTATGCAGTCGACATGCATGCGGTTCTGGGTGAGGGTGCCGGTCTTGTCCGAGCAGATGTAGGTGACCGAGCCCAGCGTCTCCACTGCCGGCAGGCGGCGGATGAGGGTGTTCTGCCTGACCATGCGTGCGGCGCCCAGCGCGAGCGAGATGGTGACCACGGCCGGCAGCGCTTCGGGAATCGCGGCGACGGCGAGGCTCACTGCGGTCAGCAACATCAGGAGCGGCGGCTCGCCGCGTAGCCAGCCGGCGATGAAAATGATGGCGCAGATCGCCAGCACTGCCAGCGCCAGATGCCGGCCGAAGCGTACCAGGCGTTTCTGCAGCGGGGTCTTGCCGGCTTCGCCCGACAGCAGGGTGGCGATTTTGCCCAGTTCCGTCTGCATGCCGGTCGCCACCACCAGACCGCGCGCGCGGCCGTAGGTCGCGACCGTGCCCTTGTAGGCGAGGTTCAGCCGGTCGCCGAGCGGCAGCTCGGCTTCATGCAGGCGTTCAAGCCGTTTCTCCACCGCCTGCGACTCGCCGGTGAGCGCCGACTCGTCGACCTTCAGCGCCGCCAGTTCGGTGAGGCGCAGATCCGCCGGCACGATGTTGCCGGCCTCCAGTTCGACGAGGTCGCCTGGCACCAGCTCGGCGGCATCGATCAGCCGCGACTCGCCGTCGCGGACCACGCGCGCCTGCGGGCTGGCCATTTTCTTCAGCGCCGCCATGGCGCGTTCGGCGCGGAATTCCTGGACGAAGCCGATGATGCCGTTGAGGATGACTATGACCACGATGGCGATGGTGTCCTGCAGCTCGCCGACCAGGCCGGCGATGACCGCGGCGGCGAGCAATACCAGGATCATGAAGTCGGTGAACTGCGACGCCAGCATGGCCAGCGGATGCCGCCTGCCGGCCTCGCGCA
The DNA here is from genome assembly GCA_008923285.1 of Betaproteobacteria bacterium SCN2. Classification (GTDB taxonomy): domain Bacteria; phylum Pseudomonadota; class Gammaproteobacteria; order Burkholderiales; family Thiobacillaceae; genus UBA6918. The sequence continues at coordinate 14,357 of WBSG01000001.1, forward strand.
GCAGATTGGGCCCGACCTGCACGAGTCTTGATGCGGCAGCCTGCGTCGACAGGCCCTTGCACGGGTCGCTGTCTAGCTGTGCTGCGGCTTCCTCGCTGTCGAGGCAATGCCAGCGTTGTGCGCGCAAATCATTGGCCATGGAGATAGAGGAACAGGGAATTCGGGAGATAGATGACTAGCAGCATGAGGCTGATCCAGCTGACCGACCGCAGCACGCGCGACTGCGGCCTGAGCAACAGGCCGACAACCGCAAGCCCGCTCATCATCATGGCCAAAAATGAAGAGGCAGCGTGCGCGATCGAGACGTCAGCCAGCAGCGGACCGGGCAGATAGGCGAGATCGTCGATGGCGATGAGGGCGATGGCGAACAGGTTGCTGCCGAGGAGATTGCCGATGGCAAGGTCGACCGCACCCAGGCGCAAGGTCGCCAATGTGGCCACGGCCTCCGGAGCGGAAGTCACTGCGGCGACAGGCAGCGTACCGACCAAGCTCCGCTCCCAGCCCAGGGCCAAACCCAGATCCTTGGCGATGAACGGCAGCCAGATGCCGGCGGCGACCGCGGCGGCGGACGATATCGCGAAACCCCATGACGCCTGCCGCATGCTCGTCTGCGCATACCGTTCGGCGCGTTCCTCGACATACTCGCCCAGCGGCTGCTTTTCGCAGCGGCAGAGCGAACGCATCACCAGCGGATACAGCAGCAGGATGATGGGCGTATAGAGGCCGACATGGCCGATGGCGGGAAACGTCGCGTCGCGGTAGAGCGGCAGGTTGAAGCCGACGAAGCCGATGACTGCGAGGCACGCCAACAGCGAGAACCGGCTCAGGATGGTGTTCTGCATCGTGGGTGATGCGACGTCATTCAGGCGTCGTTTCCTTTGCTGCCGTGCCGGCCGGCACGGCGCTCGGCGAGCCCAGTTCGCTCAGCAGGTCGGCAGCCTTGAGGGACTGCTCGAGCATTCTGCGAATGCGGCTGATGCGGCGCAGGTGCAGTTCCATGTCGTGCACGTCAATTTCGCCACCGGCGCCGGCTTCGAGCAGGGCTGCCTTCAATTCCTGGTAGCGCTGGGTCAGTTCCGGCTGCATGGTCCCGGCGCCGCACCGCTCGGGCGAATGGACCGAGTCATGCAGCCAGGCCTGTGCGGTGTCGAGGAAATCCTGCATGCGTTCGGCCAGCGCGGTTTTGGCCAGCGCGGGCATCACCGGCATGATCGCGAGTTCGCTGGCCAGCTCGGCCACGGCATCGTAATAGCGGGCCACGCGCAGGATCAGCGGCAGGCGCTGGGCGCTTTCCGCCGCCATGCTGATGCCGTGCAGGCGCGTGATGAAGCCGGCGATGGCGACATTCAACTGCGCCACCACGGCCTGTTCCGGCTGCTTTCCCGGCATCGCCGATGCATCGGACCGGATGACGCGCTCGGCGGCGCGCAGGGAAATCTTGCCGGTGCGGCGCACTTCCTCGATGAGGGCGCTCAGCGCCATCGCCGGTACGCTCAGCACCGTGTCGTCGAGGTGGCGCGGACGCGCCTCATCCTCTTCGGCGGTGCGGAAGCGCTGTGCGAGAAACTCCGTCAGCGGCCCTGCCAGCGGCCACATCAGCATGACTCCGAGGATATTGAAGGAGGTGTGGAACAGGGCCAGCGTCACCGCGGGAGCCGCCTCCAGCTCCAGCAGCTCGCGCAGCCACTCGATCGCATCGATCATCCACGGCAGCAGCAGCAGGGCCACCACGCCGGTCAGCAGGTTGAACAGCACATGCGCGGCCGCTGTGCGGCGTGCGTTCGAAGTGGCCTTGAGCGCGGCAAAAATGGCGGTCGCAGTGGTGCCGATGTTGGCGCCGATGACCACGGCGGCGGCCGGCGTGATATCGATGAGCCCGCCTTGTGCGGCGGTCAGCGCTATGGCCAGCGAGGCCGCGGAAGACTGCATCAGCACGGTGATCACTATGCCGGCGCCGATGTGCGCCAGCACGCCGAGCACGCCGCTGCCGCCGGGCAGCGTCATCTGGCTGCCCAGGTCGGTAAAGCTATCCTTGAGCACGTCGATGCCGAGGAACAGCACGCCGAAACCGGCCAGCGTCATGCCTAGCGCACCGCGCTGTCTGCCCTCGCCGGTGAAATGCAGCAGCATGCCCACGCCGATCATCGGCAGTGCCAGCACCTCGATGTCGAAATTGAGCCCGACGACGGCTACCAGCCAACCGGTCATGGTGGTGCCGACATTGGAACCGAACAGTACCCACAATGCATTGCCGAGCGCCAGCAGGCCGGCGTTGACGAAGCCGATGGCGGCCAGCGTCACCGCCGTGGACGATTGCACCACGGCAGTGATGAGCACGCCCGAGGCAAGGCCCCTCAGCCGCGTGCTGGTCGAGCGTGCGAGAATACGTTCCAGTGCAGGGCCGGCAGCAAGCTTGAGGCCATCGGTCATCAGCCACATGCCGAGCAGGAACAGGCCGATGCCGCCGGTCAGGCCGCCGGCGAATGAAAGAACTGACATCACGATTCCGTGTCATGGATGGATGGCGCAATTGTATGGGGTGTTGATGCTCCCCGCATCTGCGTAAAAAACCGGCTCCGCCGCCTGGCTTGCACAAACCATACGGACGACGCATGCAGACAAACGAACAAACCACACTCTGGCACGCCCTGCCAGCCAAGAATGCCCTCTCGCGCCTCGATGCTTCCCGCGAAGGCCTGGGCCGGGAGGAAATCGAGGCGCGGCGCGCGCGCTTCGGCCCGAACCGCCTGCCGCCGCCCGCGCGCACGCCGGGCTGGAAACGCTTCCTGCTGCAGTTCCACGATGTGCTCATCTACGTGCTGCTGGTCGCGGGGGTGATCACCGCCTTTCTCGGCCATGCCGTCGACAGCGGCGTCATTTTCGGGGTGGTGGTGATCAATGCCATCATCGGCCATATCCAGGAAGGCCGTGCCGAACAGGCGCTCGACGCCATCCGCCACATGCTGGCGCCGCATGCCCATGTCAGCCGCGAAGGCGTGCGTCAGGAGATTCCGGCCGAAGAACTGGTGCCGGGCGATATCGTCCATCTCGCCTCGGGCGACCGCGTGCCGGCGGACCTGCGCCTGCTCGACGTTAAGAGCCTGCGCATCATGGAGGCTGCGCTGACCGGCGAGTCGCTGGCGGTGGAAAAACAGACCGCGCCCGTCGGCGAGGACGCTGCGCTCGGCGACCGCGCCAGCATGGCGTGGTCGGGCACGCTGGTGACCTATGGCCAGGGCGTGGGCGTGGTCGTCGCCACCGGGCCGGCGACCGAGATCGGCCGCATCAGCAGCATGCTGGCCGCAGTCGAGCCGCTGGCCACCCCGCTCATCCAGCAGATGGCGCGTTTCGGCCAGTGGCTGGCCGCGGCCATCGTCGCACTGGCGGTGTTCACCTTCGCTTTCGGCGTATGGGTGCGCGGCTATGCCGCCAGCGAAATGTTCCTCGCCGCCGTGGGCCTGGCGGTCGCGGCCATTCCCGAGGGCCTGCCCGCGATCATGACCATCACGCTCGCCATCGGCGTTACCCGCATGGCGAAGCGCAAGGCCATCATCCGCCGATTGCCGGCGGTGGAAACCCTGGGCGCGGTCACCGTCATCTGCTCGGACAAGACCGGCACCCTTACCCGCAACGAGATGACCGTGCAGCGCGTGCTCACGGCAACGGGCCGTTACGATGTCAGCGGCAGCGGCTATGCGCCCGAGGGCGGCTTTCTGCGGGATGGCAGCCATGTCATCGAAGAGCAGGACCCGCTGCTGCAGGAAATCGCGCGTGCTGCCCTGCTCTGCAACGATGCTGACCTGCGCGAGACCGGGGCGGGCTGGGAGCTGACCGGCGATCCGACCGAGGGCGCGCTGCTCACCCTGGCCATGAAGGCCGGGCTCGACATCCGTCTGGTGCGCAACGAACGCCCGCGCACCGACGCGATTCCCTTCGAATCCGAGCACCGCTTCATGGCCACCCTGCATCATGACCATGCCGGGCACGGCACCATCTATCTCAAAGGCGCCCCGGAAAAGGTGTTGGCGCTGTGCGGCAGCCACCAGCATGCGGACGGCGAAGCGCCGCTCGCCCCCGATTTCTGGCAGGCGCGCATGCACGAAGCCGCCGCCGACGGCATGCGTCTGCTGGCGATCGCGCGCCGCACCGGCCTGGTGTCGACGCTGGAATTCGACGATGTCGAATCCGGCGGCTTCACCCTGCTCGCGGTGCTGGCGCTTTCCGACCCGCCGCGCGAGGAAGCCGTCCGCGCGGTGGCCGCCTGCCGCAGCGCGGGCATCCGCGTGAAGATGATCACCGGCGATCATGCCGACACGGCACAAGCCATCGGCCGCCAGCTGGGGCTGGGAGAATCGGTGCGGGCGGTCACCGGTGCCGACATCGAGCGTCTGGACGATGAAGGATTGGCGGCAGCCGTCAGGCAGGCGGACATCTTTGCCCGCGCCAGCCCCGAGCACAAGTTGCGCCTGGTGACGGCGCTGCAAAGCCAGGGCCACATCACCGCCATGACCGGCGACGGCGTCAACGACGCGCCGGCCTTGAAGCGCGCCGACGTCGGCGTGGCCATGGGCAGAAAGGGCACCGAGGCGGCCAAGGAGGCGGCGGAAATGGTGCTGGCCGACGACAATTTCGCGTCCATCGCGCATGCGGTCGAAGAAGGCCGCACGGTCTACGGCAATCTCAAGAAGGCCATCGTCTTTATCCTGCCCACCAACATGGCGCAGGCCAGCGTGGTGCTGATCGCCATCCTGCTCGGCCTGACTTTGCCGATCACGCCGGTGCAGATCCTCTGGGTCAACATGGTCACCGCAGTGACGCTGGCGCTTGCCATCGCCTTCGAACAGCCCGAGCCCAACGCCATGCGCGATCCGCCGCGCGACCCGAAGGAGCCGCTGCTGACGCGCTTCATGATGTGGCGCATCGCCTTCGTGTCGGTTTTCCTGGTGGGCGGCGCGCTCGGCTTCTTTCTGTGGGAACTGGCGCGCGGCATGAGCGTCGAGGTGGCGCGTACCGCCGCGGTCAACGCGCTGGTGATGGGCGAGCTGTTCTATCTGTTCAACTGCCGCAGGCTCACTGCGGCGGTGGTCGGCTGGACCGGGTTTTTCGGCAACCGGGCGGTGCTCATCGCCATCGGCGTGCTGGTTGTGCTGCAGCTACTGTTCACCTACCTGCCTGTCGGCCAGACGCTGTTCGGCACGGCCGCGCTCGACCCGTCGGCCTGGGCACGCATTTTCGCCTTCGGCATTCTGGTCTACGTCATGGTCGAACTCGAAAAAGCGCTTATTCGCCGCATGCGGCCCGCGGCTTCGCACTGAAACATGGAGCTCATCAATCAATACGTCCTCGCCAGTGCGGTCCTGCTGCTGGCCGCGATCCTCGGCAGTGCGCTGTCATACCGCATCGGCATGCCGCTGCTGCTGGTGTTCCTGGCGGTGGGCATGCTGGCCGGCGTGGACGGCCCCGGCGGCATCGTCTTCGACGACAGCCGCATCGCCTATACCGTCGGCAGCGTGGCGCTCGCCATCATCCTGCTCAATGGCGGCCTCAGCACGCGCGCTGAAAGCTTCCGCGCCAGTTTGAAGCCGGCCTCGGTGCTGGCCACGCTGGGCGTGCTGATCACCTGTGTGGTTACCGGCCTGTTTGCTGCCTGGATGCTGGATTTCGGCCTGCTCGAAGGCATGCTGGTCGGCGCCGTGGTCGGTTCCACCGACGCGGCCGCGGTGTTTGCCCTGCTGCGTGCCAAGGGCCTCGCGCTGAAGGAACGGGTGGCGGCGACGCTGGAAATCGAATCCGGCAGCAACGATCCCATGGCGGCCTTGCTCACCATTGCGCTCATCGAACTGATTCTCGCTGGCGAACGTGTGCCCGGCCTGGAAACCCTGCTATTGCTGGCAAGGCAGATGGGTCTGGGCCTGGTCGCCGGCCTCGGCGGCGGCTGGCTGCTGGTGTGGCTGACCAATCGCCTGCCGCTGGAGCGGGGCATGTACCCCATGCTCATTCTCGCCGGCGGGCTGCTGATCTATAGCCTGACCACGGTACTGGGCGGCAGCGGTTTCCTCGCCATCTACCTGTGCGGCGTCGTCATCGGCAACCGCAGCCTGCGCGAATCGACCAGCATCCTGCAGGTGCACAATGGCATGAGCTGGCTTGCCCAGATCGGCATGTTCCTGATGCTGGGCCTTCTCGCCACCCCCAGCGATCTTGCCGAGCACGCGCTTTCCGCCTTGGCCATCGCCCTGGTGCTGATGTTCGTCGCGCGGCCGCTGGCGGTGTGGCTATGCCTGCTGCCTTTCCATTTCCCCTGGCGCGAGCAACTGTTCATTGCCTGGGTCGGCCTGCGCGCAGCGGTGCCCATCATCCTGTGCCTGTTCCCGCTGCTGGCAGGCATTGCGGAGGCGCCGCTGATACTCGATGTCGCCTTCTTCGTCGTCATCATCTCACTGACGGTGCAGGGCTGGTCGATCCCTGCGCTGGCTCGCTACCTGCGCCTGCAGGTGCCGCCCGTGCCGGAGCCGGCGGAACGCCACGAACTGGGCGGGAGTCAGGCCAATGGCCGAGTTTTCCTCGGCTACCTGCTGACGGAAAACGCCCAGCCGGTCGGCCGCGAAGCGAGCGAACTGCATTTGCCGGGGGACGCCAGGCTGGTCACGGTGCTGCGCAATAACGAGGCACTGGCGCCGGAAGCGGCCGGCAGGCTGATGGTGGGCGACACGCTCTACCTGCTGGCGCGCGATGCAGACAATGCCGCGCTCGGCGACATGCTGACCATGCCGGCTGCGCCGGCCTATCTGGAGAAACGCCAGTTCTACGGAGACTTCACCCTGCGCGGCGATGCAATGATGGGCAGCATCGCCGCGCAATACTGGCTGCCGCTGTCGCCGGAAATGGAAGGCAAAACCCTGGAGGACTTCCTCAATGCCAGCCTGCCCGGAAAGCCGGTGGTGGGCGACCGCGTGCGCCTCGGCAAGCTGGAGTTCGTGATAAGGTCAATTGCAGCCGGCCGCATTACCCAGGTCGGCTTGAGGATTCCCACCCACCTGGAAGACAAGGATTAACCGTGCTGTGCGGCAGGCATGTCCTGCGCAGAAGGGGAGTTGAAAAGTCAGCATGAACGAACCGTTTGCCGAATTTTCCGTATTGCGGATCATCGCGGCATTCGCCGGCACGCTCGCCGTGGGCCTGCGACAGCCGGTGCTGATTGCCTATATCGTGGTCGGCATCCTGGCCGGCCCGGTGGCGCTCGCGACCGGGCCGGGATAGCTGGCCTTCATCATCCTCGCCCTTAGGCAAGGGCTGGCTGGAGGCGCTGTACGCGGCGGCGGCACTGACTTTCTCCAGCGCCATCATCATCAAGCTGCTGTCCGGCAAGCGCGAACTCGATTTGCTGCATGGCCGCATCGCGGTCGGCTTCCTCATCGTGCTGATCGGGAACCCTTTGGTCGTGATGGCGATCATGGGTTACATGGGCTACAGAAAACGCACCGGCTTTCTCGCCGGCCTGACGGTCGTGCAGATTTCCGAGTTCTCCATCATCTTCGTCGCCATGGGCATCAGCCTGGGCCATGTCGACCAGGGTGTGCTGGGACTGACCACGCTGATCGGCCTCATCACCATCGAGCTGCCTACATGATCCTCTACTCGCATAGGCTCTACGCCTGGCTACCGGACGCCGAGTTCGTGCTGCTGCATGCGTTTGAGGTCGAGCTGGAAGGCGCCTTTCGCTTCGCCGGCATCGATGACGCGAAAATTCACCTGCACCGCATCCAGGCTCGCGAGGCGGCGCAAGAATCAATGGAAAAATTCGTCGAGAGGCTGAATGTTCCGGCGGCACGCATGACATGCCAGTTCGTGCATGAGGCCCCCGCCCTGCTCATCCTTGAGCAGGAACAGGCGCTCGATGTCGACCTTGTCGTCGTGGGCAAACATGGCCGGTCGGTGATGGAAGATCTGTTGCTGAGCGGCGTCACCAAGCATGTGCTGGCGCATTCTTCCTGTGATATGATTATTGCCGGACAGGCTGATTGAGAGGATTCCGATGCTCGCTGGTCCGGTCGTGAATTGCAGCCTGCACATCTTCCGTTGCTCGCTGATCGGCATTTTTCGTGTTGTGCCGGCGAGGGCGGCACGACAGGTGTGCGTCTCCCTGGTTGGCCTGCTGGCTATTGCCAATGTCCCGCGCTTGAGTGATCCCGCGGGGGTAGGGGGGACGCCATGAAACCGGCTCCCCCCCTTGTGTGGGCAGTGATCTGGCGCACGGCCTTGTTCGTCCTGCTGTGGTGGGTGCTTTCCGACGGCAGGCTTGACAGTTGGACGGTGGGCAGCGGCAGCGTCGCTCTGGCCACTCTCCTGAGCCTCCGGCTGTCGCCGCCAACACGGGGCCGCGTTTCCTTTCCGGGCCTCCTGCGCTTTCTCACCTATTTTGTTTTCCAGTCTCTGCGTGGCGGCATTCAGGTTGCATGGTTCGCTATGCGGCCGCAGACAGGATTGCGCCCGGCCATGCGTGAAATCGATCTGCGCCTGCCTGAAGGCATAGGCCGCGTACTATTGATCAATACCCTGAATCTCTTGCCCGGCACGCTCTCGGTGGAACTACAGGGTCGGCAGCTTTGTCTGCATGTGCTGGACGAGCACGTATCGGCTGAAGCCGAAGTTCGCATGGCCGAGACCTTCCTGGCACGCACGCTGAGGCTGGAACTGGAGCCGGCATGAACGGAATGACATTGGGCCTGGCGCTCTTCCTGCTGCTGAACCTGTTGGTCGCGCTTGTGCGTGTCTCGCGTGGGCCGACGCCGGCCGATCGCCTGCTGCCGGCACTGCTGTTTGGCACTACGGGTGTGGCGATCCTGCTGTTGCTGGCAGATGCGATGCACATACCCGCTTTCGTTGATGTGGCGCTGGTCTTTGCGCTGCTGGCGGCGATTACCGGCGCCGCCTTCGCGCGACGTGCCTGGCGCGAGGAAAGGGAGACGGATGAGCCTGCCTGAGATTGCAAGCTTCATTTTGCTGCTGGCCGGAGCAGTGTTCTTTTTTGCCGGCACGCTAGGCCTTTTGCGTTTCCCCGATGTCTACACGCGCCTGCATGCGCTCGCCAAGGCCGACAATCTCGGCCTGGGCCTCATCGTGCTGGGCCTACTGTTCAAGGCGCCGGGTGCGGCGATGTCGATCAAACTGGCGCTGGTCTGGCTGCTGGCGCTCGCCGCCAGCGCCACCGCGAGCTTCCTGATCGCACGGCGTGCGCGCCAGCACAGCATTGCCCCGTGGCGAAGCGGAGAACACGAATGACCCCCGGGCTCGCTTTCGATCTCTTGCTTGCGGCGGCGCTGATCTGGAGTGCACTGCGCGCGTTGACCACGGCGGACCTGTTCCGCGCCGTGGTGCTGTTCATCGTGTTCGGTCTCCTGATGGCGCTGGCCTGGGCACGGCTTTCCGCGCCAGACATCGCGCTTGCCGAGGCCGCCATCGGCGCCGGCCTGACCGGGGCTCTACTGCTCGATGCAGTCGGCCATTTGCGCGCGAAACGGAAGCCTGAACCGTGAGAAAGATTATCAAGGCGCTGGTCATGCTGGCTGCAGCGGGCCTCGCCCTGGCACTCGGCCATGCCATTCTGCAACTGCCACAGGCGGCAGTGAGCCTGCCGACGCAGGTGGCTGGAAACATGGGGCAAAGCGGGGTTGAGCATCCGGTTACCGCCGTGCTGCTCAACTTCCGCGGTTACGACACCCTGCTCGAAGTGGCGGTATTGCTGCTGGCTTTCTTCGGTGTGATGGCACTATCGCAAACACAGTCCATGTGCCCTGCCGAGCCGGCCCATGCCCTGTTGCAGGCCCTGGCGCGGCTCCTGGCGCCGCTAATGGTGCTGGTGGCAGGCTACCTGCTGTGGATTGGCGCCTACGCACCAGGTGGGGCCTTCCAGGCCGGGGCTGTGCTGGCTGCCGCCGGCGTGATGTTGCGGCTGGCCGGTCTGCTGCCCGCGTGGGCGCAGCCGGGCCGATTGCTGCGCACCGGATTGGTAGCGGGACTTCTGGTGTTCGTCGTGGTCGCGCTGATCGCGCTGGGACAGGGCGTCCTGCTGCAATATCCCTCAAGCGCGGCAGGCACGCTGATACTCCTGATCGAGACCGGACTTGCCCTGTCGATCGGGCTTACTCTCAGCGGACTTTATCTTTGCAGCATGGAGACGCGTGCATGAATGCAGCCCTGCTCTATGCCCTGGCCGGCGTGGTGCTGTTCGCCGTCGGTGTGGCAGGTCTGCTGGCGCTGCCACATCTCTTGCGCAAGATTCTCGCCTTCAACATACTCGGCAGCGGCGCTTTCCTGGTGCTGGTCGGCCTCGGCCAGCGCGACGGCGTGGTCGATCCGGTGCCGCAGGCCATGGTGCTCACTGGCATCGTTGTCGCCATCGCCGCCACCGCACTGGCGCTGGCATTGGCGCGCCATCTTTACGAGCGCACCGGCAGGATGCAACTGCCTGAAAGCCGCGGCGCCGAGCCGGAGAGCAGGGATGATTGAGACGGCAGACGCCTACAGGCCGGCCAGCGTGTCGGCAGGGCGGTTTGTTACGATGACCGTGCCCATCCGCGTGTTCAGGCCCATGATCGGCACCACCAGGAGTTGCACGCCATCTTCGCGCCTCACCTCGGTTTCGGCGAGTGCAAGCGTGTCCGCGCCTACCAGCGTGCTCGCGTCGATGCCGAGATGGCGGCGATCGGTCGAGACCAGCACCTTGCCGTCGGCCCCTGCCAGCAGAACGCGCTCGGTGTTGGGCAGCTTCACGATTTCGGTAAAGAACTGGTCGACCTGGTCGAGATTGCTGCGGATCATTTCTCCGCGCACCGCCCAGGCCAGCGCCAGGCCGAACTGCCGCCGAGCCTCGTCGTTCTCCGCATTGAAGCGCGTGCGCAGTTCGGCGAAGAGCGCGGTTCTTTCCTTCTGGAATTGCGCGGCCATGGCGGTGCGATCCTGCTCCAGCAGCGCCTCGGCGCGGTTGGCTGCGCTGCGCTGCCAAGCGAAGACGAGCAGCAGCAGGGCAAGCAGGGCGAGGCTCACCCACAGTGGCAGGCGGGTTCTGGTGAGCTTGCTCATGAATGTGGCTTTACCGGCGTCATCGGACATGGCTTTCTCCTCGGCTAGGGTGGAACGGGAAACGGACGATGCATCCGTTCCAGTATGGCAGGAAATCGATGAGTAGTTTTTTCGACCCCCTGCCCTGGCTCGTCATGCTGCCGCTCGTCTGGGGCACCATCGCCTTCATGCTGGGCGCGGGGCGCGGCGCGCGCCTGGCCATTGTCGCGATCGCGTTGCAACTTTTGCTGGCGCTGAAGCTTGCTGGGCAGATGCTGGAGGGCGGCGCGCGCAGTTATGCGGTCGGCGGCTGGGGCGCCCCGCTGGGCATCGATCTTGCAGCCGACGGGCTGGCCGCAGCAATGATGTTGCTTACCCAGGCCGTCGCGCTGCCCCTGGCCGTCTACGCACGCGGCTATTTTGCCGCCAGACCGGCGGGCAGCGCGCTGTTCTGGCCCATCACCGGCTACTTGCTGGCAGCACTCAATGCGCTGTTCCTGTCGGCCGACTTGTTCAACATTTACGTCACGCTCGAATTGCTTGGGCTGGCCGCGGTGGGGCTGGTGGCCATTGCCGGCGGCAAACAGCCGCTGGCCGCGGCGATGCGCTATCTGCTTGCCACCCTGCTCGGTTCTGGCGCCTATCTCCTCGGCGTGGCGCTGATCTATGGCGCCTATGGCAGCGTGTCGCTGGAAGTGCTGCATCCTCTTGTTGCGGCCGAGGCGCCGCTCGCCGTGATGCTGGCGGCTGTACTGATGCTCTTGGGTCTGCTGCTCAAGACGGCGCTGTTCCCCTTTCATTTTTGGCTGCCCCCCGCCCATGGCGGCGCACCGGCGCCGGTGTCGGCGCTGTTGTCGGCGCTGGTGGTCAAGGCCTCGTTCTATCTGGTGGTGCGGTTGTGGCTGGAGCTGTTTGCGCCACTCGCCACGCCCGCTGCCGCGCAGCTCATAGGCCTGCTCGGCGCGGCCGCAATCTTGTGGGGTTCGTGGCATGCATTGACGCAGACGCGCCTGAAGATGCTGGTGGCCTATTCCACCGTGGCGCAGATCGGCTATCTGTTTTTGCTGTTTCCGCTCGCTACGCCGGAAACCGCAGCCAGTGCCTTTCAGGGAGGCGTGATGCAGGCCATGGCGCACGGGCTGGCAAAGGCGGCGATGTTCGCGGCCGCAGGCAGCATGATCGTCGCCACCGGCCGCGATGACATCAGTCACCTTGGTGGTGTGGGCGTGCAACTGCCGCTGACCCTGTTTACCTTCGGCATGGCCGGGGTGACGCTGATGGGACTGCCACCCTCGGCCGGCTTTTCTGCCAAGTGGCTGCTTCTGATGGCGGCGGTGGAAAGCGGCCAGTGGTGGTGGGTGATGCTGATGATCGGCGGCGGCCTGCTTTCTGCCGCTTATGTGTTCAAGGTGCTGCGCCGCGCCTTCCTGCCGGTGGCGGAGGGCGATCATGTGACGCCGGTGCCGCGCGTGCTCGAATGGAGCGCCTTCGCACTGGCGCTGGCCGCCGTCGTGCTGGGGTTGTATGGCGAACCGCTGTTGCAGCTCTTGATGGTCGGGAGGATGGCATGAGCGACGCCTGGATGCCGCTTGGCGTGGTGTTGAGTTCTTTCCTGCCCGGGCTGGTCATCTTCTTTCTTGCCGAGTCGCGCATCCGCCTGCGCACCGCACTCAACCTCGTCGGGGCATTCGCCAAGCTGGGGTTGATCGGCGTGATGCTGTGGGGCGTGGTGAACGAGCACGAATACGTGTTTCGCCACACCGTGCTGCCGGGGCTCGATCTCGTGCTCAAGGCTGATGCGCTGGCGCTGTTGTTCGTCACGCTGTCGGCGGTGCTGTGGCTGTTTACCACCTTCTATGCCATCGGCTATCTGGAAGGCTCGCCGCATCGCAGCCGCTTCTTCGGTTTCTTCAGCCTGTGCGTGACTGCTACCGTCGGCGTGGCGATGGCGGGCAACCTGTTCACCTTCTTCCTCTTCTACGAGCTGCTGACGCTGTCGACCTATCCGCTGGTGGTGCACCGCGGCACCGAAAAAGCGTTGCGCGCCGGCCATGTCTATCTTGCCTATACCCTTGGCGGCGGCGCAGTATTGCTGGTCGGCACGGTGTGGCTGTATGGGCTGGCCGGACAGGTCGATTTTGCCCACGGCGGCGCGCTCGCCGCGCTGCCGCCGGAAAGCTTTGCCCAGCTGCAGGTCATTTTCCTGCTATTGATCGCGGGCGTCGGCGTCAAGGCTGCGCTGGTCCCTCTGCACGGCTGGTTGCCAATGGCAATGGTGGCGCCGGCGCCGGTGTCGGCGCTGCTGCATGCGGTGGCGGTGGTCAAGGCTGGTGCTTTTGGCATCGTGCGCATCGTGTATGAGGTTTACGGCATCGAGTTCGCGCAATCGCTCGACCTGCTCACGCCGCTGGCGTTCGCCGCCGCGGCCACCATCCTCTGGGGCAGTCTGCGTGCGCTGTTCCAGGATGATTTGAAGCGGCGCCTCGCCTATTCTACGGTGAGCCAGGTGTCCTACATTGCGCTCGGCATCGCGCTTTTCGGACCCGTCGGTACGGTAGGCGGGCTGGTACATCTGGTGCATCAGGGCATCATGAAGATCACCCTGTTCTTCTGCGCCGGCAATTACGCCGAGACGCTCGGCATCCACAAGGTCAGCGAGATGGACGGCGCCGGCCGGCGCATGCCGCTCACGACACTGGCTTTCTCGGTTGCCGCGCTCGGCATGATGGGCGCGCCGCTCACGGCCGGGGCGGTGAGCAAGGCCTGGCTCATGGACGGCGCGCATGCGGCCGACATGGGTTGGGCCGTGGCTGTGCTGTGGACCTCCAGCCTGCTCAATGCCGCCTACTTCCTGCCCATACTCTGGCGCGCCTGGTTCAGGCCGGCACCAAGGAAATGGCCGAAAGAGAATATCGCTGTGCGGGGCTGGCGCGAGACTGCCTGGCTGCTGCTCCTGCCACCGCTCGCCACGGGGCTGGCGGTCGTGATGATCGGCATCTTTGCCGAGGCCTTCTGGAGCCCGCTGACCTGGGCGCGATTGATAGCAGACCGCGAGTATTTGCAGTGAGTCTGAAACTGTCGCACGGCGGCAGCGTCAAAGCGACCGTCACAGACGTTAAAATACACACTGACCGCGGCCTTGAGAGCCGCGCTGAACAAGAACCCGCTCAATGACTTTGTTCCTGGCCGTTCTAATGCCGTTTGCAGGCGCTGCCCTGGTTGCGCTGGCAACCCGCATGGGCCGGCTTGCTTCCGCATGGGTGGCTGGCGCGGTGACGCTGACGTCACTGGCGCTGCTCGCGCCGCTGTTCGCCCTGCCGTTCGCCGGCGAAACCCTGATCCAGCGCCACGCATGGATGCCGGCGCTGGGGCTCGATCTCGCCTTCCGCCTGGACGGGCTTTCCCTGCTGTTCGCCGGCCTGATCCTTTGCATCGGTCTCCTGATCGTGCTGTACGCACGCTACTACCTGTCCGAGCGCGACAGCATGGGGCGCTTCTATGCGTACCTGATGCTGTTCATGGGTTCCATGCTCGGCATCGTGCTGTCGGAGAACCTGATCCAGCTGCTGATTTTCTGGGAGCTGACCAGCCTGTCGTCCTTCCTCCTCATCAGCTACTGGCAGCATCGCGAGGAGGCGCGCCAGGGCGCCCGCATGGCGCTGGCGGTCACCGGCATGGGCGGCTTCGCCATGCTCGGCGGCTTCCTGCTGCTGGGCCACATCGTCGGCAGCTACGAACTCACGGACGTGTTCGCTTCCGCCGACCTCATCCGCGCGCATCCGCTCTACGTGCCGACCCTGATCCTCATCCTGCTCGGCGCGTTCACCAAGTCGGCGCAATTCCCCTTCCATTTCTGGCTGCCGCACGCGATGGCCGCACCCACGCCGGTATCCGCCTATCTGCATTCGGCCACCATGGTGAAGGCCGGCGTGTTCCTGCTCGCGCGCCTGTATCCGGCGCTGTCCGGCACGCCGGAGTGGTTCTGGCTGGTGTCGGGGGCGGGGCTCGCCACCCTGCTGCTCGGCGCCTACGTCGCGCTGTTCAAGCATGATCTCAAGGGCCTGCTGGCGTATTCGACCGTCAGCCATCTCGGCCTCATTACCCTGCTGTTCGGCCTCTCCACGCCGCTCGCCGCGGTGGCCGGCGTGTTCCACATCATCAACCACGCGACCTTCAAGGCCTCGCTGTTCATGGCGGCCGGCATCATCGACCATGAGGCCGGCACGCGCGACATGCGCCGCCTGCACGGCCTGTGGAAATTCATGCCGCATACCGCGACGCTGGCCATGGTCGCGGCGGCAGCAATGGCCGGCGTGCCGCTGATGAACGGCTTCCTGTCCAAGGAGATGTTCTTCGCCGAGGCCGCGCACATTTCCGCAAACCTGCTCGGCGGCTGGCTGTTGCCGGCGCTGGTGACGCTGGCCGGCGCGCTGGCGGTGGCCTATTCCATCCGCTTCATCAACGACGTGTTCTTCCACGGCGAGCCGGTTGACCTGCCGCGCACGCCGCACGAGCCGCCGCGCTGGATGAAGGTGCCGGTGGAAGTCCTGGTGGTGCTGTGCCTGGTGGTGGGAATTTTGCCCGCGCTCACCGTCGCGCCGCTGCTGGCGGTGGCGGCGGCGAGCACCCTGCAGGCGCCGCTGCCCGATTACCATCTTGCGCTGTGGCACGGCTTCAATCCGGCGCTGGTCATGAGCCTCATTGCGCTGGCTGGCGGCGTGCTGATCTACGCCATGCGCCGGCCGCTGTTCGCCTGGCACGAGCGCCTGCTCGAACGCATCGATGCGCGCGTGGCCTACAACGCTCTGCTCGACGCAGTCATTGGCTTATCCCAGTTCGTCACCCGACTGATCGACAATGGCTCGCTGCAGCGTCAGGTGTTCCTCATGCTGGCGGCCGCCCTGGTGCTGGGCTTCGTGCCCTGGTTTTCCGCGCAAGCGCCGCTTACCGGCGGGCGCGAAGGCCTGGCGCTTGACGCGGTCAGCCTCGTGGCCGGCGCCACCCTGATCATCGCCACGCTCGCCACGGTGTGGCTGCACCGCCAGCGCTTCGTCGCGCTCATCACCATCGGCGTGGTCGGGCTGGTGGTGTCGCTCGCCTTCATCAAGTTCTCCGCGCCCGATCTCGCGCTCACCCAGCTTTCGGTCGAGGTCGTCACCATCGTGCTGCTTTTGCTGGCGCTCTTCTTCCTGCCGCAGCGCCCGGCGCCGGAGAAGGATGCGGCGCGCCTGTGGCGCGATGCTGTCGTCGCGCTGATCGCCGGCATCGGTGCTGCCGCGCTGGCCTGGGGCGTGCTGACGCGGCCGTATGACACCATCGCCGGCTACTTCCTCGACAACAGCGTGCCGGGCGGCGGCGGCAGCAATGTGGTCAACGTCATCCTGGTCGACTTCCGCGGCTACGATACCCTGGGCGAGATCACCGTGCTGGCGCTGGCGGGGCTGGGCATCGTGGCGATGCTGGAAGGGCTGCGCCTCGCAGTGCCGAACCGCGACGCCGACGGCCGCGCCTGGGATGCCGACGCCTATCCGGTGATCATGGCCATGCTCACCCGCATCCTGCTGCCGCTGGCGCTGCTGGTCGCGCTGTTCATTCTGCTGCGCGGCCACAACCAGCCGGGCGGCGGTTTCATCGCCGGGCTGGTCACGGCCGTGGCGCTGATCGTGCAGTATCTTGCCAACGGCGCGCAGTGGACGCAGCAGCGCATGCCGGCTGACAGCCACCCGCTCATCGCCTGGGGCCTGGCGGTTGCCGCCTTCACCGGCGTGGCGAGCTGGTTCTGGGGCTATCCCTATCTCACCTCGACGTTCGGCCATATGCACTGGCCGGTGGTCGGCGAGTTCGAACTGGCCTCGGCCATGGCCTTCGACCTCGGCGTGTTCCTCGTCGTGGTCGGCGCCACGCTGACGATCCTTACCAAGCTGGGCGGCCTGCATCACGCCCCGCACAAGCGCGGAGGCCATTGATGGAAGCGCTCATCGCCATCGTCATCGGCGTGCTCACCGCGGGCGGCGTATTCCTCGCCCTGCGCGGCCAGACTTTCCCGGTGGTGCTGGGGCTGACCCTGTTGTCCTATGCGGTCAACCTGTTCCTGTTCGTCATGGGCCGGCTCGCCATCGGCCTGCCGCCGGTGATCAGCGAAAATGCCCAGGGCTATACCGACCCGCTGCCGCAGGCGCTGGTGCTGACCGCCATCGTCATCAGCTTCGGCATGACCGCCTTCGTCATCGTGCTCTCGCTGAAGGCGCGCGCCGAACTCGGCAATGACCATGTCGACGGCCTGCAAAGCGAAGAGGATCGCGGGTCATGAGCGCCGCCATGCATTTGCCCATCCTCCCCGTGGTGCTGCCGCTTTTCGCCGGCATCGCGCTGCTGGCCCTGCGCAACGCGCCGCTCGCGCTGCAGCGCGGCCTGAGCCTGGCGGCGACGCTGGCGCTGATTCCATTGGCCTTTGCGCTGATCGGCACGGCCGCAGACGGCACCCATCTGGTGTACCAGCTCGGCGACTGGATGGCGCCTTATGGCATCGTCTTGGTGGTCGACCGCCTGGCCGCCTGGATGCTGCTGACCACCGCGTTGCTGGCGATTTTCGCGCTGCTGTATGCGCTCAACGGCATCGACCGCGAGGGCCGGCATTTCCACGTGCTGTTCCAGCTGCAGCTCTTCGGCCTCAATGGCGCCTTCCTCACCGGCGACCTGTTCAACCTGTTCGTGTTCTTCGAGATCCTGCTGCTCGCTTCCTATGGTCTGCTGCTGCATGGTGGCGGGCGCCTCAGGGTGAAGGCGGGCCTGCATTACGTGGTCATCAACCTGGTCGGCTCGACCCTCTTCCTGTTCGCCGTGGGCACGCTGTATGGCGTAACCGGCACGCTCAACATGGCCGATCTCGCCGTGAAGATCGCTGCCGCGCCGGCGGAAAATGCCGCGCTGCTGCAGTCGGCGGCCTTGCTGCTGTTCGGCGTGTTCGCGCTCAAGGCCGCACTGCTGCCGCTGTACCTGTGGCTGCCGGCGGCCTATGCCCACACCAGTGCGCCGGTGGCCGCCCTGTTCGCCATCATGACCAAGGTCGGCGCCTACAGCATCCTGCGCGTCTACAGCCTGCTGGCTGGGGAGGCAGGCGGTCCGCTGGCCAACCTGCTCGACGCATGGCTGGTGCCGCTGGCGCTCGCCACCCTGGCGCTGGGCACGCTGGGGGCGCTGGCAAGTTCAGGTCTGCGGCAGCAGGTGGCCTACCTCATGGTGGCCTCGATCGGCACGCTGCTCCTGGCCTTCGGCCTCGGCAATGCCGGCGCGCTCGCCGCCGGCCTGTATTACCTGCCGCACACTACCTTTGCCGCCGCCGCACTGTTCCTGCTGGCCGACCAGATTGCACAGGCGCGCGGCGCGCTCGCCGACCGCTTCGAGTCCGGCCCCGAAATGCCGCGCGCCTCAGTGCTGGGCGGCCTGTTCTTCCTGGCCGCCATGGCCATGAGCGGCATGCCGCCGCTGTCCGGCTTCCTCGGCAAGTTCATGCTGCTCAAGGGCGCGCTCGACGAGCCATCGCTGGCCTGGGTGTGGGGCGTGGTGCTGGCGACCGGCCTCGCCGGCGTGATCGCGCTGGCGCGCAGCGGCAGTCTGTTGTTCTACCGCACGCGCAGCGCGCACGGCGATGCGTCGCTGGTCGTGCCGGGCGCCGGCATGCTGGCGCCGACCGCCGCGCTGATGCTGCTCATCGTCGTCATCACCGTCTGGGCCGGACCGTTCTCCGCGTATGCCGGCGATACCGCCGCACAGCTTTTGCAGCCGCGGCTGTACATCGATGCCGTTCTGGGAGGGCAGCGATGAGGCGCCTGCTGCCGCATCCCTTGCTCACGCTCACGCTCGCCATCCTGTGGCTGCTGCTGGTCAACCAGTTTTCGGCCGGCCATCTCGTGCTGGGGCTGCTGCTGGGCTGGCTGATTCCCCTGCTGACTTCGGCCTTCTGGCCCGAGCACGTGCGCATCCGTCACACCGGGGTGCTGCTGCACTATCTTGCCGTGTTCGTCTATGACATCGTGCGCGGCAGTTTCCAGGTGGCCTGGCTCATCCTCAAGGGACCGGCGCGGCTCAAGCCGGCCTTCGTCGTGGTGCCGTTGGAGCTCAGGACCGATCTCGGCATCAGCCTGCTGGCCAACACCATCTCCCTGACGCCCGGCACCGTGTCTTCGCGGCTGAGCGCGGACAAGCGCACGCTCGTCGTGCACACCCTGAATACCGATGACCCCGAAGCGCTGGTGGCCGAGATCAAGCAGCGCTACGAAATGCCGCTGAAAAAAATCTTCGAGGAGGAGGATAGAGCATGCTGAGCACCGTCATCCCCATCGCCTATGCACTGGTCAGCCTGGCCTTCGTGTTCAGCTTCTGGCGCCTGCTGAAGGGGCCCGACGCACCCGACCGCATCCTCGCGCTCGACACCCTGTACGTGAACACCATCGCGCTGCTGGTGCTGCTCGGCATCCACCTCGGCAATGCCATCTATTTCGAGGCGGCGCTCCTGATCGCCATGATGGGCTTCGTCGGCACGGTGGCGCTGTGCAAGTACCTGCTGCGCGGCGACATCATCGAATAGGAGGCGCCATGCTCGACATCCTGTTATCCATCCTTGTACTCACCGGCGCGATCTTCACCTTCGTCGGCTCACTCGGCCTTGTGCGGCTGCGCGATTTCTATACCCGCCTGCACGGACCGACCAAGGCCACCACCCTGGGCGTGGGCTGCTTGCTCATCGCCTCGGCCGTATATTTCAGCGTGCGCGACGAGGGCGTGAGCCTGCACGAAGTGCTGGTGACGCTGTTCCTGTTCATCACTGCGCCGGTTTCCGCGCACCTTCTGGCCAAGGCCGCGCTGCACCTGAAAGTGCATTCGCTCGCGGCCGAGCCGCACGAAGCGCACGGCGAAGAGCGCACGCCATGAGCAACCAGTCGGGCATGCAACACGTCAACCGCCTCGCCGGCGAGCCTTCGCCCTACCTGCAGCAGCACAAGCACAACCCGGTGGACTGGCATCCCTGGGGAGCGGAAGCGCTGGAAAAGGCGAAGCGCGAAGACAAGCCCATCCTGCTCTCCATCGGCTATTCGACCTGCCACTGGTGCCATGTCATGGCGCATGAGTGCTTCGAGGACGAGGAAGTCGCGGCGGTGATGAACAGATTGTTCGTCAATATCAAGGTCGACCGCGAGGAGCGCCCCGACCTCGACCAGATCTACCAGCATGCGCACCAGTTGCTCGCCCGCCGCGCCGGCGGCTGGCCGCTCACGGTGTTCCTCACGCCCGACCAGGTGCCGTTCTTTGCCGGTACCTATTTTCCCCGGACGCCGCGCTACAACCTGCCGGGCTTCATCGGCCTGATGGAGCAGATCGCCGAGGTTTTCCGCAGCCGGCGCGCAGACATCGAAGCGCAGAACCAGGAAGTGCTGGCCGCGCTGAAAGAACCGCCGCGGCGGGAAACGAAGCCCGACGACGCGGTCTTGCAGCGCGCCACGGACGACCTCGCAAGCGCCTTCGACAAGGTGCACGGCGGCTTTTCGCGCGCGCCCAAGTTCCCGCGCCCGGGCGAGCTCGAATGGCTCGTGCGCGAAGCCTGGAACGGCGATGAACGGGCGCGGCACATGCTGCTGTTCACGCTGGAGCAAATGGTGCGCGGCGGGCTGTTCGACCAGCTGGGCGGCGGCTTCTTCCGCTACTCGGTGGACGAGCGCTGGCAGATTCCGCACTTCGAGAAAATGCTTTACGACAACGGCCCGCTGCTGGGGCTGTGCGCGGACGCCTTCGCCCTGTCCGGCAATCCGCTGTTCGCGCGCGCCGCGCAGATGACGGTGGAATGGCTCGCGCGCGAAATGACGGCGCCCGAGGGCGGCTTCTACGCCGCGCTCGATGCCGACTCCGAAGGGCACGAGGGCAGGTTCTACGTGTGGACGCCGGACGAGGCGCGCGCGCTGCTGGGCGATGAATACGCCCACGCCGCACAGGCCTTCGCACTGGACGCGCCGGCCAATTTCGAAAACGATTCCTGGCATCTGCAGCTTGCCGGCGATCCCATGGACCCGCACCTCGAAGCGGCGCGGCAGAGGCTGTTCGCCGCGCGCGCGCGGCGCGTGCGCCCGCACCGCGACGAAAAAATCCTCACCAGCTGGAACGCGCTGATGATCAAGGGTCTGGCGCATGCCGGGCGCCTCATGCAGCGCCCGGGCTGGATCGAGATGGCCCGGCGTGCCGCCGACTTCATCCGCGACAGGCTGTGGCGCGAGGGCAGGCTGCATGCCGGCTACGCGGACGGTCAGGCACGGCTCAATGGCTATGTCGACGACTATGCTTTTCTGCTCGACGCGCTGCTGGAGCTGATGCAGGCGCATTACCGGCCCGAGGACATGGCCTGGGCGCAGGCCATTGCCGATGCCCTGCTCGCCAATTTCGAGGACAAGGAGGCCGGCGGCTTCTATTTCACCAGCCACGACCACGAAGCGCTGATCCTGCGCACCCGCACGGCGGTCGATCAGGCCACGCCGGCCGGCGCGGGCGTGGCGGCAATGAGCCTCGCCCGCCTCGGCAGAATCCTGAATGAGCCGCGCTACGCACGCGCGGCCGAACGCACCCTGGCCTGCCACGGCGTGGAACTGGCCGAGATGCCGGTCGCCTTCACCTCGCTGCTCGCCACGCTGGCGGAGCAGCGCCAGGACCCCGGCCTGCTGGTGGTGCGCGGCCCGCAGCAGGAGCTGGACGCCTGGCAGGCGCTGGCCGGGCGCAAGCCGCCGTCGACTCTGATGTTCTTCCTGTCCGATACGCTGGCCGGCTTGCCCGCCGGCCTCGACAAGCCGGCATCCGGCAAGGCCGTCGCCTGGCTGTGCCGCGCGGGCGCCTGCCTGCCGCCATGCGAGAGCCCCGCGGATATCGAGTTGTAGCGGCCGGGCGCGGAGTTGACGACTGGCGCCATGCCGACGACGCGGTGGACGTGCGCCAGGCCGCTTCCATCCCGCAAACCCATGCTGAATAAAGGGTTGTCGCTGGCGGGGTTTTCGCATACTGGGGTATGCTTCGGGCTAGGTCGGGAACCTGTGCCCGCAAATGAACTCTAGATGTTTCAATGTTTCACATTGTTCTGAACAGATATAACGAGGAGCCTCAATGAATCCGCAAATTACCACCATCGATCGCAGTCAGACCTCTGCGCTGGCCACCAACAAGGTCCTGCGCAACACCTACATGCTGCTGGCCATGACGCTGCTGTTCAGCGCAGTCGCAGCCGGCATTTCGATGGCGCTGAACGTGCCCTATGGCGTGAGCCTGGTGACCAGCATCGCCGCGCTGGTGCTGCTGTGGTTCGTGGTGCCGCGCACCGCCAACTCCGCCGCCGGCATCTTCGTGGTGTTCGCCGTTACCGGTCTGCTCGGTTTCGGTCTCGGCCCGATCCTGAATCATTACCTGCAGATGCCCAGCGGCCCGCAGGTGGTGATGTCCTCGCTCGGCATCACCAGCATCGTGTTCGTCGGTCTGTCCGCTTACGCGCTGGTGTCGCGCCGCAACTTCAGCTTCATGGGCGGTTTCCTCATGACCGGCATCCTGGTGGCCTTCGTCGCCGGCCTGGTGGCGCTCGGCGCAGCTGCCTTCGGTTATCCCATGCCTATGCTGTCGCTGGCGGTTTCAGCCATGTTCGCCCTGCTGATGTCCGGCCTGATCCTGTGGCAGACCAGCGAGATCATCCATGGCGGCGAGACCAACTACGTGCTGGCCACGGTCGGCCTGTACGTCGCCATCTACAACCTGTTCACCAGCCTGCTGCATCTGCTGGGCTTCGCCAACAACGAATGACCCTGCTTTCCGGCCTGCGGCAATATGTCGCGGGCCGGCAAGGCCCCGGCAGCCGGGCGCCTGTCGCGGCGATACAAATTTCCACTGTTCTTTGGTAGGCAAATACCACCCGGCCGTCTTGTGTTGAGGCCGGGTTGTCGTAATATGCGTTTTGAAGCGGCATGGTCTGCCGCCGTTACTTCAAAACTCTCTGGAGAACTGCAATGAAAGCTGTTGTGATGTCCGCCGTTGCCGCCCTGGCCCTGGGCATTTCCGGTGTGGCCTCCGCTGACCAGGCGCTGGCGCAGAAGAATGCCTGCATGTCCTGCCACGGCGTCGACAAGAAAATCGTCGGCCCCGCCTTCAAGGAAGTGGCTGCCAAGTACAAGAATGACAAGACTGCCGAAGCCAGGCTGGCCGAGACCGTGAAAAAGGGCGGCAAGGGCAACTGGGGCCAGATCCCCATGCCGCCCAACCCGCAGGTCAAGGATGAGGACGTGAAGAAGATCGTGCACTGGATCCTGAGCCTGTAAGACGCAATCCCCAGTGAATCAAGACAAAGCCGGCGCAAGCCGGCTTTGTCGTTTGGGCGCGGCGAATCAGACGAAGGGCAGCCAGCCAGCCAGGTTCAGGAACACCAGCACGATGGCCGCCGGCGCGACGTAGCGGGTGACGAACAGCCAGCGCCGGTAATGGCGGTCGTTCAGCGCGAGTTCCTCCTGCGCGTGCGCCGCACGCATCACCCAGACCGCAAACAGCGCCATCAACAGGCCGCCCAGCGGCAGCATGACGTTGGTGGTCAGCTTGTCGAGCTGCTCGAAAATGGTCAGCCCGAACAGCTTGATTTCGCTCCAGACGTTGAAGGACAACAGCACGGCGAGGCCGAGCAGCCAGATGGTTCCGCCCACCAGCAGCGCGGCCTGGCGGCGCCTGAACCGGGTGTTTTCGACCAGCCACGACACCGCCGGCTCGACCAGGGAAATCGACGAAGTCCAGGCGGCGAAGGCGACCAGCACGAAAAACAGCGTGGCAAACAGCGTGCCGGCCGGCATCTGGCCGAAAGCGATGGGCAGGGTCTGGAAAATCAGCCCCGGCCCGGCAGCGGGCTCCATGCCGTTGGCGAAGACGATGGCAAAAATGGTGACGCCTGCGACCAGGGCGATGGCGGTGTCGGTGAGCACGATGTAGAAGGATGCGCGCGCGATCGAGACATGCCGCTGCAGGTAGGAGCCGTACACCATGACCGCGCCCATGCCCAGGCTGAGCGTGAAGAAGGAGTGGCCCATGGCGGAAAGCACGGCTGCTGGCGTAATGCTGGAAAAATCCGGACGGAACATGAATTCCAGCGAGCGCCGGATATCGCCCACCGCCAGGCTGTAGCCGAGCAGGATCAGCAGAATGATCATCAGGCCGGGCATCATGATCCTGTTGGCGCGCTCGAGCCCGGAAGTCACACCGCGTGCGACGACGGCCATGGTAAGGAACATGAACACCGAGTGCCACAGCAGCAGTTCGACCGGATTGCCGAGGAATGCGGCGAACTGCTGCTGCGCCTGGTCTGCAGCCATGCCGGCAAAGCCGCCGGCGGCGGCGCGCATGCCATAGGCCAGCACCCAGCCGGCCACCACGCTGTAGAAGGAGAGGATGAGGATGCCGGCTGCGATGCCGAGGTAGCCGATGCCCTTCCAGACCTGCGTCGCCCCGGCCTCCGCCGCCAGGTGCGCCATGCCGTCCACCGGGTTCTTCTGGGCGCGGCGCCCGAGCATGACTTCGGTCATCATCAGCGGCAGGCCGATCAGCGCCACGCACAGCAGGTAGACCAGCACGAAGGCGCTGCCGCCGCTGGTGCCCGCCATGTAGGGGAATTTCCAGATGTTGCCGAGGCCCACCGCCGAGCCGGCGGTGGCCATGATGAAGGCCCAGCGGTTGCTCCAGTGGCTGCGCATCAGGGCCTCATTTGCCGAAGTAGCGGTCGGTCTCCTGCTTGACGATTTTCGACAGCAGCAGCAGCGCGATCAGGTTGGGGATCGCCATCAGGCCGTTCATGAGATCAGAGAAATTCCACACGAACTCGAGCTGCATCATGGCGCCGATGATCACGACCGACACGAACACCACGCGGTAGGCGCGAATGGCGCGCGCGCCGGCCAGATACTCCACCGCCTTCTCGCCGTAATAGCTCCAGCCGAGCAGGGTGGAATAGGCGAACAGCGCGGTGGCGAGGGCGACGAGGATTTCACCGCCGCCGCCGAGGGTCTCGGCGAAGCTGGCGCTGGTGAGTTGCGCCGCGCCCACGCCCTCGGTCCACGGCGTGGCGGTGAGGATGACCAGGGCGGTCATGCTGCACACCACCAGAGTGTCGATGAAGGTCTGGGTCATGGACACCAGCGCCTGCTTGACCGGGTCGCTGGTGCGCGCGGCGGCGGCGGCGATCGGCGCCGAGCCGAGGCCGGACTCGTTGGAGAACACGCCGCGCGCCACGCCGTAGCGGATTGCCGCCGCCACCGCCGCGCCGGCGAAGCCGCCGCCCGCCGCGATCGGGTTGAAGGCGTGGTAGAAGATGAGGTAGAGCGCATCGGGCACTTCGCTGGCATTGAGCGCGAGCACGATGAGCGCCGCCGCCACGTAGCCCACGATCATGAACGGCACCAGGAAGGAAGTGAAGCGGCCGATGGACTTGATGCCGCCGAGGATCACCAGGCCGGTGAGCAGGGTCAGCGTCACGCCGGTGACCCAGGGCTCGATGCTGAACACCGACTGGAAGATGCCGGAGACGGCATTGGCCTGGGTCATGTTGCCGATGCCGAAGGCGGCGAGCGCGGTGAACAGCGCGAACAGCCAGCCCAGCTTGGGCAGATTGCAGCCCTTGGCCAGATAGTACATGGGGCCGCCGCGCATGCCGTGCTCGCCGTGCTCGCGGTATTTCACCGCCAGCACCGCTTCCGAATACTTGGTGGCCATGCCGACCAGTCCGGTCATCCACATCCAGAACACTGCGCCCGGCCCGCCCAGAGTGATGGCGGTGGCGACGCCGACGATGTTGCCGATGCCGACGGTGGCCGCCAGCGCGGTCATCAGTGCGGCGAAATGGCTGATGTCGCCGGCGTGGCCGTGGTCCTTGTGGAAGATGAGCTTGAGGGCATGGGGCAGAACGCGGAACTGCATGCCCTTCAGCAGGATGGTGAGATAGACGCCGGTGCCGACCAGCAGGATCAGCATGGGCGGCCCCCAGACCCAGTCAGACAAAGTGGAAACCAGCGATTCGATGGCCTGCATGTCTTGTCCCTCCCCTGTTGTTTCGCGGGAGTATAACGGGATATTCCGGAAGGGGGGGTGTCGCCGCCGCGACTCGGCATTTACTGCGGAGTTCTCGGCGTATCCAAAGGAAAAAAGTAATCGCCAATAACAAAGAGGTTAAGGGAGGCAAGGGAGTACAACACCATTTCTCTCTTATCCTCCCCTCGCTCCCTGTAAAGGCTTTGGGGTTTCCTCTGCGAACTCTGCGG
Organism: Betaproteobacteria bacterium SCN2; assembly: GCA_008923285.1. Classification (GTDB taxonomy): domain Bacteria; phylum Pseudomonadota; class Gammaproteobacteria; order Burkholderiales; family Thiobacillaceae; genus UBA6918. The sequence goes on from WBSG01000001.1 coordinate 40,726, forward strand.
TGCTGTTTTCCTGAAGGCGGCTGCGGCTCAAAACCGAATCAAGCCATTCTCGGTCAGGATCATGTCCAGGCGCACGTCCCAGGGCTCGGCCGGCACTGCCTGCAGTTGCTGGCAGGCGTAGGCGACGCCGACCAGCAGCGGCTTGCGCCAGCGGCGGCGGCTGCGCAGGTAGGCGAGCGTCGCGTCGTAATAGCCGCCGCCCATGCCCAGGCGGCGGCCTTCGTTGTCGAAGCCGACCAGCGGCATGATCATGACGTCGAGCCGGCGCGCGTTCATCAGTTCGCGCGAGTGCGGCTCGATGATGCCGTAGCGGTTGTGGGTGAGGTCGTGGCGGCCGTCGAGCCGGGCAAAGCGCAGCGGCTGCGCGATGCGCTGGGCGGTGATCGGCAGATAGCAGTCCTTGCCCATGTGCAGGGCCTGGTTCAGCAGCGGCAGGACGTCGAACTCCGCGCCCACCGGCAGATAGAAGCTCCAGCGCTTTCCCTTGAGGAACAGCCCGGCGCGCAGCGCGCGGCGCAGGGCCTGGCGCTCGGCGAAACGGCGATATTCCGGCGTCAGCGAAGCGCGCGCAGTGCGCGCCTGTTTGCGCAGCGCTTTTTTATTGGGCCTGGATGAGGTCATTGGATAGTGCTCCCCGCCTGTGCCGTGCTTGTCGGCGGACTCTTGAACCTGGGTTCAAGATGGCTGCAGCCTGAGATGCTTCGGGCACGCAAGACGTGTTGCGCGCACGCCCACACCGGAGTTGGCCGCGGCCTTGCACGTATGCATTGGTTCAGAGAAATTGCAGACAAGCTCGAACACCGCAGGGGGCAAACAAAGTTTAGCAGAAGGCCGGGCTTGTGCGGAATGGAAATCAGGGCTGGTCGAACAGGTGGTCCTGGTCGGCCAGGGTGCGATCCAGTTCCGCCTCCATGGCGGCGAGCTTCTCGCGGTACTCCGCTTCGCGGTTGCCGCCGCCGCCCGACAGCAGTTCGTGCGCGATGTTGAGGCCCGCCATCATGGCGATGCGCTCGACGCCGATCGCCTTGCTGTTCTCGCGGATGTCGCGCATCTTGCCGTCGAGGTATTCCACTGCCGCGATCAGTTGCGGTTCTTCCTCCTTGCTGCAGGGAACCTTGAAGCTGCGTCCCAGCAGGCTGATCTCGATGGTGCGCGGGGTGGTCATTGGGCGGGCAGGCTGTCGATGAGGGTTTCGACGCGGGTCTTGGCTTCGTCCAGCCTGGCGTTCATCAATTTTACCTTCTGCTGGGCGGCCGCCAGTTCCTGGCGCAGGTTCTGGTTTTCCTTGCGCAGGCGCTGGCACAACTCGGCGGCGAGCTGGATTTTTTGTGCCAGGGCGGCAAGTTCCTTGTCCATTGAAAAACTATAACCCATCCGCCGGATTTTTTGTCATCCGTGCAATGCGGTTAGAATGCGCGCTTCAGGTGCCCCGCCCGACTTCATGCGGCCGGGGTTAAACGGGAAACAGGTGCGGCCTCAATTCAAGCCCAATCCTGTGCTGCCCCCGCAACGGTCAGCAGGCGCGGATGCGCCCACACGCCACTGGGAAGTTCCCGGGAAGGCGGCGCATCAAATCCTGCAAGCCCGGATACCGGCCTGGAACCGTCACAACGACGGCCCTTCAATCCGCCAGCGGGGATCCTGGCGCAGGAACAGGAACACACCATCATGCCGTTTCGCTCTACCGCGCTGGCCGCTGCGCTCGCGCTGACGCTACCCGCCCATGCCGAGGAGGCGCCGCTCTTCATCGGCGACGAAATCGTCGTCACCCCTACCCGTGCACCGCAAAAACTGTCCGATACGCTGGCCGCCGCCACCGTGCTGACCCGCAGCGACATCGAGGCTTCCGCCGCGCTCGACCTGCCGAGTCTGCTGCAGGGCCTGCCGGGCGTGGAAATCTCGCAGACCGGCGGCTTCGGCTCGCAGGCCGCGATCCGCCTGCGCGGCGGCGAGTCCGACCATACCCTGGTGCTGGTCGACGGCCTGCGCGTGAATTCGGTTTCCGCCGGCACGACCGCGATCGAGCATCTGCCGCTGGGCGACATCGAGCGCATCGAGATCGTGCGCGGCAACGTCTCCAGCGTCTACGGTTCCGAGGCCATCGGCGGCGTGGTGCGCATCTTCACGCGCCAGGGCCGCGGCGAAGTGCGCCCGCGCGTGAGTGTCGGCATGGGCACGGAGGCTTTCCGCACGCTCTCCGCCGGCATTGGCGGCGAAGTCGGCCCCGGCCTGCGCTTCGACCTGTCCGCCGGGCAGACCGAGGCGGGCGGCTTTTCCGCAGTGAAGAAACGCTATGCCACGGACGACCCCGCGATCGATCCCTGGGACAGCTACCTGCCGGCCGATGCCGACACCGACACCACCCGCAACAGGCATTTCAATTTCCGGCTCGATCACCAGTTCGGCGACGGTTTCGCCTGGGGCCTGAGCGCACGGCAAAGCCGGGTGGACCTCGAGCTCGACGGCAGCTATGCCAATCATGCCGAGCAGCAGCTTGCCGCCTATTCCCTGCATGTCGAGGGGCGGCCGCTGGCGCACTGGACGACGCGGCTTGTCGCCGGCCGCAGCACCGACCAACTCGACAGCGACTTTCATGGCGCGGCCATGGATCGCTACCGCACGCGCATCGACCAGCTGCACTGGGAGAACATCCTGACCATGGGCCAGCACATGGTCCGTTTCGGCGTGGAGGCGCAGAAGCAGTCGCTCGACAGCGACCAGACCTACAGCGAAACCGAACGCCGCGCGACCAGCGCCTATGCCGGCGCCGGCCTGCGCCTGGGCGCGCATGATGTCGACCTCAGCCTGCGTCATGACCGCTACAGCGACTTCGGCGGCCACAGCACCGGCCGCGCGGCCTATGGCTACAGCTTCACTCCGGCGCTCAGGTCCTATGCGGCTGTGGCCACCGCCTTCAAGGCGCCCACCTTCAACGAGCTTTACCTGCCGGCGTGGTGGGGCGGCAATCCGGGCTTGCAGCCCGAGCGCTCGCAAAGCGCGGAGCTGGGCCTCAACTACGCCGCGGGCGGGCAGTTCTTCCAGGCCTTGCTGTTCATGAGCCGAACCGAAGACCTGATCGCCTATGTCTGGCCGAGCAACATCAACATCGGCGAGGCGAGAAACCGCGGCCTGGAACTGTCCTGGCACGGCAAGCTCGTCGGCATGAACGCGCGCGCGGCGCTTACCCTGCAGAATCCGGAGGACGCCGACACCGGCCAGGCGCTGCTCCGGCGCGCGCAACGCTTCGGCAGCTTCGCGCTGTCGGACCGGCTCGGCAAATTCGGCTGGCGCGCCGAGGTGGTCGCCGCCGGACCGCATCCGGACGTGCATGTCGCCACCTTCGCCCGCACCAGCGTACCGGGCTATGCAGTGCTGAACCTGTCGGCCGATTACGCGCTGGCGCCGGGCTGGAGGCTGGCTGCGCGCGCAATCAATGCGCTGGATGCTGAGTATTCGCTGGTGCATGGCTATGCCACGCCGGGACGGGCTTTGCGGCTGGAACTGGCCTACACGCCGAAATAGGGCTCAGTCTTCCCAGCGCAGCGCCAAAGTCAGGTCGGGCGACAGCTCGACCCGGCTGCCGAAGCGACTGCATTCCTCATCCAGCTTGTTCGCCAGCCATGCGGCCTCTTCCTGCGAGGAGGCATTCAGGCGCAGGCGCCGCCGCGTCACCGCCCGCATGGCGAGCTTCAGCAAGCGGCCTGCGCGGTCGAGCGTGGCGAAATACATCAGGCCCAGTTCGCCACGGTAGAGGTCGTAGCCGGCAATGCCTTCGTAGTCGTTGATGAGGTCGCCGCAGCCATGCAGGATGAGCCTGCCGCGATAGACCTCGATGGGACGCGGATGGTGGCTGGAGTGCCCGTGTACCAGGTCGATGCCCGCCTCGTCGATGAGGGCGTGGGCGAACCTGCGCTGAGCATGGGAAATGTCGTAGCCCCAGTTGCTGCCCCAGTGCAGCGACGCCACGGCAACATCGCCAGGGCGCTTGGATGCGCGCACGGATTCGGCGATTTTTTTCACGCTCGCGGCCGACAGGTCGCCCAGGAAGTTGATGCCGGCGCTGTGGCTGCCGGCAGCCCAGGCTTCGGGCACGCCGCTGCTGCCCATGCCCCAGGCGAACACCCACACGCGCCGGCCGTTTCGTTCCAGCCGGGCCGGGCGGCTTGCCGATACAGCGTCCGTGCCTGCGCCGGCGATGGGCATGCCGGCCTTGCCAAGGGATTCCAGGGTGTCGGCAAAGCCCTCATAACCCCAGTCCAGCACGTGGTTGTTGGCGAGCACGCAACAATCCAGCCTGGCCGCAGTCAGGCAAGGCAGGTTGTCCGGATGCATGCGGTACTGGATGCCCTTGCCCGGCCAGGGTTCGCCGCGCGCGGTGACGGCGGTTTCCAGGTTGACGATACGAAAGTCGGGCGCCTGGCGCTCGAGTTCAGCCAGCGCATCGCCCCACGGGTAGGCATAGTCCAGCGGCAGTTGCAGCGGGCCGAAGCGTTGTTCGGAGAGGGCGACGTAGTCGCGCGCCGACTTCAGGTAGCCTTCGTTTATGCGCGGGTCGGCCGGATGCGGCAGGATCTGGTCGATGCCGCGCCCGCTCATGACGTCGCCGCCAAGGAACAGCGTTTGAGTTTTTGCGCGGCTGTCGTCAGTCATGGTCCTCGCCTGCGCCGCTGCGGGCGGCAGCCACGCCGGCTGTGAGAAATTTGCGTCGGTTCATCGCCTGTCCCTGCCTTTTATCAACATAGACGAATGACAGCCGGGGCCTGCTCGGGCAGGGCTGCGCTACAATTCGGCATATGCTTTCGGAGACCGACATGACTCTGTCCACCCCCCGCCGTCTGTTTTTGCTGCTTGTGCTGGCGCTCGCCATCGCCGCCACGCGCGTGAGCCACTTTGGCACCAGCGAACTGCTGCCCGATGCCAGCCTTGCCGTGTTCCTGTTCGGCGGCATGCTGCTCGGCGGCTGGCAGTGCTTCGCGCTGCTGTTTGCTGTGGCCTTCGGCGCCGACGTGCTGTCCGCGCGCACCGCCGAAGAGGCCGGCTGGTGCCTGACCCCGGCCTACTGGGGGCTGCTGCCGACCTATGCCGTGCTGTGGCTGGCCGGCCGCAAGCTGGGCAAGTGCGATGGTCCCGCCTTCGTGCGCGATGCCGGCACCAGCGTTGCTGCGATCGCGCTCGCCTTCGTCATTTCCAATGCGACCTGGTTCGCCTTCTCCAATACCCTGGGCGGCATGGGCGTGGCCGAGTTTGCGCTGACGGTGGCGAAGTACTTCCCGCCCTATCTGGGCAGCGCCATGCTTTACCTGGCGCCGCTGTGGCTGGGCTGGAAGCTCGCCCGCGCGGTTGCGGAAAACAAAGCGGCTCGCAGCTGAGCCAGCAGCCTTACATCGGGCGCTTCGCGCCTTCCCCTACCGGGCCGCTGCATTTCGGCTCGCTCATCGCCGCGCTCGGCAGCTATCTCGATGCGCACACACACCGCGGCCGCTGGCTGCTGCGCATGGAGGACGTCGACGAGCCGCGCTGCAGCCAGGCGCATGCCGACGAGATCCTGCGCGTGCTCGACGCCTATGGCTTCGAGTGGGACGGCGAAGTCATCTATCAGAGCCGGCGCAAGGCGCTGTACCAGGCCGCACTCGAACGCCTGGCCGATGCCGGCCTCGCTTACCCCTGCGCCTGCTCGCGCCGGGAGATCGCCGACTCCTCGATCGCCGGCATTGAGGGCCCGGTCTATCCCGGCACCTGCCGTGATGGCCTCGCCGGCCGCGCGCCGCGCGCCTGGCGGGTGAAGGTCGATAGCCAGCCGGTCTGCTTCGAAGACCGCCTGCAGGGCAAGCACTGCCAGAACCTGGAAACCGACATCGGCGATTTCGTCATCCGTCGTGCCGACGGCCTGTTCGCCTACCAGCTCGCCGTGGTGGCGGACGATCACGAGCAGGGCGTCACCCATGTCGTGCGTGGCGCCGACCTGCTGGCCTCGACGCCGCGCCAGATCCATCTGCAAAGGCTGCTCGGCTATGCCATGCCCGCCTACCTGCACCTGCCAGTGGCGGTGAACGCGGCCGGCCAGAAGCTCAGCAAGCAAACCCTGGCCGCGCCGCTGGAAGCGAACCAGACGGGGCCGGTGCTGGTGGCGGCGCTGCGCTTTCTCGGCCTGCAGCCTGAAAGTGCACTGGCGCATGCGAAGGGGGCTGAAATCCTGGCCTGGGCATCTGAGGTTTTTTTGCCTGCGGCACTGCCACGCAACCAGGCCACAGCTTCGGCGTGACGCATCACGCCCGGTTGCATGCGCCGACGGCAGGATTTACCCGGTCTGGCCGGCGGTGCCCGGCCGCTTCAGCCAGGCAATGAGGTCTTCGACGGGCATGGGGGGCGCGATCAGATAGCCCTGCGCCCGATCGCAGCCGAGCTGCCGCACCAGGTTGAGATCGGCCTCGGTCTCGACGCCTTCTGCCACGGTGGAGAGCGACATCTTGCGCGCCATGTCCATGCTGCCCTGCAGAATCGCCCGGGCAGCCGGGTCGTGCACGCCCTTGCTGACGAAGATGTGGTCGAGTTTCAGTTCGGTGAAGGGAATCCGGTGCAGTTGCTCGAAGGACGAATAGCCAATGCCGAAGTCGTCGATCGACAGCCCGAATCCTTTCAAACGCAGGCGCGTGAGCACATCGAGTGCAGTCGTGAGATCTTTCAGTACGCCAGTTTCAGTCACCTCCAGGATGATGTCCTGAGGTTTGAGGCGGGCGGCAAGGGCGGTGGCGAGGACGAAGTCGGGCAGCCTGAGGTCGTCCAGCCAAAGACCGGAGAGGTTGATGGCAATGGTCAGCGGGAACCCCGCTGCGTGCAGGCGGGCGCCTTCGATCAAGGCCTTCGAGGTGAGAACCTGGGATAGCTCGCCGATCAGGCCTTCCCGTTCCGCCACACCGATAAAGGTGTTTGGAAGCATGATTCCGCGCGATGGATGGTGCCAGCGCGCGAGCGCTTCGATGCCAACCGGCTTGAGGCTGACGGCATCGACCTTGGGCTGGAACCAGACGCTGAATTCGTCCTTGTCGATGCCGCTGCGGATGGCCTCCGGCAAAACTTCCGGCGGGGCCGGATTCTGGCGTTTGCGTGTCCTCGGCCCGCTGCGCTGCGACAGCAGACCGACGATATGCTGCGGCGAAACCGGTTTCTGTACCTGGCCGAGTACGCGCAAACCCTGCAGGTCGGCCAGCTTCCCGGCCGTGCTGAGCAGCTTTTCATCCGCGCCGCTCATCAGGATGAGCTTGCCGCGGTAACCCGTGCGGCCAAACAGCCGGATGACCTCGACACCGTCCATTGCCGGCATGTTGAGGTCGCAAATCAGCGCCTCGATATTGCCGTTTCTTTCGCTCAGCAGTTTCAGCGCATCGTGGCCATTGCATGCTGTCAATACTTCCCTGGCGCCGAGTCCATCGAGCATCGCGGCCATCTGCTGCAGGATGACCGGGTCGTCATCGACAACCAGCAGTGCACCCAGGGCGGAAAGCGGCTGCAATTTTTCCACGGCGGTTTCCTCGCCGAGCTGCAGGCGGGCGAAGGCGGCCTCGACGTCGCGCAGCGACTCGTCCAGTCCAGCCAGAGCTGTCTTGAAATCCTGGATTTTGCCGGCCTTGGCGATTTTTTCCAGGGCTTCGGCCTGTCTGGCATAGCGCAGCGCGCCGACGGTGCGCGCAGAGGACTTCTGCTTGTGCATCTCGCGCGCCACCTCATCGGCCGCCGTTTCCGGGGTCAGCAGAAGCAATCCCTGTCTGGCGGCTTCGATGAAAGTGGAAACCAGCGCCCGGCTCTGCTCCGGGCGAGCCACGCCCAGAATCTGATGTAGGCTGGTGAGGTCCAGTGTCCGCTCGTCCGCGACTTGTCGGGGCCCTGCGTCAGACGGTTCGTTCTGGCCCAGCCAGCGCCTGAGTTTTTCCTGCAGGGCCTCGAGCAGGATGGGCTTGGTCAATACGTCATCCATGCCTGCATCCATGCAGTGTTTCTTGTCTGCCGGCAGGCTGTCGGCTGTGATGCAAATGATCGGTGTGCGGTGGCCGCTTCCGCTTTCATGCTCGCGGATGGCGCGGGCCAGCGCCAGGCCATCGGTCTCCGGCATATTGAGATCGGCGAGCACCAGGTCGTATTTCTTCTCCTTCCACATTTTCAGCGCGATGGTGCCGTCGGCAGCAAGGTCGTGTTCGAAGCCGAGGGAGGACAGCTGCATGGCCAATATGGCCTGGTTGGGCGCGTAATCTTCGGCGACCAGCACGCATGGGCGTTGTGCGGGTGCGGCCTCTGCAGGCTGCGGGGGGGTGGCATATTGGCTGGAATTTTCCGCAGGGGCAGCCACTGGCAATTCCACCCAGAACGTGCTGCCCGTGCCGGGTGTGCTGTCGACGCCGACAGCGCCCGACATGGCTTCGATCAGCCGTCGTACGATCGCGAGGCCGACGCCGGCGCCCTTGATCTGCCCCTTTTCGGCCCCCAGCCGGTTGAAGGGTTCGAACAAGCGTGCCATGTCGTCCCGGGGAATCCCGCTGCCGGTGTCGGATATGGAAACGCGAACGCGCCCGTTTGCTCCGGCACGACAGGCGATGCCAATCTTGCCGCCATCGTGGTTGAACTTGATTGCATTGGAAACCAGCTGATTTAGCGCCTGGAGCAGGAAGAAGCGGTCGGCCGCCACCTGGCAGTCGGCACAGGTGGTGGAACATTCGATGGGAATCTTGTGCAGGTTCGCGATGTCGGCATTCTGTGCCACACAGTCATCCAGTACCCCGGCGAGCGGAAAAACCTCGACATGCATATCGGTGCCGTTGATTTCCAGGGCGGCCAGCTCGAGTATGTCATTCATGAGGGACAGCAGGTTTTCTCCGGCCTGCATGATTTCACGTGCGCTCTCCACTGCCATTTCCGGCAAGCCGTTGATCATCGAGATGAGCTGGGCGTGCCCGAGGATTGCGTTGAGCGGCGTGCGCAATTCATGGCTCATGCTGGAGAGGAAAACGCTCTTCGCCTGGCTCGAGGCTTCGGCGGCCGCTTTCGCCTTGAGCAGGGCTTCTTCGGCGCGCTTGCGCAGGGTGATGTCGCGATCGATGCCGCGATAGCCGAGCAGGTTGCCCTTTTCGTCGATGACTGGAACACCGCTCGTTTCCAGGATGACTTCATGGCCATCCTTGTGCAGGTTGACGTTTTCGAGCCCGAAAAACTGGCGCCGGTTCGCGATGATGTCCCTGAAGGTCCAGCCAATGTGTTTTGCCTGCTGCGGAGGCATGAAGTCGAACGGAGTCTTGCCCAGCACTTCCTCGCGCGTGTATCCCAGCAGGTCGAAAACCCGGTTGTTTGCATAGGTGTAGAGGCCCTCGGCGTTGATTTCCCAAATCCAGTCAGGTGAGGTCTCGAATATGTCGCGAAATCGCGCTTCGCTCAGCGCGAGCGCCTGCGTCTTGGCATCGCTGTCGAGGCAGTGGCGCAGGCTGCGGGCGAATTTCTTCATGACCGGCGCAAACAGCTGCTTGTATTCCTCGGCATGGGATGGCACCCGCGCGAAGAACAGCAAAATGCAGCCCAGTTCCGGGAGGTCGAGGCTGATGGCAAAGCGGTCCTTGCTTCCGCCTGGAAGCCAGTCTTCGCTGAAGCTTTCGCGCTTGCCCGACAGCAGGCCTGCTGGCCATTCCGCGGGCTTGCCTTCGAGTGCGCGCAAGGTGGGGTTGCCGACGGTGACCAGGACTTCCGCCGCCAGCTTGTCAGCCTCTTTTGAAGGGGATGGATTGATCAGGACGGCGCCGCAGCTCGAGCCGGTGTGATGCATCAGGCGTTGCAGGACGAGGGTGGCCAGAGGGCGTGTGCGGGTCTCGCCAGCCATCGACATGGCGAGGTCATAGAGGATGGAAACCGATCTTTCCTGGTTTAATGCCATGGCAATGCGACGATAGTGGCATTGTGGAAGCGCGGATAGCCTTGGCCATGGTAGTTGGCTATTTCTCCCAGGCTGAGGGCGCCGAATATCCGGGCCGGCGCGAGTGCGCTTTGCAGCTCGCCGAGCTCGCTCGTTGCCGACGCGGCACCCCGGTGCAGCATTCGGCCAGCGCAGTAGAAAGTCATCGCAGCTGCGGAGGAATGGGGGTGCATGCGCCCCGCGATTTCATGCACCGTTTCCTTGCTGTCCGGGCTCGCCGCTTCGACCACGCTAAGCAGCGAGGCTTCAGGGATTTCGCCTATGCAGGAAAGGCAGCCATTTTCGTCGCTGGCCACAGCGATGCGAACCAGCGGTTCGCCCTCGGCCAGGTGCAGGGCAAGGGGGAAGTGCACTGCGTGCTGATAGAAGTTCTCCCGCGTGAGCTCGACCCCATGCGTGCTTGCAATGAGTTCACGGTAGACCTCGAAGGCGGGCCGTCCGTCGATGAATGCGATGCGGTTTCCGTTGGCGCCGGTGGCCACGCTGAGCGGGGTCGACTTGCAGTAGCGATGCGCAATGGCGGCGCCCGGGTGCCTCGGCAGAAGTATGGCGAGCGCAGCGCCCGCAGTGAAGGTGGTGTTGTCGTACAGGCAGGGAATGGACCTGAAGCTTTCGCTGCCAACGTTGGTGCCGGCATAGCGTACCCGGTTGCCGATGAGCAGGAACAGCTTGTCGAGCAGGGTGGCGATGTCAGGAGTCAGGGCGTCGATGAAAAGCAGCAGGGTATCCTCGCCGTCTTCACCGGCATGTGCCTCGACGAAGGCCGCCAGCTCGCCAATGGCGTTGTCGTCGGTGCCGTCGGCGCTTTGCGGCAACGGGATCAGGGCTTGCGGAATCGCAGCATCCAGCGCGGCAAGCAGAACTCCATGGGATTTCAGTTCGCCGTCGGCGACGAGGCCTGGCACCACCGCACCAGCCAGCGGCAGGGCCTGCCGGTTGGCAAGCTGCTGCAGGAGCGGAACCGTGTCCGCAGAGCGCTCGCTGCACAACGCCAGCAAGCCCAGGCCGGGCTTTTCGCTTTGCCAGGCCTGCAGCGTGTTTTCAAGCTCCAGGGGGACCGGGTTGTCGAAATACTTCCACATGGTTCGCTTCACATATGGTCCGGCCGCTGCGTGTCGGGAATCAGTTTGCCGATCACGCTGAACAGGGTCGGGATGTCGATCGGCTTGGTCAGATAGGCGGCAAATCCGGCCTTGAGTCCGCGCTCTTCATCGCCTTTCATGGCATTGGCAGACACGGCGACGATGGGGATTCTTGCCGTGCGCGGATCCTTGGCCAGCGCTTCCAGAGCCTCGTAGCCGCTCATGCCAGGCAGGTTGATGTCCATCAGGATCAGCTCCGGCGGCTCGGCGCGGGACAGCTGTATGCCGATTTCCGCAGTGTGGGCCACGCGCAGTTCCAGATTGCTGCGCGCGGCGAATACCTGCTGCATGAGTCGCTGGTTCATCGGGTTGTCCTCGATGTAAAGCACATGGCGGTGCATGGCTTGCGGTGTGGGCGCACCGGGTATGCTGGCCTTCTCTGCAGCGGAATCCTGCGGCTGGCTGTCGGCTACGACCGGGAATTCGACCCAGAACGTACTGCCCTGCCCGACAATGCTCTCGAAGCCGATGGTTCCGCCCATGGCCTCGACGATGCGCTTGGTGATCACCAGGCCAATTCCGCTGCCCTCTACCTGGCCGCGCTCGACGCCCAGCCGGTCGAAGGGGTTGAACATGCGCGACTGCTTGTTTGCCGGGATGCCAGGGCCGCTGTCGGTGATGGAAAGGCGTACGAGGCCTCTGCCGCTATGGCAGGAGATATGCACCGTTCCCTGCGGGTGATTGTACTTGATGGCATTGGCGAGGAGGTTGATCAGTACCTGCTGCAGGCGGGTGTAATCGGCCCGGATCATGGCATTGCGACCGTCGCCGCCGGCGTCGATCAGTCGGATGTCGCGCTCGCGCGCGATCGGCGCCACCATCGCGAGGCTGTCGCTGACCACTGCCTTGATGCTCACCGGCGCAGCCGCCAGCTCCATCTTGCCGGCCTCGATGCGTGCCAGATCGATCAGATCGTTGACGAGCTTGAGCAGGTGCTGACCGGCGCGCTCGATCTCTTGCGCATGCTCCTTGTTCTTTTCCGGCAGATAGGGATCCATGCCGAACAGCTGGGCGAAGCCGAGTATGGAGTTGAGCGGCGTGCGCAGCTCGTGGCTCATGCTTGCCAGGAATTCGCTCTTGGCGCGGCTTGCCGCCTCGGCAGCTTCCTTGGCCTGCTGCATGGCCTGTTCGGCCTGCTTGAGTTCGGTCACGTCCTGCACCGTTCCAGCCAGGTGCGTCACTTGCCCGGCCTCGTTGGTCTGCGCGCGCGCCAGTTCGTGCACATAGCGGATTTCCCCATTCGGCCGGACGATACGGTGCACGACATCGTGCACGCCGGTCACTGCGGCACGGCGTTCGCTTTCTTCGACCAGCACGAGGTCTTCCGGGTGGACGGCACGCTTGAATGCCTCGACGCTTGGCCGGAATTCGGCGGGATCGAGGCCGAAGATGCGGTAGATTTCTTCCGACCATTGCAGCTCGCCGGATATCTTGTTGGCCGTCCAGTAGCCAAGTTTGGCCAGGCTCTGCGCCTCCTCCAGGCGCTTGCGGCTTTCCTCCAGCGCCTTTTCGGTGAGCTTGCGCTCGGTAATGTCCTGTACGGTGCCGGCCAGGGACACGGCCTTTCCTGACTGGTCGAATTCGGCATAGCCTTCGAGATGTATCCAGCGCACGCTGCCGTCGGGCAGGACGATGCGATGATCGACGCTTTGCGGGGCGTGGGTTTCCATTGCTCTCCGCTGGGCCTCATGAATTATCTTGACGTCATCGGGATGGACGATGTCATCGTAGTAGCGCTCCAGTGTCGGCGTGTAGGTTTCGGGCGCACGGCCGAACAGGACGTATACCTCTTTCGACCAGACAAGCCCGCCGCTGGCGAGGTTTGCCGACCAATATCCGAGCTTGGCCAGATGCTGCGCCTCTTCCAGTCGCTTGCGGTTTTCGGCCAGCTCTATTTCCGCCAGCTTGCGTGCGGTAATGTCCTGCACCACGCCCAGCATGTGCAGGGGGGTGCTGTCCTGTGAGCGTACGACGTCGCCGCGCTCCAGCAGCCAGTGCACGCTGCCGTCTGGCCACACACAGCGATGCTCGATATTGTATTCGGCGCCGCGCTCCACGCAGGCGTTCACCGCATCGATCAGGCTTTGGCGGTCATCGGGGTGCACGGCCGAAAGAAAGTTCTCGTAGGTGGTTTCAAGCTTGCCTACCGGATGGCCGAACAGCGGGCCGATACGTTCCGACCAGAACAGCTCGCCGGTCTCGATGTTCCAGTCCCAGGTGCCGATGTTGGCGTAGGCCTGGCTGAGGGCGAGGCGATGCTCGGCTTCCTTCACGCGGGTGATGTCGGTGCGGATGGAAATGTACTGGTACGGTTTCCGCTCGGTATCGAGAAAGGGCACGATGGTGGTTTCCAGCCAGACCAGGCTGCCGTCCTTGCGCCGGTTGCATACTTCGCCGTGCCAGATCACGCCGTCGGAAATGGTGCGCCACATCTCAGCGTAGAACTCGGGCGGATGCACGCCTGACTTGATGAGGCGGTGGGTCTGGCCGACCAGTTCGCCGCGGCTGTAGCCGCTCGACTGGCAGAATTTTTCGTTGATGTAGAGAATGTTGCCGCCGGCGTCGGAGATGCTGACGATGGCGTGCGCATTGAGCGCGTGCTGATGTCGCTCGCGTTCGTAGAGTGTTGCCCGCAGGGTCTCGATCTGTTCCTGCGACTGACGGTAGCGCCCGGCGTACAGGGTAACGGTGGATGTCAGTTGGCGTGTCTCCACCGGCTTGGACAGGAAGTACACGCCGCCCTGGGCCATGGCGATGAACTGCTTGTCGACATCGTCCTCCGCAGAAAGATAAATGATCGGTATCGAGGCATGCCGCTCGTCATCGCGCAACAGCGCAGCAAGCTCGGGTCCCGTGCACTCGGGCATGTACATGTCCAGCACGATTGCCTCTGCGGGGAAGGTGCCGAGCAGTGCGGGGACTTCCAGCGGTTCGGCAGTCGCATGCACGTCCATTCCGGCCTGGCGCAGGATTCGCGTATAGGCGGCGAGTTGCTCGCGGTCGTCGTCCACCAGAAGTATGCGATAGGGCCGTTCCGGCAGGTAGGTCGTCGAACGCGAGATTGCGCGCAGCAGCACGTCCCGGTTCACCGGCTTGGTCAGGTAGCGAGTGGCGCCCGCGCGGTGCGCGGCAAGCTTGGTTTCGATGTCCTGCCTGACTGACAGGAAGATGACGGGCACGTCTTTCAGTTGGGTCGACGCCATCTCGGCGAAGAAGTCCAGTCCTGCGCGTGCCCCCTCCGGAAAGATGATGTCCATGATGACTGCCGCCGGGATGGTCCCCTTGCCGCAGGCTTCACGGCAATCGGCGAGCCGGTTGAATACTTCCACATGGTAGCCGGCTTCCTCCAGCACCGAACGCAACCAGATGCTTTGTTCGGGATCGTCGTCCACGATCAGGATGCGCATGGACGGACGCGAGGCGGGGGGCGGCTGATAACCATGAACGGGATTGGCTGCCGCCGCGGATAGCCGGGAGAAGGCTTTTTGCAGAGCGAACAGCCTGAGTTGGTCGGGCTTGTCCACGGACTCGAGCGCTGCGGCAAGCTTTTCAAGGTTGCGTGCGGCTTCGGAGATTTCCATCAGTCGGTGTACGCCGGCCGCGCCGACCAGGCTGTGCGCCGAAGTGTGCAGCATTTTTGCGGCACCAGTGTCGCCGAGCGCGACCTTGGCGATCAGGTCGCCGATGATGTCGACGCGCGCGGACAACTGCGCGATGAATTCCTCGCGCAGGCGCTGCAGCGTGGCTTCGATGTCGTTTGCCATTTTATTGCTCTTGTCCGGTATTCATGCCGCTGCGGCGTCGGAAACGGTTTGCCTTATCTGGTTTGCGAGGCTCATGGGGTCGAAAGGCTTGGCGATCACCCCCAGCGCGCCCAGGGATCGGTAGAGATCGGCTTCGGCGGGCTGGACTTTGGCGGTCAGGAATAGCACCGGAATGTTGGCAGTGGCGGCATTCGCCCGCAGCGCGCGCAGGGTGGAGGGACCGTCCATGCCCGGCATCATGACGTCGAGCAGGATGAGGTCGGGTGCAAAGTCGGCGGCTTTTTCCAGGGCCTCGGCGCCGCTGCCGCAGATCATTACCTGAAACCCGCCCACCAGTTCGAGCGCGAGCCTCGCCACCGCCTGGATGTCGGGGTCGTCCTCCGTGCAAAGTACGCGTTCGAGTTTCATGTCAGTTTGCTTTGCTGCCGGTGCCGCTGGCCACCAGCCGGTTGAGGGTGTTGAGCAAGTCCTGGTTACTGGTGTGCGACTTGACCAGGGCGGCCTGCACCCGGGATTGCTGT
This sequence comes from Betaproteobacteria bacterium SCN2, assembly GCA_008923285.1. GTDB lineage: Bacteria > Pseudomonadota > Gammaproteobacteria > Burkholderiales > Thiobacillaceae > UBA6918. The sequence goes on from WBSG01000001.1 coordinate 56,102, forward strand.
TCCGTACTCAACGCTTCCGCCGACAGCACCAGCACCGGGGGTTTCGGGTCCAGTTCCTTCAGTTGCGGGAGCAGTTCCCAGCCGCTGCCGTCCGGCAGGTCGAGGTTGAGCAGGATCATGCTGTAGCGGGCCTGCTTGAGTTTGTCGCGGGCCTCCGCCAGCGAGTGGGCCGCCTCGAATTTTGCCGCGAAGTTGGCGACAGTGGACAGGATCTTGTGCAAGTCGCCATCGTCCTCCACATGCAATACATGCGGCCTGGCCTCCGGTAAATTGTCCAGGCTGCGGCGGACAGCCGCGATCAGCCGCGCTTCGTCGACGGGCTTGTCGAGCCAGTCGATGGCCGTGAATTCGCCGTCGATGCTGAGCTTGCCCTGTTCGGTATGCGCCGAAACCACCACGATGGGCAGCGTTTCGGTCTCGCGCCGGCTGCGAAGGTGTCGGATCAGGCTCACGCCGCTGTGGTCGGGAAGCAGCAGATCGAGAGTGACCGCAGCGTAGGTGCCCTGTGCCAGAAGGGCAAGAGCCTGCTTGCCGTCGGCTGCGATGTCGACATCGTAACCGCCCCGCTCCAGCGTGATCTTGAGCAGCCTGGCGATGTCGGGCTCGTCTTCCACGACCAGGATGCGCGGCAGCCCGCGGTCGCCAAGCGTTTTTTCCGGCTCGCGCGCAATGCTGGCGACGGCGGGCAGTTCGAGATAGAAGCAGGTGCCCTCGCCCTCCCGGGAGGTGAAGCCGATCGAGCCGCCCATGCGCTCAGCCAGTTCCCGGCTGATGGCCAGGCCCAGGCCGGAACCACCGGATTGCCTGGCATCCGAAGAGTCTGCCTGCGAGAAACGCTGGAAAATGCGGTCCCGGAATGATTCGGGAATCCCGGGGCCGCAGTCGGTGACTTCCAGACGCACGCCGCCGCCGCCGCAGCGGACGGCGATGTCGACCACGCCGTTCTTGGGACTGAACTTGGCGGCATTGGAAAGGAGATTGGCCAGTATCTGCTGCAGGCGCCCGCCATCGACCCTGACCTGGACGCCGTCTGCCCGCTCGATGAAGCGTAAGCCCACGTGAAACTGTTCGGCATAGGAGCGGATGGCCTCCAGCGACTGCTCCACCAGCGGCATAAGCGGCTGCACCTGGAGGTCCATGTTCATCTTTCCGGCGGCCAGCTTTTCCATGTCCAGCAGGTCGTTGATGAGATGGCTCAGGCGCTGACTGTTCTTGTGGGCGATACCCACCATCTGGCGCGCCTGCTCGGGCAGCGCGCCCAGCGCATTGCCGGCGAGCAGGCCGAGGGCGCCGCTGATCGAGGTGAGCGGCGTGCGCAGTTCGTGGCTGACGGTGGAGACGAATTCGGATTTCATCTTTTCGATGCGCTTGCGCTCTGTGATGTCGCGCACCAGGCCGACGAACATCGGCCTTTCCTTGTGCGAAATCTGCGAGACGGCCAGGTCCATGGGGAAAATGCTGCCGTCCTTGCGCCGGCCTTCGACTTCGCGCCCGATGCCGATGATGCGCGGCACCCCCGTAGCCTGGTAGTTCTCGAGATAGCGGTCATGCTGGCTGCGGTAGGGTTCCGGCATCAGCATGTTGACGTTGCGTCCGACGACCTCTCCGGCCGCGTAGCCGAAGATGCGGGTGGCGGCACGGTTGAAGGACTGGACGATGCCGCGGTCGTTGATGGTGACGATGCCGTCGAGCGCGTTGTCCAGTATGGCCTGGGTGTGCTGCGCGCTTTCCTGCAGGGCCTGCTCGGCCTGCTTGCGCCGGGTGATGTTCCAGCAGAAGCGCATGTAGCCGGTCAGTTCGCCCATGGGGCCGAGTCGCGGGGCGCCGGTGTCGGCGATCCAGCCATAGCTGCCGTCTGCCTGTCTGAGCCGAAACTCGACCTCGAACGGGGCGCATGCCTTGCATGCCTTGCTGTACGCCGCAAGGCAGCGTTCCAGGTCCTGCGGGTGGATGCCTTCGGTCCAGCCCGTGCCCAGTTCCTGGGCCGACTCGCGCCCGGTATATTGCAGCCAGTGCCGGTTGAACCAGATACCGCGGTTGTCGGCGTCGGACAGCCAGATCATGGCCGGAGCGCTGTCGGCAATTTCCAGAAAACCCCCGCCCATTTCCCCGCTCATTTCGCTTTCTGACCTGCTGATCGACGCTCAGCTTGCCCGGGCTCGGGCGATCTGCTCGACGATGGGCTTGAGCGCCCCGAGGGCGAGGGGTTTCGAGTACACCGGAATGCCCTGCGGCAGCCCCCCGCGCTCCCCGATTTCCTGCTCGCTGAGTCCGGTCACGACAATGACTGCCGGAACCTTGATTTCTTCGCTTTGGGTCAGCTTCCGGATCATTTCGAATCCGTCCATGCCCGGCATGGACAAGTCGGCGATGATGAGGTCCGGCGCGTACTTTCCGGCCATGACCAGGCCCTCGAAACCATCTTGAGCCAGGTAGAGATTGATCGGCAGGTTCCACTCGGCGAATTTCAGCTTGTACAACTCGCGCTGGACGGGTTCATCCTCCACGATCAATACGCTGTGCGAGTGGGTGACGTGCTCCCTTGCGACAGCGGTTTTCTGGCCGGCGAGCATCGCTTCCACCGCTTCGCTGGGGATGCGTCGGTGCCCGCCGGCTGTCTTCCAGGCCGGCAACACGCCCGACTCCACCCAGATCTGAATGGTCGTGACCGAGACCCCCAGCACCTTGGCGGCTTCCCGGGAGGTATAGAAATTGAATTTAGGCTCGATTGCCATGCATAAACTCGATGGTATTTTTTACATTTTTAACATTTATATGACGGTTTGTCTAAAGGTATATTCTGCTTATGCCCAAAAAACAGCATATTTGTTATTTTAAGTAAAACATATTTGTTGTAATTTGCATTTTTAATGTTTATGTGTAAGATGAGCTCAAGACGACACTGTCAGTGTATTTTTTGCCGCGGCCGGGCGACAGGGCACTCCTGCCCGGGAAGACTTGTTTGAAGCGTATTGAAGACCAGTGAGGGGAACAAGAAGATGAAAGTGTGCCTCATGCAAATGGATCAGCGGACACGGGACTCCATGTCCCTGGTTTTGAAACATCGCACCGACAATGCAGTCGTCCTGGCGGATGAGGAGTCTGCGGATGTCGCGGTCATGGACCTCGACCACGAAAATTCACTGCAGGCCTATCAATCCATGCGCGCCCGCCGGCCAGCGTTCCGCGCGATCGGCCTGACCTCGAGGGGCGACCTCGTGCATGAGGGCATCGAGATCATTCAGAAACCCATATCGGCCGGCCGCCTCTTGGAGGCCATCCTCAGGATTTCGCAAGGCGCCGTGCGGATTCCGGGCATCAAGGCCGCAGGCGCTGCGTCATCCCTGAGCGCGCGCATCGGCAGTTCGCGGAGGCGTCCGGAGACCACTGCCGCCTCGCAGGGGCAAATGTCCTTCGATCCCGCCTCGTATCTGCTGGGAACCATACTCGAGGCCGCAGCCGAGGCGGAAAGGCGGGATGCGGTGGCCATCGTCAGTTTTTACGGCGATCGGGTGATTCTCCTGGACAAGACCGAAAACCTCATCAAGACCAATCTGACCTCCTCGCAGGCGCGGGCGTTTTCGCTGACGGCGATCGACGCGGACGATGTCGGCGGTCTGGCGTCGACGGTCGGACTGCAGCGGCCTGCCGTGGAGTACATGGAGCGGGACCAGGCGAAATTCCGCTACGCCGGCAGAACCTACGACGTGCCCATGGAAACCTTCATGTGGAAGCTGGGGGCGATGACGAGCCGCGGGCGCCTGCCTCTCGGCCTCGGTGCGGCTGACCGGGTGTACCTGCGCCGCTGGCCCAACCTTACCGGCTTCTCCTATACCGACAACGACATGCGCATCATTGCCTACTGGATACGTCAGGCCGCGAGTCTGCGTGAAATCGCCGAGGCCCTCGGCGTTTCCGAGCAAGAGGTGTTCAGCGTGTATAGCGCCGCGCATGCGGCAGGGCTGGCAGGCAAGGCGTGCCGGGAAGCCGACGGCCTCTGGGAGGCGCCCGCCGTGGAGGAGCACAGACAGCGTGGCCTGCTGTCCTCGATCATGCGTCGGCTCGTGCAGCGCAAACCGATGGAAGCGGCGGCATGAGCGTATACAAGATCGTGTTTGCCGGTCCGGTCGGCGCGGGCAAGACGACGTCCATCGCCTCAATCAGCGATATCGAGCCGTTCACCACGGAAGAATTTGCCACCGACGAGGTTCAGAGCCTCAAGGAAAAAACCACGGTAGCGATGGACTACGGCCTGATGGAGCTGGCGGGCGGCGGCCACCTGCATCTGTATGGAGTACCGGGCCAGGTGCGCTTCGACTTCATGTGGGAAATCATCGTCGAAGGCGGCATCGGCCTTGTCCTGCTGCTGAACAATGAGAATGAAAGTCCGCTTGATGAGCTGGATTTCTACCTGGACAGTTTCAAGAGCTATATCGACCGCACCGGGTTGGCGATCGGCGTGACGCGCATGCGGCCGGGCAAGGGGCCGGGCCTCGACGACTATGCAGAGCGCCTGTCCAGTCGCGGCATGAAGGCGCCGATATTCGAGGTTGACGGACGCAAGCCAGAGGATGTCATCACGCTGGTGCAGGCTCTGCTCTACACGCTCGACCCTGGCCTGAAACACTGAATCAGCTTGCCCATTCCGTGATGCCTTCCATCGCACCCATCCTCAGCCTGCGCGATTTCGGCGTCGCCTTTGGCGACCGCGTCGTGCTCAACGCGGTCAACATGGAACTGGCCGCGCCCGGCATGATCGTGGTCATGGGCCCCGTGGGTACCGGGAAATCCACCCTGCTGCGCACGATTGCCGGGATCAATCATGCCGTTCCCTCGTTCCGGAGCTGGGGCGAGGCGCGCTACCGGAATGCGCCGCTGGGTGCGGACGGCGGCGTGGCCCTGGTGGCGCAGAATGCGCGGCTGCTGATGGCGAGCGTGATGGAAAACATCGTCAACGACCTGCCGCTGCGCAATCAGCTAACGCTGGCGGCAAAACGCGAGGCCGCCGTCAGGCTGCTTGCCGAGGCAGGCCTGAATGATCTGCAGGACAACATGGACAGGCCCGTCGTCGAACTGCCGCTGGCGGTGCAGCGCCATCTGGCGGTCGCGCGCACCGCCGCGGCAGAGCCGGGGTTGCTGTGCGTGGATGAACCCACTGCCAATCTGGATTGGGCTGACAGTTTGCCCTTGCTGCGTTTTCTGAGGGAACAGGGCGAAAAGCGCGGCGTGCTGGTGGTTTCGCACAACCGGCAGGATGCCTTTGAACTTGGCGGTCAGACGGCGCTGCTGGCAGGCGGCAGCATACAAGGCTGCGCGCCAACGGCGGCGTTCTTCGGCAAACCCGCGCCCGGGGTGGTGGCCGACTTCGTGCGCACAGGCTCCTGCGCGCTGCCATCACCCGGCGCCAGGCCGGAGGAAGTGGACGAGTCCATGCGCCCCTTTCTGCCGACACTGCCGGAAGCCGCGAGCAATTACGTGCGCGAATCGCTGGGGCCGCGCGGTTTCCTGTGGCTGAAGAAAGGCTTGCTGGCGGGTACGCCCAGGCCAGGCATCGTGCAGGACATCGAGTACGACCTCGATGCGCTGAAGCGCGTTGGCGTGACGACTCTGGTTTCCCTCACGACCCGGCCGGTCGATCCTGAGGCACTGGAGAGCCGCGGCATTCAGGGCTTGTGGATGCCGGTCAAGGACATGCATGCGCCGGGGGTCGAGGAGGCGGAGCAGATGTGCCGCAAGGTGTCCGGCCTGCTGTCGCAGGGTCATGTGGTTGCCTATCACTGCCGCGCAGGGCTTGGCCGTACCGGCACCATGCTCGCCTCGCATCTCATCATGGAGGGCAGGTCGGCCCTCGACGCATTGGAATCGGTTCGCCGCATCGAGCCCCGCTGGGTTCAATCCGACGAGCAGGTAAGGTTTCTAGAGCGATTCTCGGAATCCCTTTCGAGTCGCCGGGAAATGAACGGCCATTTGGCCACTGTTAATTGAACTTGAATAAAGGAATCAAAGATGTCTCTCGATCAAGCACTCAACGGTGCAATCACCTCCATTCCCGAATGCGTGGCCGGCGGCTATGTGGATCTGGCCTCGGGCATGCTGCTCGGCGTGAAAACCGTGGATTCGCACCCCCAGGAAGTGATGGACCTGCTCGCGGCAGCGACCTCCGACCTGTTCCAGGGTAACAATGTGTCGGTGATTGAAAACATTTTCAAGAAAGCGCGCGGCCACGTCCAGGATGCGCACCACTATTTCCAGGAAATCATCGTCAACAGCGACAACCTGATCCACGTTTTTCTGCGTTCCAAGAAGACCGAGGAGCAAGTGGCCTGCTTCGTGTGCCGCAAGAGCGCCAACCTCGGCATGGTGCTGACCAAGGCGCGCCAGGCGATGCCTTCACTTGAAGCGGCCGTGTAATCGCACGCGTGGCCCCGGCCCGGTGCCGGGCCATGCTGCAGCGGCAATGAAAATCCAATCAACAAGGAAGTTGCAGTGAGTGACAGCAACGCAGTGGCTACTGCCGTTACCCCGATACTGAAGAAGCTGAACTCGACATCGGCCGACATCCAGGCTTCCGCGGTGATGTCCAGGGATGGGCACAGCCTTGCCACGGTGCTGGGCGATGACATCAACAACGTCAGGCTCGGCGCGATGTGCGCGACGCTCCTGTCGCTGGGGGAAAAGGCCTCGGTCGAACTGAAGCGGGGCAAGCTCAGGCAGATTCTGATCCATGGCGAGGAGGGCTATGTGCTGTTGCTGCGCATCGGCGAAAAGGCCGTACTCGCGGTGGTTTCCAAGCCGAGCGCCAATCTGGGCATGATGCTGGTCGAGGCGCGGCGGACCTCCGGCGAGATAGCCGCCCTCGGCGTTGTATGAGCGCCCCGGTGATGCCGGAATTGATGAAGGAGGTTGACATGAGGAGCATGAGTGGCGTGATTGCGCAGCCCGGGCCCCGGCAGGCATGGTTAAGACGGCTTGGTCTGGGCGGCTTTATGTTCTTTCTGGCCAAGGGGCTGCTGTGGCTGACGGTGCCGGCGATGCTGGCAGTGGCGGGCCTGGAGTAAGGCGTTTGCTGGCAGCGCATGGTCGATAGCCTGATCGACTGCGACGAAGGCCGCCGGCTTGGCTGCCGCACCTTTTGCTGCCGTCTGCTGGTCAGGCTGGCAGAAGACGAGCGCGAGCCCGCCATGAATGGTTCGGTGCCCAAGGGCTTCGTCGACAAAGGGCCGGACGGCTTGTGCGTCCACCTCGATCGCTGCACGCATCGCTGTGGCATCTGGGAAAAACGTCCGCGCGTTTGCCGCGAATATGACTGCAACCATGATTATCTGCTGCAGGCGGCAGTCCGCGTGGGCGTAACGAACATCGTGCAATTGGCCAAGGATGCGCAGGCTCTGCGCATCGCCATCGAGAACTGCATCAAGGTTCCCGGCTGTGCCGGGGATGTGGATTAGGGAATTCGGAGACATGCCTGAGATCAAGCACCAGGGGAAAACCTACAACTGCCGCCAGGGGGAATCGGTTCTCGATGCCTTCCTGCGCCAGGGCGTCAACCTGCCTTTCTCCTGCCGCAGCGGGGTTTGCCAGGTCTGTCTGCAGCGCGCGACCGCGGGCGAGCTGCCGGAAGGTGCGCAGAAGGGATTGAAGGACAGCCTGGCGGCAAAGAATTACTTCCTTCCCTGCGTTTGCCGCCCAGAGCAGGATCTGGAGTTTGTGCCGCCTGCCGAAGAGGATCTCTACTTCAGCGCTTTGGTCGCGGAGAAGGAGCCGCTGGCAAAGGATGTTTATCGCATCCGGCTCGAGCCTGCCCTGCAGGTGAATTACCGCTCCGGCCAATTCATCAACCTGCGCCGCCCCGATGGCATCAGCCGCAGCTACTCGCTGGCCAGCGTTCCCGGCGAGGACTATTACCTTGAACTGCACATAAAGCGCATGCAGAACGGTGCCATGAGCAATTGGCTGATCGACGAGCTTGAAGTCGGCAGCGAGGTCGAAATCCAGGGACCGAACGGCAACTGTTTTTATGCGGCCAGGGGCCCGGAGCAGAACATGCTGCTCATCGCCACCGGGACTGGCCTTGCGCCGCTGGCGGGGGTGGCGCGCACCGCGCTGGCAGCCGGCCATACCGGCCACATCTATCTTTATCACGGCAGTTCCCGGCAAGACGGGCTTTATCTGGTCGACGAACTGCGCGCGCTGGCCGATAAGGCTCCCAACTTCCACTATGTGCCCTGCGTGTCGCGCGAACCCGCGGCCAGGGGGATCCAGCAGTGCCGCGCGCATGCCCTGGCATTCGCCATCCATGGTTCCCTGGCCGGCTGGCATGTGCACCTTGCGGGCAATCCGGGCATGGTGGAAGCCGCCAGGCTATTGGCGCTGCAGGCTGGGGCCGCAGCCGACGACATCCTGGCCGATCCGTTTGTGCTGAAGGATTTGCGCGCGGTCTCGCGTCCCACCGGCAGCCAGGCCGATGCGCCTTCCGGCCGCCGCGAATTCGCCCCGGATCCGGAGATGTGGGCGGCGCTGAAAGAAGGCGAGGTGATGAATGCGATCCTCACCGATTTCTACACCCGCGTGTTCGAGGACCCGGTGCTCTCGCCGTATTTCGTTGGTGTGACCAGGCAGCGTCTGATCGAGAAGGTGTATTCATTCATGCGGCAGATATTCACCGGCGAGAAAATGTACTTCGGCGATCGTCCGCGCAATGCCCACCACTGGATGGTCATTCCCGACGAAGTGTTCGATTACCGCGAGACGCTGATGGTGGAATGCATGCGGAGACAGGGGCTGGCCGAACCGTACATCCAGCGCTGGCGGGCGATCGAGGAAAGCTTTCGCGGCGACATCGTCAAGACCAGGCCCGTCCCGCGCGTGGTGGACGGCATCGAGCTGCCGGTCGATGGCTTCGGCGAAACCGTGCTGGACGTGGGCGCCCTGTGCGACAGTTGCGAACGCGTACTCGAAGCAGGGGAGCATGTGCGCTACCACCTGCGCCTGGGCCACATCTATTGCCGCAATTGCAACGGCGTCTGAATCCCCTTTGGCCGCCTGCGCCGAACTGGAGTAACCTCGCGGGGTGATTCGTGCCTGAATCACCCGTCTTTTTCAGGAATCGACATGGCTCAATTACCCGATGCCGTCGAGCAGGTGCTGCGCCTGCATGCGGCTTTCATTCATGGCGTGGTCAATGCGCTGCGCGACCGCAGCCAGCTGCCGCTACTGCACGAACACCTCAAGGCCGCCGAGGAGGCGGGCTGGGGCAAACTGGTCGCGGCCATCCGCCAAATCCTCGACGGAAAGCGCGGCGAGGACCTCAAGCTGGGGCTGGATGAGGAAGACCGCATTCTGGTCGACGCCATCCTGCGCGGCATCGACAATCCCGCCACCCTGCCGCCGCTGCAGCAACCGGACGGCGCCGCTGCAGCGCCGGGGCTGGCGGCCATGATTCATGCTGCCGGCAGCGGCGATGCCAAGGCCTTTGCCGCCCTGGCCAACATGGCCGAGCAGATGATGAAGGCGGGCGGCGACATGGCGCGCCTGGGCGGGGTCATGCGGCGGCTGGTGGACGGCGAGCGCGACTCGAACAAGCTCAGCAAGGGCATGGGCCCACTGGGCAAGGAGCTCGTGGTCAACCTGCTGGACGAACTGGCGAAGCTGCGCGCCCACTAGGCGGCCTTGCACGCGCCGCGCGCAGCCAGCCTCAGGTGCAGACCGGATTGTTTGCGCTTTCCAGGCTTTCGCGCGGCAGGCTGGTGGTGAAGGGCGGCACCGCCAGCACGGCGCTGACCACCGGTATGTGCGTCGTCACCTGGAAGTTGACGATGGAGACCGAGACCTGCTGGCAGTTCGATTGGTTGCAGCCGCTGGGCAGGTAGCTCACGCTGACATTCGCCGCCTCCAGGTTGGGCATGATGTCCTGCATCCTGGAGAGGATGGCGGAATCGTTGATGTCGCACACCGCGGCCACCCGTGCGCCGTAGCGCGTGGCCTCGGCCGCCGCGTTCCAGGTGAAGAGGACGCGCCCCATTTCCAGCACGCCGATCAGCAGGATGAAGAACACCGTCGCGATGAGTGCAAACTCCACCGCGGCCGCGCCCTTCTGGCGGCGAACGAGACTTTGCCGATGCTTCATGATGCCTGCCTCATGGTGTTGCGGATGGGGTCGTAGATGATGTTGGGCGCGCCGAAATTGAATCCGAAAAGGGAGAAATCGAACAGCGAGTCGAACTGGAATTTCTGGTTGTCCGGCAGGCCGGGGTCGTTGATGGTCACGGTGACGAGATTGATGGTCCCGTGTCCGGTCTGCTGGCTCAGATGGGTGGCTTGGCAACTCGGAATGCTGGCGTCGCAGATCGTCACCATGCCGGTGGTCAGGCCCGGCGCCAGCGGGCTGCCGCTGCAGTTGGTGGTGCCGTACACCGCCAGGCAGCGTGCCACAGAATGGCCGCTGCCGGGCGCCACGGCGGAAAGGTAGCGCGTGGCGTCGCGCACGGATTTGGTCAGCGTGTTGTACTGGTAGATGGCCCGCCCGTACTCGGTGACGCCGAACAGCAGCAGCAGCAACGGCACGATCAGGATGCTGAACTCGACGGTGGCCACGCCGCGCCGGAAACGGGGCCTGCGAAGCGTGCGGAAGCTGGGACGGCGGTTCATGGCGATACCTTATTGCACCAGCACCGGCACCAGCGGCCCGCTGCCGCCGGCCAGGCCGTACGAGGCGCAAGGCGTGCCGGGGGTGTTGGGCTCGCCCAGATATTCGAGCACGACGTCATTGGGCCCCTTGATCGGATTGAGCATCAGCACGCAGGCATATCCCAGGATGGGCACCAACTGCGAGCCGCAGGAAGTCGCGCCGGAGAACTGGGTGCAATCGACAACCGGGGCGAGCGCGACCCTGCGCTGCTGTCCCCTGTCCCGGTGCTCGGCCGGCGTGAGGATGTCATAGGCGTTGATGCCGTTGATGCCGACCGGGTTTGGCGGGCTGTGATTGCTGTAGGAATAGGGCGGTGGCGCGGTGTTGGCGCTCACGTCTGCGGCGTTCTGGTAATTCGGGATGGGGTTGCTGCCGAGGCTGGAATCATAAGTGCCCGCATAGGCATTCTGCGGTTCGGCATTCGGCCAGGTCGTCCTGGTCGCGCCGCCCAATCCCGCAACGGTATAGGCCATGCCGGTCTTGTCGGGAGGGTTGTCGGCGGAGTCGTAGCCGGCCTTGTAAAGGCCGAAGCGCGTATTCCAGGCATCGGATGCGGCAGAGACCTGGCCCTGCTGGCCGACGCAGGCGCCCACCGGCGGCAGTTCGCATTGGCCGACGCCCGCCAGCAGGTCCCTCAATTCATTCGAGCCGCCCCCGGGTGGGGTGAAATCGATCCAGTTGTAGCTGCCTGTCAGCGAGGCGCCGCCGCCCGAGCCGAATTTCCCCGCGTACCATTTACCGACCTGCAGGCCGAACGGGGGGACCAGGGAACCCGCCGGCGGTTTGCAGACGCCGATGGGGATGGCGCAAGTGGTCTGGCTGGGCGCCAGCGTGGCCACCGCATAGGCATTCACCGTCTGGTCGCCGAAGCCGAGCACGCCCATGAACAGCATGCCGATGTCGGGCCGGGAAACCGTGCACATGGCGTACTTGGCGCTGGTGTCGCTGATGCTGCGGTTGTAGGCGGAATTCGGGCTCAGGCTGTCGCTGTAGCTCAGGCTGGCCTCGGTGATCGGTGCGTTCTCGCCCTGGAAATTGATCTCGTTGCGCGTGCCGACCAGGGCGCCGGCGGCATCGGCGCGCTGCTTGGCGCCGCTGATGCCGTCGAGTTCGCGGGCTGCGGCGAGCGCGCAGGCGTCGGCCGCATTCTGCAGTTCGGTCTTGATGACGAACATGCGGCCGAGATCGACCGCCAGGCCGATCATGCCGATCAGCACGGCGATGGACAGGGCGACGATGATGGCTACCGCGCCCCGCTGGCGTCTGGCAAAACCGACTGTGCTGGTCAACATGGCTGTACCGCTCCGGATTTCAGGATTGAACGTGGTTCAGTTCAGAGTTGCAGCGCAGCCAGCCGGATTTTTTCCCGTGCGGTATCGAGCGCGGCCTGGTGCTGCACCATGTCCTTGCCCAGCACCACGCGGACATGGGTGCCGCGCCGCAGGTTGCGGGTTTCGGTGAGCACGGTGTCCCTGGGCAGGTGCGCCAGCAACTGCGTGGCCTGCTCCATGTAGCCGGGCAGATAGAAGATCCGCGTCACCTTGACGTTGAAGCCGCGCTGGTTGCTCAGGTGCCGGGTGGTGTAGCCATGATCGGCGAGGTATCTGGAAGTGCGCAGGGCCAGGTGGCGCACGCCGTTGCCGTTGCGGATTTCCAGCGTGAAATCGCCGGGGTTGATCGAGGCCATCTGGATGGCGGCATCGCGCAGGGGAATGCTGAGGCGCGCCGTGCCGGCCACGGCTGCCGGTGTCGCGATGGGGGCATGCGCGTTCGTGTCGCGCAGCTTCATCTCGTAGACGCGAGGCGCGACTTCGACGACCTTGACGGAGGGGGCAGCGGGTGCGGCCACCGTGGCGGCAGGGGCTGGCGAGCCCGCCTGCGCTTCGGCGGGCACGGCTGCGGCGGCAGCCTGTATCGCGACCGGCTCGTCCTGCCGCGGGCTGGCGACGACTGGCGCAATTTCGGGCTGGGCGGGCACGGGCATCGTCACCGCCGCAGGAGCGGCGCTGGCCGGGCTCGGATAAACCATGGCGACCCGGGTTTGTGCGACTGCGACCGGCTGCGCCGTGGCGGCTGCCGCCGCCGGCTGCACTGCCTGCCGGACCGCGGCCAGGTTGGTGGCGGTTCTGGGGTCGGCCGGATCGAGGTTGAGGGATTGCTTGTAGGCCATTTCCGCCAGGCCGTGTTCGCCGCCCAGCGCATAGGCATAGCCGAGGTTGTTCCACAGCGGCGCGGAAGCGGGCTGGTGCCGGAGCCCGGTCTTGAACTGTTCGATCGCCTCGGTATTGCGCCCGGCGAGCAGCAGGCTGGCGCCCAGTCCGTTGTGCGCGCCGGCGTGGGCGGGGTTCGCCTCCAGCGCGCGGCGGTAGGCGTCGATGGCGAGATCGTAGCGCTGCTGGCCCTGGTAGTAGCGGCCGAGGGCGTACTGGGCGTCGGCGCTGGTGGCGGCCGGGCGTGCCTGGCTCAAGCTGTTCTGCGTGCTGCAGCCGGCGCTCATGCCGAGCGCGGCAACCAGGGAGAGGGAGAGTGCGGTGAGTTTCATCATGTCCTCCTAGGGGTCTGTCCAGCCGGGGCCTTACTGGCCGCCCATGGCCGGCAACAACGTACGGTAAATGCTGATGAAGGCGGGCCCCAGCAGCACCAGAAGCATGGACGGAAAGATCGTGAAGATGAGCGGGAACAGCAGTTTAACCGCCAGCTTCGCGGCCTTCTCTTCGGCGATCAGGCGGCGCTTGGTGCGCAGCCCTTCCGAGTGAACGCGCAGCGAATCGGCGACGCTGGTGCCGAAGCGGTCGGCCTGCACCAGCATGGCGACGAGCGAGTCGATGTCCTCGAGGCCGGTGCGCAACGCCAGGTTGCGCAGGGCCTGTTCGCGCGAGGCGCCCGCGCGCAGTTCCAGCCCGACCAGGCGGAATTCCTCGGAGGTGACGGGGCTGGTGATGGCCATTTCCTCGCCCACGCGCGCGATCGCGGCATCCATGCCGAGGCCGGCCTCCACGCAGACCGTCATCAGGTCGAGCGCGTCGGGGAAATTCTCGAACAGCTCGCGCTGGCGCACGTAGACCAGGCGACTGAGGATCAGGTTGGGCAGGTAATAGCCCGCCGCCGCCAGCACCAGCACCGTCAGCAGGGTGTGGACGAAATTGGCCTCGAAGCCGCCGAGGCCCTTGCCCAGCAGGTAAAGCGCCGGCAAGGACAGCGCCAGCAGGGTCTTGGCCGCGAAGTAGACGATGGGGGCATTGCGGTTGCGGTAACCGGCGTTGATGAAACGCAGGCGGATGGGCGAGTCCTGCCAGTCTTCTTCGGGCAGGGACAGCTTGGCCAGCGGCCCGGCGAGCTTGACCACCTTCTGCACCCAGGGCGGCGATTCTTCATCGACGTTGCGGATGATCTTCTCGCCGCCCATCACTTTCTGCAGGCGGCGCTGGGCGGCGCCGGGCACCAGCGCGTTCATGACGATGTAGGCCGTCGCCAGCACGGCGAAGAAGATGATCAGCAGGATGACGAGTTGCATGCTGGACATATCGCTTCCTTAGACTCTTATCTTGATCATGCGCCACATCCAGAAAACACCGATGATCATCAGGGTGAGCGCACCCGCGATCATTTTCCGGCCGGTCTCGTCGGTCCACAGCATGGACATCAGCTTGGGGTTGATGATGCTGATGAGGATGGCGAGAACGAAGGGCAGGATGCTCAGGATCCACGCCGACAGGCGCCCTTCGGCGGACAGCACCTTGATGGTGGCCATCAGCTTCAGGCGCTCGCGGATCAGCTTGCTGATCTTGCCGAGGATTTCCGAAAGGTTGCCGCCGGTTTCGCGCTGCACCAGCACGGCGATGACGAAGTAGCGCAGGTCCGTGCTCGGCACGCGGGTCGCCAGGTTGAGCAGCGCCTCGTGCAGGGGAATGCCGTAGTTGATTTCGTCGAAGGTCAGCTTGAATTCGCCGGCGGTGGGTTCGGGCGATTCGTTGCCTACCATCTGCAGCGCGCCGGGGAAGGCGTGGCCCGCCTGCATCGCGCGCGACATCATGTCCAGCGCATCGGGCAACTGCTGCTCGAGCTTTTCCAGGCGCTTCTGCTTGCTGTTGTATACGTACAGGAAGGGCACCGCGGCGAAGGCCAGGGTCAGGATGAGCACTGCCTGCCAGGGAAAGCCCATGATCAGGCCGAACAGCAGGCCGGTCACCGCGGCGGCCAGGGTCAGCCCCTGGAAGCGCGCCATGTTCCACGGCAGGCCCGATTGCTGCAGCAGGCGGTCCATCTGGTGCACGCGCGGCAGGCTCAGCAGCAGTTGCGCCAGCCAGGGTTCGTCGCTCAGCAGCCGCTGCTTGACCAGGCTGGCTTCCTTGGAGCCATGGGCGCCGGCCGACATCGCCTGCAGGCGCCGTTCGATGCGCCGGGCTTCCGGCCCGCGGTAGCTGTTCCACGACAGGTACAGGCCCTCGAAGAACAGCACCAGGGCGATGAACCCCAGCACGATCAGCACGATGTAAATAATGTCCATGGACTAGTCCGTCATTCGTAGGTGCGGGTGGGGTCGAAATACTCGTCCTTGATCGTGATGCCGAACGTGGCGAGGCGCTGCATGAACTTGGGCCGGATGCCGCTGGCCTTGAAGTGGCCGAGCACGTTGCCTTCCTTGTCGATGCCGGTCTGCGCGTAGGAAAAGATTTCCTGCATGGTGATGACGTCGCCTTCCATGCCGGTGATTTCCTGCAGGCTGGCGACGCGGCGCTTGCCGTCCGAATAGCGCACCAGCTGCAGCACCACGGAAATGGCCGAACTGATCTGCTGGCGCATGGCCTTGGGCGGCAGGTTCATGCCGGCCATGCCGACCATGTTCTCGAGGCGGGTGAGCGCGTCGCGCGACGAGTTGGCGTGGATCGTGGTGAGCGAGCCTTCGTGGCCGGTGTTCATGGCCTGCAGCATGTCCAGCGCCTCGGCGCCGCGCACCTCGCCGATGATGATGCGGTCGGGCCGCATGCGCAGGCTGTTGCGCACCAGTGCGCGCTGGGTCACTTCGCCCTTGCCCTCGATGTTGGGCGGGCGGGTTTCCATGCGCACCACGTGCGGCTGCTGCAGCTGCAGTTCGGCGGAATCCTCGATGGTGAGGATGCGCTCGTTGGCCGGGATGAAACCGGACATGACGTTGAGCATGGTGGTCTTGCCGGTGCCGGTACCGCCGGAGATGATCATGTTGACCTTGGCCTTGACCAGGCCGGCGATGATCTCGGCCATTTCCGGGGTGAGCGCCTTCAGCCTGATCAAGTCGTCCATGCGCAGCGGATCGGCCGGGAAGCGGCGAATGGAGAGGATGGGGCCGTCCAGCGCCAGCGGCGGGATGATGGCGTTGACCCGCGAACCGTCAGGCAGGCGCGCATCCACCATGGGACTCGACTCGTCCACCCGGCGGCCGATGCGCGACACGATCTTGTCGATGATCTTCATCAGGTGCGCGTTGTTGGTGAAGCGCACGTCGGTGGGCTCGATCTTGCCGCGCCGCTCGACATAGATGGTGTTGCAGGTGTTGACCAGGATGTCGGAAATGGTCGGGTCCGCCAGCAGCGGCTCCAGCGGACCGAGGCCGAGCACCTCGTTCTGGATGTCGCGCACCAGGCGGGCGCGCTCGTCGAGGTTGAGGACGGTGCCCTGTTCCGCCAGCAGTTGCTCGACCAGCATCTTCAATTCGACGCGCAGGCGGTCTTCCGGCATTTTTTCCATGGCCGCAAGGTCGATGCGCTCCAGCAACTGGCTGTGGATCGCGGACTTCAGTTCCTGATAGGCGTGGTCCTCCTCGGCGCGGAGTTCGCGCGGATTCAGCGACTTGGTCGGTTGCTGCTGGATGTCGTTCAGGCGATCGCGTAATGACATGTCTGTACTCCCTGTAAGTTCATTATCGGCCCTTGAGCGCGGATAGCCAGCCCTTCGGTTCGGCGGCGGCCTTGGCCGACGGCTGTTTCAGTTCGCCGGCCATTTCCATCAGTGTCTTCGTCACCGGATCGCGCGGCGCCAGCCTGGCGATGGGGATGCCCTGGTTTACCGAGGTGGCGACATTGCGGTAACTGTTCGGCACGGTGCGGTAGACCGGCATGCCCAGGGTCTGCTGGACGTCCCTGAGGGTGATTTCCGGCTCCTTCTCATAGCGGTTGATGATCAGGCGCACCTTGGAGGGGCCGTAGCCGAGCGCGCGAAAATCGCCCAGCAGCTTTTTGGCGTCGCGGATGAAGGGAAGCGTCATCTGCAGCACGACGTAGATTTCGTTCGCGCGATCCAGCGCCTTGACCGATACCGGGTCCACCGAGCGCGGCACGTCGAGGATGACGAGATCGTGGCTCTTCACGGCGACATCGATCAGCTGACTGATGTGCTCGGGCTTGACGGCGAAGGCTTCGTGCGTGTCCTGCGCGGCGGCCAGCACGCCATAGTTGGGGAGCACGCGCACCAGGCTGGACTCCAGCAGGGTGCTGTCGAGGCGGTTGATTTCGGTGGCGATGCTGGCGACGTTGTTGGCGGCACGGCCGTCGGATACGAACAGCTCCGCGTCTCCGCCCTGCAGGTTGAGGTCGATGAGGATGACGCGCTGGTTCGGATTCGCGCTGGCGACGGCATAACCGAGATTGGCGGCGAGAAAGGTCACCCCGCTGCCGCCCTTGCAGCCGACCATGGCCAGGATCTTGCCCTGGCGGCGCGAGGGCTTCTTGACGGCCACGCGCTGGCGCGCTCGCTCGATGGATTCCTTGAGCACATGCCCGGTCACCGGCTGCGGCAGCACTTCGGTCACGCCCATGCGCATCATCTGCAGCAGGAATTCCGGCGTCAGCGTTTTCGCCAGCAGCACCACGGCGATGCCCGGATTGGCGACGATGGTCTTTTCCAGCTGCTCGAACGCCGAGTTTTCCTGATAGACGCCGTCCACCACCAGGACATCGGGCTGATGGCGTTCGACCAGGCCGCCCACCTCCAGGTCGGTGCCCTGGAGCGGCAGCAGATCGAAATTGCCGACGGCGGCGAGTTGTGCATTCAACTGGCCGAGTTCGGTTTGGTCGGGAGAAATGAGAACGACTTTCATGGGCTGTATGGGGTTTCTTAAGTACTTGTTCTGGGGAGTGTTGTCGCGGGATTGGTCTGCATGGCCGGCGGTCTCAAAGCAGGCCCATCGCTTCTGCGGGCATGGTGACGGTGGACACCGGCAAGGCAAAGGCGTCCCGGGGCATGTAGGGCGCGATGACGCTGAAATCGAGGGGCTCGGCGCCGCCGGCATCCCTGCTCAGCGCCGCCTGCACGAATTTGATGCATTTCGCGTAATCGTTCTCGTCTGCCGGCAGGAAACAGTTGTTGAAGTTCTCCGTCGGACTGGCGGGCAGGCTGTTTGCCGGAATGACGGCCATGCTCGGGTTGAGGAAGCTCAAGCGGACATGCACGTTGCGGATGTCCGGCGAGCCGGGGAAATTGACTTCCCCGGAGCTGCCTGCGCGCAGCACGGCGAGCCGCTGAACCTGGTCGGCGGCGCTGACCCAGCGCACCACCTGCTCGCGCGCGGCGCGGCGCGTGATTTCCTGGACGCTGTTGAGCGTGAAGAACAGCCGCCCGAACTCGATGATGCCGAACAACAGCGTCAGCAGGATCACCGCGACCAGGGCGAACTCGATGGCGCTGGCGCCGGACTGTCTGTGCTGTTGTTGGGGGCGGGCGATCATGGCGGGGCTCAGCGCATGTAGGGCATGGTGGTGTGCGGCGACAGTTCGGTTTCCAGGACCGAAGTGTTCAACGGGCCGATCACCGGCACCCAGCCGCCGATGGTGAAGCCGTAACTGATGCCGACGGTGACACTCTCCGGGGCCTGGCAGCCTGGCGCGCAGGTGATGCTGACGTCGCCGCCATCGAGGTCGCCGACTCCCGCTGCCGCAGCAGTGTTGTCGACCATGTTTCGCGCGCTCGCCATGGCGGCGGCGACGTCCTGTTCGTTGCTGAGGTAGCGCGCGGCATCGCGCGTCGCCTTGGCCAGCACGTCGTAGTGCCACATCAGCCGCCCGTATTCGATCATGCCGGTGAAGATCAGCACCAGCAAGGGCAGCAGGATGGCGAGTTCGATCGCCGCCACCCCGCGCTGCGCCGCCCCTACGGGAGTGTCTGCCTGCAGTTTTTTGTCGAGGTTGCGCATGGCCCGGTCCCTAGCGATACAGCTGGATAACAGCCGAGTGGACGCCGCTGTCGATGCCGGCGAATTCGGCATCGACTCGCTGCGGCAACTGGGCTTCACGCGTCATGAAGAACTTCCCCACGGCCAACGTCGGCAGCGCGCGGCAGACACCGCCCGGTCCGGTGGCGGCATCGCAATCGATGATCACGACATTCAGCACGCGGCGGTTCGGCGTGGCCGAGGCGGCGCCCTGGGCAGGGGTGGGCGCCTTGAAAAAGCGGCCGCTGGTTTGTGCGTAGGGGGTGTCCGGGTAGGCCACGTTCTGGCCGGTCACGCCGCCGCCATTGAGCAGGTCGGCGGGTGCTGCCGTCGAGCCGCTCGGCGCCGTTTCGGCGGGCGTGATATAGCTTCCCACTGCGCCGTAAGTGGCGAGCGTGGGCGGCGGCACCGGCTTGCCCGCGCTGTTCAGGGTGAGGGTCTGCTGGGACGGGTAGGGGTCGACCATCCACCAGCCGGGGTTGACCGCGTCGGCATTTTCCGGGGCGTTCAGGGGTGCGCTGACGTCGTACTGCTTGATGTTGGTGTCGGGCGTGCAATAGGTGCGGTCGTATTTCCACGGCGCGTGGTTGCTGTAGCCGAAGCGCGAATTGAGCGCGGCATTGCCTTTGCCCGCCGTCGCCCCGGTGTTGGTGACCACGATTCCCGGGATGGCGCGGAAGGCCATGCGGCCCTGGCAGATGAAGGGCAGCGGGAAATCGGCGTTCGACTGCTGCGGCAGGCATCCGGCCGCCGAAGTGGCGCTGGGGTGCAGCCACAAGAGATCGCCCGGATTGATCGGGTTGAGTTCCCGCAGGTTGTAGCCGACGCCGCGCAGGAAACCGTACTCCTGGTTGGGGTCGGTGTTGATCGCGCAGACGCCGATGGGGGCGACGTCGATGCTGTAGGGGCCGGCGACGGCCATGCCGTAGGTGGTGGTTTCCTCGAATGCGCTGCCGGCGATGCGTATGAACCAGGTTTGCACCGTGCTCAGCCCGATGCCGCTGGTGTCCACCTTGACGAAACCGAGGCCGGCCGGCGCGGCCCTGGCCTGGTCGGGGGTGAGCCAGGGCGCATCCGCGCTGCCGTCGCTGTTGGTGTCGAGGCCGTCGGGCGTGTTGCCGAACCTGATGTTCGCGTCCGTGATGGCGACCGGATTGCCGCCGAAATCGACGCTGTTCGCCGCGGCCAGGGCGACAGCCTGGTTCACTGCGTTGTTGATGCCGGCGGTGCTGCCGTCGAGCGCCTTCGCCCCGGCCAGCGCGGAGGCGTCGGCGGCGTTCTGCAATTCGGTCTTGCGGGTGTAGAGATAGCCCAGGTCGATGACCAGGCCGACCATCACGATCAGCAAGGCGATGACGATGGCCACCATGATGGCCACCTGCCCCCGCTCACCCTTGCTTCTCAGTGGTTTGATCGGCCTGTACATGGCGGTCTCTGTGCATCAATCGTCGAGCACGTCCGAACTCAGGGTCGTCTTCTCGGGCGTCTTGAAGGATTTCTCATAGTTGTCCATGGTGTGGCCGGCAGCCTTGCCGTCCAGGCCGGTGACCGGATCGGTGTTCCTGGAGGCATCGGGATTGATGGTCTGCTGGGCCACGGCGGCACGCACGGCTTCGCCGAAATGCTGGTCGTAATGCGGTGTCGGCGTGTGGTTGCAGCCGACCAGGGCGACCGGCACCAGCGCGAGCAGGATACGGATGTCAGGTTTGGTCATGGTGGTCTCCAATCAATTCATGCGCAGGTTGTCGGGGTTTGCCTTGGCCGGGGCCGGGGCCGGGGCCGGGGCCGGGGCGGGTGCGGCCGGCGGGGTGGCGCTTTCCATGCGGCCTTCGAGGAAGAACTCGGCGCGGTTGGGCGCCTTGAAGTTGTCCGTCGGCAGGCGGTAGTTGGGCGGCAGCGGCTTGACCAGGCGCGGGGTGACCACGAACATCAGCTCGGTCTGGTCGTCCTTGAATTCCTTGCTGCTGAACAGCGCGCCCAGGATGGGGATTTCACCCAGCAGGGGAATGCGGCGGATGGTTTCCTCGACATTGCTCTTGATCAGGCCGGCGATCGCGAAGCTCTGGCCGTCGTTGAGCTGCACGGTGGTGGAGGCCTTGCGCACGGTGAGGGAAGGCAGGACCGAGGTCACGTCGTCGACCGTGGAGAAGGGGTTGCCGGTCTCCTTGACTTCGGAAACTTCCGGCTCGACCTTCAGGTTGACGCGGCCGTTGGCCAGCACGGTGGGCAGGAACTTGAGGCGCACGCCGAATTCCTTCTCCTCGAAGGAAACCGTGGTGCCGCCCACGTCGTTGACCCGGCTCACCGGCAGGAAGATGCGGCCGCCGGCGAGGAAATTGCCTTCCTGCCCGCTGACCGCCATGATGTTGGGCTCGGCCAGCACGCGGAAGATGGTGTCCTTGTCCTCGGCGTCGATGGTGAGCTTGGTGTTGTTCGGTCCGGTGATGGTAAGGGTGTTGCCGACGCCGGCGGTGAGCGCGGTCAGCAGGCCGGCCGACCATTCGCCGCCGGTGAGGGTGGCGCCGGTGAGGCTGGTGCCGAGCTTGTTCAGCAGGCCCTTGGAGACCTCGGCCACCTTCACTTCCAGCAGCACCTGCATGGGTTCGCTGATTCTCAGCATGTTGATCACGGAAACGCCGGCGACCTGGCGCGCCTGGCGCAGGTTGGTGCTGCCGATGCTGACCTTGGTGCCGGGGCCGACCTCGCCGCCGCCCGCCACGATGGGCAGCACGATGTCGCGGTTGATGTAGCGCACGTAGGCTTCGGCGATTTCGGCCGCCTGCGAGGCTGCCATCGGGCTGGACACGCTGCCGGTCAGCACGATGGACTTGGCGGCGGTCGTGACCCTGATGTCTTTCTCGTCGGGCAGCAGTTCCTCGAGCTTGCCCTGCAACTCGTCGGTGTCGACCTCGACGTTGAGATCGATGACCGCGGTCTTGCCGTCGCGCGTCCACAGCGTGATGTTGGTGCTGCCGTAGCGCTTGGGCAGCATGTACAGCTCAGTGGGCGAGAGCAGCGTGTAGTCGACCACGGTGGGGTCGCTGACGGAAATGCGCTTCAGCGAAACGTTGCCGGTGCGCATGATGAACGACTTGCCGGCCGTGGCCTTGATCGGCGCCAGCCCGTCGCGGCCGATGCTGATTTCCATCGATCCCTGTTCGGGTGTGACGAATTCCGCGCCGGCAGCCAGCACCGAGGGCGCGGCGGCGAGGGCCGATGCGGAAAACAGGCCGCAACTGCCGACCAGTGCCAAGGCTGCGAACAGGGCGGTCAGCCCCTTGTGGTGTGTGCCCATTTTCATCTCCCTTTTGGTCGTGAGCATTCAGAACTCCAGTGTGGATTTGTTGAGCCCCTTGATCACCTCGACCGATTCCCTTTCGACGGGAGCGGCAGGCTTGGGGGGCGGCGGGGGTTCGGGGGTGACGATGAGGTCGCGCATGGTCGCCACGCCGGACTTGTCCCAGACGATCAGATTGGTCGTGCCGACCGACTTGCCGAGCAGAATGATTTCGCGGCTGTTGATCGGCGTGATGTCGGCCACGGCCGGATTGCCGACGGAAATCCGTACGGCCGGCGCTTCCAGGCGCAGGATGGCGGATTTGTTGACCACCAGACTCACCGCCGCCGCCGTTTCGGTGCGCGGCTGAGCCGGCGGCCCGGCCAGAACCGGGCCGGACGCGGCCGCCACGGCCAGCAGCGAAGCGGCCATGAGCATGTTCGGGTTGCGGGCGGCGGGCAGCATCGGTGTTTGCCTTATTCCTTGAATTCCACTTCGGTCCGGGTCAGGCCCTTGATCACCTCGATCTTCTCGGTCTGGGGCTTGGGCGCCGAAGCTTTCGGGCGGACATAGACGCGCTTCACCTGGGGCTGGGCCGCGGGCTGTGCCGCGATGCTGGAGCCGGAGAGCAGATCCTGCTTGCGGGCGCCGGCGGCGGTGAGGTCCTCGCTGTCCAACTGGTTGCGCAACACCAGGCTCAGGCTACCGATGCTGCGGGCGAGGTCGAGCTTTTCCGCTTCCTCGGGGGTGAGCTCCATGGTCACGGCGTTGACCACCTTGGGCTTGGTCGGGTCGCGATCGGCTTCCTGGGCGACGGCCAGCACCAGGATCTTTTCCAGCACGATCTTGGAAATCGGATTGCCGCGCTCATCCTGGGTGTTGACCATGATGTCCACGTAGTTGCCGGGCAGGGCAAAGCCGGCCACGCCCACGATCTCGTTAACCTTGACAGTGAGTGCCCGCTTACCGGGGGTGATCACGGCCGAGAGGCCACCCTTGCTGCCTACTGGCGCAAGCTTGCTTTCCAGCACGGGCTCGCCCACGGAAAGGCCGCTGCTGCTGACGCGGTCCTTGAGCATGCCGACGTCGCCGAAGGCGCCCTTCGGTACGCTGGTCCTGGGCCAGTCGGCCAGGCCGACCACTTCCGGCGTGATCGGCGTGCCCGGGGTGATTTCGGCCTTGGCGACCACGACCTTGGCGGTGGCGATGTCGCCCTGCTTGGCCAGCCAGGTCGAGGCAAAATACACGGCGATGGCGGCAATCACGATCGATATGCCCAGCATGATGAGTGCCCGTGTGTTTCTCATTGTGTTTCTCCCGTTTTCATGACTGTTGCGACTCGACCAGGCTTTCGGTCGTGTAGTAGTTGTTCCAGGCCCAGTCCAGCATCTCGCGGCTCAGTTCCGGGCGCTTGCCCTGGTATTTGGCGACGTCGAGCACCTGGCGCAGGATGTCGCGCGGCACGCAGGCGAGCAGCGGCCGGCCTTCGCGGTAGTGGTGCTGGTGCAGCAGGTAATGCAGGCTCTCTTCGCTGTAGGGAATCTGATATTCCTCGCAGACCTGCCGGAAGATTGCCCGGTAGTCGTTTTCGTCCAGCGCGGTGAGGTGGATCTTGTAGCCGAGGCGACGCAGGAAGGCCTCGTCCGCCAGTTCGGACGGCTTGAGGTTGGTGCTGAAGACGACGATGACGTCGAACGGCACCATGAATTTCTTGCCGTTGTGCAGGGTCAGGTAGTCCAGGTGCCGGTCCAGCGGCACGATCCAGCGGTTCATCAGGTCGCGCGCCTTGACCAGCTGGCGGCCGAGGTCGTCGATGATGAGCAGGCCGTTGTTGGCCTTCATCTGCGGCGGCAGGGTGTAAAAGCGCGAGCCCTCGTCGAAGTCAAGGTCCAGCATGGACAGTGTGAGCTCGCCGCCGGTCAGCACGATGGGGCGCTTGCACAGTACCCAGCGTTCGTCGCGGCGCGCGCGTTCGAGCTTGAACTCGACCACTGTTTCAGGGGCGACCGCCTTGTGCATCAGCGGGTCGTAGGCCTGGATGATTTCGTTGTCCACCTGGATGGCGTGGGGGATGAAGACGTCGCCGGACAGGGCCTTGGCCATGTGCTCGGCGACGAAGGTCTTGCCCGAACCGGCCGGGCCGTACATGAAGATGGCGCGGCCCGAGTTCATCGCGGCGCCGAAAATGTCCAGCACCGGCTGCTTGATGATGATGCCCTCGAAGGCCTTGCTCACGGCGCTGTTGGTGATCGGCAGGCCGGCCATGGACTGCGCGCGGATTTGCGCGATATAGGCGTCGAGCGGCACGGGGGCGGGGCCCGCGTACTGGCAGCGTGCCAGGTAGTCGTTGGCGCGCAGGCGGCCGAGGTCGGTCAGGTTGTAGATGATGCTGGCCTCGGCGTCGCTGCGGTGCGAGATTTCGCACAGGCGCTCGTTGCGCATGAAGGCCAGCACAGGCTCCAGCACGGAAATCGGCAGATGGATGCGGCTGGCAAGCTCGGAAAGCTTGAGTTGGCCGCCGCGGTAGAGAATCTTGGCGATGAGTTCGAGGATGAAGAAGAAACTCAGCCCGGTTTCTTCCAGCGTGCGGGGGGCCGGCATGAAGGTCGGCGTTGCCTCGGCCGCGGCACGGCTTGTTTCGCTCACGATTCTCTCCCTTGTCTAATTGTGTCCAGCCTTGGGAGCACAGTGCGACCGGCTGTTACAACCTCCGCAACCAGATGCACGCTCTTCGTTTTCAACATGGTTTACAGCATCGCAAAAAGCAAGTAGCCCAAGCTGCCGCAGGCGATGGCCACGGCATAGGGCAGGCGCGCCGCGGGCTGCAGTCGGACCGGGTCGCCCGAGCCGCTCGCGTCCAGTTCCCCGGGCCCCAGCTTGAGCATGACGAACAGGTTGCCGGCCAGCCTTTGCCTGACCTGGCTTTTGGCGGCGTAGATCAGTACCAGCAGTCCGCCGGCGAGCAGAGTGTACAGCACCATCCACAAGGCTGCCGGCACGCTGGCGCCGAAAGCGCCGGCCATGGCCATGAGCTTCACGTCACCGGCGCCCATCAGGCGCAGCAGATTGACCGGCAGCAGGACCAGCAGGCCGGTCAGCGCCCCGGCCAGGGCCATGCCCAGGCCGGGCAGTCCCGATGCCGCGGCATGGAAGACCAGCGCGGCGAGCAGTCCGGACAGAACGACTTTATTGGGGATGCGCCGCTCGCGGACATCCCAGTAGACCGCCGCTGCAAGGTGAGCTGCCAGCAGCAGCAGCAAAATCACGGGTGTCAAAGCAGCGGTCATCGATATTCATGGGCACTGAAGGTTTGCTACGCAAGTGGCGACATATGAAAACGTGTTTTCAAGCTCGGCGCCGACCGTTGTGACGGCGCCGACAATCACGACGGCTACGAGGACCCCGATCAGTGCGTATTCGATGGAGGTGATCCCTGCATCGGCATGGCACCATGTCTTGAATGAGCGAATCCATTGCCGTGTCAGCGTAAGTAGCATTTTCTCGCAGTGACTTTGTGTACGTTATACACCCACGCCCGCACCGTACCCGGGCGAGCGTGGGTCGCTCAAAGAGCTGCTACGGCTGATTATCAAGTGCCGCCGCCGCCAGCACCGCTGTTTGCGTCTTGCAGGGTGTTGCCGATGGTGGTGAAGGTCTGGCTGACTTCTTCACCGACCAGCGTCACGGCCGCAATGATGACCACGGCGATGAGGGCAGCGATCAGCGCGTATTCGATGGCGGTCACGCCTTCTTCGTCACGCAGGAACTGCTGCATTTTGTTCCACAGTGTTTTCATGATGTCTTCTCCTGACTCGATAGCAGTTGCAAATTACACGCCCTTGTTGACGCATAAGAGAGAGGTCTCCCTGAACCAAACATAGCAAAGGGAGCAAAAAATAACCATGCCCGCAACGCAAAATTGTACTAAGGTCGTAGTCTTTCGTTGGTTGGCACGGTTTTGGCGCGTGGCGCATGCCTTTGCCAGCGGCCGACCAGCCACCAGATCAGCCAGGCGCCAAGCGCGCCGGCATAGCCGTCGAGGGCATAGTGCCAGGCGAGGTGGATGGAACCGATGAAGACGACGAGCGCATAGCCCGTCAGCATTATGCCTGCCGTCCGCGAGTGGCCCCAGCCAAACAAGGCCATCAGGACGGCGATGGCCACGTGCATGCTGGGCATGGCGGAAATGCCGCTGCCGACTGCGGCGCCTTTGTTCTGGTAGTTTTCCCACAGCATTTGCTGCAGTTCCAGGGTCGGGACAGGCACCGATTCGCTGGCTGACCGCAGATAGTCCATCAGGGCAGCAAATGGCCCCGTGCCGTTGACGGTCGCCGGGTCGAAGCAGGGGCCCATCGACGAGAAAGCCATGGCGCCGAACGTGCCCAGCACGATCCAGGTCAGCAGGAAGCTCAGCAGGAACCGCATGCGCAGGACGGCGTTGCCGGTGTCGAAGATCTGCAGCATCAGCAGCACGTACATGATGAGATACCACAGGTTGTAAAGAAAATTGATGCCTGCGGTGACCATCGGATAGCCCAGCACGGGCTGCAGCAGGGTCCAGGGATGATGTCCGCCGTGCAGCAGGTAGTCCCAGCGGATGAAAAAGGCGTCCCAGGTGTAAGGGCTGATCACGGGAATGGTGGCCTTCACAAACGAAAAGGCGACGGCGAACACCGGGATCAGCAACAGCACGGGTGCGATGGGCAGCAAGCGCTGCGGGGCCAGGAAGGCTTTCAGGCTGGACAGCAGATGCAGGGTAAGGCGCCGTGGGCGGACAAAAATCATCACCCGGATGGCATGCCAGCAAAAAGCCAGCGCCAGCGGGATCGCCAGGGTCACGAAATAGGCCGCCAGCAGGTTGGGCCAAAGCTTGTAAGGCAGGTCGTACAGGCCGGATACGGCGACGGCGGCCGCACCGTAGCAGAGTATCAGCCCGATCAGGATGGCGTGGTCGCGGACGCCGGCTGAAAACGCGGTGAGGGCAGACTGCCCGGGGCCAGGGTAAGACATGTGGATCGGTGGTTCGGGTGCTTGTTGGCTAGCGTAACCAGCCGATAATACCGTTTATGACCGCCGACAGACCTTCATAAACAGGAATGGCCCACCAGCCGGCGATATCAATGCCGAAGCCCAAGCCCAGAATGATACTTAATGCCGCATACAGCAGCACCAGCTTGAAGACCAGTGAAGATTGATTGTCTTTCATGGCTTATCTTTAGCACATAAAATCCGCGGCCTACCGTGATTTCATCCACCAACAGTCCGTCCCCGGACATGCTTTCCCCCCGCAGCCGCGAATCGGCACAGACGCTCGCCCTGTTGCCGGCTTTGCTCATCGCGGCCGCGATGTGGCTGCTGACCCGGCCTTATCACGGCATCTGGCATGACGGTCGGTTCTACGCCGTGCAGGCCCTGCACAGGCTTTATCCCGAGCGCTATGCGCAGGACGTGTTCTTTCTTTACGGGTCGCAGGACGATTTCACGCTGTTCGGCGCCATCCAGGCCTGGCTGAGCGCTTTCCTGGGCGTGGATGCCGCCGTGCTGCTGCTCGTCGTTACCGGCGCGGCGCTGTGGCTGTATGCCCTGCTGCAACTGCTGCGGCGCTGGCTATCGGCATTGCCGCTGGCCGCCAGCGCGGTGCTGGTGCTGGCGCTGGATTCGCGTTACGCGGGGTTTGATCTCCTTTCCTATGGGGAGGGTTTCGCTACGCCGCGCGTCCATGCCGAAGCCCTCGTGCTGCTGGCCCTGTCGTGGTGGTTCGATGGCCGCAGACGCATGGCCTGGTGCGCGGTGGCGCTGGCCGGCCTGCTGCATCCGCTGATCGCCCTGGCCGGGGTGGGGGTCTTTGCCTGGGCGCTGCTGCGGGGCCGCATCGGGCGCCCTGCGCTGCTGTGGCTGGCGCTCCTGTCGGCGGGCTTGCTGGGCCTGCAGTTCCTGCGGTGGAGCGGTCTCAGCCCTTGGCTCGACCCGGCCTGGAAGGCGCTGGTCGAACTGCGCAGCCCCTTCGTGTTTCCGCAGTTGTGGCCCTGGAGCGACTGGCTGCGGCTGCTGCTGGATGTCTCGCTGCTGTGGCTGGCGTCGCGGCATCTGGCCGGCGAGCCGGGCAGGCTGGCGGCCTGGGTGCTGCCGGTGCTGGCGCTGGCCATATTGTGGTCGCTGGCCGCGGGCGCGCTGGGCGTGCAACTGGCCGTCGCCGCGCAACTGCAGCGGGTGCAGTGGCTGGCGCATCTGCTGGCGCTGGCGCTGGCCCTTCCGCTTTGTCTGGAATTGTGGCGCGCGCAGGGCTGGGAGCGCTATCTTGCCGTTGCGGCGGCAGCCAGCCTGGTGTTTCCGCTCAACCTGGGCGGCCTGGCGCTGCCTGTCCTGTACGGGCTGTATCGCTGGGCGTGCTTCCGCTTTCCCGGCAGGGCTCCCGCTGGCGGCCTGCCGCTGGTCCTGTCCATGAGCATTCCGCTGACGGGGCTGGCCTTGTGGCTGTTTTATTTTGCCGCCGGCCTGTCTTTGCTCAGCGCCGTAGCGGGGCGTCCGCCCTGGCTGATCGTCCTGGGCGAAATGCCGGTGGCGGCCGGCCTGCTGTTTCTCGGGCATGCGGCTTTGCGGCGGGTCCGGGCGGACAAGGCCTGGCCGTGGCTGTACGGGGCGGGCCTGCTGGCGGTCGGCGCGCTTTACTGGGACGTGCGCAAACCCTGGAGCGCGGATTACGGCCAGCCCGAGCGCGCGGCGGCGATCGCGCCGGTGCAGGCCATGATCCCCGACCATGCCGTCGTCTATTGGGAAAGCGCCGTCTTCGTGGCATCCGATAACCTGGCCAGGCTGGATCGCGGCGTGGATCGCAGCTGGTTCTGGCTCAGGCGTGCGAACTACGCGTCCTTCGACCAGGCCGCAGGCAGCATCTTCTATCGCGAAACGGCAATGGAAACGGCACGCCGGGCGGCACATTTGCGCCAGTGGGGGTTTCGCGACGGCAATCTCGACTGGCAGGCGCGCGTAAAGCCGCCGCACAAGCTGCGGCTGAGCCCGGCAAGGCTGCATGGCGTATGTGCGGATCCGGTGCTGGATTACGTGATCACCGATTCCAGGCTGGCCGAGGCGGGCCTGAGTTTCGTCGATCCGCAGACCGAAAGAAGATTCAGCGTTTACGACTGCCGGCCGTTGCGGCAAGGGGCGAACGAGAATGGCGCCAGGCAGGACGATTAGGGGCGAGTTCGTCCGCTACGCCATGGTCGGCGGACTGGCATTTGTCGCCGACTTCGCCGCGCTGGCCCTGCTGGTCAGCGGGCTTGGCATGCATTACCTGGCGGGCGCCTTCTTCGCCTTCATGCTGGGCATCTGGGTCAACTACCTGCTGTCCGTGCGCTGGGTGTTCGCCTTTCGCGCCATCGGTCACCGCCGCGGCGCCGAGTTCACCCTGTTCCTGGTCGTGGGCGTGGCCACGCTGGCGATGTCGCTCGCACTGATGGCGGTGCTGGTCGACTGGGCCGGCATGCATTACCTGTGGGCCAAGGCGGTGGCGGCCGTCTTCACCCTGCTGGCGAATTTCGCCGGCCGCCGCCTGCTGCTGTTTACCGACTGGCGCCGCTGGCTGGGGGGCCGGGATGGCTGATGCCGCGGCTTCTTCCGGGCCTTGCCGGGCGGGGGCTGCCGGCCGCAAGTTGTTTTGACAGAACCGGTTGAAAACACTAGAATTTCGCCCTTTCGTGTGGTGATGTAGCTCAGTTGGTTAGAGCGGCGGATTCATAACCCGCAGGTCGGCAGTTCAATTCTGCCCATCACCACCATTTCTTCTCCTGCCCTCAGTCTCATAACTGCCCGGCGACCCATGACCACTCCCAAAAAAGTCTTCATCAAGACCTTCGGCTGCCAGATGAACGAGTACGACTCGGACAAGATGGCGGACGTGCTGCACGCCGCGGAACGCTTCGAGAAAACCGACAACCCCGAAGAAGCCGACGTGATCCTGTTCAACACCTGCTCGGTGCGCGAGAAAGCGCAGGAAAAGGTGTTTTCCGACCTGGGCCGGGTGCGCGGACTGAAGGCGAAGAACCCCGATCTCATCATCGGCGTGGGCGGCTGCGTGGCGAGCCAGGAGGGCGCGGCCATCGTCTCGCGCGCCAATTATGTCGACGTCGTGTTCGGTCCGCAGACCCTGCACCGGCTGCCGGAATTGATCGCCAGGCGGCGCGAGACCGGACGTGCCCAGGTCGACATCAGCTTTCCCGAGATCGAGAAGTTCGACCATCTGCCGGCCGCGAAGGTCGAAGGCGCCACCGCCTTCGTCTCCATCATGGAAGGCTGCTCCAAGTACTGCACCTTCTGCGTGGTGCCCTACACCCGCGGCGAGGAAGTCTCGCGTCCGTTCGATGACGTGATTGCCGAAGTGGCCCAGCTCGCCGAGCAGGGAGTGAAGGAAATCACCCTGCTGGGGCAGAACGTCAACGCCTACCGCGGTCGCATGGATGACGGGGAGATTGCCGATTTCGCCTTCCTGCTCGAATGCGTGCACGAAATTCCCGGCATCGAACGTATCCGCTACACCACCAGCCATCCGCGCGAAATGACCGAGCGGCTGATCGCCTGCTATGAAAAGCTGCCCAAGCTGGTGTCGCACCTGCACCTGCCGGTGCAGGCGGGTTCCGACCGCATCCTCGCCGCCATGAAGCGCGGCTACACGGCGCTGGAATACAAGAGCCTGGCGCGGAAGCTGAAGGCCGCGCGCCCCGACCTGTGCCTGTCCTCGGATTTCATCGTCGGCTTCCCCGGCGAGACCGATGCCGATTTCGAGGCCACCATGAAGCTGATCGAGGAGGTCGGCTTCGATGCCTCGTTTTCCTTCATCTACAGCAAGCGCCCGGGCACGCCGGCTGCGGATTTGCCCGACGACGTGCCGCATGCGGTGAAGCAGGCGCGGCTGGAACGATTGCAGGCGGTCATCAACGCCGCCGCCCAACAGGTCAACCAGAACATGCAAGGCACGCTGCAGCGCGTGCTGGTCGAGGGCGTGTCGAAGAAGGACGCGGCCGAATTGATGGGCCGTACCGACAACAACCGCATCGTCAATTTCAAGGGCCAGCCGCGGCTGATCGGGCAGTTCGTCAACGTCACGATCACCCAGGCCCTTCCCCACAGCTTGCGCGGAGACATCGCCATCCATGACTGAACTGATCGACATCGACTTCAAGCCGGTGGACAACCACCGGCTGGCCATTTTGTGCGGGCCGATGGACGAGAACCTGCGCCAGATCGAGACGGCCTATGACGTGCTGATCCGCCGCCGCGGCAGCCGCTTTTCCGCCACTGGCGCGCGCGCGCATGACGCCATCGCCGCGCTCGAGCATTTCTACAACAAGTCGCACGAAGACCTCACCCTGGACGACATCCAGCTCGGCCTGGTGGAGCTGTCGCGCGGTGCGGAGGACGAGGCCGGCCCGACACTGCGCACGCGCCGCGCCGATCTCAAGCCGCGCACGCCCGGCCAGGCGGTGTATCTCGATCAGATCCAGAGCCACGACATCACTTTCGGCATCGGTCCGGCCGGTACCGGCAAGACCTATCTCGCCGTGGCCTGCGCGGTCGATGCGCTGGAGCGCGATGCGGTGAAGCGCATCGTGCTGACGCGCCCGGCGGTGGAAGCGGGCGAGCGCCTGGGCTTTTTGCCCGGCGACCTGGCGCAAAAGGTCGATCCCTACCTGCGCCCGCTGTATGACGCCCTCTATGACCTGATGGGCTTCGACAAGGTGATGAAGCTGATCGAGCGCAACACCATCGAAGTCGCGCCGCTCGCTTTCATGCGCGGCCGCACGCTCAACCATGCCTTCATCATCCTCGACGAGGCGCAGAACACCACGCCCGAGCAGATGCAAATGTTCCTGACCCGCATCGGTTTCGGCGCCAGGGCGGTGGTGACCGGCGACATCACCCAGATCGACCTGCCCAAGGGCATCAAGAGCGGGCTCAGGGACGCGGCCGAGGTTCTGTCCGACGTGCGCGGCATCGCCTTCACCCAGTTCACCAAGGAAGACGTGGTGCGCCACCCGCTGGTCGCGCGCATCGTCGATGCCTATGCCAAGAACCGCAAGGCGCGCGAGCACTAGGCCGGCGTTCTCGCTGGCGGTGCAGTATGCCAGCGAAGCGGAGGGTATCCCGCAACGCCAGCAGTTCCGCCGCTGGGTGGCCGCCGCCCTGCTGTCGCCCGCGCACATCACCCTGCGCATCGTTGACGCGGACGAGGGCCGCATGCTCAATCGCGATTACCGCGACAAGGACTACGCCACCAATGTGCTGACCTTCGCCTATGGCGAGGAAGACGGCGTGCTCGCCGGCGACATCGTGCTGTGCGCGCCGGTGGTGGAGAAGGAGGCGCGCGAGCAGGGCAAGACACTGCGCGCGCACTACGCCCATCTCGCCGTGCATGGCGTGCTGCACATGCAGGGCTACGACCACGAGGCCGAACCCGAGGCGCGCGAGATGGAGGCGCTGGAGGTGGAAATATTGCGCCGCCTGAGGTTTAATAACCCCTATTCCGCTCCAGAATAGGGGCGATACTCTGTCGACCGTGCCGCGCCTGATATGAACCGGACGGGACAAAGTGAGCAAAGCCAAGCCGGCTAATTGATTTGGCGGCTTGGCTTTATTCACTCCGCAATTCATACATGGACCCCGACCCTAGTCGACCGCATCGGAACTGGCTGGAACGCCTGTCCCATTTCCTTTCCCGCGAACCAGAAGACCGGGAAGAGCTGATCGAAATTCTCCATGCCGCCTACGAGCGCAACCTGATGGATGCAGACGGCCTCGCCATGATCGAGGGCGTCCTGCAGGTGGGCGAAATGCAGGTGCGCGACATCATGATCCCGCGTTCGCAAATGGACGTCGTGGACATCAACGAATCCTCCGAACAATTCCTGCCGCGCGTGATCGAAGCCGCGCACTCGCGCTTTCCGGTAGTGGACGGCGAGAAGGACAACGTGCTCGGCATCCTGCTGGCCAAGGATCTCTTGAGGCTGCAGATCGGCGAGGAGCTGGACATGCGCGACACCCTGCGCCCGGCCATCTTCATTCCCGAGTCCAAGCGCCTCAACGTGCTGCTCAAGGAGTTCCGCGCCAGCCGCAACCACATGGCCATCGTCGTCGACGAATACGGCGGCGTGGCAGGGCTGGTGACCATCGAGGACGTGCTCGAGCAGATCGTCGGCGACATCGAGGACGAGTACGACTTCGACGAGACCGAGGACAACATCATCCGCGACAAGGCGGGGCGCTACCGGGTGAAGGCGGCGACCGAGATCGTCGATTTCAACGAAGCCCTGGGCACGGAGTTTTCCGATGAGGATTACGATACATTCGGCGGACTGGTGCTGTCTAAGTTCGGGCGCCTGCCCAAGCGCGGCGAGAGCATCGAGTTCGACGGCCTCAAGGTGCAGGTGCTGCGCGCCGACTCGCGCCGGGTGCATACCCTGGTGGTGGAACGGGCGATAGCCAAGCCGCAGTTGCCGCTGGAAGTGTGAGGATCGGCAGACAACAAAAAAGCGGCCATGAAGGCCGCTTTTTTGTTGTGCATGAATCCGGCGATCAGTTGACCTTGGGATCCAGTTCGCCCTTGTCGTAGCGCTTCTGCATTTCTTCCAGGTTGAAGACCTTCTTGATCTTGCTGGCCTGGCCGGCGGCGCCGAAGGCTTCGTAACGGGCCTGGCAGATGCTGGTCATGGCCTTGGTGGCTTCCTTGAGGAACTTGCGCGGGTCGAAGTTCTTCTTGTCGTCGGAGAGATGCTTGCGGATGGCGCCAGTGGAGGCCATGCGCAGGTCGGTGTCGATGTTGACCTTGCGCACGCCGTTCTTGATGCCTTCGACGATTTCCTCGACCGGCACGCCGTAGGTCTGGCCCATGTCGCCGCCGTAGCTGTTGATGATGGCGAGCCAGTCTTCCGGCACGGAAGAGGAGCCATGCATGACCAGGTGCACGTTGGGGATGCGCTGGTGGATTTCCTTCACGCGGTCGATGCGCAGCACCTTGCCGGTGGGCTTCTGGGTGAACTTGTAGGCGCCGTGCGAGGTGCCGATGGCGATGGCCAGGGCGTCGACCTTGGTCTTGGAGACGAAATCGGCGGCTTCGTTGGGGTCGGTCAGCAGGGCGGAATGATCCAGCACGCCCTCGGCGCCGTGGCCGTCTTCCTCGCCGGCCTTGCCGGTTTCGAGCGAGCCCAGGCAGCCCAGTTCGCCTTCGACGGACACGCCGCAGGCATGGGCCAGCTCGGCCACCTTGCGGGTGACTTCGACGTTGTACTCATAGGTCGACGGGGTCTTGCCGTCTTCCTTGAGCGAGCCGTCCATCATCACCGAGGAAAAGCCGGACTGGATGGAGCGGAAGCAGATGGAGGGGCTGGCGCCGTGGTCCTGGTGCATGCAGATGGGGATCTGCGGATACATTTCGATCGCGGCCAGGATCAGGTGGCGCAGGAAGGGCTCGCCGGCGTAGGAACGCGCACCGGCGGAACCTTGCAGGATGACCGGGGAATCGACCGCGGCAGCGGCTTCCATGATGGCCTTGACCTGTTCCATGTTGTTGACGTTGAACGCCGGCAGGCCGTAGCCGTTCTCGGCAGCGTGGTCCAGCAGTTGACGCAGTGAAATGAGTGCCATGTCTCTTGCTCCTTAAGTAAAAAAACTATGCTTTCTTGCGGCCGCCAACCTTGACGATTTTCAGGGTGTTGGTGCCGCCGGACTTGCCAATGGGTTCGCCGATGGTGAGGATGATGAGGTCGCCCTCGCGCACCGCGCCGCGGCGGCGCAATTCCTCTTCGGCAGCTTCCAGCAATTCGTCGCGGTCGCTGTCCTTGCTGATCTTGAAATTAATCGGGTAGACGCCGCGGAACAGGGTAACTTTTCTACGGGTTTCCACCTCGGGTGTCAAGGCGTAGATGGGCACGTGGGTGCTGTGCCGGGACATCCACAGACAGGTCGAGCCGCTCTGGGTCAGGGCGGCAATGGCCTTGATGTTCATGTGCAGCGACGTATAGGCCGCGCTCATCGCAATCGATTCGTCGGTGCGCAGGAAGCTGCGCGTGAGGCGCGCCTCGCCGATGTACGGTTGCGCTTCCTTTTCCGCTTCCAGGCACACGCGGTGCATGGCGGCGACGGCTTCCACCGGATATTCGCCGGCGGCGGTTTCCGCCGACAGCATCACCGCATCGGTGCCGTCGAGCACGGCGTTGGCCACGTCGGACACTTCGGCGCGGGTCGGGATCGGGCTTTCGATCATCGACTCCATCATCTGCGTGGCGGTGATGGCGAGCTTGTTCTTGTCGCGCGCCATGCGGATCATGCGCTTTTGCAGCGCCGGCACGGCGGCGTCGCCCACTTCCACGCCGAGGTCGCCGCGCGCCACCATGATGGCATCGGCCTCGTCGAGGATTTCATCGAGGTTGTCGATGGCCTCGGCGCGCTCGATCTTGGCGACGATCAGGCTCTTGGCGCCGGCGGCCTTGAGGAGGTCGCGCGCCTGGCGGATGTCGGCCGCGGTCTTGGGGAAGGACACCGCGAGGTAGTCCGCCTTCAGTTCGGCAGCGGTCTTGATGTCCTCGATGTCCTTTTCCGTCAGTGCGGAAGCCGATAGGCCGCCGCCCTTGCGGTTGATGCCCTTGTTGTTGGAGAGCACGCCGCCCTGCACCACGGTGCAATGGATCTCCGTGCCCTCGACCTTTTCCACCCACATCTCGATGCGGCCGTCGTCCAGCAGCAGCGTGGCGCCGCGCGCGACGTCTCTGGGCAGGTCCTTGTAGTCGAGGCCGACGCGGTTCTGGCTGCCTTCCTTGCACTCGGCGTCGAGGACGAACTTGTCGCCCCTGGCGAGCGTGATCGGGCCGTCCTTGAACTTGCCGATGCGGATCTTGGGGCCTTGCAGGTCGACCAGCACGCCGATGGCGCGGCCGCGCGCTCGCGCCAACTGGCGTACCAGTTCGGCGCGTTCGAGGTGATCGGACGGCTTGCCGTGGGAAAAATTCAGCCGGACCACGTCGAGCCCGGCTTCCATCATTTTGTCGAGCACCTTGGGGTCGGTCGAGGCCGGGCCCAGGGTGCCGACGATTTTGGTTTTGCGAATCATGTTTTAGCGAGGCGTCAGGAGTGAGGGGTGAGGCGGGAAACGCTGGGCAGCGCCTGGCGCCGCCTGTTGCGCCTCACCGCGAAGGGGTCAGCCCTTCGCGCGCTTCTCTAGGATGTCCACTGCGGGCAGTACCTTGCCTTCCAGGTATTCGAGGAAAGCGCCGCCGGCGGTGGAGATGTAGGACACCTTGTCGTAGATGTCGTACTTCTGGATCGCGGCGATGGTGTCGCCGCCGCCGGCCAGGGAAAAGCCCTTGGCATTGGCGATGGCCATCGACACGGTCTTGGTGCCTGCGCCGAACTGGTCGAACTCGAACACGCCCACCGGGCCGTTCCACACGATGGTGCCGGCCTTGGCGATGATGTCGGCGAGTTCCTGCGCGCTCTTCGGACCGATGTCGAAAATCATGTCGTCGTCGGCCACTTCACCGGCGTTCTTCAGCACGGCGGGTTCGTTGGCGTCGAATTTCTTGCCGCACACCACGTCGACGGCGATCGGGATGGAGGCGCCGCGCTTGGCCATTTTCTCGATCAGCATTTTTGCCGTCGGGATGAGGTCGTGTTCGCACAGCGATTTGCCGACATTGTGGCCCATGGCGGCGAGGAAGGTGTTGGCGATGCCGCCGCCGACCACCAGCTGGTCGACTTTCTCGGACAGGGATTCCAGCACGGTCAGCTTGGTGGAAACTTTCGAGCCGCCGACGATGGCGACCATGGGGCGTGCGGGGTTGGCCAGGGCCTTGTCGAGGGCGTCGAGCTCTTCGGTCAGCAGCAGGCCGGCGCAGGCCACCGGCGCGAACTGGGCGATGCCGTAGGTGGAGGCTTCGGCGCGGTGCGCGGTGCCGAAGGCGTCCATCACGAACACGTCGCACAGGGCGGCGTATTTCTTTGCGGTCTCTTCGACGTTCTTCTTCTCGCCCTTGTTGATGCGGCAGTTTTCCAGCAGCACGACTTCGCCCTCGGCGACATCGAAGCCGCCGTCGACCCAGTCGCGGATGACGCGGACATTCTTGCCGAGCTTGGCGGACATGACGTCGGCCACGGGTTTGAGACTGTTCTCTTCGGAGAACTCGCCTTCGGTGGGGCGGCCGAGGTGGGAGGTGACCATCACCCGGGCACCCGCCTTCAGGGCGTGCTCGATGGTGGGCATGGACGCGGTGATACGGGCGTCGGAGGTGACCTTGCCGTCCTTGACGGGCACGTTGAGGTCGGCGCGGATGAACACGCGCTTGCCTTTGAGGTCGAGGTCGGTCATGCGGATGAACTTGGGCATGGATTTCTCCTGGAGGGTTAAGCGGTAAGGCTTGGGCGGCGCAGGATTGACTGTGCTGCCCAGGCCTTACGACTCATGCGAATCAGCTACAAGCTACAAGTTGCAAGTTACAAGGAAAACCTTGCAACTTGCCCCTTGTCACTTGCAACTGATTTATTTGGCCACGTGCTCGACCAGACGCAGCATGTTGCAGGTGTAGCCGTACTCGTTGTCGTACCAGGACACGACCTTGACGAAGGTGGAGTCCAGCGCGATGCCGGCTTCGGCGTCGAAGGTGGACGGAGCGCTGTTGCCGACGAAGTCGGTGGAGACCACTTTCTCGTCGGTGTAGCCCAGCACGCCCTTGAGTGCGCCTTCGGAGGCGGCCTTCATGGCCTTGCAGATGTCCTCGTAGGACGCTTCCTTGTTCAGTTCCACGGTCAGGTCGACCACGGACACGTCGGAAGTCGGCACGCGGAAGGCCATGCCGGTCAGCTTCTTGTTCAGCTCGGGGATCACTTTGCCGACGGCCTTGGCGGCGCCGGTGGAGGACGGAATGATGTTCTCCAGGATGCCGCGGCCGCCGCGCCAGTCTTTCTGCGACGGGCCGTCAACGGTCTTCTGGGTGGCGGTGGCGGCGTGCACGGTGGACATCAGGCCGCGCTTGATGCCGAAGTTGTCGTGCAGCACCTTGGCCACCGGGGCCAGGCAGTTGGTGGTGCAGGAAGCGGCGGAGACGATGGCCTGGCCGGCGTAGGTAGCGTGGTTCACGCCGTAGACGAACATCGGGGTGTCGTCCTTGGAAGGCGCGGACTGCACGACCTTCTTGGCGCCGGCCTTGAGGTGGGCTTCGCAGGACTCGGTGGTCAGGAAGAAGCCGGTGCAGTCGATGACGATGTCGGCGCCGACTTCGTTCCACTTCAGGTTGGCGGGGTCGCGCTCGGCGGTCAGGCGGATCTTCTTGCCGTTGACCACCATGTTGCTGCCGTCGACCTTGATGTCGCCGTTGAAGCGGCCGTGCACGGAGTCGTACTTCAGCATGTAGGCCAGGTACTCGGGGTCGAGCAGGTCGTTGATGGCGACGATCTCGATGCCGGGGAAGTCCTTCGCCACAGCGCGGAACACCATGCGGCCGATGCGGCCAAAACCGTTAATGCCAACTTTGATAGCCATTTCTCAGTCTCTCCTGAAATAAAAACAAAAAATCTTTAACCGCAGAGTTCGCAGAGGGCGCGGAGCAAACAATAAAACTCTGCGTACTCCGCGAACTCCGCGGTCAATATGGTTTTACAAAACGCTCTTCACCGCGGCGGCGACATTTTCGGGCGTGAAGCCGAACTCCTTGAACAGCACCGGAGCGGGGGCGGACTCGCCGAAGCGGTCGATGCCGACCACGGCGCCTTCCAGGCCCACGTACTTGCGCCAGAAGTCGGTGACGCCGGCTTCCACGGCCACGCGCGGCAGGCCCTTGGGCAGCACGCTTTCCTTGTAGGCCTTGTCCTGGCGGTCGAACACGTTGGTCGAGGGCATCGACACCACGCGCACGGCGATGCCTTCGGCGGCCAGCATTTCCTGGGCCTTCACCGCCAGCTCGACTTCGGAGCCGGTGGCGATGATCACGGCGCGGGCAGAGGCGGCGTCTTTCAGCACGTAGCCGCCCTTGGCGATGTTGGCCATGGTCGCGTCGTCACGCTGCATGAACGGCAGGTTCTGGCGCGACAGGATGTGGCAGCTGGGGCCGGTCATGCGCTCGACGGAAGACGCCCAGCCGACCAGGGTCTCCACGGTGTCGCAGGGGCGCCAGACGTCCATGTTGGGAATCATGCGCAGGGTCGCGGTCTGTTCGACGGGCTGGTGGGTGGGGCCGTCCTCGCCCAGGCCGATGGAGTCGTGGGTGAACACGTGGATCACGCGCTGCTTCATGAGCGCGGCCATGCGCAGGGCGTTGCGCGAGTACTCGGAGAACATCAGGAAGGTGCCGCCGAAGGGCAGCAGGCCGCCGTGCAGGGCGAGGCCGTTCATGATCGCCGCCATGCCGAACTCGCGCACGCCGTAGCTGATGTAGTTGCCGGGCTTGCCGTGGCGGATGGGGTGGCAGCCTTCCCAGTTGGTCAGGTTGGAGCCGGTCAGGTCGGCGGAGCCGCCGACGAACTCGGGCAGCGCGGAAGCCAGCGCGTTGATGGCGATCTGGCTGGCTTTGCGGGTGGCGACGGTCTCGGCCTTGGCGTTGATGGCGGCGAGCTTGTCGGCCACGTGCTTTTTCCAGTTGAGCGGCAGTTCGCCGTTCATGCGGCGCTCGAACTCGGCGGCTTCGGCGGGGTAGGCCGCCTTGTATTCGGCGAACTTGTTGTTCCACAGGGTTTCCAGGCCCTGACCCTTGGTCTTGGCGTCCCAGCCGTCATAGACATCCTGCGGCACTTCGAACGCGGGGTGGTTCCAGCCCATGTGCTTGCGGGTGGCTTCCACTTCGTCGTGGCCGAGGGCAGCGCCGTGCACGTCGTGGGTGCCAGCCTTGTTGGGCGAACCCTTGCCGATGATGGTTTTGCAGCAGATCAGGCTGGGCTTGCCGGTTTCGGCCTTGGCTTCGGTGACGGCCTTCTCGATGGCGGCGAAGTCGTGGCCGTCGACGTTGGGGATCACGTGCCAGCCGTAGGCTTCGAAGCGCTTGGCGGTGTCGTCGGTGTACCAGTGTTCGATGTGGCCGTCGATGGAGATGCCGTTGTCGTCCCAGAAGGCGATCAGCTTGCCCAGCTTCCAGGTGCCGGCCAGCGCGCAGGCTTCGTGGGAGATGCCTTCCATCATGCAGCCGTCGCCCAGGAACACGTAGGTGTGGTGGTTGACGATGTCATGGCCGGGCTTGTTGAACTCGTTGGCCAGCAGCTTTTCGGCCAGCGCCATGCCCACGGCATTGGTGATGCCCTGGCCGAGCGGGCCGGTGGTGGTCTCCACGCCGGCGGTGTAGCCGTACTCGGGGTGCCCCGGGGTCCTGGAGTGCAACTGGCGGAATTGCTTGAGATCCTCGATGCCGAGGTCGTAACCGGTCAGGTGCAGCAGCGAGTAGATCAGCATGGAGCCGTGGCCGTTGGACAGCACGAAACGGTCGCGGTCATGCCACTTGGGATTGGTCGGGTTGTGGCGCAGGTGGTGGTTCCACAGTACTTCGGCGATTTCCGCCATGCCCATGGGGGCGCCGGGGTGGCCGGATTTGGCCTTTTCAACGCTATCCATGGACAGGGCGCGGATGGCGTTGGCGAGATCGGTACGGGTTGCCATATTTACCTCAGGGTCGAAACACTCAAAAAATAAAAATGCCTAAAAATTCTGGGCAGGCCCGGGGTGGCTGGACGAACCCGGTGTCAGGTCTGGCCGGAATTTTCAGTTCGATTTTCTTAAGGCACGATTGGGGTAGGGCGCGCCAGCCGGGGTACGCCATGGTGAGGCACCGGACGGAACTCCCGATTATCCCCGAGGCGGGGGCCCGAAGCAAGGCCGGCAGAATGGGCAAAACCGGCCGCAAGCCCTTGGCGGCCGCGGATCTTGGGTGGGAAACCCCGTCAAATCCGGGTTCCAGCGGGGCTTAAAATGTTTTTATCGCGGGTTTGGTCGGGATTATTGACCTTGCGCCGCCAGCCAGGCCTGCCACTGCTCGAACAGTTCAGGGCTGGCGGAGGCCACGACCGAGCGTTCCCATATCTCGCCCTCGTCGAAGGTGCCTTCCAGGCAGGCGAGCCGGCCGCCGGCCTCTTCCAGGATGAGGGCGCCGGCGGCGTAGTCCCACAATTTCTGCTTGCCGTGCACGTAGATGTCGAAGCGCCCGGCCGCGGTGTAGCACCAGTCGAGCGCCGAGGCGCCGAAATTGCGCAGCGAGGCGTAAGGCGGGTCGGCCACCAGGCGGGCGATCAGGTCCTTGGGCAGGCGCTTGGGCTCGATGCCGGCCATGGCGCGGCGCAGTTCGCTGACCGGATTGCGGATCGGCAGGGGTTCGCCGTCGAGAAAGGCGCCCTGGCCGCGCGCGGCATGAAAGCATTCGTTGGCGACCGGGTCGTAGACCACGCCCAACTCGCGCCGCCCACCCTTCAGCCAGGCGATGGAAATGGCGAAATAGGGAATGCCGGCGACGAAGTTGGAGGTGCCATCGATGGGGTCGATGCACCACAGGCCATTTTCGCCTTTTGCCCAGGCTGCGCGCTGTTCGGCCTCGGTCATTTCCTCGCCCAGCACCGGGCTTTGGATGATGCCGGGCAGGGCCGAAACGAGG
This sequence comes from Betaproteobacteria bacterium SCN2, assembly GCA_008923285.1. Classification (GTDB taxonomy): domain Bacteria; phylum Pseudomonadota; class Gammaproteobacteria; order Burkholderiales; family Thiobacillaceae; genus UBA6918. The sequence goes on from WBSG01000001.1 coordinate 97,855, forward strand.
GCCCTCTGGGTGGCCGCGTCGGCCTCGGTGAAGAGGCTGCCGTCGTTCTTGTGGGTGTGCGCCACACGCAGGTAGCGCGGGGTGATTTCCTCGCGCGCGACCTCGCGCACCAGCGCGATGATTTGCTGCAGCGCCTGGTTCATTCGCTTTTCCATTTGATGGAGCAGCCCATGCTGGGGATCTGCTCGGCCGGGCCCGTTTGCGTGGCGGCGATATCCTTCATGGCTTCGAACAGGTCGCGGCGCACGCCTTCCGGGGCGGTTTCCTTGCGCGATTCGTCGAAGCGGCCGCGGTATTGCAGTTCGAAGTTGCGGTTGAAGCCGAAGAAATCCGGCGTGCACACGGCGTTGTAGGCCTTGGCCACGGCCTGGGTCTCGTCCCGCACATAGGGGAAGGGAAAGCCGAATTCCACCGCCGCGGCCTTCATGTTGTCGAAGCTGTCCTCGGCGTATTCGGCCGGGTCGTTGCTCATGATGGCGATGGCGTGGATGCCGTGTTTTTCCTTCAATTCCTTGAGATCGCGCACCAGGCGCGGGCGGATGGCCTTGACGTAGGGACAGTGGTTGCAGATGAACATGACCAGGAGGCCGTTGGGCCCCATGGCGTCATGCAGCGTCCAGTTCCTGCCGTCGACGCCTGGCAGGTCGAAATCGACGGCTTTCCAGCCGAAATCGCAAACGGGGGTAGTCAGGGAAACCATAAAACGCCTTTTACTAAAGAGGACATGAGGACAAGAGGATTGGATGTGAGAAGGTTTTCTCCTGTCCTCTTGGCCTTCTTGTTCGAATCGGATTTCGTTTGTCGTGGCCTTGGATGAGGCGATAATCAAAGTCCTATTTTGCCGGCAACCTCATCCATTAACAAAATTTCATGCCACGTTTCTTTGTAGACCTTCCCCTGAGCCCGGGCGCGAAAATCGAACTGCCGCCTGTCCCCGCCCACCATGCCGCGCGCGTACTGCGCCTGGTCAAGGGCGCCGAGGTGGTGCTGTTCAATGGCCGGGGCGGCGAATATCCGGCGGTGCTGGAATGGGTGGACCGGGATGGCGTGACCGCCCTGTGCCGCGAGTGGCATGACGTCGAGCGCGAGTCGCCGCTCGATATCCGCCTCGCGCAGGGCATTTCCAGCGGCGAGCGCATGGACTACACCCTGCAGAAGGCGGTGGAGCTGGGCGTGACGGCGATCCAGCCGCTGGCCATGCGCCGCAGCGTGGTCAAACTCAGCGGCGAGCGTGCGCAGCGCCGGGTCGAGCACTGGCAGGGCATCGTCATGTCGGCCTGCGAGCAGAGCGGGCGCAATCGCCTGCCTGCGGTGGCGATGCCGCTGGACGTGCCGCAATGGCTCGCCAGCCGCCCCGCCGGACTGAAGCTGTTCCTGTCCCCGCTCGCCCAGTCCAGCCTCAGGGATTTGCCGCCGCCGGCCGGGCCGGTCTGGCTGGCGGCGGGCCCGGAAGGCGGCTTCGAGCCGGAGGAGGCCGCGCTCGTCACCGACTTCGGCTTCACCCCGGTGCGGCTGGGGCCGCGCGTGCTGCGCACGGAAACCGCGGCGCTGGCGGCTGTTGCAGCCATGCAGGCCTTGTGGGGCGATTACGCCAAATAAATGGCCAAAAGTCTTTGCCCGTGCGTGGGCTCAAGGTAAATTGAAAGCCATGCAGAACATCACCGAATTCGTCCACTGGTTCCGTTCGGCCGCGCCCTACATCAATGGCTTTCGCGGCAAGACCTTCGTCGTCGCCTTCGGCGGCGAGGTGGTGTCCGACGGGCAGTTCGTCGGCCTTGCGCATGACATCAATCTCCTCTCCAGCCTGGGCGTGCGCCTGGTGCTGGTGCACGGCGCGCGCCCGCAGGTGGAAGCGCAGATGAAGGAGCGCGGCGCCGAGATGCGCTACGTGCAGGGGATGCGCGTCACCGATGAATTGGCCTTGGCCAGCGTCAAGGAAGCGGTCGGCATCGTGCGCGTGGAAATCGAGGCGCTGTTGTCGCTGGGCCTGGCCAATACGCCCATGGCCGGTTCCGACATCCGCGTCGCGGCAGGCAACTTCGTCACCGCCAAGCCCATCGGCGTGCTCGACGGCGTGGACCTGCAGCACACCGGCGAGGTGCGGCGGATTCACGCGGAAGCCATCCAGAAACGGCTGGAGGACGGCGAGATCGTGCTGCTTTCCCCCATCGGTTATTCCCCCACCGGGGAGATTTTCAATCTCACCCTGGAAGACGTGGCGGTGCATACCGCCGCCGCCTTGTCGGCCGACAAGCTGGTGTTTCTGATGGATGCCGACGGCGTCACCGGGGCCAAGAACAAGCTGATTTCGACGCTGACCGTGGCGGAAGCGCAAAAGCTCACCGAGCGGAAACGCAAGACGCAGGATGATCTCACCTATTACCTGCCGGCCGCGGTGCAGGCCTGCAGGCTGGGCGTGAAGCGCGCGCACCTGATTTCGCGCTACCGCGATGGCGCGCTGCTGGCCGAACTGTTCACCCGCGACGGCGTGGGCACGCTGATCACGCCGACGCCGCTGGAAACCATCCGTGCTGCCACCATCGACGATGTCGGCGGCATTCTCAACCTGATCGAGCCGCTGGAGCGCGAAGGCACCTTGGTGCGGCGTTCGCGCGAGCTGCTGGAAATGGAAGTCGACCGTTTTCTGGTGCTCGAGTCCGACGGCATGATCATGGGCTGCGTCGCGCTTTATCCCTTTCCCGAGGAAAAGGCGGCGGAAATGGCCTGTCTTGCGGTGCAGCCGGAGTTCCGCCGGCGCGGCTTCGGCGACCGCCTGCTCGAAGCGGCGCAGAGCCTTGCGCGCAAGAAGCGCATGAAGGAACTGTTCGTGCTCACCACGCGCGCCGAGCACTGGTTCGAGGAGCGCGGTTTCGTCGAAACCGCGCCCGAGGCGTTGCCGCGCCGCAAACAGGTGCTCTACAATTTCCAGCGCCGCTCCAAGGTGCTGCGAAAAGTTATCTAGAATAAAATCAAATAATTACAAGTTGTTGAAGGCTGTCGGAAAGGTCAGCGATCGTTGCGGAGGATCATCATCATGCCCGTTATTGAGGACAGCTTGGGCGTGCGTCGGATGTGGGCGGCCTGCGCGTTTGCGCTGGGGCGCATCGCCCCCATCCGCCACGGTGTGCGGAGGACGGCGGCGGCCGTGCTGCTGGCGACGGCTGCGCTGCATTGGCAGTCGCCAGCATTTGCCGCGCCAGACTTAGGCTTCGGCGTATTCCCGCAATTGTCCACCCGCACCACTGCGGAGACCTATCAGCCGCTGGCGGATTATCTGAGCGCGGCGCTCGGGCAGCCGGCCAATCTGGAAAGCGCGAAGGACTTCTTCACCTTCCACACGCGCACGATCGCAGGGGAATACGAGCTGGTGCTCACGGCCCCGCATCTGGCCTGGCTGGCCTGGAAGGAAGGCGGCTACCGGCCGCTGCTCATTTACCGGGAGCCGGCCAAGGGCTTCGTCGTGGTGAAGGCGGACAGCCCCTACCGTCAGCTCGGCGATCTCAAAGGCAAAACCATCGCGATACCGGATTCCAATGCCGTCGTGAACATTCGCCTGGCCAAAATCCTCGCCGGCCACGGCCTCAATCCGGGCAGGGAGCTGACGGTGAGGGAAGTCGGCTCGCATACCAATGCCGCCGCCTATGTGGACACGCGGCAGACCGATGCCGCCGTCGTCGGCGTGTTTCCCTTCCTGCGGCTGCCCAGCGCAGAACGCAAGCGCCTGCGCATCCTCGCCGCCACGCCGGACCTGCCCAGCCATGTTTTTCTGGTCCATTCGCGCATGGATTCCCAGCGCGAGCGCGAAATCCGGCGCGCGATCGAAGGCTTCATGCGCAGCGAAGCGGGCCTGGCTTTTCTTGAAAAGACCGGCTTTGGCGGCGTGCGCGCACTGGAAAAGGACGAATTGAAGCAGGTCGAAAGCGACGCGCTGGAACTCAGGCGGCGGTTCGGGGAACTGGCCGAGGCAGGCGGGACGCCGAGGTGAAGCGCCCCAACCCGCGAACCCGCCTGCTGCTGATCAGCCTGCTGGTACAGGCCCTGCTGTTGGGGGGCATGGCCTACAACAGCGTGCGCCTGATGGACGAGGCCATCAAAAACCAGATCGAGCATCGCGTCGACGACATCAGCAGGCTGCTGTCGGCGGCGCTGGCCGTGCCGATGCTGCAGCGCGACATCGCAGCCGTCAAGGACGAGGTCGACGACATCGGCAAGGACCCCGAACTGGCCTATCTCAGCGTACGCGACCGCTCCGGCCGGGTCGTGGCCGGGTTCGCGCGCCCCGACGACGGCGCCGTCCGCTTCGATGGCCGAAGCCCCATCCGGCTGGGTGGCGGGACATATGGCGAAATCGCCTTCGGGCTTTCCGGACGGGCCATCGAATCGGCCAGGCGCGAAGCCTATCTGCAGAACATCGCCCTGGCGCTGGCGGCTTTCGTCACCAGCTGGGTGCTGCTGTTCCTGATCGCGCTCTGGGTGTCGCGCCAGTTCCGGGCCCTGGCCGATGCCAGTACGCGCGTGGCGGCCGGCGATTACAGCGCGCAGATTCCTCTGCAGGGCGAGCCCGAACTCGACCAGCTGGCATCGGCATTCAACCGCATGAGCGAATCCGTGCGCAGCCAGGTCCTGCAGTTGCAGGAAAGCGAGGCGCGCTTTCACGCCATCGCCGACCATACGCACGGCATCGAATTCTGGATTTCGCCCGAAGGCCGCCTGTTGTGGATCAACCCGTCGGCCGAGCGCATGCTTGGGTACAGCGTGAAAGAGTGCATGGCCATGGCCGATTTCCCGCTCGGCATCGTCCATCCGGAGGACAAGGACATGGCCGCGCCGCGCTTGCGCGACGCCTTGAGCGGTTCGGTCGACAGCGGCTACCTGTTTCGCGCCTGCCGCAAGGACGGCAGCGTGTTCTGGGCCTCGGCCAGTTGGCTGCCGATCCATGACCAGCAGGCACGCAGCATGGGGTTGCGCGCCAGCATCCACAACGTGGACGCCATGAAAAGCACCGAGGCGAGCCTGCGCCAGGCGGTGGCGAGCCTCAAGCTCGCGGAAAGCATGCAGATGCACTACCTGGAGGAATCCGAGCAGGAGCGGGCGCGGCTGGTGTCGCTGCTGTCGGCCATGAACCTGGGCATTCTGTTCGTCGGCACCGACGGCCGCGTGATCTACCACAACCCCGCCTTCAACCGGATGTGGGCGATCGACGAGTCGAGCCCGCTGGTTGGCGTGCCGGTCGACGAAGTGCTGTTGAAATCGTCGAGTATGCTCGCGCGTCCGGATCATTTTTCCAAGCACCTGCTGTCGGTGCTGGAAACCCGCGAAACCTCCAATTCATTCGAGATCCAGCTGGCCGACGGCCGCGTGTTCACTGAACTCGACTTCCCGGTGCGCGACAAGATGGGGCGCTTCATCGGCCATCTCTGGATCTACGAGGACGTCACGCGCGAACGGCAGACGGCAGAACAGCTGATTTATCTCGCCGAGCGCGATCCGCTCACCGGCCTGTACAACCGCCACCGCTTCCAGTCCGAACTCGAACGCGTGGTCAGCGAGGCGGAAAGGCGCGAGGAGCGCTGTGCGGTGATTTTCTTCGATCTCGACGAGTTCAAGGACGTCAACGACAACTTCGGCCATCGCGCCGGCGACGCCTTGCTGATCCGGGTGGCGGGAGAGGCCGGCACGCTGATCCGGCGCAATGAAATCTTCGCCCGCCTGGGCGGCGACGAGTTCGCCATCCTGCTGCCCAGCGTGCGTGGCAACGAGGCCGAGGTGCTGGCGGAGCGCGTGGTGCGCGCGGTGTCGCAGATTCCCTTCCGCTTCGAGGGGCGCAACCTGCGCCTGACTGCCAGCCTCGGCGTGGCCTATCTGCCGGACCATGCCGCCGATGCCGACGAACTGGTGGCCAAGGCGGACATCGCCATGTACCAGGCCAAGCAGGCCGGCAAGAACACCTGGCGAGTATTCCGTGCCGACAACGAGGTGAACATTCTCACCATGGAGCGCCTGACCTGGAACGACAGGATCAGTCACGCGCTGGAAAACAACCTGCTGCGGCTGCATTTCCAGGGCATCTACCATGTCACCGGCAGGCGTCTGGCGCATTGCGAGGCGTTGGTGCGCATGATCGATGAACGCAATCCCGAGCAGCTCATCATGCCCGCGCATTTCATTCCGGTGGCGGAAAAAAACGGCCGCGTGACCGAAATCGACCGCTGGGTGATCGGCGAAGCCGTCAGGCTGCTGGCGCAGCGCCCGGATGCGCCCCCCATTGCCGTCAACATCTCCGCCCGCTCGCTGGGCGAGCCGGCGCTGTCGCAATACATCTCCGGCATGCTGCAGCGGCACCAGGTATCGCCCGGCCGGCTGATCGTGGAACTGACCGAAACGGCCGCCGTGGCCGACCTGCATGATGCCCAGCGCCTGATCGAGTCACTGCGCCAGGTCGGCTGCGGGGTCTGCCTCGACGACTTCGGCACTGGCTTTTCCTCATTTGCCTACCTCAAGCACCTGCGCGCCGATACGCTGAAGATCGATGGCCTGTTCATCCGCGACCTGCACCTGGATGCGGACAACCAGGTGTTCGTCAGGGCGATCGTCAATGTTGCCAGGGGCCTGGGCAAGACGGTGGTGGCCGAGTATGTCGAAAACGAAAAAACCCTGAGCATGCTGGAGGAATTCGGCGTCAATCTTGCCCAGGGGTATTATCTCGACCTGCCGAGCGACAGCTTCCCGCCATCGGCAGACAATTGATGCCTTGCCGGGTTTGCAGGAAGGACAGGAACGGATTCATGCAGGAAACCATCATCATCGGCCTCGGCCAGCTCGGCCGCGTTTTCGCGGGCGGGCTGCTGCGCGTCGGCAGCACCGTCGTGCCGGTCAATCGCGGCGACGACATGAACGCCGTGGCGGCCGCGCACCCCGACCCGCAACTGGTGCTGGTCGCCGTGGGCGAAACGGACCTGCATGCGGTGCTCGCGGCCTTGCCGCCGAACTGGAAAAGCCGCGTTGGCCTGATCCAGAATGAATTGCTGCCGCGCGACTGGCTGGCGCACGGCATCGAGAATCCTACGGTGATTTCAGTCTGGCTCGAAAAGAAGAAAGGCACCGATGCCAGGCCGCTGATCGCCTCGCCGGCCGCGGGGCCGGCCGCGGACCTGCTGGTGCGCGCGCTGGCGTCCATCGAATTGCCGGCGTGCAACGTGGCCAGCGGCGACGAACTGCTGTTCGAACTGGTGCGCAAGAACGTCTACATCCTCACCACCAATCTTGCCGGGCTGAAAACCGGCGGCACGGTCAACGAACTGTGGCGCAAGCACGAGCCCTTCGCGCGCCAGGTGGCGACCGAGGTCATGGACATACAGGATTGGCTTACGGGGGCCAGGCACGATCGCGAGCGGCTCATCGCAGGCATGCTGGAGGCGTTCGAGGGCGACCCGAACCACGGTTGCACCGGCCGTTCCGCCCCGGCCAGGCTGGCGCGGGCGCTGCAGCATGCCGACGCCGCAGGGCTGGCAGTGCCGACCCTGCGGGCGTTGCAATCCTGATTGTTTGCCGGACTGATCGGCGGTCTTCAGACCGCGATCATTTCGAAGTCTTCTTTCCTGCCGCCGCAGTCGGGGCAGGTCCAGTTCATCGGCACGTCCTCCCAGCGGGTGCCGGGGGCGATGCCATCCTGCGGCCAGCCCTTCTCCTCATCGTAGATAAAGCCGCACAGCAGGCACATCCAGGTTTTGTATTCGGGGGTGTCGCTCATGGGAGGGGGACTGCGGATATAGGATAGAATCAGGCTCACATTCTAAACCAGACGCGATTCCGCGCTCCAGGAAAGTTTCATGCCGCAAACTCCCCCCATGGTCCTCACCTTCGCCACCTCCGATCCCACCGGCGGCGCCGGCATGCAGGCGGACATCCTGACCCTTGCCAGCATGGGTTGCCACCCGCTGTCGGTGATCACGGCCATCACCATCCAGGACACCGCAGGCGTGGACGGCATTTCGGCGGTGGATGCCGACTGGGTGGCGGATCAGGCGCGCATGCTGCTGGAGGACATGCCGGTCGAGGTGTTCAAGATCGGTCTGCTTGGCAGCGTCGAGAACATCACGGTGATTGCCGAAATCCTCTCCGACTATCCCGACATTCCGGTGGTGCTCGACCCGGTGCTGGCCTCCGGGCGTGGCGACGATTTGTCCGGCGAGGACATCATCGCGGCCATGCGCGACATGCTCATCCCGCAGACCACGCTGATCACGCCCAACAGCATCGAGGCACGCCGGCTTGCCGTGAACGAGGGCGAGGAAGACCACCTGCCGCTGGCCGAATGCGCCAGCCGCTTCATCCAGATGGGCTGCGAATCGGTGCTCATCACCGGCACCCACGAGAACACGCCGCGCGTCTACAACGTGCTGTACGGTCTCGAAGGCGTGATCCAGACCGAAGCCTGGGATCGCCTGCCCGGCAGCTACCACGGTTCCGGCTGCACCCTCGCCTCGGCGATTGCCGCCAGCCTCGCCTTCGGCAACGAGTTGCCGCGCGCGGTGAAGGATGGCCAGGATTTCACCTACGAGACGCTCAAGGCCGCATTCCGGCCCGGCATGGGCCAGTATCTGCCCGACCGCTTCTTCTGGGCGCAGGAAGCGCCCACCCAGGGATCGGCCTGATGCCCGTTTTCCCTTCGGGCGTGTATGCCCTGACGCCGGAGTGTGCGGACACGGCGAGGTTGCTCGCCATGGTCGAGGCCGCATTGCAGGGCGGCGCCGCGGCTGTGCAGTACCGTGAAAAAACCGGCGATGTCGCCCTGCGCTTTGAACAGGCGAGCGAACTGCTGCCGCTGTGCCGAAAGTACGGCGTGCCGCTCATCATCAACGACGATCTGCGTCTCGCCGACCTGGCCGATGCCGACGGCGTGCATGTGGGACGCGAGGATGCCGGCCTGCGCGAGGCGCGCATCATCCTCGGCCCCAAAAAAATCGTCGGCGTGTCCTGCTACCAGAGCCTGGAATTGGCGCGCAAGGCGCAGGCGGAGGGTGCCGATTATGTGGCCTTCGGCAGTTTCTATGCCTCGCCGACCAAGCCGCAGGCGCAGCGCGCGCCCTTGCAGCTTTTGCGCGATGCCGCCGGCCTCAGCGTGCCGGTAGTGGCGATCGGCGGCATAACGGCGGAGAATGCGGCAGAAGTCATCGCGGCGGGCGCCGACTCGATCGCCGTCATCTCGGCGCTGTTCGATGCGCCGGATGTCGTGGCCGCTGCGCGCGAATTGAATCGTTTGTTTGTTTGTGAATCGGAAGAATGATGGACCGCAACCATACCCTGTTCGAACAGTCCCAGAAAATCATCCCCGGCGGCGTCAATTCGCCGGTGCGCGCCTTCAAGTCGGTGGGCGGCGTGCCGCGCTTCTTCACGCGCGGCGAGGGCGCCTATCTGTGGGATGCCGATGACAAGAAATACATCGACTACGTCGGCTCCTGGGGCCCGGCCATTCTCGGCCATGCGCACCCGGAAACGGTGAAGGCGGTGCAGGAAACCGCTGCGCGCGGGCTGTCCTTCGGCGCCCCCACCGAGATCGAGCTTGAAATGGCGGCATTGCTGACGAGCCTGCTGCCCGGTTTCGAGAAAGTGCGCCTGGTGAGTTCGGGCACCGAGGCGACCATGAGCGCGATCCGCCTCGCGCGCGGTTTCACCGGCCGCAGCAAGATCATCAAGTTCGAGGGCTGCTACCACGGTCACGCCGACTTCCTGCTGGTGAAGGCGGGCTCGGGCGCGCTGACTTTCGGCAATCCGACTTCCGCCGGCGTGCCGGCCGAGGTTGCGGCGCAGACCCTGGTGCTCGACTACAACGACATCACCGGCGTCGAGCGCACCTTCGAAAAAATCGGCAGCGAGATTGCCGCCGTCATTGTCGAGCCGGTGGCCGGCAACATGAACCTGGTGCAGCCGGCGGCGGGCTTCCTCGAAGGCCTGCGCGAACTCTGCACCAAGCACGGCGCGGTGCTGATTTTCGACGAAGTCATGACCGGCTTCCGCGTCGGCCCGCAGGGCGCGCAGGGACTTTATGGCATCGTTCCCGACCTCACCACGCTGGGCAAGGTGATCGGCGGCGGCATGCCGGTGGGTGCCTTCGGCGGACGCCGCGACATCATGGACTATCTCGCCCCGGTCGGCCCGGTGTACCAGGCCGGCACGCTCTCGGGCAACCCGGTGGCGGTGGCGGCGGGACTGGCCACGCTCAAGGCCACGCGCGCGCCCGGCTTCTATGAAACGCTGACCGCGCGTACCGACCAGTTGCTAGAAGGCCTGGTGAAGGCCGCCGACGGGGCCGGTGAAATCTTCAGCGCGGCGAGCGTGGGCGGCATGTTCGGCATCTACTTCAGCGCCCTGCCGCCGCGTACCTACGCGGAAGTCATGGCCTGCGACAAGGACCGTTTCAACCGCTTCTTCCACGCCATGATCCTGGAAGGCGTGTACCTCGCGCCGTCTGCGTTCGAGGCCGGTTTCGTGTCAGCGGCGCACGGCGAGGCCGAGATCAAGGCCACCATCGAGGCGGCGAAGCGGGCGTTCGCGAAGATTTGAATTGACACAGAGGAGCCAGAGGTAGCAGAGGAAGGCAAAAGAGATTTCCTCTGAGCCCTCTGTTACCTCTGTGTTTATGATGGTTTCAGGGGCTGATCTGGTGGTAGGCCGCGTCAGCCAGCCGCCCCATCTCGGCCTTGTCCACATTGCCTGATAGCGCATAACCGAGGCCATGGTCGACCCAGTAGAACACCTCGATGCCGTCCTCGCGCGCATGGCGGAAACTGGTCTCCGCCTGCTTCGCCGCATCGCGCCGCACATACAGGGTGATGCGCCGCTTCAATCCGTCCTGATACATGAATTGCGCGACCGGGCCGGTTTCGCCGGGCAGCAGTCGGCCGCCCAGCAAATCGAAGCCTTGCGCCGTGAAATCTGGCGCGCGCAGAGCATGACCGAGGCGTTTGGACAGCCAGGCCACCAGATGGTCGGCATGCTGCGCTTCGACCTCGACCGGATGGCGAACTTCCGGGCTGTACACGACATGCGCGATGGCTGCGGCCTGCGGCAGCGTGGCGTACTGCGCGGCCGGCTCGGCGCTGCGAAGCCCGAGGCCGTAGCCGAGGACGCCGACGCCGGCGACGATGAATACCGCTGCCGCCGCCCGATACCATTGCGTGGTTTGCGTTCGCTGCCCGCTCGCGGCGCGTACTAGCTGCAGCGGCAGCGGCTCGTTCAGCACCTCGTCGAAAGCGGCATGCAGGCTGCGGTTCTGCGCAGCCCAGGCCTGCACGCGGGCGGCGTCTTCCGCGTGCGCCGCCAGCCAGGCCTCGACTTCCGCACGCCGACCAGCCGGCAGAAGACCGTCGGCATAAGCGTGCAAATCGTCTTCGCTGATGCGGTTCATTTCACTACCTGCAATTTCGTTGCCTGATGCCCTTCCAGCAGTTCCCGCATGCGCTCGCGTGCGCGTGACAGACGCGACATCACCGTGCCCTGCGGCACGCCGAGGATGCGTGCGGCGTCGGCATAGGCGAACTGCTCCAGCCCGACCAGCAGCATGACTTCGCGTTGTTCGGCCGGCAGCTGCGCAAGTGCAGCCTGGATGTCGCGGACCACCAGGGCTTCGGTCTGGCCGCCACTGACTGCCACATCATTCGCCTCGTCCAGTTCGCAAAGCGTATGGCCGCCCGAGGCGCGGAGCTGATTCACGAACAGGTTGTGCATGAGGGTGAACAGCCAGGCGCGCAGATCGCTCCCGGGACGCCACAGGTCGAGCTTGGCCAGCGCGCGTTCGAGAGTGTCCTGCACCAGGTCGTCGGCGCGCGCCGCATCCCGCACCAGCGCCCGCGCGTAGCGGCGCAGGCGCGGGATGTGCTGGATGAGATCGACCGGGCTGGACAATGAATTAAGGCTTCGCGGTATGCCAAATGTTGTTGACGCCATCGCCCGTCTTGTCGCCGGGTTTCTGGTCCTTGAACCAAAGATACAACGGTTTGCCCTTGTAGGCCCACTGCTTGCTGCCGTCGTCGCGGGTGACGATGCTGTAGCTGCCGCTGGCCTTGTCGGAGGCGGAGGCCATCAGCGGCGGCCACTTCGTCGCGCAGTCGCCGTTGCAGACGCTCTTGCTGCCGTCGGCGGGGTCCTTGTCGAAGGTGTACAGGGTCATGCCGGCCGGGTTGGTCAGCACCCCGCTCGTCGATTGCACGGGCGGATTGGCGGTGCAGGCCGTGATCAGGACCATGCCGGCCAGGGCAGAGAGCATGAAGTTGTGTGTGCGCATAAATCCTCCTGAGGTTGAATGGAAAGGCAGGAAGGCGAATCGGCATCGTCTTCACCGGGTAAACAGCCGCGGCGGCGGGTTTATTCCGCGGCCGTCGATTCTTTTTTGCGGCCAATGAAAAACCCCGCCGGAGCGGGGTTTTTTCGGCTACGGGCAGGGCGCGATTACAGCTCGCCGTAGGAATGCAGGCCGGAGAGGAACATGTTGACGCCGAGAAAGGCGAAGGTCGTCACCAGGATGCCGACGATCGCCCACCAGGCCAGCACCTTGCCGCGCAGGCCCTTGACCAGGCGCAGGTGCAGCCAGGCCGCATAGTTCAGCCAGACGATGAGCGCCCAGGTTTCCTTGGGGTCCCAGCTCCAGTAGCCGCCCCAGGCTTCCGCCGCCCACATCGCGCCGAGGATGGTGGCGATGGTGAAGAAGGCGAAGCCGATGGCGATGGTTTTGTACATCACGTCGTCGAGCACCTCGGGCTTGGGCAGTCGCGAGGCGAGAATGCCCTTGCTGGCCAGCAGCCAGGCGATGCCGAGCATGGCGGCGATGGAGAAGGCGCCGTAGCCGACGAAATTGGCAGGCACGTGGATCTTCATCCACCAGGACTGCAGCGCCGGCACCAGCGGCTGGATCTGGTGCGCCTGGCGGTCGAAGGTGTACCACAGGATGAAGCCGACCGCTGCGCTGATGATGAGCATCACGAAGGCGCCCATGCTTTTCTGCTGGTAGCGCGACTCGTAATACAGATACATCAGCGCGGTGATCAGCACGAACAGCACGAAGACTTCATACAGATTGGAAACGGGGATGTGGCCGACGTCCGGGCCGATGAGATAGGACTCGTACCAGCGCACCAGCAGCCCGGTCAGGCTGAGGGTGGCTGCGCTCCAGGTGAGCGCCGTGCCGGTTTTGCCCGCAAAGGGCGAACGCGCCAGGAGGCCGATCCAGTAGGCGATGGTGGCGAACATGATCAGCGCGCACATCCACATGATGGCGGCCTGGCTGGAAATCAGGTACTTGAGGAAGAAGGCCTGCTCCATGCGCGCGAGGTCGCCCTGGTAGAAATAGATTGCCAGCAGGGCGAGGCCGAAGGCGACGAGCACGAACGGCCGCACCGGTTTCCAGAACCAGCCGAGCCAGGCCAGTGCGGGCACGGTGGCGATCAGCATGCCCTTGTCGTAGCCGTCCATGTAGGCGCCGTAGAGATTGAGCGCATAGCCCGCCCCCACGGCGAGGACTAGGGTGAACAGCCAGTCGAACATCGACAGGCGCTTGAGAAACGGCTGCGGGGCGTTGAGTGCGAGTTCCATGCTTATTCCTTGGTGGCTAGCTGCTCGATGGCTTGACTATGTTTGGCGAATTCCTGTTCGAAATCAACCGTCTTGCGAGGAGTGGCATAGGCGAACAGGGCATTGCCGGGTTTGACGACAATCCAGGCGCGGCGTTCCCTGACGTAGAGCATGGCGAATATGCCCAGCACCAGCAGCAGGGAGCCGAAATAAACCAGGTTCTTGCCGGGCGAGCGGGTCATTTGCAGGCCCGAGGCCTGGATCTGCTCGAACGACTGCAACTGCAGGTAGACCGGGGCGCCGTAGAAGAATAGGTCGGAGAATGCGTTCAGGCTGTCGCGAATGAAGAAGCCGGTGGCGTCATCGGTGGCCGGCGGCGGCTCGCCGGCCTGGGCGTTGGCCAGCTTGAGCGCTTCGTAGGTGGACAGTTCGAGGATGCGCAGGAAGGTCTCGGTCGCCTGCTGCCGCTCGCCTTCGGCGATATTGGCCTCGACGAACTGCCCCAGTGCGCTGTAGCCACCCTGGGCGAAAAGCCTGAGGATGTTGCCGGCGCTGGCCTCCAGCCGCGACTGCAGCTCGCCGCCGCGTTCGCCAGGCGGCAGGGCGCCCTCCGCGAAGCGGCGGGTGATCTCGCCGTGCTGCGCCGGGTTCATGAGTACCGCGCGCAGGCGCATGAAGCCCTCGATGCCGCCCTTGGCATCGGCGGGCAGGCGCAGGTAGCGGAAGGGGTCGTTCGGCGTTTCGCGCACGCCGGACAACACGTACATGCGCCCGTCCAGCGTCACCGGCAGCATGTAGTTGTGATACTCATTGGCTTCGCCGCGCGGGTTGCGCACCTTAACCTGGTAGCTGGGACCGACGTTGTGCAGCGCCTTGTTGTCGCTTTTCACGCTCATCGCGTTCTGCCTGGGCGTTTCGCCGCCGAGGTTCTCGATGTTGAACAGGCGGAAGTCGGTGAATTCAAGCTGGTATTCCGCCTCGCCGCTGGACAGGCGGGTGCTTTCATGTACCGCCCCCTGGACCTCGAAGGCTTCGGCCGCAGGCGAGAACAGGTTCCAGCCGCGAAGGTTGAGCTTGCTGCCGCCGTCGCCGAAGCTGGCCTGGTAGATGGCGACGCCGTCGTGGATCAGCGGCTTGTTCACGGCGATGGTGGCTTCGCGGATCTTGTTGCCCTGGCGGTCGAGCAGCACGAGATCGCTTTCGAACAGCTTGGGCTGGCCGGTCGAATAATGCTCGATGCGGAATTCCTTCAGTTGCACGACGAAGGGCAGGTCCTGCACCAGATAGCCGTCGGCGACGTTGAGGAACACCACGTCCGCGCTGCCGCCCTCGGGAATCTGCACGCTGCCGCGGAAGGACAGGTTTTCCGGCGTGAGCCGGCTGATCTCGGGCACCTGGCTCTGCGGAATGTCGCGGGTCTCGATTTTCTTCATGCCCAGAAGTTGCTGGGCCTTGAACACGAGGTTGCCGTCCATCAGGCCGCCGATGCAGATCAGCACGATGGCCGAATGCGCGAGCAGGTAACCCAGGCGGCTGGCCGCGCCGCGCTTGGCGGCCACCAGCACGCCGTTTTCACGCGGGATCAGCTTGCTGCGGAAGCCCTGGCCCTGCAGATAGGCGACCGCCTTGTCCGCCAGCGCCTGGGTGTCCTGGCCATGTTGCACCGCGTGCTTGTGCGAAAACGCAGCCAGGGACTGTTCGGTGACATGCTCGCGGAAATTCCTCATTTCCTTCACCATGCCCGGCGCATTGCGGTAGATGCACAGGCTGGTGGAGGCGACCAGGAAGGTGAGGATGATCAGGAACCAGCCCGCATGGTAGACATCGTACAGGCCCAGCAGGCGGAACATCTCGAACCAGTAGGGGCCGAACTGGATGATGTAGTTGTTGTAGGGCTCTGCCTGCTTGAGCACGGTGCCGATGATGGAGGCGATGGCCAGCAGGGTGAGCAGGGTGATGGCGAAGCGCATCGAGCTGAAAAGCTCGTACAGCGCCTTGCCGAAGGGTTCGTCCGCACGCATCGATAAGTTTGCTCGTAAATGAAAAAGGGTGACCAGCGTCACCCTTCTCAGACTGGTTCAGGGACAGTCGATTCTACCGCATGCCTTCGATGTATTGGGCGACGGCTTCCATCTCCTGCGGCGTCATCTTGGCGGAGATCACGCGCATCATCTTGGCGGCATCGTTGGCGCGCTCGCCGGCGCGGAAGCTGTTCAGCTGAAGCTGGGTGTAGGCGGCATGCTGGCCGGCCAGGCGCGGGAACTGCACCGGGATGCCGCGGCCGTCGGCGCCGTGGCAGGATGCACAGGCCGGCACGCCGGAGCCCTGCACGCCGCCGCGGTAGATTTTCTGGCCCAGCAGCGCCTTGTCCTTGTCCTTGGCGGTGCGCGGCTTGGCCTGCTTCTCGCTGAAATAGGCGGCGAGATTCTTCATGTCGGCTGGCGACAGGTTGGCGACGATGCCCGCCATGACCGGGTTCTTGCGCTCGCCGGACTTGAAATCCATCAACTGCTTGTAGAGATATTCGTAACCCTGGCCGGCAATGGTGGGGTTGGCCGGGGTGGCGCTGTTGCCGTCCGTGCTGTGGCAGGCTGCGCAAACCTGGGTGACAATGGACGTGGCGGCCTTGGGGTCGCCCTTGGCGACAGGCTCGGCGGCAAGGGCCGGAACGGACAGGGTGGCGGCGAGAATCAATGCCAGTTGGGTTTTCATCCAAAACTCCTCGGGAGACGTGGGTAGGCGCAAACGCGTAAAATCACGAAATTTTAGCGAATTTGAATATAGCTGCCAATGACTCTCTTTAATCGGGCGGTATACGCCGCTTCTGCCGCAACCTTGGCGCAACTCCCCCCCAGCCGGCGCGAAGTTGCCTTCGCCGGACGCTCCAATGCCGGAAAATCCAGTGCCATCAATACCTTGGCGCGGCACAACCGCCTGGCCTTCGTGTCCAAGACGCCGGGGCGGACCCAGCTGATCAATTTCTTCGACGTCGGCGAAGGCCGCTTCATCGTCGACCTGCCGGGCTACGGCTACGCCAAGGTCCCGCCCGAAATCCGCGAACGCTGGGAAGGCGTGCTGTCGACCTATCTGCAGACGCGTCACGCGCTGGCCGGGCTGGTGCTGATCATGGATGTGCGCCATCCGCTGACCCCGCTCGATGTCCGCATGCTGGACTGGTTCACGCCGCGCGGCCTGCCCGTGCACATCCTGCTGACCAAGGCCGACAAGCTGTCGCGCGGCGCCGCGGGCAAGACCCTGCAGGAAGTGAGGTCGGCGCTGAAGACTTATCCCCTGGTCAGCGTGCAGCTGTTTTCCAGTCTGGCCAAACAGGGGATCGAGGAAGCCGAGGCGGTGATAGCGCGGTGGCTGGCAGAAGCGCCGGCCGAGCCGGACCTGCCGGCATGAAATAAAAAGCCCCGGCCAAGGGGTTGGGCCGGGGCATAAAGACCTTCATTGCCGAAGGTCCCCGCTCAGGGAGGAGAAGCGGGAGACAGCAACGCTATCTGCAGAGATAGAATGCCCGGGCGTAAAATAGTTCCGAAAATTTTCAGGAGATTTCTGGTGACCCTGCCCCTTGGTTCTTTCCCTGGCCGCCGCATGCGGCGCATGCGGCACGACGATTTCTCCCGCCGCCTCATGCGTGAGCATGTGCTCACTGTCGCTGATCTGATCTATCCGGTGTTCGTGCTGGAAGGCGAGAACCGGCGCGAAGCCGTGGCCTCCATGCCGGGGGTGGAAAGGCTATCGCTCGACCAGTTGCTGCCGGTTGCCGAGGAATGTGCGCGGCTCGGCATTCCGGCGCTGGCCCTGTTTCCGGTGGTCGACGCGGCGAAAAAAACCCTTGGCGCGGAGGAGGCTTTCAACCCGGCCGGTCTGGTGCCGCAGGTCGTGACGGCGCTGAAAAAGGCGCTGCCGGAACTCGGCGTGATCACCGATGTGGCGCTCGACCCCTATACCGTACACGGACAGGATGGCCTCATCGATGCGGCGGGTTATGTGTTGAACGACGAAACTGTCGCAGTGCTGCAAAAGCAGGCGGTGTGCCATGCCGCCGCCGGCGCCGACGTGGTCGCCCCCTCCGACATGATGGACGGGCGCATCGGCGCCGTGCGCGCGGCGCTCGACGCTGGCGGGCATATCCATACCCGTATCCTGGCCTATGCCGCCAAGTATGCGTCCAGCTTCTACGGCCCGTTCCGCGATGCCGTCGGTTCGGCGGCCAATCTGGGCGCCGGCAACAAATACACCTACCAGATGGACCCGGCCAATTCCGACGAGGCCTTGTGGGAAGTCGGGCTGGATCTGCAGGAGGGCGCCGACATGGTCATGGTCAAGCCGGGCATGCCTTATCTGGATATCGTCAGGCGGGTGAAGGACGCCTACGCCGTGCCGACCTATGCCTATCAGGTGAGCGGCGAATACGCCATGCTCAAGGCCGCAGGCCAGAATGGCTGGATCAACGAGGAGGCTTGCGTGCTGGAAGCCCTGCTCGGCTTCAAGCGCGCCGGCGCCGACGGCATCCTGACTTATTTCGCACTGGACGTGGCGCGCCGGGTGGCCGGCAAATAAGGAAGAATGTTCAGCCCTGCAACAGGGCGCGTACCTGCTCCAGGCGTGCCCGCCTGGGCGTGCCGTCGGCTTGCAGGCGGCGCATGTGACGCAATTCGGTGGCGGGATAGATGGTCAGTTCCACTGCGGCACGCGGGTCTTCCAGGGAAAAGTGCGGATAGGCCTGGCCTTCGCCGCGCGCTTCGCCCTGACGATAGGCCAGGCGCCGGTTCATCAGGAAAAATTCCAGTTCCTTGCTGCTGTCGGTGAACAGTTGCAGGTCGATGTCGGAATGGCGGCCGGCGGTGCCATTGAGGACCGGGCCGGTCAGGTGCGGGTCGAAATCTTCCAGCAATTCCATGTATTCGACCGCAATCTTCCTCAACAGGGACAGTCGGTCCAGCTGTTCCTGACCCTGGTAGAGCGCCTGGTAGCTGCGCAGCGCTTCCTCGATCTCGCGGTTGTCGGGCAGGTTGCGGCTGTCCGGCATGCCGAGCTGGCGCGCCGCCTTGCGCTTGGCGAAGCCGTAGTCCATGCCGCCGTCCTCGGCGATCATCCTGGCGGCCTCGTGCGCAATGCGCCGGCGCGTGTCACTGGACTTCATTGATGGGGTGCGTTTTCGGGAAGATCTGGAACATGTCGGCGAATGGGCTCTGCTGTTGCGGCAGGTTTTCCTGGTAGAAGTATTCGGTGATTCCCGAGGCGTCCTCCGGCACCAGTTCCCCGGTTGCCGGGTCAATGGTGGCGGCCACCACGCCTTCCGGCGGGGCGAAGGGTTTTTGCGGCGTCCTGGCCAGGGCGCGGCCCATGAAATCGATCCAGATCGGCAGGGCGGAGGCTGCGCCGGTTTCGCCCGGGCCGAGCGACTTGGGTTGATCGAAACCGATCCAGGACACCGCGACCAGGTCGGGGCTGTAGCCGGCGAACCAGCCGTCACGCTGATCATTTGTGGTGCCGGTCTTGCCGGCCAGGTCTGTCCTGCCCAATTGGCTGACGCGCGCCGCCGTGCCGCGTCGCGCCGCGTCCTGCATCATGCTGCTCATGAGAAAGGCGTTGCGGGCGTCGAGCACGCGCGGCGCCCCGCTGGTCACGGTTTGCGGCCGGCTTTCCATCAGCAGCTTGCCGCTGCTGTCATACACTTTCTCGATCAGATAGGGGGCGACCCGATAGCCGGTGTTGGCGAATACCGCATAGGCGCCGGCGAGCTGCAGCGGCGTGACCGAGCCGGCGCCGAGGGCCATGGTCAGGTAGGGCGGATGGCGCGAGGGATCGAAACCGAAGCGTTTTATGTAGTCGCGCGCATAGTGCGGGCCGATGCCCTCGAGGATGCGTATGGACACCAGGTTCAGCGACCTGGTCAGGGCCGTGCGCATGCGCACCGGCCCGGAGAAGGTGCCATCGTAGTTTTGCGGTTCCCACGGCGTGCCGCCGGCCTCTTCGGCGGTAAGGCTCAAGGGCGCGTCGTCGATGACGCTGGCCGGGGTATAGCCCTTTTCCAGCGCGGCCGAGTAGATGAAGGGCTTGAAACTCGAGCCGGGCTGACGCCAGGCCTGGGTGACGTGGTTGAACTTGTTGCGGCCGAAATCGAAGCCGCCGACGAGCGCTGTGATGGCGCCCGTGTGCGGATCGACGGCTACCAGCGCCGCCTCGATTTGCGGCAGCTGGCTGATTTTCCAGCTGCCGTCCTTGTTCTGACGCAAGCGAACGACTGCACCGGGATAGATGCGCTTGCCGGATTTCGCCTTGGCGTCGAGCCAGGCGGCAGCCAGCCTGAGTGAGGCGCCTGACACTTCCACGCGTTTGCCGTCCGGCAGGACCGCGGTCAGCGACTTGGTATTGGCGGCAAGCACGACTGCCGGGACGAGGCCATTGATCGTGTGGAGGCTGCGCAGCGTGTCCCGGATCAGCGTGTCGCGGGCTTCGCCCGCAGGCGGCAGGCGCAGGCTCTTTTCCGGGCCGCGGTAGCCGTGCCGATCGTCGTAATCCATGACGCCTCGCCACAGCGCGGTGTTGGCAGCCTCCTGGTGCGCGCGGCGGATGGTGGTGACGACCTTGTAACCGGAGTTGTAGAGCTGCTCTTCGCCGTACTGCTGGACCAGGTTCAGCCGGACCATTTCGGCGGCGTAATCGGCCGGTACATCGACCACGCGCCGCTCGCGGCGCACGACGAGCTTTTCCTTCAGCGCCTTCTGATAGGTGGGTTCGTCGATGAAGTCGAGCTTGCGCATGCGTGCCAGCACGTAATGCTGGCGCGCGGTGGCGCGCATGGGGTTGACGACCGGGTTGTAGAGCGAAGGCCCCTTGGGCAATCCTGCCAGCATGGCGATTTCCGCCACGCTGAGGTCGCCCAGGGTTTTGCCGAAATAGGTGCGTGCCGCCGCCTCGAAGCCGTAGGCGCGCTGGCCCAGGTAGATCTGGTTGATGTAGAGCTCGAGAATCTTGTCCTTGGGCAGGTTGTGCTCGATCTTGATGGCGAGCAGCGCCTCGGAGAATTTGCGCGTGAGGGTGCGTTCGCGCGTCAGGAAAAAGTTGCGCGCGACCTGCATGGTGATGGTGCTGGCGCCCTGCGAGGCGCCGCCGGACAGGATGTTGGCGCCGGCCGCACGCAGCACGCCGAGCGTGTCCACGCCGCCGTGTTCATAGAAGCGCTCGTCCTCGGCCGCGATGATGGCCTGCTGCATCAGCTTGGGCACCTGTCCGATCGGCATGAAGGCGCGCCGCTCCTCGCCGAACTCGGCCAGCAGGGCGCCATCGCTGGAGTAGATGCGCAGCGGGATTTTCGGCTTGTAGTCGGTGAGGCTGTCGAGCGAGGGCAGATTGGGGTAAATCAGCGCGGCGGCAAGGCCGGCCAGCGAAGCGCTCACCACACCCAGTCCTGCGACAAAAGCCAAGGCGTAGTGCCAGCGTTGCGAGAACATATTCAACCAGTCTCTAAAGTTTGCAAGATTATATGCGTTAACGATGTTGCCTTTTGAACACAGCCCCTTCGGTGGGTTCGGCCTCAAAAGAGAAAAATTTTCGTCTGGTGATGTTTGCTGTTAGGATTTAAACACAAATATCAATAAAATTTGATAACCAGCTATAAACAAAGGGAAATTTCTTGAAGCTCGAATTCAACCTGGATGTGTTTACGGCCAAGTCGCCTCCCATGCTGGGATTGGACATCGGCACGACATCGGTCAAGTTCGTGGAGATTTCCGAGGCGGGGCGGGGGCAGTATCGCCTCGAGCGTTATGTCGTCGAGCCGCTGCCGCGGGATGCGGTGAAGGAGGGCGACGTCGTCAATGCGGAGCAGGTTGTCGAGGTTTTGGGGGAAGCCTGGAAGCAGCTGGGCACGCGCGTGAAGAACGTGGTGATGGCGCTGCCGGCATCGGCGGTGATCACGAAAAAAATCCTGCTGCCGGCGAGCCTCAGCGGCGTCGAGCTCGAGACCCAGGTGGAGAGCGAAGCCAACCAGGTGATCCCGTTCCCGCTCGACGAAGTCAATCTCGATTTCCAGGTTCTCGGGGTCTCGCCGGGCAGTCCGAACGATGTCGAAGTGCTGCTGGCCGCCGCGCGCAAGGAGAAGGTGGAAGACCGTGTCGCCCTGGCCGAAGCCGCGGGCCTGAAGGCGCTGGTGATGGACGTGGAGTCCTATGCCACGCTTTCCGCCTACGAGCTCATGGCCGGCCTGCTGCCCAACGGCGGCGCGGAGCAGACGGTGGCAATCTGCGACATCGGCGCCAACAGCATCCACATCAATGTGCTGAACGACAACGAAACGGTTTATTTGCGCGAGCACGGTTTCGGCGGCAGCCAGCTCAATTACGAAATCTCCCGGCGCTACGGCATGACCACGGAAGAGGCGGAAGCCGCCAAGCGCAAGGGCACGCTCCCGGAAACCTACGAGATGGAAGTGCTGCGTCCCTACAGCGAAACGCTGGCCATGGAAATCGGACGCGCGCTGCAGTTGTTCACCACGTCCACCCAGTATCACAAGGTCGATCATGTGCTGCTGGCGGGCGGCGGCGCGATCATTCCCGGCCTCGACGAGATCGTGAGCGCCCGCGTCGGCACTCCCACCATCGTGGCCAATCCGTTTTCGAACATGCAGGTGGACGCCAGGATCCGGCCCCAGCAACTGGCGAACGACGCGCCCGCCCTGTTCGTTGCCTGCGGGCTTGCCATGCGGAGGTTTGATCAGCAATGATGATTCGCATCAATCTTCTGCCGCATCGCGAAATCAAGCGGGCGGCCCGGCGCCGCCAGTTCGGCGTGCTGCTGGTGGCGGCGCTGGTGCTGGCCGCGGGCGTGATCGGGCTCGGCCAGGCCGCGATTTCCAATCGCCTGGCCGTGCAGGACGAGCGCAACGCCTTCCTTGAGCAGGAAATCGCCAAGCTCGACATCAAAATCAGGGAAATCCGGAAAATCAAGGAAGAGACCCGCGCCTTGCTGGAGCGCAAGCAGGTGGTGGAGGCGCTGCAGTCCAACCGCACCGAAGTCGTGCATCTGTTCGATGAGATCATCCGCATCCTGCCCGAGGGCCTGTATGTCAAATCCGTCAAGCAGAATGGCGAGCAGATCGAACTGCTGGGCTATACCCAGTCCAGCGCACGCGTGTCCACGCTGATGCGCAACCTCGAGGATTCGCCCTGGTTCGAGCAGCCGTCGCTGGTCGAGATCAAGGCGGCAACGGTCAACAACCTGCGCGCCAATGAATTCAGTCTCAAGGTGAGGCAGACCAAGCAAAAGGCCGAAGGTGACAAGCAAGAGGCACGCTCATGAATCTCGAAGAGCTGAACAGGCTTGATTTCAAAACCGTCGCCGACTGGCCGCTCGGCGCCAAGCTCGGCCTGCTGGGCGTGCTGCTCACCGTGGTCGTCGCTGCCGGCTGGTGGTTTCTGTGGTCGCCGGCGCTGGAGTCGCTGGACGAGAGCAAGGCAAGGGAGGCGGAACTCAAGTCCACCTACGTCACGAAGAAGGGGCAGGCCATCAACCTGGACGCCTACAAGAAGCAGCTGGCCGATATCCAGCAGTCCTTCGGCGCGCTGCTCAAGCAATTGCCCAACAGGCAGGAAATGGACGCCCTGATCACCGACGTGAACCAGGCCGGCCTGGGCCGCGGGCTGCAGTTCGAACTGTTCAGGCCGGGCGCGGAATCGAAGAAGGAGTTCTACGCGGAACTGCCGATCCAGATCAAGGTCACCGGCAGCTATCACGACATCGCCGCCTTCACCAGCGACGTCGCCAAGCTTTCGCGCATCGTCACCATCCACAACATCAGCCTGTTGCCGACAAGAGGCGGCGATCTCGTGATGGAAGCCGTCGCCAAGACCTATCGTTATCTTGACGAAGAAGAAATCGCGGCAAGCAAGCCCAAGAAGCAGGGGGGCAAGAAGTGATGAAGGCCAGCCGACTTCTGATGACATTTTTTCTGGCTGCTGCCTTGACGGCCTGCGGCGGCGGGGACATGGAAGACCTGCAGCGGTTCATGGACGAGGCCGGCAAGGACATGCAGGGCAAGATCGAGCCGCTGCCGCAAATCAAGCCCTACGAGCCCTTCAGCTACGAGGCTTTCGACCTGCCCGATCCGTTCAAGCCGCGCAAGCTTTCGGCTGCCGGCGGCGGCGGCGGGCTGCAGCCCGACCTGACCCGGCCGCGGGAGCCGCTGGAAGCCTATTCGCTCGAAACCCTGAAAATGGTCGGCATGATCAGCAAGAAGAATGGCACCCATGCGGTCATCGCCACGCCCGACAAGACCATCTATCACGTCCGTGCCGGCAATTACATGGGCCAGAACTTCGGCCTGATCAGCCGGATCACCGACACCGAAATCACCTTGAAAGAAATCGTTCAGGACAGCGCAGGCGATTGGGCCGAGCGTACGAGCACAATGACTTTGCAGGAATGAGGCCGACATGAAAAACGCCATCTTCAAAACCATGCACGCATCCCTGGCCATGACCTGGCTCGGCGCGTGCCTGCTGTTCTTCGCAGGCGCGAGCGCGATGGCGGCCAACCCGCCAACTTCCAACGCAGTCATAGGCGTCGAGCCGGCGATCCTGTCCGGCAACCGCGTCATGGTTCGCATCCATCTCAAGGAGCCGCTGAAGTCCACGCCGGCCGGGTTCACCGTGGGCACGCCGCCGCGCATCGCCATGGACCTGCCGGACACCGGCAACGCCATCGGCAAGAATACGGTGGATGCGAATCTGGGGCCGCTGACCTCGGTCAACGTGGTGCAGGCCGGTACCCGCACGCGCCTGGTGTTCAACCTCAGCAAGGCGGTCGAATACGAAACCCGGATCGACGGCAAGTCGCTGATTATCGGTTTCAATGAAACGGGCACCGCTGCCGCCACCACCAACGTGACGCCGCGCTTTGCCGAAGCGGCACCCGCTGCGGCCCCGCATGCCATCAAGAACGTCGAGTTCCGCCGCGGACCGAGCGGCGAGGCACGCATCGTGACGACCCTGGCCGATGCACAGACCGGCATCAACATCCGCCAGCAGGCCAAGGGCATCGTGGTCGACTTCATCGATACCGCATTGCCGCAGGCGCTGCAGCGCCGCCTCGACGTCACCGATTTCGCGA
Organism: Betaproteobacteria bacterium SCN2; assembly: GCA_008923285.1. Lineage (GTDB taxonomy): Bacteria > Pseudomonadota > Gammaproteobacteria > Burkholderiales > Thiobacillaceae > UBA6918. The sequence goes on from WBSG01000001.1 coordinate 122,542, forward strand.
CGCCCGTCAGCCAGGTGGAAAGCTATGGCCTGGGCGAGAATGCGCGCATGGTGATCGACGCCAAGGGTGCCTGGGAGTATTCGGCTTATCAGGCGGACAACCAGTTCATCGTCGAGGTTCGTCCCGCCGCGCAGGAGGACAGGAAGAGCGCTGACGGCAAGCCCATCTACAAGGGCGAAAAGCTTTCGCTGAACTTCCAGAACGTCGAGGTCCGCTCGGTGCTGCAGGTGATCGCCGACTTCACCGGCCTCAACATCGTCGCAAGCGATACCGTGGGCGGCAGCCTGACCCTCAGGCTCAAGGACGTGCCGTGGGATCAGGCGCTCGACCTGATCCTGACGACCAAGGGCCTTGACAAGCGCACCAACGGCAACGTGATCTGGATCGCGCCCAAGGACGAGCTGCTGAACAAGGAGAAGGCCGAACTGGAGGCGCGCGCAACGGTCAACGAGCTCGAGCCGCTGGTGACCGAGTACATTCCGCTCAATTACCTGCGCGCCGACGAGGCGCAGGCCATGCTGTACGGCGCGAGCCTGACCGGCGCTCCGTCCGGCGGCACCGCTTCCTGCTCGCTGGCTTCCGAGGGCCTGACCACTGCCGCGGCGGCAGCCGTGGGCGCCAAGCAGGAGGACAACAAGATTCTGTCCAAGCGCGGCCGCGCCTCCTACGATCTCAAGACCAACATGCTGATCCTCAACGATACGGCCAAGAAGATCCAGGAAGTGCGCGATCTGGTCGCGAAGATCGACGTGCCCGCGCGCCAGGTCATGATCGAGGCGAGGGTGGTAATCGCCGACGACACTTTTGCACGCCAGCTTGGCGTGAGGCTCGGCACGGGCATGCGCGGAATCAGCAAGATCGGCGGCAGCCAGACCGGCATCGGGTTCGGCGGCAGTCTCAATGATTCCCTGACCCTGGCCGGCGGCGGTACGGTAAGCGACGCCACGCCCAATGTGGATCTGGGCATTGGCAACACGATAGGCGGGGCGACGCCGGCATCCTTCGGGCTGACGCTGCTCAACATCGCCACCGGCAACCTGATCAGTCTCGAGCTGCAGGCGCTGGAAGCGGACAACCGCGGCAAGGTCATCTCCAATCCGCGCGTGGTGACGACCAACCAGAAGCCTGCCGTGATCCTGCAGGGTGTGCAGATTCCCTACGCCACCACCTCGCAGAACGGCACCAACACCGAGTTCAAGGATGCCTTCCTCTGCCTGCTGGTGGACCCGCAGATCCTCAACAACGACTCGGTAATCCTGAACGTCGAAGTGCAGAAGGATGCTCCGGGCAACCAAGGCACCATCGACCGCCGCCGCGTGAAGACACAGGTGCGGGTGAACAACGGCGAAACCGTGGTGCTGGGCGGCATCTACGAGACCGTCAACCGCAACGACATCAACAAGGTGCCGTTCCTCGGCGACCTGCCCTTCCTTGGGCACCTGTTCAAGAACAGCGACCGCAGAGAACTCAAGACCGAGATCATGATTTTCCTGACGCCGCGCATCATCGACGAGCGCCTGTCGCTGCGCTGAACTGGCGGCATGCCGGATAACGCCCCGCCCGGGGCGTTATTTTTTTGTGCCGCGGCCGTCGGCTACAATGCCGCAATGAGCAAGAAGGACAACATATTCCTGGTGGGGCTGATGGGCGCCGGCAAGACCACGGTCGGCAAGCTGCTGGCGAAACAGCTCGACAAGACCTTCGTCGATGCCGACCACGAAATCGAGGCGCGCACCGGGGTGAAGATTCCCGTCATTTTCGAGATCGAGGGCGAGGCCGGCTTTCGCAAGCGCGAGGAAGCCGTGATCGCGGAACTGGCCGGTCGCTCCGGCATCGTGCTCGGCACGGGCGGCGGCGCCGTGCTGTCGCCGCGCAATCGCGAGTTGCTGCGCAGCCGGGGAATCGTCGTCTATCTGCGCGGCAGCCCGGAGCAACTGTACGAGCGCACGCGGCATGACCGCAACCGCCCCCTGCTGCAGACCGCGGACCCGCTGGCCAGGCTGCGCGAACTGTATGCGCAGCGCGATCCCCTGTACCGGGAAATCGCCGACCTGGTGGTGGATACCGGCCGCCAGAGCGTGGCGAATTTCACCCGGCAGCTGCGGGACAAGCTCGAACTGCTTATGCTGGCCGACAGCGCCTGAAGCGCGCTGCATTGCCGGCCCGGACCCATTCCAATCCATCCATGCATATGAACAGAATCATTGACGTATTCAACGGCGACGCAGACGGCCTTTGCGCGCTGCACCAGCTGCGCCTGGCCGCGCCGGCGGACTCCATCCTGGTGACCGGCCCCAAGCGCGACATCAGCCTGCTCAAGCGCGTCGAGGCGCAGTCCGGCGACAGTATCACGGTGCTGGACGTGGCCTTGTCCAAGAACCGCGCTGCGGTCGATGCCGCCTTGCAGGCGGGCGCCCGCATCCGCTACTTCGACCATCACCAGCCGGGCGAGATTCCTGTCCATCCCGGTTTCGAGGCGCACATCGACACCAGCCCCGAGACTTGCACCAGCCTGCTGGTGAACGATTATCTCGGCGGCGCCCATCTGGCCTGGGCGGTGACCGCGGCGTTCGGCGACAACCTCGCCGCTTCGGCGCACAAGGCTGCGGCGCCGCTGGGCCTGAATGAAGCCCAGCTCCTGCAGTTGCAGGAGCTGGGCGAATGCCTGAACTACAACGGCTACGGCGAAACCCTGGCGGATTTGCACTATGCGCCGGACGAGCTGTACCGCATCATGCATCCCTGCCGCGACCCGTTCGAGATGATCGCGCACGAGCCGGCGTTCAGGGTGCTGAAGGAAGGCTTCGCGGAGGACATGGCGCGGGCCGATGGCGCCCGGCCCGAGGTCGACCGTCCGTCCGGGCGGATTTACGTGCTGCCCGCGGAAAAATGGGCGCGGCGCATTTCCGGCGTGCTCGGCAACCGCCTGGCCGAGGCCTCGCATGGCCTGGCGCACGCCGTGCTGACGCGCAAGCCTGAAGGCGGGTTCGTGGTCAGCGTGCGTGCGCCGCTTGCCAACAAGGCCGGCGCGGATGAAATCTGCAGCCAGTTCGAAACCGGCGGCGGCCGCAAGGGCGCGGCGGGCATCAATCACTTGCCGGAAGCCGAGTTCGATCGCTTCGTCAGCCTGTTCTACACGGTCTACAAGGAACAGGCGTGAGGCATCTCATCGAGCCCTGCGGCGGGCAGCCGGTCGATCTCCTGGTGCCGCAGGCGCGGGCCGAGGCATTGAAAAAGGAGGCATTCAATCTGCCCTCGGTCGATCTGGACTGGCGTCAGATCGGCGAACTGGAAATGCTGCTGAGCGGCGCCTACGCGCCGCTGCGCGGCTACATGGGGCGCGCCGATTACGAAAGCGTGCTGGAAAGACTGTCCCTGGCGGATGGCACGGCTTGGCCGCTGCCGCTTACCCTGAACTTGAACGACAGGCAGGCCGCCAGCCTGCAGCCGGGCGACCGCGTGGCCCTGCGCGACAGCGAAGGCTTCATGCTGGCCGTGTTGAACGTCGCCGAAACCTGGCCGGCCGCTGCCGCCGGCGACCGTCGATTGCTGGAGCGCGCCCCCGTGCCGGAGGGCGTCGAACTGGCGGAGTCTGGCTGGCATGTGGGCGGCAGCCTCGAAGGCGTGTCGCTGCCCATGCATCACGATTTTTCCGCGCTGCGCATGACGCCGGCCGAATTGCGCGCGCACGTCGGCCGGCGCGGCTGGCACAAGATCGTCGCCTACCCCACGGCCCGGCCCATGCATCGCGCGCAGTTCGAATTCTGCCTGCGCAGCGCCATCGAGCAGGAAGCCAACCTGCTGCTGCTGCCCTTCGGCGGCGGCGACCTGGTCTCGCACGCCGCTTATTTCACCCTGATGCGCACCTTCCAGGCCATCATGCCGCGTTTTCCGGCCGCCACCACGCAACTGTCCATGCTGCCGGTGGCAGCCGCGCCCGCCAGCGCACGCGAGAAGCTGATGCGCGCCATCCTCGCCCGCAATTATGGCTGCAGCCACGTCATCATCGACGATGAGCATGTCGGCGACTTCGATGTCCTGGCAGCGGCTGCAGGCATCGGCGTGACGGTGATCCCCTTCCCGCGCATGCAGTATGTCGAGGACCGTGACGAATACGTGGCCGAATCCGAACTGACTGGAGACATGCGCGCCACCAGCCTGGGGGATGAGGAATTCCGGCGGCGCCTGCAGTCCGGGCTGAAAATACCCGAGTGGCATGCATTTCCGGAGGTCATCGCCGAATTGAACCGCAGCATGCCGCCGCGCGACCGCCAGGGCTTCACGGTATTCTTTACCGGCCTGTCCGGGGCGGGGAAATCAACGCTGGCGCGGGCCCTGGCCATCCGCCTGATGGAGTTGGGCGGGCGCCCGGTAAGCCTGCTGGATGGTGACATTGTGCGCCATCACTTGTCGTCCGAACTGGGTTTTTCGAGAGAACACCGCGACATCAACGTGAGGCGCATCGGCTTTGTCGCTTCCGAAATCACCAAGAACCGCGGCGTCGCCGTGTGTGCGCCGATCGCGCCCTACCGGCAGACGCGCCGCGACGTGCGCAGCATGATCGAGGCGGTGGGCGGCTTCATCGAGGTGTACGTGTCGACGCCGATCGAGACCTGCGAGGCGCGCGACCGCAAGGGTCTGTACGCCAAGGCGCGCGCCGGCCTGATTCCGGAATTCACCGGCGTGTCCGATCCCTACGAGGCGCCGGAAACGCCCGAGGTCATGCTGGACACGACCGAACTGAGCGTCGACGAGGCGATCCAGCGCATTTTGCTGAAGCTCGAGCACGAGGGCTACCTGCGCTAGCCAGGGCGCGGCGCAAAAAAGCGGCCTTGGCCGCTTTTTTGCGTGTGCTGCGACGCGATTATCGCTTCCACAGGCCGCCGACGGCCATGCCGATCGCACTGGCAATAAAGCCGGCGAACTGCGGCGGCAGGGCAGCCTCGGGGGCGATGAATTCCATGGCGATCCACACCGCCAGGCCCAGCACGATGGACAGTGCAGCGCCGGCATTGTTGGCCTTGCGCCAGTAGAGGCCGGCCACCAGCGGCACGAAGGCGCAGGCCAGCGTGACCTTGTAGGCGTTCTCCACCATCTGGTGGATGCTGGTGGACGACTGCAGCGCCCACAGCGAATAGGCTACCACCAGCAGCGAGAACAGCACCACGACGGTGCGCGTCACCCACAGCAGTTTCTTCTGGCTCATGCGGTGCTGAGGCATGAACTCCTTGATGACGTTCTCCGACAGCGTGACCGACGGCGCCAGCAGCGTGCCGGAGGCGGTAGACATGATTACCGACAGCAGGGCGCCGTAGAAAATGATCTGCGCCATCAGCGGCAAGTGGGTCTTGACGAAGGTCGGCAGCACCAGCTGCGCATCCTCGGCCAGCAGTGCGCTGGTCATGGCGGGGTCGACCAGGGTGGCGGAATAGGTGAGGTAGATCGGCACCGCGGCGAACAGGAAGTAGGCGGTGCCGCCGATTACCGTGCCCCATACCGCGACATTCTCGTTCCTTGACGAGTTGGCACGCTGGAACACGTCCTGCTGCGGCACCGAACCGAAGCCCATGGTCAGCAGGCCGGCAATGAAGGTGATGATGGCGGCCCAGTTGGCTTCAGGCCAGAACTCGAACTTGCCGGCATTGTAGGCGTGCTCGACCACGGGGGTGATGCCGTTGACCGCCGGCATGTCGCCCACCAGCTTGGAAATCCACAGCAGGCCGATGACGATGATGGTCATCTGCACGAAAGTGGTGAGCGCCACCGACCACATGCCGCCGTAGAGCGTGTACAGCAGGACCACGGCGGTGCCGATCATGATGCCTTCGGCCTGGCTGATGGCGCCGTCCGACAGCACGTTGAACACCAGGCCGAGCGCGGTGACCTGCGCCGAGACCCAGCCCAGGTAGGACAGCGCGATGGCGATGGAGATGACTACTTCCACCGGGCGGTTGTAGCGCTTGCGGAAGAAGTCGCCCAGCGTGAGCAGGTTCATGCGGTAGAGCTTGCGCGCGAAGAACAGGCCGAACAGGATCAGGGCGAGCGAGGCGCCGAAAGGATCGGAAATGGTGCCGCCGAGGTTCTCGTCGAGGAAGGTGGCGGGAATGCCGAGCACGGTTTCCGCGCCGAACCAGGTGGCGAAGACCATGGCGACGACCAGGAACATCGGCAGCGAACGTCCGGCCGCGACGTAGTCCTCGGTATTCTTGACCTTGGTGGCGGCGTACATGCCGATGCCGATGGAGACGACCAGATACAGGATGACGAAACCCAGCAGGGTGTGGTTCATGTTGTGTCCTCGCGGCGAATTTGCCCGCGCATTCTAAAACAAGGACCAGGTCATGCGGATGGCCAGTGCGAACAAAAGCAGGGCGAAAATGCGCTTGAGCCTGCCGACCGGCAGGGCGTGCGCCGCCCGCGCCCCCAGCGGAGCGGTGCTGACGCTGCCGGCTGCGATGCACGCCAGCGCGACCAGGTGGATGTAGCCGAGCGTGCCCGGGGCGGCGGCGCCGGCCGGCTGGTGCAGCGCATAGCCAGCCGCGCCAGCTGCGGCGATCGGCAGGCCGATTGCCGCGGAAGTGCCGATTGCACGGTGCAGCGGCACGTTGCACCAGAGCTGGAACGGCACCGACAGCGTGCCGCCGCCGATGCCGACCCAGGAGGACACGGCGCCGATAACGCCGCCCGCGCCGAACATGCCGGCGAAGCCGGGCAGTTGGCGATGCGAGCCCGGCTTGAAGTTCCACCACATCTGTGCCGCGGCGTAGAACAGGAAGGACACGAAGAAGATTTTCAGCGGAACCGGCGACAGCTGCGCCGCCAGCGCCGCGCCGACGAAGGTGCCGAACAGGATGCCGGGCGTGATGCGCCGCACGGTGGACCACTCCACGGCGCCGCGCGCATGGTGCGCGCGCAGGCTGGAGATCGAGGTGAACAGGATGCTGGCGAGCGAGGTGCCCAGCGCGTAGTGCATGGCGTCCTGCGTCAGCCCCTGCGCTTCCAGCAGCCATACCAGCACCGGCACGATGATGAGGCCGCCGCCGACGCCCAGCAGGCCGGCGACAAAGCCTGCGACGAGGCCCAGGAGCAGGTAGGCAATGACGAATTCGGTCATCGAGCGTAGGGATGCGGAAAGGCAGGGGAGCCCGAAAAGTCTTTACAGGGAGGGATGGGAGGATAAGCGAGGAAACCAGGACCTGCGGCCCTGAGCTCCCTGCTGCCGATCTGTTCTCTCCGCCTACGCGCCTGCATGCTCATGCCTTCACAGCAGGCCGAGGATGAAGTTGTACTCCTTGGGGTCGACCGGCGTGATGGAAAGCCGGTTGCCTTTTTGCAGGATGCGCATGTTGGCCAGCTCGGCATGGCTGCGCAGTTCCTTGATCGATACCAGCCGGGTCTTCTTCACCAGCTTGACGTCGACGTTCATCCAGCGCGGGTTTTCGCGCGTGGCCTTGGGGTCGAAGTACTTGTTCTTCGGGTCGAACTGGGTTTCGTCGGGATAGGCCTTCCTGCCGACCACGGCGAGACCGGCCACGCCGGGTTCGGCGCACGAAGAGTGGTAAAACAGCACCTTGTCGCCGACCGCCATCTGGTCGCGCATGAAATTGCGCGCCTGGTAGTTGCGCACGCCATACCAGGCCACGGTCTGGTCCGGCATGGCGGCAAGGTCGTCGATGGAGACGTCGGAAGGTTCGGATTTCATCAGCCAGTAGCGCATGTCCGTCTTTCTTTGACCAAAGGTGGGCGTATTGTGAATGGCTATCGCTGCCCGATCAATTCCTCGAACTCGGCGGCGGGCACCGGCCGGCTGAACAGATAGCCCTGTGCGACATCACAGCCTGCCTGGCGTAGGAATTCAAGCTGGCGCTCGCTTTCGACGCCTTCGGCTGTCACTTCGAGCTGCAGGATGTGGCCGAGATGGATGATGGCCTTGACGATCGAGGCGCCGTCCCCGTCCGCCAGGACATCGCGCACGAACGACTGGTCGATCTTGAGCTTGTCGATGTCCAGTTGCTTGAGGTAGGACAGGCTCGAGTATCCGGTGCCGAAATCGTCGATGGAAAGCTTGACTCCCAAGGTCTTCAGGCCGCGCAGGGTTTTCATGGTCGCGGCCATGTCCTGCAGCAGAATCGATTCGGTCAGCTCCAGTTCCAGACAGCGCGCGGGCAGGTTCCATCTGGTCAGCGCATCGGATACGATTTTCAGCACGTCGCCGTGTCTGAACTGCAGGGCGGAAAGATTGACCGCGATCACCAGCGGTTCGGCGTCCGTCCTGAGCCAGGCGCGCGCCTGCTTGCACGCCTCGTTCAGCACCCATTCGCCGATTTCCACGATATGCCCGCTGTGCTCGGCAAGCGGGATGAATTTGCCGGGCGGGATCAGGCCTTCGATAGGGTGCTGCCAGCGGACCAGGGCTTCGGCGCCGATAATCCGCCGGCTGCTGATGTCGACTTGCGGCTGATAGTGCAGCAGGAACTCGTGCTGCAGCAGCGCTCGATGCAGTTCGCCGGTCAGGCGCATCTGCTCCAGCAGGCTGGCGTTCATGTCCTGGGTGAAGAAATGGTAGCTGCCGCGCCCCGAGTTCTTGGCGCTGTTGACTGCAGTGTCAGCGCATTTGAGCAGGCTGTCGAAATCCGCGGCGTCGGCGGGGAACAGACTGATGCCGCCGGAGAATGAGATGTTCAGACTGTGTTCGTCGACGACGGCTGGCTCGGCGAACACGTCGCGCACTGCGTTGATGACGCCGGCGATTTCGCCCGGGTCGCGCACCTCGGTCAGCAGGATGGCGAACTCGTCGGCGCTGAGGCGGCTCAGGGTGTCGGCCGGGCCGATGCAGCGCTGCAGCCTTTCGACTGCCGTGACCAGCACCTTGTCGCCGATATCATGCCCCAGGGTGTCGTTGATCTGCCTGAAGTTGTCCATGTCCAGGTAGAGCATGGCCATGCCGGTGTTTTCGCTTTTCGCGAGCAGGGCCGCCTGTTCGAAGCGGTCGCGCAGCAGCAGGCGGTTGGGCAGATGGGTGAGCGGATCGAACTGGGCGAGGAAGGCCAGCTTTTCCTTGGCGGCGGCGTGCTCGGCGCGCGTGCGCAGCGTCACGATGCCGTAGGCGAGGTCGCCGGCGAGTTCTTCCAGCAATTGCACTTCCTCGGGGTCGAAGGCTTCCGCCTCGCGCGCGTACATGGTCAGCGCGCCTAGCACCTTCGCATTCGCGATCAGCGGCAGCGAAATGCTCGACTTGTAGCCGCGCTGGAGCGCGGCCTTGCGCCAGGGCGCCATCGCCGGGTTGGTGAGGACGTTGTGGTTGATGCTCGGCACGCCGGTGCGGATGGCGGTGCCGGTGGGGCCGCGCCCCAGTTCCGTGTCCGCCCAACTGATCTTGATGGATTCGAGATAGCCTTCCTCATAGCCGGATTGCGCGACCGGGCGCACCGAGCGCGCCGTGTTCTCTTCCGCATAGCCTACCCAGGCCATCATGTAGCCGCCGGTATCCACGCACAGGCGGCAGATGTCGGACAGCAGGCGGTGCTCGTCCTCGGCATGCACCAGCGTGGTATTGCAGTCGCTCAGCAGGCGCAGCGAGCGGTTGAGCTTGCTTTGCCGGGCTTCGCTCCGACGCAGGTCGGCTGTCATTTCCTGCGCCAGCGCCAGTGCCCGCGTGCGCGCGGTCACCAGCAGCCAGGCGACGAGTGCCAGCATGGCGCTGCCGAGCATGCCGGCAAGCGCGATCAGGTCGGCCTTGCCGTCATTGAGGCGCATGTCGAAAGCCGGCAGCGAGCGCACCGAAATCGTCCACTGGTGGCCGAAAAGGTCCAGCGTCCTGTCGCTCATGAACTGTGGTGCGGCTGGTTTCTTGCCCTTGTTGGAATCGAACATCAGCGTTTCCGCATGGGTGCCGTCGCTGTCGTAGATTTCGAGATCGAGGACGGCGCTGAGCTCGCCGAAATGCTGGCCCAGCACGCCCTGCATGAGGTCATTCATGCGGAAGGGGGCGTAGGACCAGCCGATCAGGTTGGCGCGGCGTCCTTCGAGCGTCTGGTGCTGGCCGGGGATCCCGTAGATGGGCACGTACATCAGAAATCCCGCCTGCACCGCCTGGTCGATTTCCTGTTTCAGCCTGACCTTGCCGGACATGATGGCGCGGCCTTCGTCGCGCGCCTTTTCCATGGCTGCGCGCCGCACCGGTTCGGAGAACATGTCATAGCCGAAAGCCCGCTGGTTGCGCCAATTGAACGGTTCGAGAAAGACGATGGAAGTGTAGGTGTCGCGTATCCCGGGCGGGCTGATGTCGTACTGGGAAAAGCCCTGTGCGCGAATCTCGGCAACGTGGCGGGCCCGGTCTTCAGGCTTGATCAGCTTGGCAAAGCCCACGCCCTGGATGCCGGGGTACTTTTCGTCGATCCGCAGCGCGCGCACGTACTCGGCGAACTCGCTGCGCTCGACCGAGCTGGAAGCGGCGAACAGCCCGCTGGCGCCTTCCAGGATTTGCTCGTACTTGTTCAGCCGCTCGTTGATGTTGGTGACGATTTCGCCGACGCGGAACTCGAACTCCTTTTGCAGTTCCTGGCGCACGGCCTTGCGTTCGGCATCCTGCAGCGCATAGGTGAGGGCAAGGCCGATCACCAGGAGGGCGAGAGGAACGAAATGCAGCCGCTGGATAGCCGGGCTGTTCAGCATGGCTGGCGTGCCGGCGGGCCGTGTGCGAGCCGCCGGCTCAGGCGCGCTTGACCAGCGTGCCCACACCTTCCGGCGTCAGCACTTCCAGCAATAGGGCATGCTCCACGCGGCCATCGATGATGTGCGCGGTCTTCACCCCGCTGTTCACCGCGTCGACGGCGTAGCCGACCTTGGGAATCATGCCGCCGGAGATGGTGCCGTCGGCCGTCAGTTCCTCCACCTCGCGCGGGGTAAGCCCGGTCAGGAGCTGGCCCTGCTTGTCGAGCACGCCCGGCGTGTTGGTCATGAAAATGACCTTTTCCGCCTGCAGCACGCCGGCGATCTTGCCGGCGGCGACGTCGGCGTTGATGTTGTAGGCGTTGCCCGCGGCATCGGCGCCGAGCGGCGCGACCACCGGGATGAAATCGCGCGCGTCCAGGTGCTGGATAATTTCCGGGTCGATGCTGGTGATCTCGCCGACCTGGCCGATGTCGAGCATCTCCTCGGCCTTTTCCTTGCTCTTCACCAGCATTTTCTTGGCGTGGATGAAATTGCCGTCCTTGCCGGTCAGGCCCACCGCCTTGCCGCCGTGCTTGTTGATGAGGGTGACGATGTCCTGGTTGACCAGGCCGCCCAGCACCATTTCCACCACGTCGAGGGTTTCCTCGTCGGTCACGCGCATGCCCTGGATGAACTCGCTCTGCTTGCCGATGCGCTGCAGCAGGCCGGCGATCTGCGGGCCGCCGCCATGGATGATGACGGGGTTCATGCCGACCAGCTTCAGCAGCACCACGTCCTTGGCGAAGGCTTCCATCAGGTGGCGCTCGGTCATGGCGTTGCCGCCGTACTTGATGACGATGGTCTTGTCATAAAAGCGCTGGATGTAGGGCAGGGCTTCGGAAAGGATATGAGCCTTGTCGGCGGGGGAGTATGTGGTCATGGGGGCCTCATCAGTGACATTAACGTGATTCTAGTGCCCGGCCGTGCAATAAAAAAGGCGGCCTGGCGGCCGCCCCGGTTTTTTTCTTGCGCGCGCTCACTCCACGGCAAGGCGCTTGCTGGCCACCGCCATCTTTTTCGGCAGCACCAGCTCGAGTACGCCGTCATTGTACCTGGCGGTTGCCGACGCCTCGTCGATGTCAGCGCCGAGCGAGAAGCTGCGATACACCTTGCCGTAGCTGCGCTCGCGCTTGAGCACCTTTTCGCTCTCTTTCTGTTCCGACTCGGAGCGGGTTTCCGCCGAGATCGCCACGGTGTTGCCTTCGATGGAAACGTGGATGTCTTCCTTCTTCATGCCCGGCAGGTCGGCATGGACGGTATAGGCCTTTTCGTTTTCCTTCACGTCCATCTTGAACTGGGGTAGCTCCCGGTCCATCCGCACCGGGCGGAAAAAACCGCGGAACAGGTCGTCGAAGGGCTCGATGCCGGTTTCGAACGGATCATAACGGGTCAGGTTTGCCATGATGATTCCTCCTCGTTTGCGACAGGCGGCATAGCCGCATTCACTACCAATCTAGGGCGGTCTGGCAGGATTTCAAGAGCGCGGTACTCGCCCGTGGCACCTGCCCGCGGCAGGCGAAAAAAAGCCCCGTACAGGACGGGGCTTGATCGGAGTTGGCGCTTTTTGCTTACTTGATGACGCGCATTTCCACGCGGCGGTTCTGCGCCCGGCCGCTGGCGCTTTCGTTGCCGGTGACGGGGGCGGCTTCGCCGTAGCCCTTGGAGCTGAGGCGGCCGGCATCGACACCCTTGGAGATGAAGTAGTCCATCACCGTCCTGGCGCGGCGGTCGGAAAGGTCGCGGTTGTATTCGTCGGAACCGACGCTGTCGGTATGGCCGCCGATCTCGACCTTGATTTCCGGATAGCGCTGCATGACCGCCGCTGCCTCGTCGAGGATCGGCTTGGCATCGGGCCGCAGGGTGTCCTTGTCGAAATCGAAGTTCACGCCCTTGAGAATGGTCACGTCCTGCAGCGGGCAGCCGGTATGGTCAACCCGGGTGCCCTTCGGCGTGTCGGGGCACTTGTCCTTGTCGTCGGTCACGCCGTCGCCGTCGGCATCGCCGACTGGGGCGGTTTCAGGCGGCAGCAGGCCGGGGTTGGCGGCCATGGCGTCGGCGAAAACCTTGTCCTTGTCCACCGACAGCTGGCCTACGCCGGAAGGCGGGCAGATGGTGTCGGGATCGAATTCGGCCTTTTCCTTGCCGTCGAACAGGTTGGGCGTATCCAGGCGCTGCAGGCCGATGCTGGCGAGCAGGGTGCCGGTGGCGCCGTGGGTGCGGCCATAGGCCTGGACGTAGTCGTGGCTGGCGTTGAGGTAGGCACGGCGGGCTTCAAACAGCTCGTTTTCCGTATCCAGCAGGTCGAGCAGGGTGCGCTGGCCGATGTCGAACTGCTTGCGGTAGGCGTCGCGCGCCTTTTCGGTCGCGGTCAGGTGCTGCTCCAGATATTGCAGCTGCTCGCCGAGGCGGCCGATGTCGTTGTGCGCGATGGTCAGGGTCTGGCGCACGTCGCGGCAGACCTTGTCGCGCAGGTCCTTGGCAATGCTCACGCGCTCGACTGCGGCGCGCTCGCCGGCCGCGTCGGAGCCGCCGCGGAACAGATTGTAGTTGAGGGCGAGGCCGATCTTGCGGTTGTCATAGGTGCCGTCGATGCCGTCGGTGTCCCAACCCCAGCTTTGCGCGGCCTGCAGATCCAGGCGCGGATAGTAGGGGGCGCGCTTGACGTCGACGTCGGCCATGGAGGAAACGATGTTCTCGTTGGCGGCGGCCAGTTGCGGGTTGAGTTCGTAGGCTTTGCGCAGCGCATCGGCCGTCTTCGGCGGCACGTCCTGGGTCAGCTTGGGCAGCGCGGCCATTTCTTCGGCAGGCAGCGAGCCGACGATGCGCTGGTAGCGGGCGCTGACGTCATGCAGGTTGCTGGCTTCGGTCAGCAGGTTGGATTCGGCCAGCGCCAGGCGGCCGCTGGCCTGTTCGAGGTCGACGCCGCGGCCGACGCCGAGCTTGACCTTGCGCTGGATCTGTTCGTAGACGGCGCGGTGCTGGACATAGTTCTGCTCGGCCAGCTTGTGCAGCGCGCGATAGCGCAGCACGTCGTTGTAGGCGCGCATGGCTTCGAGGGCGGCGGTTTCGGAGGCATCCAGCAACTCGTAGTAGCGCACGCGCTGGGCGTAGTTCAGGCGCTTGACGTCGCTGCGGGTGGCAAAGCCGTCAAACAGGATCTGGTTCAGGCGCAGTTCGACGCCCCTGGAGGTGAAGTCGCGGTCGCCGCCGGCAGCGGCCGGCTCATCCATCCATTCGCGGAAGATGCCGGCGTTGAGGTCCAGCGAGGGATAGTAGCGCCCCTTGGCGATGCCGACGTTTTCCGTCGCTTCCTTGTAGGCGTGCCATTTGGCCTGCACTTCTGGGTTGCGCAGCACCGCCTCCTGGGCTGCATCCTTGATCGAGATCGGCTGCGCGTACGCGGTGGACACCATCGCGGCCAGTACCGAAACCTTGAACCATTTCGAAATCATGTTGAAACTCCCGTTCTTCTAACACCATTCAAGAATTGCGAATGCGCCTGAGCTTTTATGCGGAGTTTGGCTTTCTTATTGTCGAACATTCAGCGCTAAACTTGCCTGCTGCTGCAGTTTTTGGCAGTTACGCCGATATCTGTAGGCATAGCTGACGCATCTTAAGCGCAAACCGAAAAAGCCCGCAATTACCCAAGGTGCATGGCCGTATGCCGATTGCCACGAATGTTGTATTCAAACCATAGCGCAAAACTCAGGAAATGCCTGGCCCTGGGCCTGCTTTTCCTGTTTTTGCCGGCCCCGCAGGCAGCGCCGCCCGACATGGAGAAAATGCTCCGCCTGGCGGAGGCGCGCTATGGCGCGCCGGCCGTGGTCGCGGTAACCCAGTGGCGGGATGCCATGGCCACGGCCCGCGGTCTGACGGAAACCGAAAAAATCAACAGAATCAACGAGTTTTTCAATCGCAGGGTCGTCTTTGTCGACGATGTCGAGGCCTGGGGCAAAACCGATTACTGGGCCACGCCGCTGGAAAGCCTGGGGCGGGGGCGGGGCGACTGCGAGGATTTTGCGATTGCCAAGTACGTGTCCCTGCGCAGCCTGGGAGTGCCGCTCGACAGGCTGCGCCTGACCTATGTCCGAGCCCAGATCGGCGGCGGCTCGCAGGCGCACATGGTGCTGGCCTATTACCCTTCGCCCAGGGCGGAACCGCTGATTCTCGACAACCTGGTCGGCGACATCCTGCCGGCTTCGCGCCGGGGTGATCTGTTTCCGGTCTTCAGTTTCAACAGCGAAGGCCTGTGGGTCGGCAGCGGGGCGTCGGAAAAGGCCTCCGGCAGCGCCACGGCCAGGCTGTCGCGCTGGCGTGATCTGATCGCGCGGATGCGAGCGGAAGGAATCGAATTATGAGCTTCGCCAAGTCACCCGGCGGCCGGGGTTTGCCTGGCCGGATTGGCTGTATAGTTAACGCTGGAGGATAGTCCATGTCCCTGTTCAGACGCATCTGGCTTGCCGTGATCGGGCTGACCGTCGCTGCCTTTGCCGCCAGCCTGCTGGTCAACACGTTCACCGCGCGCAGTTATCTCGAAAAGCAGCTCTATCTCAAGAACGCGGACAATGCCACGGCGCTGGCCCTGTCCATGTCGCAGATCCGCGAGAAGGATCCCGTCACCATAGAACTGTTGCTGTCCGCCCAGTTCGATACCGGCCACTACCAGGAAATCCGGCTGACCGACCCGGCCGGCAGGGTGATGGTCGAGCGCAGGCAGGAGGCCGCTGCCGCTGCCGGTGCGCCAGACTGGTTCGTCAGGCTTTTCCCCATCAAGGCCCAGCCCGGCATTGCCCATGTGCAGGACGGCTGGAAACAGTTCGGCACCATCAGTCTCGCCAGCCAGAGCCGCTTCGCCTACCAGGACCTGTGGAAGGGCACGCTGGAGCTGTCGCTCTGGTTCGTGGTCGGCGGCCTGATCGCGGGCTTGATCGGCACCTTCATGCTGCGCCTTATCACCCGTCCACTGGATAATGTCGTCGAACAGGCCAATGCCATTACCCGGCGCCAGTTCATCACCGTGGACCTGCCCAGGGTGCCGGAACTGAAGAGCGTGGTGCGCGCGATGAACGACATGGTCATGCGCGTCAAGCAGATGTTTGCCGACGAGGCGGCGCGCCTCGAGTCGCTGCGCCGGCAGGTCAACCATGACAGCGTGACCGGCCTGCCCAACCGGGAATTTTTCATCGGTTCGCTGCGCGAGGCGCTGAACGGCGAGGAAGGCTCGGCGGTCGGCCTGCTCGCCCTCATTCGCCTGGCCGACCTCAACAACATCAATGCGCGGCTTGGTCATGCCAAGACCGATGCCCTGCTGCAACTGGTGGCCAGGCAGTTGAATGAGGCCAGCGCGGCGCACAACAATTGGCTGGTCGCCCGCATCCGGGGCGCCGATTTTGCCCTGCTGGCGCCCGGCGCGGATGACGCGCCCGCCCTTGCCAACAAGCTCGCCCAGGACATGCGCGAACTGGCGACCTCCTGGCCCGAACTGGAAGGCCTGTTCCACCTTGCCGTGGTGGGCTACCAGCGCGGCGAGCCGATGGAAACCCTGCTGGCCAACGCCGACAGTGCCCTGGCGATCGCCGAAGGCAAGGGGCCGAACGAATCCTTTTCCAGCATGCATGCCGCCGCCGCGCCCTTGGCGACCAGCGGCGAAGGCTGGCGCAGCATGCTGTCCAATGCCCTGTCCGAGCAGCGCCTCAAGCTGGCCGGCTTTCCCGTGATGTCCGCCAGCGGCGTCGCCATTCACCAGGAGAGCGTCATCCGCCTGCAGGCGAGGGCGGACGGCCCCTGGCTGCCGGCCGGCGATTTCATGCCCATGGCCGAGCGCCTCAAGCTGACTGCCGATCTCGACCTGCAGGTCGTGCGCTTGGCGCTGAACGGCCTGCGCACCGGACATGGCGACATCGCGGTCAACCTGTCGGCCGATACCATCGCCGACTGGGGGTTCCACAACAAGCTGGTGGCACTGCTGGAAGACCAGCCGGCCTTGTGCAGACGGCTGTGGATCGAGGTTGCCGAGCAGGGCGTGTTCAGGCAGCTGGAGGCTTTCCGCGATCTTTGCCGCACGCTCAAGAAACTGGGCTGCCAGGTGGGCATCGAGCATTTCGGCCATCGCTTCGGCGAAATTGCCAAACTGTCCGACCTCGGCCTCGATTACCTGAAAGTCGACGGCAGCTTCATCCACGACATCCATCTCAATGCCGGCAACCGCGAGTTCCTGGCCGGGCTGTGCAAGATGGCGCATTCCATCGGCGTTTCGGTCATCGCCGAGGGCGTGCGCAGTGCGGAGGAACTGGCCGCGCTGCCCGGGCTGGGCTTCGACGGCGTGACGGGCCCGGCGGTGTCCTAGCGACCGGGGGGATGGCGAGAGACGTCAGATCAGGCCCTGATCGTCGTCGCCCAGCAGCTTCAGGGCGGTCAGCGACTGGCGCAGGGACTGGCGTTCCAGGAGTTTTTTCTGTGCGGCGTCGGGCAGATCGGTAAAGCGCATCAGATTCTTTTCGATCAGCACATTGACCAGGTCGTCGACCACGCGGATCAGCGCGTGGTCGGAGGCCTCGAGCGCGTTGGCAAGCTCGGGCCGATGCCCTCCGCCGGCAAGTCTGAGCAGGTATTGCTTCAGTTCGGGGGCATCCAGTTCAATCCACTCGGCGATCGTCGGGGTCTTTTCCGTCGAGATTGCGGTGATGCTGCCGGTGCTGTCGCGCTTAACGTATGGCATTGCGTCCCCCTCAAAAAAAACGCCTGACGGAAAGCCGTCAGGCGTCATTCTAACCAGTTTCCCCGATCAGGAAGCCGTATGTTGCTGGTTGTTGACGAGGTCGTTCAGGATGGCGGCAGCATCTCCCGTATAGCCCGCCAGGAAGATGGTCTGCACGTCGGCCGTCCCGTCCGTGGCGCCCGACCCATCGGTGACATGGATCGTCGTGCCGGCAGCGGTCTGAGTGACGTACAGGTAGCTGGCGGTGTTGACGTCCGGCAGGAGGTCGTTCAGGTTCAGCGTGTCGCCGGCTTCGAAGTCGGTCACCGTATCCAGGGCGGGTGAACCTACGCTGCCCTTGTCGGCGAGGTTCCAGACGAAGGTGTCCGCGCCCAGGCCGCCGGTCAGGGTGTCGTTGCCGCCGCCGCCGACCAGAATTTCATTGCCTTCGCCACCGATCAGTGCGTCGTCGAGGCTGCCGCCAACAAGCCCGTCCTGGCCGTCGAGGGTGACGGTAAAGGTGTCGGTGGCGACATCGCCGTCGGCATCGGTGATGGTGGCGGTGACGTCGAAGCTCTGGTCGCTGCCTTCGGCAATCTGCACGATCGCGATTTCGCCGACCTTGAAGTCGCCGCTGCCGGCGGAGAACTGGATCGTGTCGTACTGGCCGCTCAGCGAACCGCCGTCGAAGTCGAATTGCAGGAAGTTGATGACGGTGCCGCTGGTCATGCCCTGCAGCAGCTCAACGCTCATGCCGTTGCTGCCGGACAGGTCGACGAAGCCGGGCAGTGCCGTAATGGTGCCGGAGTCGACAACGACGGGGTTGCCCATGGCGTTGTGCTTGATCAGGGTGAATTCGATCACTTCCCCCGCGGAAAAATCGAAGAGGTTGAAGCGAAGGTTGTCCACCAGTTCCCACGATTTGTCGGTATCGGGGTCGTCATAAAGGCCCTTGTTCCCGCCGCTCTTGTCATATTGCCAGGACGATGCCTGGGTGAATTCGAGCACCAGCGTATCGTCGACGCCGACGGACTGCCCGGCGCCCACCGCCAGCGAGAACGCGGAACTGTTGACGGTGAGGCTGCCATTGTTGTTGAAGGCGTAGGCATGAATGACCAGGCCGCCCGGATTCGCCAGGCCGGTTTCGGGATCGACGCCTGCATACAGATCATCGTTATTGCCCGGGTTGTCCTCGGAAATGATCGTGGAGCTCTCGAAGTCGACGTCCGGGGCAAGCAGGAAGAAGTCGTCGCTGTTGCCGCCGGTAATGCCGTCGGACAGGTCGAAAATGATCTCGCCGCCGGCGCCGTCGAGGGAGCCGGCGATGTTGACCGTATAGGTGCCGTCGACCAGGTTGGGCGTCACCGTGAAGATCACGGTCTGCACGCCCTCGACATCGGTGTAGCCTTCGAAGCCGGTCGCGGTCGCGCGATACAGGATGGGCTCGCCGCCCGAGGTCAGGGCGTCGATCTGGTCGCCGTCCTCCAGTCCGTCAATCGACAGGACGATGCTGGCCGGCTCGTCGGCGCCTGCCAGCGCACCCAGAGTGGCGGTGCCGCTAAGGCCGTCTTCCTTGCGAATGACCATGTTGTCGGCATCGAGCATCGGCACATCGTTCTGCACGGCGATGGAGAAGGCGCCTGCGGCGAGGCCGTCGAGGGTTGCCGAGTCGCCGTCGGCATCGGTCACGGTTGCGGTGACGATGGACGAGAAGTCGATGGCGTTGACCGGATCGCCGTCGGTGACGAGGGCGGTGGTGGTATCGCTGTCGGTGTCGACATGATCGAGCTGGTCTTCGAGGTCGAAGGCCCAGGAGCCGTCGGGGTTGACCGTGAGGACGAAGACCACGGTGCTGCCGGCGCTGGCGGTGAGGGTGTCGTTGACGCCGTCGCTGTCCTCGTCGGTCACCGCGTAGGAGAGTTCCACGCCGTTGGAGTACAGGGTGGGCAGGCTGCTGGTGTCGGTCAGCAGGCCGAAGGTGAGGGAACTGGGTTCGTCGGCGCCGGCGGCGGTGGTGACGAGCGCGGCAAGCGAGCCGGCGAGGCCGGAAGCCTCGTCATAGGTGTTGTCCTGGCCGGCGTCGAGGTTGCCCTCGGAGCTGTCGGACGGTTCGGCGGTGGTCGACAGCGCGTCTTCGTAGACGGTGGCGGAAACCGGGGTGGCCTGTTCGTTGGCGACGATGGTCGGCACATCGTTCTGCACGGCGATGGAGAAGGCGCCTGCGGCGAGGCCGTCGAGGGTTGCCGAGTCGCCGTCGGCATCGGTCACGGTTGCGGTGACGATGGACGAGAAGTCGATGGCGTTGACCGGATCGCCGTCGGTGACGAGGGCGGTGGTGGTATCGCTGTCGGTGTCGACATGATCGAGCTGGTCTTCGAGGTCGAAGGCCCAGGAGCCGTCGGGGTTGACCGTGAGGACGAAGACCACGGTGCTGCCGGCGCTGGCGGTGAGGGTGTCGTTGACGCCGTCGCTGTCCTCGTCGGTCACCGCGTAGGAGAGTTCCACGCCGTTGGAGTACAGGGTGGGCAGGCTGCTGGTGTCGGTCAGCAGGCCGAAGGTGAGGGAACTGGGTTCGTCGGCGCCGGCGGCGGTGGTGACGAGCGCGGCAAGCGAGCCGGCGAGGCCGGAAGCCTCGTCATAGGTGTTGTCCTGGCCGGCGTCGAGGTTGCCCTCGGAGCTGTCGGACGGTTCGGCGGTGGTCGACAGCGCGTCTTCGTAGACGGTGGCGGAAACCGGGCGGTACTGTTCTGCCATTTCGACGACAGGCACGTCATCATCGAAATTCACGGTCAGGCTGCCGGTCGCCACATCGCCGTTGCCGTCGACGACGTTGTAGGTCAGCACGACGGAGGTGTCGTTCTCGGTGTCATCGCCTTCCAGGCCATCGAGGCTTTCATGCAGGACATTGTCGAGCAGGGTGACGGTGTACTCGCCGGTGGCGGGATTGACTTGCACCGAGAACAAGGGATTGCCGTCGCGATCGCCGCCGGTGATGGTGGCGGTGAGGGTGTTGCTGACGTCATTCCAGGCAAAGGTCACGGTTTCGGTGCCGACTGCGGCGCTCAGGCCATCCATGGCGGCCAGATTGACTTCGCCGGGGCCGTCCGAACCGAAGCTGTGCGGCAGCACGCCGCTGTAGGTGGTTTCGTCGTTGTCGCCGTCGAGGTTGGTATCGATCCAGTCGCCCGTTCCGCCTGCATTTCCGCCCACGCCGTCATCATCCACGGTAGCGCTGGCTTCGCCTGCGCTGGGCAGGTCGTTTTCTCCGCCTTCCTCGGGAATCGCATCGCCTTCCGGCGCGCGGATTTCCTCGAGGGTGTTGAGAGGGTATTCATAACCGACTGGGGTCACGGGCTCGACGATGCGCAACAGGCGCACGAAGTCGTTGCCGGCGTTCTCGCCCCCAGGGCCGCCGGCAGCAGGCGCTTCGAGGCCTTCAAGGATGTCGCCGCCCTGTTCCAGCGCCGCCACGACCTTGCCGACTTCGCCGGCGGCCGCAATGGCGGCTTCGCCCGCGCCGGGGCTGGTGGCGACCATGGCTTCCGGCCCCATCATGTAGGATTCGGAAGCGAGGATGGTGGCGTGATGGCCGTCGGCGAAGGCCAGTTCGACTTCGCCGCCGGCCAGGGTGAAGACGGTTTCGCCTTCCAGGACGGTGTCACCGGCAGCCAGGCGGCGCACGGCGCCGTCGGCATTGCGGGCGAAGGCCACGCCGGTTACGGAAATGACGGTTGCAACGACTTGGGGGGTTGCTGTGCTCATGGTTTCCACCTCCTGGTCAAAAGTTAAGGCCCGATTGAGGGCGAAGGGAATTGTCTGAACCTAGATTAGTGGTTTGGCGGAAAACCACTATTGAACCAAAGGGCATATGGGGCGATCCTTTGATCGGGATACGGCCGCGGCGAGGGCAAGGCCATCGTCAACACATTGATATTAAATAAAAAAACGCCCGGCGGTTTGGCGAGTGTTGTAGACCACCACGCTTAGTCGGCAACCAGCTTGCCGTTGTCGAGCAGGTGCTGGATGATAGCCTGATCGTCGGCAAAGCCGGTGACCAGGTCGACTCCTTCGAGCGCGATGGTCTGCGCCACCGGGCCGCCGTAGTCACTGCTGATGGCGATTTCGGTGTGGCCGTCGCCGTTCAGGCTGAAGCTGAAGTGGCCGTCGAGAATGGAGGCAGTGCTCGACTCGGCCTGCAGCATGTCGCTGAGGTCCCGCACGTCGGTGCCATTGTCCCAGTCGGTGATGACGTTCACGGCCGGCTCGGCTTCGCTGCCCTCGTCGCAGGACAGCCAGGCGAAGCTGTCGCCGACCAGTATGTCGCTGCCGTCAGAGCCGTAGAGCGAGCCGCTGCCGCTTCCGGTTTTTCCAGGATGTCAGCGCCTTCTGCCAGGGCCTGCACCACCTTGCCGACTTCGGTTGCAGCGGCGATGGCGGCCTCGTAGACGTCAGGCTGGTGGCCACCATGGTCTCGGGTCCGATCAGACAGGATTCCGATGCCTGGATGGCGGCGATGTGGCCGTCGGCGAGAGCGAGTTCGACGCGGCCGTCGGCCAGGGTGAAGATGATCTCGTTTTCCAGGATGACGTCGCCCGCCGCCAGCCGGCGCACGGCCCCGTCCGTGCCGCGGGCGAAGGCCTCGCCCGTCAGCGAAACGAGGGTTGCCGCTTTTTGCAGATTGGTCGTTGTGCCCATGATGCCCACCTTCTTTCGGGATGAATGTGTCGAGTCTCGAAAGGCGACTTTCCTGGTGTCAAAGATAGGTCTCCAAGAGCAAGTCGCCATTGGAAAAAAAGTTGGACGGCGGGCGGGCACGGCTGTCCGGCCCGATGTGGCGGGGCAAGCCCGTGCCGGGCGACGATTCAGTGGACGGTTTTGGGCGGGATCTGGCTGGATTGCGGCGTGCCGTTGATCAGCAGGGAGAGCTGCAGGCGGTCGCGTACGCCCAGGCGCTCGAAGGCCGCGGTGAGATGCGCCTTGACGGTGCGCTCGCTGATTTCCAGGCGGCGGGCGACTTCCTTGTTGGATGCGCCGCCGGCCACGGCCAGGGCGACTTCCCGCTCGCGCGCGCTGAGCTTGTCCAGATGGCTGTTGTTGATCTGTGCGGAGCGCGTTGCCATGCCGGCGATCAGCCTTTGCAGGAGCGCCGGCCCGACCCAGAGGCCGCCATGCTCGACGACGGCAGCGACCTGATGCAGCACTTCCGGCACGGCGAGCGCATTGGTGTAGCCGACGGCGCCTGCTTCGAGCACGGCGAGGCCTTCTTCGTCGCTGGGTACGTTGGAAAGCACGATGATGGGACATCCCGGCGCGGCCAGCGCGACTTCCTGTACCAGCAGGCCGGGGTCGGGCTTGTCGCCGGCCACATGCAGCCAGACGAGGGCCTCGCCGGCGCTGGCAAGGTGAGTGCCGGCGGCCGGGTAAGTGTGCAGGCTTGCGCCGGGGAAGGCCGTGTTCCAGGTGGGCAGGATCTCGGGGCGACGGGTCAGAAAAATGTGCTGCTTCATCTGTTCCTTAAATTCCTGTTGGGGCGAGCGCTAGCGTTCCGTCAAGGCGTGGGCGTGCGCTCTCAGTATAGGTTTCAGCAGATAGGAGAGCACGGTTTTCTTGCCGGTCATGATGTCCACTTCCGCCACCATGCCGGGAATGATCGGCAGATTCTTGCCCAAACTTGATTTGAGGGTGCGCACGCGCACGAGATAGAAGGAATTGCCATCCTCGTCGGTGACCGTGTCGGCGCCGATGTGGTCGAGCACGGCATCCATGCTGCCGTAGACCGCGAAATCGTAGGCGGTAAATCGCACCACGGCCTTCTGGCCGGGATGCAGGAAGGCGATGTCGCGCGGCGAGATGCGCACTTCCAGCAGCAGCACGTCCTCCAGCGGAACGATTTCGGCGATTTCGGTGGCGGGCTGCACCACGCCGCCGACGGTGGTGATCAGCAGGCGCTTGACGATGCCCTTCACCGGCGATTTGACGTTGGAGTGCTTGACCCGGTCGGATAGCGCGGAACTGCCGGCCGACAGACTGTTCAGCTTGGCCATGACGTCAGCCAGTTCCATCCTCGCCTCGTTGCGGAAGCTCAGCTCCACTTCCTGTATCTTGCGCGAGGCTTCGGCGATTGCCGCCTGCACGCGGATCATCTGCGCAGCGGCCTGGTCGCGTTCGCCGCGGTAGCGCGAGACGTCGCGCTCCAGGCGCAGCATCTCGACTTCGGACACGGCGCCTGCGCCTACCAGCGGCTTGGTGACGGCGAGTTCCCGGGCGGTGAGGTCGTAGCCCTGGGCGGCCTGGTCGCGGCGCACGCGGATCTCGTTGAGCTCCTGGCTGCGCTGCGCGTACTGCTGGCGGGCGATGCTCATCTGGGTGTCGAGCTCGATGCGCCGCGAACTGTAGAGGTTGAGTTCCTGCGAGGCCAGCGCGGGGGCCTCCTTCTCGACTTCCGGCGGCACCACGAAGTCGCGGCCCTCGGCCAGCGCGCGCAGGCGCTCGGCCTTGGCCAGCAGGGCGAGATACTGGGCGCGGTTTTCCGCCAGCGACGAGACGAAGCGGGTTTCGTCGATCTTGAACAGCAACTGGCCCGGCTCCACCACCTGGCCTTCGTGCACCAGGATTTCGGATACCACGCCGCCATCGACCGACTGGATCACCTGCACCTGCTTGGAGGGCGTGACCTTGGCGGCGCCGCGCGTGACTTCGTCGATCTCGGCAAAAGTGGCCCACAGCAGGAGGATGAGCAGGGTGAAACCGATCCAGCGCAGCACCGCGCGGGCACGCAGCGGCTCCTGGCGGACCTGCGCCCATTCGGCATCGGCGGCCCAGTCCAGGTCCTCGTCGGTCTTTTCCGGAATCCAGCGCGCGAACAGGCGATCGATGAAATTTCGGCCGATGCGCTTGTCGGCCGCGGCGCTGAGGCCATCCATGATTTTTTCCGCGCGCGTCTTCATGATGCCTTCTCGATGCGGCCCTGCTTGAGCGCCTCGACCACGCGCTCTTTCGGGCCATCGGCAACGATCTTGCCGTTGTCCATCACGATCAGGCGGTCGACGAGTTCGAGCAGGCTGGTGCGGTGGGTGACCACGAGCAGGGTGCGGTGGGCGCAGAACTGGCGCAGCTTGGTTTTCACCAGTTCTTCGCTGCTGTGGTCCATGGAGCTGGTCGGTTCGTCCAGCAGCACGATGGGCGGCTCGTTGATGACGCCGCGCGCGATCGCCACGCCCTGGCGCTGACCGCCGGACAGCGATTCGCCGCGCTCGCCGATCAGCATGTCGAAGCCGCGCGGGTGCGAGTTGATCATGTCCGACAGACCGGCGATGTCGGCGGCGGCGAGGAGCTGGGCGTCCGATACCGCCGGCGTGGCCAGCGCGATGTTCTCGCGCAGGCTGCCGTAGAACAGCACGCCGTCCTGCGGGATGTAGCCGATGTTGCGGCGCAGTTCCGCCGGGTCAAGCTGGCGGATGTCGACGCCGTCCACGCGCACCGCGCCGGAACTCGGCTGGTACAGGCCGAGGATGAGCTTGAGCAGGGTCGACTTGCCGGAGCCGACGCGGCCGATGATGCCGACCCGCTCGCCGGCTTTGATGCGCAGGCTGATGTTGCGCAGCGATTCGAGTTCGCTGCCCGGGTAGGTGAAGGCGACTTCCTTGAATTCGATTTCGCCCTTGAAATGCGGACGGCTGACGAAATTGGCGTCGACCGGGCGCTCCACGTCCTTGCCCATGACGCCGTTCAGCGAATCCAGCGCCGTGGTGGCGTTGTGGTAGTTGGTGAGCAGGCCGGCGACCTGGCCGAACGGCGCCATGGCGCGCGACGCCAGCATGGTGCAGGCGATCAGGCCGCCCATGGACAGTTCGGCATTGCCGATGCGGTAGACGCCGATGACGATGACCGTCAGCGTCACCAGCTGCTGCACCCACATCGCGCTGTTGATGCTGGTGGCGGCGAGCAGACGCAGTTGCGCCGATACTTTGGCGAGATAGATGGCGCTGCGTTCCCACTTGCGCTGCATCGGGCCTTCGGCGCCGATGGCCTTGACGGTTTCCAGGCCGACCAGGCTTTCCACCAGCCCGGCGTTGCGCATGGCGCCGGCGCGGTAGGTGCTTTCCGCCAGTTCGTGCATCTTGCCCTGGATGAGGAAGCCGTAGCCGCCGACAATGAGCATGCCGATCAGCGGCGGGATGAGCATGGGCCAGTCGATCCAGGCCATGACCAGGATGAACAGGAAGGCGAACGGCAGATCGATGAGCGCGGTGACCGTGGCCGAGGTGATGAAGTCGCGCACCATCTCGAAGGAGCGCAGGTTGGCGGCGAAGGAGCCCACCGAGACCGGACGGTTTTCCATGCGGATGCCGAGCACGTGCTCCATGATGCGGGTGGACAGGTCCACGTCCACGCGCTTGCCGGCGAGGTCGATGAAGTAGCCGCGCATTACGCGCAGGCCGAAATCGGCGGCGAGGATGATGGCCAGTCCGATGGCCAGCATCCACAGGGTTTCCACTGCCTGATTGGGCACCACGCGGTCGTACACGTTCATGGTGAACAGCGGCAGCGCCAGCGCGAACACGTTGATCAGCGCAGCCGCCATCAGCACGTCCCGATAGACCGGCAGGTTTTCCAGCATGGCGCCCCAGAACCAGTGGCGGCTGCGTACCTTGCCGACTTCGGGCGCGCGTGAGTCGAAGTGGTACTGGGGGTGGGCCAGGATCGCCAGGCCGTCGTAGCCGGCTTCCAGTTCGGCAAGCGGCATGCTGACGGCCGCCTCGCTCAATTCCGGCAGGATGACCCGCGCGGTCTTGCCATCGTTTTCCAGCCCCACCAGCAGGCAGGCATTGTGGTCCTTCATCAGCAGCACGGCCGGCAGCAGTGCCGGGTTGATCCTGACGATGGGGCGGCGGCTCATCTTGGTGGCGAGACCGGCGCGGCGTGCGGCGCGCGCGAACAGCGAGGGAGTAAGGCGATTTTCGACCAGCGGCAGCCCGGCGGTGAGCGCATCGTGCGAGCGCGGCTGACCGTGCAGTCGGGTCAGGGCAACCAGGCATTCCAGCAAGGGGTCGTGTGGCCGATGGCTGTCGGCCGGTTTGCTCCAGCCGGCCTGCTTGGCTGCGGCCGGTGTCGTGTCTCCGCCAGGCGATTGTTTTTCTGCCATGATTCTTGTCGAGTGTTTACTGCCGATTAACCGGTCATGGTCGAGGTGGGCAATACCGCCAGGCCGCCGGCAAGCAATACAACTGGCGCCAATCTTATCTCAATTATCTCGCGGCCCATGCAAACGAATGCCTGACGCACAAAAAAAGCAGCGCACCGGACGGGTGCGCTGCTGTGTACGTCTGGCTCGCGAACCGGACTAGTGGGCGTGGGCGCGGCTGTGTGCCGGCGGAGGCATGGACGGGGTCATGGAACGGACTTCCGCCGTGGCATCCAGCCTTTCGGTCTTGCCGCCGCTTTTGATCGTGAGCGCGAGCGGAACCTTGTCGCCGGCCTTGAGCGGTCGCTTCGACTGGAACAGCATGAGATGCAGGCCGCCCGGCCCGAGCTTCACGGTCTTGCCGCTGGGCAGGTCGATGGCCTTGACCTCGCGCATCTGCATGACGTCGCCCTGCATCTTCATTTCATGCAGTTCGACCTTGCCGAAAGCCGGGCTGGCGGCTTGGATCAGGCTGGCGTCCCGAGCGCTGGTGAGGTCCAGATAGCCGCCGACCACGGCCTGGCCCGGCGCGGGTTCGCGGATCCAGGCGTTCTCGACTTTGACATCGGCGGCCAGCACGGGACTGGCGAGCAGCGCGGCAACAAGCAGGGCGGACATTCTCATCAGGCGTCTCCGAAAAAATGTCCGCCTTGCGGGCGGACATGTAAGGAAGGGGTGCATGCAAGCAGCCCATGCACGAATCCGATAATGGACATGTGCGCCGCTCATGGCAATGCGACATGTTGTCGCATCGCCAGCCTCGATCAGGCAGCGTGCTTGCGATACGGATAGAACTCGTCGCCCACGCGGTTCATGCGCGAGACATCGAAGCGGGTTTTTGCCTCGCCGCTGAACTGGCCCTCGATCGCGGCATAGGCTTCGCTTGCCCAGGCTTTGTCCTTGAGCTCGTCGACGATGCCTTCGACCCAGCGCAGCTTGTCTGCAGGGTTGGACAGCATGCTGCCGCAGGCCTCGTAAACCTTGCGCGCGGTGGCGGCGTCGAAGCCGGCATTGCGCACGCGGGCGACCAGCTGGATGCAGCCGTCGGCCGAGCCGCAGGACTGTGCGGCCTGCATCAGCGTGGCCTCGGCGCCGGCGGCATCGCCGCCCTTGGCCATGAGCGAGGCAACGTGGGCGAGCGCGTAATGATCGCTGGCCCGGGACTTGGCTTCGCCGAGCAGTTGCGCGCCCCAGGCGGCGTCGCCGATGTCGGCGATGACCAGTTCCGCGAGCTTGGTGTAGTCGTACACGCTGGCATCGGGATTGGACTTGATGGAAGCCTCGCGCTGCTGCACGTAGGCACGCGCCTTCTCACGGCCGAGTTCCTTGTTCTTCAGGGCGGTGGCGGCGGTTTTCACCACTTCCTTGAACCACACGAAATCGCCGGACTTGGCGGCGGCGCCGTCGAGCAGGCGCGCCACCCAGGCGGCGTCGTTGACATGCTTGTCCACCGCCAGGATGAGCGGGCGGTAGCGCAGGAACTGGTAGTCGCCCTGGTCCAGCATGGATTCCACCTTGGCCAGCAGCTTGGCGGCGTAGAACGGGTCTTCCAGTTCGGCCATGACCTGGTCGGCCAGGGTGAACAGCTTCTTGGGCGTGTCGGCGAGATCTTCCTGCTTGCCGAATTCCACGTACTTGGCCTGGTTGGCGGCGCGCTTGTCGTACTTGGTCTGCACCCGGGCGACGCGTTCGGCGTCGTCGGCGAAGTCGGTCTTGGCGGCTTCCACCACCTTGCTCATCTCGTCCAGCGAGGCTACGGCGTTCTCGGCCTGGTCCATCAGGCGGGCAGCACCCGCCGCGTCGCCGGTGGACTTGAGACCGCGCGCGAGGTCGATGAACTGCTCGGTGGCGGTGGCGATTTCGCCGCCCTTCTTCAGCACCGCCTGCATGAAGTCGGTTTCGCCGATGGCGTGAGCGGCGTCGAGCAAGCTCTTCACCGCGTTGAAGTCGGCGGCGCCGTCGAGCGCGCGCTGGTACAGGGCCTTGGCCTTGGCCGGATCGCCGAGGGTCTTGGCGGTCTCACCGGCGAGCGACAGCAGGTCGCCGACGTTGGTGAGTTTGCCGGCGGCCTTTTCCAGGATCGCGCCGGCGTAGTCCTTGTCCTTCAGGTGTTCGACCGCGGCGGCGGCGAGCTTGGTGTATTCCACGGCGCGCGCGATCTTGCCTTCGGCCTTTTCGTAGACCTTCTTGGCGAAGCCGCTGTCGCCCAGCATGGCCATGGCCTGGCGGCCGAGTTCGATCAGCGGGTCGAGGTTGTTGGTTTCCTTGAGCGCCTGGTCCAGTGAGGCTTCGGCGCCGGCCTTGTCGCCCAGCACCTTCATCTTGCCTTCGGCGAGGTAGAGCTGTTCCTCGCCGGACATGCAGTAGTCCTCGGCCGTCTGCAGCAGCTCTTCGGCACGGGCCTGATCGCCGAGCGCCTTGTAGACGATGGCGACGGCGGCGAGGTCCTTGGTGAACTGGCAGTCGTCGGCGACGCGGTCGACCAGTTCCCTGGCGTAGTCGGCGTCGGCAGGTTCCTGCAGGGCTTCCAGCGCCAGCGCAGCGTAGTCGGCGCCGCTGCTGCATTCGGCTTCTTTGGGGCTTAAGGTATCTCGGGTGGCCATGATCGTAATCTCCGGGCTGAATTTCCTATGAACCCGCAAGTTTACCGCGCCTGCAAGGGCGCAAGCCTAGAGAGGTTTTATGAGCTTATAGCGGGATTTTATCTGCAGGTGAAGGGGGAAGGGACCGCGCCTGCGGCGCTCAAGGGGAAAGGGTAAAACCCTCCCGGCAGGGAGGGTGGCGCGCAGCGCCGGGTGGGCATCCCCCTTCCCCCTTCGCTGCTGTTCTGTCACAGCACGTAGCGGCTAAGATCCTCGTCCGCTGCCAGCGTGTTGAGGCGCGCGTTGACGTAATCGGCATCGATCTTCACGGTCTGGCCTTCGCGCCTGGCGGCCTCGAAGGAAACCTCTTCGAGCAGGCGCTCCATGATGGTATGCAGGCGGCGCGCGCCGATGTTCTCGGTCTTCTCGTTGACCTGGTGGGCGATCTCGGCGATGCGGCGGATGCCGTCCGCGGTGAAGTCGAGCGCAACCCCCTCGGTTGCGAGCAGGGCCTGGTACTGGTGGGTGAGGCAGGCGTCGGTGCTGGTGAGGATGCGTTCGAAGTCCTCCACCGACAGCGGGCCCAGTTCCACACGAATGGGCAGCCGTCCCTGCAGTTCCGGGATCAGGTCGGAGGGGCGCGAAAGGTGGAAGGCGCCGCTGGCGATGAACAGGATGTGGTCGCTCCGCACCATGCCGTACTTGGTCGACACCGTGGTGCCTTCGACCAGCGGCAGCAGATCGCGCTGCACGCCCTGGCGCGACACATCGGCGCCGCTGGTGCCTTCGCGCGCGGCGATCTTGTCGACCTCGTCGAGGAACACGATCCCGTTTTGCTCCACCGCCTCGATGGCGGCGAGCTTGATCTCTTCCTCGTTCACCAGTGCCGCCGCCTCTTCTTCGGTGGCGAGCTTGAGCGCTTCCTTCACTTTCAGTTTCCGGGAGCGGGTGCGCCCGCCCGCGAGGCCCTGGAACATGCCCTGCAATTGCTGGGAAAGATCCTCCATGCCGGGCGGGGTGAAGAACTGCATCGAGGCGGCCGGCTGGGCGAGTTCGATCTCGATTTCCTTCTCGTCCAGCTGGCCCTCGCGCAGCATCTTGCGGAATTTCTGCCGGGTGCCGGAATCCTCCGGCTTCGGTGCCGGGGCTTCGAAGCCGAAGCCGCCCTGCCCCAATCCGGACGGGCGCGGCGGCGGCAGCAGGGCGTCGAGGATGCGTTCCTCGGCGGCCTCCTCGGCGCGCATCTGCATTTTCTGCATTTCGCGCTCGCGGACCTGCTTGACGGCGATTTCCATGAGGTCGCGGATGATGGAGTCGACATCCTTGCCGACATAGCCGACCTCGGTGAACTTGGTGGCCTCGACCTTGATGAAGGGGGCGTTGGCGAGCCGCGCCAGGCGGCGTGCGATCTCGGTCTTGCCCACGCCGGTGGGGCCGATCATGAGGATGTTCTTGGGCGTGATCTCGTGCCTGAGCGGCTCTGCCACCTGCGCACGGCGCCAGCGGTTCCGCAGCGCGATGGCAACGGCCTTCTTGGCTTCCTGCTGGCCGACGATATGTTTGTCGAGCTCGTGGACGATTTCCTGGGGGGTGAATTGGGTCATGGCAGCGAAGGGTGAAGGGTGAAGGGGGAAGGGTTAAACCCTCTCGGCAGGGAGGGTGGCGCGCAGCGCCGGGTGGGCATTACCCCTCTCCCTTCCCCCCTCACAAGGTTTCAATCACGTGGTTCTGGTTGGTGTAGATGCAGATGCTCCCGGCGATCTTCAGGCTTTCCGCCACGATATCGCGCGCGGAAAGCTCGCTGTGGTTCAGCAGCGCCGAGGCTGCGGCCTGGGCATAGGCGCCGCCTGAGCCGATGGCGGCGATGCCCTGTTCCGGTTCCAGCACGTCGCCGTTGCCGGTGAGGATCAGGGTGCTGGTGCTGTCGGCCACGGCAAGCATGGCTTCCAGGCGCCTGAGCACGCGGTCGGTGCGCCAGTCCTTGGTGAGGTCGACGGCGGCGCGCACCAGGTGGCCCTGGTGCTTTTCCAGCTTGGCCTCGAAGCGCTCGAACAGGGTGAAGGCGTCGGCGGTGGCGCCGGCGAATCCCGCCAGCACGCGATCCTGGTACAGCCGGCGAATCTTGCGCGCGGTCGACTTGATGACGATGCTGCCCAGGGTGACCTGGCCGTCGCCGCCCAGCGCGACCTGGTCGCCGCGGCGGACGGAGAGAATGGTGGTGCCGTGATATTGATCCATGTCGTGAAGAGATGGTGGCAGGCTCGAAACGTTCAAGCCCTGTCTGAAAATTTACACCAGCCTTGCCGGAGTCATCCTCGCCAGCTGGTCGATGCCCATGACGCGGAACAATTCGTGGACCAGCGCATTCTGCCCCTGCAGGGTGATGGCCTTGCCGCTGCCGAGCAGCTGCATCAACTGGCCGATGAGGGTGCCGACATAGGCGTAGTCGACACGAGTGACGGCCGAGCAGTCCACGACCACATCGGTGCGGCTCTCGGCATATTGCATCAGCCGGGCGATCTGCTCCTGGCTGGCCTCGGAGAGCACGCCGCTGAGCACGAAGGCGTCGGTGGGGATTGTGTGCGCGGGGGCGGCGACTTCCTGCGCCGCCTGCACGTTTTCCCACGATGGCGGGGAAAGCTCGAAAGCCACGGCGAAATCGATGGCCAGGTTTTCGAATTCGTCCTGCTTGCCGAGCAATTGATAGACTGCCAGCAGCATTTGCCAGTAGCCCTGGGCGTTGGGGTCCGGCTGGGTGCGGGATTTCAGCAGGCCGATGATGGAACTCGCCCCACTGACCTGGAATTTGAGCCGGGTCTTGCGGGTTCTGCCGAGCATGTCGGACATGGCCTGAGCGCCGGCCAGGTCCACGTCCGCGACCTGGGAAAAGTCCAGCTGCAGGGTGGCGTCCTTTTCCAGGCTGGCGAGGATGTGGGCGAGCTTTTCCCCAATGCTGGCGTCCAGCCTGGCCGGAAGCACCAGCGGGCGGGACACGCCCCTGGCCTTGCCGGATTTGTCCTCGCGCGCATTCACGTTCCATACCGGCGGGGAGCACTCGAAGCGCATGGCGTACTCGAGCGCCAGCTTTTCGAAATCGGCTTCGCGCCGGGCCAGCCGGTAAAGGTCGAACAGCATGTGCCAGGCGCGCGGGTCGCCGCCGGCGAGCAGGCTTTTCAGCAGCGCTTCGGCATTGTCCGTCTGGTTGCTGGCGTAGAGCATCGCCGCCTCGTCTATGGCCGATTCGCCGGAGCCGCCGACTTCCTCGACAACGATTCCCAACCCATCGGGTGCTCCGGAGCCGGTGCTGCCGAAGTCGGTGTAGGCCTCGTCGGCCTTCTGGGGCTGGGCCGGCTCGTCCGGCTTGTTCCTGTCTTTGCGGAAAAATGGGATAGCCATGGTGTTGCGGCTGTGCGTCCCCGGGTTCTGGTCTCGAATCAATATGATACTGTGCTTTTACCGACCAGTGGCCGGTATTTGCGGTTTAACGGCGCTGTTCGGGGGTGCGCGCAGGGGCGGGCAGGCTGGCCGCCCGGGAAAAATCCGCCAGCACCCGGGCGACGAATTCCGGCTCCAGGTCGCGCACGATGAACACGAAGCGGCTGCGGCGGTCTTCGCCTGGCCAGACATCGAGTTCGGCTTCCGGATACAGCACGTGCTGCACGCCATGCAGGATGGTGGGCCTGTCGCGTCCAACGAGGTTGACGATGGCCTTGAAGCGCAGCAGGTATTCGGAGCGAAAACCGACGAGCATTTCCAGCGCCGCCTGCAGTCCGGCCGGTGCGATGGGCTCGTCGATGACGACGGAAAAGGAGCGGATGCGGTTGTGGTGGCTGTCATCGGCGGGCTTGTTGCCCACCATCCCGCCGGCCGTGACTGGCTTGTAGCGCTGCTCGTTCAGCCATTTCTGCACGTCGGGCACCTTGTCGCGCGCATTGAACAGGCCCAGATTGAGGATGCGCTCGAAGTCCATTTCGCCCTTGACGGCGACAATCTGTTCCGCCGCCGGGTTGAGTTCGGAGAGGCTTTCCTTCAGGGCATCCAGATCGGCGGCCGCGGCCAGGTCGGTCTTGGTGAGGATAAGCTTGTCTGCCACCGCCACCTGTCGCTGTGCTTCGAAATAGCTGTCCAGCTGGGCTTCGCCCAGCACCGCATCGACCGTGGTCACCACGCCGTCCATGCGGAAGCGCGCGCGCACCCAGGGGTCGTTCAGCAGGGTGTCGAGGATGGGGGCGGGATCGGCAATGCCGGTGGTTTCGATCAGCACGCGCTCGAAGCGCGGAATGTCGCCGCGCTCGCGCGCCATGTAGAGGTTTTTCAGCGTCGGCGACAGCGAGCCGACCACGGTGCAGCACACGCAGCCGCCCGACAGCACGGCCATCGGCCCTTCCATTTTTTCCAGCAGGTCGTGGTCGAGGCTGATTTCGCCGAACTCGTTCATGACCACGGCGGTGCGCGGCAGGTGGCGGATCAGCTGGTTGAGCAGCGTGGTCTTGCCGCTGCCCAGGAAGCCGGTGAGCAGGGTGACAGGGAGCAATTCGGGAATGGGGGCAGACATGATTCAAAACCTTATGACAGGGAGGCAAGAGAGGTAAGGGAGTAAAGCAAAAAAATACTGCTTTGGGTTTTCCTCCCCTTCCTCCCTTACCTCCCTGTTCAATTTTCCTTGCTTTTACTTGCGCTTGGCACGCGGATGCGCGGTGTCGTAGACCTTGGCCAGATGCTGGAAATCCAGGTGCGTATACACCTGGGTGGTGCTGATGTTGGCGTGGCCGAGCAGCTCCTGCACCGCCCTGAGGTCGCCGGAGGATTGCAGCACATGGGTGGCGAAGGAGTGGCGCAGCATGTGCGGGTGCACGTGCACCGGAAGTCCTGCCTTTTTCGCCCAGCGGCCCAGGCGCAAGGCGATCTGGCGATTGGTCAGGCGTCCGCCGTTGCGGCTGACGAATACGGCCATTTCTTCCGCTTTCGCCATTTCGCGGCGCACGCCCAGCCAGGTGCCCAGCGCTTCCTGCGCCTTCGAGCCCACCGGCACGATGCGGGTCTTGCTGCCCTTGCCGGTGACGCTGGCTTCGCCGGCGGACAAGTCCAGCGCGGCGAGATCCAGGCCGGCGAGTTCGGCCAGGCGCAGGCCGGAGGAATAAAACAGCTCGAACATGGCCTTGTCGCGAATTTCCAGCGAGTCCTCGGGGATGCGGTCCAGAAGCTGGGCGCAGGCGTCGGGCGACAGCACCGCGGGCAGCGCACGCCGCACCTTGGGCGCGCGCAGGTCGGTGCAGGGGTTGGCGGCAAAGCCCAGGCGCTTGCAGGCGAAGCGGTAAAAGCCGCGCCAGGCGGAGAGCCGGCGCGCCAGGCTCTTGGCAGACAGGCCCTGACCGTGCAGGCGGGCGATGAAATGACGGATCCGCTGGCTGTCAAGTGACTGCAGGTCTTCCCCCTTGGCCAGTTCTTGCAGGCTGGCCAGGTCGCGCCGGTAGTTTTCCACCGTATGCGCCGACAGCCTGCGCTCGGCGGCGAGATGGGTCAGATAGCGCTCGACGGACTCTGTCATTGAAAACATTAACAAAGAGGACAGGAGGACAAGAGGAATAACAGGTTGGTTTTACTCCTGTCCTCTTGTCCTCCTTGTCCGCTGTTGCCTTTGGGGTTCATTTCTAGCCCAGTCTTGTTAACGCCGCGCCGACGAGCTGCCCCAGGCGGGTGAGGTAGAGCGTGCCCATGTCCGGGTAGAAGCGTTTCGGGTCTTCCGAGGCCAGCACCAGCAGGCCCACGGTGTGCTCGCCGCGCAGGGGTATGGCGGCGAAGGATTTGAGGTGGGCGGCGGCTTCACCGAACCATTCGCTGGCTTCCTCATGGCGCAGCGCGCCGCAGGAGGGATGCATCTGCGCGTCGACCTCGCTCCTGAGCTTGTCGCTCACCGTCTGCTCGGGCGTATTCCAGATGCGGATGGCGTGGTGCGGGACCGCAAAGCCTTCCCTGAGGTGGCGGTCGAGCGCGGCGAAGAGGGCGGCCAGGTCGCGCGCGGCGACGATGTCCAGGGTCAGGCGGTGCATCTTGTCGGAAATGCTGTCGTTTTCCTCGCCGAAGCGAATCAGTTCGGCCAGCTTGCCTTCGAGCAGCTGCACCTTGTCGCGCATGGACAGCACCTGGCGCTCGGTGATGGAAATCGCGTGCGTGCCGTGCGGGTGGGTGATGCTGAGCGTGGTGAGCAGGTCCGGGTACTGGTTGAAGAAGTCCGGGTGCTTGCCGAGAAAATCCGCCACCTGGGCTGCGTCCATTGTCGTCTCCATGTTTGCCTTTATTTGAGTGTCAGGGTGCCATCGAATACGGTTTCCGCCGGTCCGGTCATCATCACCGGCCTGCCTTCTCCCTGCCATTCTATGGTCAGGGTGCCGCCGCGGGTTTCCACGTCGACGCAATTGTCCAGCAGGCCGCGGGTGATGCCGGCAACCGCGGCGGCGCAGGCGCCGGTGCCGCAGGACAGCGTCTCGCCGGCGCCGCGCTCGAACACGCGCAGGCGGATGCGGCCGCGGTCGATGACCTGCATGAAGCCGGCGTTGACGCGCTGCGGGAAACGCGGGTGGTGTTCGATCAGCGGCCCTTGTTGCAGCACCGGGGCGGTGTAAACGTCGTCCACGATCTGCACGGCGTGCGGATTGCCCATGGACAGCGCGCTAACGATCACCTTGCTGTCGCCGACCGCCAGTTCGTAAGTCGGCTGGCGCGCGGTTGCCTCGAAGGGAATCTCGGCCGGTTCGAAGCGCGGCGCACCCATGTTCACGGTGACGCGGCCATCGGCCGCCAGGTGCGGCTCGATCAGGCCGCTTTTGGTCTCCACCGTGATCGCGGTTTTGGCGGTGAGGCCCTGGTCGACCACGAAGCGCACGAAACAGCGCGCGCCGTTGCCGCACTGTTCCACCTCGCCGCCGTCGGCGTTGAAGATGCGGTAGCGGAAATCGGCCGCGGGATTCTGCGCCTTTTCGACCAGCAGCAATTGGTCGCAGCCCACGCCGAAATGACGATCGGCGATGGCGCGAATCTGCGCCGGGCTCAGATCGACGGACTGATTGACGCCGTCGATGACGACGAAATCGTTGCCGGCGCCGTGCATTTTGGTGAAATTCAGTTTCATGTCGTCATGAGGTCAACATAGTCTTTGTAGATGCAGCGGTCCATGACCACCGCCAGTCCGGCGGCACGGGCGTTCTCCGCGGCCGTTTCGTTGACCACGCCTTCCTGCAGCCAGATCGCCGGGCACTTGATACGCTGGCAGGACTCGACGATCTCGGGCACGTGCTCGGGCGCGCGGAACACGTCCACCAGATCGACGGCGAACGGAATGTCTTCCAGTTTTGCATAGGCCTTCTCGCCGAGGATTTCATCGACCGCCGGGCGCACCGGCACGATGCGGAAGCCGAAGCGCTGCAGGTTGCGCGCGACGAAATAGCTGGGACGATCGGCCTTGGGCGACAGCCCGACGACGGCGATGGTGCGGGTCTTTTGCAGCAGCTCGCGAATTTCGGAAGGTTTCGGATTCAGGAACATGATTTCAAATCCTGTCGCGCGCGGCGTTCGCGCATGCGTCAATCATACAGCCCGGCTTCGCCTTGCGGGCGGGTCTTGAAGCGGCGGTGCGTCCATAAATATTGTTCCGGCATTTCGCGCACGCGTTCCTCGATGAAGGCGTTCATGCGCCGGGTGTCGGCTGCGACGTCGCCGGACGGGAAGTTTTCCCAGGCGGGATAGAAGCGCATGGCATAGCCCTGGCCGTCCGGCAGCTGGCGGGTGACGGCGGGCACCACCCTGGCGCCGGCGACCTTGGCAAGCCGCGCAAGCGCGGGGATGGTGGCGGCGGGGATGCCGAAGAAGGGCACGAAAATGGATTCGCGCCGGCCGTAGTCCTGGTCGGGCAGGTAATAGAACGGCAGCCCGGACTGGATGATCTTGATCAGCGGGCGGATGCCGTCGTGGCGCGAGGCCAGCACCGCCTCGGTGAAGCGGCTGCGTGACTTCAGCAGGTAATGATCGACCACCGGGTTGCGCGCACGGCTGTACATGGAGGCGACTTTTTGTTCGGTGGAGAGGCGGATGCCGCCCATGTCGAGGCCGACGAAATGCGGCGCCAGTAGGATCACCGGCTGACCCTCGCAGGCTTGCAGGTGCTCGCGGCCTTCGAGGCGGATGAGCTTTTCCAGGCGCGCGGCCGGCGCCCAGATCAACAGGCCGTGCTCGAGGGCGGCGCGGATCGAGGCCTGCAGGTTGCGGCGCAGCAGGCGGCGGCGTTCGGCTGCGGTTTTTTCGGGAAAGCACAGTTCCAGGTTGCGACGCGCGATGCGCTTGCGGCGCCTGGTGAGGAAGCAGGCCAGCCAGCCGAGGCCGTTGCCGACGGCGGCCTGCAGGCCGAGCGGCAGCCAGTGGAACAGCCACAGCAGGAAAAATCCCAGGCGTGCGAGCGCAACATTCATTGCGGCGCAGTTTCCGGCGGCGGCTCCACGCCGCCCGGCTTCTTGTAGCGGTTGTAGCTCCACATGTACTGCGCCGGCAACTTGCGCGCCACGCGCTCAACCTCGCGGTTGAGCGCGGCCGCGGCCTCGGCGCGGTCCTTCGGCAGCGGCGCCGAGAGCGGATCGAAGTGGATGCGGTAGCCGCGGCCCCAGGACAGGCGCTCGGCGTAGACCATGAAAGGAATCGCGCCGGTGGACTGGATGAGGCGCACGGTCATGGTCGGGGTGTAGGCCCAGCGGCCGAAGAACGGCGCCCACACGCCGTCGCCCAGGGTGGCGACCTGGTCCGGCAGCACGCCGATGGCCTCGCCGCGCTTCAGTGCGCCGAGCAGGGCCTTTACGCCGGAGAGGTCGGTCGGCACCAGTTTTGCCTGGCCGCGCTCGCGGCCCTGGCGCATCAGGCGGTCCACGGTTTGCTGGCGCGCGGGCTTGTACATGGCGGTGAAGGGCTGGCGCGCGGCGATGTACTGGTTGATGATTTCCCAGCAGCCGATGTGCGGCGCCACCACCACCGCGCCCTTGCCGTCTTTCCGGGCGGCTTCGAACGCTTCCCAGCCCGGGGTTTCCCTGACCAGCCGCACGACTTTTTCCTGCGGGCGCAGCCATACCGCGGCGAGTTCCAGCAGCCCCTTGCCGGTTTCGCCGACGACCTGGCCGAGCAGGCGCGGGTGCGCCGCGAGCAGGCCGCTATGACGGAGGTTGTTTTGCAGGCGGGCGCGGTGGCGGCCGGGGGTGTGGTAGATCGCCCAGCCCAGCAGCAAGCCCAGCCCGTGCAGCACGGGCAGCGGCAGCCAGGACAGGAGGCGGAAAAGACCTACCATCATGCGGGTTGACGCGCTCGGCCGGGCAGCGGCAAAATGATCTCAGCCGCCGAGTTAAAGCTGACAACTTGCGGGCGGGGTAAAAATACTGCTAAAGCGTCGACGCTCCGAGTTTCCCCAGGGCCGATCGCGCTGTTCAAGACGGGGAAATATGGAGTCATCATGCGGGAATATATTTTCACTTCCGAGTCGGTATCCGAAGGTCATCCGGACAAGATGGCCGACCAGATTTCGGACGCCATTCTGGATGCGATTCTAACCCAGGACAAACACGCGCGCGTCGCCTGCGAAACCCTGCTCACTACCGGCCTGTGCGTGGTGGCGGGCGAAATCACCACCAACGCCGTGGTCAACTACACCCAGGTCGCGCGCGACACCATCAAGCGCATCGGTTTCGACAGTTCCGAAGTCGGCTTCGATTACCACACCTGCGCGGTGATGACCGCGATTGGCAAGCAGTCGCCTGACATCGCCCAGGGCGTGAACGAGGGCGAGGGACTGTTCCTCGACCAGGGCGCCGGCGACCAGGGCCTGATGTTCGGCTACGCCTGCAACGAAACGCCGCAGCTGATGCCGTTGCCGATCTATCTGGCCCACCGTCTGACCCAGCGCCAGTCCGAACTGAGGAAGGACGGCCGCCTGCCCTGGCTCAGGCCCGACGCCAAGTCGCAGGTCTCGGTGCGCTACGTCGACGACAGGCCCGCCCATATCGACACCGTGGTGCTGTCGACCCAGCACCATCCCGAGGTTTCCCACGCCCAGCTCACCGAGGCGGTGATCGAGGAAATCATCAAGCCGGTGCTGCCGAAGGAAATGCTCAAGGCCGACACCCGTTACCTCGTCAACCCGACCGGCCGCTTCGTGGTCGGCGGGCCCATGGGCGATGCCGGCCTCACCGGGCGCAAGATCATCGTCGACACCTACGGCGGGGCGGCTCCGCACGGCGGCGGCGCCTTCTCCGGCAAGGACCCGTCCAAGGTCGACCGCTCGGCCGCTTACGCCGC
The DNA here is from genome assembly GCA_008923285.1 of Betaproteobacteria bacterium SCN2. Classification (GTDB taxonomy): domain Bacteria; phylum Pseudomonadota; class Gammaproteobacteria; order Burkholderiales; family Thiobacillaceae; genus UBA6918. Next base: position 162,044 of record WBSG01000001.1, read on the forward strand.
GCGCTATGTGGCCAAGAACATCGTCGCCGCCGGCCTCGCCGACAAATGCCTGGTGCAGCTGAGCTATGCCATCGGCGTCGCCAAGCCCACCTCGCTGATGGTGGAAACCTATGGCACCGGCAAGCTGTCCGAGCACAGGCTGGTGGAACTGATCGAGCAGCATTTCGACCTCAGGCCCAAGGGCATCATCCAGATGCTCGACCTGCTGCGCCCGATCTACACCCGCACCGCGTCCTACGGCCACTTCGGGCGGGATGAGCCCGAGTTCACCTGGGAGGCGACCGACAAAGCCGCCGCGCTGCGTGCTTCCGCTGGAATCTGATAGAATTCAGCCACTTAAACATTCAACCGAGGAAACATCATGGCCGAACGCAAACGCACCCGCCGCAACACCCTGGAACGCCGTTGTCTGTCCAAGTCCTTCAAGCGCCTGTTCATGGGCTCTTCCAAGACCGTGTTCAAGATGCTGGAAGGCGTGAAACCCGTCAAAGGCAGGGTCGCGAACTAAGTTCTCAAGCTTTTTCCGAGGAGCGTTGCAGCCTGCCGAATCCGGCAGGCCAGGCTCGGAAGGATGGCGGCACCGCCATCCGGTCACAACGGCGCTCACGTCACTTCTTTTTTAGTTTGATCAAGGAAAGGAGGGCGTGATGAACGCCGCTACTCAAAATTCGTTAAGCAAGACTTCTGCACAACAGGATTTCTACGTTGCCGACCTGTCGCTGGCCGACTGGGGACGCAAGGAAATCGCCATCGCCGAAACCGAAATGCCTGGCCTCATGGCCATCCGCGAGGAATACGCGGCCGCCCAGCCGTTGCGCGGCGCGCGCATCACCGGTTCGCTGCACATGACCATCCAGACTGCGGTGCTGATCGAGACCCTGCAGGCGCTGGGCGCCGAGGTGCGCTGGGCTTCGTGCAATATCTTCTCCACCCAGGACCACGCCGCCGCCGCGATCGCGGCCAAGGGCACGCCGGTGTTCGCCTTCAAGGGCGAGTCGCTCAAGGAATACTGGGACTTCACCCACCGCATTTTCGAATGGCCTGACAACGGCTATTCGAACATGATCCTCGACGACGGCGGCGATGCCACCCTGCTGCTGCACCTGGGCGCGCGTGCGGAAACCGATACGGCCGTGCTCAACAATCCCACCAGCGAGGAGGAGACGGTGCTGTTCGCCGCCATCAAGGCCAAGCTGGCCGTCGACGCCAAGTGGTATTCCACACGGCTCACCCACATCAAGGGCGTGACCGAGGAAACCACCACCGGCGTGCACCGCCTGTACCAGATGCACGAGCGCGGCGAGCTGAAGTTCCCCGCCATCAACGTCAACGACTCGGTCACCAAGTCCAAGTTCGACAACCTCTACGGCTGCCGCGAGTCGCTGGTCGACGGCATCAAGCGCGCCACCGACGTCATGGTCGCCGGCAAGATCGCCGTGGTCGCCGGCTACGGCGACGTGGGCAAAGGCTCGGCCCAGGCGCTGCGCGCGCTCTCGGCGCAAGTCTGGATCACCGAGATCGACCCGATCTGCGCGTTGCAGGCGGCGATGGAAGGCTACCGCGTGGTGACCATGGACTACGCCGCCGACAAGGCCGACATTTTCGTCACCGCCACCGGCAACTACCACGTCATCAACCATGAGCACATGGCGAAGATGAAGGACCAGGCCATCGTCTGCAACATCGGGCATTTTGATAATGAAATCGACGTCGCCAGCCTGGAAAAATACCAGTGGGAGGAGATCAAGCCGCAGGTCGACCACGTCATCTTTCCTGGCGGAAAAAGGATCATTCTGCTCGCCAAGGGCCGCCTGGTGAACCTCGGCTGCGCCACCGGCCATCCCAGCTACGTGATGAGCTCATCCTTCGCCAACCAGACCCTGGCGCAGATCGAACTGTATTCGCAGCACCACAAGTACCCGGTCGGCGTGTACACCCTGCCCAAGCACCTGGACGAGCACGTGGCGCGGCTGCAATTGAAGAAGCTCAACGCGCAACTGACCGAACTCACCGACCAGCAGGCCGCCTACATCGGCGTGCCCAAGGAAGGCCCGTACAAGGCGGACCACTACCGTTACTGACCGAAGGAGCGCGCCATGCGTTTGCTGCTGCTGTGGATACTGAATGCCCTCGCCCTGCTGCTGGTGACCTGGCTGCTGCCGACCATCCAGGTGGCGGGCTTCGGCTCGGCGCTCGCCGCCGCGCTGGTGCTGGGCCTCATCAACACCCTGCTGCGGCCCGTGCTGGCTCTGCTGACCTTGCCGATCACGCTGCTGACGCTGGGCATTTTCTACCTGGTGTTGAATGGCCTGCTGTTCTGGCTGGCCAGCGCCTTGCTGCCGGGATTCCATATCGAGGGCTTCGTTTCGGCCATGGTCGGCGCGATCCTCTACGGCGTGATCGCCTGGGCGCTGTCCGCGCTCATCCCCGACAAAGACTCTAAAGCATGACCACACCTGATTTCAGCATCGAATTCTTTCCGCCCAAGACGCCGGAAGGCATGGACAAGCTGCGCGCGGCGCGCGCGCAACTGGCGCAGACCATCAAGCCGGAATTCTTTTCCGTGACTTTCGGTGCCGGCGGCTCCACTCGCGACCGCACGCTCGAGACCGTGCTGGAGATCCAGCACGAAGGGCATGAGGCCGCGCCGCACCTGTCCTGTGTCGGCTCCACGCGTGCGGAAATCAGCGCCATCCTCGACACCTACAGGCAGCGCGGCATCCGCCGCATCGTCGCGCTCAGGGGCGACTTGCCCTCGGGCATGGCCGAACCGGGCGAGTTGCGCTATGCCAGCGAACTGGTGGCATTCATCCGCCAGGAAACCGGCGACGCCTTCCATCTCGAAGTCGCGGCCTATCCCGAGATCCACCCGCAGGCGAGAAGCGCGCAGGACGACCTGCAGCATTTCGCGCACAAGGTGAAGGCGGGCGCCAATTCCGCGATCACCCAGTACTTCTTCAATGCCGACGCCTACTTCCGCTTCGTCGACGAGGCGCGCGCGCTGGGTGTGGACGTGCCTATCGTCCCCGGCATCATGCCGATCGGCAACTTCTCGCAACTGGCGCGCTTCTCGGACGCCTGCGGCGCCGACATTCCGCGCTGGATCAGGAAGCGCATGGAGGGGTATGGCGATGATGCCGCGTCCATCCGCGCCTTCGGCCTCGATGTGGTGACGGCGATGTGCGAGCGCCTGCTCGCCGGTGGCGCGCCGGGCCTGCATTTCTACACACTCAACCAGGCGGGGCTTACACTGGAAATCTGGAAGCGGCTGAAGGCCTAAAACCCGCGACGCGGAAGCACGAAGACGGAGAAACCCTAAAGGCGTTTACAGGGAGGCAGGGGAGGATGAGAGAGGCATTACTCCCTTGCGCTACCTGTGGGTGAGTTTTCCTCTGTGCCTTTGCGCCGCAGTGCCAAAGATTTTTCTGCTGCTTATTTGTGCAGCACGCTGCGCACGGCCTTCAGGCAGAAGTCGACGTTTTCCTGTTTTGCGGAATGGCCCATGAGGCCGATGCGCCAGACCTTGCCTGCCAGCGCGCCGAGGCCGGCGCCGATTTCCAGGTCGAATTCGCCGAGCAGCTTGGCGCGGCCGGCGGCGTCGTCCACGCCTTCCGGCACGCGGACCGAATTGAGCTGCGGCAGACGCGCGCTTTCTTCCACCAGGAACTGCATGCCCAGGTCCTCAAGCCCGTCGCGCAGTTTTTCGTGCATGGCGCGGTGCCGCGCCCAGGCGTTTTCGATACCCTCTTCGGCCAGGATCACCAGTGCCTCGTGCAGGCCATACAGGGGGTTGATGGGGGCGGTGTGATGGTAGGTGCGCTTGCCTTCGGCCTGCCAGTAGCCCAGCACCAGATTCAGATCCAGGAACCAGCTCTGCACCGGGGCCTTGCGCGCCTTGACCTTGGCGATGGCGCGTTCGGAGAAGGTGACCGGCGACAGTCCGGGCGTGCAGGACAGGCATTTCTGGCTGCCGGAATAGGCGGCGTCGATGCCCCATTCGTCGATCAGCACCGGCGTGCCGGCGAGCGAAGTCACGCAGTCCATGATGGTGACCGCGCCGCGGCGGTGCGCGAGCGCGGCCAGCGCGGCGGCATCACTTTGCGCGCCGGTCGAGGTCTCGGCATGCACGAAGGCCAGCACTTTCGCGTCGGGGTGGTCGGCAAAGGCCTGCTCGGCCTTGGCCACGGTGACCGGTTTGCCCCAGTCGTCCTCGATCACCACCGGCACGCCGCCGCAGCGCCTGACGTTTTCCAGCATGCGGCCGCCGAACACGCCATTGACGCAGACGATGACCTTGTCGCCCGGTTCCACCAGGTTGACGAAGCACATCTCCATGCCGGCCGAGCCGGGCGCGGAAACAGGGAAGGTCAGCGGATTCTCGGTCTGGTACGCGTACCTCAGGAGCACCTTGATCTCTTCCATCATTTCCTGGAAGGCGGGGTCGAGGTGGCCGATGGTGGGGCGCTGCATGGCGTCGAGGATGCGCTGCGGCACGTCGGAAGGGCCCGGGCCCATGAGCGTGCGCAGGGGCGGGACGAAAGACTGGATGCCGGGGTTGGAAACGAGCATGGTGTCCTGAGGATGAGAAAATAACCCGAGCATTTTACTCGGGCTATTTGTGCCAGTCGATTGGCCGTGAGGTCAGGCCGCCTTGGGGTCGGCGCCGTAGGGGTTGTCGCCGCGTTTGCCTTCCATCGCCATCAGCGCCAGCACGATGACCCAGCCGACGAAGGGAACCAGGTTGATCAGCAGCCACCAGCCGCTGCGGCCGGTATCGTGCAACCTGCGCACGCCCACCGCGATGCTCTGGATCAGGATGGAAATGGCGAAAATGCCGCCCAGCAGGCCGATGCCGGCGCCTTCGGAATAGATGCCGAGCAGGCCGTCGATGAAACCCAGCACCAGCGAAATGATCACGGCGATCAGGACGAACATCCAGTATTCCTTGCGGCGCGCGCGGCCCTCGAAGGAAAAGCTCTTCACGGCTTTCAGGAACCACTCCATCTGTTACTCCCCTGGTTGAAAAAATTCTTATGTTGTTGGCGCTTTCGCCGGCGGCGTGCCCATCAGCGGCTTCATCGCCGTCATCAGGCTGGCGAACAATCTCGGATGCAGCTTTTCCTGTTCCGCCAGCATCTGTTTCATGGCGAAGCGCTGGGTCGGCACGGCGAAGCAGGCCGGGCAGTTCTCGCTGATGACCGGCAGTCCGGCCTTGTGCGCGAAGTCGCGGGTCTGGCGCTCGCGCGCATAGACGAAGGGGCGGATCACGCGCAGATCGCCGGCGTCGATCAGGTAGTGCGCCTGCATGGTGCGCACCTTGCCGCCGAAGAACATCGACATCATCAGGGTTTCGGCGAGGTCATCCAGGTGCTGCGCCAGCACCAGCACGTTGTACTGCTGTTCGCGCGCCACGCGGTAGAGGATGCCGCGGCGCATTCTCGAACAATAGGCGCAGAAGGAGTCGCTGTCCCTGGTGAGGGTCTTCTGCGCTTCGCCGACGATGTCCTGGCGGTCGTAGAAATACGGCACGCCGAGTTCGGCCATGTAGCCCTTGAGCGGGCTGGGGTCGAACTCCGGCGAGCAGGGGTCGACGGTGGCGGCGGCCAGTTCGAACCTGATCGGCGCGCGCTTCTGGAAATAAAGCAGCACATGCAGCAGCGAAAGCGAATCCTTGCCGCCGGAAAGTCCCAGCAGCACGCGGTCGCCGTCGCGGATCATGTCGAAGTCGCCGATGGCGCGCCCGGCGGCGGAAATCAACGTACGTGAGGGTTGTGTGGGCTCAAGCATCGGTGGCGGAAAATTGCATGTGGTAAAGCTGGGCGTAACGGCCGTTCAGCGCCAGCAGTTCGTCGTGCCTGCCGATTTCCACGATATGGCCGTGCTCCATGACCACGATGCGGTCGGCCTTGACGATGGTGGACAGGCGGTGGGCGATGACGATGGTGGTGCGGCCCTGCATCAGGTTCTCCAGCGCCGCCTGCACATGGCGCTCGGATTCGGTGTCGAGCGCCGAAGTGGCCTCGTCCAGGATCAGGATGGGGGCGTCCTTAAGGATGGCGCGCGCGATGGCGATGCGCTGGCGCTGGCCGCCGGAAAGCTTGATGCCGTTTTCGCCGATCAGGGTGTCGAGCCCCTCGGGCAGGCGCTGGATGAACTCCCAGGCGTGGGCGGCCTCGGCCGCCTTGCGGATTTCTTCATCGCTGGCGCCGCGCTTGGTGCCGTAGGCGATGTTGCCGCGCAGGCTGTCGTTGAACAGCACGATTTCCTGCGACACGCTGGCGATGTTGGCGCGCAGGCTGGCCAGGGTGTAGTCCTCGGCAGGCATGCCGTCGAACAGCAGGCGGCCTTCGCTGGGGGCGTAGAAGCGCGGCAGCAGGCTGACCATGCTGGTCTTGCCGGCGCCCGAGCCGCCGACCAGGGCCAGGGTTTCGCCCGGCTGGATGTGCAGGTCGATGTCGTTGAGCGCGGGCTGCGGCTTGCCGGGGTAGGACAGGCTGACGTGCTCGAAGCGGATGTCGCCGGAGAGCTTGCCGGCGTTGCGCGTGCCATGGTCGGTCTCGGGGGTTTCGTCGAGCACATCGAACACCATTTCGGCGGCGGCGAGGCCGCGCTGCAGGATGTCGTTGAGCGTGGTCAGGCGCTTGATGGGCGGGAACAGCAGCATCATGGCGATGAAGAAGGAAACGAAGTCGCCCACCGTGGTCTGTTCGTTGATTGCCTGGTGCATGGCGATGTAGAAAATGATGGCCAGCGGCACGGCGGCAAGAATCTCTACCACCGGCGTGTTCGCGCCCAGCGCGACGACGCGCTTCATCTCAAGCTTGCGCGCGGTGTTCGCGCGCTCATGGAAGCGCTCGATCTCATACGGCTGGGCGTCGAAGATGCGCACCAGCCGGTGCGCCGACAGCGACTCGCTGAGCGATTCGGTGAGCAGGCCGACATTGATCTGCGCCGCGCGCGACAGGCTGCGCAGGCGCATGCCGACCTTGCGCACGACGTAGATGATGGGCGGGAAGGCGACGAAAATGATGAGCGTGAGCTGCCAGTTGGTCCACAGCAGATAGCCCATCAGCGCGATGATGGTGAGCGAGTCCTTGGTCAGCGCGGTGAGGGTGGTGGTGGTGGCGCGCATGACCTGGCCCACGTTGAATGCAACATGGGCGGTGAGCTGGCTGGTGCTGACGTTGTCGAAGTAGGTCACCGGCAGGGACAGCAGCTTCTTGTGCATGGCCTCGCGCAGATCCTGCACCAGGCGGGTGTCGATCCAGGCGATGGCGTAGCTGGCGGCAAAGCCCGCCAGTCCGCGCAACAGCAGGATGAGAATGATGCCGACGGGCACCCAGAGCAGCCAGGCCTGGTTCTTCGCCACGAAGCCTTCGTCCAGCATCTGCTTGAACAGCGCAGGCAGGATGGGTTCGAGCGCCGCGGTAAAGGCGTTGGCCAGAACCGCGACCAGCAGAATCTTCCAGTGCGGTCGCGCATACTTGAGCAGGCGCAGGTACAGCGTCTTGCTGTCGATCGTGCCTTTGCGCCTGATGTGGCGCGTTGCGAGGCGAAGTTTCTGTTTTGACATCAGAGCAGGATCAGCGTGGCAAGGCCGAGGAATATGAAGAAGCCCATGCTGTCGGTGGTGGCGGTCAGCAGCACGGATGAGCCCAGCGCTGGGTCGCGGTTCATGCGTTCCATGAGCATGGGGATGAATATGCCGGCGAGGGCGGCGAGCAGCAGGTTGAGCAGCATGGCCAGCGCCATTACTCCGCCCAGCGCCACGTTGTCGTACAGCAGCCAGGCGAATACGCCTACCGCCGCGCCCCAGACCACGCCGTTGAGCAGCGCGACGCCGAGTTCCTTGAGCAGCAGCCTGCGGGAGTTCGCCGGGTTGATCTGGCCGAGGGCGAGGCCGCGGATGATCAGCGCTACAGTCTGGTTGCCGGAGTTGCCGCCGATGCCGGCGATGATCGGCATCAGGGCGGCGAGCGCGGCGAGCTTCTCGATGCTGCCTTCGAACACGCCGATCACGCGCGAGGCGATGAAGGCGGTGACCAGGTTGATGGCGAGCCAGGGCCAGCGGTTGCGCGCGGCGCGCCACACCGTGGAGAACAGGTCTTCTTCCTCCTTCAGGCCGGCCATCGACAGCATGTCGGCGTCGGCCGATTCGCGGATGTAGTCGACCACGGCATCCACGGTCAGACGGCCGATGAGGCGCTTCTGCGCATCCACCACCGGCGCCATCACCAGGTCGTAGCGCTCGAATGCCTGCGCCGCCTCGTGCGCGTCGTCGTCCGGCTGGAAGCTGACGAAGTCCTCGACCATCACCGCCGCGACCGTGGCTTCGGGGTCGGTGGTGAGCAGTCTTTTCAGCGGCAGCACGCCGATGAGGTGCTCGTCGCGCTCGACCACGAACAGCTTGTCGAGCTGGTCGGGCAGTTCGCCCAGCCGGCGCAGGTAGCGCAGCGCCACTTCCAGCGTGACGTCGGCGCGGATGGTGACCATGTCGAAGTCCATCAGCGCGCCGACCGTGTCTTCGGGGAAGGACAGCGCCGACTGCAGGCGCGTGCGCTTTTGCGCATCCAGCGTGGTCAGCAGTTCCTGGATGACGTCCTGCGGCAGGTCTGACGCGATGTCGGCGAGTTCGTCGGTATCGAGTGTTTCCGCAGCGGCCAGCAGTTCGGCGTTGTCCATGCTGGCGATGAGCGATTCGCGCACCGAGTCGGAGACTTCGACGAGAATCTCGCCGTCGCGCTCGGCCTTGACCATGTCCCAGACCGCTAGGCGCTCGTCCAGCGGCAGCGCTTCGAGGATGTGGGCGACGTCGGCGGGATGCAGCTGGTCGAGCTTCTTCTGCAGTTCGACCAGGTTCTGCTTGTGCACCAGGGATTCGACCAGGTCCTGGCGCGGCCCTTCCTGGCGGTGCACCAGTTCCTCCACCAGCTTCTGCCGGGCGAGCAGCGCCTGCACCTGCTGCAGGTGCTCTTCCAGACTTTCGTGTTGGAGGGTGTCGTATTCTTCGGTCATGGCGCGCGGCGGATTCCCGCGATTTTACCGCGCCGAACCGGCCTATCGAGGATTATTTCGGCACCTGAACCTGGTACATGCGCTTGGAAATCGTGGCTACGCGCCGCGCGAATTTTGCCGAGGAACGGTTGTTTTCATACCAGCGCGGATTGGGCACCATGGCGGCCAGCGCGGCCGCCTGTCCGCGCGTGAGGCTGGCGGCGGATTTCTTGTAATAGCGGCGCGAGGCGGCCTCGGCGCCGTAGACGCCGTTGCCCCATTCGATGATGTTCAGATACACCTCGAGGATGCGGCGCTTGCTCCAGGTGGTTTCGATCATCAGGGTGATGATCGCCTCCTGGCCCTTGCGCACGAAGCTGCGGTCGGAAGAGAGAAACAGGTTCTTCGCCAGCTGCTGGCTGATGGTGGAGCCGCCGGCGACCAGGCGGCCTTTTTTCAGGTTCTTTTCCATCGCCTTCTGGATGCCCTCGATGTCGAAGCCCTCGTGGTCGAGGAACTTCGAATCCTCGGCGGCGATGATGGCGCGCTTGAGGTGGATGGAAATGTTGTCGTAGGGCACCCATTTGTGGCGCAGCTCGGCATCCGGCCGCTTTTCCTGCAAGCGCGAAAGCCCGGCTTGCATGAAGGCGCTCGACGTCGGGTTGTGGTCGATCCACCAGAGGATGTGGGCGAAGACCCAGACCTGCCAGGCCAGGAACAGGCCCAGCAGGATCAGCGCGGCGCGCCAGATTCCGCCCCAGATGGCTTTCATTCGGCGCTTTTCAGGCTGGCGATGACGGGCGCGGTGTCGGGACGGATGCCGCGCCAGAGAAAAAAGCTTTCCGCCGCCTGCTCCACCAGCATGCCGAGGCCGTCTTCAACCCGTTCCGCACCGTGCTGCCGGGCCCAGGCCATGAACGGGGTTTCGCTGCCGTACATCATGTCGTAGGCCAGCGCGCCGGGGTGCAGCAGGTCTTCCGGCAGCGGCGGCAGTTCGCCTTTCAGGCTGGCGGCGGTGGCGTTGATGACGATATCGAAGCGCTGGCCGGCAAGCGCGGCGTAGGGCGCGCCGCTGATTCTGCCGCCGAACAGCTCGGCCAGTTGCAGCGCCTTTTCCACCGTGCGGTTGGCCAGGACCAGGCGGCCAGGCTGCTCGGCCAGCAGCGGGCCGATGACGCCGCGCGCCGCGCCGCCGGCCCCCATCAGCAGCAGGCTTTTTCCTGCAAGAGGCTGTTTGAGGTTGAGGGTCAGGTCGCGCACCAGGCCGGCGCCATCGGTGTTGTCGCCCAGTACGCCATCGTTGTCGAATTTCAGGGTGTTGACGGCACCCGCCTGCTCCGCACGCGGGGTGAGGCGAGTGGCCAGCCGGAACGCCTCTTCCTTGAACGGAACCGTCACGTTGGCGCCGGCGCCGCCGGCCTCGCGAAAGCGGGCTATCGCCGCGGCAAAGCCATCCAGCGGGGCGAGGATGGCGCGGTAGTCCAGATCCTGCCCGGTTTGCCTGGCAAATTCGGCGTGGATGAGCGGAGACCTGGAGTGGGCGACGGGGTTGCCGAACACGGCGTAATGGCTTGTCATGGGCCGGATTTTATCAGGCACATGACAGGCTCATGCCGGGAATTTCTGCCCCGGCGGCGCTACAGGATCGGCGCTGCTGCGTTGTGTTCGCCGCGCTCGTAGACGACGTGGGCGCGGCCGACCAGCAGCGGGTCCAGCGGGCCGATCAGATCGATACTCTTGTTTGTGTAGGGCAGCTTGTGCAGCACGTAACGCATGGCGTTGAGTCGCGCACGCTTCTTGTCGTCCGACTTGATCACGGTCCAGGGCGCATCGGCCGTGTCGGTGTAGAAGAACATCGCTTCCTTCGCCTTGGTGTACTCGTCCCACTTGTCGAGCGAGGCCAGGTCGATCGGCGAAAGCTTCCACTGCTTCAGCGGATGCACCTCGCGCTCCTTGAAGCGCCGGCGCTGCTCCTCCCGGCTGACCGAGAACCAGAACTTGATCAGATGAATGCCGCTGCGGACCAGATTGCGCTCGAATTCGGGCGCCTGGCGAATGAACTCGAGGTAATCCTCGTCGCCGCAGAACCCCATCACCCGCTCCACGCCGGCCCGGTTGTACCAGGAGCGGTCGAACAGGGCGATTTCGCCCGCTGTCGGCAGGTGCTGCACATAACGCTGGAAATACCATTGCCCGCGCTCGGTTTCGGTCGGCTTTTCCAGCGCCACCACGCGGGCGCCGCGCGGGTTCAGATGTTCCATGAAGCGCTTGATCGTGCCGCCCTTGCCGGCTGCGTCCCGTCCCTCGAACAGGATCACGACACGCTGGCCGGTTTCCTTGACCCAGGCCTGCAGCTTGAGCAATTCCACCTGCAGCCGGTATTTCTGCGCCTCGTAGTTTTTGCGCGACATCAGGTTCTTGTACGGATAGCCGCCTTCGCGCCAGTCACCGGCAAGCTCTTCGTCCGGGTTGCGGTTGCCCTTGCCGGGCATGATGTGGTGCCGGAAAAGGGCCTTGCGCAGTTCCTCGGCATCCTCGGGCGATGCGCCGGCGAAGATCGCTTCCAGCGACTGGATCAGTTCGGGGCCCCCGCCTGCCCTGGCGCCGCGTTCGAGGATGTCCGCGAGGGCCGAGGTCTTGGCGGCCTGGGCGCCGCCGACCGCTTCGCTGACGGCGAACGCTTCGACCCCGCTGCTGCTCAGGACGGGAGAGATGTCGCCCTCGCTGACGCTGCGGCCGGCGTTGCGCGGCTGCTTGCGCCGGGCGCCGTTCTTCTTGCCGGTGGGGGCTGCGGTGCTGGATTTTTCGGTCATGGAAACTACGTGCCTTTCAAAAAATGATCTGTCTTGTTGGCAGCGCTGGCGCGGACGTTCAATCCTGCCGCGGTGTGCGCTTCAGCTTTGCTGCCAGGGCAAGCCCCGTGCCTTCCAGCCGTCGAGTTCGCCGCGATGTCCGGTTGCGGGGTTGATCGCGCCCTCGAAGCCTTCCAGTACGTGGTAGCTGTCGCGGTAGCCGGCCAGCGTGGCGGCTTCGGCGGCGCGCTGCGAGCGCTGGCTGTTGCGGCTGATGAACAGGGTCAGCGATTCCATGTCCACGGATTGCTTCAACTGGTTGAGGAAATGGACGTTGGCGCGCCAGCCTGGATAGCTCATCCATTCCACATGCACGGTCCCCGGAATGCGGCCGACCAGGTCGAGTTCTGCGTGCGAACGCACGTCGACGAGCCGCGAGCCGGGCGCCAGCTTCAGCAACTCCGCAGCTTCACCCGGCGTCAGCGCTCCTTCATAGGGCAGGCCAGCTGCCTGCGCGCGCGCCTGGGCGGTGGTGAGAATTTCGGTCAGACGTCCCATGTTCGAGTATTGATCCACTAGAGTAGTGAGTATATGCCCGTCTGCCGACAGGGCAAGCACCATAATGGTGCGCTACATGATTTTCGTGCACCATTATGGTGCTATTGGCGGTCTGGCCCAGGCGTCTGTGCCTTGTGGCACAATGCACTTCAATGATTTTTGAGGGTGGCACGGTTTCTGCAAGGGAGACTGCCGTCGTTATTTGTTTTCGAAACCTGATTCTTCTAGGAGAGCACTACCATGGCGGTCGCCGACGTTATGAAAATGATTGCGGACAACGAAACCAAGTTCGTTGATCTGCGCTTCACCGATACCAAGGGCAAGGAACAGCACGTCACCATCCCTGCGCGCATCGTGACCGAAGACTGGTTCGAGGATGGCCACCCCTTCGACGGCTCCTCCATCGCCGGCTGGAAAGGCATCCAGGCCTCCGACATGCTGCTCAAGGCCGACCCGGAAACCGCCTACATGGACCCCTTCTTCGACGAGTCCACCCTGGTGCTGACCTGCGACGTGATCGAACCATCCGACGGCAAGGGCTATGACCGCGATCCGCGCTCGGTGGCGCGCCGCGCCGAGGCCTACCTCAAGTCCACCGGCATCGGCGACACCGCCTACTTCGGTCCCGAGCCCGAGTTCTTCATTTTCGATTCCGTGACCTGGCATGTCGACATGTCCGGCTGCCACGTGACCATGCGCTCCGAGGAAGCCGCCTGGTCGTCCAAGGAACAGACCGAGGCCGGCAACACCGGTCACCGCCCCGGCGTCAAGGGTGGCTACTTCCCGGTGCCGCCGGTCGACTCGCTGCAGGACATCCGCGCCGCCATGGTGCTGGCCCTGGAAGAAATCGGCATCCCGGTCGAAGTGTTCCACCACGAAGTGGCGACCGCCGGCCAGTGCGAGATCGGCACCCAGTTCAACACCCTGGTGCGCCGCGCCGACTGGACCCAGGTGCTGAAGTACATCGTGCACAACGTGGCCCATGCCTACGGCAAGACCGCGACCTTCATGCCCAAGCCCATCGTCGGCGACAACGGTTCCGGCATGCACGTGCACATGTCGATCTGGAAGGACGGCAAGAACCTGTTCGCCGGCAACGGCTACGCCGGCCTGTCCGAGACCGCGCTGTACTACATCGGCGGCGTCATCAAGCATGCCAAGGCGCTCAATGCCATCACCAACCCGTCGACCAACTCCTACAAGCGCCTGGTGCCCGGCTTCGAAGCCCCGGTGATGCTGGCCTATTCCGCGCGCAACCGTTCCGCCTCGATCCGCATCCCGATCGCTGCCAGCGAAAAGGCGCGCCGCATCGAAGTGCGTTTCCCGGACCCCACCGCCAACCCCTACCTGGCGTTCGCCGCGCTGATGATGGCCGGCCTCGACGGCATCCAGAACAAGATCCACCCCGGCGACGCCGCCGACAAGGACCTGTACGACCTGCCGCCGGAAGAAGACGCCAAGATCCCCAAGGTCTGCCACAGCCTGGAAATGGCGCTGGAAGAGCTCAAGAAGGATCACGAGTTCCTGACCCGCGGCGGCGTGTTCAGCAAAGACATGATCGACGCCTACATCGATCTCAAGATGCAGGAAGTCACCCGCTATCGCATGACCACGCATCCGGTCGAGTTCGAGATGTACTACTCGCTGTAAGCGCATCTCCGCAGTGGCGAAAAAAGCGGCCTCCCGGGCCGCTTTTTTCATGCGGTGCCGGCATGCGCCTCGCGCGGCCTGTGGCAGCCTGCGGCAAGATTCAAGACCTGAACCCGGCTTGCCGTAAACTGTCAGAATTGGGCACAGTGTCCGGTTGTCACCGATGAAGCGAATCCTTCCCCTTTTCCCCTTGCTGCTGGTTCTGGCCTGCCCTGCGCAGGCCAGAATCTACATGTACGTCGATGCCGACGGGCGCAAGGGCGCCACCGACCGGCGCGCCGAAGTGCCGGCGGGGGCGCGGATCACCGGCGTGATCGAAGGCGGCGGCAGCGATGCGCCGAGTGCGCCGAAGAAGCCTGCCGCCTCGGCCGGCACGCGGTCGCCCAGCCCGGCCAGTTTCCCGCGCATCGACAGCGATACCCAGAAAAAACGCGACGACGTGCGCCGCACGGTGCTGGAGGAAGAGCTGGCGAGTGAACAGAAGAACCTCGAGGAGGCAAAGCGCCAGCTTGCCCTGGGCGAGAGGCCGCTGGCGGGCGAGAAGGCCGATGCGCCGGCCTATCAGGCGCGAGTCAGGCAATTGCGCAGCACCGTCGAACGCCACGAGCGCAATATTTCCGCCATCCGCAAGGAAATCGGCACCGTTCGTTGAGCGGTGCTGCCTGGGGTCGGGCCGGTTTTTGCCTGCTGGCACAATCAGTGCTAGGTTAGTGCATGGCTTCTTCCTCCCCCTTTGCCGCCTATGATTTCCTTGCCACTGGCGTGGTCCTGATCGGCGCCGACAGCCGCATCCTTTACGTGAATTCCGCAGCCGAAACCTTGATCGGCATGTCCGGGACGCTGCTGACGGGACACGCCTTCGACAACCTGTTCGGCCACAATACCGAACTCGTGGCGGCGCTCAACGCCGCACGCGAAACGCGCGAAACCGTGACCGAGCACGACCTGCCGGTACAGGCCAACCATCACGCGGCGGTGCCGATGTCCTGCACGATTTCGGTGCACGAAGGCCACGAGTGGGCGCTGGTGCTGGAGCTTCGCCCGGCCGACCAGCGCCTGCGCATCGCCCGTCAGGAAAACATCCGCGCCCAGCAGGAAGCCAGCCGCGAACTGCTGCGCAATCTGGCGCACGAGATCAAGAATCCGCTCGGCGGCATCCGTGGCGCCGCGCAACTGCTCGAGCACGAGCTGTCGCGCGAAAGCCTGCGCGAATACACCCAGGTCATCATCAAGGAAGCCGATCGCCTGCAGTCGTTGATGGAGCGGTTGCTGACTCCGCATCGCCTGCCCAGGCTGTCGCCGGTCAACATCCACGAAGTGCTGGAGCGGGTGAGGAGCCTCCTGCTCGCGGAAACGCCGCACGGCATCCGCATTCGTCGCGATTACGACGTCAGCCTGCCCGAGATCCGGGCCGATTCGGAACAGCTGATCCAGGCGGTGCTCAACATCGCGCGCAATGCGGTGCAGGCCATGAACGGCAAGGGCGAGCTCGCGTTCCGCACGCGCGCGGCGCGCCAGGTCACGCTCAACAACAGGCGCCATCGCCTGGCGCTCAGGCTCGACATCATCGACGACGGCCCCGGCATCCCCGAAGCCCTGCGCGAGCAGGTGTTCTTTCCGCTGGTCAGCGGCCGCGAGGGCGGCAGCGGCCTCGGCCTGCCGCTGGCGCAGACCCTGGTGGCGCAGAACAAGGGCGTGATCGAGTTCGAGTCGCGCCCCGGCCACACGGTGTTTTCCATCTATTTCCCGATCGAGACTGCGAGCAACAAATCATGAACGATGCGGTATGGATTATCGACGACGACCGTTCCATCCGCTGGGTGCTGGAGAAGGCGCTGGAACGGGAGGGCATCCCCTGCGAGGTATTCAACTCGGCGAGCGAAGCGCTGGCGCGCCTGGGCCAGAGCCGCCCGGCGGCGGTGATTTCCGATATCAGCATGCCCGGGCCTTCCGGCCTCGATTTCCTGCAACATATCAAGGAGTCCCTGCCCAGGGTTCCGGTCATCATCATGACCGCCTATTCGGATCTTGATTCGGCGGTGGCGGCGTTCCAGGGCGGCGCCTTCGAATATCTGCCCAAGCCTTTTGACGTCGATGCCGCCGTCGAGCTGGTGCGCCGCGCGCTGGCGCAGAACCAGGAGACGGCGCAGGCTGGCGAGGAACTGGCCAAGGTGCCGGAAATCCTCGGCCAGGCCCCGGCCATGCAGGAGGTCTTCCGCGCCATCGGCCGTTTGTCGCAATCCAACGTCACCGTGCTCATCACCGGCGAGTCGGGCACCGGCAAGGAACTGGTGGCACATGCGCTGCACCGCCACAGCAGCCGCGCCAGCGGGCCTTTCATCGCGCTGAATACAGCGGCCATCCCCAAGGACCTGCTGGAATCCGAACTGTTCGGCCACGAGCGCGGCGCCTTCACCGGCGCGGCGGCACAGCGCCGCGGCCGTTTCGAGCAGGCCGACGGCGGCACCCTGTTTCTCGACGAGATCGGCGACATGCCGGCGGACTTGCAGACGCGCCTGTTGCGCGTACTTGCCGACGGCCAGTTCTACCGCGTCGGCGGACATTCGCCGGTCAAGGTCAACGTGCGCGTGATCGCCGCCACCCACCAGGACCTGGAAGCGCGGGTCAAGCAGGGGTTGTTCCGCGAAGACCTCTACCATCGCCTGAATGTCATCCGCCTGCGCCTGCCGGCGCTGCGCGAGCGGCGCGAGGACATCCCGCTGCTGGCGCGCCATTTCCTGCAGAAAAGCGCGCGCGAACTCGGCGTCGAGCCCAAGAAGCTGTCAGACGCCGCACTCAAGCTCATGTCCGGCCTGCCCTGGGGCGGCAACGTCAGGCAGCTGGAAAACGTCTGCCACTACCTGACCGTGATGGCGCCAGGTCAGGTGGTGGAACCCAAGGACTTGCCGACCGATCTCGATGGCGGCGGAGAAAAGGCCGGCGAGGGCGGGGACTGGCTGTCCTGCCTTGCACACCATGCCGACCTGCGCCTTGCGCGCGGCGACACTGCCATCCTCGACGACCTGGTGCCGGCATTCGAAAAGATCCTGATCCAGATCGCCTTGAAACATACCGGCGGGCGGCGCATCGAGGCGGCGCAGCTGCTGGGCTGGGGGCGCAATACGCTGACCCGCAAGATACAGGAACTGGGCATGAACGGGGGAGAGGACGCGTAGTCTGCCTGGTCTATTGACGCGCGCGCGCGCCCTCCATAACCTGCCGGGACGGATTATCGAATGGAGCCCGACATGAAGAAGATTCTGCTATTGCTGGCCGGTGCCGCTTTGCTGGCCGGCGCTGCCCTGGTGAAGCCCCTGCCCGAGGTGAAGACCGTCAAGGTCAACGAGCGCGTTTATGCGCTGCTTGGCCCGACCGAGCTGCCCAATGCCCACAACGGCGGCTATATGGTCAACAGCACGCTGATCATCGGCGACAAGGGCGCGATCCTGGTCGACACCGGTTTTTCCGACGAGGTCGGCGCACATATCCGCAAGGCCGCGGAAAAACTCACCAGACTGCCGATCACCCACGTCGTCAACACGCACCACCACGGCGACCACAGCCTCGGCAACGTGGTGTTCCCGGGCGCTGAAATCATCAGCTCGGAAAACTGCAAGAAGCTGATGATCGATACCGGCGCCGAATGGATCGCCATAGGCGAGAGCATGACCGGCCGCAAGCTGCCCAACACCAAGGTCGTCACCGCCAGCCGCACCTATGCTTCGCAGACCCGCACTCCTGCCGAGATCAACGGCGTGAAAATTGAATTCTGGGTGCCCGAGGGCGCGCATACCAAGGGCGACATGCTGATGTGGCTGCCCGACGACAAGGTGCTGATCGGCGGCGACGTGCTGGTCAACACCGTGACGCCGGGCTTCCGCGATGCCGAGGTCAAACAGTGGGTGCAGACCCTGGCCGAAGTCCAGCAGTATCCGGCCAGGACCATCATTCCCGGCCACGGCCCGCTGATGACCCTGCAGCAGGCGAAGCAGCTGCACCAGCAGATGGCGGCGTTCTATGCCGGCGTGGAAAAGGTCTACAAGTCGGGCGGTTCGGAAGAGGACGTGCGCAAGCAGGTGAGCCTGAAGGAATGGCAGAAGCTCAAGCACTTCGACGAGCAGATGGGCGGCAACATCAACCGCACCTGGCTGCAGGTTGAGGCCGAGAATTTCTGATTGGCTGATTGAACAGGGAGGTCAAGGGAGGAGAAGGCGGGTAATGTTTTTCACTTCACTCCATGAACGCCCCCGCCTCCCTGCGAAAAGCTTGCTCGGTTCTGGTTATTCAATCGTTGCGATCACCGGCGCGTGGTCCGACGGACGTTCCAGCTTGCGCATGTCGCGGTCGATGCGGCTTTCGCTGCACGAGGCCGCGAGCGCCTCGGACAGCAGGATGTGGTCGATGCGCAAGCCATGGTTGCGGCGGAAGCCGAGCATGCGGTAGTCCCACCAGGAAAAGCTTTTCTCCGGCTGCTCGAACAGGCGGAAGCTGTCCTTCAACCCCAGTTCCAGCAGCTTCCTGAATGCCTCGCGCTCGGGTGCCGAACAGAGCACCTGGTCCTTCCACAATGCGGGGTCGTGCACGTCGCGGTCATCCGGGGCGATGTTGTAATCGCCCAGCAGCGCGAGCCTGGGGTGCTGCTTCAATTCTCCGTCCAGCCACGCCGCCAGCGCAGCCAGCCATTGCAGCTTGTACTGGTACTTGTCCGAGTCGGTGCTCTGGCCGTTTGGTACGTACACGCACACTACGCGCACGCCGCCGATGGTGGCGGCGAGCACGCGCTTTTGTTCGTCGTCGAAGCCGGGGATGCCTGCCTGCACATCGGTCAGTGGCGCCTTCGACAGGATGGCCACGCCGTTGTAGGTCTTCTGCCCGGCAAAGGCAGCCTGGTAGCCGGCGGCCTCGATTTCGGCACGAGGGAAATTCGCGTCCTCCAGCTTGGTCTCCTGCAGGCAGACCACGTCCGGTTCGCGCGTGGCGAGGAAGTCGAGAAGCTGCGGCAGGCGGACCTTGAGGGAGTTGACGTTCCAGGCGGCGAGTTTCATGGCGTGTTTTCCGTCGTTGCAGCTTCGGCAGGTTCGATGTGCAGGGTGCGAGTGGGCAGGGCGAGTTCGGCGCCGTGCGATCGGATGATGGCGGCGATCTTCAGCAGCACGTCCTGCTTGATTTCGTGGAAGCGCACCCACTGCGTGGTCTTGGTGAAGGTGTAGATGAAAAAGTCCAGTGACGAGTCGCCGAACTGGTTGAAGTTCACAATCAGCGTGGCGTTGTTGTCGATCTCGGGATGCGCCAGCAGCATGGCTTTCACGTCGGCAACGATGCCGGCCATCTTGTCGACGTCCTGATAGCGGATGCCGATGGTTTCCTTGATGCGGCGGTTGGTCATGCGCGTCGGGTTTTCGACCACGATGGTGGTGAACAGCGCGTTCGGCACGTAGATCGGGTTCTTGTTGAAGGCGCGCACGCGGGTGTGGCGCCAGCCGATGTATTCCACCGTGCCCTCGATGTCCTTGTCCGGCGAGCGGATCCATTCGCCCACCACGAAGGGGCGGTCGAGATAGATGGTCAGCCCGCCGAAGAAGTTGGCCAGCATGTCCTTGGCGGCAAAGCCGACGGCAATGCCGCCGATGCCGCCGAAGGTCAGCACGCCGGCGATGCTGAAGCCCAGGGTTTGCAGGATCGCCAGGCCGGCGAGGATGACGACGATGACGCGACCCAGTTTGGACAATGCGTCGATGGTGGTGCGGTCGACGGCCGTTTCCGTCACGGTATTCTTTGCCAGCGCGTTCTTCGAGGCATTGTGGATCAGCCGCAGCAGGAACCAGGCGAACGACAGAATGAACAGGGTGTCGCGCGTGGGGACCAGGAAGTCCGGCGCCGTCGCGCCGCTTTGCTGGTATGCGATGCGCCCGGCATAAGCCAGGCCGGCTATCCACAGGATCAGCGCGGCCGGCCTGCGCGCAGCCTTGATCAGGGCGTCATCCCAGACAGCCGTGGTATGCGCGGCCAGCTTTTCGATACGGCGCAGCAGGTAATGGGCGCCGACATGGAGCGCGAGCACGCCGAGTAATACCGCCAACACCTGGGGCAGCCAGGGGTGGGCGAAAGAGGGAAGGCCTAGTTGTTGTGCAAGTTCATTCATAAACGGATTCGCCGGGCCCGTTCCTGGCGTGACGGCTGGATCCTGCTTTTTGTGATGGGTATGCCGGGCTGGCTAGCGTTTCGGCTCAATTGACAGAAACGCCCGGCGCTACAAAGTTCCCCGCCCCAATTGGGGGCGAATGGGTTCCATGATAACGCCTATGGACGATCGGGGCGTGCCGATGCCGGCAGCGGCCTGCCTCCGGAAGCGTCCGGCCTCAAGGGGTGTCGGCAGGCGGGTAGCCGGCCTTGTCGAGCGCCGCATCCCATGCGGCTTCGGCATAGCCTTCGAGTTTTTCGCTGCCGACCATCAGCGTCGGCACGCGCGCCTGGCCGCCGCCCTTGCGCAGTTCTTCGTTGGCATCCACGCTTGTCGAGGGATCCTTGCTGGCATGAGGGATGCCGCGCCGGGCAAGATGCGCCTTGGCGCGTTCGCAATGCACGCCGCAGGTTGCGGTGGCATAGAGCGTGACGGGATTGCTGGCCCGGGCCTGTTGCGTTGCCTGTGATTCTGCGGCATTCGTGCCGCCGCCCTTGTAGGTTTTCTGGGTGGCGCTCTTGGCGCCCGCAGGCGGCGGATGGTCGGTGTAGTGAACCTTGCCCTGGGCGTCGGTCCAGCGGTACAGCGTGCCAGCCATGACGGGCAGGGAGAGCAGGAGCAGAACGAACGGAGCAAGTTTCATGTTCGGCAGGCCATCAGTCGCAACAAGTCATTAACGGCAGGGCGTGAAAAAAATTCAGCCCATGCCAGGGCTCAATTCATGCCGTTGTGGCGCAGCAGCGCATCGATGGTCGGCTCGCGCCCGCGGAAGGCCTTGAACGATTCGATGGCCGGGCGGGCGCCGCCCTGGGCGAGGATTTCGCTCCAGAAGCGGTGGCCGACTTCGGGGTTCAAGACGCCATTCTCCTCGAACAGGGCATAGGCGTCGGCCGACAGCACTTCCGCCCACTTGTAGCTGTAATAGCCTGCCGCGTAACCGCCAGCGAAGATATGCGAGAAGTTGTTGGGGAAGCGGTTGTAGTCCGGCGGCACGATCACGGCGACCTGGGCGCGGATGCGGTTCAGGAGGTCGAGCGCGGACTCCTTGCCGTCGGGGTCGAAATCGTAGTGCAGGTGCATGTCGAACAGGGAAAACTCCAGCTGGCGCATGGTCTGCATGCCGGCCTGGAAGTTCTTCGCCGCCAGCATCTTGTCGAACAGCTCGCGCGGCAGGCTCGCGCCGGTGTCGACGTGCCGGGTCATGTGGCGCAGCACGTCCCATTCCCAGCAGAAGTTTTCCATGAACTGCGAGGGCAGTTCGACCGCATCCCATTCCACGCCGTTGATGCCGGACACGCCGAGGTCCTCGATTTTCGTCAGCAGGTGGTGCAGGCCGTGGCCGAACTCGTGGAACAGAGTGATGACCTCGTCGTGGGTGAACAGCGCAGGCTTGCCGGGCAGCGGCGCGGTGTAGTTGCAGTTGAGGTAGGCCACCGGGGTCTGGATGCCCTCGCCCTTCTTGCGGCGGGTGATGGCGTCGTCCATCCAGGCGCCGCCGCGCTTGCTGGCGCGGGCGTAGAGGTCGAGGTAGAACTCGCCGATCTTCTGGCCGGAATGGTCGTTGATCTCGAAGAATTTGACGTCCTCATGCCACACCGGCGCCTTGGAGGGGCGGATGTGCAGGCCGTAGAGGGTTTCCACCACCTTGAACATGCCGGCGAGCACTTCGGATTCAGGGAAATACTGCTTCACTTCGTGGTCGGAAAAGCTGTAGCGCGCCACGCGCAGCTTTTCGCTGGCATAGGCGATGTCCCAGGCCTGCAGGTCGGCAAGGCCCAGTTCCCTGGCGGCGAACTCGCGCAACTCCTGCATGTCGCGCTCGGCGTAGGGCTTGGCGCGGTAGCCGAGTTCGTTGAGGAAATCCAGCACCTGGGCGGGGGTTTCCGCCATCTTGGGTTCGAGCGACACCTCGGCGTAGTTGCTGAAGCCCAGCAGGCTGGCGGCTTCACGGCGCCGGCGCACGATGTCGCGGATGAGTGAAGTGTTGTCGAGCTTTTCCGGGCCGTGCTCGGAAGCGCGGGTGACATAGGCGCGGTACAGGGTTTCGCGCAGGTGCCGGTTGTCGGCGTACTGCATCACCGGCAGGTAGGACGGCATGTGCAGGCTGAATTTCCAGCCGGTCTTGCCGTCCTGCTCGGCCATGGCCTGTGCCATTTCCAGCACATCGTCGGGGATGCCGGCCAGTTCGTCGCGGTTTTCCACGATGTGGGCGAAGGCATTGGTGGCGTCGAGCAGGTTCTCTTCGAACTTGGCCGAGCGCGCGGCCAGTTCCTGCTGGATTTCCATGAAGCGCTGCTTGCTGGCCGCGGGCAGCTCGGCGCCGCCCAGCTTGAAGTCGCGCAGCTCGTTCTCGACGATGGTCTGCTGCGCCGCGGTCAGCATGGCGTAACCGACGGAACGCTTCAGCGCCTTGAATTTCTTGAACAGGCCCTCGTGCTGGCCCAGTTCGGCGTAGTACTGGGTGATCTTGGGCAGGTTCTCGTTATAGGCCTCGCGCAGTTCGGGCGAGTCCATCACGCTGTGCAGGTGCGAGACCTGGCCCCAGGCGCGCGACAGGCGCTCGTTGGCGTCTTCCATGGGCGCCACGAAGCGCTGCCAGCTGGGCTCGTCCTTGTCGGTGACGCAGGCTTCGACCGTCTTGCGGGCGGCGGCGAGCAACTCGTCGGCGGCGGGGGTGACATGTTCGGGGCGGATATCGGCAAAACGCGGCAAACCGGAAAAGTCGAGCAGGGGATTCATAAAATACCTGAAGGCATGATTAACAATGAGGACAGGAGGGCAGGAGGAAACCGGGTAGAAAGCCTCTTGTCCTCATATTCTTTGTGCAAAAAGGGTTTTGTTCACAACGATTATAATTTACGCCGGAATCGCCACTTTCAACCCTTTGTCCGACATGGATTCAGCCATCAGCCCTTTCAACGGCATTTACCCCGAGCTCGCCGCCGGCGCCTGGGTGCACCCGCGCGCCACGGTGGTCGGCGAGGTTGCTCTCGGCGAGAACGCCTCAGTGTGGCCGGGGGCGGTGGTGCGCGGCGACGTCAATTCCATCCGAATCGGCGCGGGCACCAACATCCAGGACAATTCCGTGCTGCATGTATCGCACAAGACCGCAGCCGATCCCGCGGGCGGGCCGCTCGTCATCGGTGCGCGCGTGACCGTGGGCCATGGCGTGATCCTGCATGCCTGCACCATCGAAGACGAATGCCTGATCGGCATGGGCTCCATCATCCTCGACCGCGCGATGGTGAGGCGGCACGTGCTGCTGGGCGCGGGCTCGCTGGTGCCGGAAGGCAAGGTGCTGGAATCGGGCTACCTCTACCTCGGCCGGCCTGCGAAAATGGTGCGGGAACTGACGCCGGAAGAAATTGCCTATTTCAACTACTCGGCTGAACACTACGTGAAACTGATGCGAGCCTACCACCCATGACCAAGACCAAATTCATCGTCGGTATCCTGCTTGCCTTCTTCATCGGCGGCGCACTGATTTACACGCTCATCTCGAAGCCGCAGGCGCCGGCGTCCAGCTTCACCACGCTCGAGGGCGAGAAGATCGCGCTCAATGACTTGCGCGGCAAGGTGGTGCTGGTCAACTTCTGGGCCACCTCCTGTCCCGGCTGCATCAAGGAGATGCCGGGCATGGTCGAGACCTACAAGCAGTACAAGGACAAGGGCTTCGAGATCATCGCCGTGACCATGCCCTACGACCCGCCCAATTTCGTGCTGAAGTTCGTCGAGGACTGGCAGTTACCCTTCCCGGTGGCGATGGACCTCAAGGGCGAGGCGGTGGCGGCCTTTGGCAACGTGAGCCTCACGCCGACCAGCTTCATCATCGGCAAGGACGGCGAGCTCCTGGAAAAGAAAATCGGCGAACTCGATTTCGTCAGGCTCAAGGCGCTGCTCGACAGGGAACTCAAGGCGTGAGCGCCTGGCGCGATCATTTCGTCGACCTCGCGCGTTACCACGCCTGGGCCAACGAGGTGCTGTTCACCGAATTGGACAAGTTTTCCGACGCGCAGCGCAGGCAGGATCACGGACTGTTCTTTCGCAGCATCCATCACACCGTCGACCACCTGCTGCTGGTCAACCGCGTGTGGATGGGGCGCCTGACCGGCCAGCCCGTCGTCCCCGATTTCAGGACCATCCAGATCGAAGAGTGGGAAGCCCTGAAACAGGGCCTGCGCGAGAGCCTCGCCGCCATGGCCGGCTGGCTTGCCGGGCGGGATGAAGTCTGGTTCCTGCAGGACGTGACGTTCACCGCCAGCAACGGCAGGCCGAATACCCTGCCTGCCGCGGCGGTGCTGACCCACATGCTGACCCATTTCAACCACCATCGCGGCCAGGTCTCCACGGCGATCACGCAGCTGGATGGCATCGCGCCGGAGATGGACTATCTGTATTACCTGCGTTCCAAAACCGCGCAAACGCCGATATAATTTTGCCGTCGGGGCGCCAAGCCCCCGGCATCCTGAAGCTCTTCAGCAAGACGGTGTCCCGTCCAAGCCTGGCAATCTGAAAACATATCCGATCGCTTGGAGGATTACCCTTGGACACCGCACCGCAAACGCCGCCTGCGCCCGTAACGCTGGGCGAGGCTTTCAAATTCTGGGTGAAGCTCGGCTTCATCAGCTTCGGCGGCCCGGCCGGACAGATTTCCATCATGCACCAGGAACTGGTGGAGAAGCGCCGCTGGATTTCCGAGCATCGCTTCCTGCATGCGCTCAATTACTGCATGCTGCTGCCCGGGCCCGAAGCGACCCAGCTCGCCATCTATATCGCCTGGCTGATGCACGGCATCAAAGGCGCGGCGGTCGCCGGCGTGCTGTTCTTCCTGCCGGCCTTCTTCCTGCTGTCGCTGCTCGCCGGCATCTACCTCGCCTGGGGCGACGTGCCGCTGGTGCAGGGCATTTTCTACGGC
This sequence comes from Betaproteobacteria bacterium SCN2, assembly GCA_008923285.1. Taxonomy (GTDB): domain Bacteria; phylum Pseudomonadota; class Gammaproteobacteria; order Burkholderiales; family Thiobacillaceae; genus UBA6918. The sequence continues at coordinate 187,134 of WBSG01000001.1, forward strand.
ATCAAGCCGGCGGTGGTGGCGATCGTGCTGTTCGCGGCCTGGCGCATCGGTTCGCGCGCCTTGAACAACGAAGTGTTGTGGGCCATGGCGGCGCTCGCCTTCATCGGCATCTTCGTGTTCGACATCGGCTTTCCCTGGATCGTACTGGCAGCCGGCGTGCTGGGCGCGCTCGGCGGCAAGTTCCTGCCGGCCAAGTTCAAGGGCGGGGGCGGCGGCCACGGCGCAAGCCACAAATCCTTTGGTGCGGCGATCATCGACGACGATACGCCGACGCCGGCGCATGCGAAATTTTCCTGGACGCGGCTCGTGCTGAAGCTGCTGGCCTTCCTGTTGATCTGGCTGGCAGCGCTGTTTGCGGTCAGCGGCGAGCAGACCCTGTTCGACATGGGCGGGTTCTTCACCAAGGCCGCCTTCCTCACCATCGGCGGGGCCTATGCGGTGCTGCCCTATGTCTACCAGTACGGCGTCGAGCATTTCGCCTGGCTCACCGGCCCGCAGATGATGGACGGCCTCGCGCTGGGCGAGGCCACGCCGGGGCCGCTGATCATGATCGTTACCTGGGTCGGCTACCTCGGCGGCGTGGCCAAGGGCGTGTTCGACAATCCGGTTGCCGCCGGCCTTGCCGGGGCGGCGGTGGCGACTTTCTTCACCTTTCTGCCGTCCTTCCTCTTCATCCTCACCGGCGGACCGCTGGTCGAGGCCACGCGTGGCGAGATACGCTTCACCGCGCCGCTCCTGGGCATCACTGCCGCCGTGGTGGGCGTGATCCTCAACCTCGCGGTGTTCTTCGCGTGGCATACTTTCTGGCCGCAGGGCACGGCTGCCGAACCCTTCGCCGGCAGTTTCGAGTGGTTCCCGGTCATTGTCGCCGTCGCCGCCTTCGTCGCGCTGTGGAAGTACAAGGCCGACATCATGAAGGTGATTGGCGTGTGCGCCCTGCTCGGGCTGGCTTACACATTCGCTATCTAAGGGCCTGATCATGGCTTATGAAATGAAACCCCTGGCCTGCGATCCGGCAGGCATGAACGGATTGTCGGAAAAAATCATTGTCAGCCATTACGAGAACAACTATGGGGGTGCGGTAAAGCGCCTGAATGCCATCACCCAGAAGCTGGCCGAACTCGACTGGGCAACCGCCCCGGTGTTCGTGGTCAATGGCTTGAAGCGCGAAGAACTCATCGCCAGCAATTCCATGATCCTGCACGAACTGTACTTTGAAAGCCTGGGCGCAAGCGATGCGTCCGCGGCGTTGAAGTCACAGATCGAAAAAGATTTCGGCGGCCTCGATTCGTGGGCAGCGCAGTTCTCGGCCATGGGCAAGGCGCAGGGCGGAGGGTCGGGGTGGGTGCTGCTGGCGTGGTCGCCGCGCAACTGCAGGCTTGTCAACACCTGGGCGGCTGATCATACCTGCAACCTTGCCGGCGCTACGCCCATCCTGGCGCTCGACATGTACGAGCACAGCTACCACATGGACTTTGGTGCGGCTGCGGCGAAATATGTCGAAGCCTATATGAACAACCTCAACCTGGCGGTGGCATCCGCAAAGTTTGAGACCTTGAAAGGAAAATGATGATGGAAGACTCCAGCCAATCCCCGAAGCGCTGCGGCTGCGCCAATCCCACCGACAAGTGCCCGGACCTGCCGCGCAGCATCCATCCGGCCAAGGTCAAGCCGGACAATGCGCTGGTGCTGGACGTGCGACGCGCGGCGGATTTCGCCGCCTCGCAGGAAATCGTCCCCGGTGCGTTCTGGAAGGACCCGGAAAAAATCGACGCCTGGATTTCCGCCGTGCCCAGGACCCATGACGTGGTGATCTACTGCGTGCGCGGGGGCAGCGTGTCCAACAGCGTGATCGACCGCCTGCATGCCGAGGGCATCAAGGCGCGCTTCATCGAGGGCGGCCTCGAGGCGTACAAGGCGGCGGGCGGCAAGCTCGATCGGAAATGAAGTGGGTGACGCGCGAGCGGCCCAAGATCGACCGCATCGCCTGCCCGTGGCTGGTGGCGAGGTTCATCGACCGCGAGGCCGAGTTTCTCTACGTGCCGGCGGACGAGGTCATCAAAGTCGCGGAAGCGACCGGCGCGATCCCCTATGACATTCCCGGCGTGGCGCATGGCCATGTCGGCGAACTGTGCAGCTTCGACGCCTTTCTCAGGCTGCATGACCTCGACGATCCGGTGTTGCGCGATCTCGCCGTGATCGTGCGCGGGGCGGATACCGGCCGCCCGGAGCTGGCGCCGCAATGCGCGGGTCTCTTGGCGATCTCGCTGGGCTTGTCGGAACTGCACCGGGACGATCACGAAATGCTGCAGCAGGGCATGCTCATGTATGACGCCCTGTACGCCTGGTTGCGGCATGCCCGCGGCGAGGCGCATGGCCGGGCTGCGGGCTAGCCTTTCTCCACCGCATAGCGCTTGAGCTTGCGCCACAGGGACACGCGATCGATGCCAAGCATCTGCGCGGCCAGGGTCTGGTTGCCGCCGGCTTCCTGCAGCACCCAGTTGATGTAGCCCTGTTCCTGTTCTTCCAGGGTGGGGATGCGGCCGGTCCGCTTGCGGAAGGTGCGTAAGGTGAGATCGCGCAAATCCGACGGCAGGTGGGCGGTTTCGATCCGGGGTCCGGTGGCGAGCGCCACGCCGCGCTCGACGATGTTCTCCAGTTCGCGCACATTGCCGGGGAAGTCGTAGGCGCTCAGCAGATCAAGGGCGTCGGCGGATATTTCGACCACCTTCTTGCCCATCAATGCGGCGTGCTTGAGCAGGAAATGGTGCGCCAGCAGGGGGATGTCGTCCTTGCGCGCCGACAGGGCGGGAATGTGCAGGTTGACCACGTTGAGGCGGAAGTAGAGATCCTGGCGGAAGCTGCCGGCCTTGACCATCTCCTGCACATTGCGGTTGGTGGCGGCGACGAAGCGCACGTTCACCGGCACCGGCACGGTCGAGCCGAGCGGCAGAATCTCCTTTTCCTGGATCGCACGCAGCAGCTTGACCTGCATGGCCGGCGGCATTTCGGTGATTTCGTCGAGAAACAGGGTGCCGCCGGCGGCGGCCTCGATCAGCCCCTTCTTGTCCGCGTGGGCGCCGGTGAAGGCGCCCCTGGCATGGCCGAACAGTTCGTTGGCCAGCAGCTCCTCGTTGAAGGCGCCGCAGTTTATCGCGACGAAGGGGCCGGCTGCGCGCCGGCTGTGGTGATGCAGGTAGCGTGCGAACAACTCCTTGCCGGTGCCGGATTCGCCCGTGATGAGGACGTTGCAGTCGGTCGGCGCGATCTGCCGGGCCATTTCCAGGAGGTGGCGCATGGCCGGGTCCTGGCCCAGGATCGGCACTTTTTCCAGATGGTTTCTGGCTTGCCTGATGAGCCTGCGGTTTGCCTGTTTCAGGCGGACTTTCTCCACGGCGTCGCCGACTGTCCGCACTATGTCCTCGGCCCGGGACGGCTTGCCCAGGCAGTAGAAGGCGCCTTGGCGCATCGCTTCGACGGCGGACTTCAGCGTCAGCTGGCTGCTGACGAGAACGACCTCGGTGTCGGCATGGTTCTCGCGGCAACGCCTGAGGATTTGCAGGCCATCGACTTTTTCCATGCGCAGTTCGCAGAGCACAACGTCGAAGGGTTCTTTTTCCAGCAGCGACAGGGCATTGCTGCCGCTTTGCCGGGCGGTCACCAGATACCCTTCTTTGCGCATGGCGAGTTCCAGGCTCTTCATGGCGCCCTTGTCTTCATCCACGATCAGGATGCGGGCGCTGCCGGCAGGCGTCGGTATGGGTGGGGGGCTGGGCATGGCTGACAAAAAAGTTGCAATATGCAATGCATGTTATTTATGTGCAACATTTTGGTCAATATTGTTTATTTAACCAATATTTAACAATGTTTACGTCTTGGCCATGCCGTCGCGCACGACTTGAGTCGGCAAAGAAGTTGCAAAATGCAGCAATTCATTTTTCTGTGCCTGTGGGTGAGATTCTGTAACATGCTGATTTGTTTGTATATTATCCATATTTCGGTGCCTGGCATGATTTCTGCTTGATGGGGGGTCTTTGTCGTAATCTGGCCCCGGCATGACTTATCCCGGAAAACAAAGAACCGTGCTGCTGGCTGTCCGTGAAGGACATGTCGATCCGCGCCTGCTGAGCTCCGCCATCGGGCTTTGCCGTCGTCTGGAGGCCGACCTGGAAATCCAGGTCATTTCCGGCAACCTGCTTTTGCCCGATGAAATGGAGGCCTTCCAGGCCGCCCTGCGCGAGGCGGGGGTGCCCTTCAGCCTCGATGTAAAGGCCAGCTTGCGCCGCCGTGACCTGGTCAGTTATGCCAATGCCCACGAAAACATCGCGGCGCTCGTCATCGATTCCCGGGAAGGCTGGGAAGCCCTGGCGCTCGACCGCAGCAGCGACCCCTGGAAACACCTTGCGTGCCCGCTGGTGACCGCGGCGTCGCCGGAAAAGAAGAATGCCTAGTTATTACGAATCCACCTTGATCTAGATTGATGACCATGCCTGCCTATCTAACCAAATTCCTGCCTTTCCTGCGCTGGTTCCCCTTGAGCAGGGACAACCTCAAAGCCGATTTCATGGCCGGCGTCACCGTGGCGCTGGTGCTGATTCCCCAGTCGATGGCGTATGCCCAGCTTGCCGGTCTGCCGGCCTATTACGGGCTTTACGCGGCCTTCCTGCCGGTGGCGGTGGCGGCGATGTGGGGCAGTTCCAATCAGCTCGGCACCGGTCCGGTGGCCGTGGTCTCGCTGCTGACGGCATCTTCGCTGGCGGTGCTGGCGGCGCCGGGTTCCGACCAGTTCATCGCGCTTGCCATCATGCTGGCGCTGCTGGTCGGCATCATCCAGTTGCTGCTGGGCGTGTTCAAGCTCGGCGTCATCGTGAGCTTCCTGTCGCATCCGGTCATCGTCGGCTTTACCAACGCCGCCGCCATCATCATCGCGCTGTCGCAGGTGTCCAAGCTGTTCGGCGTGCCGATGGGGCGCAGCGAGCACTTCATCAACGACATCGTCGGCGTGCTCAAGCTGATCGGCGACACGCACATGATGACCCTGGTAATGGGCGTCATCGCCATCGGCATCATGTGGGGCGTCAAGAAATACGCCCCCAGGCTTCCGGGCGTGCTGATCGCGGTGGTGGTGACGACGCTGCTGTCCTGGGCGATCGGTTTCGAACGCAATGCCAAGGGCAGCGTCGACCAGATTGCCGACCCAGAACTGCAGGCCGTGGTGCAGCAGGGCATGACTGCCGCCAAGCGCGTCGACGACCTGAATCAACGCATCGCGGACAGGACGGCCGCCCTCAAGACCGCGCAGAAGGCCGCCGGCGAATCCAGCATCGACACCGTGCAATCCGAGGCCGAGGTGGCGCTGTTGCGCATCGAACTGCGTGACGCGGAAGCGGCGCTTGCCCGGGAAAAGACCGCGCTGCGCGATCTGGAAGTCGTGCGCAGCGTCGACGGGAACGGCGACACGCTCGCCATTTACCGTGCCGGCAACGCACCCCAGGGCGTAAGTCTGGACGAGACACGCTATCGCCTGAACAAGCTCAATGCCAAGGGCTTCCAGTTGGTCGGCGGCGGCGAAGTGGTGGGCAACATTCCCGAGGGCCTGCCCAGCGTGCAAGTGCCCAGCTTCAATCTGGATGCGCTCGGTTCGCTGCTGTCGGCCGCGCTGGTGATCTCGCTGGTGGGCTTCATGGAGGCCATTTCCATCGCCAAGGCCATGGCCGCCAAGACCAAGCAGCGGCTGGACCCGAACCAGGAGTTGATCGGCCAGGGCCTGTCCAACGTGGTCGGCAGCATGACCCAGGCCTTCCCGGTATCGGGCTCGTTCTCGCGCTCGGCGGTCAATATTAACTCCGGCGCCAAGACCGGCCTGAGTTCGGTGATCACCGCACTGTTCGTGCTGCTGACGCTGCTTTTCCTTACTCCGCTGCTGTACCACCTGCCGCAGGCCGTGCTGGCGGCGATCATCATCATGGCCGTGATCGGGCTGGTGAACTTCAAGGCGGTCAAGCATGCCTGGCAGGCCAGCAGGCATGACGGCATCGCTGCCGTGGTGACCTTCATCGCCACGCTGGCATTCGCGCCCCATCTGGACAGCGGCATCATGGTCGGCGCCGGCCTCGCGCTGGGCCTTTACCTGTACCGCACCATGTCGCCGCGCGTGGCCGTGCTCGGCCGCTACAAGGACGGCACGCTGCGCGACATCAAGGTCAATCCCGACCTGCCCACCAGCAAGCACGTGGTGGCGATCCGCTTCGATGGCTCGCTGTACTTCGCCAACGTTCCCTATTTCGAGGACACGATGCTGGAGGCCGTATCCAATCATCCCGATGCGAAGTTCGTTCTGGTCGTGGGCGACGCCATCAACGAGATGGACGCCTCGGGCGAGGAAGTCGTGCACCATCTGGTGGAGCGGCTCAAGGGCGCCGGCATCACCCTGGTGTTCAGCGGGCTGAAGAAGCAGGTGCTGGACGTGATGCGCGCGACCGGGCTGTACGAACTGATCGGGCCGGACAACATTTTTGCCACGGAAAACCAGGCCATTGCCGCCATCTACGAGCGGCTCGGCGAGGAGGCGGCGGACGACCTGTTCTGCGCAATCAGCCCCGCGCGCTGAATCCGTGATTGTTTCAAACCATCAAATATTATTAAAAGTTGAGGACATAAAACGATGGCATTTTTACCTGCAAGCTGGAGGCAATACTCGGTCGGCCTGTTGAAGGCGGATCTGACGGCGGGCCTCATTGTCGCGGTCGTCTCGATCCCGCTGGGCCTGGCTTTTGCCATCGCCTCCGGAGCGACGCCCATCCAGGGCCTGATCACCTCGGTGGTGGCGGGCTCGCTGATTGCGGTATTTGGCGGGTCGCGCTACCAGATTTCCGGTGCGGCGGCGGCGCTGATCCCGGTGCTGGCTGCGATTTCGCTGACTTCCGTCAACGGCTTCCAGGACGTCATGATCGCCAGCATGATGGCAGGCGTGCTGCTGATCGTGATGGGCATGCTGCGTTTCGGCAAGCTGATCGAGTACATGCCTTACCCGGTCATCCTGGGCTTCACTTCCGGTATCGCCATCAGCATCATCGCCACCCAGATCAACAACGTGATCGGCCTGGTGGCGCGCGATGCCGCCGGCGAGCGGATACTGAATGCCGAAGGCATGGTCGAACTGCTGCCCAAGCACGAGTTCTTCCACGAAAACATGCTGGAGACGTTCAACCACATCGCCAACCTGAACGGATGGGCGGTGGTGCTGACCCTGATCACCATCGTTTCGATCGTCTACGGACCGAAACTGTCCTATCTCAAGCGCGTGCCGGGCGCGCTGATCGGCCTGGTCGTCGGCACCGTCGTCGCCATCGCACTGGATTTTCCGGTTGAAACCATCGCCAGCCTGTTCGGCCAGGTGCCGTCTTCGCTGCCCGCACCCAGCCTGCCGCAGGTCAGCTTCACCCACTTGCTGGAACTGGTGCGCCCGGCCTTCACCATCGCCATCCTGGTTGGCGTGGAAGCGCTGCTGTCCGCCGTTGTGGCCGACAACATGAGCGGCGAGCGGCACAACTCCAACCGTGAGCTTCTGGCGCAGGGCGCGTCCAACATCCTCTCGCCGCTGTTCGGCGGCATGCCCGCCACCGGCGTGATTGCACGCACCGGCACCAATATCCTCAGCGGCGCCAAGACCCGCATGGCCGGTTTCTCGCATGCGGTTTTCGTGCTGGTGATCATCCTGGCCGCCGCGCCGCTGGCGAGCCAGGTGCCGATGGCCGTGCTGGCTGCGATCCTGATCGTGGTGGCGGCCAGGCTGGGCGAATTCCATCATGCCAAGCACCTGCTCAAGCATGCACCGGGTTCCGACCGCGCTGTCTACCTGACCACGGTGCTGCTGACCGTGTTCATCGACCTGACCGTGGCCATCGAGATCGGCATGATCCTGGCCTCCTTCCTGTTCATCAAGCACATGAGCGAGAACGTGCCCGAGGAGCTCGATCTTGCGGGCAACAGCGGCTACAAGGGGCTGGTCAGGGAAGGCATCTGCCCGCAAACCACGTTCCACGAAGCGCACGGCCCGCTGTTCTTCGGCGTGGCCAAGGCGTTCGAACGCAAGGTCTGCAACGACATGGTCTGCTCAAAACCCAATGTCGCCGTGCTGCGGATGATGAAGGTGTCGATGATGGACACGACCGGCCAGCGCGCGCTAGAGGGCATACTCTATCAGGCCAAGCGCGAGGGCCGGCATGTCGTCTTTACCCGCGCCAACTCGCAGGTGACCGGCATGCTGGAGGATCTTCAGGAAGACGAACTGCTCGGACCCGATGCCATCGTGCGCAATACCGACGAGGCGATCAAGACGGCGATGAAGTACATGGATCCGGACATTTGCCGGACCTGTACCAGCAGGGTGTTCCTGGAGTGCAGCAGACAGCCTGGCGGCGAAGATTATCCGGGAGGCGAGAAAGCTTGAGGCTTGTGTCGATCTTAACCCGGCGTTAACGTGTGCTTGGGCAAACTTGCGGCACCGACAACATACGAGGTTCAGATCATGATACGCAGAAACCCTTCCGGGCATTTGCCAGAAGTCCACGAAACCGCCTTTGTCGATCCGACCGCGATCCTTTGCGGCAAGATCGTCGTCGAGGAGAACGTGTTCATCGGCCCTTATGCGGTGATTCGCGCCGACGAGGTTGACGACAAAGGCGAAATGGAGCCGATCATCATCGGCGCCCACTCCAACATCCAGGATGGCGTGGTGATTCACTGCAAGGCCGGCGGCGGCGTACACATCGGGCGCAGCACTTCGATCGCGCACCGCTCCATCGTCCACGGGCCCTGCAGCGTGGGCGACAACGTCTTCATCGGCTTCAATTCCGTGCTGTTCAATTGCACGGTCGGTGATGGCTCGGTCGTTCGCCACAACTCGGTGGTCGAGGGCTGCGATGTTCCGGCCGGTTTTTATATTCCTTCCACGGCCAACGTGCGCTCGGACGAGGACCTCGCCAGGATCGAGCGCGTCACGCCCGACGTCAGCGGCTTTTCGGAGAGCGTGGCGCAGGCCAATGTCGAACTGGTCAAGGGCTACAAGCGCATCCGAAACGAGTTCTGATGCGCGGCCAATCTTGCGCCTCGCTGTCAAAAAGCATCCATATAACCGACGCTTGATGCGTCCTTAACCTTGCGTTAACCCGTCTTGGGCGAGACTCCAGTCCTGTATCCCAGGCTGGAGTCTATTAGCATGTATGCCGCACGCCGACCTGCCGGCGCCCCGTTTCATTCCCCCAACTGGTCGCGGCTGTTTCCCTTCCTGCGCTGGCGCGACCGGATAAGTCTGACGAGCACGCGCGATGACCTGCTGGCGGGCCTGACCGGTGCGCTGATCGTGCTGCCGCAAGGGGTGGCATTCGCCATCATCGCCGGCCTGCCGCCGGAATATGGCCTGTATGCAGCCATGACCCCGGCCATTGTCGCCGCCCTGTTCGGCTCCAGCTGGCATCTGGTTTCCGGACCCACCACGGCGATCTCGATAGCCGTGTTCGCTTCGGTAAGCCCCTATGCCACACCGGGAACACCCGAGTTCATCGGCCTCGTGCTTACGCTGACTTTCCTGACCGGCGTGTTCCAGCTTGCCCTGGGGCTGGCGCGCATGGGGGTGCTAGTGAATTTCATCTCGCATACCGTGGTGATCGGCTTCACGGCGGGCGCAGCGCTGCTGATTGCCGGTAGCCAGATCAAGAATTTCTTCGGCGTCGACATTCCGCGCGGCACGCCGTTCTTCGAAACCCTGGGCCTGTTCGTCCGGCATCTGGACGGCATCAACTACTACATCCTGTCGGTCAGTCTGATGACGCTGTTGTCCGGCATCCTGTCCAGGCGGCTGGCGCCGAAACTGCCCTACATGATCGTCGCGATGGTGGCTGGCAGCTTGTTCGCGGCAGGGCTCAATCTCCACTATGGCGAAGCCACGACGCAGATCCATTCGGTCGGCGTACTGCCATCGGGTCTGCCGCCGCTGTCCTTGCCGGATTTTTCATTCCGCGGGCTGTCGCAGATGCTGTTTCCGTCGCTGATCATCACCATGCTCGCGCTGACCGAGGCGGTCTCGATTTCACGCGCGATCGCGGTGCGCTCCGGGCAGCGAATCGACGGCAACCAGGAGTTCATCGGCCAGGGCTTGTCCAACATCGCGGGCAGCTTTTTCTCCGGCTATGCCTCTTCGGGTTCTTTCAACCGCAGCGGCGTCAATTATGCGGCAGATGCAAGAACCCCCCTTGCCGCGGTTTTCGCGTCGCTGCTGCTGGTGCTGATCCTGCTGCTGGTCGCACCGCTTGCTGCCTATCTTCCCTATGCCTCGATGGCCGGCATTCTTTTCCTGGTGGCCTGGAGCCTGATCGACTTCCATCACATCAGCCTGCTGCCGAAAATCAGCCGCCAGGAAACCATCGTGCTGTGGGTGACGCTGATCGGCACCCTGATCGATCTGGAGAAGGGCATCTTTTTTGGCATCGCCCTCTCGCTGGTGCTGTACCTCTATCGGACCTCGCGCCCGCAACTGGAAAGCGTGGTGCCCGATGAAGGTCCCGGGAGCTATCACCACGTCCCCGCCGAGGGCCGTCCGGAATGTCCGCAAATGAAAATGCTGCGGCTCAATGGCTCCATCTTTTTCGGCGCGGTCTCGCATCTGCAGCGTCAATTGCAGGAAATGCTGGAAGCCCGACCCGCGCAAAAGCACGTGGTAATCATGGCAAGCGGCATCAACTTCGTCGATCTGGCCGGCGCCGAGTTTCTTGCCGAGACTGCCAGGCAGCAGGCGCGGGCAGGCGGCAGCCTCAGTTTTTACCGCATGAAGCAGAACGTGGCCGAGATGCTGCGCAAGGGCGGCTTCATGGAAGACATTGGCGAGCGAAACCTCTTTGCGGCCGGGTCGCGCCCGGCCGAGGCGATATTCGAAAAGCTCGACAAGACCGTCTGTGCGGAATGTCCGCACCGGCTGTTCCGCCCCTGCCAGCAGCTTCCCGGCCGGCATGCCGGCACGAAAACACCAGATAGAGGAGTTACGCCATGAAAAACTACCAGCGCATACTGATAGCCGTTACCTCGGCGGTCCAAAGCGACATCCTGCTTGAGCGGGCAGTTGAAGTGGCACGGGACCGGCGCGCTCAAATCATGGTGCTGCGCATGCTCGACACCGCTGGCAGCTTTGAGCCGGACGGTCCTGCCGCATCGCTGCCGGGAGAGTCTGCCGCGAGACGTGCGCCAGAGGCAAGAAGACAGCTGGAACTGCAACTGGCCCGCAAGAATCTGGGCTGGGCGGAAGCCCAGGTCGTCTGGGGCGACCCGCCAAGCCTGCTGGCGGCCATGGTGCACAGCTGGAAACCCGATCTTGTCGTGGCCTGCACAGGCGGGCTGGCGCACGGTGTTGCGGATAATGCCGATGCGCTCATGGTTGATTGCGGGGGGATTCTCAAGCGCTTTTCCGGATTGCTGTTTCATCCCGAGCTTCGTCACGCCTGATCGCGCTCGGGTATGGCCGGATTGGACTGGCGGCCGCTGGACTTGTCGCCGCGCTTGCAGTAAAACGGGCCTTTGCAAGTGAAAGCGTTTGTTGCGCACCATGCCGAAATCCGGGGCAATTCCCATCCTGCTCGTCGAAGACAATCCAGACCTGGCGGCAAACATTGCCGACTATCTGGAAGCCCGCGGCTACCTGGTGGATGTGGCGATGGATGGGGTGACCGGACTGCATCTGGCGGTCAGCCAGCCGCATGACGTGATCGTGCTCGACCTGATGCTGCCTGGCATTGACGGATTGACGCTGTGTCGGCGTCTGCGCCAGGATGCACGCTCCGACGTGCCGGTCCTGATGCTGACTGCGCGGACCACGCTGGACGACAAGGCCGCAGGCTACAGCGAGGGGGCGGATGATTATCTGGTCAAGCCGTTCGAATTGCGCGAGCTGGACATGAGGCTGCGCGCGCTGCTGCGGCGTGGCCGCAGCAGCGAGTCGCTGAGACAGCTGAAAGTCGGCGACCTGCAGTTCGACCTGGATACACTGACAGTCGAGCGCGCCGGTCGCACCATCAGCCTGACGGCGGTGTCGCTCAGGATACTCGAACTGCTGATGAAGCGATCACCGAGCGTGGTGCGCCGGCACGACATCGAACAGGCGGTATGGGGCGATTCGCCGCCTGACAGCGATGCGCTGCGCGTGCACATGCATACCTTGCGGTCCGCCATTGATGTCGATGGCCTGCCGCCGCTGCTGCTGACCGTGCGTGGCATCGGCTATCAACTGAAGGCACCGGATGCGCCTGCCGCTTGATTTGCGCGGGCGGGTGGCGCTTTTCTTCGCCGGGTTTGGCGCGCTGGTCAGCCTCGCCATGGCGCTGGTGATCTACAGCAGCGCGCACGACCTGGGCCAGCGTCTCATCGATGAAACGCTGGCGGCCGAACTGGATGACTACATTGCCCGGCGCGAGCGCAATCCGCTTTCGCTGCCGCCGTCCACCGTCGTTGTCCAGGGCTACGTCCGCGATGCGGACAAGCTTGGAGACCTTCCCCCGTATCTCGAAAACTTGCCGCTCGGGCGCCATGACGTCCGACTGGGTGCGCTGACCTATCGCGCTTCCATCATCGAGCGCGGCGGAGAGCGCTATTACCTGCTTTACGATACCTCCTTGCAGGCCCGCCGCGAAGAGCAATTCGCCTGGATGCTGGGCATGATGGTCATAGTCATGACGCTGATGTCGGCGCTGGGCGGAGTCTGGCTGTCACGCACCGTAGTCGCGCCTGTTGCCGACCTCGCCGCCAAGGTGCGTCATCGCAGCCCGGATGACTGGGCGCATCCGCTGTCCGATGATTTTCCTTCGGGCGAAGTTGGCGAGCTGGCACGCGTGTTCGACCGCCACCTGATGCGCATGCGCGCCTTTATCGAAAGGGAGCGGGCCTTCAGTGCCGACATCAGCCACGAACTGCGCACCGCCCTGTCCGTGATCCTCAGTGCGACGGAAGTGCTGCTGGAAGATGAAAGCCTGACCGACAAGCAGGAGTTGCGGATCAGGCGCATCAAGCGTGCCGCCCGTGACATGTCGGAGCTGGGCACGGCGCTTCTGCTGATGGTGCGCGAGGAACATGCCCTGACGTCAGGTGGCGGCTGTGTGCTGGCCGAAGTGGTGCGCGAGGTGGTTGAGAAGCAGCGTCATCAGCTCGCCGGCAAGCCGGTCGAGGTTGAGGTGCATACGAACCCGGAGCTGATCCTGCCTGCGGATCCGGGCCTGGTGGAAATCCTGGTCAGCAACCTGGTGCGCAATGCCTTTTCCTATACCGCGGCCGGCACGGTCGTGGTGCGGCAGGATGCGCATTCACTGACCGTGAGCGATACCGGCAAGGGCATGCCGGAGCAGGCCGTCAAGCAAGTATTCATTCGCCATTTTCGCGACATGGCCAGCGAAGGCGCCGGCATCGGCCTGTCGCTGGTCAAGCGCATCTGTGATCGCTATGGCTGGCAGGTGAGGCTGGAAAGCTGCGAGCAGCGGGGGACGAGCGTCAGGGTCGAGTTCGGCTGATTGAGCCCGTCCCTGCTGTTGCCGGAGGCTAGTCGTCTTCGCCCAGTTCCGGATTCCAGCCCTTGTTTCTGGCGAGCGTCATCGCCTTTTCGTAGATTTGGGCGTGGCGCTCGCGCAGGTCGGGCGGCAGGCGGCTGGGCAGATTGGCGTACTTGTCCCATTCTGTCTCGATCCTGCCCATGAGCGATTGCATGCGGCCGAGGTCCCAGCCCGTGCAGTCCTCGCTCTCGGGAATGAAGCCGAACAGCCAGCCGTCGAGCACGACGCGGCCCAGCTGGGTCATGCCATGCTTGTCGTTGTAGAAGCCGACGTAAGTTTCCATGTTCTAAGCCTTTTGGTTCGCGAAGGGCGCGCCCGGGCGCACGGTCTGCATCCGGGCTTTGGACTGCATGCCTTCGCGGGTAGCGTTTATCGAGTCAGCCCAGCATACAGCATCGGCAGCTTCTCCGGCAGGCGCTGAACGTGGTCGACGACCATGTAGTTCTTCTGGCCGAAGATGCGGCTGACGTAGTTGTCGGCGCGCGGGTCGAGGCTCATGCAGTAGGTGGTGACGCCGTTGCGCGCGATCTCTTCCACCGCCTTCTTGGTGTCGTAGCGCAGATACTGCGGGTCGCGCACGTCGATGTCGGCCGGCTCGCCGTCGGTGATGACGATGAGCAGCTTCTTCGCCGAGCGCTGCAGCTTCAGGTGATGGCCGGCGTGGCGGATGGCCGCGCCCATGCGCGTCGACAGCTGGCCGGTCATGCCGGCGAGCCTGGCCTTGGGCACTTCGTCCCAGTGCTGGTCGAAGTCCTTGAAGCGGTAGTACTCGACGTCGTGGCGGCCGTCCGAGCAGAAGCCGTGGATGGCGAACGGATCGCCCACCTTGTTGATGGCGTCGGCCAGCAGCACGCAGGCCTGGCGGGTGAGTTCCAGCACCGAGTATTCCTGGTCCTGCACCTTGTCGTTGGTGGACTCGGACAGGTCGAGCAGCACCAGGATGGAGAAGTCGCGTGTTTTCCTGACGCTGCGCATCATGATGCGCGGGTCGGGCTGGTTGCCGAGGCGGATGTCGGTGAAGCTTGCGATCGCCGCGTTGATGTCGATCTCGTCGCCGTCTTCCAGCTTGCGGATGCGCTGCACGCCCTGCGGCTGCATGGCGTCGAGCAGGAACTTCATGCGGTGGATCTCGCGCTTGTACTGCGAGGTGATCTCGTCGATGACATCGAGCTCGCCCATTTTGGCGCGCTTCTCCAGCACCGTGGCCCAGGCCGGGCGTTCCAGCTGAATCTGGTAGTCCCATTCCGAGTAGTGGAAGGGGTCGGACATCGGCTCCTTGCCCTCCAGCTCGTTGAATGACTGGCCGCCGCTAGACTCGCCGATGTTTTCATAGGGAAAGAGTTCGGTCGACAGCACCCAGATTTCCTCGGCGTCGTCGCCGGCGGTCTCGACGTCGATTTCGTTGACCATCTCCATTACGTTCACGTGCTTGCGCACCTGCTTGACGGTTTCGTAGCCCGCGCTCGCGGCCTTGTCGAAATCGAATTCCTCGAAGGCCCAGAAATAGCGGTTGTCGTCGCGGTAGGGTGCGGTCAGCACATCGGTGCGCGGGTTGAACGGGATTTTCTTGTCGCCGATGCTGTGCGCGAGTTGTACGCCGATTTCCCAGGAAGTCTGGTTGTTGCCGAGCTTGTCCTGGGCGGCGGCGAACAGGGCGCGGCCTTCGGCGATCCACGGATCGCCGTCGACGTAGGTTTCGTCGAGCAGGGCGCGCGCCAGGCGATTGAGGTAGTCGCCGACGCTGGCGCCCATGTCAGGCGTTGCCGTGTGGAGCTTCGCCCACAACTGCTTCAGGCCGGGAAAGCGGCGGATGGAGAGGGCTTCGACGCGCGCATCCTCGATCACCGAGATCACCGCCATCTGCAGCGGGTTCAGCGCCTCGGCCGAGATCGGTACTTTGGTTTCGACCACGTGGGCCGCGCAGTGGGCGGCAGTGGCACGGTAGAGTTCGAGACCGGACACCGGTTCCTGGCCGTCGACCGTGAGGTCGTCATAGGCATCGGGCAGGTGCAGCAGGTAGTCCTCGATGTAAGGCTTGTAGCCTTCGCGCGACTCGAAGTCGCCCGAAGTCGGGCGCATGAAGAAATCGCGCGCCCACAATGCGCGCAGGTACATGTTGATGCGGCGCTGCACGTCGACCAGCAGCGTGCCCTTGCGCTCCTTCTGCAGCATGGCCTGGGACTCCCTGGTGTCCAGGCTGAAGTACTTGATCTGCTCCTCGTAGTTGGTGCGGTGCGCATGCGCACCCCACAGCGCCCAGCGCCTGAGGCCGCCCAGGGTCAAATGCTGGAACAGCACTTCGAGCTTGTCGAGCATGGGGCGCACGCCGCGCGGCGCCTGCGCGATCAGGGTGTTGATGAACTGCAGGTAGTTGAGAAACAGCTGCGCGTCGCCCAGGCGGTTGGCAGCCGTAGGGGCGGTGGCGAGCAGGAGTTCGATTACCGTGCCCGAGGTTTTCGAGGCCAGCGAGAGCGAAGCGGTGGCAAGATCGCCGACGACGTCCTCGCCGACTTCCTTGGCCACGCGCGGCGCCTCCTGTATCCAGGTTTCCACCAGTGAATCGCCGCGGCCCAGCCCGCGGATGGCCGAGATGCCCTTCAGGTAGTTGTCCAGGCCGCGCGGCGAGAACACCTTGGTCGCATCGTGCCAGGTCGAGTCCAGCGCAGCGCGGCTGTGCGGCGACAGGTCTTCCAGCAGTTCGGCGTAGTCTTCGAGTTTGATCGACATGGTTTACCTCAATTCCCTGCGCGGGCCGGCATGGCCGGACCGCTGCGTGTCACCACTATGATGGGCGCAGCCCATCTGCGTCGCGTGCTCAGAAGAAGGTCGTTACCGCCGCATCGAGCGCATCGCGCATGTCGGGGTCGTCGGTGATCGGGCGCACCAGGGCCACGCGGCAGGAAGCTTGCGGGTTGACGCCCTTGGCGATCAGGCTGCCTGCATAGATCAGCATGCGGGTGGACAGGCCCTCGTCGAGGCCGTGGCCCTTGAGGTTGCGCGAACGCTCGGCGATCGACACCAGCTTGCCGGCGACTTCGTGCGACACGCCGGATTCGTGGGCGACAATCTCGGTCTCGATGTCGTGCGACGGATAGGTGAAGTCGAGGCCGCCGAAGCGCTGCTTGGTCGACTGCTTGAGATCCTTCATCAGCGACTGGTAGCCGGGGTTGTAGGAAATCACAATCTGGAAGTCGGGGTGGGCGTTGACCAGCTCGCCCTTCTTTTCCAGCGGCAGCACGCGGCGGTTGTCGGTCAGCGGGTGGATCACCACGGTGGTGTCCTGGCGAGCTTCCACCACCTCGTCGAGGTAGCAGATGGCGCCGTGGCGCGCGGCGATGGCGAGCGGGCCGTCCTGCCATTCGGTGCCGGAGGCGGACAGCAGGAAGCGGCCGACCAGGTCGGAGGCGGTCATGTCCTCGTTGCAGGCCACGGTGATGAGGGGCTTGCCCAGTTTGTAGGCCATGTACTCGACGAAGCGGGTCTTGCCGCAGCCGGTCGGGCCTTTCAGCATCATGGGCATGCGCACCGAGTAGGCGGCCTCGAACAGCTCCACCTCGTCGGCGACGGGGCGGTAGTAGGGGGCCATGGTGATGCGGTACTGGTCGATAATGCTCATGGTATCTCCTTGAAAGGAAAGCTGTTTATTTGTCCACGCATGCTGCGCAGCAATGGCTGCGCGGCATGCGTGGGCAAACAAAAACCCCCGCTACGCTATTCGCGCAGCGGGGGTTGTTGCATCAACCGCCGCGCGAGTTAAACGGTCTTGCCGCGGTAGATGACCATCGACGCGCCCTGGCTCTGCGAGAAGTTGTCATAGCCAATCAGACGGACGTGGTTGTTCGGGTTGGCCCTGTGGCAGGCTTCGGCTTCGGCCAGCACGCGGTCCACATCGGTTTCGCCGAACATCGGCAGCTTCCACATGTACCAGTAGGAGTCCATCATGTGCTCGGGTTCGATGTGCTCGATCGCCGGGTTCCAGCCCATCTTCACCAGGTATTCGACCTGCTTCTTGATGCTGTCCTGGTCCATGGCGGGCAGGTAGGAAAAGGTCTCGAACTTGCGGCTGGCGGGGTCGCTCAGACGGCTTTTGTAATCCATTACTTCAGACATTTCATATCCTTTCGATTCGGTATCTTGGTCCCGGCCCACGCGCAGCATGCGGCCGGGATGATCTGGCAGCGATGCCGCGAATTACTTGTGGGCGACGTCCAGCTTGTCGACGGTGTCGAACTCGAACTTGATCTCTTTCCAGGTTTCCATGGCGATCCTCAGTTCGGGGCTGTTCTTGGCGGCCTCGGTCAGGATGGCCTTGCCTTCCTTCTCGACGGCGACGCCCTTGTTGCGGGCTTCCACGCAGGCTTCCAGCGCGACGCGGTTGGCGGCGGCGCCAGCGGCGTTGCCCCAGGGGTGGCCGAGCGTACCGCCACCGAACTGCAGCACGGAGTCGTCACCGAAGATGGTGACCAGCGCGGGCATGTGCCACACGTGGATGCCACCGGAGGCAACCGGCAACACGCCAGGCATGGAGCCGAAATCCTGGTCGAAGAAGATGCCGCGCGAACGGTCTTCCTTGATGAAGCTGTCGCGCATGCAGTCGATCCAGCCCAGGGTCGCTTCGCGGTCGCCTTCCAGCTTGCCGACGACGGTGCCGGAGTGGAGGTGGTCACCGCCGGACAGACGCAGCACCTTGGTCAGCACGCGGAAGTGGATGCCGTGGTGCGGGTTGCGGTCGAGCACAGCGTGCATGGCGCGGTGGATGTGCAGCAGCATGCCGTTGTTGCGGCACCAGTTGGCCAGGCCGGTGTTGGCCGTCAGGCCGCCGGTCAGGTAGTCGTGCATGATGATGGGGGCGCCGATTTCCTTGGCGAACTCGGCACGCTTGTACATCTCTTCCGGGGTCGGGGCGGTCACGTTCAGGTAGTGGCCCTTGCGCTCGCCGGTCTCGCGCTGAGCTTTTTCGGTCGCTTCCTGCACGAAGGCGAAACGGTCGCGCCAACGCATGAAGGGCTGGCTGTTGACGTTTTCGTCGTCCTTGGTGAAGTCCAGACCACCGCGCAGGCACTCATACACGGCGCGGCCGTAGTTCTTGGCGGACAGGCCCAGCTTCGGCTTGATGGTGCAACCCAGCAGGGGACGGCCGTACTTGTTCATGATGTCGCGCTCGACCTGGATGCCCTGGGGCGGGCCGCCGCAGGTCTTCACGTAGGCGATCGGGAAGCGGATGTCTTCCAGACGCAGGGCGCGCAGGGCCTTGAAGCCGAACACGTTGCCGACCAGCGAGGTCAGCACGTTGACCATGGAGCCTTCTTCGAACAGGTCGATCGGGTAGGCCACGAAGGCGTAGAAGCAGGTGTCGTCGCCGGGCACGTCTTCGATGCGGTAGGCGCGGCCCTTGTAGTAGTCGAGGTCGGTCAGGAGGTCGGTCCACACCGTGGTCCAGGTACCGGTGGACGATTCGGCGGCCACGGCAGCGGCAACTTCCTCGCGGTCCACGCCCGGCTGGGGGGTGATCTTGAATACGGCCAGGATATCGGTATCCAGCGGCGTGTACTCGGGCATCCAGTATGTTTGCCGGTATTCCTTAACACCGGCGTTGTAGGTTTTTACGGCCATTACAACCTCCAAAATAAAAGTAGAGAAAAACCCCAACGCAGCCACGGTCTGCGACGTGAGAACTGCACTATAGCCGCATCGGAACATAAGGCATAGTGAATTTTTTTGATAGTTAGGATAAGATAATACTTATGAAAAATCCTGAACTGTACTTGCCGGGACTGCCATGCTGCATCTGACCTTTCGCCAGCTGTCGGTATTCGAAGCTGTTGCCAGCCACCTGAGCTTTTCGCGCGCGGCGCAGGAATTGCACCTTACCCAACCCGCCGTTTCCATGCAGATCAAACAGCTGGAGGAGAATGTCGGCACTGCCCTGTTCGAGCAGCTGGGCAAGAAAATCTACCTGACCGAGGCGGGCCACGAGCTTTATCACTATAGTCGGGTGATCGCCCAGCAGCTTACCGAAGCCGAAGCGGTGCTGTCCGAACTCAAGGGGCTCAAGCGCGGTCAGCTGAAAATCTCGGTGGCCAGTACGGCCAACTATTTTGCGCCGCAACTGCTGGCCACCTTCAGCCAGCGTTTCCCGACCATCACCGTCAGCCTCAACGTGACCAACCGCCAGGCGCTGCTGCAGCAACTGGCCAGCAATGAGATGGACATGGCCATCATGGGCCAGCCGCCGGAAGGGCTGGACCTGGTGGCGGAGTCTTTCATGGACAACCTGCTGGTCGTGATTGCCCCGACCAACCATCCGCTTACCCGCAAAAAATCGATTCCGCTCGGGCGCCTGGCGCAGGAGATATTTCTGATGCGGGAAGAAGGCTCTGGCACGCGCATTGCCATGGAGCGGTATTTCGAGGCCAACGGCGTAAAAATCCAGGCTGGCATGCAGATGAACAGCACCGAGGCAATCAAGCAGGCGGTGCAGGCCGGTCTCGGCCTGGGTGTCGTATCCCTGCATACCGTCGAACTGGAGCTCGAGGCGCGGCGGCTCAAGATTCTCGACGTCGAGGGACTGCCCATCCGCCGCCACTGGTATATCGTGCACCGCAAGGACAAGCGGCTCTCCGCCTCGGCGCAGGCGTTCAAGAATTTCCTGCTCGATGAAGCATCAGGCCTGTTGCCCCTGGAGGAAATAGGGTGAGCCCGCTGCCGTGCCGGCGAACCGGGCCCTGGCATGGGGGGCGCGCCAAGAATGCCTGAAACCCGCACCCTGCAGCTGCTGCACTCGGTGTTCGGCCATGCCGGCTTCCGACCGCACCAGGAAGACATTGTCAGCCAGCTCGTCAATGGCGGCGATGCACTGGTCATCATGCCCACCGGCGGCGGCAAGTCGCTGTGCTACCAACTGCCGGCGCTGGTGCGCGACGGCACCGGCATCGTGGTGTCGCCGCTGATCGCGCTCATGCACGATCAGGTGGTTGCGCTGAAGCAGCTGGGGGTGCGCGCGGAATATCTGAACTCCTCGCTGACGGCCGAAGAGGCGCGGCGGGTTGAGAATGCGCTGGCCGCGGGCGAGCTCGATTTGCTCTACGTAGCGCCGGAACGCTTGCTCACCGAACGATTCCTCGGCCTGATCGAGCGTGCGAGACTGGCGCTGTTCGCCATCGACGAAGCGCACTGCGTGTCGCAATGGGGCCACGACTTCCGCCCCGAATATGTGCAGCTCTCAGTGCTGCACGAGCGTTTTCCGTCCATACCGCGCATCGCCCTCACCGCCACCGCCGATGCGCCGACGCGCGCCGAGATCGCCCAGCGTCTGCAGCTGGAAAACGCGCGGCATTTCGTCACCGGCTTCGATCGTCCCAACATCCGCTACCACGTGCGCCAGGAGGCGAGCGGCGCGCGCGAGGCGCTGCTGCGCTTCATCCGCGATAATCATGCGGGCGAGGCCGGCATCGTCTATTGCCTGTCGCGCAAGCGCGTCGATGAAGTCGCCGAATGGCTGAGCGGACAGGACCTTGCCGCGCTGCCCTATCACGCCGGCATGGATGCCGCAGCGCGCAGGCGCGTGCAGGAAAGGTTTCTCAACGAGGATGGCGTGATCGTGGTGGCGACCATTGCCTTCGGCATGGGCATCGACAAGCCAGACGTACGCTTCGTTGCCCACCTCAACCTGCCCAAGAGCCTGGAGGCCTACTATCAGGAAACCGGCCGCGCCGGGCGCGACGGAAATCCTGCTGACGCGTGGATGCGCTACAGCCTTTCCGACGTCATCCAGCTCAAGCGCATGATGGATGAGTCCGAGGCCGACGAAGCGCATCGCCGCATCGAACGGCAAAAACTCGACGCCATGCTGGGCTACTGCGAGCTGAGCTCCTGCCGCCGCCAGTCGCTGCTCGGCTATTTCGGCGACGCGCTGCCCGCGCCCTGCGGCAACTGCGACAACTGCCTGGACCCCCCGCAAAGCTGGGATGCCACCGAGGCCGCGCGGAAGGCGCTGTCCTGCGCGCACCGCACCGGCCAGCGCTTCGGCGCGAACTATCTGGTCGACGTGCTATTGGGCAAGGAAGATGAACGCATCCGGCGTTTCGGCCATGATGCGATTTCGACTTTCGGCATCGGCCAGGACCTCAGCGCCAACGACTGGCGCACCGTGTTCCGCCAGCTGGTGGCGCGCGGCTATCTCGTGGCTGATCACGACAACTATGGCGCACTGCGCATGACGCCGACCTGCCGCCCGCTGCTGCGCGGCGAGGAATCCATGCTGCTGGCCAGGCAGGTGGCGCAGCCGAAGCGCGGCAAAAAAGGCCGAACCCGGCCGGCAGCCAGCGACGATCCGCTGTTCGAAGCACTGCGCGAACGGCGCCGCGAACTTGCGAAAGAACAGGGCGTGCCGCCGTATGTCGTGTTTCACGACAGCACGCTTGCGGCCATGGCTGCGTTGCGGCCGCAAACGCTGGAAGCGTTCGCGGATCTGCCCGGGGTGGGCGAGCGCAAGCTGCAGACTTACGGGCCGGCGTTTCTGGAAGTGATCAGGAAAACGACCGGATAAGCCGCTGCCCGGATGCCCGGGCAAGGGCGTTTTCCCGCTGTGATTGCCTTAGTACAAGCCTCAGTCGGGCCAGATGCGATCCGGATGCAGCGCGCTGTGCGGCCGCGGTTCGCCGAGGCCGTCGCCGTTTTTTCTGGCCGGGCGCGAGGAATCGGACTGCGACGGCTTGGCCACGGGGGCATCGGACGGCTGCGACTTGACGGTGCGCACGCCTGCGGCGAGTTTGCTGGATGTCTTGCTCATTTGCTCAATACCTCCGTGATGATTGCTTCTATGTCCCGCACGGCACTTGCCCCGCGGTTCCCTAGACGGTAGACGCTGCCACCGTCGAGCGCCGCGCTGCGAAAGGCGGCACGGCGAGTCAAACCATTTTTCAGCACTGGCACGTCGAATTCCGCCAGTGCCTGGTGCATTTCGCGCGACAGTGCGTTGCGCGGGTCGATCTGGTTCAGCACCATGTATGCCCGCAAACGCGGGTTGCGCTCGCGTGTATTGCGGATCGCTTCCGCCATGTCCACGCTCGCCCACAAGTCCAGCGGCGATGGCTGCACCGGGATCAGCACGACATCCACGGCTTCCATCACGCGGCGCAGGGTGGCGGACTGCAGATGGGGCGGGCAGTCGACCAGCACGTAACGCTTGCCACTGCCCGCGTCGCGTATGCCGTCGCCTGGATCGCCCTCGGCCAGCCGCTCGATGGGCGGCAGGTCGTCTGCAGTGCTGCCAATCTGCGACCAGTGGCAGGCCGACCCCTGCGGGTCGGCATCCAGCAGCACGGTGGCCCCGCGTCTGTGCAGCCCTGCCGCCAGATTGACGGCCAGCGTGGTCTTGCCGGTGCCGCCCTTCTGATTCGCGACTGCGACCCGCAAGGCAGCCATGTCGTTTACTCGGTCCCTGCCGTCAGCGCGTCGATCTGCCGCGCCAGTTCCACGATCTCGGGGCCGATCTTCTTGCCGTCGGCATCGATGGTGATGCTGACGTAGGTCTTGCCGAAGCTGAGGTTCGGGTAGCGCTGCACCTTCTCTGCCACGTCGGCGACCCGGTCGAGGAAACGACGCGTGTCTGCGTAGGTGGCGAACTCGAAGCGCCGGCTCAGCATGGGCGGCAGATCCTGCCGCTGCCAGTTCGGTATCGGGTTGTGGTCGTCAGGCATGGCGCGCTTCCTTGTTCGGCAGAGATGCGCTCATCTTGTCGAGATCCTGCAGATGTTGCAACTCGTCATGCAGAATGCGCTCGAAGATCGCCTGGTGGGCGGCATCGCGCACGCGTGCGCAGTAGGCCGCGGCCTCCTCATACAGGCGCACGGCGTCGACTTCCAGCACGCGGTCGATCGCGATCATCTCTTCCAGCGAGCGGCCAAGGCGCACAGGCGCCAGGCGTGTCGCATTGGGCGGCATGCCGAGCCTGAGCAGCGCCTCCATCAGCGTTTCCACATGCCCCAGCTCTTCGATCACATCCTGGCGAAAGTGCGCGCAATACTCGGCCATGCCCCAGAGATCGCAGAGCCTGGACTGGGCCATGTATTGCTGCACGGCGGCCATTTCGTGGTCGAGCGCGCGGTTAAGGTAGCCGAGTAGCCGGGGGTCCATCGCCATGCCGTGCGATCAGAGCTTGAGCGTGGGCCAGAGGTCGCTGCCGTGGCCGCCGTCGCGTCCGCCGTTGCTGCCGCCGCCGTCATCCTCGGGCCTGAGCGGCAGGATGCTTTCCACTTCGCTGTGCACGCGGGCGATGATGTGGGCCGCGACCAGGCCGTCGCCGACGCGTTCGCAGGCGTCCGCACCGGCGCGCACCGCAGCGTTGACCGCACCGGTCTCGCCGCGCACCAGCACGGTGACGTAGCCGCCGCCGACCAGCTGGCGTCCGATCAGTTGCACGTCAGCCGCCTTGGTCATGGCGTCAGCCGCTTCGATCGCGGGCACCAGGCCGCGCGTCTCGATCATGCCCAGCGCAATGCCTTTGATCGAGCCGCTTGCGGCATCGACCCGGGTCTTGGTCATGTCCATGGCTGTTCCAATCAGGCCGCGGGGCTGGGCAGGATGTTTTCCACTTCGCTGTGCACGCGGGCGATGATGTGGGCCGCGACCAGGCCGTCGCCGACGCGTTCGCAGGCGTCCGCACCGGCGCGCACCGCAGCGTTGACCGCACCGGTCTCGCCGCGCACCAGCACGGTGACGTAGCCGCCGCCGACGAACTGGCGACCGATCAGGCGCACTTCGGCAGCCTTGGTCATCGCGTCAGCCGCTTCGATCGCGGGCACCAGGCCGCGGGTTTCAATCATTCCCAGAGCGATGCCAGTCATTCCGGTAGCCATTTCATTTCTCCTTCAAAGCGTGATGTTGCAAAAAAATTCAGGCTGCTTCAGCGGCGGGGAGGATGTTTTCCACTTCGCTGTGCACGCGGGCGATGATGTGGGCCGCGACCAGGCCGTCGCCGACGCGTTCGCAGGCGTCCGCACCGGCGCGCACCGCAGCGTTGACCGCACCGGTCTCGCCGCGCACCAGCACGGTGACGTAGCCGCCGCCGACGAACTGGCGACCGATCAGGCGCACTTCGGCAGCCTTGGTCATCGCGTCGGCCGCTTCGATCGCGGGCACCAGGCCGCGGGTTTCAATCATTCCCAGTGCAATACCGGTAGTTGCGTTTGCCATGATGTTTTCCTTTAGAACAGTTGAAAAATTTTCCTTGCCTGCCTTGCGGAGCGTTTACTCCGCGTCCCACTGATCGATGATCCCGAGGATCGTCAGATCGGTGAGAATCCTGCTGTCGCCGGCGCCGTAGCGGGCGGCCGAGCCGCCGGCGGTAAAAACCCATTTGCCTTCCGGCGCGCCGACCGGGTCGACTGCTACCGACAGCGCGCCTTTCTGGTCGGCCACCACGCGCAGCGAGGCGCTGAACAGCCCGGGTGCGCGACGGGTGCAAACCAGATCGGATACCACGCGCATGACCTCCATGTCAGCTTTCCTGCCAGTGGTCGATGATGCCGACGATGGTCAGATCGCTCGGGTATTCCCTGCTGCCCGCAGCATCGCGCGCAGCAGAACTGCCGACACAGATCACCCAGTCGCCCGGGATGCAGCCCACTGCATCCACCGCTACCTGGCGCGGTCCGCCTGCCTTCTCGCGTACTACCAGAAGCGGGCGGTGGCCCATTTCCCTGACGCGGTTGGTCGACACCAGCGTTTTTTCCACTTGCATGATCTTCATTGCATTACCTCGGTGGCTGTGCGACTCGACATTCAGCCGCGCGCTCCGCCAGAGAGGGTGATCGTCGCGCCCGAGGAAGTGTTGCCGCTGCTGCCGGTGATGCGGCTGGCGCCGGGTGCAGGGGTTTCCACCTCGCGGAATACCCGGGCGTTGACACCGCTCCCGCGCGGGTCGCCGCGCAGGGTCGGATTGCGCCGGGTAGCCGAATGACCTTCGGTGCCGGTGACGCGGTTGCCGCGATCCCAGGCATCGCCGGTGATGCGGCGCTCGCGCCCTTCGCCGGTGATGCGCTCGGCGGGGGCCTCCGCTGCCGGGGCCGGCGCCTGTACCGGGGCTTGCGCGACTGCTTCTTCGCGATAACGGAATTCAGGGGTGCCGGACACCAGGCCGGTGGCGCGCGCCAGCGGACCGGTGATGCGGCCGCCATCGCCATAGGCGTTGCCGGTGATGCGGCGGGCCTCGCTCGACTGTGCGCTGCTGGCGGGCGAGGCCACCGAGAATTTCCCGCTCGGGCTCGTGGCGCTGGCTTCCATGGCATTGCCGGTGATGGCGGCGCCGGGCATGCTGTCGGCCGGCCCGCGGCTGCGGTAATGCATGGCCATGGGTGTGCGGCCACAGGTGGCTGCATACTGCTCATCGCCCATATAGGGAGTGCCGCTGACGGTCTGGCAGGCGCCGCGTTCGTTGCCGGTCATCTTTTCGTCAGGACCGGGCTGAATGCCGGTCAGCGCAGGGCTGTTGCCGAGGCGGACACGATTGGCGGCTTCGGCTTCAACGCGCGACGAACAGAATTTTGCGTACTGCTCGGCGCCGATGTAGGCGCTGCCCGTCACCGGCTTGCACGCGCCATATTCGTCGCCGGTGACCTTGGCCGAGCGGCCGACCTGGCTGCCGGACACGTCCTGGCCGTGCAGGGTGCGGGACACGCCAACCTTGGCCGGCGACTGGTAAGGCTCGCTGCGGCAGAAGGACACGAATTCTTCCGCGCTGATGTAATCGGAACCGGTGACCTGCTTGCAGCTGCCGGGCTCGTCGCCGGTGACCTTGGTCGAGCGGCCGACCTGCGTGCCCGATACCGGCATGCCGGCACCGGTATGGCGGGTTTCCACTTTTTTCGGTGCGTCGCCCTCGGCGGCGCGCCGAGCAGTGAGGTCGGCATAGGTGGTGCCGGTGATGGGCTTGGCTTCGCCCGCCTCGGTGCCGGTGACCTTGATCTTGCGCGCGAGGTCCGTGCCGCTGACCGGGTTGCGCTTTTCGGTCAGGCCCGCGACGACCTTTTCCGGATGCGGTTCGGACTGGGTGCCGCAAAACTCGCCGGACTGCTCGGCGGACAGGTATTCGGTGCCGGTGACGCGCTTGCAGGTGCCGGACTCGTCGCCGGTGACCTTGGTGCTGCGGCCGACTTCGGTGCCGGTTACCACGCTGCCGGCGCCGGTATGGCGGATTTCCACCTTTTTCGGGGCTTCACCTTCCGCGGCGCGCGGAGCAGTGAGGTCGGCATAGGTGGTGCCGGTGATGGGCTTGGCTTCGCCCGCCTCGGTGCCGGTAACCTTCACCTTGCGCGCGAGATCGCTGCCGCTGACCGGGTTGCGTTTTTCGGTCAGGCCCTGCACGACCTTCTCGGCCTGCGGCTCGGGTGCGGTGTCGCAAAACTCGCCGGACTGTTCGGCGGACAGGTATTCGGTGCCGGTGACGCGCTTGCAGGTGCCGGATTCGTCGCCGGTGACCTTGGTGCTGCGGCCGACTTCGGTGCCGGTGACGCGCCGGCCGCGGCCGGTACTGCTGGCGCCGACCTTGGCCGGTGCCGGCTCGGGCTGGGTGCCGCAAAATTCCGCGTACTGTTCGGCCCCGATGTATTCGGTGCCGGTGATGGCGCGGCAACTGCCTGCCTCGTTGCCGGTGACCTGCATCGAACGTTCGACCTGGTTGCCGGTGACGGTGCCACCCGACAGGGTTGTGCCGGCCTCGACCTTTTGCGGCTGCGGGCGAACGCGACCGCAGGGGCGGCAGGGCGGCGCATTGCCGCGGCCCTTCAGCGACTGCTCCAGGCGGCGCTGGCGCGCGGCGGACTGGGACGCGGGCTGGATCGGCTGGCGGGCGTATTCGATGATGGCGGAAGGGGCGGATGTTCCAGTGCCGCAGCCGCAGTCATGGCTGGCTGCGGGCGTGGCCGCCACGCTGGGTGCCGGCGTGGCAGCATAGGCGGCATAGGCTGCCGGGGCCGCATAGCTTTGGGCCGCACTCGCAACGGTTTTCTGGCCGCTGGGTTTGACGCGGCCGCAGGGGCGGCAGGGGGCAGCGCTGCCGCGGCCGCGCTGCGACTGCTCAAGGCGGCGCTGGCGTGCGGCGGACATGACCGGGGCCGGCATGATGATCTGCGGGGCCGGCGAGTCGTACAGGCTGGGAACGACGACGCAAGGCGTGTCGCCGCTGACGATGCTCGTTTTCACGGCTGGCTGATGTTTTTTGGCATGAAGCGACAACATCTGGCGGCGTGCCAGAGAGGCGCTCTTGCCGGCCATACCCTTCTTCATGCTTGCAGACGCTAGGCCCATGGCTGCTTTCCTTTTGTAACGGCGGTTGTGTTTCTTGGGTGCTTCGCTTGAATCTTTACTTGTGCGTTGTTAGCAATATACTTTCATGCGACATAATTAAAAATGAATTATATTTATCGTTATCATTCAGAATACTGAATGTTAGAAAACCTGCTTACGCTTGGGGGAAACATGAACGTGACTTTTCGCCAGTTGCGGCTGCTTGAGGCGGTTGCCCGCAACTCCAGCTTTACCAGGGCTTCGGAGGAACTGCACCTGACCCAGCCCGCGGTGTCGACGCAGATCAGGCAGCTGGAAGAGGAAGTGGGCATGTCCCTGTTCGAGCAGATGGGCAAGAAAATCTATCTGACCGAGGCGGGCAAGGAAATGTACGCTTTCAGCCGCAGCATTGCCCAGCAGTTCCGTTATATCGAGTCCGTGCTGGACGATATGAAGGGCGTCAGGCGGGGCAGCCTGTCGCTGAGCGTGACCAGTACCGGGAAATACTTCGCGCCGTATCTGCTGGCGGAGTTCCTCAAGCTGCATCCGGGCACGCAGATTCAGATGGAGGTGGCGAACCGGCAGGGATTGGTAGCCGAACTGCAGGAAAACATCCCCGATCTCGCCATCATGGGCACGCCGCCCGAAAACATGGATTTGACCGCGCATGCCTTCATGCAGAATCCGCTGGTCATCATCGCCCGCGTCGACCATCCGTTGGTCGCTTCAGCCCGGATTCCGTTGAGCAGGCTGGGTGAGGAGAACTTTATCCTGCGTGAACATGGCTCGGGTACGCGAAACGCGGTCGAGCAGTTTTTCGGCGAGCGCGGCGTGAAGCTGAACGCGCTGATGGAAATGAGCAAGAACGAGGCCATCAAGCATGCGGTGATGGCCGGCCTCGGGCTTGGCATCGTGTCGATGCACACGCTCGAGTTCGAACTGGCGCTGAACCGGGTGGCGATACTCAGCGTCGAGGGCTTTCCGATCATGAAGGAATGGTACCTGGTGCACCGCAGCAGCAAGCGCCTGTCCCCGGTGGCGCAGGCGTTCAGCGAGTTCGTGCTGAACGAGGCCGGCCGCATCATTACGCTGCCGCAGCAGCAGCCCGCCATTCCGGCGCGGCGGCGGGTGACCCGTTCCTGATGGGGTTTATGCGGGATGGGCCGTGCGGCTTGCGCCCCAAAAAAGATAACTATAGGTTAATCTAATCGTATTAATTATTTATTATTATTTATGAATGGCTGCATGCGGGCCATCGCGCGCCCGAAACGGCTCAATTCGCTCCCGTTCGGTCGGATACCTCTGGCGATTGACTGAAAAGACCGCCGTGGGCCGTTTCGCTCATGGCCAGCACGGCCGGGTGTCTGACGTGGCGCTCAACGGTAATGGCGAAGTAGCGCTCGCGGATTTCGTCGGTCTGGCCGATGCGCACCACGCGATAATGGCGTTCCACCTCGTCCGCGATGACCGCCGAGGACGGGAATATCCCCAGTCCCGCCTCGCCGAAC
This sequence comes from Betaproteobacteria bacterium SCN2, assembly GCA_008923285.1. Classification (GTDB taxonomy): domain Bacteria; phylum Pseudomonadota; class Gammaproteobacteria; order Burkholderiales; family Thiobacillaceae; genus UBA6918. The sequence goes on from WBSG01000001.1 coordinate 216,514, forward strand.
GATTTCATCAGCGCACTGTCATCGAATTCGCCGGCGATGCGGACCGAGAGGCCCCGTTTTTCCAGCCATCTTTGCAGCGGAACGCGCAGGGCGCTGTCCTCGCCGGGGAGCAGCAGCGGCATGCCGTCGAGATTGGCCGGGAAGCTGGGTCCCAGGGTGTGCGCCAGAGCCTTGCTGGCGAAAAAGGCCACGCCGCATTCGCCGAGCGGGTGGCTGTAGCCCTTGACATCGAGATTCGTCGGCAGCGGCTTGTTCGCCAGCACCATGTCGAGGCGGTGGATGGCCAGTTCAGCGACCAGGCGTTCGAGCCGATTCTCGCGGCAGATCAGCTTGACGGGCTCTTGCAGGCTGAGTGCCGGCATCAGCAGGCGATGTGCGATGGTTTTCGGCACCGCGTCCGAAATTCCCACGCGGAACGGCGTCATGCGCGTGCCGGGCGACTCGCTCAGGGCTTCCTCCAGCTCGGCGCCGATGCGGAAAATCTCGTCGGCATAGTGCAGCGCGAGCTTGCCGGCGCGGGTCAGTTCAAGCCTGCGCCCGCTGCGCCGGAACAGTTCGATGCCGAGGCGTTCCTCAAGGCTTTTGATCTGCCCGGAAAGCGTCTGCGGCGTCAGGTGCAGTTTTTCCGCTGCCCGGCTCACCGAGCCGGATTTCGCGACTTGCAGGAAATACTGCAGGTGCTTGTAGTTGAGCATGGGGCGCCTGGTTTCGAAAATTACGAATTGATTGAAGATAAAAATCGAATTTTTTTTAGGTTAGTTTTCGGCTACGCTGGCGGCGTGTCAAGTCCCGCAACGATTTCAGGAGGCGAATAATGAAGCAGGCTGCGATCCTTTATGCCCTGGGCAACCTCGGTGCGCGCATCGCGCGCGTGCGCACGCGTACCTGGGTGCTGATCGGGCTGGGCGTGGCCGCCGTGCTCGGCTTGATGGCCTGGGCGGCGATTGCCATACTGTCCTGGGCCTGGGGGCAGGTTCCGACCTTGGCGGAAACCGGCAGGCAGGCCGCCGGCGTGGCGATGGACAAGGTCGAGCAGGTCGCGCCTGGACTGAAAGGGCAACTGGACCCCCTGCTCGGCAGCGCAGGCCTGTCCCTGCCAGAGAGCGCAGGCGAGCCGCCGGCAGTGGATGTTTCCGGCCAGGATCTGCCGGGCCTTGCCCGTTACCCGGGCTCGACCAGGGTTTTCTATGCACGCGAGGCGGGCAGGACGGAATTGCGCTATGCGGGGCAGGGTGAACTGCCCGCAGTACTGGCCCATTACGTGACCCAGTTGTCGGCGACGGGCTATTCGCAGGAAGTCTTGTCAGCCACGCCGGATGCCGAGCGGCACCGTTTCGTGAAGACCGGCCGGGTGCTGGATTTCGAAATCCGCAGAGATGGCGCCGGCGGCAAGGTGGAAGTTATTCTTGTGGACAACATACAGTAGTCGTTATTCATCCCCGGAGCCATGACATGAAACGCATCGTGCTTTTCCTGACAACCAACCTCGCCATCGTCTTCGTGCTGTCGGTGACCATGCGCCTGCTGGGCGTGGAACCCTACCTCACCGCGCAGGGGCTCAACCTCACCTCGCTCCTGATCTTCGCTGCGGTGATGGGCTTTGGCGGTTCCTTCATTTCGCTGGCGATTTCCAAATGGACGGCCAAGCGCGCGATGGGCGTGCGCGTCATCGAGTCGCCGGCGAACGCCACTGAAGTCTGGCTGGTCGATACCATCCGCAAGTATTCGGCCGAGGCCGGCATCAAGATGCCGGAAGTCGGCATTTACGAAGCCCCCGACGTCAACGCCTTCGCCACCGGCATGAGCAAGAACAGCTCGCTCATCGCGGTGTCGACCGGGCTTCTGCGGCAGATGACGCGCGAGGAGGCCGAAGCGGTGCTCGGCCACGAAGTGGCGCATGCGGCCAACGGCGACATGGTCACGCTCGCCCTGATCCAGGGCGTGGTCAACACCTTCGTCATGTTCCTCTCGCGCGTGATCGGCCATACCGTCGACCGCGTCGTGTTCAAGAACGAGCAGGGCCACGGCCCCGCCTTTTTCATCACCATGATCGTGGCCGAACTGGTGCTCGGCATCCTCGCCTCGATCATCGTCATGTGGTTCTCGCGCCAGCGCGAATTCCGCGCCGACCGCGGCGGCGCCAGTCTTGCCGGCCGCGGCGCCATGATCGCCGCGCTGGAACGGCTGAACGGCCTGCACCCGCAGCCGCTGCCGGACAAGATGGCGGCCTTCGGCATCAGTGGCGGCGTCGCCTCGGGCTTGAAGCGCCTGTTCATGACCCATCCCCCGCTGGAAGAGCGGATTGCCGCCTTGCGCGCAGTGCAATGACGCGGATTGCTTGCAACCTGACTGAATCGTAATCATGGAAACCGCACTGAATATCGGCGAGCCGTGGATGTGGGCGGTGTTCATCGTCTTCGTCCTGGCGATGCTGGCCGTCGACCTGTTCCTGGTCGGCGGCAACAAGGCGCACAAGGTCAGCTTCAAGGAGGCGGCGGCCTGGTCGGGAGTGTGGTTCAGCCTCGCCATGCTGTTCTGCCTCGGGCTTTGGTGGCATCTCAAGGGCAGCTATGGCTCCGAGGTTGCCGACATCAAGGCGATGGAATTCCTCACCGGCTATCTCATCGAGAAATCGCTGGCGGTGGACAACATCTTCGTTTTCCTGATGATCTTCAGCTTCTTCGCGGTGCCGCCCGAATACCAGCGCCGCGTGCTGATCTACGGCGTGCTCGGCGCGATCGTCATGCGCGCCATCATGATCCTGGCCGGCGCCTGGCTGATCAAGGAATTCCACTGGATCCTCTACCTGTTCGGTGCCTTCCTGGTGATCACCGGCATCAAGATGCTGATGTTCGCCGAGGTCGAACCCGATCTCAACAAGAATCCGCTGCTCAACTGGCTCAAGCGCCACATGCGCATGACGCCGGATTACCGCGGCGAGAAGTTCTGGGTCGTCGAAAATGGCGTGCGCGTGTTCACTCCGCTGTTCCTGGTGCTGATCATGATCGAGATTTCGGACCTGGTGTTCGCGGTCGATTCGATCCCGGCGATCTTTGCCATCACTACCGACCCCTTCATCGTCTTCACTTCGAACATCTTCGCCATCCTCGGCCTGCGCGCCATGTACTTCATGCTCGCCGGCATGGCCGAACGCTTCCATCTGCTGAAGTACGGCCTGGCCATGGTGCTGGTGTTCGTCGGTGTGAAGATGCTGATCGTGGAGTTCTACAAGATCCCGATCGGGCTGTCGCTCGGCATCGTCGGCCTCATCATCGCCACCTTCATGTTTACCAGCCTGTGGGTGACGCGCAACCAGGCCGGCAAACCGCAAGCTGCCGCGCACAAGACCGGCCAGGGCGCGGGAGAAGTCGAGGAACGACCATGAACAGGCCAGCGCCCACAGCCAGGCCGGTCAATCCCCTGCTGGAGATCACGGTCACACTGCTGATTCCGGCCGTGATCCTCATGAAGCTTTCCGGTCCGGAGGACCTGGGAGCGGTGAACGCGCTGCTGCTGGCGCTCGCGTTTCCCTTCGCCTGGGGCGTGCATGCCCTGCTGCGCGAGCGCAAGCTCAACCTGCTGGCGGTGCTGGGCGTGGTCAGCGTGCTGCTGACCGGTGGCATCGGCCTGCTGGAACTCGACGCGAAGTGGCTGGCGATCAAGGAAGCTGCGGTGCCGGGCGTGATCGGCCTCGTCGTGCTGGCGTCGGTGCGCACGCGCTATCCGCTGGTGAGGACGCTCCTCTACAACCGGACCGTTCTCGATGTGGCGCGCGTGCAGGCGGCGCTCGACGCGCGCGGCACTGCCGGGGCGTTCGAGAACAGGCTGCGCAAATCCACCCTGATGCTGGCCGGCACCTTCTTTTTCTCCTCGGCCATGAATTACTTTCTCGCCACCTGGGTGGTGGTGAGTCCGCCCGGAAGCCCTGCCTTCAACGAAGAACTGGGCCGGCTCACGCTCATCAGCTATCCGATGATCGCCCTGCCGTCGATGCTGATGATGCTGCTGATCCTGTATTACCTCGTGCGCACCATCCGCACCCTGGCCGGACTTGATGTTACCGATGTGCTTAATACCAGAAAGGCCTGACCCATGATGACCAACGAGCGCGCCATTCTTGCCATCGCACTGTTCGCCGCCTTCGCCGACGGCAGCAAGCATGACCGGGAACGTGAACACATCCGCGAGATTGCCGAGTCGCTGGGGCAGGGCAATGCCGGCCTCACCGGCCTGTACCAGGACGTGCTGCTCAAGCGCGTGAGCCTTGAGGACGCCATCGCGGCGCTGCCCGATGCCGGTGCGCGGCAGCTGGCCTACGAGATGGCGCTGGGCGTATGCGAAGCCGACGGACGCATGAGCGACCTGGAACGCGCGTTCCTCGATCGCCTCGGGACTGCGCTGAAGCTTGACGCCGCGGCTGCCGGCGAGGTGGCGAGCGAGACGGCGGCCATCAGCGGACTGGCCGATGACGCGGTGCCCGCTTCCGTTCCGGCGCCTGCGGCCGGCCCGGTGGTGGCCGCCCAGGCCAGCGTGCCCGAGGCGGAGCTCGACAAGTCCATACTGAATTACGCCCTCCTCAACGGCGCGCTGGAACTGCTGCCGCAATCCTGGGCCTCGATGGCCATCATTCCGCTGCAGGTCAAGATGGTCTACGGCATCGGCAAGGCCTACGGCGTCAACCTCGACCAGGGACACATCAAGGAATTCATCGCCGCCGCCGGCGTCGGGCTGACTTCCCAGTACCTGGAGCAGTTCGGCCGCAAGCTGCTGGGCGGCCTGCTGGGCAAGGCGGCCGGCAAGACCATGGGCAAGATCGGCGGCGCCGCCACCGGCATGGCCTTTTCCTTCGCCACCACCTACGCGCTGGGCCAACTCGCCAAGCGCTACTATGCGGGCGGCCGCACCATGAGCACGGCCTTGCTGAAGGAGACCTTCCAGAACCTGCTCGGCCCCGCCCGCGACATGCAGGCGCAGTATCTGCCGCAGATCCAGCAGCAGGCCGGCACCCTGGACATGGGGCGCGTGATGGCCATGGTGCGCGGAAACTGATCGCATGCGGATATTCAGCCCGCTTTATGCGCGCACGATGCAGTGGGCGCGCCACCGCCACGCGCCCTGGTATCTCGGCGGGGTGAGTTTCGCCGAGTCTTCGTTCTTCCCGGTGCCGCCCGACGTGATGCTGGCGCCCATGTGCCTCGCCCGCCCTGGACGCGCCTGGCATTTTGCCCTGCTGACCACGCTGACCTCGGTTGCCGGGGGATTGGCGGGCTATGTCATCGGTTATTTCGCCTTCGACGCCATCGAACCCTGGTTGCGCGAATCGCAGTATTGGCATAGCTACGAGTCGGCGGTCGCCTGGTTCGGGGAATACGGCTTCTGGGCGATTTTCATCGCCGGCTTTTCGCCGATTCCCTACAAGGTGTTCACCATTGCCGCCGGCGTCCTGTCGATGGCCCTGCTGCCGTTCGCGCTGGCCTCGCTGGTCGGGCGCGGTGCACGCTTTTTCCTCGTGGCGGGTTTGATGAAATGGGGCGGGGCGCGCATGGAAGGCCTGCTGCGGCAACACATCGACCGCATAGGCTGGGGCGCGGTGGTCGTGATCGGCACCGGCGTCGTCGTTCACCAGCTCTTCGGCTAAGGGCCGCGAACATGCGCAGCCAGGTTCGGGTCTAGCCGAAATGATGCGATCATTGCAGGCCATGAGCGCGGCTCGCTGAAAGGGGTCACATGCCCGTCAATATCCAATCGCCGATCGTGCGCAGGGCTGGGGCAATCGCCTTCCTGGCGCTGATCTTCGGGCTCGCGCTGTGGGTGCTGTCACCCTTCTGGGCGGCGCTGGCATGGTCCGGCGTGCTTGCCTACGTCACCTGGCCGCTTTATGTGCGCCTTTCGGCCCACTGGCGCGGACGCAAGACTCTCGCTGCCCTGGGCATGACCCTCGGCGTGGCGCTGGTGCTGCTGGTGCCGCTGGTGCTGGTCATGTACACCCTCGCCGTCGATGCGCTCGCAGCGGCGGCCAAGCTGCGCGACATCGCCGCCAATGGCCTGCCGCCCCTGCCGCCGGGCATTGCCGCGCTGCCGGGCGGCGAGTGGCTGGCTGCGCAGTATCAGCGGCTGCAGGCCGATCCGGCCTGGGTCCGCGGCCGGGTGGAGGCGCTGGGACTCGCCAACCTGGACCTGTACAGGACCATGGCGGGCGGCGTTGCCCGCAACATCGCCAAGTTCGGCCTGGCGATCTTTGCCCTGTTCTTCCTCTACCGCCACGGCGCCAGCGTGCTGGCCCAGTTCGGGCGCGTCGCCACGCACTGGCTCGGCGGCCAGGCCAAGTCCTATCTGCATGCGGTTGGCGTGACGGTGCACGCCGTCGTGTTCGGCATCGTGCTGACGGCGCTGGCCCAGGGTATGCTGGCCGGTCTGGGCTACTGGGTGGCGGGAGTGTCGGCGCCGGTGATGTGGGGGGCGATCACCGCGCTGGTGTCGTTGATTCCCTTCGTCGGTCCGGTGGTCTGGATCAGCCTCTCGGCCGGGCTTTTCATCAACGGCGAGACGGCGGCGGCGGTGGGCCTGTTCCTGTGGGGCGCCCTGGTGGTGAGCTGGGTGGACAATCTCATCCGTCCCATCGTCATCAGCGGGCCCACGCGCATCCCCTTCCTGCTGGTGTTTCTCGGCGTGCTCGGCGGGGTCAACGCCTTCGGCCTCATCGGCCTGTTCCTCGGCCCGGTGATCCTCGCCGTGGCGCTGGCCATCTGGCGCGAATGGCTGGAATCGCCGCGCAAGGAGGCCGACCCGGCCTAAGCCCTTGCCTGTGCTCGCCGTCAGGGAATGCGCTTGTCGTGCCAGTGCCGCCAGGCCAGGATGACGAGGGTGATGGCGGTCAGCGGCAGCGCGAAGAAACCCAGCGCCGCGGAAAATCCGGCCAGGGCATCATGTCGGGAAGCGGACAGAATGAGGTAGGTCGTGTAAGCGGCGTAGTAGGCGAGAAAGAGCGCGCCTTCCCAGCGCGCGATGAGATTGCCGGTGAAGAAGATTGGCAGGCAGGCCGCCGCCACCGCCACCATCACTGGCAAGTCGAAGGCCAGCATGGACGCCGCCACGGCCAGATCGCTCGGTGCGATGCTGGCGGAAATGCCCAGTACGGCAAGGATGTTGAAAATGTTGCTGCCAACCACGTTGCCGACCGCGATATCGCGCTGTCCGCGTAGCGCCGCCATGACCGAGGTCGCCACCTCAGGCAGCGAGGTGCCGGCGGCAACGATGGTCAGGCCCACGATGAGCTCGCTCAGGCCAAGCTGCCTGGCCAGTACCACGGCCGCCTCAACCAGCCAGTTCGAGCCCAGGACGAGCAGGCCGAGCCCGGTCAACACCAGCAGGGCCTGCACGCTCCAGTGGCGATCCCAGGCCCGGTCCTTGCCGGGCATCGCATTGGCATATTCCTTCCTTGTCTCGGCCGTTTCGCGCCGGCTCTGGCGGATGATGAAGGTTGTATAGGCAACCAGCAGCGTCACCAGCAGGAGCCCGTCGTAGCGGCTGATGCCGCCGTCGGCCGTGAGCAGCCACAGCAGCAGCGACACCCCGATCATCACCGGAACCTCCTGGCGAATCAGCTGTTGATGCACGATCAGCGGCGCAATCAGCGCCGACAGTCCGAGAATGAGTAGCACATTGAAGATGTTGCTGCCGACCACGTTGCCAAGTGCGATGTCCACCTTGCCGGACCAGGCGGACTGCACCGATACCGCCAACTCAGGTGAACTAGTGCCAAAGGCGACCACGGTCAGCCCCACCACCAGCGGCGAAATGCCGAACGAAAGCGCGAGCTTGGAAGCGCCGCGCACCAGCAGTTCGGCGCCGAGGATGAGGGCGATAAGCCCAGGCAGGAACCAGATCATCGTAAGCCTCTATTACAACAGACTGCGCAGGATTTCTCCAATCTCGAAACCCAGCACCAGCAGCCAGGTGAAGATGGCGATACCTACACCGGCGGCGGCAATGTCCTTGATGATGCCGATCTTGTCGTTATGCCGGGTTTCCATGAAATCGCACAACGCCTCGATGGCGCTGTTCATGATCTCGGCAACCAGCACCATCGCGGTTACGACCACGATGATGAGGCTATCGACCCATTCCCGGGCCAGCAGTGCCGCTACCAGAACGATCAGGGAAAAAATCAGCTTCCAGGCGACGCTGAAATCGTAGATGACGGCATAGCGCAGCCCCGAGAGGATGGTGCGCAGCTTTCTCAGCGGATGGTAGCCCGGCTCGCCGGTGCCAAGGAACTTGTGCCTCATCGGGTAATGTTACCGTTGTTCGAATCCTTGCCAGGCTGAATTCTGCCGAACATTAGCATGAAGAGTCCAACGACCCAGCATGCGGCGGCGAGCATGCCGGCAATCACGTCGCTGGGGAAGTGAACCTGCAGATAGATGCGGGATAGGCTGACCAACAGCACGATGGTCACGAGCAAGAGCGCCAGCCCGCGATGTGGGCGGCGCGAAGCCAGCACGAGCGCCAGGCCGGCTGCGGTCACCTGCATGGTGTGGGCGCTGGGATAAGACCAGTCCTCGGGCATGACTACGCTGGCGGCATACAGTTCGGGCCGCGGACGCGCCACCCAGAGTTTGGCCAAGTGGCTGAGCGCTGCCGACCCGAGCAGCGCCGTTGCCAGAAAGACGGCCTCGCGCCTCCCGCCGCGCAGACACACGAGCCAGGTCCCGACCAGGAATGTCGGCAGCAGGAGTTTTAGTGATCCCAGCCAGGTTGCGGCATGCATCAGCGGATCGAGCATGCTGCTGCGCAGGGCGTGGGCCCAGGTCAGGCCGATACGGTCTGCTTCGGTCATGCCGCATTGGCCATTCGGGCAGACGATCCAGGCACCGCCGGCAAGGATGGCGATACCCAACAACCAGCAGGCAATAACCGGACGCATTATCGAGAAACCAGAACAGGGGCAGGGTTGAAAGGCCAACGAGTTAACGCTGTCAGTGTTGTTTCAAGTGACAAATGACATATGGGCAAAGTTCATTCCGTTCGGACAAACAGGTAATGCTTCGTTCGATGCCTGTTGCATCATGCGGCAATTGGCCGTAATCATGGATAATTCCAACTTTGCATTTTCTTTAGGCAGCAACCATGGCCCAATACGTCATGTCCATGCTCCGCGTGAGCAAAATCGTGCCGCCCAAGCGGCAAATCATCAAGGACATCTCCCTGTCCTTCTTCCCCGGCGCGAAAATCGGTCTGCTGGGCCTCAACGGTTCCGGCAAGTCCACGGTGCTGCGCATCATGGCCGGCGCCGACAAGGAATTCGAGGGCGAAGTGCAGTGGCAGCCCGGCGTGTCCATCGGCTACCTGCCGCAGGAGCCGCAGCTCGACCCGGACAAGACCGTGCGCGAGGAAGTCGAGGCCGGCCTCGGCGAGGTGATGGCCGCGCAGAAGAAGCTGGAGGAAATCTACGCCGCCTACGCCGAGCCGGACGCCGATTTCGACAAGCTCGCCGAGGAGCAGGCGCGGCTCGAAGCCATCATCGCCACTTCCGGCGCGGACGCCGAGACCCAGCTGGAAATCGCCGCCGATGCCTTGCGGCTGCCGCCCTGGGACGCGAAAATCGGCCCGCTCTCCGGCGGCGAGAAGCGCCGCGTGGCGCTGTGCAAGCTGTTGCTGTCCAAGCCCGACATGCTGCTCTTGGACGAACCCACCAACCACCTGGATGCGGAATCGGTGGAATGGCTGGAACAGTTCCTGGTGCGTTTCCCCGGCACCGTGGTGGCGGTGACGCACGACCGCTATTTCCTCGACAACGCCGCCGAGTGGATCCTCGAACTCGACCGCGGCCACGGCATTCCCTGGAAGGGCAACTATTCCTCCTGGCTGGAACAGAAGGAAGCGCGCCTGGAGCAGGAGAACAAGCAGATCGATGCGCACATGAAGGCCATGAAGCAGGAACTGGAATGGGTGCGCCAGAATCCCAAGGCGCGCCAGGCCAAGAGCAAGGCGCGTCTCGCCCGCTTCGAGGAGCTCTCTTCGCACGAATATCAGAAACGCAACGAGACCCAGGAAATCTTCATCCCGCCCGGTGAGCGCCTGGGCGACAAGGTCATCGAGTTCAACGGCGTGTCCAAGGGCTTCGGCGAGCGCCTCTTGATCGACAACCTGTCCTTCTCCATTCCGCCCGGCGCCATCGTCGGCGTCATCGGCCCCAACGGCGCCGGCAAGTCCACGCTGTTCCGCATGATTCAGGGTCGCGAGCAGCCTGACAGCGGCGAGATCGTCATCGGCCCGACGGTGAAGGTCGCCGCCGTCGACCAGACCCGCGAGGGTCTCGACGGCGGCAAGACCGTATTCGAGGAAGTCGCCGAAGGCCGCGACATCCTCACCGTGGGACGCTTCGAAATGCCGTCCCGCGCCTATCTCGGCCGCTTCAACTTCAAGGGCGGCGACCAGCAGAAGATCGTCGGCAACCTGTCCGGCGGCGAACGCGGGCGCCTGCACCTGGCCAAGACCCTGATCGCCGGCGGCAACGTGCTGCTGCTCGACGAGCCGTCGAATGATCTGGATGTGGAAACCCTGCGCGCGCTGGAAGACGCGCTGCTGGAGTTCCCCGGCTGCGTGCTGGTCACCTCGCACGACCGCTGGTTCCTCGACCGCATCGCCACGCACATCCTGGCGGCGGAAGGCGATTCGCAGTGGACCTTCTTCAACGGCAACTACCAGGAATACGAAGCCGACAAGAAGAAGCGCCTGGGCGAGGAGGGCGCCCGACCCAAGCGTATCCGCTACAAGCCGATCAGCCGCTGAGTCATTCGTGGGACGGCCCGGCCGGATCGCCAACCTGCGCAGCCTGCCGCTACTGGCGGGCGCGCTGGCGGCCTGCCTGGTCTGGCTGCTGTTGCGGGGCTTTCTGTGGATGGACCATGAGCGGCTGCATCAGGTCGAACGCATGCAATTGCAGGCCGAGGCTGCCACGGTCAGGGCGCGGCTCGAATCCGAACTGAACACCACGCTCTCCCTCAGCCTGGGGCTGTCCACCTTCGTCCTGGCGAAGCCGGATTTCACCCAGGAAGAGCTTGCCCAGGTGGCGTTTTCGCTGATCCGGCTGGAGCCGTCCATCCGTTCGGTGGGGATCGCGCCCGACAACGTGATCCGCTACATCTATCCCTACGAGGGCAACGAAAAGGCCCTCGGCCTCGATTTCATGAAAACGCCCAGCCAGCGCGAGGCGGTGCAGCGCGTGATGCGCGACCTGCAGCCGGTGACGGCGGGGCCGATCGAACTGGCGCAGGGCGGGATCGGCATCGTCAATCGCATTCCCATCGTGTTCACCCGCCCGGGCGGCGAGCCGGTCTACTGGGGCGTGGCTTCGGTCGCAATCGACCCGCTGCCGATACTCAGCCGTGCAGGCGTGTTGCCGGGTAACTCGGCGGGCGTGGTGCGCTACGCCCTGCGCGGCAGGGACGGGCTGGGCGCGCAGGGCCAGACGTTTGTCGGCGATGCGGCGCTTTTTGACGAGCCGGATGCCGTGCTGATGGATATCGTCATCCCGGGCGGCAAGTGGCAACTGGCCGCACGAGGAGCGCCCCACGCAGATGGCTGGCAGTGGGGCATCCATGCCTTGCTGATTGTGCTGTCTGCGATTGCCGGCCTGCTGGCGGCCTATACCGTGTCGGCGCACCAGCGCATCCGCAGCATGGCGCTGCATGACAGCCTCACCGGGCTGGCCAATCGCCACCAGTTCAACCTGCGCGGCGAGGACATGTTCGCGCAGGCCAAGCGCAGCGGGCGCCCGCTCACCCTGCTCAACATCGACATCAACGATTTCAAGGACATCAACGACACCTACGGACATGCCGCGGGCGATGCCGTGCTGGTCCAGGTGGCCAGCATCCTGCGCAATTGCTGCCGCGAATCAGACCTGCTGGCGCGGGTGGGCGGGGACGAGTTCGTGGCGCTGCTGCCGGATACCGCGATGGGACCGGCGCTCGACCGGCTGCTCGAACGCCTGCGCGCAGCGGCCGAGGTGGACCTGCCGCGAATGGAAAAGCCGCTCAAGCTGGGACTCAGCGTGGGGGCGGCCAGTTGCAGCGCCCTGACGCCAAGCCTCGGGGCGCTTATGCAAAAGGCCGACGAAGACATGTACCGGGCCAAGGAATCGGCGCAAGCCTGAACCAGGGCCGGCCACGGCGTATCATCTCGAATGTCTGAATTGTACATGGAGCAATTGCCATGATTCTTGACACCCTGGACCAAGCGGAGCGCTACAAGAGCCTGCACCCGCTTTTTGCGCGCGCCTTTGATTTCCTGCGCAGCACCGACTTGCTGGCGCTGGCGCCGGGCAAGCATGCAGTCGAGGGCGAAGACTTGTTCGCCATCGTCGAGCACTGCGCCGGGCGCACGCGGGCGCAAGCCAGGCTGGAGTCGCACCGCCGCTACATCGACATCCAGCTGGTGCTGGAAGGCGTCGACGAGATGGGCTGGCGGCCGCTGGCGCAATGCACGCAGCCGCTCGGCGAGTTCGATGGCGCGCGCGACATCCGCTTCTACGAAGATGCGCCGTCGAGCTGGGTGGCGACGCCGGCGGGCTCGTTCTGCATTTTTTTCCCCGACGACGCGCATGCGCCTCTGGTCAGCGACGGCATGGTGCGCAAGGTGGTCATGAAGATTGCCGTCTGAACGGCATTCAGTAATGCGGCGGAATTTCCTCGCGCGGCGTCGCCGGCTCCGCGTCCGACTGGCTGTCGCGCACTTGCTGATGCAGCAGCCGAAACTGTTCCTGCAGGCTGTCCAGCTGGCGCTGCTGGCGGATGACGGTCTCGTTCAGGGTTTCAAGCAGGTCTTCGGCGAAGGCGAGCTTGGTTTCGAGTTCGGTGAGGCGCGATTCGTTCATGGTTGTCTGGCCTGCTCAAGCAAGGGAAGCACAAGTTTTTCCAGGCGCGGATAATGCACCTGGCCGTCGATCTTGTGGCGGATGACGCCGTCGCGATCGAGCACGAAGGAGGTCGGGATGCTGTCGGCGCGGCCGAAAGCGGCGTACACGCTGGGGTCCATCGACGCGGCCGGGAAGGCGTAGCCGTGGTCTTTCATGTACCGGGCAACCTTCTCCGGCGGATCGTCGACGCTCACCGCCAACACCTCGAAGCCCTGCGCGCGGTGGTCCTGCCAGAATGCCTCGATCACCGGCATTTCCTTCAGGCAGTAGGGGCACCATGTGGCCCAGTAGTTGACCAGCACGACCTTGCCCCTGAACTGTTCCGAGCCCAGCGTGCGGCCGTCCGCGGCCTGCACGGCCCATGCCGGCGCGACGCGGTTCTCGTCCGTCACCGTGGCCGGGGGGCGGAACCAGAACCAGGCGAATGCGGCCAGCAACACCAGGGTGATGCCGTGGTTGCGCAGAAAGCTTTTCCAGCGCGCCGGGCGGAGGGCCTCAGAGGTAGAATGCGGGTTTTGGTTTCCGGGTTCGGTCATGCTGTGGATCAAGGCGTTTCATGTCGTGATGATGGTGAGCTGGTTCGCGGGCTTGTTCTATCTGCCGCGCATCTTCGTCAATCTCGCCATGGAGCCGAATGAAGCCGCCTATCGGCGTTTGCTGTTCATGGCCGAGAAATTGTATCGCTTTGTCACCCCCATCATGTGGCTGACGCTGGCGACCGGCATCTGGCTGTGGGCGGCATACTGGTGGCCAACGCCGGCCTGGCTGTGGGCCAAGCTCGCACTCGTCGCCGGTCTCGTCGCTTATCACCATGTTTGCAAGGGGCTGTTGAAAAAATTCCAGTCGCGCACCAACCTGCGCACGCATGTGTGGTTCCGCTGGTTCAACGAGATTCCCGTGCTGGTGCTGATTGCGGTAGCCATTCTTGTCATCGTGAAGCCGTAAAGTAAAAATGACCGACAAACGAAAGCCGCGCGGCACACTCTCCATCAGCAGGGAAGACGGCGAGGACAAGCCGCGCCAGGCGAAGCGCCCGGCCACTTCGCGCCGGGCCAACATCGAGCGCGACCGCAGCAAGAAGCCTGCACCCAAAGCGGTGCCCGAACCGGCATGGCAGGACAAGCCGGCCGCCGAGGACAAGCCGCGCGCGCGTCCCGCACGGCCGCAGAGACCGACGTCGGAACCGCCCGCTCCGCGCACGAAGGAGGCGAGGCGCGATGGCGGCGAAGCCCGGCGCCGGGAGCGGCCGGCAGCAGCGCCCAGGGCGGACAGGCCCGACACCCGTCCCGAGCGCATCGAGCAGTTCTTCGCCACCTGTCCGCGCGGACTGGAAAATGCGCTGGCCGATGAATTGCTGGAACTTGGGGCTGAAAACATCGAAAAAACCGGCGGCGGCGTCGGCTTCCATGGGCCGATGACGCTGTGCTACGCGGCCAACCTGCATTCGCGCGTGGCGACGCGCATCCTGTTGCGGGTATCGGCCGGCAAGTACCAGAACGAGGAAGATGTCTACCAGGGGGCGCTCGCCGTCTACTGGCACAAGTGGTTCACCGCCGCGCGCACCATCGCGGTCAAGGTGGTGGCGCAGGATTCGCCGCTGAAAAGCCTCAATTTCATCACGCTCAGGATCAAGGACGCGGTCTGCGACCGCTTCGTCGAGGAGACGGGCGCGCGGCCCAGCGTGCAGACCCTGCAGCCCGACATCCGCATCCGCGCCTTCCTCACGCGCGACCGCTACACGCTCTATCTCGACACCTCCGGCGAGTCGCTCTACAAGCGCGGCCTGCGCAAGCAATCAGGCGCGGCGCCCATCAACGAGAACCTCGCTGCGGGCATCCTCAAGCTGTCCGGCTGGAGGGCTGACGAGCCGCTGTACGATCCCATGTGCGGCAGCGGCACCTTCCTGATGGAAGCTGCGCAGATGGCGCTCAACATCGCCCCCGGCCTGGGTCGCGATTTCGCTTTCGAGCGCATGCTGCGCATGGACGCCAGGATCTGGGCGCGCATGAAGTCCGAGGCCGAGCAAGCCTGCCAGCCGGTGCGGCCGCTGCCGATCTACGGCAGCGACGTCATGGGACGTTCATTGCGGGATGCCGACAGCAACCTCAAGGCCGCCGGCCTGCGCGAGGCGGTGACGCTGTCGAAAGCCGACATTCTCGACATCGAGCCACCGGCCGAATCCGGCGTGCTGGTGATGAACCCGCCGTACGGGGTCAGGCTGGGCGAGGAGGAGGAGCTGGCAGCGCTGTATCCGAAGCTGGGCGACGTGCTGAAAAACAGGTTTGCCAACTGGCGCGCCTACATCATCAGCGCCGACGCCAGCCTGCCCAGGCTCATCCACCTGTCGGCGAGCAGGAAGACGCCGCTGTTCAACGGCGCGCTTGAATGCCGGCTGTACGAGTACAAGCTGGTGGCGGGGTCGAATCGCTGAAGACAAAGAACACAAGGCGGCCGACACAGAGGCAGCAGAGGGAGCAGAGGAAACCCGAAAGTGGGCACCCCTCTGCTTCCTCTGTTACCTCTGTGCCAATCGATTTTCTGAAATCAGGATGCTGCGGGATTAAACGATGTCGAGGTGGTCCAGCCCCGTCATCAGGTCCTTGCCCTTGGCTTCCTGGCCATGCAGCTTGATCTGCAGGCGCAGGTCGTTGAGCGAGTCGGCGTTCCTGAGCGCATCCTCGTAGGAAATGAGCCCGGCCTCGTAGAGGTCGAACAGCGCCTGGTCGAAGGTCTGCATGCCCAGTTCGCGCGATTTGGCCATGATTTCCTTGATCTCGTGCACCTGGCCCTTGAAGATCAGGTCGGAGATCAGCGGTGAATTGAGCAGGATCTCCACCGCGGCGATGCGGCCGACGCCGCTCTTGCGCGGAATCAGGCGCTGGGAAACGAAGCCCTTGAGGTTGAGCGAGAGGTCCATCAGCAGCTGGTCGCGTTTTTCCTCGGGGAAGAAGTTGATGATGCGGTCGAGCGCCTGGTTGGCGCTGTTGGCGTGCAGCGTCGACAGGCACAGGTGGCCTGTCTCGGCGAAGGCGATGGCGTATTCCATGGTTTCGCGGTCGCGGATCTCGCCGATGAGAATGACGTCGGGCGCCTGGCGCAGCATGTTCTTCAGCGCCGAGAACCAGTTCTCGGTGTCCACCCCGACCTCGCGCTGGGTGATGATCGACTTCCTGTGCTCGTGCACGTATTCGATCGGGTCCTCCACCGTGATGATGTGGTCGGCGGCGTTCTCGTTGCGGTAGCCGACCATGGCGGCAAGCGAAGTCGACTTGCCCGAGCCGGTGCCGCCTACGAACACGACGAGGCCGCGCTTGACCATGGCGATGTCCCTCAGCACCGGCGGCAGGCCGAGGTCCTCGAAGCGCGGGATCACCGTGTTGATGGTCCGCATGACGATGCCGGTGCGGCCCTGCTGGACGAAGACATTCACCCGGAAGCGGCCGATGTCCGGCGGCGCGATGGCGAAGTTGCATTCGTTGGTGGCCTCGAACGATGCCCACTGCTTGTCGTTCATGATCGCGCGCGCAAGCTCGCGCGTGTGCGCCGGGGTCAGAGTCTGGTTGGCGACGGGCGTGATCTTGCCGTCGACCTTGATCGCCGGGGCGAAGCCGGCGGTGATGAAGAGGTCGGAAGCCTTTTTCGACAGCATCAGGCGCAGCAGGTCGTGGACGGTTTTTTCGGCGTTCATGGCGGGAAATTACAGGAAGGCGTCTTTGTTCATGGCCTTGGATCGTGCTTCGGCCGAGTTGACGAGGTTGCGGCGCACCAGGTCCTGCAGGCACTGGTCCATGGTCTGCATGCCGACGTTCTGGCCGGTCTGGATGGAAGAATACATCTGCGCCACCTTGTTCTCGCGGATCAGGTTGCGGATGGCGGGGGTGCCGATCATGATCTCGTGCGCGGCGACGCGGCCGTTGCCGTCCTTGGTCTTCAGCAGGGTCTGGGAAATCACCGCACGCAGGGATTCCGAGAGCATCGAGCGCACCATTTCCTTTTCTGCGGCGGGGAACACGTCGACGATGCGGTCGACGGTCTTGGCCGCTGAAGAAGTGTGCAGGGTGCCGAACACCAGGTGGCCGGTTTCCGCCGCAGTCAGCGCCAGGCTGATGGTTTCCAGGTCGCGCATCTCGCCCACCAGGATCACGTCCGGGTCCTCGCGCAGCGCCGATTTCAGCGCGTTGGCGAAAGAGTGGGTGTGCGGGCCGACCTCGCGCTGGTTGATCAGGCATTTCTTGCTCTGATGCACGAATTCGATCGGATCCTCGATGGTGAGGATATGCGCGTACTCGTTGTCGTTGATGTAGTCGATCATGGCGGCGAGCGTGGTGGACTTGCCCGAGCCGGTGGGGCCGGTGACCAGCACCACGCCGCGCGGCTGGTTGGAAATGTCCTTGAAGATCGCCGGGCAGTTGAGGTCCTCCAGGGTCAGCACCTTGGAGGGAATGGTCCGGAACACCGCGCCGGCGCCGTTCTGCTGGTTGAAGGCGTTGACGCGGAAGCGCGCCAGGGTCGGGATCTCGAAGGAAAAGTCGATTTCCAGCACTTCTTCATAGTGCTTGCGCTGGCTGTCGTTCATGATGTCGTACACCATGCGGTGCACGTCCTTGTGCTCCATCGGCGGCAGGTTGATGCGGCGGATGTCGCCGTGCACCCGGATCATGGGTGGCAGGCCGGCGGAAAGATGGAGGTCGGATGCCTTGTTCTTGACGGCGAAGGCAAGCAGTTCGGAAATATCCACTTCGAGTCCTGTGGTTTTGATTTGTCAGGGATAATATTCTTATTGTTTAACGACTTTCCGGATTCTAACTTGAGCGGAATCAGCCCCCAATGGCTGCATGTGACGCAGGGCCTGGGCCAGGTGCGCGCACGCATCGATGCCGCTGCCGCCGTCGCTGGCCGCGATGCGGCCGGGGTGACGCTGGTCGCGGTAAGCAAGACCTTTCCCGCCGCGGCGATCCGCGCCGCGGCAGCGGAGGGGCAGCGCCATTTCGGCGAAAGCTACGTGCAGGAAGCCTTGCCAAAGATGGCCGAGGTGCAGGCAATGCTTGCTGCGGACACCGAATCCGCGGCAAGCCGCCCTCCCGCCGCGGCCGCATCCCCGCAAGCGCAGCCCCTGCTGCGGCCTCTGGTGTGGCACTTCATCGGCCCCATCCAGAGCAACAAGACGCGCGAGATCGCCGAGCATTTCGACTGGGTGCACGGCATCGAGCGGGAAAAGATCGCCCGTCGCCTGTCCGGGCAGCGGCCGGCCGGCATGCCGCCGCTCAACGTGTGCATCCAGGTCAACGTCAGCGGCGAGGCCAGCAAGAGCGGGGTGGCGCCGGCCGAGGCGGCCGACCTCGCCGGCCTGCTCGCAAGCTTGCCGGGGCTAAAATTGAGGGGCCTGATGGCCATCCCCGAGCCTGGCGGCGATCCGCGCCCGCGCTTTCGCCTGCTGCGCGAACTGCTTGCCGGCCTGAACGCCCGGGGGCTTGGACTCGACACCCTGTCCATGGGCATGTCGGGGGATTTTGAAATCGCGATCGCTGAAGGCGCCACCCTCGTCAGGGTGGGCAGCGCCATTTTCGGAAAACGGAACCATGCAAAATAGCATCACTTTCATCGGCGGCGGCAACATGGCCACTGCCATCATCGCCGGGCTTGTTGCCGACGGCACGCCTGCCGCTTCCATCGAGGTGGTCGACGTTTCCAGCGAGACCTGCGCGCGCCTGGCCCGGCAGTTCGGCGTCGGCACCCATGTCGCGCTGGCGCAGGCGCAACTGCATCCGGTCATCGTGCTGGCGGTCAAGCCGCAGCAACTGCTCGACGTGGCCAGACAGCTCGGCCCGCGGCTCGGCGACCATCTGGTCGTGTCGATCGCCGCCGGCATCAGGCTCGACGACCTGTCGCGCTGGCTGGGCGGACACGCGCGCATCGTGCGCACCATGCCCAATACCCCGGCCATGGTCGGGGCCGGCATCACCGGCCTGTTCGCCGGCAGCGCGGTCAGCGCCGAGCAGCGCTCGCGCGCCGAATCCATCCTGCGCGCGGTCGGCGCGGTGGTCTGGGTCAAGGAGGAGAGCGAACTGGACTGGGTCACCGCGCTTTCCGGCAGCGGCCCGGCCTACGTGTTCTATTTCATCGAGGCGCTGGAAGACGCCGGCATCCGCGCCGGGCTGTCCGACGATGTCGCGCGACGCCTGGCCCTGCATACCGTGTTTGGCGCGGCCAAGCTGGCGCTGGAAGCGGGCGAGGACCCCACGGTGCTGCGCAACAAGGTCACTTCCAGGGGCGGCACCACCGAGCGCGCCATCGCCAGCTTCGAGGCCGATGGCTTCATGGACATGGTCGCGCGCGCGGTGAACGCGGCGGCGGCGCGCTCGAATGAACTGGGCGATGAACTGGGGGGCCTGGGCTGATGCTTGCCGACACTTTCGCCTTCTTCATCCAGACCCTGGGCAGCCTGCTCGCCGTCGCGGTGCTGCTGCGCTTCGCCATGCAGGCCATGCGCGTGTCGTTTGGCAATCCCTTTGCCCAGTTCATCGTCAGGATCACCGACTTCGCGGTGCGACCCCTGCGCCGGGTGATCCCGGGCTGGGGCGGCTACGACTGGGCGAGCCTCGTGCTGGCCTGGCTCGTCGAGGTCGCTGTGGTCGCCGCCCTGCTGTGGGTCAAGGGCTTTCCCTTCAGCCTCGCCGGCCTCGGCCTGTGGCCGGTGCTGTTCGGACTGGGCGCGATCGAACTGGCGAAACTGGCGCTCTGGCTCGTCATGGGCCTGACCCTGGTGCGTGCCCTGCTTTCGTGGGTGAATCCTTACTCACCCATCGCCCCCGTCATCTACCCGCTGACCGAACCGCTGCTGCGGCCTTTCCGGCGCATGCTGCCGGCCAGCCAGATCGACTTCTCGCCGCTGGTGCTGATCATCCTCTGCCAGTTCCTGCTGGTCGTGCCGCTGGCCGCCCTGGAGCGCGCGGCCCGGGGGGCTTTTTGAGCGGCAGCGCTGGATGAGCTTGCCCGGCTGGGCGCGCTATGACGCCGAAACGGACCTGTGGACCCTGCAAATCCACGTGCAGCCGGGGGCGCGGACCAACCAGGTAGTGGGCGAGCATGGCGGCAGCCTCAAGCTAAAGATTGCCGCCCCGGCAGTCGATAACAAGGCGAATAAATGCCTGGCAGGCTTTGTCGCCGAGCTGTGGGGAGTGGCGCAGCGGCAGGTGAATCTCGTGCGCGGGGAGGGATCGCGGCAGAAGACCGTGACGGTGCGCGGCACAGGAGGGAAATTTCCGGCATTGACCGGATCAGACAGCAAATAATAACAACGCCAAAAATGAGGACAGAATGAGCGCCTTGCTGGAAGAGGGGATAGCCGACTACAGTCGCCGGCGCGACAACCTTGTCGCAGGCATTACCGCCTTCGCCGACTGGCTCGACCGCCATCACGGCCTGGATGCCGAACGCAACCTGCGCATGACCGACCTGGCCGAGGCCCTGCGCCGCGACCGCCTGATGCTGGCTTTCGTGGCGGAGTATTCGCGCGGCAAGACCGAACTCATCAATGCCCTGTTCTTTGCCGGTTTCGGCCAGCGCCTGCTGCCTTCCGATGCCGGCCGCACCACCATGTGCCCGACCGAGATCGGCTACGAGGAGGGGCTGGCCCCGCAACTCAGGCTGCTGCCCATCGAAACCCGCCTGCGCACCGAGCCGCTTGCGCATTTCAAGCTGACGCCGATCGAGTGGAGCACCGTCACCCTCGACCCGGACGATCCGCAGCAGATGCACGCCGCGCTGCACAAGCTCGCCGAGTCGCGAACGGTGACTCGCGCGGAGGCGGAGGCGCTGGGCCTGTACAACCCCGACAGCGATGTGGGTGCGATGCAGGAAGGCGGCAGCGGCATGGTCGAGATCCCCGCCTGGCGCTACGCCATGCTCAACTTCCCCCACCCGCTGCTGAAAGCCGGGCTCTGCATCCTCGACACTCCGGGCCTCAACGCGCTGGGCACGGAGCCGGAACTCACCCTGTCCAGCATCCCCAACGCGCATGCGGTGTTCTTCCTGCTCGCCACCGACACCGGCGTGACCCGTTCCGATCTCGACATCTGGCAACACTACGTGCACCGCCACATCAACTACCACATCGCGGTGCTGAACAAGATCGACATGCTGTGGGACGAACTGCGCGGTGAACTCGCCTTCCGCGCCACCCTCAACAAGCAGCTGGAAGAGACCGCGCGCATCCTCAAGCTGCCGCAGAACCAGGTGTTCGCCGTCTCGGCGCAAAAGGCGCTGGTCGGCAAGATCAGGCAGGACGCCGACCTCATCAGCCGTTCGGGCATTGCCGGCCTGGAAAACCTGCTGTCCGACAAAATTGTGCCGGCGCGCCGGGAGATCCTGTTCGAGGGCGCCATCACGCAGATCGCCGACCACGTCAACAACGAGCGCGCCACCCTGGCCGTGCGCATGCGCGAAGGGCTGGCGAATCTCAAGCAGTTGTCGGACCTGTCCGGCAAGAACAAGGACATGGCCGCCCAGCTGCGCATCAACCTGATCAAGGACAAGGTGCGCTACGACGCGACTGCCGAGCACTTCAAGGCCACGCGCAAGGCCGTGCGGCAGCATGGCGAGCAACTGCTCGATCGCCTGTCCGAAAGCGCCCTGCATGCCATGCTCGAGGAAGCGCGCGCCGCCATGGGCGACAGCTGGACCACCAAGGGCCTGATCCGCTCCATGCGCAGACTTTCCGAGCAGGCCATCCAGCGCTTCAACCAGGCCGAGAAGCTGTCCGTGGCCATGCAGCAATACCTGCTGGCGGCGTGCGAGCGCTTCCACAAGGAACACGGGCTGCCGCGCATGGCCATTCCCGTGCTCGACCTCACCTCCTACCGCCTGCGCATGGACAAGCTCATGCAGGAAACCCAGGAATTCTGCAGCGATCCCTCCAACCTGCTGGTGGAAAAGCACTTCATGATCCGCCGCTTCTACACCGAGGTCGCCTCGGAAACCCAGAAGACCTTCGAACTCTCCGCGCGCGAGGCCAAGCGCTGGCTTTCCATCGCTCTCGACCCCGTCATCCAGCGCATTCGCAGCTACAAGCAGATGCTCGACGAGCGCCTGGAAACCCTGGGCAGGATTGCCGACAACGTCAGCGGCGTGCAGGAACAGATGGCCCTGGTCAAGGCCGGCATCGACAAGCTGCGCAGGCAGAAAGCCGAGCTGGACGAGATCGCGAAGCGGTTCGAATCGCTGAACGCCTGAGCGCTAAAGCCGCTTAACCACGGGGCACGGGGAAGGCGTGAATTGGAAAATCGCGCCCGGCTCCTTTTGATTTTCAGCCATGGGGGCTGAGTCTGGTTCCCCATGAGGCCCGCCACTGCTGTACAAACCAAAGGTCTGAACCAAACGATCCAAAGGGGTCAGCATCGGAATCATTCTCATCGGCTCGCCGGATTCAACAATGCCGACCGCTTTGATTTGCATTGGGAGATAATGCCCGGCTTCACCCACTCGACAGAAGCCCGCGCCGCATGCAAAAAGAAGTCAAGGAAAAGCCCCGCTACGCCATCGCGGCGTCGGTACAGCTTCCGGGGGTGAGCGACGTCGAGTTCGAGGCTTCGCTGGCCGAGTTGCGCGACCTGGCCAAGACGCTGGGCTTTACGGTTACCCGCACTTTTACGCAAAAGCGTTCCGGCTTTGACTCGACGGCCTATCTGGGCGTGGGCAAGCGGCAGGAGATACGCCATTTTGTGGGCGGCAAAGCGGACGACGAATCGGAGCCGGACGAGCCGCAGGATTTCCCCTCCCGGCTCTCCGCGCCCGGCGAGGCAGCGAAAGACGAAGACGCCATGGTCTCGCCCGACCCGATCGACGTCATTTTCGTGGATCACGAGATTTCACCGTCGCAGGCGCGCAACCTCGAAAACGAGGTCGGTTGCCAGGTGATGGATCGCACCATGCTCATTCTCGAGATTTTCCACCGCAACGCGCGTTCACCCGCTGCACGCGCGCAGGTGGAGATCGCCCGCCTGGGTTACCTGGCGCCGCGCCTGCGCGAGGCGGCGAAGCTGGCGGGGCCGCAGGGGCGGCAGCGCAGCGGTGTCGGCGGGCGCGGCGCGGGAGAATCGCACACCGAGCTGGACAAGCGCAAGATACGTGACCGCATCGCAGAACTGCAGAAGGAGATCGCAGCGATGGAGGTCGAGCGCAAGACGCAGCGCGCGCGGCGTCTGGGGCACCAGGGGCTCGCCAGCGTGGCGCTGGTCGGCTACACCAACGCAGGCAAATCCACCCTGATGCGCGCACTCACGGGCAGCGAGGTGCTGGTCGCCAACAAGCTCTTCGCCACGCTCGACACCACCGTGCGCACCCTTTACCCCGAGAGCGTCCCGCGCGTGCTGGTCAGCGACACGGTCGGCTTCATCAAGAACCTGCCTCACGGGCTGGTCGCGTCGTTCAAGTCGACCCTCGAAGAGGCGCTCGATGCGTCGCTGCTGCTCCACGTCATCGACGCCAGCGACTCGGGCTTTGAACGGCAGATCGAAACTACCGAGGAAGTCCTGAAAGAGATCGGTGCGCAGGACGTGCCGCGACTGCGTGTTTTCAACAAGATCGATCACGTCGGCGACTCGGCGGCGCAAGCCGAATGCGAAGCCGCGCTGCGCGCCACGTACCCGGATTGCATCGTGATGAGCGCACGCCATCCTGACGACATAGCGAGGCTGCACCAGGCGATCGTTGCATTCTTCCAGCAGGATCTCGTCGAAGCCGAGCTTTTTCTGCCGTGGTCGGCACAGCAGTTGCGCGGGGAAATATTCGCGCGTTGCGCGGTGCTGGCGGAGCGAGCCGACCATGAGGGGGCATACTTCCGCGTTCGCGGCGAGCAGGGTGTCCTGGATAGCCTGCGGGAGCAGCTGGCGACGCGATGAGCGGCTGCCAGAAGCGTCCAGTCGCGCCCCGGGAAGGGTCGATAGCGGACGGGGCTCGCCGGACGGGCTAAAGGGGTGGCATCTTTGATTTCCGGGAAACAAAAGTGCCTTGGTCGAATTTCCCCCGTGCCGCCTGTAGTTGATGCTGTTTCTAAAGCAAAATAATGTCGCACTGCTCCTGCGTGTAGCTGGTTTCCACTTGCAGCGAGATCGGCTTGCCGATGAAGTCGGAGAGCTGGGCGAGGCTTTGCGATTCTTCGTCCAGGAATAAACCGACCACGCTCTGCGAGGCGAGGATGCGGTATTCACGCGCCTCGAACTGCTTGTTGACGCGACATGGCAGTTGCTGTTTTACAAAATTTTCCTGGGTGCCGAAAAGCGGAAAAGGCTCTGTATTGTTATGATCCGGCTGGAAAATATCAGTGCGCCCAGACTTTTTTGTTGTCGGCGCGCGCGTGTTGCGGATTATATATGGGGGCAAAATGAAAACACCCTCTGGCGTCAATTTGCAGAATGCCAGTATTCAGTCCAATAGCCTCATGTTCCACGCGGTGGCCGGTCTTCTGGCCATGCTGGCCTTGATGTCAGTAGCCATTTTTTTCGGCATTGATGGCTTTGTCAGCCAGCAGTTCAGTCGGTTGCACAGAGATCAGGTTGCCAATCAGAATAGGCAGGTAACGCAGCAGATTCAGAATGAGCTAGGCACTTACGAGGCGCTTGTAAAACTGATTGCAGCGGATTCGGATTTTCGCCAAAGCGCCCAGTATCACATGTATCTGGAGGGTGAGGTTGCGCCATTGAAGCAGGACGTCCACCGGATAGCGGGCGCTTTCCGTCTTGAATGGCTATCGGTTTCTGACGGTACGGGCAAACTGATCGCCGCCAGCAATGACAAGTTGGCGGGCATCACGGATGGCATGCCTAAAGAACGGCAAGGCCATCATGAGGCCTCTGCTGCCCTTGCCTGGATTGATGAAAGCCTTTGGGTTGTGGCTCAAGCCCCGTTAATGATTGGCGAGGGCGCTGCGGGCTGGGTTCAAATCGGCCGACAGACTGGAATTCGCGGCAGCCCCGCGGGAGCGCTGGAGGAGCGGCTCAAGTTGTACCCCGTCATGCAACAGAACAAGAGGCTTCAACCTCCGTCCTCAGTCCGTATTCCCGTATGGTCGCCAAGTGGAAAGGTAATTGCTCTTGATATAGTCGTCACCGATCCCGCTCACGAGGCGCTAGCCCAAACGAAGCGCATTATTGCGTTGATATTGCTGATCAGTGCGGTATTGGCGGCTATCGTAATGGTTTATTACCTTCGCCGTTTGCTGCTTCCAGTGCGTCAGCTAACCATGGCCGTCGGCGAACTCCCGGATCGTCTTAAGAAAGATCAACTTACTTCGCTCGAAATAGGTGGGCAAGGCGAGGTCCGACAGTTGGTGAATGCATTCAATGACATGATTCAACATTTGCGGCGTATACGTGAGCTGGAAGCGGAGGTTCACAGGCAGGAAAAACTGTCGGCCATCGGTCAAGTGGCGATGCGCGTGGCGCATGACCTGAACAATCCGATGACTGTGATCAAGAATACCGCCTATCTGCTAAAGCCGGAACTTGGGAACAGACCGGATTTGCTGGGGGATGTCGATCGGATAATTCATTATTGTTCCCGTTGCTCGTCAACCGTCAATAATCTGCTTCGCTTCGGCAAGCCCGCGAAACTGAAATATGAATCCATCGATCTTGATGCATGCATGCAGGCTTATTGCAGGGAGCTGGGTGAACGACATGCAGGATCGCGAATAAAAGTCGTGGTGCAGCCAGGCGGTCCGTATCGGACCATGGGGGATCGGCATCAACTGGAACAGATGGTTGACAACCTTATTGACAATGCCATTGAAGCAAATGGAAATAAGGAAGTAGAAATCGTGATCGGGGCGGAAAATGACGGCCGCTACTTCATGCGGTTTACAGATTTTGGCAAGGGGTTTCGTGATGTCGAGGCCGACAAGGCGTTTGATTTGTTTTTCACCACGAAACAGACAGGGACCGGTCTTGGTCTGTCAAACGCGCGTGCCATCGCACTGGCTCATGGAGGGGATATCGCCATTACTGATCCAGAACATGGCGGTGTGACAGTCTGGCTGAAAGCCAGTCATTAGCGGTCTGTGCAGGTCAGCTGGCCAGATAGTCAGGCGCATGGCCGATTTTGTTTGCCTGCATGCTGCCAACAGGAACCGCGTTTCGGGCAATGATTCGCGTGGCTTCCGGGCTGTAGAGGAAATCCAGGAATGGGCGCATTTTCTCTTCAACCCATATCGCGTAAATCAGGTTTAGCGGCCCGCCAAGGGGATAGGTGCCGGCCCCCAGATTCTTCAGGCTGGGTTCGACTCCGTCGACATGCAAAGCTTTGAGTTGCCCGTTGCGTATGTATGGCATGGCCAGCACACCGCTGTCCACTCCAATCGAATAACGAAAACGGGCCAGGTGGCGCAGGTGATCGCTGTCCGTGTTTGATCGCATGGCGTGCCTTGACCATGTCCTGCCCTTGTCGATAAGCGTAGTGCGAACCGGCTCCAGATAGGATGGGCAATGATTGTGGACAATCAGGGCAATCGGCCTGTCTTCTCCTCCGACTTCGCGCCAGTTTCGAATGTCGCCCATCATGATTCGACGCAGGTCGGTTAGCCGGACATTGTTGATGGGGTTGTCGGGGGTGGTGAGTACGAGCTTGATGTCCTGCGCGACCGGCAGCCAGCACATTCCTTCTGCCGGAGATCCCTTGACGGGGCAGCAGAGTTCTCCGATATGTGCCTTGCCAAGCCGTGCTGCGATCAGGCCGTCGTCGCATCCGCCGCCGATTATTTTGACGGGGTTTCCACTTTGTCCTTCATAGACACGCACGATTTCGTCGAGGAAGCCCAGTTTCAGCAAGCGGGATCCGACCAGGGTCAAATCTTGTGGCAGCTTTGACGGGTCAAGATCCGATGTAATCAGGGAGGAGGGAGAAAGGCAGATATCCTTTCCGGCCAGTTTGGCAAACTGGCCAAGGCCAGAGCTTCTATCGGCTGCACTGATGCCGGCAGCAAAGCCCGTTGCGCCAACTCCAAGCAGGGCTGCAAGAAAACTGCGCCGTCCGTTTCTGGAGTTGATCTCTTCAGACATTTCTGCCGATATCCTGGATTAAAGTTTTCTTAAAAGGGTCTTGTAGTCTATTGCGAGCATGCGCGCTGCCTGGGCTTTGTTGCCTGAGGTCAGCTCCATTATCCTGCGGATGTGGATGCGTTCCATTTCCGCAAGAGTCAGCACTTCGCTGGGGGAGCTCTCGGCAGAACTGTCGCCTTCCTGTGTGAGATGGAGCAGCATGGGTGCCGTGATCTCATGCGCGGAATCGTCGCAAAGGATGACTGCCGCCTCGATCAGATTTTCCAGCTCCCGGATATTGCCGGGCCACTCGCGATCACGCAAATAGGAGAGGGCGTCAGCACGGATCTGCCGCAATCGCTTTCCGTGTGCCCTGCAATAGTGCAGCAAAAACTGCTGGGCGAGAAGCGGGATGTCCTCGGTTCTTTCACGCAGTGCCGGCAACGCGGCGCCAAGCACTTTCAGTCTGTGATAAAGGTCCCTGCGGAAGCGCCCTTCCTGGACCAGCTTCTCGAGATTTTCATTGGTCGCTGAAATGACGCGGAATTCGACCGAGTGTTCATGGTCGCTGCCTACCGGGCGTATGCGCTTTTCCTGGATGACGCGCAAAAGCTTGGCCTGCACCATGGCCGACATGGAGTTGACCTCATCGAGAAAAAGCGTACCTCCATTTGCTTCGTTCAACAGGCCCTTGCGTTCCTGGCTCGCGCCAGTAAAGGCGCCGCGCCGATGTCCGAATAATTCGGAATCGGCCAGTTCGTCGGGGATCGCCGCCATGTTGACGGCTACAAACGGGCCCTGATCCGCATGAATCGCACGTGCGACCAGTTCCTTTCCGGTTCCGCTTTCACCCTCGATCAGCACGTTCGCGCGGGTATGGCGTACGCGCATGATCCAGCTGTGCAGCTGCAAGATGACCGCGCTTTGCCCATTGATACTCCTCAGGTAAATGTCTTGCTCCAGGAGCGATCGCTTGAGGCTCAGGCATTGGGCGCGCTGCGCAAGATCCTTTTCGAGCTTTGCGATGATCAGTTGCACTGACTCGGGGTCGAATGGCTTGGGCAAAAAGTCGAAAGCCCCGAGCTTGATCGCACGTACGGCATTTTCAATGGTCGAATAGGCGCTGGCGACCACGACTGGCGTGTCAGGAAGGATTTGCTGAATCCGATCGAGCACTTCAAAGCCGTCGAAATCAGGCATGACAAGGTCAAGGAAGACCAGGTCTGGCTGCAGCTCGGGCAATTCCTTGTCCAGATCAAACCGGCCCATGCGCAGCAATACATCGAAATCGCCGCAAGTGCGAATAAGTCGGCCCAGTACCTGGGCGATATCCGGCTCGTCATCGATGACCAGTGCTCTGAGCCGTTTCTGCGTGGCAGGCAGGCTTGCCGGCGCAGTGGTAACTGGAGGGGCTGTGGGATAGGCAAACATTCTTCGTGGCGGATGGCTTGTTCGCGGATGACTTTAGCCAATCGGTTGAGTACCGTCAAACGCAGCACAGCATTCAGGGCAGGCTGCCGGCGGTGTCGCGCCGTATGGCATTTTGCCCCATTGTCGCGGCGCCCGGACTGGCGAACTGCCATAGCCTGCGTCTGCATGCGAACGCCGACAAAAATCATTTCCTTTTTGTTACAGATGCTTATCCGGAATTTCCGGGCTGGCACGCTACCTGCTATCTGCATGTCGGGAGGTAATGGAGAAGTGCTGCGGCGAGGCTCTTCTTGATTAACCGCATTGGTAACCATATGGAGACGGTATGAAGAACCCAAGAATGATCTTGCACCTCGCAATGGGGGTGGCGCTCACAGCAACCACACTTGGCGTGGCGGCGGAGGAGTTGCTGAAATTTGACTATTGGCCTGGTAGGGAGAATGCGATTCCGCATGTGTCCGGAGACGAAAAATTCTCGGATACCTACCAGTACTGGAAGGACGAGAAGGCGATTGAGCAGGCAAAGAAAGCTGGCAAGAAATCCCATGAAATGAATTTCAAGGATTTTCGATGGGCGCAAAAAAGCTTTGATGCCGAACCTGCGCTGGAAATCGGAAAAGGGTATTACAACCAGAAGAATGCCAACGGCAAGTCCTGCGCATCGTGCCATGGCGAGAATGGCAAGAAGCTGGAAGGCATCTATGCAAACTACCCCAGCTACAACAAGCGGCTGAAGCGGGTTGTGACTGTCGGTACGCAGATCCAGACTTGCGCGTCGGAGCGGTTGGGTCTGGATTGGCCTGAAACCTCACGGGAAAACGTGCTTACCGATTTCTATGTGGCATCGCTTTCCGACGGTAAGGTGATCAAGATTGACGCAACCAAGCCTGGTCCAATCAAGAAGTCATATGAGCGAGGGAGGGATTTGTTCTTCAAGCGCGCCGGTCATTTCGACTTCGCATGTGCCAGTTGCCATACGCCGCCTACGGCCGGAAGTTATTTGCGTGGCCAGCGGCCCACTACGTTCTTTGGCGATGCGGCAAGCTACCCGATCTATCACTTCCCGTACGCCTTGCCTGGTGACGATTACGAGTATGTGTTTACTCTCCAGCACCAGATCAAGTCATGCCAAATGCTCTCTCGGATGTATCCGGGAAAAGAGGGGAGCCCGGCGATGACGGATATCGAGGTGTTCCTGAAAGCGTCGGCTAACGGCTACAAGATGAGTATTCCGGGCGCGGAGTACAACATGGATGCCAGCTACCTGGACTGACCAGGACGTCCTTGCCGAAACCGATCAATTAAGGAAAGTAACCATGAAACTCGATACCAAGCGTCACTATCTTTTCGTGCTGGCACTTGCAGGCACGCTCTCTGCGACGGCCGTTTCGGCAGCCAATGCCGAGGAAGCGCCCAAGTGGGTTCCGGGTGAGCCTTACCCGACCGAGCTGCTGAAGAATTATCCCTGTCATGACTATGAACTGCCCTGCGGAAAGATGAATTCCCCGCCAGTGGAAAGGGTGGTCTTCAAGGGACCGCTGCAGGGCGATGCAGAGCGCGGTGAAAAGATTGCCATCAACCTGCGTTGGGGCAACTGCATTGCCTGCCATGTTCTGCCGAATCACGACGGCGGCACGATTGGCCCAAGCCTGCGCCAATACGCGGCGCGCCAGGCGCCGCTGGACTACACCTATCAGCGGCTTTGGGATGTTCGCTACTACAACCCTAATGCACACATGCCCGTTTACGGACCCAACAAGGTCCTTACGCACCAGGACATTGTTGACGTGATGACCTATTTGTATGCCGGCAAATAGGTGTGGTTGCCAATCAGTGAATTTGCGCAAAACGAACAAAGGAAAAAATATGCAACATCAAAGCCATACTCGTGCCAAGCGGGCCATGCCGTTCCTGCTCCTGTCCATGTGCGCCTTGTCCGCGCCCGTGGCGAGCGCATCGGACGCCGCGGCGGTCGATTCATATAAATCCTGGCCCATGCTTTATGGGCGTGAGACCGTCCCATCCGATGATTTCACCATGACGATGGGCGTGGAGATGCAGCCAACATTCACCCTCATCGAGAGCAATGACTCCGCAAGGGACAAGAGCGAGTTCTCGTTCCAGCGTCTGCGCTGGTACATGAAGGGCAGCATCATGAAGGATGTGGACTATCTGGTTGTCACGGAATGGGCGCGCAATGGCGTGACAAGCGGTGGCGACGGTAGTGCCAGGGTATTTCGTGCCAGTGCTACTTTCCGCGATGTTCTCGACATGACGAACATCCAGGTGGGTTCGATGATCGTTCCGTTTGGACATTCATTCTATGTTCCGGCAGGCATTGCGCCTTGGGTCAACTACACGCGCATGAACTCGCAACTATATTCCTGTGGTTCGATCGGTTGCGCAGAAGATGGCGGCGAGACTGTTACCAATATTTTCAAGACCGGCATCATGGCGTTTAACCAGATCGGTTTGGGTAGTGACAGCAGCCTGACTTATACCGCCGGCGTATACAACAGCACTGGAGTCGGCATGACCGACGATGGCGACCAAAAGGATTTCAACGGCAGTCTGGAATACCATTTGGGCTCGATTTGGGCGCATTACGGCGTGCGTCTTGGCAGTGTGAAGGTTCTTGGAAATGAACTTGACCGTGAGCGCCATGCGTTCGTGTTGCGTTATAACGACTTCATGAAGGACAAATGGTGGGTATGGGGCGAATACATGACCGGGACGGATGAAACCACCGGTGCAGATGTTAAAGCCGACGGCTATGAATTGTCTCTGGGCTATAAGCTGACGCCGAAGTGGGAAGTCGTTGCACGCTACTCCGAGTTCGACCCGAATACTTCACTGAGCAACAACTCTTTCCAGGAGGCTTCACTGGGGTTGACCCAGCTGCTTGACCGTGGCATGCGCCTGCAGTACCAGATGGATCGTATTCGCAATGACAGCAATACCTTCGAGGATGACATTTTCACGATACGGCTGACGGTTCCGTTCTCCAAGAAACTCCTTTGAAATTGCATTACTTGGTCCTCCGTAGCAAATTGGCTTTTTCGGCATATGCTACGTTTGCCGCCCCCTGGGGGCGGCTTTTTTTGTCCGGACTCCTGTCGTGCAGAAACCCGGACAAGCAGGCTATTCCTTTTTTCCATAACAGGCATGACGGAGTGGGTGTTATGCCATAGAGAATTCCGGCATGTTCGCAGTGCGAACGGTGCGCATGCCTGATACCGGCACGTCTTGCCGCAAGGCCATATTGGCATGGTGTTTGCATATTGTTTGGCGTAATGAAATGGCTATGCGTATTGGCTGCATTTCCTGGCATTACGGAAAAATGCAAGTCCGGCGCGAGCGTGGAAATTTCAGAACAAGATTTGAGTTCGTAATTAATAGGAGATCAGCAATGAACGAGCTTCGTAGAAATATTCTCAAGGGTGCCACCGGCGCCGGTGCGGTTGCCGTTGCGGTTGCCGCCGGCCTGATTACGCCCGCCCGTGT